>NZ_JAFELM010000021.1 GCF_016890225.1 Bacillus suaedaesalsae | reverse complement strand
GAGAAGCACTGTGCTCATTTGAGGAATTAAAAAAGAGAATTGAAGACTATATCTATTATTATAATAACAAGCGTATAAAGCAAAAATTGGCAGGCATGAGTCCGGTTCAATACCGTATCCATACCAGCCAATTAGCTGCATAATATAAAACTCTAACTTTTGGGGGTCACATCATTCAGGTAGCATTCTGCTTTTTATTATAGTTTTTCTTTTACACTTTCAATGACTGTTCGCCAAATTTCTGGATCTGATGTTGTCTTCTCTTTAAATTCCTTATAAAATTGCAACTGTTTTTCTTGGAAATCTGGAGCATCAGTTGGTGGTAATGTTGCTCTACCACTTTCAACCATTTGTTGTACTTCCTTTGATCGTGGTCCCCATACCAGTTTCTCGTTTCCATCTTGATCCATAAAAATAAAGATAGGAATAGCACGTGATGTTCCATTTGTTAAGTATTGATCCATTAGCTTAAGGTTTTCATCTCTTATTAGATAATGAAGTTCTACATTGCTTATTTCAGAGATTCTTTGTAGTACTGGTACACACAAAGCTGCATCTCCACACCAGTCAGCTGTTAAGACAATTCCCTTCCATTTATTTAGTAATTTCTTTTGAAAAAATATTATGTCATCTCTATGAAACTCTAGATTTTCATATACATTTAATAGTTCTTCTTTGTTTACTTTCATATTATCAACGTATTGCTTAAATGGCACACCTTTTTCAAACCATTTCACTAATGTCATATGCTTTTACTTCCTTTCTCACTCAATTAACAGAATGACATTGTTCGCTATTCTAAGTAAATTCGTCGTATCTGCTTGCATGAGTCCTCGATTAATCGCATAAAAACTGAAACATTCTTGTTTTAATTTAAGGCTGTTTTCGCATACTTTGTTGCTATTTTTACAAAAAAAGAATTTATTTTAGGTCCGTTGATTTCCGCTTCAGGCACACGCTTTCCGCGGGGAGGGAGCTGATGGTTATTTTCACTATCGTGAAAAAACCTACCTCCTCGGCTTCGCCTGCGGGGTCTCACGATTCCCTCTATCTCCCGCAGGAGTCGAGTGCCTTCCGCTCCAATCAACTCAATGTTTAACAGAGCTATCCAAATAGCAACAATCTTTACGAAAAGAGCCTAATTTAAATATAAATAAAACGCAATTCCTATTATTAGTAATATAACTAAGACTATATAAATAAGGGTAAGTCTTGTGAGGTTCCCTTTTGTTGACGTGCTATAATTTTCATCATTTTTACCTGCTAGTGAAATTGTCCATATAATTCCTGCGATTAATATAATAACTCCTAATGCTGACATTAAGATAATCTCCACAGTTGTCACCTCTTATCTTTCTTTACTTTCTTTCATTGTAAAGCATTACAAGTTGAAAATGCATTAGATTTAATGTCAATATTGTAAACTTTCCTTTTCCATATGTGAGTACCTAGTATAATTATGGTAAACTTAAAACTACTATTTTTACATGCATTAGGAGGAATGTTATGCGTAAATTGATCACGACGATAAGCCTTCTTTTTCTATATATCATTTCAATGGGCTTGTTCTTTACAAATCGGGTTATGTATATAAAAAAGAAAACAGATGAAACCATTCTTAACAGAGAACTCAATGAAAAAAGATTTATCTTATCTGAATATGAATCATTAGAGAAGCATGATATTTCCATCCCTTCAACTTTTGGCTATGACATAAAAGGAACATTTATTCCAAGTGACATTGAAACGAACAAATATATGATTATCTGTCACGGAGTTACGATGAATCGTCTTAATTCAATTAAATATATGTATTTATTTCATCACCGTGATTTTCATGTTGTAATGTATGATCACAGACGTCATGGTGAAAGTGGTGGAAAAACGACCAGTTATGGGCATTATGAAAAGTTTGATTTACAAGCTGTTGTTAATTGGACAAAGGAAACGTTCGGTGAAGATATTTTATTAGGCATTCATGGCGAATCTATGGGGGCAGTTACGACGTTACTTTACGCAGGCATGCTAGAAGATGGTGCTGATTTTTATATCGCTGACTGTGCATTTTCAGACTTTGAGGAACAATTAGCTTACCTTTTACGAAGAGACTTTAAGCTACCAAAACAAATAGTACTACCTATCGGTAAAACCTTTTTAAAATTGAGGGATAAATACGACATTAAAGACGTATCACCTATATCTTACATTCAAACAGTCAAAAGCCCAATATTATTCATTCATAGTAAAGATGATAATTACATTTTACCTAATATGTCTAGAAAATTGTACGATAAAAAATTCGGTCCAAAAAAGTTAGTGATTGCACCAAAAGGGCCCCATGCATATTCTCTAGGTGATAATCCCGAACTATACGAAAAAGTACTGGATGACTTTTTAAGAGATTTCATCTATTCAAAGAAAGGCTGATTTCATTAGACGTCAGCTTTTTTCTATGAAGAAATTGATAGCTAGTCCTGACTCTATCCCTATAAAAAAAGTAACAGAACATTTCCCACTGCATACTTTATAAGCATGAAAAAAATGGGGTGATTCACACATGCCTGCTATATCTGGACGTGAATATATAGACAGAATAAATAGTTTACAATCGAACGTTTGGATCGATGGAGAAAAAGTGATTGGAAAAATGTCAGAACACCGTGCTTTTAAGGGCATTATTAAAAGTCAAGCACAGTTATATGACCTTCAAGTTCATCCAAATTACAAAAGTAAAATGACCTATACCTCACCGTTGTCCGGAAATTCTGTAGGTGCTTCCTATTTAATACCGAAATCAAAAGAAGATTTACTGTTTCGACGGTCCATGATTGAAGAATGGGCAAAGCACTCAGCTGGAGTTATGGGACGTTCACCTGACTATATGAACACTGCCTTTATGTCATTTGCAGCCTCAAAAGAGTTATTTGGTGCTCGCAATCCAAAATGGGAGCAAAATGTCTGGAACTTTTACGAAATGGCTAGAGAACAAGACTTATCCTTTACTCATACATTCGTGAACCCTCAAGTAAATCGTTCTGCTTTTTACTTTCCTGAATTACAGGACGAAATTATTGCCGCACAAGTTGTAGATCAACATGAAGAAGGAATTGTCATTAAGGGCGCAAGATTGTTAGCTACCCAGGGAGGGATTACAGATGAAATTATGGTATTCCCATCAGGGGCTGGACTTCAGAGCAATTCAATGGCATATGCATTCTCAATCCCCAGCAATACAAAGGGATTAAAATTTATTTGCCGTGAACCTTACTCTTATCGAAACTCTAGTTTCGATCATCCTCTCTCATCGAGGTTTGATGAAGTTGATGCACTTGTTGTGTTTGATCATGTATTAGTTCCCTGGAACCGCATTTTTTTCCATGATGATATACCTTTAGCAGGACAACTATTTACAGATAGCAGCTTTTTTTCTTTAGTTCTTCATCAAGTTACAACTAGAAGATTAGTAAAGCTACAATTTTTACTTGGTATTGCTGAGTTGCTCGTCCAATCAATCCAGATTCAAGATTACGAACACGTCAAAAGTAAGATGAGTGAAATTATCATTCATTTAGAAACGCTAAAGGCTTTACTATTATCATCTGAGCAAAATGCAAAAGAAGATAAGTTTGGGACATTTCTTCCTGATATTACACCTTTATATGTAGGGGCGACTACTTTTTCTGCAATTTATCCAAAAATTACTGAAATCTTGCAGCAACTTGGAGCCAGTGGCTTAGCTTCATTACCAACGGAGGGAGATTTCACATCTGAAATTTGCCCTGATTTAGAACGGTATTTACAATCATCGACGGTTTCAGCTAAAGAGCGTGTAAAGCTGTTTCGCTTAGCATGGGACTACTGTATGAGTGCATTTGGTTCAAGGCAAACCTTATATGAGCGTTTCTTCTTTGGAGATCCGATTAAGCTTCAAAGTAATTTATACAAAAGCTACGATATAACTTCTCATAAAAAACAAGTTCATAACTTTATAGAAAGAAAGGAAATTTTATAGGGCTTACGTCCATTTCGCTAATTTCTGTGTATTTGTCCATACACTTCTCTGCTCCTACACATACCTTATTAGTGGGTAATATAAATCTTATCTTATATTATCTAAAATTAGGATTAAGGAGCGTGTTAAAATGGGTTACGGATATGGATACGGTGGTTACGGCTACGGTGGTGGCTATGGCAATAACTTTGCGTTAATCGTAGTATTGTTCATTCTTCTAATTATCGTTGGCGCTACTTTTTATAACTAATTTGAGTCGGTAGTAACCGTCATGATGTTTGCCTCCTTTATTAGACCAGCTTCCCGCCTTGAAGCTGGTCTCGTTTTTTGTAATTAGGCTGTTTTCGCATAGTTTGTTGTTTTTCGGACAAGTCGACAAAGTGCGTAAGGATTAAAGTTTCAGGGCATCTTACCGTCAAAAATAAAGAATAATTCATTTGATTTACTTATTGAAGATGATTAGATTTTGATTAATAACAACATGTTTCAAAAAGACCCTATACTTATCATTATTTGAATTTTCTTCATTTTATCTATACTATGAACATATATGAGATAAAGGAGGGGATATGTATGGCAAAGGTACAAATTAAAGTGATGAATAACGGACCTTACCGAATTACTGGGGAAGTTGAATTAGTGGATGCGGATGGTAATGTTTTTGAAGCAAAACCCGCATTTTCATTATGTCGATGTGGATTATCATCAAAACTCCCATATTGTGATGGAACACATAAAGGAAAATTTGAGTCTGTTGTGAAGGCTGAAACTGAATAAATTACAGAACTTTGGAAATTGCCTTATGAAGAAGTTACCATCGATTTGGTTAAGAAAGCTTATCTTTATGGCAAGAAAACAGCGTAGGATCAAAATCCTTCGCTGTTTTTTTATGGTGATACTTTGATATAGAATGAGCCGATTACGTTCTCTTTCTCCTTTACGGTGACCTTCCATTCTCCAGCTTCATCAACCATGAGAGGAAATTGATAAAGGGCTTTCGCTTCTAGTTTATTTACTATTTTACTAGAAATAGAGTCTTCCATTTTTTCTATTTCCGAAGTGGTCATTAAGGTTCCCTTCTTTCGTACTAAATCTATAGTAAGATTACTTCCCTCTACCGCTTCCCAGAGCACTACCTTAATAGCGCCTTTCTCAGACACCTTATAGACCTCTGTTGCTTCTTGAACATATGCAACCTTATCTATTTCACCTTCTACAAAATAGGTATTACCTTCGATTGCAATTTTCATAAATGGTGGTTGATACGTTATGTAGCTATACACTCCAAAGCTTAGGAGTAATATTCCTGTAACAACAAGTCCACCTACTAATCTCCTAAAACCCTTTGCAGAAAAACTCGACATAAAATCAACATATGGATAGTACCGATCAATGAGAAATAATAAAAGTGCTGTTATTAATAATGCTGATCCAGTAAATAAATGTGCCATATTTCATTTCACCCCTTTACTAAATCTATACGCACCGCAGGCAAATAAGTTTCAACATTCCGAATTTTTTCTTTAACTATTCAATATGCTTCTGTATTAAATCTAAATAGTGTTGAAAAGCATCCTCGTTTAAAAATTCTCCGATTTCTACATGTTCTAACTTATGTTGAAATAACTGTTCAAACCTTGACTCTTCTGACAAAATTGTACTTCCTGATATGGCTAGTCGATGATACATATTCTTTTAACTCCTAACGCACAAAGCCATGGAACAAGTCCATGGCCACACTATCTATATATTAAAGTATGTATTCATTTTCATGTATTTGGTGCGTAGCTTCTTCCTTTAGTTTGTTATGCATTTTTGCATACTGTGTGCTTGATTCTGCTACACCAATAAAAATCGCAACAACAACAAATCCGATTAATAGTTTCCCGATTCTTTCGCTCATTCATTCACCTCCTATCATAAAGATCATAATCTATCATTCTATCTAATTTCAAATAATAACCATTCAATTACTATTTTTCCAACTTTTGACCTAAAAAAATAGATTTCTTGTTAGACATCTTCAGGTTGTAGACAAAGTACAAAATTGTTATAAATCCCAGCCCCCAGACTGATTGAAAACGTTTGCTTTCGAGGCACGAACCCTTGTGAGGAGCGGAGTTACCATAGACGGTAATGAGCACCGGAGCAAGGTGAGTAACGAAGAAAGCGAGCGTTTGTCAACAGTCTGGAGATGTCTTGTTAGACATCTTTTGTGCTTGATATTACTTCTTTAATCATCGCCTTACAGCAAAAAATAATTCCTGTGATGAAGCAGCCAATTACAATTGTAAAACTAAACAGATGATAAGCAATGGTTGTTGATAAGAAGGTCCAGCCTAACCATAAATGTGTCTCTTTAATTTTCTCCATTTACTTTTTCAGCCTTCCAATAGTTTTCACTAATAACCTCTGCTAATACATTCACTGTGTTCTTCAACTCTGCCATATCATTGTCTACTCCACCCATCTCAATTAATAATGCGTTAGGTGATAGATCTTGATTATATACACCGTTCACGCCTTCTCCACCTTGTGGAAGAAGTCCACGACTTAACCCAGGATACTTATCTTCGATGAGGTTATGTAGTTGCAGAGCTAATGCTGCATTCTTTTCATAATTCTTATTTTCTTCTCCTATGACAAAGGCAATTTTGGCATAGCGTTGATTATTAATGGTAACTGTTGTATCTTTCTTTCTTAAAGAATCTCGATGTAAATCAAGGAAATACGTTAGTTTTTTATCACTATTCATCGCTTCTGTAACAAATTCTCTTGAAACACGATAAGCGCTCGTATGCTTCAAGTTGCGATCAGCTAATTCTTGTCCCATATTCGTTTTATCGACGATTGTTTGAATCCCTTTTTCTTCAAGCTTCTTTCCTAATAATTCCCCAATTAGCGTGATGTTTGTCTTTGCATCACTTGCTTTATTTGCATCTTCTACATCCTGCAGTCCAAGTAGGGGGAAATATGATTCATAGCTATGAGTATGGTAAATAAAGAATGTGTCTTCTGATAATGTGCCAGTCGGTGTTTGTGTGTCATCCTTATCAGCAAGCAGTTCCTTTAATTGCTCTTCTGCCATCTCTCTTTCTTGTAGCAACACTTCCATAGGTGGTGTCGATTCAATTGGTATGTTCGTGAAATTTGTTCCAACTCCTGCTACTAATATTTCAGCATGATAGCTTTGCATTCCCGGAATTTCTGTTCCAAGTAAACTCCGTATATCACCAAATCTAATATTTGATACAAACTCTGCTCCTACTTTAAGTACAGAAACTTCTTCCTTTACTGGAATTACTGAAGAAAAGTGTTGATTTTCACTACTTATGATTTCTATTAATTGCTCTGATGAAATAATGGGAATATGATTACCAACCTTATTAATTGTAAAAAAGGTGTTATTAATGATAAAAACTGGTGCGATTAGCAAGAATAAAAGGGGTACAATAAAGAACCATATATATTTACTTGCAGTATGACTTTTCGGTTGAATATACATAACAACCTCCAACTAAAAAATTACCTGTCTATTACAATATATAAAGACTGGCCATGGCTAGAACAGAGTTTTTAATTTTTTTCATTTCTTTCTTGTATTCTTTCGTTCGTTACTTCTATACTAGCTATATAATACTGAAGGAGTTGATACATATGATCGTGAAGGTTACTAAGCCTGTATTTGCTGAATCTGCCAGCCAATTAGTGAATACAACAAACAATTATGAAGGTACGATTTTACTTAAAAAGGAACATTGGGTTGTTGATGCGAAAAGCTTACTTGGTGTACTTGCATTATCTCTACAACCTGGTCAAGAAGTGGAAATTGAAGCAAAAGAAAATCCAGAAGCAATAGACGCTATTCTAGCACTTGGTTTCTTCGAAAAATAAAAAGCTAGGAATGGTAATGCACCCCGAAAGTTCTAACTTTATGGGTCACTGCCAATCCTAGCTTTTTAGTTTGATTCATTTGTTGCGGAGAGCCATAATGTTTCTCCAATTGCCAACACCTCTAGCTGGCCTTGATCAATCTGTAGTCGCTTCCATTCTTTCTCTAATCGTTTCAATGCCTCTGGTCCTGTATCATCTGCGAGTCGATACGCTCCGTAATGCATCGGAATGAAGGTTTTCCCCTTCAGTTCAAGAAACGCCTTTACGCTATCTTCAGGATTTATGTGACTTACAGACATAAACCATTCTGGTTCATATGCTCCAATTGGCATTAACACGATATCGATTTCGTATTGGTTTGCAATATCTTGAAATCCACGAAAGTATCCTGTATCACCAACAAAATAAACCGAGCTATTTCCATCCTCTACAATCCACCCTCCCCAATGGGAAGTATTTATATCTGTTAACGTTCTTCTTGTCCAATGTTGAGCCGGAACAAAGGAAATTCGAAGGCCTTCATGTTCGAATTGATCCCACCAATTTCCTTCAACAACTTTTTTGTATCCTCTTCTTACAAAGGCGGCTTTCAACCCAATCGGAACATAAAAGGTTGGGCTTCCTTTTAATTTCTTTATTGTAGGAAAATCCAGATGATCGTAATGTCCATGGGAAATTAAAACAACATCAATCTCAGGTAAATGATTCATTTCTATTCCCGGCTCTGTTAATCTTTTTTGAGTTCCCATCCGCTTTGCCCATACGGGATCTGTCAGGATATTAAGCCCACCCAGCTGTATGAAGAACGTAGAGTGACCTATCCATGTTATAGAAGGTTTCGTACGATTTCTTCTGAGCTCTTCCACCTCTTTCTGACTTGCTTGTGGAATTTGAACCGATAAATCCTTTTTTTTAGATTTTCTTTCTCTTTGCCAATTTCTCATATCAGAAAATGTTTTCTTGTTATCGATACGGTCCATATTCTCGTATCTTACTCTTCCCATCGTAATCCCTCGCAGTATGTATTACTCACAACAGTAAACTCATGTGGTACTCATCATAATACTTTGCATTTACCTTCAATGCTTTTTCTTCAAATCCATATGCTTGAAAACCAACACTATTATAAAGTCTTTTTGCTTTTTCATTACTTGAAACAACCGAAAGTTTTATTTTTTCGATTTCTTTTATTGTTTTCGCTTTATTGATCGCTTCTGTAACTAATAATTTTCCAATTCCTTTTCCTTGATGCCCAGGTGTGACATACATAGCAAAAATATTTGCAATATGACGAAGCTTGAGATTCTGTTCTTGAATAAGAGTCACAACACCGACTAATGCTTTCTCTTCAAATGCTCCAAAAGTAAAATTACCAGGGGCTTCAAAATTTTTAGCTACTTGTTCTATAGGAAATTCTCGTTTTATTGCTTCTTCATAGCTTGAAGAGAATGCCTCAGGATTTTGTTGTAGTGCTTCAAGTCGTAACTGCCAATACAGTTTTGCGTCTTCTCGTGTCAGTAATCGAATATACATCCCCATTCCTCCCTTTACCTTTGGTTGATAGTCTATACTTTATTTACCATTTGTTCAACTAAATGCTTTTAACATAGGAAAAGACCTCCATTAAGAAGGTCTTTTGTCTTAACTTGCTATTTTATATTGTGAAGAGCTTTTTGATAATGTACGACGCAGTCTCATTGCTAACGTTGCTGCAAACAGCACTAATACTAAATCCTTTGGAAATGGAGGTACCATCCATAGCCATGCCATTTTATAGGTGAATCCTTCTGGTGCTGCTGCCCATAGTTTGTATGCCATATACATAATGTTTGTGCCCACTACATAATTGACAAGCAATCCAGCAATTGATGCAATAATGAAAGTTCTCACTGTTTGGCTCTTTTCAATGATTTTACCTGTTACAAATGCAGCTAAAGTAAATGATAAAATAAATCCAAAAGTTGGACTGAATATAACAGCTGGCCCACCACTAAATTGCGCAAATACAGGCGCTCCAACGAGACCGAGCAATGTGTAAACAATCATTGATAATGCTCCTAATCTACTTCCTAACACCGCTCCCGCTAAGACACAAAAGAAGGTTTGGAGCGTTATAGGTACATCGCCAATTCTTAAAAATGGTGCCCAAGATGTAATGTTTGCACCAATTGCCATTAAGGCTACAAATAAGCTTACAAATGTTAAATCCACTGTTCTAAATTTGTTTTTTGTTTTCATAATTCCACCTCTTGTTTACTTTTGGTAAATCTTACTCTTTTCATAGAATAATAGTTTCACCACACTAATGTCAACCTTATTTTATTTTAGTTAACATATAAAAAGCACAATCTCGCTTGATTATGCTTTTTCTCATCTATTATGGGCTGTCCATCCTGTATAATACCCCGCTAAAAATATTGTTATGATTATAATAAAGTGAAAAATAATCCAACCCCATCTTCCATAACGGAATGACTTGGAGCTTATAGGTTTTCTAGATTCACGAGGGATTAATTTTCCCCCGATAAATTCAAATAAGAGTAAGAATATCCACCACCATGTAAAGGAATCCCATGCATCCCATTTAGCTTCATAGTTAATGATTTTAACCGGATGATATAACACGAACACTTCCAATACCATCGCGATGTGCACAAGTGCCCAATAAAACGGAATTTTCCACGGCCAATTTTTGGGGACTATATCGAACACCAACTAATACATAAAAAGGGATGGTGGTAAACATTTCTATTATTGGAATTGGCGATAATGGTACAAGCTTCACCGGGAACGAATAAAATCCCATTGCCACAAATAATAAACATAGCAGCGCGCCAGCCATACTACTTGCTATATAAAGTATTATGTATTTTTTAACATTACTTTTTATAATGATGATACTCCCTATAATACTTATTACTACTGCCCCAAGTTCAAAAATCCGCTCAATCATAGGTTACCAACATTTCTCTCTCAGTTTAGTACAAGTTTACCCTAGCAAGTAGGATTTCAGACCTATTACCATATAAAATAAACAGGATAGAGCTTGTAATGACTCAAAAGCTCTATCCTTTGTTTATGTTACTTTTCTACAAATTGAAAATCACTACCACTCATAAATACATCTTTCGGAATACGCACGTACAATATCTCATTTCCCATGTACATATGGCCTTCATACGATTCTTCTCTACTTCTGTCAGGTTTAAATTGTGTAATTGTAAACTCCTTATCAAACATTGAATAGTTTAGTTCCTGCATTTCAGGCATTATGATTCGCAGGTTCTCTCCACTTAACTCGACTCCAGGAGGGTTTAGTTTCTCCTTTAACACTACATTTTCAATGATTAAATCAGTTGCATAGCTGACGACTTCCACTTTTCCATCATTAATTTCCTTTTTCTCCACGACTACAAATGAGCTAATTGCATCCCCCTTCGTCAATACTAATTTCTCACCGGTGAAATCAAATTCCCACTCACCATTACGATAAACGCCCTTAGTGTTATCAATTTCTCCTTTTGTTGCAGCTTCAAAGGCTTTTATACTGGAACTACTTATTTCCTGCAGCTCTTTTTCTGATAACGTACGATTTTGTTTATTATTATTTTCGTTTGGTAATATATAAAATAGGATCGTTGATACTAGTAGTAAGGCCCCATAGATTAATACAATCCATCTTGTCCCCCGTATATTCATAAACTTCCATCGAACACTACCTTTGATCATAAATGACACTATTAAAATCAGGATTAGAAATGTTACTACTACGAAACTCATCTTCTAACCTCCAATCTGTTACATATTACAAGTGATCCGTAAAACAGAGCTGCTGCTACTGTCAGTACCTTTACAGCGAACAGTAGAAGAGATGTTTCCTGTATAAACAATTCAATTACCTTAGTGATAAAGTTAACTTCTCCATTGTGCCTTGCACTTAAAAATAGGGAACCTAAAAATACGGTTGGTATTATGACGATAAATAGTTTATGAAGTTGTGTAAGCATGCCTACAAAATATCCAAGTGCACTAAAGAGAAGCATATATAAACTTGCTGCCACTAACCCTATTACTAATTCCGTTAAGGGAGTTGTAGCGCTTATTAAATTTGCTCCTTCACTGATGTAGAATAAATATATCTTTTGCAGATAACCTGCAAACATAGCTGATATTCCTCCAACTATACTGGCTGTTAACAGAAATAGAACATTTGAAAGACTACTTGTTAAACGGTTTGTAACAAACATAAAGTCTTCATATCTATATGCTTTTGTAGTGATAAGAACAGATGTTATAAACGACCATAGCATTGTAAATGCAATAATTAAATTGGCTGAATAATAACTTACATTAATTGAATAACTTTCTGAACTTGTTCCATATCCTCCTGTTCCTGTCGAGGAAAATAACATCGCAACAACTTGAACGGCAATTAACGTCGTAAATGCTCCTATATATGATTTTAGTTTAAATTTATACTGTCTTTTCACACTATCCGCAATACTAACCTCTGTTAAGGACATCATCTATTTCCCTCCCTGTTGTTTCAGTAATATATACACAAACATCTTCTGCCGAAATGTTATGAACCTCTAATCCTTGTAATCTAGCTTTTTCTACGTTCACGCCCGAATTTTTGACTACTACATATGACTTTCCTGCACCTAACGTTTTTTCTGCTATTACATCACAAGATTCGATCCATTCCTTTACCATTTCTGTCTTACCGCTTATCCCAATAGCATATTCCTTCAAATCGGAAACTGTTGTATGAAGACATACCTCTCCATCTTTTATTAATAAAACATCTTCTAACAAATCTTCTATTTCAGTTAAATGGTGACTGGATAATAGAATGGTACGAGGAAATTCAATATATCCCTTAAGCAACGCACGATAGAAATCCTTTCTCACAGCAGCATCCATTCCTGTTGTCGGTTCATCAAAAATTGTTAATGGACATCTTGCTGCTAGACCTAGTATTGCATTAAACGTACTCTTTTTTCCCTTTGATAGCTTTTGGTGACGCTCCTTCTGATGAAAGCCAAAATATTGAAATAATCGATTGGCCAGTTCTCGATCCCAATTTGGGTAAAAGCTTTCTGCTACTTCTAATATTTCTTGTAAGGTAAATGATGGCGAAAAACTCATCGTATCATCAATAAATATCATATTATGTGAAACCTTTAAGTTATCAAAAGGTTGTTCCGAAAACACTTTTATCTCTCCAGAAGTACTTCGAATAAAACCAGCCACAATTTTTAGTAATGTTGTTTTACCTGCTCCATTTCTTCCTATCACACCTGTAATTTTGTTTTCTTCGATTGAAAAATCAAGTGGGTTTAATGCTGTTTTATTTCCGTACTTCTTTACTAATCCCACGCTTTCAATGACGTTCATCATTCTCCCTCCTCTTCTTTACTTGCCTCTTTAATCATCTCTAGTAATTCTTCTTCTGTTACGTCTAACCGTTTCGCTTCTAACACAATTTCCTGAACTAATCGCTTCAACGTTTGACTCTTCCTTTTTCTTAAAATAAGTTCCTTCGCATGATGTGATACAAACATACCAAGTCCGCGCTTCTTATATAAAACGTTTTCGTCTGCTAGAATATTTATTCCTTTACCAGCCGTTGCCGGGTTGATATTGAACATTTCTGCAAGTTGATATTGGGAATACACTTTTTCATCTGACTTTATATTCTCATTCAGTATTTCTGTTTCAATCCATTCTGCTATTTGTACATAAATCGGCTTTGTACTGTCCTGATGTAAGATCAAATATGCATCCTCCTCACTTTTGTAGTACATTACTGTTGTAATGTACTATATAACAATTTCCATTTTCATGCAATAGGCAGAATAAAAAAAACACTAACCTTTTAAGTCAGTGTTTGGATTAATTTAACTATTTGTTTTGGTTTTACTTCTAAAGAAGAAAGAGCTGTGATTTCTACCCAGGTTGGCTCATAACGACCACGACTTGGATCTGAAAACTCTTCTCCCTCACCTGTTCCAAAGATACCTGAAGTGATGTCCGCTACATAAAAATATTGTATTCCTTGAAACTGCACTGTAGCTAATAAATACTTGTTCTCAATTCTTACTCCTAATTCTTCTTTCACTTCTCTAATTGTCGCCTCTTCCGGGGATTCGCCTTCCTCCACTCCTCCGCCGGGAAAGACATAATACACTTCTTCGCTTTTTGTTCTTTTTATTAATGCTACTTTTCCATTTTGAATGATAACTGCCGAGCCTCGATTTCGCAAAACCAACACCGCCTAAAGACTTAGTCACTTATTATTCGTTACACATCATTTAAAACCCTTCTTTATCAACCTCTTTTACATCAGTTATTGCCTGAATGGGTATGTGTTTACGAATGCCTTCACTTGTCATAATGCGGAGCTTTTGCTCTATTTCATCAACATAGTGAACAGTACCTGTGATTGTATAATGCTTTGTTCCTTCAAAGTACGTAAGGCAAATGCTAGCTCCATATGTCATCGCATCGCAAATAACTTCATTCATTTGTTCAAGCTGCTGTTCGTCAATTTCTTCCTTTGTTTCAAATTCATCCTCTTTCGCCCAATCTCTAAGCAGCTTTACGTGCTCGGGAAGCATCATCGAGGTCCATTTTATGTTTCCACGATCTCGAATCATGACTCATCACTCTCTTTGCTTTCCACATTATTCACGCTTTATGCCCCCCTACTAGCTTGCTGCGATGCCGTGCTGTTCCAGCATCCGTATAAGAAACCGCACGCAAAATTGCAGTAGAACCATATTTTTCTCTAATTGCATCCATCGTATAGCCAAGCGTCCGTTGCTTCGGCTTGCTTGTATAAAATAAATTCAATTGCATTTCCGTATCCTCGACAATATTAGAAAGTGCAATGTCAATTCGTCTTACCGTCTTTCCTTGATAATTTTCTTCAAACAACTCTAGACACACTTTATATAAGTCAAGGGTAATATTCGTTGGCTCATCAATTGTCCTCGAACGGTGAAAGCCTCCACCAAACTCTTCCTTGCTATATCCAATCCCAAGACTTATCGTTCTTCCTGCTTTTTTATGCTGGCGAGCTCTTCGGCCAACTTCTTCACACATTTCCAAAATGACATGCTTTACTTCGTTTGGATCTGGGTAATCACGTAATAATATTTGCCCTTTTCCAAAACTAATCTGCCCTTGCATAATCGGAGCACCGATATCAGATAAATCAATGCCATGAGCATGATAATAAAGTTGGTTGCCCATCACTCCAAATTTCTTTTCTAATAATTCAAGTCGATAGTTAGCTAACTGTCCAACTGTAAAAATTCCCATACGATTTAAATTTCGTTCCATTCGGCTCCCGATTCCCCACATTTTGCTTAACGGAGAAAGTGGCCATAGTTTTTTCTCGACATCCTGAAACGTCCACTCGGCAATTCCTTTCTTCTTCGCTTCTAAATCTAGACAAAGCTTGGATAAAAGCATATTAGGACCAATTCCAATCGCACAATGAAGACCAAATTCCTTGTGAATTTCTCCTTTAATCTTTTTCGCAATCGTATGAGCATCTCCCCATATATGTTCGACACCGTCAACTTTAAGAAAGCTTTCGTCCACGCTGTAGGTGTGAATGGCTTCTTTCGGAACGTAGCGGTGAAACAGTCTCGTAATTTCAGTTGAAATTCTTACATATGTCCCCATTTTCGGATTCACAATCTGAATGCGAGGATCGTCTGGAATTTCAAACAACCTTGACCCTGTCTTAATTCCAAACTCCTCTTTCATTCTCGGCGTTGCGGCTAGTACAATACTTCCCTGCCGATTTGTATCGCCTACTACCGCTAAATAACATGTCATCGGATCCAAACCTAGCATGACCGCCGAACAGCTTGCATAAAAGCTTTTCATATCCACACATAATATTCGCTCATATGGAAATTGACTGTAATCCATAACCATTTCCTTCTTTCAAAAAAGAATATATGTTCGTATTTTATTATACTCATAATAATAAGGGAATATACGTTCGATTTCAAATGGTAATTTTAGGACCTCACAAAATTTTGCATTGCAATATAGAAAGCCATCATTTATAAAAGAAATAAGAAAAAACAACTAGGAGTAGGATTTGTGGATAAAATATTCATTGAAAAAATGATTCGAAATTGCTTGTATCAATATCAGCATACAATTGATTCAGTACCTTTGAGTAAAGAGGATTATACAGAGTTATATGAGCGGATTATGGACATTCATAAACAAGATCAAACTGATTTAAATGAAATCATTCAAGATGTAGTGTACGAATATTTAACACAATGACAAAAGCTCGCCGATTGGCGAGCTTTACTTAATCCTGATTCTAACTTTTTCATTAAGACGACTTGGGTAGTCACTTAGTGTTAACGTTATTGGATTTGTAAAATCCAGTGTCGGCAGGACAATTCCCTCTATTTGAATATTATTGGTATCATCTGAAGCAGGTGAACTAAATCTAGAGCTAATACTGTAAGTAGCACCCGTAGCATCGACCATATCTCCTCCAAATAGATTATATGAGTGATTTTGGTCTTGAGCATTGTTATTCTTCAAAAGAAAACTAAGATCATGCCCCGATCGTTGAACACTTAAAAGTCTACCATCAGACGGAGCTTTGATAATCTTTTGATTTTCTACGTCCACTACAATTTCCAGCTCATCCTTGTCAATTGCACGAACAGAAGAAAACTCTACATACAACTCCTTAGGTTCATAAAAGTAATTACTTTCAAAAGTGATTATACTTTCATCCTCACTAAAATTTGAGGCTTTAGTCTTCCAATGTTCTCCCTTTTCATCGACAATTTTCAAATCATCGAAATTAAATATCTTCTTGTCGTTATCAGGGTCAAACTGAAGCGACAATTCCATTTCTGTTGGATGAATGACCATTTTCTCGATTGTAAACTTTTGATTTTCTATAGATGCTGCTTTATTAATGACAAACTCTGATTTCATTCCTTCAAACTTCTGTACATCAATTGTAAAAGGCATGGTAAACACGGAAGTAACAGGTCGTGCTTTATCTGCTAGGGTACTAAATAGTTGAAGAGAAAGTTCCATAGAAGACGGCCACTTGTCTGCATAGAATTCAATGGTCCCTGATACTGGATCAGTACTAACTTCTTGTAAAGATCCGTACGAGAATGTCGCATCAAAATCTTCATTCGTTTCTAGGTCTACAAGTGATATTTTCCCTGGCATGATATCACCTAAATCCCGATCACTTTCTACCGTATAAAATAATACCATTTCATTATTATCAACTATTACAGAGTCAATGGTTACCTTTACTCCATCATGCACATCAGACACACCAATTGGCTGGATGAAATCATTCTCTATAGCAGATATTAAGCCTTTATCAGACCGCACTAGCTCTACAATTTTTTCAAAGCCGGGAATATTGCTAATATAGCCGGCAAAGGTTGGGGAAACACGAATCATCGATAGCATCGCAATTAACAGAACTGCTGCAATCAGACTACTAAAACGGTAAACAGACGCCCTTTTACGTTTCACTTTTGCGGTTTGAATACCAGCTTGGATATATTGATCAATCGAATCAGGAATTATTATATTGTCATATTGTTGTTTCACATTGCTTAACTTTGCTTCTTCTTTTTCAAACATGCTTCTCCCCGCCTTTCTCGTCTAACTGTTTACGTAATACTCTTAGCGCTTTATGCAACCAAGTTTTCACAGTTCCTTCTGGACATTCCATTATTTCGGCAATATCACTAATTTTATAATCATGAAAATACTTTAATGTAATAACCTGTTTACTTCGTTCGTCAAGGGCATCTACTGCTTCTTCTAGCTCGATTCTTTCATGTGAATCCTCTGCCGCTGTCGCATGATCTAATTCATGTGACTGCAATGTTACTCGCTTTTTCTTACGAAGTTCATCATTACAATAATTCAACATAATTCGAACGAGCCATGTGGTAAAATAGGCAGGCTCCTTTACCTTCCTCACAGCTTTAAATGCACGACATGTAACCTCTTGAATAGCTTCTAGTGAATCCTCTTGATTTCTCAAATAAGAGTAAGCAATTCGAAATAATTGGTCTTTATGTTCAAGCATTAGTGTATAAAATGCTTGTTCATCCCCTTTAATCGCTCGTTTTATGAGCAGCTCGTTCTCCATACAATCGCTCCCTAACATGCATGTGTAGTTATCTGTTTAGTAATTAGACACCGTTCTATATAAAAAGGTTTTAATTTATTTAAAATTATTTTCTAAGCAAATACTACCACAGAAGACTACTCGAGAGGAGGTGATCATATGGCCCAACGAAACATGGATCAATATAAAGTTGTTAAAGGACATAAAGCAAAGGATTCCGGATTAGAAGCTAGCTACGAGTACTTAACGGGAAATGAGACAAATGGAAATAAAAAAGAAATAGAAAAGAAATAAAATAAGGACCTTCTTTTGGGAAGGTCCACGTAGCTTATGATGCACTTTTATTTGATTGATTGCGATGGATTTCTACTAATTCACGAAGTAATTCATTTGTTTCCGAGCTGTCTATTCCTCTTCTAACAGCAGTTTCAATGACAACATAGAGAATAGCAAAGAATAGAAGTGACCATAAAACAATAGCTAATGGACTCATTATTTAACCTCCGTTGATTGATTCGATTCTTGAAGCAAGGAGCTTACAAGATTACCAAACTGCTTTATATCTTGTAAGTAGTCATAGCCTGGAGGATTTCCTCTTTTATTGTACATACGGACTGCAACTGCTTCATATTCAGGAATGACAAGAACTGTACAACCAGAGGCTCCTAGTATTTGATACGCTCCCTTAGGTACATTGCCCCCAATTTCACTTTGCGCGAAGTTGTTTACATTTCTAAACCAGAAGAATCCGTTTTGAGGAGTATTTTGTAGTGCTATAGGTGTTTGAACAGCAGTAGTCATGTCGAATAAAGCGGAAGGAACCATTTGCTTCCCACCAATTTCTCCGCGTTTCAAGTGACAATATCCAAAGTGGGCTAATTCACGAGCACTGACGTACAGGTTACGCTCAAACCCCGAGTTATCATCAAGACTTAACCTAGCCTCATTTGTAGGCTCGAGCACGTCGCAAACTAAATTCGCCTGCTCGGTACTCTCCCATCCTGTCTCTTGCAATTGTAACGGTTTAAATACATTTTCTTGCAAAATCTCATTTACCGTGCGGGAAGTTGTTTGTAGGATAATTTTATATAATAACGACAATCCTGCATTATTGTAGTCCCAACCTTCCCCTGGAGAAAATTGACGTACAAGCTTTCCGTCTTTTATATCAAGACCATGAGTATGAGTTACAAGATGGCGAATGGTAGTGCCTTCAAGTAAAACCCTTTCCTCATCAAGATAATCTAATACTAGATCATCAATTTCTTTTATTTTCCCTTCATAGACCGCAATGGAAGTCGCTAAGCCGATATAGCTTTTCCTCGTAGAATATACATTAAACCTTGAGTCTTCTTGGACCTTTTGTTCACTTGATAAACTATGAAAGCCTGAGTACCACTCTCCAATAATTTTATCGTGTTGTATGACATAAACAGCAGCTGCTGAAGCAGAGATTTGATGTCGGACAGATTCAACATATGTATAAATCGGTTGTAAATGACATGAAAGTTCTTTCACAAGAAACTGTTCGATAAGATTTTTCATCTTTTCCACCCCAAAATTCAATCTATCTACTACGTTCTCTATGAAACTAGGAAACTCCTGCACATTAAAACCTAGTAATCTCCTCACACAAGTCATATAAAGCTATAATAAAATTATTAAAATTTATGGAACGAAACTTACAATAGAAAAGTCTAGTATAAGAGAGGAGGCAAACATGTATACAGAAAAAGATGTAAAAAAAGCTATGAAGGGTCATAAAAAGTCCATTGAAAAGATTATGGAAAACGAAAAAGGTAGACTGTATCGCATCGCTTACCTTTATGTAAAAAACGAAGACAATGCTGTTGATATTGTCCAGGATGCAGTTTATAAAGCGTATATCTCGATTCATCGCGTAAAAGATCCGTTACTTTTCTCGGCATGGTTAAAGCGCATTACGATTAACTGTGCGCTAGACTTTTTAAAACAACAAAAGAAAGTTGTTCCATTAATCAATGAGATAGTAGAATCAATCCCAACAAAAACGGTTGAAGTCGATGGAAGTCTAGATTTATACAACGCAATTGACCAATTGAATGAACGACACAAGTCCATCATTATTCTAAAGTATTATGAAGATTTGCCGAATAAAGAAATTGCTGAAATATTAGATTGTCCAGAAGGAACCGTGAAATCTAATTTACACCGAGCACTTCAGTTACTAAGAGGATACTTAAAGGAGGACTGTATCAATGAATAACGAGGTGCAACATTTTAAGATAAAAATAGAGAATATACCAATTCCAGAAGAAAAGCTAAATTTCGCCATACATAGGGCAATCAAAAATGGTGAGAAGACACGTGGCTCAAGAATTAATAAAAAGATTTATGGTTTAGCTATTGTCGCTTCCTTATTTATTTTTTTCATTGGTGCATCGTTTGTCTCACCAGCCTTTGCAAAGATGCTTCAGCACATCCCGGTTTTAGGGTCCATTTTATCTACTCAAGATAGTGGTCTTCATGAGGCATCAAAAAAAGGACTTATAAAATCAATTGGCGAAACTGTAGTTGATCATGATATTCCAATTACCATCACAGACGTTTATTATGATAAATTTCGATTAGTAATCGGTTATAAAATTCCAATTAAGCCGGAACTGCTAAAAGATAATGAGATATTTGAGGGATATCCTGAGGTTCAACTACTAGTTGACGGTCAAAATATAATGAGCTATGGAAACAAAATAACGATAGAGGATGGGTATTTAATTGGAGCCATCCAAAGTGAACGTAATTTACCAGATACATTTAATTTAAACATTTCTTTTCATGAAGTTTTAAATAAAACAGGGAAATGGGACTTCGAATTTCCTGTATCCATCGAAGAATTTAGTAGAGAATACGAAGTTAATCAACGTGCAGAACACGATAACAAAGAGCTTCTAGTGGAAACAATTAGTTCAACGCCGAGTGGAACAATGATTAAGCTATCAATAGAAAGCAATGAACGACTTGAAGATACCTATACCTTTCACCTTTATGAACAAGACGGTACCATGTTAGAACTAATTGAAGAAAATATTCAACAACATTATTTAACAAGATTTAATTTAGATTATTTGAAGGTTGAATCCTTGTTTGGTCCAATTAAGAAGGAACAGGTAGTGACAATCGTACCTGTGAAAGTTGACTCAGATTACTCAGAAAAGGAACTAGAAGAACTAGCAATCGAAATAGATTTGACCAAACTAACAAGTGAACCAATTAGTAATCAAGAATATAAATTCTTTGATTATAAGCCAAGTGAAGAAACGTACGTAAGAGAACGCATGGTAAATGAAGTTGTAAAATATCTAGACTTAGAGCTTGGTGAATATACAAAAACGGACCTCTCTATTACGGGAGTTAGGTTTGCTGCTGAATTCCTTCAAAATAATAACATAGATAGTAGAGAGGATATAGCACCCGTCGCATTGTTACGAGAGGAGACTGGATTAATCATCTATAAAAATGATAATGGTATGGACATCGTAACTTCTATTCAAAAAGTAAATGGCAAATGGAAAACCACCGAAACAACAACATTACAAGGAATGTCTAAAGAAAAAATTTCACGTGAATATAAAAAGAAATATAACTAGGATAGATAGAATCAAGAAAATAGTTGTGAGTTTAGTGTAAGAAGAGTACTAGGGCTTAATGCGAATACACTTATAAGAGAATGAAAAAGGCGACTGAAAATCAGTCGCTTTTCCCCATTATTCTAATTCAAACTCAGTCACCAATGGAATAAAATCAATGATTTCATTTTCAAAACCAGCTGACGTGGAACCACCCATTAATGATTTAGATGGTATAAATTCTTTACCCTCTTTATCATATGCAATCCATTCGAAAGAATAAAACTGTTCAAGAGAACGATTTGGATCTTTTATTTGTAAAAATTCTTCAAGTGATACCGCCCATTCATTAGGTAGTTTGAGTGTCCCATAAGAGAGTGAGTCTAAGGGTAAGGATACGTTCATCTGAACTCGCGGATCATATGTGGCAACTCCGTCAGAAACTTGAAAATAACGTCTTTTGATTAAATAGAAAGATAGATTTTGAACGTCATCATTGGGATGTAAATTCCAAACAAAATGAAACGTAGATGGATCATGAGGGTTAATTTTCCAAATTCTTGGTCCATCATTTGCTTCGATATGCGCAATCCTCCATTTTCCCTTTTTCCATGTCCAATAACTTGCTCCATAGTCCCCTGATTCTGAAACAAATGGAACAAACACAGCCTTATCGGTTAAAAAGATTTTATCTTGCAACACCTCAGCTTGAACTTCCGATTGCAGTTCGTTGATACCCTTTAACATTAACCTTTCACTAGGCAAGTCATTTGGTTCCGAAAGGAAAAATAGATAAACATATATGGTCGTTACTAGAGCTAACGCTATGCCACTCATTACTAGTATTTTCTTATTAGTCTTCATTTCCATCACCCTCTTCCCACATCAAGATTGGCTGCTCGGTGCGGAAATATACTTGTCGCTTCTGAGTGGACACAAGAAGACCTTTCCCATCTTGCTCAATGTAGATCATAGTATGTAAACCACTTCCTACTTTAGGCTCTACTCCAACTAATTGATACGGAAACTTTTCTTTTCTCCCTTTTATTTCGAGAGACTCATGTGCTTCTGCATACCATTCCTCACTAACTATTTCTTGCTCTGAAGCAGACTTAATCTGTTCTTGAAGACTTGTTTCGTTAATGGAATTACTAGATGCAGATGGATGTATAGTAATGACCTGTGCATCCTTTATGGAAGATATATAGGTACTGAGTGAATCCTTTGGATAAATTAGATCACCAATATACGGAGTTACAAGTGCAAACGCAAGAAATACATAATTACCGAAAAAGCCAAGCCAGGCAAAGGATCGATACCTTAACCAGCGCTCTCCTTGATGATTACGACCAATAACCAAGTATAATAGAAAGATTCCTAGTGGCAAGATCGCAATATTTAAAATAGATTCCTTAAAAGGTAAGTTGATAGAAAACGAAAACAGTCCTATGAAAACCACGACTATTGACTTCCATAGTTTTGGCTTTTCTATTTTTTTCTGATATAAACGATAAAAGAAAATGCCGATTATCACCCATGCCAAAATTAAAAATACCCAATCAATCAGGACCATATATGTAACTCCTCACCGTTTTTTATTATTATAACATTCTAATTTTTCTTCACGTATATATTACGAAAGAACTTATCATATCTTTTACTAAAGGATAGTGATGGGAAAAAAACGGAATGAAGAGACATGTGAAGGGGGAGATTTATGGTTAATTTTGAAGGAGCGTCTCAAAAAATTCAACACAAAAGGCTATCAGGACTCAAGATTCTTCAACGAGGAATTTTAATAACGATCGGTGCAATACTTATGGCCGTTGGACTTGAGATTTTCTTAGTCCCTAACAAAGTTATAGATGGAGGAATCGTTGGAATATCCATTATTCTTTCCTACTTAACAGGTTGGAAGCTAGGATTATTCTTATTTGTTCTAAACATCCCCTTCTTCTTCATTGGATATAAGCAAATTGGGAAAACGTTCGCTATTTCAACTATGTACGGAATTACCATACTATCAGTCGCTACAACACTTTTACATCCTGTTCCTGCATTTACACAAGACCTTTTACTCGCAACTGTTTTCGGAGGAATCATTCTCGGTGTTGGAGTAGGAATAGTTATTCGATATGGTGGGTCACTGGACGGAACTGAAATACTAGCAATACTGTTCAATAAGCGTGTTCCGTTTTCAGTCGGTGAAGTTATTATGTTTTTTAACATCTTTATTTTAGGAAGTGCAGGTTTCGTATTCGGATGGGACCGAGCAATGTATTCATTGATTGCGTATTTTGTAGCATTTAAATCCATTGATGTCACGATCACAGGACTAGACGAGTCCAAATCAACGTGGATTATAAGTGATTGCCACGAGCAAATTGGGGATGCGATCATGAGTCGTTTAGGACGAGGTGTTACATATATAAATGGTGAAGGAGCTTACTCAGGTGAAGGGAAAAAAGTTATATTCTGTGTTATTACACGACTTGAGGAAGCAAAACTGAAAGAAATTGTTGAAGAAATTGACCCCCATGCCTTTTTAGCGATGGCAGATATTGCAGAGGTTCGTGGAGGTAGATTTAAGAAAAAAGCAATTCACTAAGAGCAAAAGGCTCAGGGCGTCCCGATTAGTTCAGGCTAACCATCAGAAATTCGCTGATGGAAGCTTCACTTTATCTTTGTTTCCTGATGTGATAAAAAACGAGATAGTAAATGATGCAGATCATCATTAGCAAATACTCCTAATATTGCTTTCCCTGATTCATTTATGTAAGCAATAGACCCTTTTGTATCTAATACCATAACACCAGTTGGCATATGCTCTAGCACTGAAAGTGGATCTTCTATTTGCATTAACTACACCTCTCCTTCTATAAAAGAAGAACAGACTAAACTTATCGTTTAGTCTGTCAAAGTTTCAGCGTATTATTTTTTAAACACGACTTTTCCAGCTGTCTTTTCCATAAACGATGGGAATAATTGAAATAGTACGCTACCAGCATTCATCCATTTAGGCAAATTGATTTCACGCTTTTGTGTATAAATTGCATCAACTATTTTTCCCGCTACGTATTCTGAGTCTAGCATATACCTTTGAACGTTTTTAACATAGTTCCCGGATTTATCTGCGGTATCAAAAAATCTTGTTCGAATCGGCCCAGGATTTACTGATGTAACATGAATATTTGTCATGTTTAATTCCATTCGCAAACTATTTGTAAAT
Source organism: Bacillus suaedaesalsae (assembly GCF_016890225.1). Taxonomy (GTDB): domain Bacteria; phylum Bacillota; class Bacilli; order Bacillales; family SA4; genus Bacillus_BS; species Bacillus_BS suaedaesalsae. The sequence goes on along the minus strand of NZ_JAFELM010000021.1, from coordinate 168,091 downwards.
CCTAGTACTGCATGTTTCGTTGCTGAATAGACACTCGATTTCGGACTCGCAATTTTCCCCGCTTGTGATGCGACATTAATAATATGTCCTTCGTTCTGCTGGAGCATAAACGGTATAACCGACTTCGTCATTCCAATAAGGCCACACACATTCACTTCAAACATGGATTTCATATCATGTAAATTAATGTTTTCCACAGCATCAAATACACCGAAGCCAGCATTATTTATGAGTACATGGATCGTACCCACTTTATTTGTGATATGTTGAATCGTTTCATCAATTTTCTCAAGTTGCTGCACGTCCAACACATAATATGGACTATCGATGTGATATTTTTCTTTAATTGTACTGGAAACTCGCTTCAATCGATCCTCGCTTCTAGCTATTAGAATAGGTGTACCACCTTTTTTGGCAACTAAATAAGCAATTTCTTCCCCAATTCCACTTGATGCACCAGTAATTACTATATTTTTCCATTGTAACTTCATTGTTGATCCACCTTTATATAGAATAAAACAGCCACGGTACTTTAGTACGATCAACCTGAATATAGTTATCTTCCTCCAGGTAATCTAGCTGACCTAACGTTTCAGACAATGTAAGGGCCACTTCTCTTTTATATACTTGAGGAAATAAAGACTGACATAGCTGCAAGCAAGTTTGCGGACCATTTTTCTTAAGCAGTTCTAAAACTAGTTCTGCTCGTTTTTCTTGTTTATGCAATCTCTCTTTTATCAACTCAGTTGCATGGTTTATTATACTACCATGTCCAGTATAAATAACATCTAAATCAAGGTCACTTATTTTTCTTAATGAACTGTTATATTGCAAAAGGGTTTTCGGTCGTTCATTCCCTTTCATTGGTGGTTCAAATAAAGGATTAGAAGAAATGTGTCCAATTAACAAATCGCCACCTAATAATAGACTATTTTCTTTATGGTAAAGAGCAATATGACTTTGTGCATGACCAGGAGTCTCTAGTACCTCCCAGCCAGGTAAACCTGGTATCTTATCTCCTTCTTGTAATTCATGTGTTAATTCACGATGGCAATTAAAGGCAAGAGGGTCTTTTAGATGAGCTGCTTTTTCCAAAAGTGCCTCATCCAATCCAAGATTTACAAACAAATCTAAGTAAAATTGATCATGATGCTTAAAGAATACTTCATCATTTGTAATCCATGGACGGTTGAAACGATGACCAAAAATGGGTATATCTGTGGATAAGAAATCTAACATTCCAACGTGATCAGGATGATGATGTGTGATTACAACCTGTTCGATATCAGTATAAGAATACCCAATATGTTGTAGCTCATTTTTAAATACTTGCCAAGCTTCTTCTGTTTTTACACCAGCATCTATTAACGTTAATTTCTCAGATTCAACAATATGAACATTTACATCCCCAACAGCAAAAGGGGTCGGTAAACTTATACAATGGATTCCATTTGAGTAAGAAGTAAGCCTATTCAAAGGTAACCCTCCATTCTATGTAACTATATTTTCTCAGGATAATTATATCATTTAAGTTTACCTTTTCCATTCGCCTTTGTCGTTATTTTCAAATAATTAAATTAAACATGATTATTCTATACGTCAAAAGGAACACATTAGCTGTGTACCTTTACAATGGGACTTCCATGTAATGTCATAAATTCTTCACTAATCAGGATCATCCTTAATGGACCTTGTCGTAATACCCAATCTTCGCTAGCATTATCACCATTGCTAACGATCTTTTCATCTTACAGTGTTAACTCTCTTAATTGTATTTTTGGTAACTTATTCAAATTAGTAAGTTCACTTCTTATTCATAAATCTTCCCATTACAATCGTGTTATAGTAGTTTCCATCCGAAAGTATCTTGTCCCTCTTTAATACTCCTTCTACTTCAAAACCAAGTGATTCGTATAGTTTTACAGCCTTATCATTTGTTTCTAAGACTTGTAACGTCATTTTGCTAAGGTTGTTTTCGTCAGCCCACTTAATGGACTCTTTTAATAAATTCTTCCCAATCCCATATCCCCAAAACTCTTTTAAAACACCGACACCAAACTCTACCTTATGTGAAAATCTTTTTAATGGATTTCCTTCACATCTAGAGAATGCAACGAGTTTATCTCCAATCTCGACCACTAAGAAAATGTTCCTCTCATTTTCAGAGTCTATTATTATCAATTGTTCAAACCCTTCTCTATCAATGAAAGCTTCACCTGGTTCACGATCCAGTTTTTCCGTTTCACCATCAATTTGCAATCTTAAATGTGAAAGTGAGTCTGCATCCTTAAGTACGGCAGATCGTATCGTATAATGCAACCCTTTACTAGTAAACTCTTTATTATCTATTAGCATCGTATTACTCCCTTTTAAAACAATAATTGCTCCATAAACCCTATAAAAAAAATTGATAGAATCAAAACAGGAATGGAAATTAATACCTTATTTAGATTACTTATCATACTAAATGACTTATATAATGTCACTACTAATTGATAAATTAGTAAGATAACCGGAATACTAATCAATATTGCGAATAAATCTACACGTGTAAATGGTTTACTAATATAGCGATCAAACTGATAATTAACCAAAAATATTAATGTAAACATAATAAATTGGAGGGAAATGAACTTTACATACCTCACAAATCAACCTCGTTTCTAATCAGTTACTAACTTCCTATTCAACAACAATAGACCACTTACAAAATATAAAATTGAACTTCCGTAGAAGATCGCGTCGATTGTAAAGAAATCTGCTAAAATACCTGCCGACATGACAGCTAAAGATGAAAAAAGAGCAGTCCAAAAGTGGTAGCTTCCTAGCTTTTGTCCTCGATTGCTTTTGTCCGTGTAATCTACTAACAACATCTTTTCTCCGTGCTTTTGCAGAGCACCAAGTAACCCAAGAATAACTTGAATTACATATACTTGATTTACTTCAGTAATATGTGGAAAAGTAAGTAAAGTAAGAGCCATACCAAAACAATGTACAAACATAAACATTCGGTTTTCGATATGCATTGAGACTTTTCCGAGAAGTGGATAAATTAAAGCTGAGCTTAACCCAAATAATCCGTAAGAAAATCCAAATGTGGTAAAGGACGAACCGACATTTTTCAAAAACAAAATATAAAAAGGAAAAATTAAGCTACTGGCAAAGAATGTGATACTTTGCGACATCATGAATATCTTTAATCGTTGCTGAGAGTTCATTGTTTATACTCCTTATAAAAGTAGTTATAAAACAACTCATCAGGGTCATATACAAGCTTCTTCTCAAAAAACTCTATTGATCTTGGGTACGCTTTTGTTAACTGATCCTTCGTCGGATATGGCATGTAAGGTAAATAATAACTTCCATTATGCTCAAGTGTCACTTGAATCATCTTTTGAACAATTTGCTTTGCTTTTTCTGATTCTTCCTCTGATAATCCTTGATTGATTAATAAAACAAGAGCAAACATATCATCCTTTGCATAGGAAAGGACTGCATCTTCATTTTTATTTACATAACGAATCGTGATATTCACTAAATTTAGCTCTTCATCTGAAAGCTCTTCTCTTAAGTCATCAATGTAAGGTGTGAAATGATGAATGGGTACGAAATATTCCTGCAAAACGTCTGTGTCATTTGCGTCCTCATATTCTAGAAATTTAGATTCCGATCTCATCACATTATTTCTTGAGACAAGTTCACCATTAATAGAGTGAAAATACTTTTCTTGCATATTCCAAAGCATTTCCTTACCCCAATCGTAATGACGAGACAGACCTAGTAGAAACTTCGTTAGCCACGTGGCGCGGTCTTCCTTTAATTTATCATGATCTGTTAATAGCTTTTGCTCTGAGGCAAACACATAATCTGTTACGTACATCTTAGTTAGGAAATTTTCAGGAGAAGTTGAGATTCTTGCTAAATGCATTCTCACCTCTTCATTTTCCTTGACGGAAGACACAAAATAATTGGTGTACTCGTCATAACTCATTGCCTTCGTTTGCATTACATAAAGCTCATCTTCCGTTAATTCTAGTTCAACGTCTAAAATAACACCGAATAGTCCATAACCACCGATGACGAGATAAAACAACTCTTCGTTTTCCTCTCTGCTTACATGAAGAATCTCACCTTCCGCAGTTAGCAATCTAAATGATCGTACCGAATCAATTAATGAACCGTAACGAATATCACGTCCGTGAGCATTTACACTGAGTGAACCACCAATCGTAAAAATGTTTTGTGACTGCATGACCTTTACTGCTAAACCGTATGGATTTACATATTGTTGAATATCATTCCACGTTGCGCCACTTTGAACAGTAATTGTCTTTTTGTCTAAATTAAAATCTAGTATGTCATTATAAGTCGTCATATCTAGGACAATGGAGTCTTTATAATACGTATGTCCACCCATACTATGTCTCTTACCAGCTATGGAAACTTTTTTTCCATTTTCATTGGCTTCTTTGATTACTTGAAGAATTGATTGCTCTTCTTTCCCTTTGACAACTTTCTCTACTTTTACGGGCATTAATTGACTCACATCTGTCATTTCAACGGATCCATCTTTATTGAAAAACATTGAGGAAATGAGAAGAATAACATAAGTAAAAATGATTAGAAATATGATAATTTTTTCTTTCATAAAATGTCTCCTACATAAAAAAGTATGATTAGTAATTCTGTAAGAAAGAAGGTTTTTCCTTCATAAAAAAAAGAAAGCACATTTCTAGAAGGTTTTCACGAGGAAGTGGTACTATAAATAGAGAAAATTATTTCATGAAGGAGGAGTTAGAATGGAAGCAAAGCTTTTTAGCCCATTTCAAATAAAAGACGTAACATTAAAAAATCGAGTTGTTATGTCACCTATGTGTATGTATTCGTCACATAATGAAGATGGGATGGTTCAAAATTGGCATTTCACTCATTATGTAAGTCGTGCTGTTGGGCAAGTTGGGTTAATTATGGTAGAAGCTACTGCGGTAACGCCACAAGGCCGAATTTCCAATCAAGATCTTGGAATTTGGAGTGATGACCATATTCCTGGGTTAAAGACACTTGTGAATATGATGAAGGAACAAGGTGCAAAAACGGCCATTCAAATTGCACATGCGGGTCGTAAATCTATGACGAATGAAGACATTATCGCACCTTCTGCTATCGCCTTTAATGAAAAATCAAAATTACCGATTGAGATGAGTATAGAAGTGATTAAAAAAACTGTGGAAGCATTCAAAGCAGGTGTTGCTCGTGCGAAGGAAGCTGGCTTTGACATTATTGAGCTTCATGGTGCACATGGATACTTAATTAATGAATTTTTATCTCCACTTTCTAATAAAAGAGAAGATGAATACGGTGGAAATCCGGAAAATCGTTATCGATTCCTTCGCGAAATCATCGATGCGGTCAAAACGGTTTGGGACGGCCCTTTATTTGTAAGGGTATCTGCTCACGATTATCATCCTGATGGACTAACTCCCGAAGATTATGTTACATATGCCAACTGGATGAAAGAACAGGGTGTTGATTTAATTGATGTCAGTTCAGGTGCTGTAGTTCCTGCAGCTATCAATGTATATCCTGGTTATCAGGTAGGCTTCGCAGAAACAATTCGAAATGGTGCAAATATCGCAACTGGAGCAGTTGGACTCATTACAACAGGGAACCAAGCAGAGGAAATTTTGCAAAATGATCGTTCTGATCTTATATTTGTAGCACGTGAACTTTTACGGGATCCTTACTGGCCACGAACAGCTGCAAAGCAATTAGGCGTTACAATCCCATCCCCTAAGCAATATGACCGTGGATGGTAACAATCATAAATAACCGGAGTGCAAGGCACTTCGGTTCTATTTCTTTTTGGTGGTGACTTTCATGCTAGCACTTTTCCACGGTGCCCTTTTAGCAATTGGTTTAATACTTCCTCTTGGTGTACAAAATGTATTTGTTTTTAATCAAGGTGCCACTCAAAGGTCCTTTCTTTACGCATTGCCAGCAGTTATAACTGCTTCTTTATGCGATACACTATTAATTAGTCTTGCTATTTCAGGTGTATCGTTACTCATTTTTCAAATATTGTGGCTCAAACCTATCGTTCTATTAATTGGTTCCTTTTTTTTACTATATATGGGATGGACAATTTGGAGGACAACTACTTCTACAAAAACAGAGAAGAAAACTCCATTATCCATTAAAGAACAAATTGGATTTGCCCTTTCTGTCTCATTATTAAATCCACACGCTATTCTAGACACAATCGGAGTCATCGGTACAAGTTCCATTGTGTATGAAGGTACTGAAAAATTTTTATTTACAATTGGATGTATCTTCATTTCATGGATTTGGTTTTTCACCTTAGCGTTAACTGGCAGAGCATTAGGAAAACTTGATACTTCAACAAAGCTATTAAAACGAATCAATTATCTTTCAGCTATTATTATATGGGTTATTGCATTTACTCTATTTTATCAGTTAATCAGAGAAGCAATCCTATAATTTTTCTCCAGTACTTAAGTCATAAAAAGGGGAAACAACACATAGTTCATTTTTCCTTTTTTTACTTAAAAGCCCAATATTTAACTATTATTTAATCTAAGTGTAATAAAATTGAGAAAATTTTAATTTTTTAGTAACAAATAGATGCTATAGTTTCATTCGTTGGTCATTTCACAATAATGGAGGAATACACGTATGAAACTAAAACTTGTAAGGAATTTGTTTTTATCTTTATTAACTGTCGCACTTTTTCTCGCTCCTACGTTCAATGTTAACGCCGCTACTTATTCTTGGAACATTTACAGCAACTACATTGAATATCAACCAACCGGCCAAGATTTTTATAACAAATCATGTGGCCAAGTAAACAATGCTACACAGGGATACTTCCGGTTACCAACTACATACTCAGATCAAACCATTGCAAGTTATACTGTTGCTACGAACAAAACAGTTAAGCTAGACTTTGGGAGCTGCTCAAGCTATGGAATGACACACATTTTATCAAGACATGTACCAGAACAATTTATTGGAAATCCGACAACTACACAATCTTTTTTTAATCCGGGCTATTCTATAGGTTTTTATGAAAATGTAATCGCTAATATTATCAATAGCAATAAAACTCAAATTGCTAATTATGGTTTTTCTAGTTCGGGAACTGTTGTGTATGGTTATGTGTATGGAAATACAGCTTATAAAGTCAAGTTAGTAGTAAAAGGTGGCAAGGTTATTACGATGTATCCAGATGGTTGGGGACTTGGTGTAAAAAAATATTAATAAATAGAGATAGGGAGAACCATTCTCCCTATCTTCATCCTTTCATAAAGGAGTCTAAATATGATTGAAGTAACTAGCTATTTTTTAAAACCAAATGTATTAATTGATGATATAGAAAAAGCCTCAATACATCGTAATCAATATTTCATTGAAGTAAACGATAGGGAAAAAGTATTAAAACATATCTCCACTACCCATCCCGTCTATCCAGGCATGATTGAAATTAAGCATGGCCAAACTACCATTCTAGGAACAGCCTACAATGATAGTGTTGATGGATTATGGTATAACATAATACAATGCCTAAACTTACTTACTAATCATCGACACGTTTCTGCTCCATTTGTCTATCATCCATTTGAGCTGGCGTTAACATTTGTTCAAAACAATCATGAAGAAATAACAATATCTATTATTCAAGAGGATACCATTATTGATAGTTGGAGATTACCTAGATATGAAACGATTACCGCTCTTCTGCATGGTGCTAATTTGTTTTTTAAACAGTTAAAAGAACTTAACTTTAATCTTGTAGTAAACGATTCAGAGGATATTTTAGATACTATTACCAAATTAAAAACTCAATATGATGCATAAGGAAAGAACCTTTCTACTATACGAAAGGTTCTTTATTTCCGTTTCTTTCTCTAGCCAAAATCCAAGAACTACCTTTTAGCAATTGGTAATTCTTCCTATCGGTTTACAAATGTATATATTTTCAATGAAGGTGCCACTCAATTTAAATAGGCACTATTATATTAGATATAAATAAGGGAACATTTTTAGCTATGTTTCCTTTTCTCAATATGCACTCTTTAGTTTTTGTATATATCTTCATATAACTTCTCTATAAAAAAAGAGTTGCCTAGTTGCAACCCTCTTTACTTATCCTAATTTTGCCGGAAACCGAATCGTAACCGTTGTTCCTTTACCTTTTACACTATCAAAGTGAATGGTTCCTTTATACTTTGTAGCAATATTAAAGCAAATCATCATCCCTAGACCGGTCCCTTTACTTTTTAACGAGTAAAATGGGGTACCAAGAGAATTCATCTCTTCTTTTGACATACCTTGTCCACGATCAATGACATTAATTTCAACCAAGTCTTTTTTTCTCTCAGCGGTGATGACAACAGAATCACCGACTTTTGATGCTTCAATGGCATTTTTAATAATATTAATTAAGAGTTGTTTAAACTCAATAGTATTTGCAGCAATATAACAATCCTCTACCCTCTCAAGTACAATCTTATTATCATGTAGGAGTCCATAAGTATTGAGTAGATCCGTTACACTTTGAAGTACGTTCTTAACATTTACTAGCTCAATTTGAGTGTCCTTGTCCGGCTTCGCAATTGATAAAAATTGAGAAATTACCTGTTCTGCCGTGTTTAATTCATCAATCATTAACGAGTAATGCCTCTTACTATTAACATTATTATTATCTTTCTCATACAATTGTAAAAAACCTTTAACTACTGTTAATGGATTTCTAATCTCATGTGCCACAGCAGCAGCCAGTTGCCCAGTTGTTTTCAGACGTTCTGATTGTTTTATTTGCTCATAGTAAAGCTGCTGTTTCTTCAATCGTCCATATGATAGGTAAAATATAAAATATAGAATGGCTTGGCTTCCTAAGAAGTTAATAATATTACCGATTAAGTCTTCTCTTATATAAGGATAAAGATGTCCTTGATCAACCATAGCAATATAGCTAAAAAGACTAATGATTGAGAAGGTATTTACTAGTAAAGAAAAATAAAAAAGTCTTATATCAAAAAACAAAATTGAGATGGCAGGAATAAAGCATAAAAATATAAAGTTCGACCACGTATTGGGATATAAGAAGAAGATGGTATAAAAGTATGTAGATGCTACGATGATGATGATAATTCTAAGAAAATGTGACTTATATTTAGGATAAATTAATAAGCAAGTTGAAAATAGGAAAACTAGAACACCATGGGTAATATAGCCTACTCCAAGATGATGAAGAAGCGGGTTATCAACAATCAGCCCAAGGAGCATAAGTGTAATTACCACTAATACTGTGCTGTAATATAACTTATGATTAATTTTAGTATAATTGATCTCCATACTTCTTATCCCTTCTACTAACAGCGCACGCTTAATTTGTAAGTTCCCTATATTCTATCACACATGATTTAAGGTATAGAAATCTCGGTAATAATTGAAGTTCCAAATTTCTAGACAAAATGCTATTACATCCTCAAACTGATTGTAAGTTTCCCCCTTCTAGCTGTTTACTCTACTTAATCCACTTCTTTCTTCCCAGCCAAAATCCTATTCCGAGGATAGCTAAGCTATAAATAAGATAAAATCCTATTTTGAATGGATGTTCTGTGACATCATCAACTATAGTTTGAAAGCCCTCTTTAATTTTCAAAGCATGGAAAAATGCTAGTAAGCTACCAGTCTCATATAAATAATAGAAATATACGATAACAATTCCGACCAACAAGAAACCTGCTGCTCTTAACGTACGGATCATGATTGTCCTACGATTCATAGCTGTCCGCTTATTCGCCTTCCCTTTTCTTTTTTTCGTTACCTCACGTAATGGCATAATGAACCCTACCTTTTGGAATCACGGAATAAAGCAACCCGGTATGGGAATAATGTTGCCGTCATCACACCATGCTTTACAGCTGGATCCGATTTCATTATCTCTTTTGCTTCTTCTTCTGTATCAACTTCTAAAATAACAATTCCGAACCCTGATTCCTCCATAACTAATGTTCGACCTGCCATCATGACGATTCCTTGTTCACACAGGTCCTGCAGCATATGAAAATGCTCTTTGACAATCTCATTTTCTCGCTCAGTCCAATTATCTTCATTCAACAGTGACGGAATTAATTTTAATTGATATAGATATTGTTCTTTCATCTCATCATCTCCAAATTCTTCTTACTTCTCTACCATCACTTTTAAGTTGGATCATATATACATCTGGGTTTGACATTGCTTTCCACTCGTCAAAACCATATACTTCATCAAATATTTTTAATAATAAAGTTGCTAAATTCCCATGACTAATTAATGCGATATGCTCTTCTGGTACCTCTACCAATTCTTCAATTAGAGATTTCACTCTGTTTATTGCATCTTGTGAAGATTCGCCGCCTTCTAGAGTAAAGGATAAATCTTGAAAGGACTGCTCTAATAATTCAAGCCAGTTTGATTGATTACTTGGACTTAATAATCGTTCTCCAAGTCGTTCGTCTTTTTCGATTTCAATACCCACCTTCTCTGCATATGGAAGGATCGATTCCACAGTTCTTTTATAAGGACTTGAGATGATCCTTTTAATGGGATACTCACTTAAAAACTCAGAAAGTTCGTTTGCTTGTTGCTGCCCTTCCTCAGTTAAACTTGCTTCCCGCTCCTGTCCAGATGCCTTACAATGACGAACCACGTATAAAATCTTATTCATGTTTTTTCCCATTCCTTTCAATGACATATGGAAATAAATCGTGAGCCACTTCTACTTGTTTAAAGACAGTCCTTGCTTCCTCTCGAAGCCTGTATACATCATCCTTTTGATAACGCGAACTAATATGTGTGAGGAGAAGCTTGTTCACCTTTGCTACTTCTGCTACTTTCGCGGCATGAATGGTTGTTGAATGATAATACTCATGTGCTAACTGGGCTTCCTCTCCACTAAAAGTGGCTTCATGAACAAGTACATCTGCATCCTTTGCTAAATGAATTGCAGTTTCCGTAAACCGTGTATCTCCTAAAACCGTTACGATTCTACCTTTCATTGACGGCCCTATGAACTCTTTGCCATCAAGTCTGGTTCCGTCTTCTAGTGTGACAAGCTCACCTTTTTTTAACTGTTTAAATATCGGTCCTGGTTTTACACCGAGAACTTTTAATTTTTCCACTTGTAGCGCACCTGGTAAATCCTTTTCGACAATTCGATATCCGAAGCATGAGATACCATGTTCAAGAAGACCAGCCTCTATGATGAATTGCTCATCCTCAAAAATAACACCTTCTTCAATTTCCACTATGGATAATGGATAACGTAAATGTGTTTTACTTATTTTAAGAGAAACTTCAATGAATTCCTTAATACCGATTGGGCCGTAGACAGTAAGCTCTGTTTCTCCACCCTGAAAGGAGCGACTCCCAAGTAATCCTGGTAGTCCGAAGATATGATCACCGTGTAAATGAGTAATGAAGATTTTTTCAATGCGACGTGGCCTTATGGACGTATGTAAAATTTGGTGCTGTGTTGCCTCACCACAATCAAAAAGCCATGTACTTCCTCTCTCCTCTAACAATTGAAGAGCAATTGCTGATACATTTCTCTCCTTTGCTGGTACACCAGCCCCTGTTCCTAAAAATACTAACTCCATAGTCTTCACGAATCCTCTCTTGATTGTAAAAAATCTTTATTAAAACTGGTGCCCTTTGTTTTTGATTCTTCTGTCTTGGCCGTAATCCCTTTTTTAATAACATCTTTTCCAAATTTTGATTGTAATTTCTCAATTGTATTAAAAAGAGGCTCTTTCTTTGCATCTTCTTCATATGAAAATAAATCTAGCTGTTTGAATGCATCCTTTTTCTCGATAAGGTCCATTGTGGTGATTCCAATTAATCGAACAGGCTCTTCATTCCAATGCTTTTTCCATAATTGAAGTGCCACTTCATATACATCTTTCGCTTCGACAACGGGGTTTTCAAGTTTTTTACTTCTTGTTATCGTTTTTCGATCATAATACCGTATGACAATCTGAATAGTGCGAGCAAGTGATTCCTTCCGTTTCAATCGTCTTGAAACAGAATCCGCTAACCTTCGTAAAACCCCATACAATATTTCTTCATCTGTTGTGTCTTCAGGTAGTGTTGTAGAATTTCCAATGCTTTTAAACTCAAAGATAGCATCTGGATCTACCACTCTCTCATCTATTCCGTTCGCCCGTTGTTTGAGCCTTTCCCCATTAATGCCTAATATTGCTTTTATTTGAATTTCATTAGCATTCGCTAAATCACCGATTGTTGTTATATGTATTGGTTTTAACTTTTCAGCTGTTTTTGTACCTACACCGTGCATCTCAGCAACTGGCAGTGGCCATAACACTTTTTCTACGTCACGCTTACGTAATATTGTAATTCCTAGTGGCTTTTTCATATCTGAAGCCATTTTGGCTAAAAATTTATTGGGTGCAATTCCGATACTGCTAGGCAGCTTTAAGTTATCTTGGAGTTCTTTTTGGATTTTTTGAGCAATTTCGTACGGTGTTCCTAAATTGTAACAATCAGAAATATCCATGTAGCCTTCATCAATTGAAACAGGCTGAACAAGATCGGTGTATGTACGGAGGTATTCGAACATTTCTAAAGAAGCTTTTCGATAACGATCGAAATTCGGGGTCTTAATGATTAAATTCGGACACAATCGCTTTGCTTCCCATAATGGCATCGTTGCCTTTACCCCTAATGCTCGAGCTTCATAACTACATGTAACAATAATCCCTCTTCTCTCCTCAGGATTCCCTGCAATCGCAAGTGGCTTTCCTTTCAAAGAAGGATCATATGCAACCTCAACAGAAGCATAGAAACTATTCATATCAACATGAAGAATGACTCGACCATTTATAGGATACATTTGTTTCAACACTTCTACACCCTTTACCTTTTACAATTACCTTTATCATAAAGTCTTTACATGGAAAAAGGCAAATAAAAAAGGCCCTATTCGGACCTTTACATAAGTATTATTGAAGTTGTTTTTTTACATCGTCCATTTCAGCAAGAGTGCTTAGAAGTTTAGTTGGGTCTAATAGAGATAGTAGTCTATTTTCTAGATTTGCTACTCCTACTAAATACGAAGAGGCGTCTGAAACTAGTAATCCAACTTGTTGAACAGATTCTGCAGGGATATCAATAATTTCCTTTGCATCATCAACGATAATACCGAAAGAAAGGGTATCTGTTTTTACAATAATCATTCTTGATTGTTCTGTAATTTCACTTTTAGTTTTGTAAAGAATTTGATTTGCATCTAAAATTGGTGTCACATCACCACGAACAGTTGTTACGCCATTCATATAGTAAGGCATATTTGGAATTGAAGTTAGAGGTTGCATTTTTTCAATTGATACAACGTATTGAATCGGAATACCGAATTCTTCTTCCTTTGCTTGGAATACAACAACTTTATCAAAAACTAGTGTTTCACTCATCATTACTTACCTCCTATTACTTTTGGCGCATCTATATGAATATCATACTATATGAATTGCATATAGAGAAGAGCGTGGAATAATTTAACTACACAAAAACAGATGAAAGTACTCACCTTCCAATGATTGAAGTTCTCTATTGATTACCTTTTGAAACTCCCAATGGATTACGTATTCTCTTATATTCCATTGATTATGGCGAAAGACTAGTATTCCAATATCATGATGCTTTCTAGTTTCTCTTCCAATATACAAATCTATGCCTAACCAGTAGTAAAATCATCCATTGTCTTAGCAATCTTACTACATTCCATTATAATAAAGTCTCCCTTACGTAGAACACGTGAGATGTAATTTATACAGAATGCACATCAAAACTAGTAAAGAAAATTATTTATTAAATCTAGTTCTCAACTCTATGAAAACGCATACACTTTACTACAAGCATGTTTTAGCAACAGGCTACTATTTCTTAGGGGGAATGAATGATGATTTTTGCACAACCTGGACAAGCTGATTCGAAGATAACTTTTAAAAGTCGCTATGAAAACTACATCGGCGGAAAATGGACGGCACCTGCAGGCGGTCAATACTTTGAAAATGTAACACCTGTCACTGGGAAAGCATTTTGTGAAGTAGCACGATCAACTTCTGAAGATATTGAACTTGCGTTAGACGCAGCACATGAGGCAAAAGCGGCTTGGGGACGTACGTCAGTTACAGAAAGAGCAAATATCTTAAATAAAATCGCAGACCGTATGGAGCAAAATCTTGAAATGTTAGCTGTTGCTGAAACGTGGGATAACGGAAAGCCAGTACGAGAAACTTTAGCTGCTGACTTACCACTTGCAATTGACCACTTCCGTTACTTTGCAGGAACAGTTCGAGCTCAGGAAGGTTCATTATCTGAAATTGACCACGACACTGTTGCGTATCATTACCATGAGCCGCTTGGAGTTGTTGGTCAAATTATTCCTTGGAACTTTCCTATTCTAATGGCAGTGTGGAAGTTAGCTCCAGCACTAGCAGCAGGTAACTGTGTAGTATTAAAACCAGCAGAGCAAACGCCTACATCGATTATGGTTCTGATGGAGTTAATTGAAGACTTATTACCACCTGGGGTCGTTAATATTGTAAATGGCTTTGGATTAGAAGCAGGTAAACCTCTTGCATCCAGCAGTCGCATTGCTAAGATTGCATTCACTGGTGAAACGACAACGGGTCGTTTAATCATGCAATATGCATCTCAAAATCTTATTCCTGTTACTCTTGAACTTGGTGGAAAATCACCAAATATCTTCTTTGAAGATGTAATGGCCCAAGATGATGATTTCCTAGATAAAGCAGTTGAAGGTTTTGTTATGTTTGCCTTAAATCAAGGCGAAGTATGCACTTGCCCTTCTCGTGCTTTAATTCAGGAATCCATTTATGACCGCTTTATGGAAAAAGCATTAGCTCGTGTAGCTGAGATTAAACAAGGAAATCCATTAGATGTTTCCACAATGATTGGTGCTCAAGCATCTACTGAACAATTAGAGAAAATCCTTTCTTACTTTGAAATTGGAAAACAAGAAGGCGCTGAAGTGTTAGCAGGTGGAGAAAGAAACTACTTATCTGAGGATTTAGAAGGTGGCTATTATATTAAGCCGACTGTATTCAAAGGTCACAACAAAATGAGAATCTTCCAGGAAGAGATTTTCGGACCCGTAGTATCTATAACTACGTTTAAAGATCAAGCTGAAGCGTTAGAGATTGCCAATGATACTTTGTATGGCTTAGGCGCAGGAGTTTGGACACGTGATATGAATACAGCATACCGCTTTGGAAGAGAAATTCAAGCTGGACGTGTATGGACTAACTGTTATCATGCGTACCCGGCTCATGCTGCCTTTGGTGGGTACAAATCTTCTGGAATTGGTCGTGAAAATCATAAAATGATGTTAGGTCACTACCAACAAACGAAAAACTTGCTAGTAAGCTATAGCCCACAAAAACTTGGATTCTTTTGATCCATGGTTTTGAAAGTAATTGCGACAAGAAGCGCTCTAGACTTAATAGAAAAGCTTAAGCATAAACATGGAGAATTACTGTTCCATCAGTCCGGCGGATGTTGTGATGGTAGCTCCCCTATGTGCTTTCCACAAGGTGACTTTCTAATTGCTGAGGCGGATGTACTACTTGGAGAAATCGGAAACTGTCCATTTTATATGACGAAAGCTCAATATGAGTATTGGAAGCATACCCAGCTCATCATTGACGTTGTAGAGGGACGTGGTGGAATGTTTTCTGTAGAAGGTTCTGAAGGAGTAAGATTTCTGACGAGATCTAGAGTTTTTAATGAGGAAGAACGTATAAAATTGGAACTTTAAGTATTAGACTAAGCAGACATCTTTAGGTTGTCTGCTTAGTTGTGTAGATTATTTAGAATATTGTCGAAAAATAAGTTATTTCCTGCAATTAACATGGTATAATATCCCTATTATATAATTTTAATAATTGACGCCTAAAGGGGATATATCATGAAAAGTATTAAAGGTAGAATACTAGCTAGTTTTGCTGTAGTACTTACAATTTTAATAGCAATAGCACTGTATAGTTTTTATACGATTTTCTCCACCTCAAATGATGTTGTTAAAATTACTCAAAATGATATGGCTTTTTTAGAAGATGCGAATTCAATGACCTTTAGTGTTGCAAACCGATCTAAAATTGCTCGTGATTATATTTTGTTTAATCGTAAAGAATTAAAAAATCAGTTCATAAAAGAAACTGAAGATGCGAAAAAAACAGAAGAAATTCTTCATACTGCTGTTAATGAAGGACGCATATCTAATTCAGTTAAAAGTGCTTTACTCGATGCAAATAACAAGACTGTAAAATGGACTAATTTTATTACAGACGAAGTAATGCCTTTATATGAGCGTGGTAATAAAGAAGCTGCTATACAGTTAATGGAGAAGAAAGATTTATTGTATAGTAAAGCTGCTATTAACGCATGGTTAAACGTGGTCGAAATACAAAATAGCCTTACAACGAAACAGGCTCAAGAGGTTCAAGCCTTCTCGTCACAGTCTGTTCTATTGATTTCGATTTTAGCCGTACTTGCAATTGTGGTTGCCGTTATTGTAGCCATGTTAAATGCAAGTAATATTTCTAAATCGATTACTCTAGTAGTTAACCGATTAGAAACAATTGCAAATGGTGATCTTCGTGGTGAACTCTTGCAAACAAAATCCAAAAATGAGATTGGCAGATTAATAAACGCATCAAATCAAATGACTCTTAATTTAAAGCTACTATTAGAACGAATTTCTGAAACAACAAGCCAAGTGGCTGCGTCGTCAGAACAGTTTAATGCTTCAGCGGAGCAATCTTCTTCTACTGCTGAACAAATTACAACATCGATACAAGAAATTGCACATGGAGCAGAGACTTCTTCTCAAAGTGCAAAAAATTCGGTATTGGCAATTGGTGAGATGTCTGAAGGAGTAAAGCTTATCGCTGACTCTTCAACAGAAGTAACAAAAGCATCACAAAATACTACGATACAAGCTAAAGAAGGTCACACTCTTGTTCAAAAGGCCGTTTCCCAAATGAAATCTATCCACACATCTGTTGGAAACACTTCAAAACTAGTGATTAATTTAGGACAAAGCTCCACTGAAATTGGACAGATTGTTGAAGTAATTACAGGTATTGCTGAACAAACGAACCTTCTAGCATTAAATGCTGCTATTGAAGCTGCAAGAGCAGGTGAACACGGTCGTGGTTTCGCAGTCGTTGCGGATGAAGTACGTAAGCTTGCAGAACAATCAAAGGCATCAGCAGATCAAATTTCATTACTTATTAATCAAATTCAACATGACACGAACCTGGCTGTGGAATCCATGACAAAAGGAACTACAGAAGTTGAAATCGGAACAAATGTCATATCTGAAACAGGTAAGGCATTTACAAGAATTTTAGACTCTATTCAACTAGTGACTGAAAAAATTGAAGAAGTGTCTTCCTATGCTGTAAAAATGGAAACAAATGCGGATCAAGTTAATTCGACTGTTAATCATCTTGCTAGTATCGCACAGTCAACATCTGTTAATTCTCAAAATGTTGCTGCAGCCTCAGAGGAACAGCTAGCAACGATGCAGGAAGTAGCAGCCTCTGCGACTTCCCTAAGTCATTTTGCAAATGAATTAAAAGAGGAGCTACATAAATTTAAATTTTAGTGGATTACATAGACCTTGAGGAAAAACCTCAAGGCTTTTCCTTTTACTATAACAATTAAGGACGTGTAAGGATGAAATACAGAAAGATTGGTTATTCTGTGTTGAAAGTAAGTGAAATTAGTTTAGGAAGTTATTTAACTTTATCTTAGATAGGTTCAGTCAATTAATTCATACAGCGATGGAATTAGGTATTAATTCCTTTGATACTGCGAACACCTACCAAGACGGTGAGGCTGAACGGATTCTAGGAAAAGCATTGGAGATTGTTCCTCGTGATGAATTTGTTGTAGGAACTAAGGCATTCTGGCCAACCGGTAAAGGTCCAAATAGCAGAGGCCTCTCTAGAAAACATCTTACCGAACAAGTAAATGCAAGCTTAAAGCGAATGAATATGGAGTATATCGATATTTTCTATTGTCACCATTATGATATCGATACCCCTATTGAAGAGACGTTACGTACTCTCGATGATCTGATTAAACAAGGGAAAATACTTTATGCTGGAGTTAGCAATTGGACCATTGAACAATTACGTGATGCAGTGCAGACTTCCGAGCAATATTTATTAAATAAGATCATTGTCAATCAATGTGAGTATAGTCTTCTGAAAAGGGATAATGAGGAGTCTCTTCTACCTCATTCTAAGGAATTAGGCATATCACAAATTGCCTTTAGTCCACTCGCTCAAGGAATTCTTACAGGGAAATACAATACAACAATTCCGAAGAAGAGCCGAGCAACAAATCCAAGTGCAAACAAGTTTTTCCATAAGCTTTTTAATGAAGAAAACATCCAAATAGTAAAAAGACTTGAGGATATAGCATCAAAATATGACTGTACTCTAACCGAACTTGCTTTGAATTGGGTATTACGGGAAGAGAATATATCTAGTGCGTTAGTCGGAGCATCTGCACTAGAACAGCTTGAGGAGAATATAAGAGCTGTTGAAAAGGAAGTTCCAGAGGAATTATTTTTCGAAGTCGAAACACTGTTCATTAAATAAAATAGACAAGAAGAAAGAGCGGATTGAAGTAAAAATTTTGCTCTTTTCTTTTTGTTTAAATTTCCTCGCGGTATCAGTTAAGTTTCATATGTCTACTAAATAAGAAAACTTTTACTAAGACATAACCTATTAAACCGCCAATTGTATTTAAAAACATATCATCTACATCAAAAGCTCCAACTCGAAATGAGATTTGTGTGATTTCAATAATAAATGAAAACAAAAATGAGTATAAGAAAATAAGATAAATATTATTTCTTTCAAACAACAATGGAATTAGGAATCCGAAGGGAAGAAAAGCAGCTATATTACCAAAAAAGTTATCCGTTAGCCGCGAAATTCGAAATCCATCATAGTGGTTGATGTAGTTCTTAATTGAATCAAACGGAATTACATTATAAGCAATAATCCCTTTTACATTATTTCGATAAGCAGAAAAAAATAATAAATAGAACAATAAGCCTAAGTAGCAAACAAACATAACCCAAACAGCCAATTTATTATATTTCATAATTCCTCCACGCTAAAAGAAAAAGAGGCATAAAAAACTGCCTCTTCAATAATCGTATTATTACTTTGCAACTTCTTCTATTATTGCTACTACTAATTCAGCCGTTTTTACAAGCTCTTCGATTGGCATTCTTTCATTTGTCGTATGGATTTCTTCATATCCTACAGCTAAGTTGACAGTAGGAATTCCGTGACCTGCGATTACGTTCGCGTCACTTCCTCCCCCACTTTGTTGCAATTCTGAAGAACGTCCAATAGCAGTTGCTGCACGACGTGCTACTTCAACAACATGGTCACCTTCTCCAAACTTAAAACCAGGGTACATCACTGTTACTTCGACTTCAGCACGTCCACCCATTTCAGAAGCTGTTGATTCAAACGCTTCCTTCATTTTTTGTACTTGTGCTTCCATCTTCTCAGGAACTAATGAACGTGCTTCAGCAAGGATATCTACTCGATCACATACGATGTTTGTTTGTTGACCACCTTCAAAACGACCGATGTTTGCCGTTGTTTCTTCATCGATACGACCTAGTGGCATTTTAGCGATAGCTTTTGCAGCTACTGTAATTGCTGATACCCCTTTTTCTGGAGCAACACCAGCGTGAGCCGTCTTACCGAAAATTGTTGTCTTAACTTTTGCTTGAGTTGGTGCTGCTACAATGATATTTCCGACTTTACCGTCACTATCTAATGCATAGCCGTATTTAGCTGTAATTTTGGAACGGTCAAGAACCTTTGCTCCTACTAAGCCTGACTCTTCCCCTACTGTAATAATAAATTCAATTGTTCCATGAGGGATGTTGTTCTCTTTAAGAACACGAATCGCTTCAAACATTGCTGCAAGACCCGTCTTATCGTCAGCACCTAAAATCGTCGTACCATCCGTCACAACGTAACCATCTTTAACAGATGGCTTAACACCTTTACCAGGTACAACTGTATCCATATGTGATGTGAAGTAAATGGTATCTACTCCGTCTTTTGTCGCAGGTAGTGTACATACTAAGTTTCCTGCACCATGACCAGTTAAGGCTGTTGTGTCATCTTCGTATACTTCAACACCTAAAGAAGAAAATTTTTCTTTTAATACTTTTGCGATTTCAGCTTCAAATTTTGTTTCAGAATCAACTTGAACTAATTCAAGAAATTCGTTTAATAAACGTTCTTGATTTACCATGATTTATACCTCCAATGTTTATAACGGGATGTTTCCGTGTTTTTTTCTAGGTCGTTCTTCACGCTTGTTTCTTAACATTTCGAGTGCTTGAATCAATTTTATTCTTGTATCTCTTGGATCAATGACATCATCAACCATTCCCATTTTTGCTGCAACATATGGGTTTGCAAACTTTTCGCGATACTCTTCAATCTTATCCGCTCTTGTCTGCTCTGGGTTCTCGCTATTTTCAATTTCCCTTGCAAAAATAATGTTAGCGGCTCCTTGTGGTCCCATTACCGCAATTTCTGCATTCGGCCACGCATACACTAAGTCCGCACCAATGGCTTTACTATTTAATGCTACATATGCCCCTCCATATGCTTTTCTCAAAATAACAGTTAACTTAGGTACTGTTGCTTCTGAATAAGCATATAAAATCTTAGCTCCATGACGTATGATTCCACCGTGTTCTTGTTTTACACCTGGGAAGAATCCTGTTACATCCTCAAATGTAATAATAGGAATATTAAACGAGTCACAGAAACGAATAAAGCGAGCCGCTTTGTCAGATGAATCGATATCTAGTCCACCTGCCATGACCTTCGGTTGATTACAAACTAATCCTACCACTTCTCCCTTAATTCGTGCCAATCCTACGACAATATTCCTTGCAAAATCTTTATGTACTTCTAAGAAAGATCCTTCATCTACTACCTGCTCTACGACTGTTCTCACATCGTAAGGACGAATCGGATCAAATGGTATCGTTTCTGTTAAATCTGGTCGGTAGTCAGATTCATCATTTTGCTCTTTTATTGGTGCCTTTTCTTCATTGTTCTGTGGTAAATAACTTAACAAATGTCTAACTTGCTCTAGTACTTCCTGTTCTGTTTTACCAGAGAAATGAGCATTACCACTAACAGAGTTATGCATCTTCGCTCCACCAAGGTCTTCGGAGGAAATTTTTTCACCTGTTACGGTTTCAATAACCTTTGGACCAGTGATGAACATTTGACTTGTTTCCTCAACCATGAATACAAAATCAGTAATCGCTGGTGAATAAACGGCTCCCCCTGCACACGGACCCATAATAACTGAGATTTGTGGGACTACACCCGAATAAATGGCATTACGGTAAAAAATGTGACCATAACCATCTAATGATACCACACCTTCTTGAATTCTTGCTCCACCCGAGTCATTTAACCCAACCACTGGAGCACCATTTTTCACAGCTAAGTCCATAATATTTGATATTTTCTTCGCATGCATCTCACCTAATGCTCCACCGAAAACAGTGAAGTCTTGCGAAAACAAGTATATAGGACGACCATGTACTTTACCGTACCCTGTAACAACACCATCTCCAGGACCTTTTTTATCACCTAAACCGAAATCTTGAGAGCGATGTTCAATAAACGGGTTTAACTCTACAAATGTTCCAGGATCAACTAGAAGATCAATTCTTTCTCTAGCAGTTAGTTTACCCTTTTCATGTTGCTTTTCAATACGATCGTCACCGCCACCTAATTCTACTTCACGTTTCCTGTCATATAGTTCATTTATTTTTTCGTAAATATTCAAGATGAACACTCCTTTATTTCTTTTCACAAAGTTCTAGTAAAACTCCACCAGTTGATTTAGGATGCATGAATGCGATTTGCGCTCCTCCAGCCCCTGGTTTAGATGTTTCATTAATCATTTGTATCCCATTTTCCTTAAGTTCCTGTATTCTCTCTTCTATTGATGAAACACCTAAAGCAACATGGTGAATTCCTTCACCCTTTTTTTCTATGAATTTAGCAACCGCACTATTTGGGCTAGTTGGCTGTAATAGCTCTAACTTTGTTTCGCCAGCTTTTATAAAAGCGACACGAACATTTTCTGACTCTACTTCTTCAATTCCTAATAATTCAAGCTTTAATGTGGATACATAAAAGTCTAACGAATCTTCTATCGACCGAACTGCAATACCTATATGATCAACTTTTTTTATCATATAAACATTCCCTCCTAACAAAAACTAAGCATGTCCAAAAAAGAAAACGCATACAATTATAATAAAATACTTTTTAACCTACATCTATTCTTATTTCTGCATAGACCATGAAATATCCTGCCACTTTTTATGACTTGTCCTGATTCACGTAAATGATTAGAATAATAGATAAGAGCCATAAATAAAAGGGGGAAAAAAGATGTCCCGTAAAACACAAAAATTTGTTGTATATTTAATGATCATTTCAATCTTACTATCTTCATTATTTGCTGGTATGGCAATGTTTTTTTAAAGATGCAAAAACAAGAGAACGACTTTAAGTCGTTCTTTTTTTCTTACTTCCTTGCTTTTATAATAAAAGTAGACGGTACCAGTCTAGTTTTATATAGAGAATAATATCTCTCTGAAATTTCTCCGATTTCATTATCATACTTTGAAGATACTTCTCCCTCGATTAATTTTTCAATTTTAAATCCAACGCGAATTAGCTCATTTAAAAACGTACTCAGTTTTCTTCTTGGAATGATTGCTTGCACTGACTCACCTTTAAAAGAAGGAATTTCCCACATATCCTCTTTTTGGTACTCTCTACTTAGTATGAGTTCTTCATTTCTCGAAGTTAAGCTCGAATAAAAGGGATGTTCCCAACTGAAAATAAAGCTTCCTCCTTGCTTTAAATAAGAATAAATAAGAGTAGTGGTTTTCGATAAATCTGTTGACCAACCAAGTGCATAGATTGAAAATGCCATATCAAAATACTCCTTTGGAATACCACATTCTTCTTCCATTGGGCTACAGATAAGATTAGTATTTAATCCAATCAACGTAGATTTAGCAGTTTCAATTTGACTTTGTGAAAGGTCAATCCCCCATAATTCACTAGCATGTCTGTCTGACATATATTTTAAAGAATGTCCACTTCCACAACCTATTTCAAGTACTTTCTTTCCTTTTATCTCATCGAACAGATGTAATTCATCTTCGGTTTCTGTAAATGGTCCATATTCTGGTAACGCCTCCACACCATGAAAATGATGAGCCACTTTATTCCAACAATTTTTATTCACTTCTATGATATTTGTTTGTCCCATTTTCCTGTTACCTCTTCTCCATTATCCTATATGGATAATGTTAGCATATTATTAAAGAGTAATTTTAAAATATCCCAAAAAGACTAATCAATTACCTTATAAATCTATGATTCGTTTCGAATTATTTTGGATAGAATGGTAATGGAGGGAGGGACTCTGCTTATGAGAAGGTTACTTCTTTTTATATCTGTTGGAATATTCTTTTATGCATTATGGAATACGGGAGAAAAGCATCTTGAGAATACAAGTTTTGACTCTGCTATTGAAGCCATCAAATCAGAGATTGATATAGTTTCGAAGGATCCAGAAATAACGCAATTAATTGAACGTATTTCGTTAGGGCTTCAGTTATTAGTTGAACAACTTCAGTCAACTCTTGAAGAACTTCCTGAAACAAAAACGAATGACCAGGCTTCACCTACTATCCCGAAGCCACAATTAGAAACACCTACCGAACAGTACTTTTCGATTCATAATGTTCAGGTTGGTGATACAAAGGAACATGTTGAAAAACTATTAGGAGCGCCAAAACGTTCAACATATAATGAATACGGCATTGAATGGTTCGCCTACCATGAAAACTATCAAAATTTTGTCATGGTTGGTTATGAAGGAAACGGTTTGGTTGCAGGATTATATACAAATCAAGATTTAATTTCATCCACAAAAAATATTACGTATGGTAGTACAAGACAACAAGTGTTGGATGCTTTTGGGGAACCATTAAACAGTATTAATAAAGGTAGAATGATCTATCAATTCGAGAAAGACAGAGACTACGAAGTGTATTTATTAAACAACACGTATACGACTATTTTTTACGATAAACATCGCGATAATATCGTAACTGCCATCCAAATGGTTAGTAAGGATTTAGAAAAAGCTAAAGAGTCCTTTTATACAGAAGGAACTGATCAACTAAAGGAAGGCTTTGAGTATCAGCTTTTCGACTTAACAAACGCAGCAAGAGTCGTGCATGGACTTCCAGTGTTAGAATGGGATGAAGCAGTTAGAGAAACAGCACGTAAGCATAGTGCAGACATGGCTCAAAATAATTATTTTAGTCATACTAATTTAGAAGGTGAATCTCCATTTGATCGGATGCTTGAGGACGATATAGTCTTTAATGTTGCTGGAGAGAATTTGGCTTACGGTCAGTTTAGCAGTATTTTTGCACATGAAGGGTTAATGAACTCGGTGGGACATCGTGAAAATATATTACAAAAGGACTATGAATATCTCGGAGTAGGTGTTGCCTTTAACCAAGAATCACAGCCTTACTATACAGAAAATTATTTTAGTAAGTAATGCTGTATAAGTTTGGGTTAAATGAGAGAATTAAGGTCACACTAACATACGACTACAAGAAAAAAGGAGACAACAACTCATGGTGAATCAAGATTTTAATAAATTTACAAAACTTCAACAGGAGCATAAGTCTGAATATGTAGGTAGTGACAGACCCCATAAGCAACAGTCTAACGATAAAGGATTTAACAACAATTCCGATACGGATAAGTCACCAGGGGCAACGGGTAGGGAGTTATAGGTAAAGGCCAAGGATGAGTTCCTTAGCCTTTTTTATTTGATTGCTCCGGCAATTGTAGCGAGTTCAATAAATGACATATCTGTATTCGTAATTTTGATTTTCGTTCCTAATGGTATTTCATTAAAAAGTTGTTCAATTTCGTTATTCCTTAACCTAACACAGCCTTGCGTAACGTAATGACCAATTGACATAGCATTGTTATTGCCGTGTATTCCATAAATTCTACCATCTGTCCCTTCTGCATCAAACCCCATCCACCTTGTACCTAATGGATTATCTTTAGTGCCACCTTCAATGTTTTTCTTACGATAATAAGGATTCACAGCTTTTACAACAATCGTAAATTCACCTTCAGGCGTTAACTCATCCGTATAGCCAGTTGCAACATCATAAATACTCTTTAGTTCACCATGGTTAATATAAGCAAGTTGGTTTGTTTGTTTATTCACAATTAAGTAAGGGTCCCCCACTAACGGATTTTGTCCAAGTGGCCAAATAGGGGATACCGTAAGGAGAATAGTAAGGATCAAATTTAACATTACGTTCGCCTCACATTTCTTTAACTAGTAAGGTTAGTTTTTGCCTAATATTTCAAATCATTCATAATTAGGTCTAAAATAGCTCTTAATTATTAAATATTGTTCCATTTCCCTAAAAAATTGATGTAATGATGCCCGTGCTTCAAACTCTTCTCTCGTCTTTGGAAGCTCCATTTGGCGAAACGCTGTTTTCAATTCCTCTATTTTGTCTAGAAATCGTTTTGCAGTATTTCCTGGATGGATGGAATTACTAATGTCATCCACAAATTCGGCCAATATCTCCCCTTGTTCACAAGAATGTGTTAAAGATGTTACTAACGGTAACACTCTTTCAATAATTTGTAGCTGTCGTTCACGAATTTTAAAATATGAATAGTATGTATTCTCATATCGAGTTATGTGATTTTGAATATCCCTAATTGCTAAACTTTTTGCCTCTTCAATGGATTCATGTGCAAGTGTTAATTCCTTCCCATCCCAACTTGACTCTTGCTGTCTTAGATATACTGCGATTTCCTTAAATATAAATGCAAAGTATCGCTCGATTTCTTTTTGATATTTTTTTAATTCTTTATCTACACTAGGCATATATAAATTCATGATTAAAGCTACACCAATTCCAATTGAAATGATCGCGTATTCATTTAAAAGAAAATCAATGGTAAAAGACTTCTTGTTATATAAGTGAAATATAATAACACTACTTGTTACAATACCTTCTTGAATTCGTAAGAACACCGTAGTTGGGATGAAAAATAATAAAATAACTCCTAGAGAGATAGGAGTGTAACCAATTATTTTGAAAATGATGAAGGAAAAAATAATAGCGACAGTACTTGCTAACAATCTAGACCACGAACTCTTCAGTGACTTTTTCTTTGTAGCTTGTATACAAAGAATGGTAATAATACCTGCAGATGTGTAATACTCAAGCTCCAACATAGCTGCAATAAAAATCGCAATCGATACACCTAAAGCTGTTTTGATCGTTCGATATCCAATTTTAAACATACACACTCTCCTAACTATTGTTTAGGATATCTTGAAAAAGGTTTCATTAGTCAAATAAAAAATGGTGACCCAAAAGGATCACCATTTTGATTATAGCATTTTTTCTAAAAAATCTTGCGCACGTTTTGTCTTTGGCGACGTAAAAAATTCTCTTGGAGGGGCATCTTCTACAAGTTGTCCTTCATCTAGGAATAACACTCGATCAGCCACTTCACGAGCAAAGCCCATTTCATGAGTTACGATTGCCATCGTCATACCCGTATGTGCAAGTGACTTCATTACCTCTAATACTTCCTTTACCATCTCAGGGTCCAGAGCAGAGGTTGGTTCATCGAATAACATTACATTCGGATTCATTGCAAGTGCTCGAGCAATTGCCACACGTTGCTTCTGTCCTCCTGAAAGCTTCGTTGGATATTCATTCACTTTCTCTGATAAGCCAACCTTCTTCAATAGATCTTGGCCAATAGATTCTGCCTCTGACTTAGAAAGTCCTTTAACATTAATTGGTGCATACGTTAAATTTTCTAATACCGTCATATGTGGGAATAAGTGAAAGTGTTGAAAAACCATCCCTACATTTTGTCGAACATTTAAGATATCTACTTTTGGATTGGTAACCTCTTCACTTCCAATCCAAACTTGGCCACTTGTAGGCTCTTCCAGTAAATTCATACAACGTAAAAATGTTGATTTACCTGACCCAGAAGGTCCTATAATTGCCACAACATCCCCTTGTTTAATTTCCGTTGAAATCCCCTTTAATACTTCTAGTTGTCCAAATGATTTATGAAGGTTTTGTACTTTAATCACTTTGTTTCAACCTCCTTTCAATCATTTTACCTACAAATGTTAGGATGATGATGAGGAGATAATAAACCAGACCTACAAATAATAACGGCTCGAAAAAACCATACGTTTTGCCTCCAATAATTTGTGCTCGTCTCATCAAATCCATTGTTCCAATAACAGAAACTAAAGCTGATTCCTTAGTCAGTGTAATAAATTCATTCATTAAGGCTGGCAGAATATTTTTAAATGCTTGTGGCATTACAATATCCCACATCATTTTTTTGTATGGAACACCTAATGCCATTGCAGCCTCACGTTGTCCTTTATCGACAGCTTGTATCCCTGCCCGGATAACTTCAGACATATATGCACCCGAATTTAATGCAAATGCAGAAACAGCTGCAACATATGGTGGGATATCTACTCCACCAAGCAACTGTGGTAATCCAAAATAAATAATCATAAGTTGTAATATTAGAGGTGTTCCTCTAAAGACGGACGTATATGCGTCTGCAAACCACTGTAATGCTTTCACTCTACTGATTTTAAACAATGCTAAAATAATTGCTAGAATAAAACCAATTAGTGCCGAAACTATAACAACCCCTAGTGTAACCCATAACCCTTGTAATATAAAAGGGATATAGGGCACGAGGTTATCAGAGAAATTAAGATTCATGCCCTTTTCTACTCCCTTCAAAAGTAATTATTCTTCTCCACCAAACCATTTCACTACTAATTTATCTAATTCGCCATTATCCTTCATCTCATTAAGTACACGGTTAAATTCCACTGTTAAATCACTACCCTTTTCAAAAGCAATAGCAGATCCAGCTTCACTTACTTCTTTTACCTCAAAGCCAGTGAGTTCCGGGTTATTCTTGAAATGCCCAGCGGCCACAGTGTCTTCAATGATGGCTGCATCAAAACGTCCCACTAACATCTCTTGAATAATTTCTGGTATACGATTTCTAGTTTCAATTTTGATGTCAATTGTCTCTGCAACCGTTTCAGCTACTCCTTCTTGAATTGAACCAGTTTGTACACCTACAGTTTTGTCTTTTAAATCTTCCGTTGTTTCAATTCCACTATCCTTCTTTGTCACAATTAAGTGTTTCGCTGTAAAGTAGATATCAGAAAAATCAGCGTTTTTCTTACGGTCTTCATCAGGTGTCATACCAGCCATGATGAAATCCCCTTTTCCAGCATTCATCGCAGTGATAAGAGAATTAAAATCCATATCTTTAATTTCAAGCTCATACCCAAGTTCTTTTGTAATATACTTTGCAATATCTACATCAAAACCAACAATTTCGTTGGTATTTGTATCCATTGATTCATATGGTGGGTAATCTGCTGATGTTAACATAACAAGCTTCTTATCGTCACCATTGCCACATGCTCCTAAAACACCAACTATTAATATCGACATCATTAAACCAAGTAACCATTTCTTTGCTTTCATTATTTCTCCCCCTAGATATTTTATTTTTATAATTTAATAAATATTATGAATAAATACACACATTATTTCAAGTACTTATTTTGTCATGCATTTATATTCAACAGATTGTATTTTAACACATACGTATAATTATGCAATATCTTTTTTATTTATTAGTTTGAAAGTGAAGAATATAGTTCATAAAATAAACTCATCCTCTCTTATTCTCATTCATTTAATTTATTCGATTTAGCCTATATTCATTCTCATAGGAAAAAGAAAAAGCCACAGATTAAACTGTGACTTTCATCATTAAACTTCTTCACAATGTTGTTCAAATGCTTGTTGTAACTTATTGATAACTTGAACTGGATCATGTCCTTCAATTTCATGTCTTTCTACCATAGTGACAATCTTACCATCTTTTAATAAAGCAAATGAAGGTGATGACGGTGGGTATCCTTCAAAATACTCACGCGCTTTAGCCGTTGCGTCTTTATCTTGTCCAGCAAAAACCGTGACAAGATGATCAGGGCGCTTATCAAAGTGAATGGAATGGAGAGCAGCAGGACGAGCAATACCACCTGCACATCCACAAACGGAATTCACCATTACAAGTGTAGTTCCTTTTTGTGATAGGGCTTCATCTACCTCTTCTGGTGATTTTAGTTCTTGGTAACCCGCATTCACCATTTCCTCACGTGCCTGGCTAACAACATCGTTCATAAAAAAATTAAAATTCATTGACATTCTACTTCCTCCTAAGTCAGAGCTTGTGAATTCATATTAACAGTTCTACCCTTTATTATTCAACCTTCACGCTCACCGATTCTACACCCTAGTATATCCAACTTTTACTTTGCTCGTTCATATTCTTCAAATAACTCATTAACTGCAAGACTTGCCGAGAGTTTACCTGATAGAATCTGACTCTCTAGTATCGGGAGCTGCTGTTTAATCGTTGAATGTTGAAAAAACATAGTTTGTAATCGATCCACAATCATCGTATAAAACCAATCTTTCATTTGTGCCTCACGTCTTTCTTGAAACACATTGGACTCTTTTGTTACTTTTTCATATTCTAAAATATTGTTCCAAACAGTATCAATTCCAATTTGATATAGTGCAGAGCACGTTAATGCCTTTGAAGACCAGCCCTTTGTTGCGGGTCTTAGAAAATGTAGAATTCTAGAGAACTCCTGTTTAGCTCTTAATGCTTTTTGTTCATTATCACCATCAGCCTTATTAATGAGTAAAAGGTCTGTTAGCTCCATAATTCCTTTTTTCATTCCTTGTAGTTCATCGCCCGCACCTGTTAATGCTAACAATAGAAATATATCAACCATACTTCTAACAGCTACTTCACTTTGTCCGACACCAACTGTTTCAACAATGATAACATCGTAACCCGCTGCTTCGCATAACAGTATCGTTTCTCGCGTTTTCTTCGCGACTCCACCAAGTGTTCCCGCTGATGGAGATGGTCTTACATATGCATGTGGATGTCTGGATAGCTGTTCCATTCTTGTCTTGTCACCTAATATGCTCCCTCCAGTAACGCTACTAGAGGGATCCACAGCTAACACTGCAACCTTATGTCCTAACTCACAAAGATACATGCCAAACGCTTCAATAAACGTACTTTTACCAGCACCAGGAACACCAGTAATGCCAATTCTAATAGATTTCCCACTACTTGGTATTATAAGATTTAATAACTCTTGAGCCTTTTCAAAATGCCTAGGAGCATTACTTTCAATTAGTGTAATAGCTTGTGCAAGTATTGCCCTATTTCCCTGTAAAACTCCATCCGAAAGTTCGGTCGCTGTTTTCTCTCGCTTTCTAGGGATTTTCGGCTTCCTATCAGTCATTCGAGGTCACACCATTCTCATACCCTAAACGTGTATATACTTCTTGAAGTACTTTTTCGGCTGCGACTGGGATAACTGTTCCTGGACCAAATACAGCAGACGCTCCATTACTTAATAGGAAGTCGTAGTCTTTCGCTGGAATAACTCCCCCAATTATCACAACTATGTCTTCTCTGTCATGCTTTCGAAGTTCTTCCACAAGTTGTGGTAATAACGTTTTATGTCCGGCAGCCAGTGAACTTAATCCAATCACATGAACATCATTTTCAATTGCTTGAAGTGCAGTTTCCTCTGGTGTTTGGAATAACGGTCCGATATCAACATCAAACCCTAAATCTGCAAACGCGGTTGCGATTACTTTTGCCCCGCGGTCATGACCGTCCTGCCCCATCTTCGCTATCATAATACGAGGTCTTCTTCCTTCTTGTTCAGCAAACTCATCTGTAAGCTTTTTCACACGCAGAATTTCAGCTTCATTTGAATATTCTGAGCTATACACACCACTTACGGAACGAATAACAGCTTTATGGCGCTTTGCTACCTTTTCAATCGCATACGAAATTTCACCTAATGACGCTCGTACTCTCGCTGCTTCAACAGAGAGTTCTAAAAGGTTACCTCCTCC
Source organism: Bacillus suaedaesalsae (assembly GCF_016890225.1). Classification (GTDB taxonomy): domain Bacteria; phylum Bacillota; class Bacilli; order Bacillales; family SA4; genus Bacillus_BS; species Bacillus_BS suaedaesalsae. Next base: position 136,776 of record NZ_JAFELM010000021.1, on the reverse strand, counting down.
AGTTTCAGTAGCATTTGTAATTGCATCTAATGCAGCCGTGACTTTCTCTTCGTCACGATTTTCTCTTAGTTGTTTTAATCGTTCAATTTGCTTCACTCTTACTGCTGTATTATCAATATCTAACGTATCTATTTCATCCTCTTTTTCTAGACGATATTTGTTGACACCGATAATCGCTTCCTTGCCCGAATCAATATGTGCCTGACGTCTAGCAGCAGCTTCTTCAATTCTCATTTTCGGCAACCCTGTTTCAATCGCCTTAGCCATTCCACCAAGTTCTTCAATCTCAGTAATATGCTTCCACGCACGATCTACTAATTCAGCCGTCAATGTTTCAACATAATGAGAACCGCCCCACGGATCAATTACATTACATATTCCTGTTTCATCCTGTAAATATAGCTGTGTATTACGAGCAATACGAGCAGAGAAATCTGTCGGCAGGGCAATCGCTTCATCTAATGCATTTGTATGAAGAGATTGTGTATGTCCAAGTGATGCCGCTAATGCTTCAACACAGGTTCTTGCTACGTTATTAAATGGATCTTGCTCTGTTAAGCTCCATCCGGAAGTTTGAGAGTGAGTTCTAAGTGCTAGTGACTTCTCATTTTTGGGCTGAAAAGGTTTAATTAATTTAGCCCACAGTAAACGAGCTGCACGCATTTTGGCAACTTCCATAAAGTAATTCATTCCGATTGCCCAGAAGAATGAAAGTCTTGGAGCAAAGGAATCAATGTCAATTCCCGCTTTTAAACCAGTTCTAACATACTCGAGACCATCAGCAAGCGTATACGCTAACTCTAAATCAGCAGGCGCTCCTGCCTCTTGTAAGTGATAACCCGAGATGCTAATCGAATTGAATTTCGGCATATTTTTGGACGTGTATTCAAAAATGTCAGCAATAATTCTCATTGATGTTTCAGGAGGATAAATGTACGTGTTTCTGACCATATACTCTTTTAAAATATCATTTTGAATTGTTCCTGATAGTTGATGTTGTTTTACACCTTGCTCCTCCGCTGTAACAATATAAAATGCCATGATCGGTAATACAGCGCCGTTCATTGTCATCGAAACACTCATCTCATCAAGTGGAATATCATCAAATAAGATTTTCATATCTAATATAGAGTCAATGGCCACTCCAGCTTTCCCAACATCCCCTACAACACGAGGATGATCAGAATCATAGCCTCGATGTGTTGCTAAGTCAAAGGCAACTGATAACCCTTTTTGTCCTGCAGCTAAATTACGACGGTAAAAAGCATTACTTTCCTCAGCAGTTGAAAATCCTGCATACTGCCTTACTGTCCACGGACGTGTCACATACATCGTTGGGTATGGTCCTCTTGTATAAGGAGCTATACCTGGCATGTAATCTAAAAAGGGAAGTTCAATGCTATCACTTTCTGTATAGTGACTCTTTACTGTAATCTTTTCATTTGTCTCATACGTCGTGACTTGATCTAGATTACCAGAATATTGATTATTTACTAATTGAGTAAAAGGGATTGAGGCAAAATTAGGCTTCTTCATGATATCCCCCCATTTCTTTTTGTAGCTTATACAAAAATTCATAACAATTTGTGTTTGCATGAATTGTATCTGATAATCCTAGTGATTTATAGTCCTCTTCTGTTTGGGAATCAAGCCTTCCTGCTATATACACGAATGATGAGTGTGCATGTGTTTGAAGTATCTGTACAACTTCTCTTCCGATTTCTTCATATGTCTCATCAATACCACACAATACATATACTGTATCTGATGCAGATGTCAGAAAGGCGCTCACTTCATCAACAGTTAAGAAACTCTCACTATCCTTAACTTCAAAGCCTCCTACTTCAAAAAAACCTTTAATGAAATCAGTTCTTGGCTTGTGTTTTGGAAGTACCCCTATATTAATTAATTGGATTGATAGCATCTTTCCATGCTTATTAAAATACATAAATGATGCATCTCTAAGCTCTTCATACTTCATAGACCATCTAATCACAGGAACTTGTTGAATAGGCTCTATTAAATTTTCAGAACTTTGTTCAATTTCCTGTTTACTAGACTTCCTATTTATACTTTCTTCTTTAGTGTTTGCATACATGTTTGTCCCAACAATTCGTTCCTTGCGATAGTCGATCTTTTTAAAGCGTTGTTCTCTAGTATTCTGAATGTCGTTTTGAATTGTCCCATTCTTTAGTGAAGACACAATGCCTCCCTCTTGCTCAACCTTCTGGATCATCTCCCAGACCTTCTCTGCTAATTCAGTTGTTATCCTTTCGATATACCATGAACCACCTGCAGGGTCTACTACTCTATGAAGGTGAGATTCTTCCTTCAAAATGGATTGTACGTTTCTTGCAATTCTTTCAGAGAACTCAGTAGAAATTCCATGAGCCTCATCAAAAGTTGACGTATGAACGCTATTAGCCCCACCAACAACAGCAGCAAACGTCTCTACTGTTGAACGAAGCATATTTACGTAGGGATCATATTTTGTCTTTGTCGTGATGGAAGTTCTCGCATGAATCCACATTCTTTGTGAATTCTCTGAACCTCCAAACTCATTCACAATTGCAGACCAAAGAAATCTCGCCGCTCTTAGTTTCGCAATCTCCATGAACATATTGGATCCTACACTAAATGAAAACGCGAAATGAGGAGCGATCTGATCTATTGATAAACCGCGTTCAGTAAGCTGATTGATATACTCTATAGCAACGGAGAGTGTATATGCTAGCTCTTGTACAGCATTTGCTCCACCGTTATGTACAGGCTGGCTATCTACTAACAGACATTTAATTGAAGAAGATGAGATTTGTATTGTTTCTGCCATTTCTTCATAATATTTTGTTAAGTTCTTCTGTAAAGCACCCGTTTTCACCCATTTAGCAATTGGATCAAATCCAATTACACCATTTACAGTAAGCCCTTTTTCTTCTTGATAAGAATGAATATATTTTAAAATGCTTTGATCTCCTTTAATGAAAACAAAAGCTTCTGTATCTATAAATGAATCCAGTATTCCATAAAACTCTTCTTTATTTATAGTAGAATTCGAAAAATCGATATTGATACATGTTTGCCCGAATTGTAATGCCTGTTGAATGGCTATACTTGTTTCTTCAATTGTCGTAACTTTGATCTCTTGTGAGATATTCCAAGTTTGAGTCGGATTTCCATGTTGAAGTGTCAGGTTGTTTGTTACTTGTTCACTACGATAAATAGGTTGTAAAGTTATTCCCTCGTATGTCTGAGTGTATAGTTTCTCTAAAGGTTTTCCTTTTAAAGAAGCTTTGGCCACTTGCTCCCATTCCTCATAAGAAGGAATTGCAAATGTTTCATTTAACTCATTTAACCAGCTGGCCGATAATTTTTCTGTCATATCCATCCCCCTTGCCCGAAAACGCTTTCAGTTTGAGTTAGAGCTAATATGTATATTTTTACATAGTTTAATTTTAGTACAAATACTGCTTAGGCACAATGTAAAGGCTACTATTCATTCCTGAAAATCTTGATAGTGGTTTCTCTTCAGAATTCTTTCTTGCGATAGGTGAACTTTTATTGAGATTATGTTGTTATTTATATTGATGTCTAAAGTGGTACAATTTAACAAAAACCTTCTAGTGACTGCTATACATGGAACACGAAACTATATTGGAGTTAAAGTTAATCAGGGTTACATCTTGACATAGGATACTTGAACCTAAAAATGGACCTCTTATTGCTGAGCGATTACATATTGTTAGTAGCAAAACATTAGGTGGTTTGCAAACCGATTTATCAGGACGTGTACTTGACTCTATTGGAAACGCTATTCCAGGTTTATATGCGGCTGGGAAGCTTCTAGTTTTGGAGGATGAGGAGTTTGCGAATATCGGAACTCGAAGGAACATTTCTCGGTGGATGTTTATTTACAGGGTGTAAAGCTGGAAGATCTATTGCAGAAAAAGTGCTGTAATAAATGATATTACAATGAAATCTTTGTATATAAAATAAAGCAGTCCGATTTAATGAATCGGACTGCTATTTTTATTAGTAAACAGAAGTATTTTCTTTTGTAGTGTTCTCTAGAATTTCCTTCACTCTTGCAAGGAAACGTCCACAAACTAAACCGTCAAGTACTCGGTGATCTAAAGATAGGCAGAGATTTACCATATCACGAACCGCGATCATTCCACCATCCATAACAACTGGGCGTTTTACAATAGATTCAACTTGTAAAATCGCTGCTTGTGGGTAATTAATGATACCCATTGATTGGACAGAACCAAATGACCCAGTGTTGTTAACAGTGAAAGTTCCACCTTGCATTTCATCAGACTTTAGCTTACCTGCACGAACTTTGTTTGCCAACTCTGTAATCTCGCGAGCAATACCTTTAATCGTCTTTTCATCTGCATGTTTAATAACTGGTACGAAAAGCGCATCATCTGTTGCAACTGCGATTGAGATGTTAATGTCTTTCTTTTGAACAATCTTATCGCCAGCCCACATTGAATTAATTTGTGGGAATTCTTTAAGAGCTTGTGCAACTGCTTTTACAAAGAATGCAAAGAACGTTAAATTAAAGCCTTCTTTAGTTTTAAACTCATTCTTAATAGAATTACGATAATTCACAAGGTTTGTCACATCAACTTCTACCATTGTCCAAGCGTGCGGAGCTTCATGCTTACTGCGTAGCATATTTGCTGCAATTGCTTTACGAACACCCGACACTGGGATTTCAATGTCACCTGGCATTGTTGGCACATTTACCGGTGCAGCAGCTGGCTTACTAGATGCTGATGGTACAGTAGTTTCAACTGCTGGTGTACCTGGCGCAACTGTTTCTTCTTTCTTAGCAGCAGGTGTTGGAATTTGACCTGATTCAATCACTAGTTGAACATCCTTACGAGTAATACGTCCACCCGCTCCTGTACCAGTTAATTGTTCAAGGTTAATATTATTTTCTTGCGCTAAACGAAGAACAGCCGGTGAATAACGACGCTTATTTGATTGATCTGCAGATGGTGTGATTGTTTCTGCGGATGCGGGTGCAGATGAAGGTTCAGCAACTGGTGTTTCTACAACAGGTGTGCTTTCCCCTCCTCCAACTTCAATCGTACATACTACAGCACCGACTGGTAACGTCTCATCTTCTGCTGCAATAAGTTCTTTAATTGTCCCAGTAAATGAAGATGGCACTTCAGCATTTACTTTGTCTGTCATAACTTCTGCAATAGGATCGTACTTGTTTACCTTATCTCCTGGTGACACGAGCCATTTACTAATTGTTCCCTCGGTAACACTTTCACCAAGCTGTGGCATCGTAATTTTTTCAATAGCCAATCGAGATGACCTCCTTTACCCGTACGTTAATTAAAATTCAGCAAGTTCACGTAATGCTTTTTCGACTTTATCTGGATTAATCATGAAATACTTTTCCATTGTTGGAGCATAAGGCATAGCCGGAACGTCTGGTCCTGCTAAGCGTTTAATTGGTGCATCTAAATCGAATAGGCAATTCTCAGCGATAATCGCAGAAACTTCACCCATAATACTTCCTTCTTTATTGTCTTCTGTTAAAAGAAGTACTTTACCTGTTTTCGATGCTGCTTCCATAATAGCTTCCTTATCAAGTGGATATACAGTACGTAAATCTAATACATGAACAGAAATACCGTCACTTGCAAGTTTTTCAGCAGCTTGAAGTGCGAAGTGTACACATAGACCATATGTAATAACAGTTACGTCTTCACCTTCACGCTTTACATCTGCTTTACCGATTGGTAGTACATAATCATCTGTTGGAACTTCACCTTTTATTAAACGGTAAGCACGCTTATGTTCAAAGAATAAAACAGGATCTTCGTCGCGAATTGCTGCTTTCAATAACCCTTTTACATCATAAGGAGTTGAAGGCATTACGATTTTCAACCCGGGTTGATTCGCAAATACAGCCTCTACTGATTGAGAGTGATATAAAGCACCGTGTACTCCACCACCGTATGGTGCACGTACAACAAGCGGACAGCTCCAATCATTGTTCGAACGATAACGGATTTTTGCAGCTTCTGAAATGATTTGGTTAACTGCAGGCATAATGAAATCAGCGAATTGCATTTCAGCAATTGGTCTCATTCCATACATTGCTGCACCGATTGCTACACCTGCAATTGCTGACTCAGCTAACGGTGTATCAATTACACGGTCTTCTCCGAATTGATCATATAGACCATGTGTTGCTTTGAAAACTCCACCCTTAAGACCAACATCTTCACCTAAAGTGAAAACCTTTGAATCTCTTTCCATTTCTTCACGAATCGCCATTGTTACAGCATCAATATATGAAATTACTGGCATCTCTCTTCCCCCTCTTACTCAGCATATACATGCTTTAAAGCATGCTCTGGCTCTGCGTATGGAGCATTTTCTGCGTAGTCTGTTGCTTCTTCTACTTCTTTTTTAATTTTTTCTTGAATTTCATTCAATTTTTCTTCTGTTAATAGTCCGATTTCTTGTAGATACAGTTCGAAAGCGAATAAGCCATCTTTCTTCTTTGCTTCTTCTACTTCTTCTTTTGTACGATATATACGATCATCATCGTCACTTGAGTGAGCAGTTAATCGATAAGATACTGTTTCTACTAGAGTTGGACCTTCACCTTGGCGACCACGGTCTGCCGCTTCTTTTACAGCTTTGTATACTTCTAAAATATCATTACCATCAACTGTGATACCAGGCATACCATACCCGATTGCACGATCAGAGATGTTCTCACATGCTACTTGCTTTTCATATGGAACAGAGATCGCGTACTTGTTATTCTCACACATGAAGATAACAGGTAGTTTGTGTACTGCAGCATAGTTTGCACCTTCATGGAAATCTCCTTGGTTAGAAGAACCTTCACCAAACGTTACAAACGTTACTAAGTCTTTTCCTTCTAGTCTTCCACCCAGAGCAACACCAACTGCGTGTGGGACTTGTGTTGTAACCGGAGATGAACCTGTTACGATTCTGTTTTTCTTTTGACCAAAGTGACCAGGCATTTGTCGGCCACCAGAGTTTGGATCTTCCGCCTTTGCAAATGCTGATAACATTAATTCTTTTGCAGTCATTCCAAATGTTAATACAACACCCATATCTCTGTAGTATGGCAGTACATAATCTTTTTCACGATCAAGCGCAAATGCAGCACCAACTTGTGCAGCTTCTTGCCCTTGACAAGAAATTACGAATGGAATTTTACCTGCACGGTTTAATAACCACATACGCTCATCAATCTTACGAGCACGTAGCATTGTTTCGTACATTTCTAAAACAGTCTCATCACTTAAACCTAAGGCTTGATGACGATTCTCAGTCATATGGATACCCCCTAATAAAATATGTAGATGAAGGCAGGATTACCTACCTCCATAGATTCTAAAATTATGAATGAATTGCTCTTCCTTCAACAGCAAGCGCTGCTTCACCAATTGCTTCTGATAAGGTTGGATGCGGATGGATCGTATGAGCGATTTCCCACGGAGTCGCGTCAAGTACTTTTGCTAAGCCAGCTTCAGAAATCATATCAGTTACGTGTGGACCAATCATATGAACACCTAATAAATCGTCTGTTTCTTCATCAACAACAAGCTTTACAAATCCATCTGACTCGCCATAAACAAGTGCCTTTCCAATTGCCTTAAATAAAAACTTTCCAGTTTTCACTTTATAACCTTTTTCTTTTGCTTCATCTTCTGTTAGACCAACACTAGCTGCTTCTGGATTACTATAGATACATTTTGAAACAAGAGTTGGGTCAACTGGATGAGTCTTTTCACCTGCGATATGCTCTACAGCTGTAATACCTTCATGTGAGGCTACATGAGCTAACTGAAGTCCGCCAATTACATCACCAATTGCATACATGTGTGATTCTTTTGTTTGATAATTTTCGTTTGTAACAATAAAGCCTCGGTCTATTTGAATTTCTGTATTCTCGATTCCAATACCTTCTATATTTGCTTGACGTCCGACAGATACAAGGATTTTTTCAGCTGTAAAGGATTTTTGCTCTCCTTTATGTTCAGCTTTAATTGTTACACCATTCCCTTTTTCCAATGTTTCAGGAAGTACCTTCGCATTTGTAACAATTTTAACTCCCTTTTTCTTCATGATACGTTGCATTTCTTTTGAAATTTCTCGGTCTTCTGTTGGAATGATGCGATCTGCATACTCAAGTACCGTCACTTCAACTCCGAAATCTGACATCATCGATGCCCATTCAATCCCGATTACTCCACCACCAACAATAATAATAGAATTAGGAAGCTCTGTAAGTTCTAATGCTTCATCTGAAGAAAGAACGAATTCACCGTCAATGTCTAGTCCTGGAAGTGTTCTTGGACGTGAACCTGTTGCGATTACAACATTTTTCGGAATTAACATTTGGTTTTCTTCACCATTGTTCATTTCTACAGAAATTGTTCCAGGCATTGGAGAGAAAATTGACGGTCCTAAAATTCTTCCTAATCCTTCATAAACATCAATTTTCCCTTGCTTCATTAAGTGTTGAACACCTTTATGAAGTTGTTCTACGATTTTCGCTTTTCTCTCTTGAACCTTTGTGAAATCTAGAGCTACTTCTTTTGCAATAACTCCAAACTCCTCGCCTTTTTTAGCTGTTGCAAATACTTCTGCACTACGAAGAAGAGCCTTACTAGGGATACATCCTTTATGTAGACATGTACCACCTAACTTACCTTTTTCGACGATTGCCACTTTCTTACCTAATTGGGAAGCACGGATAGCTGCTACGTATCCACCTGTTCCGCCTCCAAGTATGACTACATCATATTCTGTTGCCATGTTTTCATCTCTCCTTCACCTTTAAGCCTTAACTATTTGATCCACAAGGCCTGGATAGGTTTTAGCTCTCTCTTCGCCTTTTAATACACGCAGAGCTCCCTCTGCTAATGCTTGTAATTCGTTTTCACCTGGTTGAACAATTACATCAGCAATCCATTTAACTCGATCCGTAATTAGTGACACATATCCCTTACCGTAAGCGAGACCGCCTGTTAATATGATTGCATCAACCTTACCTGCTAATGCGGCTGCTGCAGAGCCAATTTCTTTTGCAACTTGATAGGCCATTGCTTCATACACAAGTTTGGCTTTTTCATTCCCTGCTTCAATCATTTTTTCAACTCTTACCGCATCATTCGTTCCTAGATATCCAACAAGTCCACCTTGACCAACCAATTTTTTCATTACTTCATCTCGGTAATACTCGCCAGAGAAGCAAAGTGATACTAAATCTCCGGCTGGTACGGTTCCTGCACGTTCTGGACTGAATGGCCCATCACCATGAAGACCATTATTTACATCGATTACTCTTCCTAGTTTGTGAACACCAACGGTAATTCCCCCACCCATATGAGTAACGATTAAATTTAGCTCTTCATAACGCTTGCCTAATTCTTTTGCTACTCGTCTGCTAACCGCTTTTTGGTTTAGCGCATGGAATATACTTTTTCGTTCTATTTCTGGAACACCCGATATTCTAGCGATAGGGTCTAATTCGTCTACTACCACTGGGTCAACGATGAAAGAAGGGATATTTAATCCACTTGCAATTTCATAGGCAATGATTCCACCTAAGTTTGAAGCATGTTGTCCCGAATAGCCTTTTCTCAAATCTTTGAGCATTTGATCGTTTACATCATAGGTGCCGCCTTCAATAGGACGAAGTAAACCGCCTCGACCACAAACAGCACTTAACTTCGAAATATTAATTCCTTCATGATCTAACGTTTCCAATATTGTGTTCTTACGAAATTCATATTGATCAATAATATTTGAAAAAGAAGAAATGGTTTCTGCATCGTGGCGTATCGTTTTCTCAAAGATTGATACTTCATCTGAGTAGACACCTATTTTTGTGGAAGTTGAGCCAGGATTAATAACTAAAATTCGGTATTCGTTTTCTTGCAATGTTGATTCCTCCAATAGAGAGGGTTTGTGAGGTGAGAGGTGGGATGATGCATGATCCTGATGTTTGTCCTCCCACACCTCAAGCTTACCTCTATCTAAAAAAATTTATTGATTAACGTCCAACTCTGCGACTTAAAATGTGTTTATTGTTTTGTAGGAATTGGCTTCTAGAATTCTTCATTGTGTTGATTCTTTCTTCAGCGAGACGGTCTGCTGCTACATAAGTAGGAACTCCATCACGCTTTGAAATTGAAATTACGCGTTCAATGTTGTCATAAATTGTTTCTACTTTTTTCATTGCACGTTCACGGTTATATCCGTAAAGTTCGTCCGCTACGTTAATTACTCCACCAGCGTTAATAACATAGTCTGGTGCATATACAATACCCATCTCTTGTAGAACATCTCCGTGACGAGCTTCTTTTAATTGGTTGTTGGCCGCACCAGCAACCACTTTTGCTTTTAATTGCGGAATTGTTTCATCATTAATGGTAGCTCCTAAAGCACATGGTGCATAAATGTCACAATCTACGCTATAAATTTCATCTGGATCTACTGCTTTTGCTCCAAATTCTTCAACGACTCTTGCAACAGCCTCTTTATTAATATCTGTAACAATTAGGCTTGCACCTTCTTCATGCAAATGACGACATAAGTTGTAAGCAACATTTCCTACACCTTGAATTGCAATCACTTTACCCTCTAAAGAGTCTGTACCAAACGCTTCTTTTGCTGCAGCCTTCATACCACGATATACACCGTAAGCAGTTACAGGTGATGGGTTACCCGAAGAACCAAATGCAGGTGAAATTCCTGTTACAAATTCAGTTTCTTCATAAATAAGATCCATGTCAGCTACAGTAGTTCCTACATCTTCAGCAGTGATATAACGACCATTTAAGCCTTGAATATAGCGACCAAACGCACGGAACATTGCTTCGTTCTTATCTTTACGTGGATCACCGATAATAACCGTTTTTCCCCCACCAAGGTTTAGACCTGCTGCTGCATTTTTGTAAGTCATTCCTTTTGCTAAACGCAGGGCATCTTCAATCGCTGCTTCTTCTGATGCATAAGTCCACATACGAGTACCGCCAAGAGCTGGTCCCAATGTTGTATCGTGAATACAAATAATTGCTTTTAAGCCTGATTCTTTATCTTGACATAATACTAACTGCTCATAATCGTAAGTTTCCATGTACTTGAATAATTCCATTTTCGTTTCCTCCCCAGATTACCTTTTAGTTATTTATTTGCTACAGAGCAAACTGCTAATGCAAGTGAGTATAATTTACTTTCAGCAGAGTCTGCTCTAGATGTTAATACAATTGGTGCCTTAGCTCCTGCGATCATCGCTCCGACTTTCGCCTTCGCAAAATAAATTAATGATTTATATAATACATTACCAACTTCAATTGTAGGAACTAGCAAAATATCTGCTTGTCCCGCTACTTCACCAGTAATCCCTTTATGCTCTGCTGCCTCTAACGAAACCGCATTATCAAGTGCTAACGGACCATCGACTTTGCAGTCTGTGATTTGTCCTCTGACTTGCATTTGACTAAGTATGGCTGCATCTAACGTTGCTTGCATAGTAGGATTCACCACTTCAACAGCTGCTAAAGGAGCAACTTTTGGTTTACTAATTCCAATAGAAATCGCAACATTTACTGCATTTTGTACAATTTGTGCTTTCTCCTGAACGTCTGGCGCAATATTCATAGCTGCATCAGTAACGAAAATCAACTGATCAAAACCAGGTACTTCGAATACTGCGACATGTGATAACACACTACCAGTTCTAAGCCCATATTCTTTGTTTAATACTGCTTTCAATATTGTTGATGTAGGTATATTCCCTTTCATCAAAATATCTGCATCATTGGAACTAACTGCTTTAACTGCCAATTCAGCTGCACGTGCCTTCGTATTTGCATGGTGAATCACGATATGTTCATTTTTCTCAATACCATGCTTCGTTAGCAAACTTTTAATTTCAGTTTCATTTCCGAATAGATGGAAAGAGGCGAGGTTGTTTTCCAAAGCTAAATGTACTGCCTCAATAACTTCTTCATCCTCAGCTGCTGCAACCGCAACAACCTTCCCATTAAAACGGGTTGCATTTTCAATGAGTGTGCTAAGTTTCATGTTTGTCTTCAACCCCTTTTGATAGTAGGAATACTCAGCTAGCGTCGTAGGTCGCCCTAGTTTTTCTTAGGTTGTTCAAAAATTCAAAAGAAAAATTCTGATTAACCAAAATATGCACCCATATATTATATAAGCAAGAATCATGCCAATTTTTCATTCAATGAAAACGCTTCATTTATTTTAACGACCATGCAAATATCTGCACGATGTGAAAGAAATTGCATGCTCACTTTTGCAAAACATGATATTTATCTAGTTTATAATATAAACTTCGCAATGAAATATTTAACTGTTTAGCGGTTAACGTTTTGTTACCATTATTCTGTTGAATTACCCTTGATAATATGTTTGCTTCGAATTCTTCGACCATATCATTAAGAGTCCTAACATTTATCTCATTCGGTCCTTGGTCTATTTTAGTTTGCCCTTGTGGCTCTAATTTAGGAATGTGAGATAATTCTATTTTTGTTTCATTCGGCTTCATGTAAATAACAGCTCTACCTAGAATGTTTTCAAGTTCGCGAACGTTACCCGGCCAATGATATTCCATTAAATAACGCAACGCTTCCTCAGTGATCCCTTCAATGACCCTACCATAGTCTTGGTTTATTTTATGTAATAAGTAGTGGCACAAGTTTGGTATATCTTGTTTTCGTTGTTTAAGAGGAGGAATATGAATCGGAAGGCGATTTAATCGATAGTATAAATCCTCTCTAAATGTTCCATTCGCTATTCCCTTTTCCAAATTAACATTGGTTGCAGCAATCACACGGACATTGATTGGAATCGGCTTTGTCCCCCCTACTCGGACAATTTCATGTTCTTGTAAAACACGTAAAAGCTTTGCTTGCATTCCAGCTGATAGTTCGCCAATTTCATCCAAAAAAATACTCCCATTATTTGCTTCTTCAAAATAACCAGTTTTCCCGCCACGTTTAGCACCGGAGAAGGCTCCTTCATCATAACCAAACAGTTCACTTTCTAATAGTGATTCAGATATCGCTGCACAATTTACTCGAATAAACTTATTGAATTTTCGATCACTACCATTATGTATAGCATGAGCAAATAACTCTTTTCCTGTTCCTGACTCTCCCCTTAGCAATACTGTAGCAGGAGTTTTGGCACCTAATTTTGCTTGTTCAATGGCAAACGTCATTTCTTCTGCGCTTCCAATGATGTCATCGAACGAGTATTTCGCTTCTAATGTTCGAATAATTTGTCGCGCTCTTTTTAATTCATTTGTTAGCGAGTGGATCTCTGAGACGTCATGAATAACACCTACACTACCCTTCAACTTACCATCTACGATAATAGGAGCAACATTGACAATAACATCACGATGATTAGGACCTACCCTCATCCTCGCTCCTCTAACTGGCCTTCTTGTCTGAAGGACTTGCATGTGCATACTTTCACCTTCAGAAATATCTGCTGTTGCAGGCATACCAACAACATTTTCTTTAGTAAGCCCAGTTATTCGCGTATATGCTGGATTGATAAGAATCCCTTTACCCTCTTCATCTACAACTGAGATTGCTTCTTCAGAAGATTGGATAATTGCCTCTAGCATTGTTTGGATATCCTTTAAGTTTGTAATTTCTTCTGCTAAATTGACAACCTCTGTAATATCTTTAAAGACAGAAAATGCTCCAAGGAGCGTACCCGAATCTGTTACAATCGGTATTCTCGTCGTTATGACCTTTTTACCGTTTTCGAGCAATAACTCTTTATTCTTCTCTATCTCGCGACTTTGAAGCACCCTTGGCAATTGAGTAGTAGGTATTATTTTCTCGATGTCTTGTCCAATTGCTTCTTCTTTCTTTATCCCCGTAACTTTTTCGGCACTTCGATTAAACAAAATAATTTTACCATCAATATCAACTACAATCATACCGTCATGAGTAGAGTTGAATATCAAATTATATTTATATGATTGATGAGTTAACTCATTAATTAGCAGCTCTTTCTCTTCAATCAACTTTGACAAGAAATGCGCAACCGTACCCGGAATTAAAACTGTTTTTTGACTACGCTTTTCTCGAATTGCTCTAAAGACTTCTTCATCTCCCGTTGCTTCAACGATAATATCGATTTCATCTGTCAAGCACACTTCCCAGCTAGTGCTCGTTTCAATACCTAATGTTTTAGCTAATTCTAAGCCAGGAGCTTCTTTATTAATATCCACAACCGCTACTATTTCCATTATCTCCGTTTCCTTAAGGAGACGGAGTATAGCAGTTCCACCTTTTCCAGCTCCTACTAATAACACTTTTTGCATAGTTAGACACTCCTAATTGCAAAATATTGCACATAATTATTGTACACTGAATTGTAAGTTTTGGCAATTTCCCTCATGACGTTTTTCCACTATAATAAGAAATAACAATATCCGTTTAGAAAGGACACGCTATGTTACGTTTTATTGCACTTATACTAGTACTTATCCCAGTAGGGCTAGCAGCCTTAGGAATAAAATTAATAAGAGATATGTCTTTTGGGATCTTACAAGCACCTATTCCTTCTCTCGGCCTACAATTACTTCTTGGCGTGCTAAGCCTTGGTGGTGGATTATACTTAATCGGAAGTTTTATATTTTATCGCGATCGCAAGCGTAATAAAATTCAAAAGAAATTTATGCCACGTAAATAAGCTCTCAATTTAGCGAGAGCTTTTTTTATTTCTCAATGCAACAGCCTTTTCAGGATAATCTGTAATAATAGCAGCACAGTTAATGGAGAAAAGACGTTCCATTTCTTTCGACTTATTAACAGTATATGGACGGACTGCAATACCGTTTTCTTGTGACTTTATAATTGTAGAGTTAGATACTACTCGATAATTTGGATGAATGGAGTTTGCTCCTAATTTTCTCGCATATTCCCAAGGATTTTTCTTCTTTTCGTGGAAAAGTACACCTACTTCTATTTCAGGAGCTAGCTTCAAGCACTTTACGAGGCTCTTATGATTAAACGAGGAGATAATGACTCGTTTTTCATAATGATATGTTCTCACTAATTGTATAACCTTCTCTTCAAGTCCATCATAAGGAAAAACGCTATTCTTTAACTCTACATTGATGATAAGATAGTTTGAAAGTGCCCAGTTAAACACTTCATCTAATGAAGGTACTTTACATACTCCGTAATCAGGAAACTTATAACTTGCATCTAATGACCGAATTTCCTTTAAAGTATGATCTTTCACAAAACCAGTTCCAGTTGTTGTTCGCTCAAGGGTTTCGTCATGAATGACAACGATTTCTCCATCTCTCGTTAACTGAACATCCAACTCAATGCCATCAGCTAATACTCTCTCTGCTTCCATAAAAGAAATCATTGTATTCTCAGGGTGTGTGCCCGCTGCACCTCTATGTCCGAAAATATTAGTCATTTAATTCCCTCCCTTTTATATTGCTTGAGAATGTTTATATCTTCCTTTATTCTACTATAGTAAGGAGGAAATAAAATGAGACCATTACAAATTTCACCTGAAACCGCAATCAGGTTATCAGAAAAACTTGGTGTACCAATTGAAAAGCTCATGCATATGCCACAACACATCTTATTAGAAAAAATGATGGAGCTTGCAAAAGAAGAAACAAATAATGAAGAATCATAAAAAATTGGCTAGTACTTTACCTTTTCCGAGATAAAGTACTAGCTTTTTGTCATTTTTGTGAGTCATTCGTTTCTATTCAACTTTTTTATATAATTATCTTGATTCTGGTAAAGACTAAACAGATGAAAAACGGTATATAAGAGAGGTTAATATGAAAAAAATTAGTCACACCGTTCCGTTATCATCTTCAGAAATTGCAAATCTTTGGACACAGTACATGAATGATAGTATGGGGGCAGCGATAACAAGTTACTTTATCAAGACCGTGAAAGACCCTAATGTAAAAGAGGTTCTTGAATTCGCTTTATCTTTATCCAAAGAACATCTATCTAAAATAAGAGAGTTTTTAAGAAAAGAGAACTTTCCTATACCAAAAGGTTTTACTAAGTTAGATGTTAACTACGATGCTCCTCCACTTTTTACCGATACTTTTATGCTCATATATTTCCACGTAATGACCTTACATGGATTGACCGGCTACGCGGGTGCAGTAGGAACATCTACTTGTGCAGATCAGAGGAAATACTTTATCGGGTGTAACACTGAGGCTATGGAGCTTTACGATCGAATTATGGACGTCTTGCTAACGAAGGGCATCTTTAGTCGTCCTCCCCATATTGCGCCAAAGGAAAGTATTGATTTTATCGAAAAGCAAAGTTTTTTAACTGGATTTTTGGGTCAAAGAAGACCATTGAATGCTATTGAGATAAGCGGAATTTACTATAATATGTATAAAAATATCGTCAAAATTGTTTTAGAGTTAGCATTTAGTCAAGTGACTGAAACGGAAGATGTACGCGCATATTTTCAACGCGGACATAAGGTTTGCGACAAACAGTTCGATATATTAAATACAATGCTAACCGACGATAACCTTCCGCCTCCTCGAAGAGTAGATAGCGAAATAACCAATTCAACGATTGCGCCATTTTCTGAAAAACTCATGTTATATCATGTTGTGACACTAGTATCTGCAGCAGTTGGTTTTTACGGTGCTGGTTTTGCTGTTGCGCAGCGACGTGATTTAGCTGCTCAATATGCACGAATGATCACCGAGATAGCACTTTATGCAGAAGACGGTATGAATCTACTCATCGAAAAAGGCTGGGTCGAGGAACCGCCGTCTGTTAGTGACCGAGACAAACTTGCCGATACGCATAACAATTAAAATGTAAATAACACGCACTATAATTTATCGCTAAAGTAGGTCATTTTATTTATTTGTATATACAAAATAATTGGATGTATTTTAAGAGGGTTTTTAAGCAAGTTGATAGCTCTAGGAAGCGCCTAAAGATAAAAACCACCGACTAAACAAATAGTCGGTGGTTTTGTGTTATTTCTCGCCCTCTCAAGAAGCCTTATGCTCCAAACGAAGCTTATCCGCTACCATTGCGATGAATTCTGAATTTGTTGGTTTTGCTTTAGACATGCTTACCGTGTATCCGAATAAAGAAGAAATCGAATCGATATTTCCACGGCTCCAAGCTACTTCGATCGCGTGACGAATTGCACGCTCTACACGGCTTGCTGTTGTGTTGTATTTCTTGGCAATATCAGGATATAGGACCTTTGTAATTGATCCTAATAATTCAATGTCATTGTAAACCATTGAGATTGCTTCACGTAAATATAGGTATCCTTTGATATGAGCTGGTACACCAATTTCATGGATAATGCTCGTAATACTCGCATCTAAATTCTTTGGTTTTGATGGTTCTTGATGTGATCTGAAGAAAGGCCTCTTAATTGCAGATACACCATTACCACTAACTTGACGAATTTGGTTTGTAAGGTGTTCCATATCAAACGGTTTCAAAATAAAATAGGATGCACCTAAATCAACTGCCTTTTTCGTTACATCTTCCTGACCAAAAGCAGTTAACATAATTACATTAGGCATCTTTTCTGTTCTTGTTTCACGCATCTTCTCCAGAACAGCAAGACCATCTAAATGAGGCATGATAATATCTAATACTAATACATCAGGATTACGTTCCTCGAGTAAATTTAAGCATTCCTGACCGTTATAAGCAACACCAATCACTTCCATATCATCTTGAGCTGAAACATAATCTTCTAGAAGTCCAATAAGTTCTCTATTATCATCCACTAAGCAAACTTTAATCTTTTTCACGATACTTCCTCCTCAAGAAACTTTTCACATTATTTTGTTAGACATAAGCAATTGGATGGCACTTAAACCATCAACTCCCTAAATCGTTGCAGTTTCACTCTATATCAAAGCGCTCCTATTTCCGATTTATAATTAGGGTTAAAATTTTGAATAATTTATGATTTCTATTTTCTATTCTAAATGAAGTTTTCGACAATGCAACCAAATTTCCTCTATTTTTTAAAAAAAATATAAAAAAAACGTTGAAATATTTATTATTCTCCATTATACTTGTCTATTCGACTTTTTTTGTCATAACAACACAATTTTGTCGAATAATCTTTATCTCCTTCAGTATAAATAATTTTAGAAAAGAAAAAAAGAGCGAAAATGGCTATTAACTAGCCTTTCGCTCTTCTGATGACTCTTCATATATATCTAAACCTGCCTCATTAAGCATCCACTCTATATGAACACCATATCCTGAAGTAGGATCATTTACAAAAACATGTGTGACAGCTCCAATAACTTTTCCATCTTGGATAATCGGGCTTCCACTCATCCCTTGTACGATACCGCCTGTTTTCTTAAGCAGTTCGGGGTCTGTTACTTTTAGTACCATCCCTTTTGTAGCAGGAAATTTTTGTGGAACTGTGCTTACAATTTCAATATCAAATAATTGTACCTCATCGTTATCAACTACTGTTAATATTTGCGCAGGTCCTTCCTTCACTTGATGAGATAAAGCTACTGGTAATGGCTGATCCATAATGCCATTTTGCATATCCTTTGAAAGCTTACCAAAAATTCCAAACGGGCTATTTCGAGTAATATTTCCGATCACTTCTTTTTCTGACGAGAATCGTGCATGCTTCTCACCAGGACTTCCGTTTGCACCCTTTTGAATGGATGTGACGGTCGATCGAATAATTTGACCATCATCTACTACAATCGGTTTTTTCGTATCCATATCCGAGATAACGTGACCGAGTGCTCCATATTTCTTGGATTCAGGGTGATAGAAGGTCATTGTCCCAATTCCAGCTGCAGAATCGCGAATATAAAGCCCAATTCGGTAAGAATGCTCGTTTTTATCCTTTAATGGCACAAGCTTTGTTTTGATTTCTTTTTCATCTCGTACAACCACTAAATCTAATGGCTCGCCAGTTTTCCCGGCACTCTGTACGAAAGGTGTAACATCACTCATTTTTTCAATTGGTGCGCCATTTATTTTTTTAATTATATCTCCAACCTGCACACCTGCTATTTCACCTGGAGATTGCTTACCTTTTTCTGTTTCAATTTGATGGTGCCCAACTACTAATACTCCTTGAGAATTAAGTTTAACACCAATCGATTGACCACCTGGTATTACTTTAAAATCAGTTAAAACCTTTACATCAACTTTTTTAATGGGAAAGCCAGCCATCTCAACAATCATATCGCCATCCCCGCTTTCTGTTCCTTCGATTGAAAGCGATTCATTTGTTCCTGCAATTGTGGCAATTTGTTCATTGTTCTGAAACCCTTTTACAGCTGCCGAGGCAGGAATGGACAGTTGTTCCTTTTGATTCTCAAACAAAACAATCTCTTTCGGTATTTCTACATACGTTTGAACCGGTTTTAGAAATCCTATCGCAACTAATGAAACAAGGAGAAATGCGCCAATTATTTTTCTAATTATCTCTGTTGTCATATTTTCACTCTCCTCGCTCCTACCCACACCATACCATTTATATTTGGCTACATATATAACTTTACCTTTACGTACTTCATTTATAACTTTCCTTTTATAAAAAAAGCTACCCAATTTGGATAGCTTTTCAAGTTGTTTGATGTTTTAGCTTTGTAGCAAGGCTTAAAAGCTCTTTAGAATGCTGTTTAGTAAGTTCTGTTATTTCTACACCCGAAATCATTCTGGCCAATTCTTTTATTTGTTGTTCATCCGTTAATTCTTTAACAGACGTCTTTGTGCGTTCATTGTGCATTTCTTTTTGAATATATAAATGACTATCGGCCATGGCAGCAACTTGAGGTAAGTGAGAAATACAAAGAACTTGTGAATCAACAGATACTTTATAGATTTTCTCTGCTATCGACTGCGCTACTCTTCCACTTACACCAGTATCCACTTCATCAAAAATGATTGAAGTTACTCCTTGATGTTTGGAGAAAATCGACTTTAACGCTAGCATAATTCTTGAAAGCTCTCCTCCTGAAGCAATTTTAGCTAATGGTTTCAGAGGCTCTCCAGGGTTTGGGGAAATGTAAAACTCCACTTCATCAAACCCAGTTTTATGTAGCTTCGTATTTTTCCCATTTACAATCGGATCATTCGCATTTCCCTCTTTTTGCTCCACCATTATTTTGAAGGAAGATTTCTCCATGTGTAACTCTTTCAATTCTCTTAAAATCGCTTCCTCTAAGAGCGAGGCCCATTTCTTTCTTAATTCAGAAATTACTTGTCCTTCTACTAACAAATCCTCAAGAACTGATTCTAACTTTTGACGTACATTATGAACATGAGAATCACGGTTCGTTATTTCATCAATTTCCTCTTCGATTTTAGCAGCATACTGAAGAATTTCATCAACCTTTGTCCCATATTTTCTACGCAGTTGATTAATCTCACTTAATCTGCTTTCAATTACATTTAATCGATTGGGATCGTGTTCAAGATTATCTAATTGATTTCTCAATGAGTAAGATGCATCTTCAAGTTGATAAAAACTAGTTGAGATTGAATCATATAACTCCTTGTATTTTGGGTCTAAATCAGAGATCATCTCTAATTGATTCATTACCATAGCAATCCAATCTAGCCCTTTTTGATCTCCGTGCAAGGCGTGATAACCACTATTGACGGACTGATAAATACGCTCAAAATTCGAAATTTTATGTTTTTCTTCCATTAGTCGCTCATCTTCGCCAGGCTCAAGTTGGCTACTTGTAATTTCATTAAGCTGAAATTGGAGTAAATCTAAACGATGAGCTAACTGTTGGTCATTTTCGGTTAAATTTTTCAACTGGTGATTTAACTGATTATAATCTTTATATAATCGTTGATATTCTTCTAATGCTGGAAAAATTGCTTCATATGCATATTGATCTAACAGATAAATATGTTCATCTTGATTCATCAGCTCTTGGTGCTCATGTTGTCCATGTATATCAATTAATGTTTGTCCTATTTCACGTAATATACCTAATGTCACTAGCTTTCCGTTCACTCGACAAACACTTTTCCCATTTTTTAAAATATCTCTACGTAATACAATCATTCCTTCAGAAGCTTCTATACCCAGTTCATTCATCTTTTCAAAGCAAGGGTGTGTTTGATTATCTAATAAGAAAAGCCCTTCAATTTCAGCTTTTTCCATCTCATGGCGAACATATTCCACTGACCCACGCCCACCGACAAGTAATCCAATTGCATCAATAATGATTGATTTTCCTGCACCTGTTTCACCTGTTAAAACAGTTAGTCCTTTTTTAAAGGAAATCGTTAACTCTTCGATAATGGCAAAGTTGCGAATTGATAACTCTGCGAGCATTATAAATCCACCTCAATTTATTTAAATAAAGTAATTAAAGCATTTCTAAGAAGCGATTGGTTATTACGTCTGTATCTTCTGGTGTTTTACAAATGATTAAGATTGTATCATCACCACAAATCGTTCCTAATATCTCACCCCAATCAAGATGGTCTATTAGCGCTCCAATTGCATTTGCATTTCCCGGTAATGTTTTCATGACGAGCATATGTCCGGCAGAATCTATTTTTACAAAAGCATCCATTAATGCCCGCTTTAGCTTTTGTAGGGGATTGAAACGTTGGTCTGCAGGCAGGCTGTATTTATATCGACCATCAAGCATAGGAACTTTTACGAGATGAAGTTCCTTAATATCTCTAGAGACCGTTGCTTGTGTAACATTAAAACCAGTTTCTCTTAGTAAATCTACAAGCTCGTCCTGCGTCTCAATTTCATTTGATGTTATCATTTCTCTAATTTTTATATGCCTTTGTCCTTTATTCACCCAAAACACCTCAATTTTTCTACGAACTCTCTCTAAGCCTTATGTTAAATGATGCAAGCGCAGTTGTCATGTATTTATATGAAAAACACTTTCAAAATTCTACAAATTTCTTAAAATGCAAAAGGGACACTCAATATTTATCTTGAGTGTCCCCTACAATTATAGAGCTATTCTTCGTTATTGTTGTTCAGATTTCTGTTTCTTCAATTCAGTATGAGCGTCTTTTACAACCTGTTCTGATGTTTGTTGTAAAAGGTTACTTCCTTGCTCTTCTCCTGCCCAATGAAGATGCATTAAAAATTCAATATTCCCATCTCCACCTGTGATAGGTGAGAACGTCAAATTTTTAACTGTGTAGCCTTCACGGACAACAAATTCAATCATATCGTCTAGTACATCAATATGTGTTTTCGGATCACGCACTATCCCTTTTTTTCCAACCTGTTCTTTCCCAGCCTCAAATTGAGGCTTAACTAATGCAATAATATCGCTATTTTGAACTAGTATTGTCTTAAGGACTGGTAAGATAATGCGAAGAGAAATGAACGAGACATCGATTGTAGCAAAGTGAGGGAGTCCTTTTACAAAGTCCACAGGCTTCGCATATCGGAAGTTCGTTCGTTCCATGACAACAACACGTTCATCTTGTCTAAGTTTCCAGGCTAATTGGTTATACCCAACGTCAACAGCATACGATAGTTCAGCACCATTTTGAAGTGCACAGTCGGTAAATCCGCCAGTAGAAGAACCGATGTCAATCATAATTTTATCAGAAACTGATAAATCAAAATCTTTTAAAGCCTTTTCAAGCTTCAAACCACCTCTACTTACATACGGCATGAGCTTTCCTTTAACTTCTAAGGGCAGTTCACGATCAATTTTTTCACCTGGCTTATCTAGTCTTTGCTGATTGGAATACACTAATCCTGCCATTATGGATCTTTTAGCCTTTTCTCTCGTTTCAATTAATCCTCGTTCAACTAATAATACATCTAAGCGTTCTTTCTTATTTGCCATTTCTCGTTAAGCCCTTTTTTGAAGTTTAGAATGAATTGCATGAATCTTTGTTACAGCCGCTTCCACTGTTAAGCCAATTTCTTCTAACAACTCATTTACACTTCCATGCTCCACAAAAACATCAGGGATGCCCATTCTATCAATTTTTGCTTGATGGAAGCCATGGTCATGTGCATATTCTAATACCGCACTACCAAAACCTCCTTGAAGCATTGACTCTTCAATTGTTAATAACGGCATATCCTCTTCCAATAAATCCATTAACATCTTCTCATCAAAAGGCTTAATAAACCTTGCATTCACAACTTTTACAGATATTCCTTCTTGTGCAAGTCTTTCAGCAGCCTCTAAAGCCATCGGAATTGTTGTACCAAACGTCAAAATAGCAAAGTCTGTTCCATCCTGTAGTACTTCCCATGTGCCGATTGGAATTGTTTTTAATTCTTCTTCCATTTCAACGCCTAGGCCATTACCTCTTGGATATCTTAAAGCAATTGGTCCGTCATCATATTGTATAGCTGTATTGACCATATGCTGCCCTTCATTCTCATCCTTCGGCATCATTAACACAAGATTCGGTACATGTCTTAAAAATGATATATCGAATACACCTTGATGCGTTTCTCCATCTGCTCCAACGAGTCCTGAACGGTCAATTCCAAAGAATACATTTAAATTTTGTCTGCAAACATCATGAACTACTTGATCATATCCTCGTTGAAGGAACGTGGAGTAGATTGCTAAGTATGGCTTCATACCTTGTGTCGCTAAACCAGCTGCCATTGTAACAGCATGTTGTTCAGCAATTCCTACATCAAATAGTCGATCTGGGAATTCTTGTCCGAAACCTTCTAGCTTCGACCCAACAGTCATCGCTGGGGTAATGGCAACGACACGTTTATCACTTCTTGCAACTTTACGTACTGTTTCACTAATAACCTTACTCCAAGCAGGTGGGCTACTCGCTGGTTTAATAAAATCACCAGAATCAATTTTATATGGTCCAGGACCATGCCAAGTACCGATCTTATCAGATTCTGCAGGGTGATAGCCTTTTCCTTTTTTGGTTATAACGTGGACTAACACTGGACCTTTTGTTTTCTTTGCATATTGTAAATTCTCTAATAAAGCCTCATAGTTATGCCCGTCAACCGGACCTAAGTAGGTGTAGCCTAACTCTTCAAAGAACACACCTGAAACGAGTAAATATTTCATGCTATCTTTGATTCGTTCTGCTGCATCTGCAAGCTTTCCGCCTACTGCAGGGATTTTACGAAGAATATATTCTAACTCATCCTTCACCCAGTGATACTTACCTGCTGTACGTAGACGTCCTAATATATTGTGAAGTGCTCCAACATTAGGAGCAATCGACATTTCATTATCATTTAAAATGACGATCATATCTTTCTTTTCATGTCCGATATGATTCAATGCTTCTAATGCCATTCCACCAGTAAGAGCACCGTCACCGATAATTGGAAGAATGTACTCATCAGTTCCTTTTATATCTCTTGCAATGACCATTCCCATTGCTGCAGATAATGATGTAGAGCTATGGCCTGTCTCCCAAACATCATGCTCACTTTCACTACGTTTCGGGAAACCTGATAAACCTTTATATTTTTTTAACGTTTCAAACTGCCCGGTACGCCCAGTTAGAATCTTATGTACGTATGATTGATGTCCAACATCCCATAAAAATTTATCCTTTGGACTATCAAACACCTTATGCAAGGCAACCGTTAATTCAACTACACCAAGATTCGGCCCAATATGGCCACCAGTTTTTGAAGTTACATCTATAAGAAAATTTCTAATATCTTCACTTAAATTTTCTAATTCTTCTATTGTGAGATCCTCTAAGAAGGATGGGTCCTTTATCGTTGTGAGATCCAAACGAAATCACTCACTTTCCTGTCAAATTGATTTTGAGGAATGCCTGAATTTTTTTCACACCCTCAAAATGGTACTACCCTTCCTTTATCATAGCTTTAGTTGTTTCGAAGGGCAATAAGATCACAAATTTGTTCTAAGTAATTATGTTGAATATTTGCTTCATGTAAAAGCTCTTTACCCCGAGTAATATGGTAGTTTAGTTTTTCCTTTGCACCATCTAGTGTTAGCACTGAAGGATACGTACTCTTCCGATTGGTGATATCACTACCAACAGGTTTACCAATTTCCTCAACGGTTCCTTCTATATCTAAAATATCGTCACGAATTTGGAATGCTAATCCTAAATGGCGGGAAAACTCTCTAAGAATCTTCAATTGCTCTTCTGTTGCCTCTGAGAGCAAGGCTCCGGCAATAATAGAATACTCTAGCAATTTACCCGTTTTACGCTCATGAATGTACTCTAATTCATGGATGGTTAGAGATTTATTTTCCCCTTCCATATCTGCAACCTGGCCACCAACCATTCCTTCAGGTCCAGCTGCAATAGCTAATTGTTGAATGAGTTTAAGTTTTATCATATCCGTAATCGCTGAATCGTTTAACTCCGCTAATAACTGAAAGCTATAGGTCAGAAGAGCATCGCCTGCTAAAATGGCTAATGCTTCGCCGTAAACTTTATGATTTGTCGGCTTACCTCTCCTTAAATCATCGTTATCCATACTAGGTAAGTCATCATGTATTAATGAATAGGTATGAATCATTTCAATGGCAGTAGCTACAGGCAAGCCTAGCTTTGGATTTTTATTAAATGCACTTAAGGTTGCGAATAATAATAATGGTCTTATACGCTTCCCTCCAGCTTGCAGGGAATAGTTCATCGCATCAAGCAAGTTAGAAGGAGCAGATAGAGTGTTTAGCGTCATTATTAAAGATGACTCGATATTCTGTTTATACGATTGACTAAAGGATTGAAAATTAATGCCACTCACCTATCATTCATCCTCCTGAATTTGAAAAGGCTGGAGTTCCCCATTATCAAGCAAAAGTTGATCCATTTGCTTTTCAATTGTCTTTAACTTGTCATGACAAATTTTAGAAAGCGACATTCCCTCTTGAAAATAAGCAATCGCCTTTTCTAATGGAACATCTCCTTCTTCAAGCTTTTCAACAATTTGTTCTAATTGATCCATTGCCTCTTCAAAGGACATTTTCTTTTCTTTACTCACTTTAATCCTTCCTCCTAACCCCTTCAACATGACAATCGATTATTCCATCTTGAAGTTGAACTGAAATGGCATCACCTGTTGTTACATGTTCAATTGATTTTACAAGTGATTCCTGTTCTTTTTGATAGACTAGACTATATCCGCGATCCATGATTTTCAACGGACTTAACGCTTCTAGTTTTGAAATGACAGATGAAAATTGGGTTTCTTTTCGTTCTAGTGTCGCCTTCATTATTTTAGCCATTTGTTTGGTTGCTCGTTCATACCGTTCAGTTTGAAACTTAATTTGTGATGCTGGATGAAAATGACTCAACGTTGTATGCAGAGTGACAAGTTGATGGTGCTTACGTTCTAGTAATCGCTTCGCTTCTCGTTGAAGGCTGTCTACTGCCCGATCCAATTGTTGCTCTTTTTGCTGGTGCAATTGCTTCGGATAACGGAAAGCATACGATCGTTGTAAATGACCAAGGCGGTTTTTCTCAGATACGACCTTTTCCTTTATCGCCCTCATTAACCTTGCTTTCCTTTGAGTTACTCTTTCTAAAAGTTCTTCAATATGAGGCACCGCAAGCTCAGCAGCTGCAGTTGGTGTAGGTGCACGTAAATCTGCTACAAAATCTGCAATCGTAAAATCTGTTTCATGACCAACAGCTGAAATAATCGGAATACTCGACTTAAAAATCGCACGTGCTACAGGTTCTTCGTTAAACGCCCATAACTCTTCGATTGAACCTCCACCACGCCCAACAATTAAAACATCGAAATCCCCGATACTATTCGCTCTTTCAATGGATTTCACAATCGACGGGGCTGCGTACTCACCTTGAACTAGGGTTGGAATAACGATGACTTGTCCGATTGGAAATCTTCTTTTAATGGTTGTGATGACATCCCGAACTGCCGCCCCAGTTGGCGAAGTGATTACACCGATTTTGCGAGGGAATTTTGGAATAGTCTTTTTATATTTAGGTAAAAACAATCCTTCTTGTTCTAATCTTTTCTTTAGTTCTTCATAGGCTAAAAATAAACTTCCAATTCCGTCAGGCTCCATCTCGGTCACATACATTTGATAGTTACCATTCGGCTCATAAACGGTAATTTCACCTCGAATGAGCACCTTCATTCCGTTTTCTGGTTGAAATTTTATATGACGATTATTCATTTGAAACATAACTGCTTGAATACGTGCATTTTCATCTTTAATTGTAAAATACATATGTCCACGACTATGCTGCTTAAAATTCGAGAGTTCCCCTTTTAGTAATACATCCTGCATGTGTGGGTCGACCTCGAATTTCTTTTTTATATATTTAGTTAATGCAGTTACTGTTAAGTAACGTGGTTTTGACATTTCCCTCTCCCCAAACCTTGTAAGACAACTTTAAGCTAATTGTCCTTTTACTTTGGATAAGACACTGTTAATAAACTTACTTGAATCATCGTCCCCAAAAATTTTCGCAAGCTCTATGGCTTCATTAATACTTACATTCTCTGGTATCGATTCTTCAAATTTCATTTCATATACAGCTAATCTAAGGATGGCCCTATCAACATTGCCAATTCGATCTAATGACCAATTTTCTAAGCTTCCTTTTAACAATTCATCAATTTCCTGCTGGTGTTCTGTTGCCCCTAACACAAGCTTTTCTAAAAACTCATCTGATCCTTTTCCTTCTAATACATGTTCAATTGCAACTGTAGGCTCTTGTTCATTTAAATCTAATTGAAACAAAGCTTGTAACGCTTTTTCTCTAGCAGTTCTACGTTTCATTATTTACGACTCCTTAAATCAGTAAAGGTGTTATGTAAAAAAGACAAAATTCTGTAAGTTAAGGTTTACCACCAATACTTCCATATAAAAATTACTTTATTATGATTCTTTCCTTAATCGCTAAAAGAAATCATAACATAAATTTGGTGAATTGGTACAAAACCTACGATATTTTTATGATTCGATTATACATCATTCCTAAATGAAAATAAAAAAACCAAAGGAAATCCTTTGGTTTTAGCAAATATTTATTAGAATTAATATTCTTGCTCAATTTCAGCTTCCACTTTCGGAGTTTCAAATTGCACCCCTACAACATGGATATTGACTTCATCTACTTCTAAGGCTGTCATTGTCATTAATGCTTGCCTAATGTTATCTTGAATGTTTTTTGCAACTGTTGGAATGGATACTCCAAAGTTCATGACAACATATACATCAACACTAATGCCTTCTTCATTCAGTTCAACCTTTACACCTTTACCATGGTTCTTCTTCCCTAGTCTTTCAACAACACCAGAAGCAAAGTTTCCTCGCATTGAAGCGACACCTTCTACTTCGCTAGACGCAATACTTGCAATAACTTCAATTACTTCAGGAGCAATCTCCACCTTGCCAAGACTAGTATGTCCATGATCCATTTCTAACGTTCTGTTCTCAGTCATATTGACACCTCCTGATTATAGTTTACTACTTTAAGACCTCATATATTTCTAGAAACTTCGTATTAAAGTCACCATCAATAAATTTTTCATGATCCATTAGCTGTAAGTGGAATGGAATTGTAGTGTGAATTCCTTCAATTACAAACTCTCCAAGAGCACGCTTCATTCGAGCTATTGCTTCTTCTCTAGTAGGACCATACGTGATTAGCTTTGCAATCATGGAATCGTAGTAAGGTGGAATTACATATCCTGGATATGCTGCTGAATCAACACGAACCCCAAATCCTCCTGGAGGTAAATACATTTCAATTTTACCTGCTGATGGCATAAAATTTTTATGTGGGTTTTCAGCATTGATACGACATTCTATTGCCCAACCATTAAAAACGACATCCTCTTGTTTAATTGAAAGCTTTTCTCCTGAAGCTACTTTAATCATTTCCTTAATTAAATCGACTCCAGTAACCATTTCCGTAACTGGATGTTCGACCTGAATTCGAGTATTCATTTCCATGAAATAAAAGGTTTGTTTATGATGGTCGTAAATAAACTCAATCGTCCCTGCACCTGAATAGTTTACAGCTTGAGCTGCCTTTACAGCTGCTTCACCCATTTGTTCCCTAATTTCTGAAGTTAGAGCTGGAGAAGGAGTTTCTTCTACGAGCTTTTGTAAGCGACGTTGGATTGTACAGTCACGTTCACCTAAATGAATGACATTCCCGTGTTCATCGGCTAGTACTTGAATTTCAACGTGTCTGAAATCTTCAATGTACTTTTCAATATATACGCCTGGATTACCGAATGCTGCAGCAGCTTCCTGCTGAGTGGTACGAATACCCTTAATAAGATCTTCTTCACTTTTGGCGACACGTATTCCTTTACCACCGCCACCTGCAGTTGCTTTTATTATAACAGGGTAACCCATTTCATTTGCAAGTTTAATGCCTTCTTCTACGTTCTCAACAATCCCTTTAGATCCTGGAACGATTGGAACTCCAGCCTCACGCATCGTTTCTCTTGCGATGTCCTTTGTCCCCATTTTTGTAATAGCCTCTGGAGATGGACCAACAAATTTAATATTACATTCTCTACATATCTCTGCAAAGTCAGCATTTTCTGCTAGAAACCCATA
This sequence comes from Bacillus suaedaesalsae, assembly GCF_016890225.1. Lineage (GTDB taxonomy): Bacteria > Bacillota > Bacilli > Bacillales > SA4 > Bacillus_BS > Bacillus_BS suaedaesalsae. The sequence goes on along the minus strand of NZ_JAFELM010000021.1, from coordinate 107,183 downwards.
ACCTGGATGGATTGCATCACAGCTAGTAAGTGTCGCAACACTAATTATATTGGTGAAATTTAAATAGCTGTCCTTTGATGGAGTAGGTCCAATACAGTAAGCTTCGTCTGCTAGTTGCACATGTAATGCGTCACGGTCAGCTTCTGAATAAACTGCAACTGTTTCAATATCTAACTCTTTACATGCACGTATAATACGTACAGCTATTTCTCCTCTATTTGCGATTAATAGTTTCTTTATCATCGGAATCGCTCCTTATTCTGGCTTTACAAGAAACAACGGTTGTCCGTACTCGACTAATTGTCCATTTTCCACTAGTACTTCAACAATTTGACCAGATACTTCTGCTTCAATTTCATTAAATAATTTCATTGCTTCTACGATACATACAACAGACTCTTTCCCTACTTTATCTCCCACTTTTACATACGCAGGAGAATCAGGATTAGGTGAGGCATAAAACGTACCTACCATTGGAGATACAATCTTATGTAAATTTGCATCTACTTCAGTTGCCTTTGCTTCTGTTGGTACCGGTGATGTTACTTGAACAGGGGCAGGTGTTGCTACTGTTGGAGCTGGCTCGGCCACAGCCACTGCTGCTTGTTTTTGTTCAACTTGAGGAACGACTGTCGTTACAACATCCTTATTCTTCTTTAATTTAATTTTTGAGCCTTCATGTTCATAACTAAATTCATCAATGGATGAACTATTAATTAGCTTTATTAATTCACGAATTTCTTGAATTTTTAACACAATGATCTCTCCTTTACCTAATTAACAAGTTACAGATAGTAACTTTTCATTATAGACAAACTTTTATGACGAGAAATTATAGTCTGCTACTAAAAGTTTGTCCTACTATGTATTCTATAAGAAAATGGTAGTAAATTGCTACCTTAAATTCTTTTTTTTTTGAAAGCGCTTAGAAAAGTTTGTTTAACTTGTATAAAATTATGTATAAAAAAAGAGGAATTTGACGAATTAGAAAGAATTTTTCTTTTAAGCCAGTATCACTTTTCCACATTTTACACTTTGTTAATCGTGTTTGTTGATTTACGTATGAAACATGCTTTACTTGTTTGTCTTGAAAACAGACCTCTGTAATAGGCTCGCACGTACCATTACAAGAATATCAACAAAGCTCTTTAACAAACTAAAGATTATATACAAAGGGGGATTTCATTGGAAACGCAATCTGTTCGAGCATTATTTGAGGAGGACTTGCACAGGAAAAATGGTTTAATTGTAAAAGCCACCTTCGTTTCTGTGTTACTTGCAACACTCGTTGATTTTTTATTACAAAAAGAACTTATTCTTATTTTATCGATATTAATCGGTGGTGGTCTCGGTGTACTACTTGTTTCAATTTTACATTATACCAAAAAGGCAACTAGATTTATCCCTTATCTTGCAGTCTCATTAGTAGCTATTGTTTTATATACGATTATGGCAACCAGTGTTTCACCTTCCGCTTTCGTCATTGTGTTTTTTATCGTTGCAGTTTCTGCCCTTTATATGCACGTTGGAATCCTTTTATACGGAACTAGCCTTGGGCTTGCGATATTAATTGTTTATACATCATTGTTCTCAACCCAGCTTCCATTAGAAACGAAAAACTACGGAACGATCTTTTTAATGTATGCATTAGTGTCGATTCTATTATTCTTTCAATTAAAACTATCCAAACTCCTTTCTCAAAATATCGTTTCTGCTCAAGAAAAAGCAGCACAATTGGTTGCTGAAAATAGTGAGAGAAAGAATATATTACAAGAAAGCACAGCTATTTTATCAAATAACTTTAAAAATGTGAGAGAAGAAAGTGAACAAAGTCAGCTAGCTTCGGTTAATATGTCGGCTAGTATTGAAGAGATGGCATCTACAATGCACTCTCAAAATGAAACGGTCCATGACATAAATTCTACATTAGAAGAAACAAATCAAATGGTCCATCAATTAGTTGTAGCAGTGGAGCAATTAAAGCAACATTCAGAAGGTACAAGTAAAATTTCTGAAGAAGGCGAAAATCGAGTAACGGACCTTCTAGAAAAAATGACTTCTTTCCACGAGCGCATGTTGGTTACTGTTAAAAAAATGAATGAACTAACTGTAAAGGTAAATGAAACAACAAGTTTTTCTAAATCCATACAAGATATAGCTACTCAAACAAACCTACTAGCTTTAAACGCCTCTATTGAAGCTGCACGGGCAGGCGAGGCCGGAAAAGGATTTGCAGTTGTAGCAGAAGAAGTAAGAAAGCTAGCAGAATTAGCAGGTGCCTCTGCTTCGCAAATATCAAAAAATTTAGAGGAAGTTACAAGTCAAACAATGCAAACGAAGGTTGAAATTGAAGATACTTCACACCAGCTGAAAGGTAATGTAGAGGCTGTTCAAGCGACTAGCACCGCGTTCCGTCATATACGTAATTCAGTGGTCGAGCTGAAGGATCATATCAATCAATACAATACATTAACTGCAACCATTCACGATTCTTCTAATACAATTGGAGAAGCTGTCAATGACTTTGCTTCCGTTTTACAAGAAGCTAGTGCAACATTGCAAGAGCTATCGTCTGGTGTTCAGTTTCAAACTGAAAGTCAACTAAATCTAGTAGATTCAATTACCACTACAGACAAAGCTATACACCAGCTCTTACAGCTTTATAAAGAAGACTAAAAAAGAAGTGGGAGTCTCCCACTTCTTTTTTGATTATTTCTTAGAGAACTCAACTGCGACTTGCTTAGCACCTAGTTCTTCTCTAACAAGTTGAATGATCTTGTTTGCTTCTTTAGCAGAATGCTTTTCAGATCTTACTACGATTTTCACTTTGTCTCCATCAGCTCTCACTAATACATCTTTATACTCTTTAGATTCTGCTAGGATAAGAGTTTCTAATACTCTCTCCTTAGAAGAAGCAGCTTGAACTTCGATCATTTGGTCATACGCTTTGCTCTTTTGTTCTGCAGATACATCAGTTGCAGCCATTGTAGTTTGAAGTTGCTCAATTAACTTGCTTCGTTGCTCATCCATTTCTAGACGAAGTGTAGCGAATAGCTCATCGCTTTGAATGCTTGAGATTACTGTTCCATCTTCGGCTTCCTCAGTACCTGTTTCAGTTGCTTTAGACTCTTCTGCTTTAGTTTCTTCTGCTGCAGTTTCCTTGTCATTTTCCACAAATGCTAGATTGTCAGTTTTGTTCTCAGGTGATGTTACATAATACACTGATAATACAACCACTAAACTTAACATTGTTAATAACCATACAGTTTGCTTTTTTAATAACATTTATTATTCCCCCTTAGGTTTTTTCTTTGGTAATACGGATACACGGTGAGTTGGAACATCCAATACTCTTGTTACTGCTTCAACAATTGACGTTTTTACTTTTATGTTTTCTGCACCAGCTGCCACAACCAATACTCCTCGAACTTCAGCCTTTTTCGTCTTGATAATAACAGGTGTTTCTGTATCACCATTTCGAGTAATAACAAGCTGCTCGTCTTTTGAAGTATCTTCTACTTTTCTTTTCCCCCCCTCCCGATCAGTTTCATCTGTAAACTGGGTTTGGGTAGTGGTATTTTTTTCATATACCTTTGATTCTGTGGCATCTAAATTAACCATTATTTCAACTTCATCGATTCCCATTGCTGATTGAAGGATTTCCTTAAGTTGATTCTCATAGTAATCCTCCGCTTCCTGAAGCTGATCCGTTAATTCATCACCTTTTTGACTGAAGGCTGGTTCACCTTCAGCTTTTTGTTGACTAAAAACGGCTAAATCTTCCTTTTGGGTAGATGAAGAAGAATTAGAAAGGGTGTTACTCACTAACATAAACGCAACACCAATTACAAAAATGACAATTGCGTAATGGTATTTTGTTAGTTTCTTACCTGCTTCTTGTTTTTCACTAGATGGCTTTAATAATGACTGTAACCAATGAAAGAAATCATTCTTCTTTTTATCCATCTAATTTGCTCTCCCCCCTTCCATTGCAACAATGATTTGATCAGTGTTTAATTCCCATTCACTCGCCAGGTAAGAAATAATTTTCTTCTCGTCTGCATGAAGAGTTTTCTTCTTGATTGGAGAATTTGTATCAATTTTCACCTCAGCGATGGCCGGGACAGCCTCATCCTTTGCTTCATTTTTTTCTACCAGCTGAACGTGTACGGAGAAGTGCTCGGTTGAATCACTTGATGACACATCAATATGTTCATCGACATCAATAGATAAGTGTGAAACCTCAAGATTAAACTTGTTTTTCACCTCTTCCTCTACCTCTTCTTTCATTTGGACAGCCGTTTGTTCTAAAATATATGCACGAGATGAGGCTTGTATTTCTTTTTTCTTCATTTCTATTAAATTTTCTATATTTTTTTCTTCTGAAGAGGCGAAAGGTGCTGCTGCACTAATGATTTCCTCAACATCATAATGAAATAAACTTAGGATCGGATTTAAGATAATTACTAATAATAGTAAACCTATTACCATTTTGACGTACCTCTGTAGATTGGAATTCGGCAACAGCATGTCCAAAATGGTAGCTAGTAAAATAAAGAGAATAATATTGGCAACCCAGCCTGTTAAAAATTCCATAAGAACTCACCCTCACCTCATCATTAATGTGATGTTTCCAGCAGCGATGATGACTGTTAAACTTAGAAAGAACATTAACGAAACAATTGCTAATGCAGCAAAAATATAAATGACACTCTTCCCGATAATGTCCAAGCATTTAATAACCGGACCGCCACCTAATGGTTGCAGGATCGCAGCTGCGAACTTAAAAATTAGTGCGAGAGACAACACCTTTATCGCAGGAAAAGCGGCGATGAGTAAAAGTATCACGACCCCTACAATCCCAACTGTATTTTTCAATAAAGCTGAAGCACTTAAGACGGTGTCTGTTGCATCAGTAAACATTCTACCGACAACCGGAATAAAGTTTCCTGTAATGAATTTTGCTGTTCGAATCGTAATCCCATCAGCAACTGCACTTGATGCACCTTGTACAGAAATAACACCTAAAAAAACCGTTAAAAAGATCCCAAGAAGTGCAATAGCTGTTTTACGTAATAAATCCGCTAATTGAGTAACTTTGTAATGATCCGATAATGTACTAACGATACTTAATAGTGCTGCAAGAAAAAGGAGTGGTAAGACAACGTATTGGATGAGTAGACCACTTGTATTCATTAAGAAAATAATAATAGGATGAAAAAAGGCTGCAGATATGACTCCTCCAGAAACGGCTATTAATGCTAACAGCAAAGGTATTAACGCAATTATAAAGCTGATCATCGTTGAAATTGCTTCTTCTGTATAGGCAATTGCTACTCGAAAGCTATTCAGTGCGATAATAATTAAAACCATATAAATTAAGGCGTATGCAACCTTACTCACTGTACTTTGTTCAAATGCATTTTGGAGTGATTGGAGAACCATCGAGAAGATTGTCAGCATAATTAATGTTCCTAACAATTTTCCATTGGCGATTAGTTCATGAAAAAGGAACTTTATAATTCCTTTTAACCACTCTTCAGTGGAGAATTTCTTATCTCCCTTCACAAAGTCTATAAAACTACCTTTCTGACTTTCTGGTAGATATCCACCGTATTCTTGTACTATATCGTCCCAAAACTTCCGAATCTCTTCGATACCTAATTGGTCTAGTTGTTCGTCAATGACTTTGTCTTGGATGGATGAAGAGGCTTGTACTATTTCTGGAGATAAGGCTACTAACAAAAATATAATAATTCCTACTAAAATTCGTATGTTCATCCACTCACCCCTTAGGTACCCTTACGATGGTAATAGTCCTAATATTGTTTCGATAATAACCGTTAAAATGGGGATCGCCATCGCCATAATTAAGATTTTCCCAGCTAGTTCAATCTTCGAAGCAATGGAACCTTGTCCTGCATCTCTCGTTATTTGTGCTCCAAACTCGGCGATGTAGGCAATTCCGATAATTTTTAATATCGTTTCAACATACATCAGATTTACATTCGCATTTACCGCTATCCGTTCAAGCATTCCTATAATCTCTTGGATTTGATCAATTAAGAAAAGGAATAGGCTGCAACCAACAAAAACGACAAGCATAAAAGCAAATGTTGGTTTTTGTTCTTTTACAATTAAAGCTAGAAATGTTGCGACTAAACCAATACCAACAATTTGTAAGATTTGGATAACAAACCCCTCCTAACCTTGAAAGAGGAAAACAGCCTTAATTTTCTTAAACAAGTCATCCATAATAGTTACAACACGGAAGATAATATATACAAAGCCCACTAAGGTTACCCAGTGAGCGTAATCCTCTTTACCCATTTGCTTTAGTACGGTATGAAGAAAGGCTACTACTATTCCAACTCCAGCAATTTGAAAGATCGTACTAACATCGATATCCATATCCTTTACTCCTTTCTACCTTTACATCAACAAAACTATTAATAGTAACCCTGATAAAAAGCCTAAGCTTTTTATCATTTTTTCATATTTCGTCTGTTTATCCTGGGCATCAAGTTCTTCCCGCTCTAAGTGAGTCAATGTTAATAAAATATGTTTTTGCTGGGATATTCGATCATGCTGTCCTAGTGTTTCTCCAAATTGCTGAAGCACTTCAATTTCACCTTGCTTAAAGGCTGTAAAACGCTTTACATCCTCCAAGCTTTCATTCCACGCTTCTCTCACACTTTGTTCTCCATTCTTTAAACGTTTCGCAAAGTCTTCAAAAAACCATGATAGGGGCTTCTTCATTTGCTTCGATATATTCATACATGCATCAAATAAAGGTAGATGGCCATACATGATTTCAGCTTCTAGTGACTGTAAGGCGACCTTGAGTTGCCGGATTTGTCTCGGGCGTTCACTTAAATGCTTGGCCGCTTCGAAACCTGTCCATGTTGTGACAATTAATATAATGATAGCTCCGAGTAGCTTCATCATAAGATTTCCCCCATTCTAACCAATCTTCTGACCATTTGAGTCTACGATCTTCAAGCATGTTCCTGGTCCATTTTCTTTAGATAAAATAACAAACTTCGAGAAAATACCTTGTTCTAGTAAAGGCTGTAAACTTGGCCTCTTTACTAGATCAGACCAATCATAACCGTGTGCAGTAACAATCAGTTTCACACCAGCATTAACTGCCTCCATAATCGATTCGCTATCAGCTTTGCTACCTATTTCATCGACAACGATGACCTCTGGACTCATTGAACGAATGAGCATCATCATTCCTTCTGCTTTTGGACAACTATCTAATATATCTACACGCCATCCTAAATCATGTTGTGGGACTCCCTTTACACATCCAGCGATTTCAGAACGCTCATCGACAATTCCTACTTTGTAGGAAGGGATGTCCAATTCTTTTACGCCGTAACTCACTAATCGTGCAATATCCCTCAGCAATGTTGTTTTTCCTGATTGTGGGGGGCCAATTAATATTGTGTTTTCCCATTCTCCTGAAGAAGTTAAAAAAGGTAGATATGGCTTTGCAATGCCAATGCATTGTTTGGCAACACGAATATTAAAAAACGTAACATCACGAATTGCTTTTACTTCACCTTTTTCGGTAATGACCTTTCCAGCTAGTCCAACACGGTGTCCACCTTGGATCGTAATATAGCCTCTTTTCAGTTCTTCTTCTAATGTATAAATTGAATACTGACTTAACCGATTTAAGAGTTGTGATGCGTCCTCGGCAGACACGACATACATCGTTGAACATCTAGTTGGAAAATGAGGTTGACCTCCAATTATTACTTCAAGAGGTCGATGTAATCGGAGGCGAATTTCTTCAATTCTCTCTACTATATGTGGAGGATAGTTTTCAATGATTTCTCGTACATTGCTAGATAACAGATCTAAGATTTCTTCCACGTTCCTCACCTCTAAAGTCTACTATTCTAAATAGTATGCGAGCTTAGGAGTATTATGACTATTCATATCCTTGTTATTTATAGATTCCAATTAATATAAAACCAACACCTATACCGATAAAAATTAGCTTTGAAAATGATAATTCATCGGTTATACTAAGCAGCCCGATCGTCATCGTTGCAATAAATATTAATGGTCCAATCATTGCTAGCGCTGCATTCACGGCTACAGCTTTTTTTACATCATTTAATAGAAGCATTGTAATAGCAGCAGTTAACTCAATAAACGCTGATAAAAAACGAAGACCTGCCATCGATAATACCGTTGTCTCAATACCTGAAAGCCATTTTTTCATTGTTTATTCTCCTCATTATTTGAAACTTTTTACTTATACAACCTATGCATGTACACAATGACTTTAGAATAGGGAAATATGTTAGTTTTAGAAGAGTGACTAGAGGTGTCTAGAAAGGATATGAACAGTTAATTATTTCTTAGGATGCAATCGTACGTTAAAGTAAAAAAGCACTTTCCTATGATAGGAAAGTGCTTTTTTACAAATTTATTATGCACGAGAAACGTATTTACCGTCCTCAGTATTTACGATTAAAACATCACCTTCATTGATGAAAAACGGAACTTGAACTGATAATCCTGTTTCAAGAATTGCTGGCTTTGTACCACCAGAAGCAGTATCACCTTTAATTCCTGGTTCTGTTTCAACAACCTTTAATTCAACTGTGTTTGGAAGCTCTACACCGATTGTTTCAAAGTTGTAAGTTTGAATTGAAACGTTCATGTTTTCCTTTAGGAACTTTAACTCATACTCAATTGCACTTGCAGGTAATTCTGTTTGCTCATAAGATTGAGTATCCATAAATACATGTTGATCACCATTTGCATATAAGTATTGCATTGTGCGGTTTTCGATTTGAGCTTTCGCTACTTTTTCTCCACCACGGAATGTCTTTTCTTGGATTGCTCCAGTACGTAGGTTACGTAACTTTGAACGCACGAATGCTGCGCCTTTACCTGGTTTAACGTGTTGGAAATCAAGAACGCGCCAGATTCCTCCGTCTACTTCAATTGTTAAACCTGTTCGAAAATCGTTTACAGAAATCATGAAAAATCCTCCTAAATCAATTAAATAATAGATACCAAACCCTATTTATTAGTATGGTGTAGTTTACAGTATAATTAGTTCCTTCGTTGAGTGAGTTAGTGACTCGTTCCCATCATTTGTGATTACTGTATCATCTTCGATACGAACTCCGCCTAGACCAGCAATATAGATACCTGGTTCAACAGTTACAACCATACCTGTCTCAAGTGTCACATCAGACTTCACAGATAGTCCTGGTCCTTCGTGTACCTCTAAACCGATACCATGTCCTGTTGAATGGCCGAAATACTCTCCATACCCCTTTTCAGTGATATAGTCACGAGTAAGTGCATCTGCATCTTTACCCGAAATGCCCGGCTTAATTCCAGCCATTCCACGTAATTGAGCTTCTAATACAATATTATAAATGTTCTTTAACTCATCACTTGGATTACCTACCGCTACAGTACGAGTAATATCTGAAACATATCCTTTATAGTATGCTCCAAAATCTAATGTTACAAAATCACCAGATTCAATTACTTTATCTGTTGCAACACCATGTGGTAGTGCAGAACGTAAACCTGAAGCTACAATAATATCAAATGATGAAGATGTTGCTCCTTGCTTACGCATGAAAAACTCTAACTCATTCGAAACCTCTAGTTCCGTTTTACCCGGACGAATATAGGTTAAGATATGCTGAAAGGCATTATCTGCAATCTCCGCTGCTTCCTTTAATATCTTAATCTCCGAATCAGTCTTAATCAAGCGTAACTTTTCAATTTCACCAGACACTGGTATTAACTCAGCTTTAATCCCGGCACGATATAGACGATATGTACTGAAAGCAACGTGCTCTTCTTCAAAACCTAGCTTTTGAATTCCAAGACGTTCAACTTGGTTTGCAATTTCTTCAATGATAGATGCTTTGTGTTGGATAATTTCGAAGCCCTCTATTTGTTTTGCTGCTTGTTCTGTATAGCGGAAGTCTGTTATGAAAACTGCTTTATCTTCGGAAATAATCGCTACTCCAGAAGATCCTGTAAAACCTGTCATGTAACGACGGTTATAATTACTTGTAATTAATAGACCATCAACGTTTTGTTCTGAGAATCGATTTCGAAGATTTTCAATTTTGTTCATCTTTTTCTTCCTCCCCCAATTTCTCTACTAATGCTAATAATGCTAATTCATATCCATACAATCCTAAGCCGACAATTTGACCTACTGTAACCGGAGCAATTACGGATGTGTGACGAAACTCCTCACGAGCATGAACATTTGAAATATGTACTTCAATTACAGGCTTCGCTATACTTGCTATCGCATCGCGAATGGCATAGCTATAATGAGTAAAGGCACCTGGATTTATAATAATTCCATCCGCCTTCACTTCAGCCTCGTGAATTTGATCAATTAATCCACCTTCATGGTTCGATTGATAACAAACTAGCTCAATATTTTTACTACTGGCGATGGTTTTCAATTGAAGTTCAAGTTCGTTTAGTGTAACACTACCGTAAATATGCGGTTCCCGTAGACCAAGACGGTTAAGATTCGGACCATTCAGTAAGAGTATGCGTTTCATGTGCAAACTCCCCTCACTTTTTTAATCTTTTTTTGGCTTCATTATTTGGCAAAAAAAAGAATGTTCTCAAAGAACATTCTATCATATCGTCTATTCATTTGAATAGCTAGGCTGTTTTTGTTCCTTTTGCTTTAACATTTGGTGCTCTGACTCTTCGAAGGAAATGGAGTATCCAATAAAAGTACCGTAAAGGATAAATAAGCACAATGATGTCACGAAAGTATTTAAGTCCATTTTTCGTAATGGTTCGATATTTTCAAAGACAGGATTCAATACAACAAAGACAATTCCCCATAGCACACCACCGAACAGAATTCCGATCCATATTTTATCAAATTTCCTTAACATAGCATAATAAGCAAAGGCTGCTAGAATAGAGATTAACCCTAGTATAACGATAGCAATGTACTGACTTAATACCCCTTCTTTCCAATCACCAACTGCAATCGGATCAAAAATGATATTAGGTGGAACTTTAGTAAAACTAAAAAGATAACATAAATAGCCTAAAAAACTCCAAAAGATTCCACCGAACAATCCTGTTATTGCTATTTTGGCTGTTGTAGACATCGGTTCTTCTTTATTGTTTTGTTCTAATTTTTTCTTATCCGCCACTTTCACTCACCTCCTTTATTATTGTTTCCAGTTTGACCAGTTCTATGAAGAACTTTTTCTAGTTATGTCTAAGGTGAATAATTGTTGACTATACTAGTGAAAGTTTTATGACGGAAGAGATCAATCTAGAGGTTTTCTTCGTTTTCTAGTAGAATGGAATAATGAACGAAAAGTTTGATATAGGTTGGTGAAACATGTCAGAAAATAAAAAAAGCGTTTATGGTGGTCAAGCGGTCGTAGAAGGTGTTATGTTCGGAGGTAAGTATAACTATGTTACGGCTATTCGTAGAAAAGACCAGACCATTGAATACTTACGCTTAAAAAGAGAAAGCAAACCAATATTGCAGAAGCTAAAGAAAATTCCTTTCCTTCGCGGGATTGTTGCCATTTTAGAAGCTAGTGCAAATGGAACGAAGCACTTAAACTTCTCAACTGAGCGATATGATGTTGATCCTGCTGAGGATTATAAGCTAGCAGAGAAAAAAGAATCAAAGTTAACCTTAATTTTAGGTGTTGCTGCTGTTGGAATTATTTCATTTTTATTTGGTAAGTTTGTTTTCACTCTTGTCCCAGTATTTTTAGCAGCTGCTTTAGAATTTATGTTCCCTACGAAAACTGAGCAAGTACTTCTTGAAGGATTTTTTAAATTGCTATTACTATTAGGATACATATACGTTATTTCTTTTACACCAATCATTAAACGTGTATTTCAGTACCATGGAGCAGAGCATAAAGTTATTAATTGCTTCGAATCGGGTAAAGAAATAACAGTAAGAAATGTTCAAGAACAATCTAGACTGCATTATCGATGTGGAAGCAGCTTTATGTTATTCACAGTTATTGTAGGTGTTTTTGTTTATATGTTAGTACCAACAGAACCACTATGGTATAGACTTGTTAACAGAATTGCCTTATTACCAGTTGTCCTTGGAATTTCATTTGAGGTTTTGCAACTCACAAACAGATTAAGAGACATCCCCGTGCTACGTTATCTTGGTTATCCAGGGTTATGGTTACAGTTACTTACAACGAAAGAACCAAAAGATGATCAAGTAGAAGTAGCCATTGCATCATTTAAGGAATTATTAAAATTAGAGGAAGAAGAAGAGGGTTCTGCGAAAATTGTTTAATTGGTGGAAACATCTGACTTTTAAAACATATTGTAAGTAATAACCCTTGCTTTTCGTTTTTATAAGGAGGTGCTGTAAATGAGAACTCGTCAAATTATCCTTATTGTGATTGCATTTTTGGCAGTCATTGGATTAGTAAATACAGATCCGTGGAGTTTATTACAAATGATCGGTATCATTGCGCTGATGTCAGTCGTTTTTTACTTTGCTTTTCGTTTTCTTCAAAGGAAGAGAAATGGTTCTTGGCAGGATTATTCAAGATATCGTAAAGCAGCGATAAAATCAAAAAAACGTTACAAACAGCAAAAAGCAGCTGGATTGGTAAAAAAACCGGCATCCCCTACTATGTTAAAACGAAAGAGCAATGTACAGCTTACAGTCATTGATGGTAAAAAAAATCACAAGAAAAAAAACCGAGCACTTCATTAATATTGGTGCTCGGTTCTTTTTTAATAGTTCCATCTATTTAGGAAGTGAATAGTACGATTAAATCCCTCAACAATCATCTTATCTCTTAGTTCCTTCGTAATTTTAAAATCCCTCGATAATTCACTATCTACAGGAATAAAGACAATGTTTTTTTCAATCCCCCTTGAAATATATCTCATGTCATGAGCATCCATCATCGTATCGAATAAAGCTTTAAATAAACCAATTGCGTTATTTATTTGATGAGTCGGTCGGTTCTCTAGGCTAGGGCTAAGTTGAAATCCGATGAGCGGGCGAATGTTCTCTTTTTTTCTTTGTTCGAATAACCAAACAGGAAAATTACTAAGTAAGGCTCCGTCTACAATCACTGGTTGAGGTTTTACTTTTGTAAGCTTTACCGGTTCAAAAAAATAAGGAATTCCGGCACTCATCCTGATGGCTTTTGCAATCGGGAATGTTCGTGGGTCGTAACCATATCTCTCTAAATCATCGGGGAACACCATTATTCTGCCGTTCGTTAAATCAGAGGCTACGATCCGGAGTGTTTCATTTGGCAAATCACCAAACACCTTGACTCCCTTTGCTTGTAATTTTTCTTCAAGCCAACTTTCAAGAACTTTTCCACGGTAAAGACCAAGTCTTCGGTACAAGGATAGCCATTTCATAATTGAAATAGGAAATATTGATTTTCTAGCATCTAAAAAGTCTATCAAGTTGGACTCATCCATAATTTGCTCAAGCTCTTTTCCGGAGTAGCCAGCAGCAACAAAAGCAGCAATTATTGCACCTGCGCTTGTACCCGCCAATCGAACTGGAGTTAATCCATTTTTCTCTAAAGCTTGAATAGCACCTATTAAAGCAAAGCCTTTTATCCCACCACCCGAAAAGACACAGTCTACTTTCAACGTCCCACCTCACTTACCCGCATTTGTTACATAAGTAATACGATAGTGGCATAAATAGTACGTAAAAATAAAAAAGACTTAGCTATTTAGCTAAGCCTACTTATCGTTATTTAGTTTTTGAATAGCTTTTAATTGTTTTATTCTTGTTTCATCTTCTTCAAAATATTGAACAAGGTCACCAATCCGGTCAATTGCATTCCAGCTTAAATGGTGTTCTATACCTTCTACATCATTGTAAATTTTGTCATCATCAACGCCAATAATTGAAAGAAATTGCTCAAGCAGTTCATGTCTGTCTACAAGTCGTTTCCCTATTTTCTTTCCCTTGTTGGTTAAGATAAGTCCACGATACTTTTCATAAACTAAATAATCATCTTTATCTAGCTTTTGTACCATTTTAGTAACTGATGACGGATGAACAGCCAACGCTTCTGCTATATCAGATACTCTTGCATAGCCTTTATCTTCTATTAGCATATAAATTTGTTCAATATAATCTTCCATACTTGGCGTTGGCACGATTCATCAACCTCACTTTTTCTCCGAACAGATGTCTTTTATCATATTACAATAGTTTGAAAAGTGTCACAAGCCTTTTGTCTTACGTGAAATACTGAATTTCGGCTTGAGGGAAAAACTCATGAATATAACCACGTAGAGTTTCTTGTATATCCTCTTGTTCCTCTGTTTGGTATACGTACTTCCCAATGCCATAGCGGCCCCACTTGTATTTGCGTTTCGTTTCATCCATTTCTAATTTGGTTTTCGGGTATCTTTTTTGGATTACATTTTTAGCTGGCTTTGTGAAACGATGTTGAATAAGCTCAAACGAAAGGTTCTCTAAATTAATCCCTTCCAAGGAAGTAGACAATCGTTGAAACAACTCTAAATAGCCCTCTTTCCATCCCTCATGCAAATAAATAGGTGCAACAATGAATCCAAGTGGATAATTTGCATTTGCTACTTTTCGCGCTGCTTCGATTCTCTCTTCGAAAGTTGATGTACCAGGTTCAAAGTTTTTAATTACATACCTGGAATTTACACTAAAGCGAAAACGCGTTTTACCGTTATGATTTGCATCTAAAAGGTGATCTACATGATGGTATTTAGTTACGAAGCGTAATTGTCCATAATCTGATTGACCAATAAATTCAATTGTCTTTTTTAATGAATGAGTTAAATGATCTAGTCCAACGATATCCGATGTACACGCTGCCTCAAAACGTGTAATTTCGGGTGCCCGTTCATCCATATATTTTTGAGCTTGTTCAAAGATATCATCAAGATTGACATACGTTCGTATGTACGGCTTACTTCCAAGTGTTGTTTGTAAATAACAATAATGACAATGCCCCATACACCCTGTTGCTAATGGGATCGCATACTCAGCTGAAGGTTTTGACGTATCAAATTTTAAGGTTTTACGAAGTCCAACAACTAATGTAGACTTTGCATTTCGATATTGTTGGAGTTCGTTATCTCCTGGTATATTTCTTACTTGATTATGTGAAGTCGTTTCTCTTATTTCTAAACCCATCTTCTCGAATTTCTCTTTTAGCTCTTTTCCTAGTGGATATTCAAGTGCCTTAGGTTCAAAGTAAACTAACTGAGGAACAAACGGTTTCATCCTTTCACCTCTTTTTTCATTTACGCTTAGTATGAACGAAAGATAGAACAAGGGATGGAACCAATTCATGGATTCCATCCCTTAATTTGTTTATTTTATAAACCACATTTTAATTGTGCGCCACAATCTGTGCATGTGTTACATCCGCCAATATCTTGAACTTTACCTTGTCGGCAGACTGGACATGTATCTCCAACTTCAGAACCGAATGTTACCGTTGTAGAGCGAACATCAGGAATGATATCCACTAAAACAACCGGCTTCTTTTTGGCTTCTTCAGCTGGGAATAGCTCTGTTTGTTCTTCTTCAAATGTGTTTTCTTCAGCCTTTAGTGTTAATACTTGAGCATCACGGCTACCATCTACATACACGGTTCCGCCCTTTGCTCCACCATTATATAAACGCTCGTATACCTTTTCAACCTGTTCAACAGTATAACCTTTAGGTGCGTTAACCGTCTTACTGATTGAGCTATCAATCCAACGCTGGATGATACATTGTGTATCCGCATGTGCTTCTGGAGATAACTCCATCGCAGAAATAAACCATTTTGGAAGGTTGTTTGAATCTGCTTCAGGATGCTTGTCCAAGTACTCCTGCACGATATCTGCTTTTACTTCAATAAACTTTCCTAATCGTCCACTTCGGAAGTAAGAGAATGAGAAGTATGGTTCTAATCCGGTGGAAACTCCAACCATGGTCCCCGTGCTACCTGTAGGAGCAACAGTGAGTAAGTGAGAATTACGAATTCCGTATTCTTTAATGTCATTGCGAATATCTTCTGGCATTTTTTGCATAAAACCTGTCTCTGTAAATGCTTGTCGCAACTCGGCCTCTTTATCACCAGTTAAGAATGGGAAGCTTCCTTTTTCTTTTGCAAGTTCAACAGACGCACGGTAGGCAGTTGTTGCGATTGTTTCGAATACTTCATCTACCAGCTTGTTACCTTCTTCTGAACCATATTCAGTTTCACAATAGATTAGAAGGTCGTGAAGTCCCATTACCCCTAAACCAACACGACGCTCGCCAAGTGCTTGCTTTTTGTTTGCTTCTAGGAAGTATGGAGTTGCATCAATAACGTTATCTTGCATCCTAACTCCAACTTCAACAGTTTGCTTTAATTTTTCAAAGTTCACTGTTTTCGTTTCTTTGTTTGCCATTTCTGCTAAGTTAACAGCAGCTAGGTTACAAACACTGTAAGGTGCTAATGGTTGCTCTCCACACGGATTAGTCGCAACAACCTTCTGACCATATGCTTTTGCATTTGTCATGTCGTTTGCATTATCAATAAAGAAAATACCTGGTTCTGCTGAGTATGTTGCGCAAATGTTGATTAAGTTCCAAAGGTCTTTTGCTTTAATTTTACGGTATACACGAACCTTATGCCCCATCTTTTCCCATTCACGAACATCTCCAACTTCATGCCATGTTTCGTTGTAAAGTTTCATCTCATCAGCATCATAGCTTTCTACATCTGGGAAACGGAGTTCATATTCTGAGTCATTTTCTACTGCTTCCATAAATTCTTTTGTTAGGCAGATAGAAATGTTTGCACCTGTTAAAAACTCTGAATTGTGTACTGTATAGTTACCGCCTATACGTAATTTTTCTTCAGCGTCTTTAATAATCTTTTCGTTAAATCCACCTAGACCAGGAATATGTTTATAGTTGATAATTCCTTGATACATATTTTGTTCTTGCTCTGTTAATGGAGTGAACTTGAGCTTATCTTGTGCTGCCTTCTTTATATAGTCATTATCAATATTTTCAATTAAGAAACGCAGGATTCTTGGATTTTGCATTTTTGAAATAATAAATTCAATAATGTCCGGATGCCAGTCCGCAAGCATGATCATTTGGGCCAAGTTGTTACGTTGAATCGCTACTTCAACTCTCTAAGTCACCTTAGAGTTCAGACCATATCTTACACTCATTTAGAGTGCCCTCGCACTTCGGAATCACTTGATTCCTACTCTACTCACTTCCGCTACTTACTTCGCGTGTTTTCGATGGTCGTTGAACCTTCTCCATTTATAGGAGCTTGGCTGCTGATTGTCTTTATCCACTTACTGTTTTTAAGCATTCACATCTACTGTTTCCAGTTCTGTTGTAGCCAGTAAGTCATAAAAAGATTTTCCAGCAATTCACGAGGTATTTTATAGACTCGGCACTTTAATCTTATTTACCGCGTCTCGACCCACCTTGCTCTACAAGATGTGTCAGCTTCGCAATGTCATCTAACCAAGAAACAGAACCGGAGGATTTTCCGTTAACCCCTTTAGCTAATGTATTTCTTGGTCTAAGTGTTGAACCATTCGTTCCAACTCCACCACCGCGGCTCATGATTTCCATGACTTGTTTGCGATGTTCAGAAATTCCTTCACGAGAATCTTTAACGTACGGCATTACGTAACAGTTAAAATACGTAACGTCAGTGTCAGCACCTGCTCCGTAGAGTACGCGTCCAGCTGGAACAAAATTCATCGTTACTAACTCGTGATAGAACTTTTCAAACCATTCTTTTCTCTTATCCTCTGTCTTTTCTACAGAAGCAAGCCCTGTCGCATTGCGTTTCGCAATTTGCTCATAAAAGACTTCCAATGGTTTTTCAATTACATCTAGTGATCGATTTACAATACCTGTTTCTATTTCTTCGTGCTTGTCCAGCACACCACGGTATTCTTCATCTACCAGTACGTTAGCCGTTTTGGCTTCCCAGTCAATGCTCACAATATACCCTAATCCTCTTGCCGGGAATTTCGGATCTTCCTTAATGGTAAGTACTACAAAGTCACCTTCACTTAATGTGATTTTCTCTGTATCTTTGAAGGTATAACGGTCTAGCATAACTAATCGAGATACACCTTTATGTGTTAGTTTCATGTCCTCTGTTATTGGATGTACTTGAGGAAAAGCACGGATATCATCATTTAGTTTTTCTACATTTAGTTTTAATTGATTTTTAGTAGCAACAGTCAACTCTTCTCATCTCCCTTAACTCATTAATTCCGAGTATCTATTAATTTGAAATCTAGCATTCTCGAAATTTGATATTGTTACCATATCACACCCTAATACAAAATATCAATATATAGTATATATATATTTTTCGACGACACTACATATAGTGTCAGAGGCAAAATTAATTTACTTTGTCAAACATAAAATAAATGAAATAATAGAGCATGAAAGAGATAATTTAAAAAATATCGGAGTTTTTGACGAATTTTAACCTTTTTTACTCCTTGCATAAAAAAGTAAATTTCTGTCCACCACCTGTTAAAATGTGTTATTACATTTCTAAAATTTTAGTTAGGAATCCACTTTCATACAAGGGTTCAAGCAGATGGAATACCAATGAAAAATCGCCTAGTTTAACATAGTTGTGAGTAATAATACCTTGGGATTAGCAACTGGTGGTGTTATAAATGAAGAAAAATGATAGTGGTGTAAAACAAGACATTAAGTATGAGTATTACTAGATGTAGTAGTTGGTATATTATTAATGTCTATAACGGAAAAAGCTACTTAATTAAATAAGTAGCAAGATTGTTTGAACTGAGAATTTCTGTCCTTTCAGATGAGCTTACCTAATCAAATAGAAATAATCTTGTCTGGGTGTCAAATATTTTGAGCCATTTTGGTAAACAGCGATAGGTTGTTCTAAATACAAATATATCTCATGTCCCCACTCAGGTATGTATGCCTTAACGTTAAACTCTAGAGCATAAGCAGAGTCACTTACTATTTCTAACTCTCCTTTAAATGGGATTTTCGTTTGTTGATCAAATAAACCAATGATTGGACCTGCTTCATGGCAATGACGCCCAACAGGATGAGTGTATAGCATAGCATTTATCCCACTTTTATTCGCATCTTGTATACTTTTCTCAAACACTTGATTCCCTCTTCTACCAGCTGTCATATTCCCCATTACAATATCTTCAAACACTAATGCTTGTCTTAATGCAGCTTCTAATCCTTCGGGTGGTTTAGTTTCTCCTCTTTTCAGTACATATGCTAGTTGCTGTGTATCTGTACACAACCCTAGATAATCTAATCCAAAATCAAGATGAACAATATCACCAGGCATGATGATTGTATCAGTTAGTCTATCAATAGTGGCGTGCTGTCTTTGAATATCTATAGTTGGATAAAAAGATGTCTTTATTCCTAGATCATTTACCCTCTGCCTAATCCAATCTACAACTTCAGTTGTAGTTGTTAGTCCAGGGTAGATTACTTCGTTTGATAAAGCTGTTTTTGCGAGATTACTTGTTAAGTCTGCCAGAAAAGGATAAATAAGCATTTCTTCTTTGCTTCGTTTCAAAAACCAGTGAATGACTAAGTGTTCTGCGGATACAAACCTTTCAACCCATTTTGATCCGAGCTCTTCAGATAAAGTATCATGAAGACTGGAGGTCAATCCATCTGCAACTGCAATATGTTTCGAATAATTGATACCTATTTTACTAGGTTGTTTTTCTTCTACTAATTTCTTTAACCTTTGCCATTGAGTTTCTTTATTACGATCCCAAATAAATGTGTATAAGTTTTTTAAGGCAGGGTGTGGTGAGCCGATTACATAACGTTCGATCTGTTGAATCTCTTGATGTAAAACAAAAACGAAAATAGATAGTCTACGGGAGCTGTCATGTTCACAAGGCGTCAGGGTTTCTACTACTGGGTCTTCATTATATTCCTTGCTAATTACAATCCACATCGGAATATCCGCTTTCACCATTGCTTCTTTTAATACACTGTCCAGTCTTTCCTTTAAGAAATTATCACGAATTATTTCTTGTTTCTTTAACGGGAGTATACTTTTAGATCGATCATGCTCATGAACATTAAACAAAAGTGTCACATCCTTTTTTACATTTCAAGTACCTTCTTCAATAAATTAAGCATTCTTACATTAAATCCTTTTTGTAAAATAAAAAAACAGTTAGAAATTTGTCAAAAATAAAATGGCCGCTAGAATATGTCCTAGCGGCTATCGTTATCTACGGAAGTTCCATTCGTCACTTTCGTATTTTTCCTTTGCAATTTTATGAACTTCATTTAACTCTTCAGCTGTTAACTCATATGGAGTAAGCTCGATGGACAATCCCTTCTCGAAGCCTTTTCTAAAGGCTTCCTTTGCTTCATCAATGCTGACAGGATTCTCTCGTAATGCATTGGTAGCAACTGCTTTATTTTTAAAATTTCGCTGCATTCTCTCTTTCACACGGTCATTGGGATATTTAAATAGGTTAAATAATAAATCCTCATCAATATCTAGTAGAATGGATCCGTGCTGTAAGATAACACCCTTTTGCCTGGTTTGTGCACTTCCTGCGACCTTTCTTCCTTCTACAACTAATTCATACCAAGAAGGCGCATCAAAGCACACTGCAGATCTCGGATTTTTTAGGCTTTCACGTTCCTCTTCCGTTTTCGGCACCGCAAAGTATGCATCTAAGCCTAACAACTTAAATCCTTCTAATATACCTTCAGAAATGACTCGATACGCTTCTGTTACAGTTTTTGGCATATCAGGATACTCTTCAGATACAATCACGCTATATGTAAGTTCTTGATCATGTAAGACCCCTCTACCACCGGTTGGTCTGCGAACAAATCCAAGATTATGTTTCTTAACGATATCTAGATCTATTTCCTTTTCTACTTTTTGAAAATATCCAATTGAGAGAGTAGCAGGATCCCAACCATAAAAGCGAATAGTTGGAGGAATAAGCCCTTTACTATGCCAGTCTAACAATGCCTCATCTAAAGCCATATTAAAAGCAGGAGAACAATTTCCTGAATCGATAAAACGCCAAATCTCATTTTTCATCCTATTGCCTCTTTCCTTTTTCTTATGCAGATTTAAGTCTAACAAATAATTTAGTTCTGTCAAAAAATAAACCTGAAATAATTTCTTTGAATCTTTCGTTCTCCCCTACTATAATAGAGTATAGTAGAGAAATAAGGGAGGCATTTATCTTGTTACAAGCCATTTTAATATTACTAGGAGCAATAATAGCGTACTCAGTTTTCAATTATTTATATCAACGTAAAATTGTAAAAACTCTAACAGAAGAAGAGTTTATTCAAGGATATCGTAAAGCACAATTAATAGATGTTCGTGAACCAAATGAATTTAATGGTGGACATATTTTAGGAGCAAGAAACATTCCATTATCACAATTTAGAACACGTCATAAAGAAATTCGTCCAGATAAACCGGTATATTTATATTGCCAAAACGGAATTCGTAGTGGCCGTGCAGCTGCCATGTTGAAAAGAAAAGGTGTTACAGAGTTATATCAACTAAAAGGTGGATATAAGCTTTGGGGTGGAAAAATTAAGACTGGTAAGTAACCTTTAAGCAGGCGATGGTTCAATAAACCTTTGCCTGTTTTTTTTATAGATATAGAACTAGTAGCCATCTGTTTATCTAACGACTTTTATCTGTCCTAACAATAAATAGCCCTCACCATTTAACGGTGAGGGTTATTTCTACCTATTCCTTTACATAACGTAGGATTGGCTTTCTCGCTGCTGTTGTTTCGTCTAAGCGGCTCACCACTGTATGGTGCGGTGCTTCTTGGACGATTTCAGGATTTTCTTCAGCTTCCTTCGCAATTTGAATCATTTTATCAATAAACTCATCTAAAGTTTCTTTAGATTCTGTTTCTGTTGGTTCAATCATGATCGCTTCTTCCACGTTTAATGGGAAATAGATAGTTGGTGGATGATATCCAAAGTCAAGCAAACGTTTTGCGATATCAAGTGTACGAACACCTAACTTCTTTTGACGCTTACCAGAAAGAACAAATTCATGCTTACAATGCTGCTTATATGGAAGATCATAGAATGGCTCTAAGCGTCTCATCATATAGTTTGCATTTAATACTGCGTACTCTGTTACAGCCTTAAGTCCATCTGGACCCATTGAGCGGATGTATGTGTATGCACGCACGTTAATTCCAAAGTTACCGTAGTATGGCTTCACACGGCCAATAGATTGCGGACGATTGTAATCAAAACTGAAGCCTTCTTCTGTTTTAATTAATACTGGTTTAGGAAGGTAAGGAATTAAGTCACTCTTAACTCCAACCGGTCCAGAACCCGGTCCACCACCACCATGTGGCCCAGTAAATGTTTTATGCAAGTTTAAGTGAACAACGTCAAATCCCATATCTCCTGGTCTCGCTTTACTTAATACTGCGTTTAAGTTTGCACCATCATAGTAAAGTTTTCCACCAGCGTCATGGATAATTTGTGCCATTTCTAGAATTTGCTCTTCAAACAATCCAAGTGTATTCGGGTTAGTTAACATGAGAGCTGCTACGTCTTGATCTACAACACGACGTAAATCTTCTAGATCGACTAAGCCCTTTTCGTCAGATTTCACTGTAATTGTCTCGAGTCCTGCAACAGTTGCTGAAGCTGGATTCGTACCGTGTGCAGAATCTGGAACAATTACTTTTGTACGGTTGAAATCACCGTTCGCTTCATGATACGCACGGATCATCATTAATCCAGTCCATTCTCCGTGTGCACCTGCAGCAGGTTGAAGAGTTACTTCATCCATACCTGTGATTTCTTTTAGGTGCTCTTGCAGGTCATACATAAGCTCCATTGCACCTTGTGCTGTTTCTTCCTCTTGCAGTGGATGAACATATGAGAATCCAGCAAATCTTGCTACATTTTCATTAATTTTTGGATTGTACTTCATTGTACATGATCCTAATGGATAGAAACCAGAATCAACACCATGGTTTCTTCTAGAAAGAGCTGTGTAGTGACGCATAATATCTAATTCAGATACTTCTGGCAGCTCTGCTTCCTCTGTACGAATGTAATCTGATGGAATTAATTCCTCTATAGAAATTGTATCCACATCTAATTCAGGGAGACTATATCCAACTCGCCCGGGCTTACTAACTTCAAATATAAGTGCTTGTTTTTCGTTATGCATGACAATCCCCCAATTCCTTAACAAATCGGTCAATTTCGTCCTTTGAACGAAGCTCTGTTACCGCAACTAACATATGGTTAGAAAGAGCTTCACTATCTCTTCCTAAGTCATATCCACCGATAAAACCTTTTCCAGCTAATTGTAAGTTCGCTTGCTTTACTGGCATCGAAAGCTTTACGACAAATTCATTGAAGAAAGGACCGTCATAAACAATTTCAAAACCAGCTTGTTCAAACGCACGCTTAGCATAGTGTGCCTTTTGAATATTTTGAGAAGCCATTTCTTTAATGCCTTTTTTACCTAGAGCTGTCATTGCTACAGATGCAGCAAGTGCATTTAATGCTTGGTTTGAACAGATGTTCGAAGTTGCTTTATCACGACGAATATGTTGCTCACGCGCCTGAAGTGTTAAAACAAATCCTCTACGACCTTGCTCATCAGTTGTTTGACCAACTAGACGTCCTGGTACTTTTCTCATTAATTTTGTTGTAACGGCAAAATAACCACAGTGTGGTCCACCAAATTGTGCTGGAATCCCAAACGGTTGTGCATCTCCTACGACGATATCAGCACCTAGCTTTCCTGGTGGTGTTAAAACTCCTAAAGCTAGAGGATTACTCGACACAATGAACATACCTTTGTTTTGATGTGCAATTTGTTCGATTTCCTTTAACGGTTCAATTTGACCAAAAAAGTTTGGATATTGAACAACTACAG
The DNA here is from genome assembly GCF_016890225.1 of Bacillus suaedaesalsae. Classification (GTDB taxonomy): domain Bacteria; phylum Bacillota; class Bacilli; order Bacillales; family SA4; genus Bacillus_BS; species Bacillus_BS suaedaesalsae. Next base: position 83,211 of record NZ_JAFELM010000021.1, on the reverse strand, counting down.
AAGCTACTTCATCGTCCATATAAGATTTTAATGCTTCAACATCTGTTACACCATTTACAACTGGAATCTCAATTACTTCTAAGCGTTGACCAGTTGCATAAGTTTTCAATACTGCACGAGATTCAGGATGTACAGCACCTGAAACTAAAATCTTCTTATTCCTTGTTTGACCTGCACTTAATGCGGCTGCTTCAGCTAATGCTGTTCCTCCGTCATACATAGAAGAGTTGGCAACATCCATTCCAGTTAATTCACAAATCATCGTTTGGAATTCAAAGATCGCTTGAAGCTCCCCTTGAGAAATTTCTGGCTGATAAGGAGTATAAGCTGTATAAAATTCTGAACGCGAGATGACATGGTCCACAATTACTGGAACATAGTGATCATATACACCTGCTCCAATAAATGAAGGGTATTCTTTACTATTTTTATTTTTGCTAGCTAACCCTGCTAATTCTTGCATTAAAGCTGTTTCTGATTTAGCCGGTTTAATGTTGTATTCCCCTTGAAAGCGAACACTTTCAGGGATATCTTTAAATAATTCATCAACAGATTCAACACCAATTGCTTGCAGCATTTCTTGCTTATCTTGTTCTGTCATTGGTAAATAGCGATGCTTCATGTCTTGTGACCTCCCCTTACTTTTTAGGACGTTTATAAAATGGTGTAGCAACTACTTTTGCTTTTAATCGTTTTGCACGAATTTGAACTTCTACTTCTTGGCCAAGCTCAGTGTATTGACTGTTTAGCAAGGCTAGACCAATGTTCTTCTTTAAGGTTGGAGATTGTGTGCCGGTTGTGACAAAACCAATTTGTTCGTCACCTACATATACATCATAACCGTGACGAGGAATTCCTTTGTCAACCATTTCAAGTCCTACCAACTTTCTTGGAAGTCCTTCTTCCTTTTGTTTAGCAAGAGCATCTTTTCCAATAAAATCAGCTTCTTTTTGTAGCTTTACTGCAAAGCCGATCCCAGCTTCAAGTGGTGAAATATCCTTTGATAGTTCTTGACCGTATAAGGCTAAATTCGCTTCAAAACGTAATGTATCACGAGCTCCAAGTCCACAAGGTAAAATATCTTCTTCTTGGCCACTTTCTAGTATGCGCTTCCAAAGGAATGCTGCGTCTTCTTTTTTGCAATAAATTTCAAAGCCATCTTCGCCTGTGTATCCCGTACGAGAAACAAGTGATGGAACTCCGTCTATATCAACATTGTCTTTAAAATTAAAGAAGCCAATTTCATTTAAGTCTTGTGAAGTTAGTTTTTGCAATACTTTTTCAGCTAATGGTCCTTGGATCGCTACTTGTGCAATATTCTCTGAAACATTTTCAAGTACCACATCACCAAATACGTGCGATACTAACCAATCATAATCTTTTTCAATATTAGAGGCATTTACTACTAATAAGTAATCGTTGTCTGCCTTTTTATATACAAGAAGGTCATCTACAACTCCACCATTTTCATAGCACATTGCTGTGTATTGCGCTTTGCCGGGGGCAAGCTTAGAAACATCATTGGTCATCATCTTTTGAAGATAGTCAAGGCTTCCAGGTCCCTTTACTTCGATTTCTCCCATATGAGAGACATCAAAAAGTCCGGCTCTTTCTCGAACTGCTTCATGCTCTTCTTTGATACTTGAAAATTGTACAGGTAAATCCCATCCACCAAAATCGATTGTTTTGGCGCCATACTCCTTGTAACTCTCAAATAAAGGTGTGCGCTTAAGCTGAGTCATTTTTCTCCTCCTGTTATGTATAATAGGATGTTTTTGGTATAGCCGCATAAACCTCTGCTACTGAAAAAAGGACAGAGAAATCCATATAAACATACGGATTATCTCTGTCCTGGCACCTGAAAGTTTTGCTATATAAGCATTTCCCCGTTGGTGGCTTCACGGTAAACAATGAAACTCTCTCCAGAGTAGCGTCAAATAAGAGTCTTTTTGCCTGAGAGATTCACGTATAAACGCTTGCTCCTTCGGCGCTACTTACGAAAGATGTCTAGTAGTCTCTCCTCTTATTCTCATTCGCTATATATAATTTTGTTTTATTTTGGCTATACTACAAAAATAAAATCATTAACTTACTTTTCAAAACTATATTAATCCTACCATTAATATGCAGAATTCGGCAATACACTTCCAACAGGAAAAATAAAAATAATGTTTAAAATTCTTTAAGAATAATAACTTCTTTACATAACTTGAATGTTGTATACAGAAAGGAATGTGTTTTGATGCATGGGGTAGACATCATATTTGATGAATCATGGGAAGAGGAATTTAATAAAAGGTTCGAAGACGATGGTCCTTGGGCACATTGGGATCTTTATAAACTAGCAAATGAAGTCGAACGTCATCTTGCCATCCCGGAATTTGAAGGTCTTCAAGCTCCGAAGCATTTACCTCACTTAAAACCGTTACCACACCAATTAGAGGTAGCAAAAAATGTTGTGGAAAAAATGAACGGAAAAGCAATTCTTGCTGATGAGGTAGGACTCGGAAAGACGATTGAGGCTGGTCTTATATTAAAAGAATATATGATTCGTGGCTTAGTAAAGAAGGTATTAATCCTAGTTCCTGCTTCTCTAGTTTCCCAATGGGTAATGGAACTAAATCAGAAATTTTTCATCCCGGCTATCGGACAGAAGAAAAGCTATGTATGGGAGCAATGTGATGTAGTAGTATCTTCCATTGATACTGCAAAACGACAGCCTCATCGTGATATCATTTTTGAACAGGATTATGACTTAATCATTATCGATGAGGCACATAAACTTAAAAATAATAAAACGAAAAACTATGAATTTGTCCAAATGCTTAAAAAGAAGTTTTGTTTATTACTTACTGCTACACCTGTTCAAAATCGTGTAGAGGAAATTTTCAACCTCGTTTCATTGTTAAAACCAGGTCACTTAGGAAACCAAACAAACTTTGAGGAATCATTTAATGCAAAGGAACGTTCATTAAACAATGATGAACATTTGCGAGAATTAATTAATAAAGTAATGATTCGGAATCGCCGTGGTGATACGGGAATTGAATGGCCAAAGCGAATTGTTAAAACAGTCCCAATTGATTTTTCAAACGAAGAACGTGATTTATATGATGCGATTCTGCATTATAAAAAGTCTGCTGGTAATCTCGGAAGTCAATTCTCTCTGATTACTTTACAACGTGAAGCATGTAGTAGTAGAGAAGCGGTTTTTTACACATTAAAAAATATGCTTAGTCGTAATGAAGATAGCCAGCACGTACAAATGATTACAAATGGACTAATGGAAAAGATTAATGCGATTTCCTCCAACGCAAAGGCAGAAAAGGTTGTGGAGCTCGTAAAGGAAATCGATAGTAAAGTAATTGTGTTTACTGAATATCGAGCAACACAACTTTATTTGCAGTGGTTTCTACAACAACATGGAATTTCATCCGTTCCATTTCGCGGAGGATTTAAACGTGGGAAAAAGGATTGGATGAAGGAATTATTTAAAAACAAGGCACAAGTATTAATTGCTACAGAAGCTGGTGGTGAAGGAATAAACCTACAATTTTGTCAACATATCATTAATTACGATTTACCATGGAATCCGATGCGTCTGGAACAGCGGATTGGTCGTATTCACCGGCTAGGACAAGAATCAGACGTTCATATTTATAACTTTGCGATTAAAGATACAGTTGAAGAGCATATATTGAAGCTGTTATATGAAAAAATTAATCTGTTTGAACGTGTAATTGGTGAACTAGATGAAATTTTAACACGATTAGATATTGGTAATATCGAAGACCATATTCAAGATATTTTAAACCATTCGAGAACAGATGGAGAAATAAAAGTGAAGATGGAAAACTTAGCATCATTTATTGATTTTGCTGGTCAAGATGTAATGGAGGATGAGGATTATGCAGCAACCTGAAATACACCGATTTCTTGAGAGATATTTTATCGCTAATGAATGTGAAATTTTAGAAAATGCTGCTGGGTACTTATCTGTTCAATTAACTGTCGATCTTGATAAAGAACTCATGAACCGCCCTTTTTATTGGCATTATCTTGAGAAGACCGGTGGCCAACCAAATCCAATGAAGCTAACACTCATTACAGATCAAAATAAAGTTACGAATGACTTAAAGGGAGAAGTTATTCACTTTGGTTCTCCTAGACTTCATCAGATTTTTCAATCAACAAACAAGTTGGCTAGTTATATCAGGCTCTATGAACATGTAAAGCCAAGTATGATCCGAAATGGTAACCTACCTCTACATCCTTGGCTAGGCATGAACCTGAAAATTACGTATCAATGTGATCAAACACGAGATGTGATCTTATCGATTGGACTCAACTTAATAAATGGAATGATCATTGATCATTTTCAAGAAAGGTTAGAATCTTTATCTCTAACACCGAAAATTCCAGATATGTGCTTCACTCTCTCCCCTATTATCAAACCGAAAAGTGGAATTGCTCGTATTAAGCAAACGATACAAGGAATTATTGATAATGATGACCATGAGTGGGCGGATGCTGCTAGAGAAAGATGGAATAAGGACTTAACGTTACTTGATCATTTTTATGCAGATATGGATGAGAAACCAGAATCTTATGAAACGGAGAAACAAGCATTGCAAGATCAATATGAACCGAAAGTAAAGGTTTCGATTATTAATGGAGGATTGTTTTACTTAACGCAGCAATCTATCCAAGCTCAATAAAAAAAGGAAAGCTCTATTTTCTATTTTTGAGCTTTCCCTTTTTATTTTTTTCTTTTTTCATCATCAACATGAACCCTAACGGCAGAACACCAAACCATCTAGATAAGACAGGTGGCTCGGTTAATTTACGATCCTGCTTCAATTGTTTTCGTTCTTGTTTCGGTTGATCTAAGTACGTCACAAACTGCTGTGTAACATACTTAACTAAATCATTGAATGTCATAGTATCCACCTGCTAAGAATTTGTTTACTACAACAGTATGGTCAGTTCGTTGTTTTTTTAATCTTTTCAGCTATTTCCAATACCACTTCAAAGACAGTTTTGACAGATGTATCTACCATCAAATGATGGTCCATATATTGTTCTCTTCTTGTTTCATAAAGTTTCTCTGTATGCTCCTTTGTAACAATTAGTGGCCGAGTATCATCATTTCTTAACCTTTCCCAAAGAATAGGAAAATCACAATGAAGGTAAATAACATTTCCATTTTCCTTCATCCACTTTCGGTTTTCTTCAAGTTTGACAATTCCGCCACCTGTTGTAACAATTACATCTTCTGTTGGAAGAGACCTAAGAACATTAGTTTCTAGAGTTCTGAAATAGTTTTCCCCCCTTGTTTCGAAAATAGAACGGACTGTAGTGTTCATCTGCTTTTCGATTTCTTCATCACTATCAATGGCAGGAATGTTAAAATGCTTCGATAATTCCTTACCAATCGTCGTTTTACCCGCTCCCATAAAACCTGTTAGAAAGATTGCCTTCATATTTGTCACCTTATGTCTTTTTTATTCATCGTACCAATTAACGGTTGGATTATCTACCTTCAATCCATTTAGTAATTTTATTATTAACAGGATCATAATGGACTAAAACACTCGATTTTCTATTATTCTTTGTCTCTACCTTAATTTGCACTTGTATAATGGATGGATTATCATAATTCATTGACAAAAGTGCACTTCCTTCTTTAAATTGATAAACTTTCGATTTTAGAGAAGGATCTGCTACTACATCTTTTAAATCTTTTGTTACCTTTTGTAAAATAAGATCCATCTTATAAATCTCTGAGCTTTCGTTGTAAAACTTTGATTCTGTAACATATAAGCTAAGCTGATGTGCAAGGATGAAGAGAAGAAGAGTACTAACCATCAATACTAGCGGAAGTACATAACCTCGTTGATTATATAGCGTTGTTTGTCCATGTGTAGATTTTACGCTCATACATCTTCCCCTCTAAATCTTCTACTTCAATTTCGATTCCACCGGTAGTGTAATAAAACTGAATAGATTGTATTTGTTGAAGTATTATTTCATGCCCTTGGTTATTTACCCGCCTTCTTACTAACTTACCGTATTGCTCATACAATATTACATCACTATTAATTAATTTTAGTCGATTATTCTCTATTTCAATTGCTTCTGCTTCTCTTATATCCATTGTTATTTGAGAAATTGCAACTTCCCATTCGAACGGATGTAAACTAGTTGGCTTTTCGATCCACTTTGTTAATTGAATAAAAAGTTGTGGAAACAGAAAAGTGATAGTTAATAGAATGAAGAATACGATAAGCATTTCTAATATAGTATAGCCGTTTTGGTTTATCTTACGGTGCCACAGACGACTCTCTCTCTTACTAATAAATTGGTCCATTTCACACACCCTCTATATAGTGGATTAAGGGGGGGTTCCTCATCTACCTCCAACTCAAAGTAAAACGGTATTTCATTGAACAAGGTGATATCACTCTTGTCTTCATTCGTTAACGAAACACGAAATAACTTTTCGTTTAACCACTGATTTGCAAATTGCTGCATTTCAAGGTTTTTCCTCTCTATTGTGAGTAAGTAAATTTGAGGTAATAGGGCTGTAATAACAAAGAAGAAAATAATACTTGCAATGAGTGTTTCTAGTAAACTAAAGCCTTTATTGCTTTTCCACACGAAACCTCCCCCTTCCTAACTGAAAGATGAGTTTATATGTGTCATTATAATCGTAAACATAAACCGTACCTGCCCCTGAAATATTGCCATTTGGTTGGAATTTAATAGGATTTGCCATCGTTAACGGTCTAATACGGATGCTCGGATGAACAGGTCGTTTATTAATGAGTTTTCGTAGGCCGCTTTCTCGAATGTCATAGAAAGCTTGCTCCGTATAAAAAGTAAGTTCTACACTTTGTGAGTGACTAATTGCATGTTGTTGCGCTAACCAAATATCTTCTTGTAGCACTTCAAAAAACTGGTTTACGATTTTGTTCTCGTAAGTTGTTCTAACATAAACAAACGAAAGAGATGAAACGATTAACACAATTGTCATAACTACAAGCATTTCTAAAAATGTAAATCCATTCTCTTTACGGAACAAGGACAACCTCTCCACTTGCACTCACCTCTAACAGATCTCCATTAGGACATGTTTTACTCTTAATATACTTTTCTGTTAAAAGGTCATCCATCGATGGATTTGACGATGTCCCATTATCCATTTTGTATGCTTCTACTTGAGCCTGTACAAGATTTATGTAGGCATTACATCCTTTATTTCTTATCATTCCTTGATTTTTCGTGATATTTGGTATGGTAATAATCATTAAAATTGAAACCACTAGTAAAACAATCATCATTTCTATCATCGTAAAACCTTTTTCATTCATTTCATTCACTCCTTATAATCCATTTATCATTTGGAAAGTTGGTTGCATGATTGCAAGGTAAATCCCCATAATCATGAGCCCAATCATAATAAATATGGTTGGTTGTATAACCGATAATCGTTTATTTAAGGTCTCCTCTAACTTTTCGGTTGATAGCTTACTATAAAAATAAAGTTCCCTAGCCAGATCGCCATTTGCTGATCCAAGTAGGATTGCTTGTGTTAACTCCTTTTCGAAGTACATCCTTGTTTCAACAATAGAAGAAAGAGATTCCCCACTTTTAAGCTCTTTTTTCATTTCCTTTGCCTCTACTTGAAATAGAGGAAAATGGGATTGCTTTTCAAAATGGGAAATTGCTTCATAAATCGATAAACCACCACGTAAGAGCTGGCTAAGCTGAATCGCAAAAAATTGAGAGTAAAACTTTTGAATGTAATAACCATAGAGTGGAAGCTTACTCATCCACTCCATTCTTTTGACAAGAGGTATGTTTCGATATAGATGAATAAGATAAAAGAGAATTACCACTAAAAATAAAAAGAGGAAAAGGATGAAGCGAGGTAGCCACTTAGCACTTAATAACATCAGGCTTAACAAAATATTTCCTTCTGTATTCATCGATTCAAAAAGCATCGCAAACTCAGGCAATAACCAAAAATTTAACACTGAAAAAATGATTAACGTAATGGCAAGTAAAAATAGTGGATATTGAAGAATTTTTACTAGTCTTTTCTTATATTGAACCTTTTGCTCTACCAAAGAACTTCCTTCTCTAAGCGCAAAGCTTAGATTTCCATGTTGCTCCGCAAAGTAAAGGTAGCCTAACACATCTCGATGAAACGATAGATTCATTAATGCTTGATGAAAGGATCCCCCTTCTTTCATCACCTTTATTTGCTGTTCTAACAGTACTTTTTGTTTATCAGATAGGTTCATTTTAAGAAAGGTCAATGCTTCTAAAATCGGATAGCCTCGATCCAATAAGGTACTTAACCATTTCAAAATTCGCGCCTGTTCTTCTAAGCTCCATTGTGATTTTATATTCAGATATTCCACCCCTCTAAGCTTTTCATTGGTAAGTAGCCTAATGCAATCCCCTTTTTAATTAAATCTGGCATCGTTGGATACGAATACGTCTCTTCTCTCCCCTTTGCCTCATTGACAACATGATGCAGGGCTTGACCATATAAAAGCTCGTATACACTTACTCTCCTGTTTCCCCTCAGTTTTCTACAAATGACAGTACACTCATCCCCACAAAATGGACATCTCATATCAAGTAATCTCTGTGCCGCTACCGCGACTAGTGTTTGTTCTATTTCCTGCATGGAGATATTAAATTCTATGTAATCGTTCACGAAGCATAAGACAGAAACTTTCGAAAACGCTGATATAAGTACGTCAATATTCATTCGCCATAAGACAATAATTTACTTTACTTGAGACAAAAAGAGTGGATATTCTTATTTGACGAGATGCGAGGTAGTCATTCCTATCTCAACGTTCATGATACATGAGATAGGAATGATAAAATTCATAGATGATAAGACAAAAGAACCAGCCATTGTCTTTTTTTATACATGAAGTACGAGAGGCAATTGTTTATTTCATCATATTTAGTTGCAATCCTAAAACCGTTATCATTTTATTATGTACGTTTCTTTGTGATAGTTATATCAAAGCTTGATGATTATAAGTAAAACGTTGTAAATCTTATTATTTTTTTATTAATTTTAGTTCTTTTGTGCTTTTTGATATAACCAGTTTTACAACCAGTAACGCGGGGTATATGCCTACCCTTTAATTGATTTTACTTTTCAAGTTTGCTAGTTCAAGAAGGATAAAGAAACTTTAGATAAATTGGATCCATACCGAACCAGGAAGTTAAGTTTCTCATTTCCGATGATAGTCGAGTTATCCCTCTGCAAAAGTAGGACATTTTTAAAAACATTGTATCTTCTGATGTAAACCCTATTCAACTTATTGATGACTTTGCTTCAATACACTTGAATTAATAGGAAGTAAATGAATAACAAATTACGAGCTTAAGATTTTTCTGAAAAAGATAAAAACCATTATATTTGTCGCTAACATCCACATTCCGATTAAAGTATACGGAAAGAAAGTTGAATTTGGGTATTTAAACAATGCTATTGAGTAAAAAATAAAGATAAAAAAAATAATACTAAAGCTGATTAATTTTTCAATTTTACTTGATAGTCGGGATTTTTCTAACATCGCCACAATATAAAGACTGTAATATACCAGTGCATGTAAGACAAACTGTGTAAATGCGAACAGAATAAAATACACTTTTAACACCCTCTTTATAGACTAAGGAAATTCAAGAGAATGTCAATTAAAGTGGAAAAATTTTAATAAAAAAATAAAGTATGGTAGGTAGTAAGCCTAAAATAAAAATGATGAAATTAGATTCCTTATACTTCTGAGTACCCTTTTGTAATTGATCTTTAGCTTCCGAACTAATAGAAGACCAACTTCTTGAATCTTGAGTATTTAAAAATATCTCATCGGCAAATGTGTTCAGAAGTTTAAGAGCTTCTTTATTAGCTTCAAACTCATCACTTAACTTTATATAACTAAACAAAAAAGAACAAAGGAAACTCAGACTAAAGGAAGTTATTAATATGGAAAGTGGGATTCTAAAAAAAAATTGATTCAATAGAACCATTATTAATGAAAAAATGACAATCCCACCTAAGAACAAACCAGACCATTTAAAAGCAAGATACTTCATAAAATTATTCCTGTTATTGATAAAGTGACCAACTTCATGAGCAGCGATAACAATGCTAGAAGTTTCTGTACTATCTCTACGAAGAATGATTTTCGAAGTACCATTTACCTTAAAAAAGGTTTCACTAAATTTACCATCTTCGGATTCTTCTTTTTGAATATCAAGAATTCTCAGTAGTTCTTCTGCAAACCGTTTTCCTGTTAACAATCTTATTCCACCTTTGTTTTTTTAATAGCATTAAATAGAATACTATACTAAGAGCTACATTATTATGGAGTTATTTTAAGTAGTGGCTCCCAAAACATATCATAATCATGACTTAACCTCTCCCTATCTACTATTTCCATTAAGTGTGTAATATAGGTACTAAAACTCAGGTGTTCTTCCAGAGAAATGAACTTAGTGCGATACTTTTCTATATCTTCATTTGTATATCCGAGCACTCTGACATTCTCTTCTAATTCATTAATACGCTCCATCCATAAACATCTAAAGAATTCCCTAAATATTTTACTATCTCCAACTGAATACAACATTTGTTTATATGTTTCTACTACGACATTATATAATTCATCTGCCCTTGGTAGGTTATCAATCTCGGATTTTATATATGCAGAAGTATGAATAAAGTTACTTTCTTCACCAATAACGTAAGAAGGTCTATATAAAACTCTATCTCGAATGTAGCATATCTTTTCGTATAATCCCTTAACACTAGTTTTAGGATCTTCTAATACTTTAACAAAATATTCATAGAGTACACCAAACGGAGGATTTAGAATTTCTCCTTGAATCTTTTTTCTCAGATAAACACAATAATCTTTAACTTGAGTATGAGTAATTCTAGTTGCAATGTCCTGCTCTAACTTACTTGCATTATTCCAAGCCTCTGGAGTTTCAAGTTCATTATTTAAATCTGATGTTGATACTCTTATGTCTAGGTATCCATCAACTATTTCCTTTTTCTCTTTTTTATTTGTTTTAACTTTTAGGTCGTATTCCTCATCTAATAAAATCATACTAACGAAAAGGTGATAAACAGAATAATATGCACTCATTGCTCGACTAATCCTAAGTCCACCTGTATAAGGAGCATAAGAATTGGATGATTCCAATGCCTTTAATTCAGAAATACCAATAAGTGATTTATGAAACGACAAGGCTGCACAATTAACTAGATAAAATCTATTCTCACCTCTATCAATTAATATATCTTGCTTCACAACATCTACTTTCAACTTCATATTATGCCACCTTATTTCTCTCTATTTTCAAATTGTAAGAGACCACATCTCCATGTGGTCTCTCAACATAATAATTAATTTTACAGTATCACTGATATAAAAAAAATCAAAAAATCGTTAGATACCGTCTCCCCCATACTTATTATAGAGTATATCCCAAAACATTGAGGGTTCTTTATTTATTATATACGTACGACCATATCGTTTGGAGTAAACAGTAATTTTCTTAGATCGTAACAAATAACAAATACGCTTCGCCCTAGATATACACACAAAAAACACTCTATGTTCCTCAGCTAATTTCTCTTTATTATTCACATTTAAATAATATGGGAAGTTACCTTCCTCCATACCAAGTAAAATTACCACTTCAAACTCCAAACCTTTTGAACTATGTCTTGTTGAAATTGTCACCTGATTATTTGGTTTTCCAATTGAACCAAATCTTTGGACAGTAGCTCCTGCTAACGATCCTTTAACTACTGTCTTAATAAAATTATTAATATTGTCAATTTCATCAGGATAAACGAGTGAGGTTTCTAGTATCGGTATAATATTTAATTGTCTAAACAAGTACTTAACCCATTCAAATAAGTTATCAGCATATTCTTTACTACTATTTAAGACGCCATATAACGCTCTTCTCTCATTTAGGATATTAATTGACAATTTCTTTTCTACATTATGTTTTTTTATTAAATCAATCCAAAATTCAAATATGTTTGTAAAAGATTGGGAGTACTGTTTATTAATCCACTTTGCACAATCTTCCAACCATATAATTAAATCGGTCCTTTTATAATCCAATTTGGAGATATAATATGGAATCGATTGAACGTCCATTAGTGCTGCCAATTCTTTAGCTTGCTTATTTCCACTAACTAAAACACATATTTCACTATGGGGTATACCTTCCGCTAAACAACTTGGGATGATATTACTAATAACATAATCATATTGCTGTTCGATGTCCTGTTCACATGTAACAAAATGAAATTTTGCATTTTCATTTTTTCTTGTTCCAGCACTATAAGAGCGATTCTGCTGCCCTAATGCTAGAATAGAAGCATTAATAATGTCTTGGTTGCTTCGATAGTTCGTTTTAAGTTTTATTTCTTTAATAATAGGATTCTCTTTTAATTCTATTAAATATTGTGGTATAGCACCATTAAAGCTATATATAGACTGATCAGGATCGCCAACTGCAAATATTTTTATATTGGTCATGTTAAATAGTGAAAGAATCATCTCATGTAACGGTTTCCCTAAATCTTGATATTCATCAATTAGTATCCATGGGAACTTCGCAGCTAAACATTTTCTTACATAGGGTTTAGTCTGAATCAGCATCGTGGCACACTTTACAATTCCAACAAAGTCCACTTTATCCATTTCTACCAATCTTTTTTCATACTCTAGAGCAACTTTTAATGCTATGTCATACGATTCAACTTGGACTAAGCTTAGACCAGATATATTCAATGATCTTTCCTTGTCTACATCATCAATACTTAAATTCGCACCACCTAATTTTAATTCAGTAACAATGTCTTCAAAAAGTTCTTCTCGTTCTTTTTCAGATATTATTTTTAAAGGAAAAGAAATATCTAAGTCATATAACTTAGCAAAGGGTGCAATAACTTCTGCAATACAAAAAGAATGTACAGTTCCTAAAAATACATTCTTTCTATTTTTATATCCCAACTCATTCAGTCTCTCTGTAAATTCTTTTACAGCTTCTTTACTATAAGTGATACATGCTAATCCTCTAGGCTGATTTATTTTGTTTCTTAAAAGATTAATAATCTTTAAAGTTAATACGGTCGTCTTACCACTTCCTGGACCTGCAATTACGACTGTACTAATTTCAGTGTTATATGCCTCAAACTGCTTATCATCAGTTTTTATTTGATTTAGTTTTTCAGAAAAAAGATCCATACTAGACCTCATCCACCTTGTTGTAGATATCCACTATTGCATTTTTTATGTAATCAGGAATATGATCAATCGTACATAAACTCGATAATCGTTGAGCAAAACGACCTTTCCCAATCCCATTACCACTGCTCTCAATTTTTCGTAAACAACTAAAATAATCACCATTGCCTAGTTCTATCTTAAAATTCTTCTTTTGCTGAGTTCCACCTGAAGTTAGCTCTTCAAATACACTGCAAATAATCTCCTGAGCAACTTTTTTCTTTTTACAAGTTTCGAAGATATCAACTTCCATCGTATAATCCCCTATATAAAATCCATGATGATTAAATAAGGAATCTTGATCTGTGAGATCCTCAGGTATATCATTGGATTCGATTTTGCCTAATTCTATTAGTAACTTACCTATTAACTCTAATCCTAAGTAACCATAATCATCATCTAACTCATCAATCATGGTATGGTATTTTCTTTCTCCTGACTTTTTATCAATAATTGTATAATAATCACCATCAGTAATTACGACATATGGAATACCTAGTAGATCCAAAAACTTTACAAACGGCTTAAAGTTAGTGGAGTTCACGTTACATGTTACGATTCCTTTAAGATCTAAAGGTTTTTGTAATAAATCAGCAAAACTAGGAATCATATACTCCTCTGCTATACCTTCAACTAATAATATTCCTTTACCGAAGTAAATTTCGCCTCTTTTTACATCTATAAATCTTTCCAAATCTCTTTTCTCACCGTTTGTGAGTTCAAGACTAGCCGTTGTATTTACGTTTGTTCCATTTTTACTAGCCCCCAAGTGAACGATTGACTCAAGGGGAGCAACGGAAGTAATATACGGTGAATGTGTCGTCATTAATACGGATGTGTTACTATTCATAACGTCCTTATAAATAATACGCTGTAAAGTTGGATGTAAATGCGCTTCTGGTTCTTCAATAGCCAAAATAGTAAACCCTTCAGATACTGGATTATATTCATCCATAAAAGTATATAACTTCGTTAATATCTCATCAGTTAAACCGTATTTCAAATAATAATTACCATTCTCATACTTATCATAAGCTTTCAAAATTATCTGCTCTGCATCGTGTTCCCTTAGTTCATCATACTTTTCTTTTCGGATAAATGTTGGAATTGTCTTATCCTCTAATGAGAGAAGTATTAGTGAAATATATAATATATTATTTAATCCAAGACTTGTCTCACTAGTTGGTCTTTGCTTCGTATCTCCGATCATAAGTTTTAAAGTATTTAATATACGGTTAGGATCTATGTCGACAGTTTCAAGTGAAACGGTTGTGTCGGGTTGTACACCTAATACTTTTGAAAATCTCATATTTATATTTCTTTCTAAATCTTCAATCTCGCCAATCGTTAATACTTCGTTACTTTTTTCTTTTAGTTTTTCTGCTATTTCCCTTAACTCTTCCTTATCAATTTGATACTGTTTTAATAATTGATTTACTGGTGAGCGACGTGTGTTTTTTATCTCACTTTCAACATCTCGAATAGCATTTATCACTTTTAACTGTAAATATTTTCTATGCAGGTGTGTAAACTCAACTTCTTGATTTTCTCCTTGGTAAATTGTGTATTGGTAATCATATGTTCCATCTGCTCTTGTTATAGGGTAGAAACGATATGTCAACCTCAAAGTTGGAGGTTCGTCTGAAACTGTTGCATCACTTAAAATAGATAAAATATTTTGATTATGTTCAAAGCCTTTTATTTCAATAATTATCTCAATTTCTTCTCCTGTTTCCATTGGTCTATCTAAACTATCGTGAAAGTCAGATTCACTAAGAAAGCGATCTTCATCTGAGAGTTTAGGATCTAAGATTAACTGGATTGCTTTTATTAGGTTTGTCTTACCTACATTATTTTCACCTATTATCATTTGTTTATGGCTAAAGGATACATCCACTTCTTTAAAGTTTCTAAAATTTTTTATAACAATATTTGATATGTGTGGTCCCATTAAATTTTTCATTTCTCTTACTCCCAATATTTTTGTATTTTACTAGAATATTAATATATTGAATAAATAGAAGATTCAACATAATTTTATCATATGTAATATTTTATATACACTATTTGGAAGTGCTTACTTACGGATATCTTGTTATATAAAAGTACAATTTAGAGTTCAGAATATGGATTTAATTCTATGAGTGATTGAGATTATAAAAAAAGAACAAATCCTATTTACAACTTTGGAATTTGTTCTTAAATATTACTTTTATTTAATATTACTAACTTCTCTATCTATTTCTCCTAATTTCAGCATACAATAATGCCAACTATCTCGCTCGTATAAATCTGGATTCTGACCTAGATTACTATCCAATTCAATAAATATCTCTTTTAACTTTTCCACATTGTCTTTACCAATTCCACCAATATTCTGATCTGTTATAAACCATCCAATGTTATTAAGCAACAAATGGAAGAAGCGGAAGATCTGATAATTCATCTCTTCCTTACTATCAACAACATGTTGATAGAGAGAATGAATTTGCAACAAAACTTCATCAATATTTGTACTCCCGTCGGTATATTCGAATTTTGCACTTTTATTAATAGGAGTATGATTTAGCTTTTGAGAAATATCATCTAAAAGGACAAATATTGAAATATAAGTAGTAAACTGCTCTTTAAAAAATTCATACCCCCTTTTTTCAAGTTGATTGTTTTTAATATTAGTAAGAATGGTTTTATTAATGATTTTAAAGACTTCCTCAAGATATTTAATAGACCCTATATCAAAATTAGTTAAACTTATTTCTAATGTTTCAGATAATATTTCATTAAATTCTTTCAGTTTATTCACTCCGTTAAACGCGTCTCTTAAAGAACCAATGGAGAATTTCTTATCATCCATAAAATAAAGTGCTAAAATCATTGACATCGGTTGAGACAATTTCATTAGAACTGAAGACTTCAAATGATCAAGATGAATATGGGCTGTTGTTTGAGCTTTTTTAGTACTAAATTCTACTTTATTATCATCCAATATCTTTTTTATTGCTGCAAAAAATACTGTTGTTTCGATTATTTTATTACGATGGCTGTTACTAAATAGTTCAAATAGCTGCTCAAACTTCACGTTGCCATTCTCCAAAGATTGAATTGTAAGTTCTGTAAATGTCTCGATTCTTTGGTAAAGTTTAACGTCATCAGATGAATAGTTAATGGCTTCCAAATATTCTACAAGATGTATAAAGTCAACTGATTTAGATAGGACAATTTTTGAATCAATTTCTTCCAAAAGTTTTTCATTTGCACTTTTTATCTTTAAAAATATATCATCAGCAATATCATCTGAAAAAATAATTTGATTATAAAAATTATACTCCACTGTTTTTTGAATAGCCTTATTCCCATAACCATAGTCGATTTTATCAGCATCAAAATATGTTTTTAAAAATAGATTATCGGTACCCTCTAAATATCTCTTTATACTTCCTTCTCTCATTAAATCATCAAAGTCTTCTAAAAATAGTACTTTAAAAACGTTTAACTTTAGGACTAACTTGTTTACCTGTATATCATTGTTCTCTACAATGATGTCATTCTTATCTTTTTGGAGATTGGATTCTATAAAATCAAAGGTCTCTTTAATTTTTATAATAATTTTTTTTACATATCTGGCATTACTTATTTTATTATTAAAATCGTTAGAATACTTTGTAATATTCTCGATAGCTTTCTCTTCACTTTCTATCCCTTCTTTTACCTCCTCTCCTTTTTTGATCTTCTCTTTTAATTCTTGCATTTTTTCTTCTTTTCTTTTTATTAATTCATTCAAATTATTGTTCAGTTCCTCAATATAGTCCTTGAATTTTACTTTTAATATTTCTATTTGTTCATTTAGAATACTTGTTTCATAAGATGGTATTAAAACGTTTAAGTAGTGAGTTGCTAATTCGTTGGAACTTATTTTCTTTAATTGAAATCTTGTATTAATGAATTTCTCCAAATACTCAATCGTAATTTGTTCAGAAACTAAATTTTCATAATCTACAAGGAATATTACAGTTATTTTCTTAAAATCCACAATTTCTTTAATAAATGTTAGCGTACTATATACTGTATCTTTTTCCACTCTATCTAAATCATCAACAATCAAATAAATCCTTTTATTCTCAGATACCAATCTTTCGATATTTATCTCTAAATCTTCTTTTAACTCTCTAAGATCTTCTTTCTTTTCTTCAGGAAAAATATCAAAAAATGCAGAGAAATTGATTAATGTCTTTTGGTTAATAAACTTGAACAAAAGATCAAAATACTTTTTATATGGGCTACCTTTCCCAGTATATATTCCATTTTCAGTTAACAATGCTTCCAATCTTCCAAAAACATACTTTAATAAGTTCTCTCTCGTATCCAGAACCATTGGCTGAATGTATATAACCTCATTATTATCTTGCTTAAATTTATTAATTATTGCATTCATAAAGCTTGTTTTTCCCTCACCCCAAGAACCACTGATAGCAATGGCATAAGGGTCATCAGTCCCCAAATCATTTAAGAACTTATATATTCTATTAAATTCCTTCTTTCTCGTTGGAAATAATCTTCTGTATGATGTAATCGGTACATCAGAGTTTTCACTTTGTTCTTGATTATTGTGCCCTGTATTTTCTTCCAACTCTCTACGTTCTTCATATTTACCAAACGCTCTGAAAAAATATAATAGTGCAAATAAGATGAGATACCAAACATATTCCGTCCCAATTGAAACGGCATAAAATAATACTGTTAATAGAAGAAAATAAACCGCATTGGAGTAATTTCTCTTTATAGGTTGATGGGGTTTCTTATAGGTTAGTATTTCTTTTATTGATAAGCCTGTTAGGAAAATAAACACCACAATTGAAATTTTCCCAAATAGGTTGATAGCATCCAGAATTCCTTTGTTATCTGTTAACTTAATCGTGTATGCAAGGACAATGGATAAAAATATATGAAATAAGAATTCTATGAATATCGGTTTTGTCATTTTTATTTTTTTCATTATCTGGTATACCACTCCTAAAATGACTAGACTAAAAATTAAGTATAAATGCGGTTGGTTAATTATGTTGTTAATGAAAAACAGTATATCCATGAAATTACTCCTAACTACTTAGAGTTTTAACTTGTAATTGGCGCTCTCTATACAAGAACACTAATTTAAAATTCTAATACATAATGCTAATTATTAATAGTGTTCTTGTACTAGAAGAGGTATCAAAAATATCTTTTTATATCAATAATTATTCATCTTTCTTAACTAAACTTTCAACATAGTTATTAATATAAAGATTCACTTCGTTATGATTCCAATCATATTTCCTCTTTAAAAATTTTATTATTTGTTTTTTATCAATACATTTTGATAGGTTTTGAGTCGGATTTAAGTCAGTATGTTTTAACTTTAAAACACCTTGATTAATATATTTTTCTAATGTACTTTCTCCAATTTTAAGAACCCTAGAGGCTTCTTTAAAAGTGAATCCAAGTTTATTTATCCTTAATAGCTTAGAATCAACAAGTAATTTATGAAAATCTGATTTTGAAACATTTAAACCTTCTAAGCTTTCAATACCTTTTTTCAGTCCAACCCTTAAATGTTGTTTTAGAATTGATTTAAAAATATCAGTTATTGACAAGTCAAACAATCTGATTTTGTAGATAACTTTATTTAATGGGAGCCATTCGTCATCAATCTCAATCGTTTCACATCTCATAACTATTTTATCATGAAATTTTTCTATATTTTCTTTCTTAAAAAACCATTTAGGATAACCATCAACCTCTGGTCCATGATTTGCCTTCAACAAACCCTCTTTAGTAAGCTCCGAAATTACATATAAGTTAAGTCCGAGTACACTACATACCTGGTTCATGTTAATAGAACTTTTTCGCATTTTCATATAACGAACAATAGACTTTTTTTCTATTAAAGTACTATTCTCTTTTTCTACTGATTTTAATAGACCATATTTACATAAATTTCTCACAGTATTATAATCCAGTTTATTTAGCAACTGGCTCGCTGCATGGAAAGAGATGAATTCCTTCTCTACATGCAATGGTCTTAAAATGATCCGTTTATTCTCAGGTTCAAGTCCTAAGCTGTGGATATAACGTGTAAATACTTTGTGATATACCTTCCCATATGACATATTAAAGACGTCCTTTAGTATTTTCATCTTGCGCTCGTATGCTTTACGATCAATTAGCTTTTGGGACTTGAGGTTATCCAAATGATTAATCAATAAAGGCAAGTATATTTCTGGATTTCTTACAAGATTAAGGGCAACAAGAACAATAGTAGTTAACATCAATACATTTCTACTATCCTTTGATTTCGAATGGAGATTAAATAATAATTTATTTGGTTTATCTTCCACAACATTAAACAATTCATGATCAGTTGGCAATTTATCTATTACATTCGCAAAGAGGATGAAGAGTTGAAAGAAATCTTGCTGATTAATCATAGTTTTTTTTTCTTTATTCCCAATCTCAAATTCATTCTTATTACCCAATAATAGCTCTTGGACAATATTTTGAGAGTCAATGACATTATCACTTGGAGGAACTTTAACAGATCCCATATCGGCAATAATCATTCCACATTTACAACTTTTTCTTAACAGTTGAAACATATTTATTCTTTCCCTACAATTTGGACATTTTTCAATTAAAAACACCTTATGTTTGTTACAAGTGGTTAAAAATGATACATCCCAAAAAATGCGATAAAAATAATCCTCCATTAGACACTGAGGACAAAAACGAACAAATTTATGATTGTAAATCTTCAAATACTCAAATGTTGTTGGAGCATTAGTTGGAAAGAATAACCCGTTAAATTTATTTAATACTAATTCTTCTATATTGTTTTCACTCATTTCCACTAGCTTCTTCGCCTGAGACTCCCATTTAGCTTCTTTTAAATAATTACAGTTATAATGTGTTATTACAGAAGAAGAACCTTCTAGTAAAGATGTAAAGCTTTCTCGATAATTCCCCTTAGCCAATCGGTGTAAATAAGATATTAAACCTTCATATTCTTTAGGTCTTGTCCGTATTAAAAATTTTTCCATGTTGTAAGTCCTTTCTATGGTGATAAAATTCAGATGAAAAGAAAACCGCCTTCTAAAATACTAGAATTTAGAAGGCGATAATTTAATTTGCTTTTGAATAACCCCAGTTAGATAAATCGACTTTATCAAATGAACTAATAATATCAAGTTCTTGACCTTTCAATTCAGGTTTCTCTTCCTTATTGTTCAAAGGGTGTTGTGGTTGACTCGTTTCTTTTTCGCTAGTTTCAACCGACACGATTGTATTTGATTTATTTGGAACTTTCTTACTTGGTTGTTCTGACCACTCTTGATTTGAACCTGTTCCCTTCACTCGTTCTTTTTGTTGTGGTTTTAGAGTTTTATTTCTCTCCTCTTGAACCATCTCCATAAGTTCAGCTTTAGCTGCTGCTAATTCGCTCATGTTAACTTTCTTTTCTTCATCATTTAACATTTTTATCAGAATTCTGTGTGTATACTCATTTAATCCATAGGAGTAATCTTGATTAGTGCATGGCACTTCCAAATAACTCCTTTTAAATTCGTTATAAACATAAATTCTAGACAAATCTGTTGGATCGTATTTATATTTTATGCTGTTCGGAAGTCCTCTCTTGAAAAGTTCATGCTGTATATCTCTAAGATCTTGTGACTGATAAAACAAGTGGCGATCTCTAATACCAGTTCGTTGAATAGAACCTGTTCCCATTTTCATCAACATAATTTTCCAATCTAATTTCGACGGTGGAACTAATGGTTCAGGGGCAAACTCAAAAGCAGTCTTCCATATTTTTGCTGGTATCCCACGTGCTCCTTTATGATGATTTTGAGTATAATAATCAACTACCCATTTATAAAAAATCTCAAGTAGCTTGTTAAATCCAATAATGGCATTTTTCTTTGGATTATAATCCCCTTTTGCCACCACGTTAGAAAAAGTTGTACCTTGGGTGGAATGAATTAAATCTTGATTGATTGTTCTAAAGTATCGTTCAACTGCCCCTTTATACCAAGGTACCTTTACTGGACAATACATGATTTCAATATCTAATCTGTTACAGGCGTCCTTTAAATGTTTACTATGAAATTCCTTACCGTTATCTACAACTAAAAGTTCAGGAATTCCATGAGCTAACCATTGTTTTTTCACTTTAGGATATTTCTCTTTCATAAAAAATTTCGTTGATATTCCATGATGAAGTGCATGCATTACAGAAGTATAAGAAGGCGGTTCAAATCCAATATAAAAGCCCAGTGGGTATCTTGTGTAAACATCAAGAACGGAAGTTACCCATGGTCTACCAATTGGCAAACGATTTTCATCATCAACCACGAATAAATCCAATTTTGTATGGTCAACTTCCACTCGTTGAAGCGGATATTCAGGACCCTTATGATGGTTAACTTGTTTATGTTTGTCATTTGCGAACTTTGACCCTTTTCTAGCTTTCGTCACATCATATTGATCGCGGTCTAAAATTCTTCTTCTAACAGTGGATTGTGAAGGGTGTTCCAATCTGTCTTCTGCTTCTCGTTGTGCATTTAACTCGTCAATTTTGTGATAGACCAGTTCAAAAATTGTCTTTTGAGAAGTTGTACCCCTCTTTAAATAATACTGATCAATGACCTGATCAATAATCATTTCAACTTCTTTTTCAACTCTTTTTTCTCTGCTTCCAAACTTATGGTTACTAGAAATCAGAGAGTGATATGAACCTCCGCTTTCTTTGTAATCCTTTAACCAGCGATAGACTGTTGCCCTTGAAACACTTTTCCCCTCTTTTTTGAACTCTTTGTTAATTTTATTTACCCTTTCCCTTACGTACATATCCAGTGATTTTACATTTAGATTTAGTAAAGGTTTTATGACATATAATCGGAAGTCAGCATCATTTTTTACCTTTTCAGATAACATATCAATGTCTTCGAAATCAGGCTTACTAATTATTTCACCTGATGTATTTTTGCCTTCAACATGAAATTCCAAGTTTCCTTCTTCTAACTGTCTCAGTAAATCGTCTCTCGAAAACGTTTCTTTTACGTCAAATTCTAAATCGTTTGCTTCAAATAAGTTGCGTTCAAGTTGATTCGTTATCTCATAAGATCTTCCGTTGAGCAGAAAACGTGCTCCTCGACCTACTGGCACTCTGTACAATGAAATCACATCCTTGAATCGAATAATTATTTCATTTTAAAAAGGGAGACGAGTGTCCCCCCTTTAAATTAGTGGTTAGCCCTCAACAAAACACTTCTTCCCCTGTTCCTAAACAATTAAGGTCAATTTGAATAGGAACACTTCTTGCAAGTCGTTCATTTAATCCAAGATTAAATTTGCACTAGCTTGACCCCAGAAAGACGAATGGAACATTCGATTTTTCCATAAGATGAACAAGAAACTCAAATACTTCAATTGTGTTTTGTCGACTGCCACCACATACACGTTGAAAGTCATCGATAACTACTAATTCAATATTTGCTGACTTGATAAGCTCGATAAGTCTCCTCAGTTTCGTCCCCGCAGTTCCCTTTGTAGGAAACGGAACACCGATTTGCACTAAGAGTTCTTCATGTAACGCTCTTAAAGTTGGTCCAAACGGTGCATTTACGACCAATATCTTCTCTTTACTTTCTTGTGTTTCAAGAAAATGCTTCACGAGCAATGTCTTTCCTGTACCTGTTTCGCCAGTGATTAACAAGCCACCTGCATTTTTTGAATTCTGACAATTTCGAATGAGATTTAAAGCTTCCTGTACATTTTATTTAAATGCATAATAGTTCCTCCTAATTAATCGAATATTCCGTCTTTTACTTTCACGTCTATACCTAAAAATTTATTCATCAATTACTTCTGTTTATAACCCCTTCCTGTAATTACAGTCAGTTTTTTGTTTGTATTTTTAAAGACCTGATCAACCTTTTTCTTTTGTAAATCTTTTAAGAAAACAATATGCGAATGTAAGGTTACATTCTTTGTATACTCAAGATTGGTACTAGGTACCTCTAGGAACCTTTTCTCATATTCATCGTATACATGAATTTTCGCTAAGTCGGTTGGATCATATTTGAATATAACCTTTTTGTCTTGTCCCCATCTTTCTAACTTCACTGATAACTTTAAAAGTTCTGGAGAAACATAGGTAAGTCCAAGATGTCGAATCCCATTGTTGGTTATGGTCGCATTACACTCTTCCATAAACAGCAATAGTGTATCTTTCATTGAACTTGGCATTATTTTTGGCGTATTCTTCATGTTTTCCCGCCAAATTACTGCTGGTACACCTTTTACGTTGGTGTTATAATTTTCACTGTAATTATCCAAAAGCCACACATGAATTAGTCTTTGCAGAGACTTAAATGTAATGTGATGGGTCTTTTGAGATAGTAGTTCATTGAACGTTTTGAAGGGTTGTTCCATTTTACCTCTGATTTTGGGAACCATCGGACAATGCTCTAAATTAACGTTCAACTGAAGGCATGTTTGCGATAATAGATTACTCCGAAATCCCCAAGCGTTTGTGACGGCTAGAGTTTCAGGTAATCCGTAGGCATGCCATTCATTTTTTATTGAAGGATATGAGTTTTGAATCTCTTTCGGAACAATCGCGTGTTTTAAAGCTAACATGACTGTTTTATAAGATGGTTCATCAAAATGAATGTACATACCCAGAGGATACATAGAGAAACAATCAATAATCAATGTCAGCCATGGGCTTCCTAGTGGCAAGTCTGTTGTTTCATCTACAACCTTTATGTCTAGCTTTACATGAACAACAAATGCTTTTTGCATCGGATATTGACTATCCAACTTAGAATAATTGATTCGATAGCCTTTTTTCGTAGCCACTTCCCCAATGTTGTTTTGTCCAAAGGCTATTACTCTTTGATAAACAGTTGAGTAAGATGGTATTAATAACTTTTCACCTACCTCTCGATTTCTATTTATATCTAGAATAAGAGTAGTAATTAAATAGTGTATATCCTTAATTGTCACCACCTTCCTTTGACAAAATTGGTTCTGAATTGTTCTTTCAATGATAACCTCAACTTCTTTCTTTAAACCAGAAGGTTTAACAGATCCATTCCTCGATTCAGGTGTCATTACTTTTTCCCTCCCAATTCATTATTTAGTTGATTAATGGCTTCGTGTAGCATAAGATCTCCTCTAAAAAAACACTTTGCCGCACCTCCTATTTTCTAAGAGCGTTTGTTCTCGCTTACAGGTTCTCATTATGGAACGTTTGTCCTTCATCCGCAAGATGTAATGATTTCCATTTTACTAATTCCATTTGCATTAGATATCATAAACCGTTAAAATATATATTTTACTTTTTTTATATTTTTTGAGGTTTATATATTTTCATTCAACATAAAAGAAAAACTATTATCTCTTTTGCGTATCTATGAATACCTCTTGTAATGCCTCAGAATAATTAAATTCTTCTTTTGTAAAAGGATTAAACTTCTTAGCTCTTAATATGGATGAATGTAAATGATAGGCTTTTGCTAAATCTTCTCTTTCAATTTTCTCGCGACCTTCTTCTACAACTTGTATTGCTGCATCTCTAATGATTTTCATAACAGAATTCATTACCCCATTTGTAGCAAACATGAACCTATCTGCTAAGTCCTCTTCACCTAATCCAGAGAGGTTCTCAAAAGGGAGCATTTTATCAACTTCTTTTAAGAGCATTCGAAACTCTACTACCTCGTTAGGGCTATCATACGAAAAAGGTGCGATTGATTCTCTTAAAGAGAATCGTCGTTTTAACTGAGGATTAGCTGCAACAACCTTCTCAGCATCACTTAACCCAAACAATACTACTGGGACTTTGGTTTTATTAATTATTGATTTAAAGCAATCCGCTACATCATAATTAATTTTGTCATTTTCTTGATTATAAAAATGTTGAAATTCATCCAACATAATCAGCTCTACTTCGCAATCCCTAATAAGATTTTCTAATCGATGTTTTTTGTTACCGATTGTCCCTTTGGTAGGAAGAGGATCACCTAGCATATCCAACATCATTTCAAGAAATGTATTAATCCTTGTTGGACTTGGAATCTCACCCCATAAGATCACTTTTTTTGTCTTTGAGCTATGATAAATTACCTTATCGTAGTACTGGACATAAGTGTCAAACAAAGTTGACTTCCCCGCACCTGATGGTCCAGTAATTAGCATACATTGTGGGTCTGTTGAACTCTCTAATGATTTATGGCATTTTCTAATCAACGTTAAAGCTTTTACGAATCTCGGATGTTCAATCCGTAATTTTTTTATTTTACGCATCTTATCATCCATCGACATTACCTTTTGTTTTACCTCTTCTTTACTCTGAGTCATTTTTAACTTCTCCTTTCTGAGCAAGCGTTGCTCGGAATACATTATGGAGCATACTTTCGATTAATTTCAAATGTAAAAATTGGGAATTAATGGTCTAAATGTTTTTTTCTGTTTTTATTTTTTTTAATATAAATTTATTTTTCCACACTTATTTGCAGATAACTTTCCCTCATGATTCGGTCAACTTCTTCCTTATCTAACAGTATCTTTTTAGGACAAATATCTTTTAAGTAATTTTCCAACTTTTCTTTATATACAATTCTCCTCAGCCTGTTTTGATCAATATTATAGAGAAGGGATGCTTTCTTAACGGTGATAAATTTTTCTGCAAAAGTATCAATTTCTTCATTATTAAAGAAATACACTATCCTGCCGTTCTTACTCTTGGTTACGTTGATTGGCGACAATAATCCATGTTTTACCAACTTATGAATAGTTCGTTCCACCATATTTAACTTCTTACAAACATCTGCTAACTGGTATCCTACTTGGCATTTCTTTTTTTTCCAAAATTCATCTAAAAACTTTTTAATTTCATCTATTAGAAAATAATAATTGGCTATCTTTGAATTATTAGAATGTACATATCCTGTTAACTTTTTTTCCTTTAGGGCTTTGATAATATGAACAATAGAAATGCCACTTGTCACATATTTTTCAAGAATCCTTTTAAAGGAAATATGACTCTCACTCACAACTTCCAACTCCCTAATCTCAAAACTTTCGAGAAGGGTTTTTACTGACTTTTTACAAACGCAATTTCTCTTATGACTTGTCACTTCCCTTATTAATTGTTTATCAGCAAGTTGAGCTATTTGATCTATATGAACACCTAAGATACAAGCAACTTCTTTTTTGGTAATTAGGTTATCTATGTTTTTTTTAAATGAAATAACTGTATTTTCGATTCCGTTCTTACTAAACTGAAAGACTTTATTATTTCCTCTTTTGAATACATTTGGTTTGATAGTTGAACATAATTCTTCTACTTCTTCTCTTGTAAGGTTATACTCTATTCTTAATTGTTTTTTTGTTAAAAAGTCTTGCTTTACTTTCTCTGAAGCTTCCTTATTAAAACATTCAATATTTCTCGGAACATTCCCGATAGAAATGAGTTGTTCTTGGTAACGGAGATATTCTTTTTTAATAACTTCAAGTCTATTTCCATACCTATCAAGGATTTTTTCAAACTCACTTTTTCTCCTTCTTCTTACTTCAAAAGGCAATTCAAAGAATTCATCTAAAACAGTATAAAAATTCTGAGGGAAGTTCGAATGTATCCAATAAATATTAGCTAATACATCTGCGAATTTAGCATTATCAAAGTATTTATGATCATTTGTAATTACCTCGATATCTACTTTTTCTTGACTGGTTTTACTAGCTAAACCCTCCAGAAGATATAAATGTGCTTTGATAAAATACATGAAATTAATTAATGATAAGCCTTTAAACAACTCACTTTGCTGACCTTTAAAAATTCTTAGAATTTCACTTTGAGATTTATACAATAACCCTTCCATTTCTACTGATTTCATTTCTGCTTCTTTAAATTTAAATTTACAATTAGAGCACTTTCCTTCCATTAAATTTTTTATAGTAATTTTCCTATGACATCCCTGACATTTTTCTAATAGGTATCCACCATGATTTACGCAAATACATATTGGATTCAGTGCCCATAATTTTTGGTGATGTGTTTTATCTTTGATGCATTCGGAACAATACTTAATTCTTGATTTGAGCAAGCTCATCTTAATTAAGGGTTCTTCCTCAAATAAACCGAGGCTGTTTATAGAAGAATAGAATAATTCTTGACACGAGTTATCACATAGCTTCGATAATAGTTCACAACTATCTAAAGTAAAATTATTTGCGTGACAATCAAACCAGCTTATTCCGATTTCTTTAGCTATTCCATCTGGTGAGGAATAATAATTTTCCTTGCTCAACCGAAAAATATAACTGGATAAACTCTCATCCTGTAACATTTTGGGTCGATTCACTAACTTCATAACATTTTCACTCCTCGAGGACCTAGAAACTTAATGCTTAAAATCATGAATAAAAAAAGTACGATTGGACGAAGTTTGTGGGAAATACAAACATTCTAAATTTGTTTTACCATTTACTGGCTTAAATTGATTTCCTTTAAAGAATAGTAAGGCTTCCTTAGTACCCACTCTGAATTTTACATGCTGGTTACTAGGACCAAAGTGTTCAACCCTATCAACAATCATCTTGTTACTGTGAAACACTGGTGTTCGATTTCCCTCTCCAAATGGTTCAAGATGTTTTAAGTCATCATGAAAATGACTAGGAAAATCCATTAGTGAAAACTCAGTTTCGTACATATGTCTAAGTGTCAACTTGGGTTCTTTTTTAGCTGACTCTTGTATTTTGTTACTAAAGTGTTGGAACCGATCTAGATAAATTGATAGACCTGCTGCTGCTTGATGTCCTCCATAGCTCTTTAAAAACTCTGAACAGCGCTCAATGGTATTTACCATTGAAAAGGCTGAACCACTTACACTTCTTGCCGAACCTTTTCCACGAGAGTTAAACACAATACTTGGTTTTTTATATTTGTCAGTGATTCTTGAAGCAATTAATCCTATTAAACCTTCATGAAAGTCTCCAGCAACTACAATGACTTCCTGCTTATCCAACGCATTCAATTGAATTAACAATTCTGCTTGCATGACTTGTTGGTGAAGTAAATCTTTTCTCATATTATTTAGACGAATTAGCTTCTTCCAACATTCCTCAATCTGTTCGTCCTTACCTTCACCTGTAAACACTCTTACCATAAAATTGGGATCACTTAATCTTCCGACCGCGTTAATAATGGGTACAACTGAAAATGCTATATTTGTTGATGTGATTTCCTCTTTCCTTAATAGCTTGAATAAGACTCTTAACGCTGGAGAAGGTGCCCTGTTCATCTTCTCCAATCCAAGTTGTACTATCCTTCTGTTTTCATCTTGAAGAGGCATGACATCGCCTATTGTTCCAATTGCTGCAAGTTCAACAAAATCCCAACATTTCTTTTCCCACATCCCTCTTTCAAGTAAAAGCGCATGAACCAATTTAAAAGCAACTCCTGCACCTGCTAGATATGAAAAAGGAAATCTTTCGCCACTCTGTTTTGGATTGACAAAAGCTGAACAAATGGGATTCCCTCTTAAAATTTCATGATGATCAGTAACAATGACCTCCATCCCCAACTCTTTCGCTCGTTTAATGGCTTCATGAGCTGATGATCCATTATCAACTGTGATTATTAATGAAATATCCTTCTCAAAAAATTTCTCAACTGCCGCTACTGACAAACCATATCCATCTACCCTTTTAGGAATATAATAATCAACACTTCCT
The DNA here is from genome assembly GCF_016890225.1 of Bacillus suaedaesalsae. Classification (GTDB taxonomy): domain Bacteria; phylum Bacillota; class Bacilli; order Bacillales; family SA4; genus Bacillus_BS; species Bacillus_BS suaedaesalsae. The sequence continues at coordinate 54,082 of NZ_JAFELM010000021.1, read as the reverse complement.
TTTAAAAGCCTAAGAGCTTTATATAAAAGAGAAGTAGATGTTATCCCATCCGTATCATAGTCCCCAAATATCATCATCTTTTCTTCCTTTTGAAGGGCAAGATTAATTCTTTCAATCGCTTTTTTCATGTCATTTAAATAGAATGGTCCTATTAGGTCACTAGGCTCAGCATTTAAAAATTTGTTAATTTGGTACCAGTCTTTATGCCCTCGGTCGAAGATTATTTTCATCATAAGAGGATCCATATCAAACTGTTTTGCATAATAAATAATCTTGTTTTTCTCTTTCATATAATCCAAACATGAATTCTTAACCCATGTACTTGTCATCTAGAAACATAACCCCTTTATTTTTTTCAAAATTTTCCACCAAATCTTTTTACCTCTTGTTATAATGAAATTAGAAAGACAACTAGATAAAACATCATACTAATCTAGCCACGAGGTGAACGACATGATAACTGATATAGGACAAAAAGTTAGAACTCTTCGAAAGAAATGTGGATACAGTTTACACGATTTAGCAAATAAATTAGGAGTCTCAGCTGGTTATCTAAGTAACCTTGAAACTGGAAAGAGTGAAACCATACAACTTTCATTGTTACAACAACTGCAAGATGAGTTTGCTCTATTTAGTCTAGAGACAATGAAAGTTATAAAAGATGATGACGAGTTTGAGTTAAGACTCCTTCACATTAACCACCTCCTTAGAAAGATAAATAAAGAAAATCCCGACCAATCCGAATATCTTCTTTCACTTGTGGAAAAAGGCGCTGACCTCTTTGATAAAAATAACCAGAAGTCTTGATATACTGTTTAGACGCGATTTTCATATCTTATTCATTTTAATAAAATGTTTTTTTGATAGAAATGAAAGAAAGGACCCTACAATCTTAATTTGAGGGTCTCTTTTTATTATTAATTATTCATTTTGATAAAATATTTTTTTAATAATGGTGAATATTTTTACCGTTTCTGGACTAATATGAAGATACTCAGGTTTTTAGGAGGTATTTGTAGCATGAGTAATATAGAAGAACGTTTTTTAGATTACTTGAGAGAGGTCGAGTCCCTTAGTATTGGAGGGACAAAGATAGTTGAATTTAAGGAAGGAATAGGAGTCATGCTGTCTGAGAGGGGTTATTATTCAGCCTACTTTTTATGGGATATGAATGTTTCGTGCAATGGATTATGTCTCCAGAGAAACTGCATTTTTGATGATACACCGATCCACTTTAAATTTATTAAAGCTATTGAATGTGTTAACTTCATTTTTATTAATATGTTTAGCCGAACTGATAGAATCACACTCTTGGTAAGCAGAATGAATGAAGAATAGTATCTCCTCTAAAAAGTGAAAAAGCAGTTCACTTATAAATGTGACCTGCTACTACTAAATGAAGATACTCGATTCTTCATTGGCTCTTTATAAAGAAAATAATACTAAGAGATTTGTCAGCTACCCTATTCCCTTCCAAGTTGTTCATATTTAATTAGCTTTACTTTTAAGTCGGAATCAAATACTTTGTATCTATTACGAACTCGTACTTTTCTAAAAGCTTCAAGAATGCTATGTCATCACCCTTTTGCGCTTTTTTAACTAGTTTAATAATGTCATTTCCCCCATCCACTATTTATGCTTCCATACATTAGACAATAAAGTTTCTAATTTGGCTTAATAATTTGTAAAGTTTTTTAAAATTTTATAAGAATTCATAATTTTATTGGTGGAATCACAAGAAATAGGACCACAATGTGGTCCCTTTGTTTTCTATGATTTACTTTTGTGCATTCAACATTTTAAACATTTAAGATAAAGATTCATCAATTCAATGAACTTTATTAAGCTGCTTCCTTAAAAATGTGCTTATTTTTTGTTCACCTTTAACCCTCACAGCTCTTATACGTGTATTTGATAAGTTTAACATTTTTGCAATTTGAGTCCCCTTGTAGAACTCACCTGATACCCCATATGTATGATTTAATACATACAATTCTTGCTCATTTAAAACATGTCTTGAAAATAAATAGACTTTTATAAAACTTTGATATTCAAGACTATCTACGTATTCTTCTTTTAATATTTTATAATATGGCTTCGGCTTTCCAATTTTTGAGTGCCCTAACTTAAAATTAGGACTATAACTTGAATTTACTAGGTCTAAAAAATGCACTATATCATCTTTTTGTATTTTATTATCTAACATTGTTCCATTTCCCCTTAACTATCTTTGCATGACCTTACTGATTAATTGCTATCATTCTTCCACTTCACACATCTTTAAACTTTAACAGCTCTTACTTCTAGAAATCATTTCTTAACTCCTTCTATTTATTATAAAGATATTAATTCTAGGTCTATTATAATTTATTTTCATTTGCGCATTCTCATCATGTTGTTTTCATCTATTAATCTCACTTAGAATTGGATTATAAGGAGTGTGACTTTATGAAAAGGGAAGAAATATTTATTGAGGCGGAAAAGAATAATATTCATTTAACAGATAGCCAATTTAGAAGATATGTACAAAACGGACTATTATCCTCTGAAAGAAGCAGTGAAGGAAAAGGAAAAGGTGTTAAAGCGTGCTATCCTTTAAATTCATTAGACGTAATATTAGAGATAACGAATTTAAAAAGTAATGGAATATACGATAAAGATCTTATCCAGTTCCTATTTTCAAAAGGGTATTTAGTAGATATTAAAAAACTAAAGTTATCATTGGTTGATTATGTAGAAGATATGATTGTAAATTTTAATCATTTATTAGAAGTGATTGAAGATAATAGTAAAAAAGAATGGGTTGTCGGAGAAGTAGCCGAGAAAAATCTTCCAGTTCTGAATTCTGGAAGACCAAGTAAAAAAGAGTTAGAAAGAAAAATGAAATTGAGGAGACAAGAACAGGAAAAATTATTTACAGTCCTAAATGTGATTAATGAAATTTTTTCAAATGGACAACTAGATGAAGAGACCAGCAAAATTTTTTTGGATCAGTTAGGATACACATCACCTGGATCAATAACAAATAAAGACTCTACACAAGAATGGATGGATGTCAGTAACTGGGGTTATCAAATTAATAGAATTACCAAAGAAGAATTATCAGAAGTTCAAAGAGTATTTAAGTTTATAGGCTGGTATATCGAATACTTTAAGGAAAATCAAGTCAATTCAGTTTTTATTGACAAGTTTATTACTCCTTTTATATTAATGTTTAAAAATGCTGGACTGGGCAATCCTCTAGTTGATCCAAATTTATTAAAATTCCTAATTATTCTCTTGCTAGTGAACCGACTGTTGGTTAAATTTTTGAACCAGTTACTTAGTTTGAGTGAGAACATCGGTGACAAAGAAACATTGCATATGGCTCTTCCTATTGTACTTCAGTCCTTAGACGAGGAGCTAAAAGGAGGTGAGATAAAATATGAATAACTTTATATATACCTTCTCACTTAGCTTAGTTATGAACCATCTGTTAATTTTCCTAACCCATATGTTTAAAATCGAGTTGTTAGTTGCAGGAAAACAATTGAATTTCCCACTCGTTATTTGCCTATCATATATACTTTTTTATAACCAGATTAAGTCGAAAAATCATACTAGTATTCAGGTTTGATAAGAAGATGAGTTTGTCACAATATAACATATATTTATTAAAACTTAATCCAGACTAATTTCGAATTTCACATTAATAACATCCCTATAAAAGGGAAAGTCCATTTTATGATCAAATGTCTATTTTCTTCTAATCAGTAAAGACTTTTATGACATTATTTAGAAAATAGTACATACCCTCATATCAGGAGGGATCTTATGAAAAAAGTGATTATAATCATTGTTGGAATTATAGTAGTAGGAACATTATCATTTAGCATCTTAACTAATCCTTTTGAAGCCAAAAAAGCTAATGATTCGAAGATAGGGAAGGATTTATCTTTATTGGAATCTTTGACTGATAGGTTAGATGACAAATATGAGGGTGTGTTTGTAAAAACAACACATAAGAATGAGTTAGTGATACAAATAAATGGGAATGCAGATTATATTAACACCGTGAAAAATGATATAAAGACAACCACAACAAGAATTATTAACTCATCCTCAATAAAAGATTATAATATTGTTGTTGAAGGAATAGATTTATCTTCGCAAAATAGTGAAGAAATTAACAAGGAACTTTCACTATTAACATCAACTTTAATGGAAGGACTTAAAGAATACGAAGGTGTTGGAGATATACATACCGAGTATCCACAAAAGACTATTTCCATCCAAACATCAATAAAAGATTCAGGTAAGAAGCAACTAAGGCAGCTAAGATGGTTGTGAAAGAAGTTATTGAAATCTTACAATCTAATGAATTAGATTCAGTATCAAGTATTGATACATATGATATTAAAATATTGAATACTGATGGAGATGTAGTAAATTACTAATCGAAGATTACCGAGAAGTTCGTAAACGTGGTGGAGTCGCACAAAATCGAAACGAGTTGGCTCACAAGGAGCGAGTGAAGTAACTTTTATTTCAAGCTGACCATAAGTCAAATTATGCTACTGTCGAGATGTTTAGAAGTGCATAAAAAAACGTTTGGGTTTATACCCAAGCGTTAATCATTTATTCCATTATGATTTCAATATCCTCGTGTGTTGGTTCTTCATTCGTATATGCAATCCAATACATATGTTTCATATAAAAATCATCAGTAACTTCCTCAACGTAAGTTACAGCTTTTGCATATTCCCCTAAGACTTTAATGCTTTTTATGTTCTCTTGGTTTGGTAAAAGTAATGTTACAGTAGAACCTTCATCCCTTCCAAAGACCATAGCATCACTTATTGACTGAGTTCGGTCGTCTGGACCTGCTTCCCATACTAATTTTCCATTGTTATTCTTTAGAATAGCTAAATCTGGATAACTGTTATCTCCTTGTCTATTTTCGAAAATTACGTAGATGAAGTTATCCTTAATATCATAATCAATAATTTCTTTATTGCTTAAATTATTTTCTGACATAACATTGGTGATTTGGTTTTCTAATGATAAACCTTCTGTGTTACTTGGTTCCGTAGTCTTGGTTGAGCAACCAAACAAGATAAAGATTAACATAAACGGTACGTAAAACTTTTTCAAAACATCACCTCTCCTATATAACTTTACGGATATAAAATCAAAAGGTTTCATAACTTTCTTTAAAATTTGATTTTTAAATCTCCTATTATAAATTGTTATTCTTTTATACTACAATCTTTCAGGATAAATAAAAAGCAACAATCATTACGAAAACAGCCAATAAAAAAGAACGTCATCTTTGACGTTCTCAATACTTTTCTAATATTAATAACAATATATCCTTCCTACTCAGCTAAACTACCTGCTTGTTAACTTCAATTAAGGAGGGAGTTGAACAACAACTTCTGTTCTTATACTAAAAACTCCCATTTATTTAAAGAAAGAGTTGCCTCAATTCCACAACATCTCATATACAACCATAAATAATGTTATTATTTTACTGGAACAATAAATTCCTGTTTATAGAACCTGCCGAATTCTTCTTTATCCTGCCATGTAATTAATACTTCAAATTCTTTTGTCTTTTTACCCACAGGGAAATTTACATGTTTAATTTCATTCCCTTGTTCCGAAGCGGTACCCATATCTATTCCTTCAGTCTCATGTAAAGACATTCCGAAATCATAGGACTTCCCTTGTTCCTTTCTAAATGTATGGACTCTCACATTATATTTTTGTCCAGATTTATTAGTAATTCCTAATGAGTAAACAACTGCATTTTTATTCCCTTTTGCCAAATGTTCCTCCTCTGTTACTTCAGGATTACCAAGTGTCAGTGTCCATTCACCAGATTCAAGTACAACGGGTTCTTTCATTGAATTTGCCTTTGTGAAATGTGGTGCTGATATTAGTAATACAGCAAGAGTAAATGCCGAAGTGAAATTTCTCATTAAAAATCCTCCTTTCAAACATGAAACTATTTTCCCAATAAAAGTAAAAAAGTATGTACTCTAGAATAGTACCCACATAAAATAAACTATCTGGCTTTGATCAGTACAAGTATTATTCTTGATATAAAGAATAGTTCTATTTACCTTCTTTTAGAATATGTTAACCATAACAGTAAGATAATGGAGGTAAAACTATGACAAAAAAATTACTTATTGCAGTAATTGGTCATCGAAATTCTGGGAAGTCGGAAACATGGAAGAAACTTTTTAACGATAAGAATATAAGAACAGCTCAAAGGTCAGAAAGAAAATTAGAAGTAGGTCCTAATGGAGAGTTCACTGACGTATTTTTAATCAATGGTTCTCCACAAGAACGGGGAAAAACAGTAGAAGAGATAATACAAGTTGACTACCTTCCAGAAATCGTTTTATGTTCTATACAATTTAAGAAAGATGCATTAAACACCCTAAGATATTTTCAAAAGAACAATTACTTTATTTACTTGCATTGGCTTAATCCAGGATATAACGATAGCTATGAGTATCCCGATTCTGAAAATTTAATACATGAGTTTTTAAAAATGGATTCATTAGTTGGTAAGAGAAATGGAAAGATTAATGCTGATCAAAGAGTCGAGGAATTAAAAAACTATATTTACGAATGGTCTAAGAGGAAGGGATCACTATACAATTCCATTTTGAAATAAATAGTCGACGGTTTACAAGTAATATATAAAACCAGAAAGGAATCATTAGTAATGAATGATTCCTTTCTGGTTTTTAGTTGTAGTAGATTATAATGTTAAACAACATATTATAGACCTACTTTTTATTATCCAAGTTTTTGTTCGAGTCTGTATTACTATTAGTGGGATTCACCTTAGAGTTATTTTTTTCAGCTTGGTCCTGTGACTGTTTCGATTTTTCTGAGGTATTTTGAACTTTGTCTTCATTATTACTCGGTGAAGTACCTTTATTTATCTGTTCTTGTTTTATATTTTGTTGCTCTGATTGTTTTTTAGCACTATCCAAATTAGGCATAAAAAAGAAAACAACAATACTTAGCAATAGCATTAAGACAACCAATGAATTTGAGAGCCATTTATAGATTTTCAAATTGTTATCGATACTCTCTGAAGCAGAATCAATATACATTTGTTTTATTTCTACCTTTTCTTCTTCAGTGACATTGGATATATATCCAATAGATTGGTCATACACATCAAGAATTTCTTTTTGCTTCTTTTTAGCGAAATAACGGTTAAGAAAATATGTTAATCCAAAATAAAACATATGTAGTAAGAGTGCTACGATTAAAAACCACTTGTTTCCTCTAGCCATAATAACAATACCTGAGAAAACAGCTGTAATTAATCCAATGATCGAAGTGTTAATATTAGAGACTACCTTATCTGCGGCTTCTCTGGTTTCTTTTGCATATTTATGAGCTTCATCTATTGCCTTTTTTGATTCATCTAAAAACTTCTTTATTTTATCATTCACATAAAGTGAGAAATGTCGATTAATTGTTTTCTCAATTTTATCTAACTGAGCGTCTAATTTATCTATTGATTCATCAAGATGATAAGTAGTTAGTATATTCCTACCGATTTCCAGTTTATCTTGTGCCTGTTCCTTACCATAACAGAAATTGAAAATACTATATAAAATATCTGCAAAGTTCGGTTTAAAATCTTTTTGCCAATTATACTCCACACTTTTTTGACCCCTAACAATAAAAACTTCATTTTCATATTTGTTACTTATATGGAGTAATGATAAGAAAAATAGACTTTGCTGAAAAGATAAGTAAAGGTTTTCAGGGAATTTTAATTTGCTTGATTCAAAATAAAAATAATAAGGAACAGGCATACTTGTCGATATACGTGTATGTTCCTCCCTTATTTTTATACTATCATCAATTAAATCCTTTTGATTTTGTTCTAAGGCATTCGGTTCAAATCCATTGTAATCCTTAAAAGGGATTACTTTCAAAAAGGGATTCTCTATTTTCTCGTCAGTAGGCAAGTAAATGAATACCTGTTTTTCTTTATCTATATTCTTAAAGAATGTAACCATACTTAAATTATTGAAACTCCACTCTGAGAGAAATGAGTCTATGTTAAAGAATAACGTTACATTTGAATGTAGCTGTAAGCTAATTTCTTTGTTGAAGCTAATGGTAACTTCAGCTACCTGATCGTCCTCAAGTATCTTCATTTCATACTTATCAATAAATTGCTGATCATAGAGTATATTTGTACCAATTTTTACTTCTACACTTATATGGGTGTTGTTAATTTCAGCTAAGTATGTTGGATTTTTTATTACATGAATAAATGATCCTACCTTGTCTCTATATGTTACAGAGACAAGGTGAAGTGATTCAGTCCATTCCAATCGACTTGACACCTGGTCTAAATCAGTTACTAAGTTTTGAAATGTGACAACTAAATGTTTCATACTATTCTCCATTACTTAAATTTTTCGACTAAATCTGTTCCTTCAAGCCTAATTGTCGTCACTGTTTGTCCATCTACTTCTTCTGTTTTAATAAAAACCTTCTTCCCTTTTAGAGCCAATGGAAATTTAAAATTTATTTGATTTTGAACGTCTGAATATACTGCATATGACGGCTTTTTAGTTGCTTTAAATTCGAAATAGACCTCTTCGTTCTCTTCTTTTAAAGCAAGTTTAATTTCTTCTATCTTCGACTCTCTATCTCCATCACTAGAAATGTATGACTTTAATAGGCTGTCCAATTCGTAATCAAGGTCAATTTCTTTGTGACTTGTTAACATCCGATCTACTTTCGTACTAAAGTCCAACAAATCAAGAGGAGTTTGGGTGATTTTCTGAGTTCTTGCCATCTCCACTAATTTTTTCTCTACCAATTCCGTAACAAGAGTATCATTTATTTTTACTTCTGCTTCTAAGAATGAGATTAAAAAGAACTTCGATACTGTTTCATTGGTTTGCTGCTTATCCAGCACAAATAAATGAACATCCTCACCCCATAAATCTTCTTTTAACTTGATAAAAGCAGTCTTATGAAGACGGTCTTTTGCATTCGGTAGCATATTTGATTGGACGATAAATGAATTAGTGGATTTGTTGTATTGAATTCCTTTATTCGGATCCATTTTCATAATCCCCAAATGAAGGGAAGAATCTGATAAATCTTCGTATACTAGATAAATCATTGCACCTGAACTTTTAGTAGAAGAACTTTTCATAATGTTAAATAATCTATGCGTCATATCAGCTGTTGCAGATACAAACATATCATCGTCATTGATATCTTTAGCTATATCTATTGAGTCTAAAAGAACTTGAGCATTTTCATATGAAAAACGACATACTTTTATTTGTTTAGTTGTATGAGCTGTTTTCACATGATCTGAAAAGAAGTTAAGTACTTCTTGAGATGTTGTTGTCAAGTCAATAACATTTGTTGCTGGAGTCGGTGCTTTTTGATCTAAGTCAATATCATGAGCAATCAATTTTTTTATAGCGATTTGAGTCAAGTCATTATTCCCCTTTAATATTTATATATGCTTCAGCATAACACAAAATTAGGGAATTTTACTTAGAAAACTAATTTTAGTAAATTGAGTTTTCACTCTTCAATGTCAAGGCTAAAATCACTGAATCTCCCTTTAAACTCACACACCATGTCCCATTGTCCATCAACTAGGTCTGGTTCATTAAACAAGTCGATTTTAGGATTTAAGAAAGCATATAACAATTTATTAGCTATCTCCTTATCATTCAATGATCTTGAATAAGATTCCTCAATGTTTTTCTTAATTGTGTCATCTATTACTATATCGCATGAAATGGTTAGTGTAGCTTGCACTTTTCTTTCTGTCATTTCTTTCACCCTATTCTTGTTTTAATGTCTAAGGACAGTAATTCCCCTTTTAATATGTATACAGTCTAATCTCTTTAATTAAGAACTCTTGTAGAAAATAAAATTACTCTCATCCTATTTGGGACCTAATACTACAAAGGGAATCATATTGATTTTACAATTGTCAAAAAAAATCGCTTATGTAATAAGCGATTCATTAATCATAGGTGCAAAGTTTACCATAGCTCGTTCATTCATTTTTATTTTTTTTTGAGGCATGGTTAATAAATCCAAAAGACTTTTTCCAAACCTTTTACGATTTTCTTCATTTAAATTATTATAAAAATCAAATGATCCAATCTCATTAATTATCCTATTTAAATAATATGTTGTTAATTCTGCATTACCTCTTAACTTTGGATAGTTTAATAACTCAATATAAGCAATTATTTTTAAGGGCATTGCTTTTATAAATAAATCCTCTAATTCAACTAATGTCATTCCTGAAGCCTCCGCAACAGTTTCTCCACCAGATAGAAAGTCATCCATTAAAATAGGTACCATTTCAATGATTTCTATATAATCCCGATCATACTCATTTGTATTCATTATTTCACCACCTATTTTTTTATTAAATTATTTTGATAATAAACCTCTAAATTTATCTCTCTAAAATCACTTTTGAATGTATTAATAACCTTTGAACAACTTGGACAGGGTTCTTTAACAGTGTATAGATATAAACTAATTTCATCTTTACTTTCATTATATCCTTGATTATCTAAATAAGATGCAACCTCTTCTAAAATTTTAGATTCAGTGTCCCTGTTTCGATCATAGGCAGTTAATGTGTCTTTATCGAGATTATCATCTAGCCATTCAGTCGTATATCTTTGATTTAGCTCTTCCGCCCGATAGCAGCGAATGGCACCTTTTAAGTATGGTTCCGAGAACATTGCATTTACTAGTTCCCAATCCTTTTCTTTTTGAACTTTACTGTGAGCAATAAATAACTGTTTTTCTCCATTAAAATCCATTATCGCACATCCAAAATTACCACTGGTATTCAAATGTGTTATTATCCTTATGTCGTTTTTCTTATGTTTTTTATTTATTGTATTTAGGATATCTGCCTTGATTATTAATTCGATATATTTAAGGTCTTTGGCAGTTAAATTTTTTGATAAAATTGAATTTATTATGTTTTTCATCATTTTACGACCTACCGACTTTTTCTTTTTTATTGTGGTATTTTTTTCTTAATCTTTATTTATTCTTTAACACATTTAATACGCACAAGTTAATTTTGCGTGTTCTTTAATATATAAATTAAGCCATCATATCTTTTTAAATTCATATCAATTATAATTCTCTTTTTCGAATACTAATACATTTATTTTATTATTTAAGCACATCTTTGAGTTTACTACTTAAAAGTAATAAATCAGAAAGTTCTTCCCTATCTAAATAATGATTATGAGCTATTGTATTTCTGAGTGGGTAAAGGGAGTGGAGTTGATAAATGAATGTCGAATTGAGGTCTTTAAAAGCTTCGGGATATGCTCTAAGGTAAACTTGTTCATATTCGTGGAATAGTAATTTTTCAAATTCTTTTTTGGGAGGACGTTTATATTCCTTTCTAGGAGCTACATAAAACCAATGAACACCGTAGGTTAGTTGCATTTTCTCCTTTATGTATAACCTCAACAAGTTTTCTACTTCATACAGTTCTCCGTAGGCTTTTTGCATTGTTTCTATTTCACTTTGTACTATCATAATTTTCTCTCCTATTAAATTTGTCATAAGGGTATTATTATAATTTTTATATATATTGGGGAACTATTATGTAAGAGTTTTAGCATTAGAATCATGTTATCCTATCTCATCATCAGTGAGTATTTACACCTTTTGTTTCAAGGTCTATGAAACAAAGATGCAGCTTAAAAAAATTAGAATGTGATATGAAAAAGCTTTGTAAGATTACAAATACATTTGTCTCATGTTAGTGAATTCTAATACCTATTAAATCAGTAATCGAATCCAACATTATCTCATAGCTTTTGAATCTGTCTTATAGGTTTTGAATTTATCTCATGCTTCGTGAACGATTACATTCTAACAGTCTGTAAATAGCTCCCTTTGCATCTTTTGTGTGCATCGTACTTAATACTAAATGTCCTGTCATCGCAGCTTTGATTGCAATTTGGGCGGTTTCTTCATCACGAATCTCCCCAACCAAAATAATGTCTGGATCATGTCTTAGAATTGCCTTTAATCCTGTGCTGTAGGTAATTCCTGCTTTTTCATTAACTTGAACTTGTAAAAGTTCATCAGAATGCTTTTCAATTGGATCTTCTAATGTGATAACATTTCGGCTTAATTGTTGATTGGAGGCTTGAAGCAAGGAATACATTGTGGTTGTTTTACCTGACCCGGTCGGCCCGGTAAAAATGATTAATCCATGAGAGTGCATCATAAATGACAATAACGTTTTTGTTGAGTTTGGAAATAGAGATAACTCTGACAGTGGAAATGATTCTTCTTGTGGAAGCACGCGAATGACTAAACTTTCTTCATGAGGAGTGGGTAAGGTTGATAGACGAAGATTAAGGAGCTTTTCCTTAACTGTTAAAACCAAAGAGCCTGTTTGTGGTCTTCTCTTTTCTCCGATATCCATCGAAGCAAGAAATTTAAAGTGATTGATAAGTTTGGTGAATAATTCTTTAGGGACCTTCTCTTTTTCTACTAAATCATTTCCGATCCGTAACTTAATGTGGCCGTCATCTTTCCGGGGGATAAAATGAATATCTGACGCTCTTCTTTCGTACGCATCTTGAACTAACTTCTCAGCATGCTCTTCTACCATGCTCAAGGTATCACCTTCTTTCATAATTATTCAAATAAGATATTTCGATGTCATCATAAAAAATCCTTCTATCAATTTATAAAAATTTTTTAGATTTTTTTCAGCAGTTTAGATTAGGTGAGGGTCATATATCTTTATATAGAAAAAGGAGAGGCAAAAATACCTCTCACGACAAATTAAATAATATACGGACCAATCAACAACGAAAATGCCCAGATACTGACTCCAACAAAATAAATCACATTCATTTCAAATTCCCAATCCTGATTTTTCGTCAAATTTGTCAAGATGTAGGAGACACCTATCACTGCTACTAAGATAACCCATATTGATCCTTGAAAAGATATATACTCTGGTGCGATTAAAAGAAACTTTTCATTCATAAGCTTATTCAATAATGCATATGAACACAATGCAAATAATACATTTGCCGTGATTTCAGCAAGTTTTGTTTTTTTCACATCGAAAAATTTAGCTAAAAAGATGACGATAATAGCTGGTATAACTAATAAAATAAAGAATAATAACATTACTAATGCACTCGTTAAACCGAATAAAGTATCTTCTAATGCCCTTATCCAATCCTCAATCGTACTACTTTTACTATCTATTATTACTTGTGGTGACGTATTCGCAGCCACTAACTTATAATTAGTCCCATCGTGTATCAACCATGTTAAATAGTCATCACCTGTAAGTAAAGGTTCTACAACTGGGTCATAATTTGTACTTATGCGAGCGGCGCTCCATTTTCCGTTATTCAATGAAGCGAGATAGAGATTTCGATTTTGCACTGATTTTTTCAACTCTCCATTACCTCTGAATATCACACTAGCCTCTTTTTTAGAATTTTGCAATTGAATCTCTAGAACTGAGCTTATTTCTATATTATTCTCGTCATATATTTTTAGTTTTGTTTCGACAGGTTCATGATTTGTCATATTTAACGGTAGTTCTAAGTAATGATGTGAGGTATCTTTTGCACCTCCACTAATTGCCGTTGTTTCATAAATTAACAATAAGTTTTTATCCCATTCTTTGAAGTCAATATTTGTAACAGGCTGAGTAAATGAATCTTTTACATAAACTGAAGTTGAATCATACTTATGTCCATTCCATTTATGATAGTTAAACTCCACCCCGCCAATCTCACCATATTGATGTAATGAAATAAATGAGGGACTATACGGGTCCACGATAATCTTTAAAATATTGTCATCACTCAAGACTTTGGTCTTAGAAAAATCTGTAGGATTCAAGGTATATACAACTTCACCACTTCGAAAGATAATCGTGTCATTATTTACAGTAAGCTCGTCAACCTTCTCAGCAATTATTTCATTTTTTCCAGAACCAAATCGATATAAGTTCTCACCTGAAAAATATATGATATTTTCATCGTCAGCAGACACCCAATATGTATAATACGGATTGCTAGGTACTTTAATTTTTTTTTCATTGATCACGTTTAAAGTTAGTGGATCAATCTCCACTTTCTTAATAGACGATTTACTATCTGATAAGTATATATCGATAGAATCATTATTAATTCTCTGAAAGGTCGATTTATTTATTGCTGCCTCGCCAATATCAACACTTCTGCTCCATCCAGCTGTATTTAAGTTTTTTTCTTCTATCACATTTTGTATAAATAACGGTACGATTAATAAAAAACTAAGAAAAGTAACACTTAAAAATATTGATTTATTAAATAAACGTTTTTTCAAAACTATTCCACCTCAAATATTTGGTTCTTTCTTCTACTATATATCAAATTTTGGTAAAATAAATGAGGTTTCTTCATTTTTATTGAATAATTTGTACAACCTTTGCACATATTAAATGTCGTAACAAACTATCATTGGGCTATAGCCAAGCGGTAAGGCATCGCACTTTGACTGCGACATGCGTTGGTTCAAATCCAGCTAGCCCAGCTAAATTTTAGTTAGTTCCTTTAAATAAAAGAGCAGTCACATGGTTATATTAACAATATAACCCATGGCTGCTCTTTTACTTTGACTTTTATATGGATTGATGTTGTTTCGAACAAGATTAGAAACACATAAGAATTCGGGGCATCCTCTCGAAATAGTGATGACGTTACAGTAAAATGTTTACAAGAAGAGCCTTTACTTTTATGAAACAGATGTTTTAATTGATTTTTTTGTCATGTTTTGTAAAGCTGATTTATTGTACCCCACTACAAGGCGATTACCATCAGTAATAATTGGCCTTCTTAGTAATTTAGGCTGCTCATTTAATAGCGTTAAAATTTCTGAGACGGTTAATTCATTTACATCTATATTTAACTTTTTAAACGATTGGCTTCTCGTCGCAAGAATTTCATCAATACCCTCTGTTGTTAAAGAAAGAATTTGTTTTAGCTCATCGAGTGTTGGGGTTTCTCTGAATAAATGACGCTCTTGGAATGTCACGTTATGAGCTTTTAACCATGCTTTTGTTTTACGGCAAGAGGTACAGCTTGGATACGTATAAAAAAGTAAATTTTCCATTGTTTTTGCCTCCGTTCTGTTTTTCGTGATGAATTTCGCGAAGTTCGAACAAAATAACATCTTTTTCTATATTGTATATGTTTTGTATAACTTTTGTATATAATTATTTTCAACTTCTTTATCTACTTACCTAATTAGCCGAATTTACAGTTTTTAAACCTATTTTGATATTTAATCTATAATCTTCAAAAATAAGTCATAAAGTATTTTTTTCTAATATTTACATCACAAGAAACGTACATTATAATAGTAAAAGTGATGGACTAGGGCAAAAAGGAGGGATACATATGGATCGTATGTACCGTGTTATGGGGTTTTGGACTGGTATTTTCTCAGTTATGTTCTTCTTAGGAGATATGTATACAACCTCATTACTATTTCTCGGACAGACAGTATTTTTTGTGCTATTAGGCTACTTAAACCTTTCTGAACGTATGTATATTTATATTTTCGGTGCTTACTTAACGATATTCTTTGTAGGTTTTACGTACTGGACTACATTCATGATGCCGTTAGGAA
Source organism: Bacillus suaedaesalsae (assembly GCF_016890225.1). Lineage (GTDB taxonomy): Bacteria > Bacillota > Bacilli > Bacillales > SA4 > Bacillus_BS > Bacillus_BS suaedaesalsae. The sequence continues at coordinate 38,368 of NZ_JAFELM010000021.1, read as the reverse complement.
CAGGTGGCCACTAAAAAGTAAAAGCGATGGGAGCTTCCCATCGCTTTTTTTTACGTTACATTCTCTATATCCTCTTTTTTTATATTCTTCGTTTGGATTACAACATGAAAACTACTGCTCATTCCACCTTGCATCACCAACGACCGGATTGCTCTGTTTTTTTTACTTTTATCCGAGAAAGGATTCGTGTCATGATGTTCTTCCAGGTAGCTAAGTATTCCGGTCTTCAATAGATATTCATCTTGCCTATAAGTAGCATAATGTTCAAGCCCTGATGTACTACCCGCTTTAACAAGCTTATCCAAATGAATATGAGTTGTTAAATCCATTGACCCTACATTTTCGAGTGGATTACGAATAAGCTGGTGCTTATAATAACCACGCAAACTTCCATCCTTATGAAAAGGAAGTAGCCATTCCTCATCTTTGTACCCATAGTCTATTGTGAATACCATTCCCTCTGTGACCCAATCACCAAGTTCTCGAATAAAAGAACACATTGAAAGTGGTATCTCATAGCGATATCCCTCATTTACCTCAATTTGATATTCCATCAAGAACTTCTTAATACTCTCGTTTTCAAGAGGAACTAACAACTCTTCAAGCTCGTTTACCTTTCCCTCTGTAACTCTAACTTCATACAGCCTACCGTTTTTCTTTTGGATAATATCTACAGGGAATGCATCAAAAAACTCGTTCGAAAATACGATTCCATCAAAATTAGGCAGCAACTGCTTTAGTTCTTCTAAACTTCCTATCATCGTTACTTTATGAAATGAGCCTACTGCTTTTTGAATTAACTGTTTATGATGTGGACTTGTTTCAACGATATAGTAACTTCCTTGAATATAAGTGTCGGGTGACTTTTTATACCATGATTGAAGAACCTGTTTGGCGAACGTTCCATTTCCAGAACCGAATTCTACAACATTCGGCTTAACTGCTCCAGTTTCCATTAGTCGAATAAACACATCTGCTAGTATCTCAGCAAAAACGGAGGATACAGAACTACTTGTATAAAAGTCACCAGACTTTCCGATTTTAATGTTATCTTTCATGTAATAGCCCTGCACTGGATGATATAAGGCTAACTCCATAAACCTAGAGTATGATATAGAGTTCGATTTCTCTTTTTGTATAGCTTGTTTAATATATTCCATTGCCATTTATTATCAATACCCGTTTAAGAAAGGATTTGTATCCATCTCTTGTTGAATCGTCGTTTCCAACCCATGTCCGGATAGTACTAACGTTTCTTCAGGCAGCGTTAAAAGTTTATCATGTATACTTCTTAGTAACTGATCGGTATTTCCACCAGGAAGGTCTGTTCTGCCAATACTTCCCTCAAATAAAGCATCTCCTGAAAAAATAACATCATGCTCTTTGAAATAGAATGAGACACTTCCGGGAGAATGACCTGGAGTTTCAAATACTGTAAAATGGAAACCACCAATTGAAAGTTCACCATCACCAGTAATAATCTCTTCAGCTTCTTTTAATCGAAGTGGTTCTAAATATGGTACTCGAAACGATAAGTTCAACGCTGGATCAAGCAGCCAGTTTTTTTCTTTTTTATGTATATATACAGGAATAGTATATTTTTCTCTCACCTCATCCACAGCTCCAATATGATCATAGTGAGCATGAGTCAGTAATATAGCTAAAGGCTGCATTCTATGCTCATTTACATAAGCAAAAATTTTCTGTGCCTCTGCACCTGGATCAATGATTAAACATTCCTTGATATCATTTGAAATAATGTATGCATTCGTGCCTATTGGACCAAGCGGCATCCTTCTCCACTTCATAAAAAAACCTCCATTTACAATTCAACTACTTGTATTCTACACTAGAATAACAGAATATCTCATTCTAAAAAACTAAAGGGGTTAGAGATGGATACATTTTATGCAATTGAATTAACGAACAAAGATCATCATGACATCGTTGAGCCTTTTTTAGAGGTTGTTCCGTCATTTGTTGAACACTATTCAACGTTTTATATCTTTTCATCACTAAAGGATGTCCACTATATTGAGGAAGAGCTTAGTATATATTCGATAATTGAGATGACACATACAATAATTGGTCTATCTGAAGGAAAATATTGGGACACCTTCGAGGATTATGGTTTAAAAACAAATACAGGGAAGGCGTATTTATTAAATTCTATGGTAAAATCGTTTCAAATAATTGGAGGTACCGAAGATAATATAAAGATGGCTTTGTTACAATTTGATGAACATTTGATTGCACAAGAACATACCACTTATTTTGTAGACGTCCACCATCAAGCATTAATTGAGAAAATAGCAAATGCCTATGAAGTCTCTATTGCCTTTTTTGAACTCGACAAATAAATAGAAAACGATTAAAATAAGATTGTTATGGTAATTTCCTGTTTATCTGTATAATGGTTCATGTATATGAAAAAATAACAAGGACAGGGAAAATCCAATGGTTGAAGGTACATATGCTAGAGGTCAACATCACTAACATATTGTGATAAAGGATAAGTATTAACCTCTCATGTAAAAACTAATAGAAGGGGGTATTATATCATGGGTCTAATTATCATTTTTGCACTCGTTACGTTACTAGCTTTATTTGGAACAATTCGTTCCCTTCGTGAAAAAAATATTCTTGCAGTAGTTTTTGCTGTAGGTACGCTTGTTGTTTTTGGTTGGTTTACAATCATGACGTTAATCCATCACGGATTTCCAACAGCACACTAATAGTAATAAAATAAAAAACAGGTTAGCTTGGCACCTTTGCCTCTAACCTGTTTTTTTATTATCTATTCGTTTAGTCTCTTCTTGACACTTTCTAGTTTGTCATTCATTTTTACTTTTTTATCTCGTCTGTCATCAATTCGAATATTTGTGGCTACCCTTTGAATTCCATTTTGAAATGGAGATTCATGAATAGCTTCAATGACTTCAAATAACACCGATAATTCTCCTTCAATGAGTGTGTTCATTGGAGTTAATTGATAAGAAATTTTTCCTTGTTCTTCGTAATCCTTTAAGATACCTTGAATTTCTGCAACGTATTGGCTAACACTTGGGGTTTCTGTTCCGATTGGTATTACTGTTACATCAACGATTGCCACAAAATCACCTCAAATTAGTTAATAAGTGTACTTGTATTTTTAGACTTCAACTCAATTATTGTATTATATTGATATCCAAGTAACAACTTTTCTCCATCACTTGAAATTTTAATAGGCTGGTCTTCCATATTTGGAAGGATTGTCTCTTCTTCACCTGTTTCAATTGAGAAAGAAATTAAATCTAATGACTGCACTTCATTATTTTCTGTAATTGGTTTGAAATAATAAAATTTCTTTTTGATTGGATCATAATCATAGTTCGGAATCCACCAGTTATCAGAATATGTATTAATAACAGGTAACGTAAATTCATGAAGCTTCTCCATTGTTGAAGATTTAGAAAACTGAAAGTTGATTGATTCATTCTTAGCGGAAATGGTAAGGAATATGTCCTTGTACGAATGAAAAGCAAAGATTTGTTCACCAAGTTTTTCCTCTTCATCTCCGTTAATGTTTGCTAAAAATAATGGGGCTTCGGTAAATGCATCTTCCCACTTTAAATAGGCAATAGTTGTTGAACTCATCCATTGAATGAATGGATGTGGAAGGTTATTTTCGTCAACCTTCTTCTGTTCCATATTAAGAATATAATTTTTAAAAGTCCAATCCTCTAAAAAACTTGTAATAAAAATCTTATTTTCATCAAAGGGATTCCAAACATATTGTAGTTCTGCTGATTCAACTTCCCAATCAAGCAAAACTTCCCCCTTGTCATCTACAATAATCAATTTCGCTTCATTACTAGAATTAGAAGTATGGATGAGAAAATGATCATTAGATGGGCTACTCTGAAGAGTAATAATAGGATCAGTTATTTCGAAGAATAACTCATGATTTCCAGTATAAATATGATGTTTAAATACTTTTGCCCCTAACTCATCATTTACAATATATAGCAAATGATCATAATTATACCAATCTACAACCGACTGAAATTTGACACTTTCACTTTGTATTGGAACAATGAGATTATTCCGTTCATTTACCACATCAGGTTGCATCTTATTAGCCAAAAAACTTTCTCTACTACTAGCAGGCTTCATTCCTTCAGCTTGGAAAGAACTGCAGCCACACAGGAGAACACTAACCAGTACAAATAGCATCGCAATTCGATCCAAAGAATTCACCTCATAAAAATGACTATATAATTAATACGATTTAAACTACAAAAAAGTTTCACTAATTTTGCAAATATTTAACTGTTAACAATAAAAAGGTTTCAAAAAAGCAGCCACTAAAATGACTGCTTTTTACATATATAGACTAGCAAGGAAGATTCCTAAGCTATTATCATATATCTCTTCAAATTGTGATAATGGTAATGGATTAACGCCTTCTCCTAGCTCGATTGTAAAACCTGGTCGTTTCCACTTATAAATATACCAATCTCTAAATCCAGCATGACTATCAATAACTTGAATTGCTTTATAACCGCTTACTCGTTCAAACTCACTTGCGATACGTGCTGCCTCTGGCGGTTCTAAATTCATGTATCCCCAGTACATTTCTTTACCCTGAGTATGAAAAGCTAGTATTCTTGAAAAGTCACTTCTTTCCGTCAACCCTGCCATTGCAATTGCCTCTGGTTCAGATAAAGGCAAATCACCAGGATAATCTCTTGGAGATGGCTCTTTCGGTTCCTTTCTTTCCTTTTCAATTTCCCAATATGCAGGATATTGGTTATTTAAATCTACACCACGAATATTCGCTTTCCAGTTTGAAAAATCTAAACTCCCGTTATTTATAGTTAAAACATTGGATCGATAAGGTTCTGACTCTGGTGGTCCCTTTAACACAAGATCAACACCATCGGGATTAACCATAGGTACGATAGATAATGTAACTTCATGATAAAACGGATACATATAAAAACCACGAAGAGGTGTGTTTGTCGCTAAAGCATGTAGATAATCATTTAGAAAATGCATGATTATCCCACTTGTTATCCATTCATTTGCATGGAAAGAACCATTGATGTGTACACGCTTTGGCCCATTACCTATTTTGATTTCATACAAATCTTGACCTAAAACAGATTCTCCTACCTTAAATAATTTAATAAAAGGATATGTTTTCTTGAGCTTACAAAGATCTTCAATAAGATGTTCGTAGTGATATTCCTTTTTACCGTTTACGAGCCTTGTTTTAATCCGTCTAGGTAAAGCTATTTCTCCTCCTATCGGTAAATTTAAAGGATTATAGGAAGGATTAACTAATGTTATTGCATCAATAGGTATGTTATATTCATTTGATAATTTCCAGAACGTATCTCCTTGTTGAATTACATATGATTCTAATTCATACCCAGGAATATTAACGGTCTCCGCAACCCGTAAGTTTGACTGAAATTCAATTGGATTTGAGTCCATGATTAAAGGTAGTGGTAACTCAAACAATTGACTGTAATACCAGAGTGAATCACCTAATCTAACACTTACCTCCATGTATTCCCCTCCTTACACCATACTGATTTAATGTATGAGTGAAGAAGTGGAAATAGTAGTCGAGATATGTTGTCCGTTGTGTAAATAAAACATTTTAAAGAATGATTTGTTAAATCATATTGGAATTCTTCTACAGGATGTTTACTTTTTACGTGACGTAAGGTGAGGTACATCGAACTTGTGCCTGTCGTTTCTCACTTGTCCCGCCGCTCTCCTGATGTCTTGCACCTTCCATTCCAATCAACTATTGCTCAATATTTAACCAACAGAAAAAAAGCCCTGAAAATTCAGGACTTTATGGATTATTAACACCTTTTATATCATTTTGAAAGTTATTGCCGTTATAGAAACGAAGTAAATCTCCGTAAACAATTTTATCCGAGTACTCTAGTTCTCGCTTTGCCTTATCCATATAAGGCTCACAAGCACTCCCATCAATTACTTCACCTGTTGACTTATCGTAACACTCATTATTTGTGTAGACATATTTGTCCGTGATGAAGCTACCGTCACGAAGAACAGTGAATGGAAGTTTATCTTTTGAAAATAAATCAGCACCGAAATGTACATCATTGTGCGTATCAATTCCCATTAAGTGAAGGATTGTTGGCTTCAAGTCAATTTGCGCAGACGTTGTAGAGATTGTTTTCCCTTCGTGTCCTGGGATATGAATAATTAATGGTACGCGCTGCAGTTGAACACTATCAAAAGGTGTAATCTCGTCTTTTCCTAAAAACTGAGCCATTGCCTTATTGTGATTTTCAGAAATCCCATAATGATCTCCATATAAAATGATGATCGAGTTATCGTACATTCCTTCATCCTTGAGACGTTGTACAAAATCCTTTATCGCATCATCCATATAACGAACTGTAGGAAAATAGCGATTTAACGTTCTACTATTTGACGTATATTCATTAATCATTTTATCCTCTTCACCAAGTTCAAATGGAAAATGGTTCGTTAAGGTAATGAATTTAGCATAGTACGGCTCAGGTAATGCTTTTAAATGGGATACAGATTGTTGAAAGAAGTCTTTATCCTTTAATCCCCACCCAACAGAGTTTTCATCATTTACAATGTAATCATTCACTTCGAAGAAATGATCATAGCCTAGAGATTGATACATAATATCGCGATTCCAGAAGCTCTTATTGTTGGCATGTAGTACGGATGAGTAATAGCCATGCTCTTTAATTATTTCGGGTGTTGATTTATATTCGTTTGTTCCGTGAGTAAAGAATACTGCACCTCTACCTAATGGATATAATGAGTTATCTAATAAAAATTCAGAATCTGATGTTTTACCTTGCCCTGTTTGGTGATAGAAGTTATCAAAGTAGTAGCTTTCCCCGATAAAGTCATTAAGAAATGGGGTAATTTCTTGACCATCAATCGTTTCACCAATTACAAAGTTTTGTAGTGATTCCATTGAAACGACAATTACGTTTTTTCCTGTCGCCACTCCAAAAAGTTCTTCACTCGGATTACGATGATTTGCTTTTAGGTAGTTCTCGATTTCAATTAATTCACTTCCATCTGCTAATGCTCTTTGAGCGGAAGACTTAGATTGTAAGACTGCATCATAAATATGGAAATTATATGTTCCAATATTCTTCACTAAAATTTCACGGTCAAATGTTCTTGTTAATAATTCTGGACGTTCTGATTCTGCAAGTCCTAAATTAACAATTGTAATCGTAACAGCTAATAAAATATAAGCCATTTTATCTCTTTTTAAAATCGTTATCCCAGTTGGAATAACCTCTTTCCTTCTAGCAATCTTTAAAGCTATCCAAAGAATAAGCAAGTCGCTAAAAATCAAAAGATCACCGAATGTAATTAATTCAGTAATACTGTTTCCTAAATCACCCATATTACTTGTTTGAAACAATACTGGGATAGTTAAAAAATCATTGAAGAAACGGTAATATACAACGTTGGCGAATAGAATAAAGCTTGCAATAAAGGTAAGTGTATACATTAAAGGAATTCTTCTCTTTTCCTTCACACTAAGTGTGACACCAAAGAAGAACAATAAGAAACTTAAAGGATTGATAAACAGGATTAACTCCTGTTTCCAGTTTTCAATTTTTATATCAAAGCTAGTTTTATAGACAATATATGTTTTTATCCAAAGCATGAATATAGTTAAAAACAGTGGCCACATTTTAAACCATGTGGGTTTTTTCATAATGAAGAACCTCCTTCAATCAACAATCGTTTATATTTAACATGTTCCAACTGGCGCTAATATTCCCACTCCAAAACGCAAGAGAATCAGAAAGGTTTATGTTTGAAATAAGTGCCAGTGAGACCTTCTAAATCAATGGAGAAGAAGTCCCCCAAGATAGAAGTGTCATTTTCTAGTAATCTGTCAGAAAATAAAGGTTTTTTTTACATTTATTGGTTTTTTAATAGAGTAAACATAGTCTATCTTAATGTCTTTTTTACAAAAAATCAATGATTATTTTACATCAGATTTTTATAATAAAATAATACGTGCTTATTGATTTTTTTAGACTCGTCTATTAAGACGAATGAAGACTATAAAAAGTTTCATAATATTTATAAATTGTTATTTTGGACATTAAAAAAAGGCCACATTTCCTAGAAATGGCCTTATTTTTATTATATTAAAATAAAAAAACACAACTTTTATCCTATCTTTGTTTTTACTAACCAAGCAGCGCCAATAACACCTGCATCATTTCCTAATGTAGCTATTGCAATATCTGCCCCCATTGCTACACGAGGGAACGCATACTTTTGGAAGTATTCCTTCACACGAGGTAGGAGAATATCACCAGCTCTAGACACTCCTCCACCTATAACGATTTTCTCAGGATTTACTCCATTAGATAAATTAGCTACAGCTAGTCCTAGATGGAAACAAGTTTGATCAATAACAGTAGAAGCTAATTTATCACCAACTCTTGCAGCATCTAATACGTCTTTTGCAGTAAGTTTATTTTTCTGCTTTACTAAACCATCTAAACTAGAATTTGATGTTTCTTTTAACTGTTCCATTGCTTGACGAACAATTCCAGTTGCAGAGGCAATTGTTTCTAGACAGCCACTTTTCCCACAGTTACACGGTGAACCACCTTCAGGAATAGAGGTATAATGACCGATTTCTCCCGCTGCACCATTTACACCATGTATAATATCGCCATTTGCAATAATTCCACCACCAACACCTGTACCTAAAGTTATTGCGATGAGGTTTTTTGCTCCTTCTCCTGCACCCTTCCACATTTCACCAATAGCAGCTAAATTCGCATCATTATCAATCACTGCTTTTAAACCAGTTGCCTTTTCTAACTTGTCTTTCAGCGGATAGTCTTTCCATCCTAAATTGATTGCTTCATAAATGATCCCGTTTTCCATATCAACAGGTCCTGGTGCCCCCATCCCAATACCTATTAATTTATCTTTTGATACACCTAATTGTTGAAGTTTTTGCTTAAGTGAACTTGCGATATGTGGTGTGATTAATTCCCCATTTTGACTAATATCTGTTGGAATTTCCCATTTATGCTGTATTTCACCTTCTGTCGTAACAAAGGCCATTTTGATCGTTGTACCACCTAAATCAATTCCTACGAACCATTTTTGTTCCATGTTACTCATTCCTTTTCCTTTTTTCTATTTCTAGTTGCATCGCTTGTCTCACAATTAATTGTGCCATTTTAAAATCTTGTGCATCTAATAAATGTGAATGGAAGAGTTCTCTAATTTCTTCTTCCATCAATTCTAAATCCGATAATCTGTCACCTATGTATATGACTGTACCGTATTTTAATAAAAGTTTTTGTACATCGTATAAATTCTTCAATTTCCCACCTACTACACATATTATCTATTGAAATAATCCATTATAAGAGTATAGATATTTTCTAGCCTGGTCAAGGTCAACAGCAAAAAAAAGAGTGCCATAAAATTGACACTCTTCAATCACCTAGTTATTAACGGTCTGGATCTTTCGGATGTAGAGCAGTTGGTCTTCTGCTTTTCATTGGAATTGGTGAACGAAGTAATACTTCTTTCATACCTCTAAATGAGAAAGGAATAAACGGCCATAAATAAGGTAAGTTAAAGGATCTCATCCGAGCTAACATGACAATCCATAATGTTACTCCAATGACTAATCCCACTACCCCTCCAATGGCTGTGAGAATGAGTAAAACAATCCGGACTAAACGGTTTGCTAAGCTTAATTCATAGCTTGGTGTCGCAAAGCTTCCTATTGCAGCTATAGCAAAGTAAAGAATGACTTCATTCGAGAACAAACCGACTTCAACCGATACTTGTCCAATCATTAATGCAGCTACTAAACCTAGTGCAGTGGCCAACGAACTTGGAGTATGGATGGCGGCCATGCGCAGCATATCCAGCCCGACTTCAATCATTAGAAACTGAGCAATGAGTGGAATTTGCCCTTCCTTGTTCGGACCTATATAATCTAACGCACTAGGTAATAACTGAGGCTCTGCCGCAAACAAGTACCATAACGGTAATAGAAAAATAGAAGCAAACACAGCTAAATATCGAACTAAACGAAGATAAGCACCGACTACAGGTTTATTTCGATATTCTTCAGCATGCTGCAAGTGGTGCCAAAATGTAGAAGGTGTAATCATTACACTAGGACTACCGTCTACGATGATGAGTACGTGACCTTCATACAAATGGGCAGCTGCTGTATCTGGTCTTTCTGTGTAACGCACAACAGGGTATGGGTTAAAATGTCTACCCGATATGAACTCCTCAATCGTTTTTTCCCCCATAGGTAATCCATCTGTATCAATTTTACTTATCGAATCCTTCACTGCTTGAACTTGCTTTTCCTCTGCAATATCTTCTATGTAGCATAGACAAATATCGGTTTTACTTCTTCTACCAATCTGCATATATTCCATTCGTAATGTACGATCTCTAACACGACGTCTCGTTAATGCTGTATTAAAAACGATTGTCTCAACATAACCATCTCTAGCTCCTCTAACGACCCTTTCAATATCAGGTTCTTGAGGTCCTCTTACTGGATAGGTTCTCGCATCAATGATGATAGCATATTGAAGCCCTTCCACAATTAATGCAGTTGGCCCAGCTAAGACAGTATCTACTACTGCATCTAAATCTTCAACTTTATCAAGCTCGATATAAGGAATATGAGTTTTTAAGAGTTTTTCAAGCGGATCCGGTTCGAGCTGAGAAGGATCAAGGGATGAAAGTAATTTCATTAAATAATGGAGAATATCATCCTTGGCGAATCCATCTATTAAAAAGAATGACATCTTCTTACCCGCATATTCTTGAGCAAGATGAATGACATCAAAGCTTTTTTTGACTCCTAGCTCTCTCTCTAAATACTCTATATTTTCCTGTATATTTGTTGAAACTTGTTTCTTAATCTTATCCACTATCCTTCCCTCACTTCATGTCAAAACAAAAAAGTAAACTTCACTTTCCATCATTAACTTATAAAACATGAAACATACTTACGAATTTCATAAGTTTTTATTTAGCTTGTTTAATACTGGAATGATATAGATTTCTGCTTCATAAGGTAGTAGAAGGTGTCTGTCCAACTAAATGAGGTTCTATCTGTTAGAAGTTAGAGGGTGTAGTGCTTTCGCTAATGGATGATTTCTCAAACTATGCTTAACTATTCACCAACAATATAGGAGGTTTTATATGAGAAAGCGTACAAAAATAACGATCGTTTTATCCTTTATCATTGCTATTTCTTATATTTTGGTGAGCACTGTTTTACCCAACTTTGTGAAGGAAAGCATAACATATTTCCCAATCGATCCAAATTTAACGTTTTTAACTTCGGAAACTAATCTTGAGATAGAGGGTGATAGCAATGACCCCTATAACGTAAAATGGAATGTCAAATCTGAAACCGATAAAGAAGTTTATTTAAGACAAGATGTTTCCTTATTATATAGAGATGGATTACTAGTAGACACGACTTTTGAATGGAAACAGAATAAAGCAACTCTAGAGCAGGAAAAGGAAATACAAGGACAGGATAGTACTTTGTATGAATCAATTTCCTTCCATCATGCAGAAATACACGAAAATGAAAACAACATAAAGAGTTCTCAAAAGATGACAAAGGATAAATTGTACGTTATTGACTCTTCCTTTAGTCCTTTACATGCTTTTCATTCACCTTCGAATAAAGAACAAGAAGAGTGGAAAAAGATAATTGACCACGTTCGAACACAAGATTTACGAACTAGCTGGCAAAATGTAATTCAGCATTTTTCAATAAATCCGAATAACTATGACACGTATACATTAATGGAATTAGAGGCATTTAATTCGAAGGCTATTCCTGGCCTATCATTAGAAGAAACCCAAACTGTGATTGGTCGATTATGGGAAGGCTTGTATAAAAATTATGTACTAGGTATCCGACTTTCTGAAAGTGAAAGTATCTCCCCTATCGGAAGTAAAATGCCACTAATTTTAATTAGTAAAGATCGTACTCACTTACAGATCATTACCGAAGGAAAAGACGGTGAAAAAGTAAAGCTTCTTCAACAACTGTGAGCTACTTTGTAACAAATTCATATATCTCTTGAAAGGTAGAACAAACTGGGATGTTTTCTCTAATTTTTTTCCGTTTCTCTATTTGAAAATAAATGACATCCCAGTTCGCCTCCATTGCCCCTACTACGTCTTGTTTAAAACTATCTCCTACATAAATCGGTTTCTGCACACATCCTAATTCTTCTCTTGCATAATGAAAAATTTGTTGATTAGGTTTTTCATATTGAATTTCTTCCGAGATAAAAATATTTCCTCCAAATAGTGAAAGAACTCCTAGGCTTTTAAGCTTAAGGATTTGCGTATCCTTTTTACCATTTGAGATAATTCCAAGAGTAAAACCAAGTTCTTTGAGGGCAGAAAGTGTCTGAAGGACATCTGGGTAAGGCTTTGCATATAAATGCACAGTATGTTCAAATTCATAATGGAAATGCTCTGAAAATTCTTGGGAAATAAAAATGTTAAAAGGCATTAACGAATGATACAAACGTTTAAATCGATATTCTTGCTGTGTCCATTCCTTCTTTTCATAAAATCCCCAAAACTCATCGCAATACTTTTTAAAAAGTTTGAACCACTCAATAGAGTTAATACCACTCATAAGATTCTCACAAGAAGCGATCATTCCCTTTTGAAATGCCACTTCATAATCGAATAACGTATTATCAATATCAAAACATATCGCTTCCCATCTCATTATTTATCACCCTTTATGTATTAAAATAGAAAAACCTGTTGAACGTCTCAACAGGTTTACTACCTAAATGCTTTCCTCATGAATTGCTCTCTAATAAATGGCATTTGCATCGCAACCTGCACTAGTAACTTTCTTATAAAGGCGTTACCTAGTATTGTATTTAACATGCGATATCGTCCTTTAAATAGCGTATATACCACAAATAGAAGAGCAGCAGCTATAATTGAATTTCTCATCATCATCCCTCCTACTACTAATTTGCACAGGAAGGTTAATTTTATCCAATTATACAAAAATCACAGCAAGTATTACGGTAATTATAATAGAAGAAAAGTTGATGGCATCATTGTTCATCCAAGCAATACCCGATTTCAGGTTCGTTCTATCGCAACAGTGTACCCTTTTCTCAGTTAGGATCTCGCAATGCTCACACTGGAATTTCGCTTGAATGGTTGCACCAAGAATTGTATCAACAATTGAACCAAATGCTCCAAAAAGAACAATGTAAAGACAATGTGTAATTGTTACCGAGTCAAATAATAGATAAGAACCAGCACCTATGATAAATGCTCCTACTAACGTAGCAATGAGGCCAAGTAATGAAACTGCACCTGATGTACCATGAGCCACTCGTTTGAATGTTAAGATATGAACAGGTTTTCTTTTAGACAACGTACCAATTTCTGATGCCCACGTATCTGCGTTTGCTGCTGCAAGTGAAACAGCATATGTATAGATCCATAAATCATTATCTGTGTATGCAAAAAGCAGGCAACTTAATGCAGGAATGAGACCGTTCGCTAATACTTGACCAAAGTCACGAGTGTCTCCCTTTTCTACGATTTGCAGGGTTGATGTCTTTAATCTCGACTTATTCTTACTCAATAGGCTCGACGTCCCAAAGAATAATCCTAATAGAACGAGTCCTTCACCATTTAGTCCGATTACAATACAGCTTCCTACAAAGCTCGCTGCAATGGCACCACTCAGCGATAACGCTTTTAACATATAACCCACTTTAGCCACTGCTATTACAAAAAGAATAAACAACAAACTACTCACAATGTAAAATCCTTCTTTCAGTAATTAATTGCTGAACAGGAATATCATGATCCTCTATAGGTAGCGCAGGAACAAGCTGACACTCAAGTAATAAAGAAAAAGTGGTTCCTCCATAGTGACTCAAAAAGCGATCATAATAGCCACCACCATATCCGATACGGTAGCCATTTTCAGTAAATGCGACACCAGGTACAATTAATAAATCAATATCAGTTGAGTTAACTGCTATCGTTTCACTAGGTATAGGTTCCTGCAACCCAAAATATACTTCCTCTAACTGAGAAAAATCTGAGAAGATATAGAAAGTCATACTTTTATCTTCTGGAAAACATTTCGGTATAGCGACTTTCTTACCTTGTTCCCATGCTTTCTCAATGATTCCTTTTGTTTCAATTTCTGTTCCTCTTGAAATGGTAATTCCAATTACATTTGCTTCTGTCCATTTCTTTTGCCCGAAAAGAGTATGTTGAATTTGACTTGAATATATCGTAAATTGTTCTTTGTTCAAATGATTTAAATGTTGCTTTACAAGTTTTCGAAGCTCTTTTTTTTCTTCGTTCATCTTGTGCACCTCAGTTTCATCATTTTTGATATTCCTTAAGTGCAATCACTTTTAAGGCTAATAATTCTTCTTCAGTAAGCTTTTCTTCAAAAGTCCTTACTAATTCTTCCTCATCTTCAATACTTATTCCATCCGAAACTCTTGATTGTATATTCAAGATTTCGTCCACTGTGAATCGCTTCATTAACACTTTCGTCGCTTCTTCTTTTGTAGAAAAAGGTAGTGTGGAATCATCCACGGTTTCCACTTCTGATAGTAATTCTTCAAGTTTTGGGTTTCTTTTTACTTCATCCATAATTGAATGAAGCTCCCCATTTTCCTCTAAACTATCATAAACTTGTTTTGCTACTTGATCGGAAACATAGGCTGTACCTACTTTGTAAGCAATTAGTGCGATGATCACAATCATTACGAGAGGAATCCCAATCCATTTTACAAACTTCATTCTCTTTCCCCCTTATCTTGTATCTGTATGATTTCATTATATAGACAATGTGATTACTTAATCAAAGGTTGTTTCATGCAGATGCGTTAATATTAATATATAAATGTTATAATATAGTGAAGAAATAATGAGAGAAAGGATTTTAACATGAAAACTAGAAATCAATCTTCTATGAGTATTTTATGGGAAATCTTTCTAACTTCCTCTAAGCTAGGACTTACATCATTTGGTGGTCCCATTGCCCATTTAGGTTATTTTCATGATGAATATGTTAGAAGAAGAAAATGGATCGATGAAAAAAGCTATGCAGATTTAGTTGCTCTGTGTCAGTTCTTACCTGGCCCAGCTAGTAGTCAAGTAGGAATTGGAATAGGTGTCACGAGAGGTGGTGTATTAGGCGGAATTGTTTCGTTTATTGGCTTCACGTTCCCATCTGTTTTGGTTCTTATGATTTTTGCATATATACTTGCATCTTTCGATATTAGTACTTCTGGATGGATTCATGGTTTAAAGATCGTGGCAGTAGCGATCGTTGCACATGCGATTGTTGGAATGGCTCAAAAGCTTACACCAGATACAAAACGGAAGACTATAGCTTTGTTTGCCTTACTTATCACATTATTATGGCAAACTGCTTTTTCTCAAGTAACTGTCATCCTTATTGCGGCTTTAATAGGCTATTTTCTTTATAAAAACAATAAAGAAGAAGAACACGTACCCTTACATATTCCCATTTCAAAATCATTCGCCATCATTTGTATTAGTTTATTCTTCGGGTTACTCGTACTTTTACCAATCCTAAGAAATGTCATTGATCATTCTTCAATCGCTCTATTTGATAGCTTTTATCGATCTGGTGCATTAGTTTTTGGTGGCGGACATGTTGTCCTACCGTTACTGGAACGTGAATTAGTGCCTCAAGGTTTTATTAGTAGTGAGGCGTTTCTAACTGGATACGGCATGACACAAGCTGTTCCTGGCCCATTATTTACATTTGCTGCTTATTTAGGAACAGTTATTAGCGGATGGCAGGGGGGATTGCTCGCTACTATTGCGATCTTCTTACCTGCATTTTTACTTGTGTTTGGCTTTTTACCTTTTTGGAATACTTTACGAAACAATCGTAGCATTTATGGTGCTTGGATGGGTGTAAATGCAGCTGTAGTCGGAATATTGATTTCAGCTTTTTACCAACCAATTTGGATAAGTTCAATAATGAACGAAATTGATTTTGTCATTGCAGCCATTTTGTTCAGTATGTTGTCTTATTGGAAACTATCGCCGTGGGTCGTTGTAGTTACAGGCTCAGTTCTAGGATTCCTCGCATATTTACTATAATGAAAGCAAAATAGTCGTAAACCTATAAAAGGTCTACGACTATTTTTTGTTTCATTATTTTGTTTCTCTGTGTAGAGTAACTCTCTTTAGTCTTGGGCTGTATTTTTTAAGCTCAATACGTTCTGGATTGTTACGCTTATTTTTCTTCGTAATATAGTTACGATCGCCAGTTTCTGTACAAGCTAGAGTAACAGTAACGCGCATGTATATCCCTCCAAACATTACAATTAAATCAGACTTCACTATGATACCATTGTTCGCGAATAAATGCCAGTCCAATTTAACAAAACATAAATAACTATAACTTCCATTCTAAACAGTCTCATATATTCCGATTAAATTTTGATATTGCGTAACCGTTCTTTCTCCAATGCGATCCCAGTTATATTGTAGATAAGCCGTTTTTTGTCCATTTTCAGCAAGCTTTTCAGAAAGCTTCTTATTCGTTAATAGAACGTGAATCGCCTTCGTTAATTCTTCACTTGAACCAGGAGTAACAGATATGCCCGTTACACCATTTTTCACAAAGCTAATAAGTCCTCCTGTTCTAGACACAACGACCGGCTTCTTTGCAATCATTGCTTCTAGTGCAGCAATGCCAAATGGCTCATATAAACTCGGGAATACCGAAACATCACACGTACGGAGTAATGCATTTCTTTCATCATCCTCAACAAACCCAATCATATGTACATAGTCTTGTAGATTCTTCTCTACGATTTCGTCATGATACCTTTTCTCTAAAGGACCAGTCCCAGCTATAATGAACGTAACATTCGGTACTTTATCAATGATTTGAGGTGCTGCATCAATAATCGTCTGAAAACCCTTCTCTGGAACTAATCTACCCATCGAAAACACAACAAGCTGATCATGAATAAAATTTTCCCATATGTAGTTTTTGCCTTCCACAGGTTTTTCCGTAAAAAAGGATCTGTCTACTCCGTTTGGAATAACTTCAATTTTTGCGAGTGCTTCACGTTCGATGCTGCTAACCTCTTGCTTCATATAATCACTGCATACAATAATCGTATCTGCCTTTTGAATGAGAAGACGTTCTTTTTCTGAAATGGCGGTCTGCAGTGGTGTGTGAATTCCTCCATTACGTCCATGTTCTGTCGCGTGAATAGTTGCCACTAACGGAATGTTAAGAGCCTTTTTTAATGTAATAGCAGAGCTTTCGACTAACCAATCGTGTGCATGAATCACATCAAAGTTAATCCTCTTGCTCAATTCCAACACTCGCTCAACCATACTTAAATTGAGGCCGCCAATCCAATGGAGGAAATCTTCTGAATGCGGCTGATATCCTTTTACACGATATACATGAATGCCATCAACTAGTTCATATTCAGGACTATCTCCCTCTTTGGCTGTAATCACATAAACCTCTTGACCTAATTGTACGAGAGATTTCGATAATTCATATACGTGCCTCGCAAGTCCTCCGATCATTCTCGGCGGAAACTCCCAAGACAATAGTAATACCTTTTTTGCAGCTGAAGGTGTTTGCTCATTTTTTACAAATTCATCATGTGGGGATTGCAGGATTGACAGATCAATCTCTTTCATAAATGGATAATCAGCTTCTAGTGAGTTGATGAATTGTTCTGATAGCCTTCCATGCTCCAGTTCTTTCATAATAGTATGGAACCTTTTTATATGTTCCTTGCATCGATTGGTTGCATATTGGCTTGCACTCTCATTATCAACAATAAATGCCCAATCACTGCTCGTTGCTAGCATCCATTCTCTGCATAGCTGCTTCATTGCCATTACGATAAGTGGTTGAGACAAATCCATACTAGATACTGCTTCCACAAGGTTTGTTTCCATTGTATGTAAATGTCTGTACATCCACTCGTTCTTTTCGTTTAGCCATACATCTCCATACCCTTCTCTTCCCCATGTTGAGAATGTAAAGTGACTCGTCTCTAAATCACGATAATGACGGTTAATGTAATCAGTCGGAGTAATATACTCAATATCATCTAGTTGATTGGAAATAACTTCATGGAAGAATTCTGGTCCTTCAAACCACCAATGTCCAAATAATTCTGCGTCAAAAGGCAATGTAACGATGTGAGGTGGAAAGCTTTGGTCCCCATATTTAGTTCGGTGCTCTTGTAAAACTGAAGCAAAATGATTTGCATGTTCTTTTACTTTTTGACGGGCTACTTCATGATTATAGATTTCTTTATATTCCGTATTACCTGTAATACGGTGCATTTTAATTCCTGTATCGATTCTAATTCCATCAGGATGAACGTAAGGCGCGATATAGTCCCAATCACGATCATAGGCAATGTCTCGATAAAACTCACGATAATGGTGATCTCCGGGATAACCGTAGGATGAACTCCAAATACGATTTGAAATATCATGATTTCTGGCAAATAATGCAACTCCATGCGGAGAATACACCGGAGCACCTGCTCCTTTTGAAGGTGTGGGATCTGCAAAGTTCATTGCATGTTCATCGACAAATGCAAAGCGAATTCCTTCACGATGTAAAATGGCATCTATACCAGGGGTATACGCACATTCTGGTAACCACATTCCATTCGGTCTCTTTCCAAAATGTTTCTCAAAGCAAGTAATGCCATGTTTAACTTGCATATGTACTCCTTGCTTTGTTTGGAGGTATGGCAGGAACGTATGAGTAGCAGAGGAAGTGATACACTCTATCTTCCCCCCATTATAATGATACTTAAATCCTTCTAATATATTTTGATTCCATTTTAAGAACGTAGTACGAATTTTTTCGTATCGCGCTTCGTAAAAGCTGACAACACTTTGTTCCTCTAATGAGGTTGCCAGTTCTTTTTCTTTTCGCAGCAATGATTCTGTTTGTTCTAGATATAGTAAATATCTTCGTTGCACTAATGGATCTGCCAGCATTTCCATTAACGGCGGAGAAAAAGAGATTGTCCACTTTTGTAAATGATCATCTTTTTCCAGCTGCCATAATAACGGAATATAACATTCAGTCATTGCCTCATATAACCAACGTTCTTCTAATCTATTTGCCTCGCGGTGTCTTACATATGGTAAATGTGCATGGAGAACAAAATTTACATACATAAAGCCCATTACCTTCACCCTCTATTCCTTTTATTTTCGAAGTAGTTTTTCATAATAAGAGTAGGTCGAAAAGTTTTCTAGCCATGCAGGACTAGACGACTGACCCTGCTTCCACTCATGAACACTTTCTGTAAAGAGCCCTGCTTGGTTTACATCATTTCTAGGTGTATCAATTGGATTTGACCTTAATAATGTAAAGAAATGACCTTGATCTGTTTTTACACCAAGTTCCGCAATATATGTTTGATTTGGCTCCAAGTCACGTATAAACCAATTATTCGTCATTTCAGGTAATGGAAGTTCAAATTCTCCGTGTGCATTATGCCCATTAAACATAATTGAAGTAATATGATAGATTTTTAAATACTTTGTCATTGAGCTGAAGCTTCTTTGAAAGTTCGTTTCTACCCATTGAACCTTTGTTTTGGACAAGTCCCAATATAAATAAATAGAAGTCGAATTTTGCACCATTAAGCATAAACGTTCCAAGTTATATTCAGTAGGTAATGATTGAGGTAATTGTAATATAATTTGTGATTTGGGCTCATGTTCCTTAACTTCATGGTCCTTCGTGTACTTAGACCAACTATAATGCACTTTCCCAACTGTCGAGTTTAGCTCTCTAGCAATCTCGCGAAAGCTCAAACCCTGATCTCTAAATCTCAAAATATCCTGTATCACTCTATTCACCCCAACTTATTAATTTATGTAATACGAACAGTAATTATGCATCTTCTCACCATCTTAACACCCTATTGTTTCCCCTACAATAAACGCAAATTGTCGTATTATGCGAATATAGATGGAGTCTAGCCTACAGATGATTATTAAATTTCAGAAAGCGATTTCAATATGGTTTACGACAAAAAAATGAAAATAAAGTGACAAAGTATTACATAAAAAAAGTCGACTTTTTATGTATTGCTAAAAGTCGACTCTACTTTTCATACTTTTGGTTATTTATCAGTTTCAATTAAAGGAACATTATTCAAGATCAAGGCAGGGGAAATTCCAGGATTCTCCCTTTCATTATGATAGAAAGCATCATTAATTTTTGAATTTGCTGCGTTCGCCTCACTATCAAAATTATTGCTCTCTGAATGAACTTTTCCTTTTTGTGTAATTTTATTATTTGTTTCTGTAACTTTGTTTATGTCATTCAACTGAATTCCTCCTTTATCTCTTTATCTTTAGGAGGATTGAGACATTCTATTCGTCAATTGGATAACTATACATATTTTTGTAAAAAATAAAGAAAACGGTGAAACTACACATGTTTAGTTTTATAACTAACTATGGTATAAATAAACATAGCGAATTATGTAAAAGAATGTTTGAGGTGAAACAATGGAATATATCTTAATTGGATTGCTCTCCTTTGCCGTTCTTCTTCTTGTCTTATCGTTCTTTAAACGTGATAAGGTAAACGATATAGAAGATCAACTAGAGCAATTATCATTAACGGTGATGCAGGAGAACTACCAAATGAAGAAGAGATTAAAAATTCTAGAAGAAGAACTTCTCTTTCATGACGATGATCTGCACAAAACGTTAAAGAAATAAGAACAATGTGAGGTAGGTTATGACCAAAGGTTTTATGCGAGGATTTTCACTTGGAATTATTTTAACTTGTTTACTTGTCTTTTTCATAGATAATCCTTTTCGTAAAGATAATGAATCGTTAGTAACAAAGGAAACTCCCTTAACTGAACAATCAATCAGTGCTGCACTAAAAGAAAAAGGGCAAGTAGCCATAAGTACTGAGGAGATTAATCGGTTAAAACAAATTGAACAGCAACTGGCTACCAAACCAGCTGAAGAAGCTGAGGAAGCTACGCCAGCACAAGACGAGAGTTCAACAGAACAGGATGCTCCGATAACTTATGTATTAGAAATTCAATCAGGTATGGCCAGTACGGAAATCAGCAAAAAGTTAGCTGAAGTAAAAGTTATAAATAATGCTGCTGATTTAGACAACTACCTCCAAGAAAAGGATTGGGAAGGTAAAATCCAAATCGGAACATTTGAGGTAAACAGTAAAATGTCGCTAGATGAGATTGCTCGAATTATTACAAAACAATAAATGATAAAAATGAGGCTACCCAAAAGTAATTAAAAGATGACTTTTGGGCAGCCTTGTTTTATTTTCTAATATTAATGAATTGTTAATTTTAAAATAACGTCCGTTCTATTACACTAAGTAGTAGATAGTAGATTACCTTAAAATATAATTAATTCTCCTCAACAACATATCCATTTTATTCAGAGTTGACTCTAAAAGTCTTCATTTAAAAACCGTCTCTTTACCTATGCATTTAAATCATAGTGTTGGCCTTTTACTTGGTAGAAGATGTTTTCCCCAATATTTGTTGCATGATCTGCCGTTCGTTCAATATATCTGGCAACAAAAGCCAATTGTGTAATTTGAGCGATATGGTCTGGATACTTTGGCATCATTGAAAGTAACTCTTTCGTAATGACACCGTACATTTCGTCAACTCGATCATCGATTTCTGAAATTCTCTTTGCAAGTACTAAGTCTTCCTCATTATAAGCTCTTAATGACTCTTCAAGCATTTCTATTGAGAGTTTGTGCATCTTCGGAAGATCATCCAATGGTTTAATTAATGATTCAGATCCAATACGGATTGTTGATTTAGCAATATTTACTGCATGGTCTGCCATGCGCTCAATATCAGCCGCGATCTTCAATGAAACGATAATTCTTCTAAGATCAACCGCAACAGGTGATTGCTTAGCAATTAAAAGAATGGCAAAGTCATTAAGCTCTAATTCAAGTTTATCAATTTTGGAATCATCTTCAATAACTGATAATGCTTTTTCTATATCTTGCTCAACAAGAGATTCCATAGCAATAACTAAAGAATCTTTTGTCATTCTCCCTAATTCTAACAGCATTTCTCTTAGTTTGTTTAATTCTATTTCGAACTTCTCACGAACCACCATATATTATCACCCGCTTCTATTATTTTCGGCACATCATCCAAATCGACCAGTAATATAATCCTCTGTTCTCTTATCTCTAGGATTTGAGAAGATGTCATCTGTTTTGCCGAATTCAACAACTTCTCCATTTAAAAAGAATGCAGTTTTATCTGAAATACGAGCTGCTTGCTGCATATTGTGTGTCACAATAATAATACTATAGTTTTTCTTAAGTTCTTGCATTAATTCTTCAATTTTCAAGGTTGAAATTGGGTCTAATGCAGAAGTTGGCTCATCCATTAGAATAACATCAGGCTCTATTGCTAAACAGCGTGCAATACATAAACGTTGTTGCTGTCCACCCGATAATCCGTATGCATTCTCGTGAAGACGGTCCTTTATATCATCCCAAATCGCTGCACCGCGAAGACTTTTCTCTACGATTTCATCTAGTACTTTTTTATCACGAATTCCATGAATCTTAGGACCATATACGATATTCTCATAAATGGATTTTGGAAAAGGATTAGGCTTTTGAAACACCATTCCTACATTTGTTCTAAGCTCTTCTACTTTATATGATCTGTCTAAAATATTTCGACCTCTATACAGGATCTCACCCGATACACGAACAGTTGGCACTAATTCGACCATTCTATTTAACGTCTTAATGTAAGTAGATTTACCGCAACCTGAGGGACCAATAATTGCCGTAACTTCATTCTCATAAACAGAAAGATTAATATTTTTTAACGCTTGATCATTTCCATACCATAAGTTTAAGTCTTTTGTATCATATACAATGGTTGTCTGACTACCGGAATTCACTGTATCGTCTTCCTTCAGTCCTTTATTTACTTGATTTTCAGTACTTGTTATTACAGCCATTACTCATTACCCCCGACCATTATTAATATCTCTTCTGAAATTTGTTTCTGATTGCTACTGCAATTGAATTCATCACAAAAAGCACGACTAGCAGGACCAATATCGTAGCAGCAGCTAAATTTGCATACTCTTCATTAAGTGGAGAATCTAACGTCCAATAATAGATTTGCATAGGTAATACAGTAAACTTATCTAAAATACCATCAGGTAAAGGAATTAATAAAGCTGGTATACCTAATACAACAAGTGGTGCCGTCTCTCCAATGGCTCTTGAAAGAGCTAAAATTAATCCTGTTAAGATACCAGGAAGTGCTGCTGGTAATACAACATTCTTAATTGTTTGCCATTTGGTCGCACCCATTCCATACGACGCTTCTCGCAAAAACTGTGGTACTGCCCTGATTGCTTCTTGGCTAGCCACAACAACTACTGGAAGAACAAGTAAAGACATCGTTAATCCACCGGCTAAAATAACTGCATCTAAGTCCAATGTTCTAACGAAGACTGTTAAACCTAGAATACCGAACACAATCGATGGTACACCTGCAAGATTAGAAATGTTTGTCTGTATAAAAGACTGTAAGCGTCCTTTTTTTGCATATTCTTCTAAATATATAGCTGTACCGATACCTAAAAACATGGTTACAGGTGCAACAACTACCATTAGCCATAGTGTACCGAAGATAGCTCCTAAAATCCCTGCTCTTTCAGGATTGGTTGAAAGTTTATTTGTTAGAAACTGAAAGTCAATCCATCCAGCACCTTGTATTATGACGCGATAAAATAATATGACTAATACCACAATTCCAAACAGTGTTGCCAATAGGAATAAAATCTTAGCTAGTTGGTTTGTGAACAACCTTGAATTCATCTTCTTTTCTACGAGTTCTTGATCTACATATTTCATTTTTAATATTCCTCCCTATACTTGCGAGAGACGTATCCAGCTATAAAGTTCATGATAAGTGTGAACACAAATAACGTCATAGCAACAGCATACAAACTATAGTAGAGTGTTGATCCTGCTGGTGCATCTCCACCTGTAACTTCGACTATATATGCTGTCATCGTTTGCATAGATTGGGTAATGTCGAATGTAAAGTTTTTGGAACTTCCACTTGCAATCGTAACAATCATTGTTTCACCGATCGCACGAGAAATACCAAGTACGAACGAAGCAATAATACCGGAGATGGCAGCTGGTACAACTACTTTCCATGTTACTTCTAACTTAGTTGAACCTAGTGCTAATGCACCTTCTCTCATTGAATTCGGTACCGAACTCATTGCATCCTCAGATAATGAAGCAACCATAGGAATGATCATAATACCCATTACGATACCTGGGCTTAATATATTGGTTGGTTCTAATCCTGGAACAATTGCCATAAGAATAGGAGTTACAAATGTGAAGGCGAAGAAACCATAAACAATTGTCGGAATACCGGCTAGTATTTCTAGAATTGGTTTAAGTGTTCTTCTCACCTTATCAGAAGCATACTCACTTAAGAATATAGCGGTCATTAAACCGATAGGAATTGCAACAAGCATTGCTATAGCAGACGACATTAACGTTCCCATTAATAACGGAAGAACTCCAAATTGAGCATTTTCACCAAGTGGTTTTAATACGGTACCTGTGAAAAACTCAATAAATGATACTTGTTTAAAGAATTCAATTGTCTCAAATAAAAGTGTAAATATAATTCCGACAGTTGTGAGGATTGATATAATCGCAATTCCAAGTAAAAACTTCGGAATGAATTTTTCCATCACAGAATTAATATTGTTTTTGCTTTTGTTTTCCTTAATCATTTCTCTAATATTTGAAGCATTATTTGTCTCGTTTGAGTTTTTCTTTACCATTGTCTTTGAAATACCCCTTTCACCTTATCTTCTAAGGAGAAAAATACTATCTATCATTACTTATAAACATCAAGAAAATAGCCAAAAAGATGAGAAGCTGAGTACCCTCTCATCTTTAAGCCAATAAAATGCTTATTGTTATTTAATTTCTTCTAATTCGCTAAGTGTGTTCTTTAATTCTTCTTCAGGAAGCGGAGCAAAACCAGTCTCTCCAGCAACATTACCTGCCTCTTTTAATACATATTTAGCAAAGTCTAATACTTGTGGCTTTTCTTTTGCCATACCAACATTTAAATATGTGAATACTGGGCGAGTAAATGGAGCGTAGTCTCCGTCCTCTTTAATTGTGTCAAGCGTTGGCTCAACACCACCATTACCGAAGTCAACTTTTACAGCAGTTAATTTATCAGTGTTATTTTCATAATAACCATATCCGAAGAAACCAATTGCATTTTTATCCTTAGAAACTAAATCTACTAAAGTAGAGTAATCTTGTTGTAAGTTAACTCCCTCAACTAAATCTTTTTCTTCAAGAATGTTTTCAAAGAAGAATTCATAAGTTCCGTGATTTTCGTTAGGACCGTAAGTTTTAATTTCTTCATCTGGGAAATCGGAACGGACATCTGACCATTTCTTCATGTTTCCACTAGCTAAGAAAATGCTTTTAATTTCTTCAGCAGTTAATTCAGTAGCCCAGTCATTATCTTTATTGATAACAAATGTTAAACCATCTAGTGCTACTTTAATTTCTTTAACGTCTAAGCCAAGTTCTTCTGCAGTTGCTAATTCTTCTTCTTTAATTTGACGAGATGCATCATTGAAATCTGTTCCGTCTTCAACTAAGAATTTTTTAAAACCAGCACTTGTACCTGCACGACTTACTTCTACTGAAACATTTTCTTGCTCGTTAGTCATATAATCATCAGCTAATCTAGCCATTAATGGATAAACAGTACCAGATCCATCAATTACAACACTACCTTCTAATCCTTCTGAACCAGCTTTTTCATCATTTCCACATGCAGCAAATACTGCAACTAGTGTTCCCATTACTAAAAGTAATAGTAGGCTTTTTAAGCTTTTCATTCCTTAATTCCCCCTAAGAGCATTTATGTGTTGTCCTACAAGTAATACAATAAAGCTTTAGTGTTAATTCCGTTTTAATGAATTGTAAAGCTTTTGTAAATTCATAAAAAAGCTTGTATAACTTACTTTCTATTTTTTTCAATCCTTAACTTTAGTATGAGTATTTACTAATTAATTTATCAATCCAAAAAAATAAATGACATAGTCATATTCCTTTTATACAGTAGAACCACCTTCACCATCAGCTGGTTTACGTTGAGAAATCGTCGACTTATATGCTTTTTTATCACGATCATTTTTATTAACTTCCACTTTTCGAATAAAGAAGTAAATAAGAGAGTGTCCAGCTCCTACTATACATAAGAGAATTGGAATACCAGTCTTCTCGTCAAAGAAAAAGATAGTACCGAGAAATAATATAATTGAAACGACTCTCCCAAGATTCAAGTACAGTTCTCTTACGACGATATACTCAATTCTCATTTCGGCTGCGTTCCACCCCTGTCCAATTACATCATAGGTCATTGACATATATGGAACCAGCAATAAAGGATATGCAATGGCAATAATGACGGCATACATAATCAATCTCATGTATGTTAAGTCAATAACAATTAAAAAAATCGCTAAGTACAAGATCAATCCACCTATTAAGATCGCCTTTTTCCGATGCTTTTCTTTTATAAACCTTGTAACGGTGTAATACGCAATAAAAGAAACAAGTGAATTAACAAGGCTATACTTCCCTAATGCTAATTCACTATTTGTCGTAATAAAGACGAACACTGAAATGATAAAAATAAACGTACCTTCTCTTAACCCTTGAAAGAAATGAGCACTTGTTATCATTTTCCAATTAAAATTATTCTTTCGTTCCTTAACAATTCGAACGAAATCAAAGCTACCGTCACATGGCCTGCGGTGAAGGAACATACTTAAGATGACGGCACCTGAAAACAGAATTAACGAGATTGTAAAGATCACCTTATACCCTGTAAACCTCTCCATGTTAGAAATGATGAAACCAGAGAGTATAGGTCCTACCATACCGGAGAACGAACTTAATAATCCTAGAAATCCGTTAAAAAAGTCTCTTGTTTCAGGCTCAGTTATTTCAAAGGTTAAAACATTAAAGGCTAACCAATAAAATCCGTATCCGATTCCTAGAATAGAACCTAGTAGAAGTAAATATTGGGAAGCTTTGTCTCCGATCATTAAAACCGAAACAAAGAAGATCGCTAAGAAGATAACACCTAATCTCAGTACCATAACCCGGTCTATTTTCTTAGCCCACCTACCGGCTAAGATAAAGGCCAAGGGCTGCAATACGACAATTGCAAGATTATACAAGCCGATGTCCATAAATTGTCCGGATTGTTTCCATAAATACACGTTCACAAAAGTATTGGATAGGGCAATACTTAATGAGTAAAGTGCACCGATGGACAATAACAAAATTAAATTTTTGTTAATTTCAACATCACCAATTATTTTTTTTAGTTGCATGACTGTCTCCCCTTTGTCTTGACTATTTTCTCCGTAAAGAGGGGAGATATGTAAAAAAACAAAATTTTACCACATAAAAAAAGCGACGATTAATTATCGTCGCTTTCGTTCAACTTATATATTACTTTGCAGCAGTGTATCTCTTTGATACTTCATCCCAGTTAACTACATTCCAGAAAGAAGAGATGTAGTCAGGACGACGGTTTTGGTAGTTTAAGTAGTAAGCATGCTCCCAAACGTCTAAACCAAGAACTGGAGTCTTACCTTCCATTAAAGGAGAATCTTGGTTTGGTGTGCTTGTCACTTCAAGTTCACCGTTATTCACAACTAACCAAGCCCAACCAGAACCAAAACGAGTTGTTGCAGCAGCAGCAAATTGCTCCTTAAATGCATCAAGACTACCAAACTTAGCGTTGATTGCTGAAGCAAGGTCACCAGTTGGCTCACCGCCACCGTTTGGAGAAAGAATTGTCCAGAATAAGCTGTGGTTTGCATGACCACCACCGTTGTTTCTTACAGCAGTGCGGATGTTTTCAGGGACAGCATCTAAGTTAGCTACAAGTTCTTCAACAGACTTGCTAGCAAGCTCATCGTGACCTTCTAACGCGTTATTTACATTTGTAATGTACGTGTTATGGTGCTTTGTGTGATGGATGTTCATT
Organism: Bacillus suaedaesalsae; assembly: GCF_016890225.1. Classification (GTDB taxonomy): domain Bacteria; phylum Bacillota; class Bacilli; order Bacillales; family SA4; genus Bacillus_BS; species Bacillus_BS suaedaesalsae. The sequence continues at coordinate 10,103 of NZ_JAFELM010000021.1, read as the reverse complement.
GTTTCTTTGTCAATGTGTGGTTCTAACGCATCGTATGCGTATGGTAATTCAGGTAATTGATACTTAGCCATGTGGAATTCCTCCTAATATGTATAAAAGTATTTTATGGACATTGTTATAATATCCAATAATTAATTTAACATTACCAAATTATAGCTACACTTTCAATTAATTAGCTTTATACACGTTTGGAATTTCCTTAATAAATATCCTGTCTCATAAAAGTAATAAATGAAATGAATAAACCTATTAATGCCCACACAGTTAGTATAATTAAAGAAAACCCTAATGTCATACCTTCTATAGGCGGTGCATTGCCAGATAGATAACTCGTTAAATTTAAATTAATCATGAATAAATATTTCGCCGATTCCCATGATGTTACCATATTACTTAAAATCATCCCCGAAATTAAGGCTGCTAGCATGACTCCCATTCCAGTTGGTGTATTTTTGATTAACGTCGATAACATAAACATTAGCGTTGAAATCACAATGGCAACAAACCAGATGAGACTATATTCCATAAATAAATAGTGCCATTGGGGAATCATTTGGGCTGCATTCGTATTTAACGCACCTTCCTCTGCAGAAAATCCGATAATTACCGGTGCATTCCACCCTTTATAACCGAAAACAGCACCCGAAATTATGTAGGATAAAAGAGCGAAAATTACAATCACAAATGATACGGTAATAAGTAAAGCAAAATATTTACTTAATAAAACCTTCCACCTTTTTACCGGCCGTGTTAACAGCAGCTTTATCGTTCCTGCGCTACGTTCAGACGAGACTAGGTCTGCCGCAATAATCATGACTAAGAGTGGAATTAACAAATTTATTGAGTTTTCTCCGAATAACCTCATAAACGAGGGTGCTCCTGGCTCTAACGGATTAATGTTTTGATCTAGATAATACTGTTGTTGCTGAACTCTTAGCTGTAACTGACTTCGCCATTCATCGGAAATTCGACTACTTGCTAAACGATTTTGGATATCAATGATTTGTTGTTGAAGTGTAGTTCTCCAGTCATCGCTCCCAAATTGCTCTAATAACCTTTTTTGTTCCTTATATTGAGCATATGTAAATAATGAAACGAGTACCGCGATAATTAGCGCAACAATTACTATCTTTTTGCGCCTAACAATCTTTAACATTTCATTTTGAATTAAGCTAATCATGAGACTCACCACCTGTAAATTCAAGAAATAAGTCTTCTAGTGTTGGCATTTTCCGTTTCATTTCATATATATTAATCCCACTTTCCACTAGCTTTTTGCTCATTAAAGAAGCTTGAACCTTATCATATGTAGTAATGAGTTCTTTATCTTCCCCTTCCACAACAGAGGTAAAGCTCTTCAGTATTTCTTTTGCTTTTTCATGAGGTTCTACCTTCCAAACTAATTGTTCTTGCAATGTTAACAGATTGGAGACGGAATCTACCTTAATAATTTCTCCCTTTAAAATGATGGCAACCCGGTCACACATTAATTGGATCTCACTTAAAAGATGACTTGAAACTAATACTGTTAATCCTTCTTCTTCTGCTAAATAACGAATGAAGCTTCTCATTTCTCGGATTCCCATTGGATCAAGCCCATTTGTTGGTTCATCTAAAATCAATAATTTAGGCTTACCTAATAACGCTTGTGCAATTCCAAGTCGTTGTCTCATACCAAGTGAGTAGTTTTTAACAGGTTCATGAATTCTTTCTTCAAGCCTAACCAATTCAATGATCTTCTGAATGTATTGTTGGTCTACATTTGGTAACATTCTTGCAAAATGCATAAGATTTTCATAACCAGTTAAATAGGAATAAAGCTCCGGATTTTCAACGATGCATCCTAATTGACTCATCGCTTCCGAAAAATGAGTCTTTACATTTTTCCCACCTATCTCAATCGTTCCCGAGGTCGGTTTTATAAGTCCAACAAGCATACGAATGGTTGTTGTTTTTCCCGCGCCATTTGGACCGAGAAAACCAAATACTTCTCCTTTTTTTAACTCAAAATCTAAACCCTTAATGATTTCCTTCTTACCAATTATCTTTTTCAAGCCCTTTACAGAAAGAGTCGTCTGTTCCACTTCACTCACTCCCTTACCACGTAATTAAAGACGCAACGCGTTCAGCTATTAGTCTGTATCCCTCAGTATTAGGATGAAACTTATCTGAATATAAATAGTCATTCACTTTTAGTTGAAATAAATCAAACGTCGGTACGAACACTGTGTTTGGATATTGATCTAGAAGTTTGCTCGTATCAAAATTCCATTGCCTTACCACATCTGTCGTAACTTCTGCATCAGCTAAATCAATAAATGGATTGTAAAGTCCGACTAAGTAAATTGTCGCGTTTTCATTTGTTTCACGAAGATTAGTGATTATTTGTTCAAGGTTTTGAAGATACTCTATTCGAATTTGGTCTACCTTCTCCAAATCTAAGCTCAACAAAGTTTGACCACTTTGGAAAAGGTCATTTCCACCGATCGTAATGACGACAATATCAGCTTGTCCAACTTGTCTTTGGACTTCTTGCTTTTTAACTAAATCTAAAAGTTGATTCGAACGATAACCCGTTATACCAAGGTTATGAATTGTGATTTCTTCGTTTGTCTTTTCCTGTAATTGTTCAACTAAATATCCAATATAGCCTTTTCCATCAGCGTCCCCAGTACCTCTCGTTAATGAGTCGCCAAGTGCTACAATGTCTTTCTCTTCATTCTCATTCTCTGTTTCTACTCGATCAGGTGTATTTACAGCAATCTCTTGTTTTTGTCCGAAGAAATGGGTATTAAGTGTCCACCCAAATCCAATAAGTAAAAAGAAAAAGGAAAATATAGAAATAACAATCGATACTGGAAGAATATAATTTTTCATTTCATCACTCCTCTGGCCAAGCTGTAAGTATATTTCTTTATTTTATAAGAAAGTATTACCAAATACCAACAACCAAGATAACTTGACGATAAAACCCATAAACACTTTACCACTTTAAAGGAATGGGGGACAGGCCCCCATTCCTTTAAAGTGGTAAAGTGTTGTTCAGTGAAAAAAAAAGCTGCAAGTGCAGCTTTTAGAAGATTATTATAAAGAAATGTATAATCATGATAATTTGAATAATTAATTTCACAATTGTACTACTTAAAAAACCTAATACTGATCCAACGCCTACTTTAAAAGCTTCTTTTATTGGTTTCCTTTTAATGATTAATTCAGCCAATATCGCTCCTAAAAATGGACCAAGAATGATACCAGCGAATGGGATGACAAATGGACCTATGATTAGACCAATCGTGCTACCCCACTCTGCTACTTTCGAGCCACCGAACTTTTTTACTCCTAATATATTTCCTAAGTAGTCCGCGACTAATAGCAATACGATAAACAATCCTTGGATAACCCAAAAGAAAATAGATAAGGAATCGAATGTAAAGAATATCCCGTATGCAATATAACCAAGTACTAAAAATAAAAGACCTGGGATAATTGGATATACTAATCCAATAAAAGAAAGTGCAAATAAAATAATAATGACTAACCAATAAAGTATTTCCATATAGTGCTCCTTTTCTCTTGTTATGCTTCACTCTGTTAAGATAAAATATAGACGTATGTATAAGGAGGTAAAACAATTTGACAATTATTCAAAGTTGGTGGAAGAGCTTATATTCTCCGAAAGATATTGCGATAAAACGATTTGATAAAATAGGTAAGACTATTCTATATGTATTTCTTCTTTCACTGTTCTCAATTATTCCAGCTTCAATCTATTCTAGCCAAGATGTAGTTGAAGTAGCCAATGAGTTTGATGAAATTGTAAAGACTAGCATTCCAGAATTTGAAATTGTAGATGGAAAACTAAATACAGACATTTCAACGCCAACAACGGTTGTACATAATAATACGTATATTTTAATTGATTCGACTGGTGAATGGGATGCTTCTGAATTAAATCAATATGACCAAAGCATAGGACTACTTCAGAAAGAATTCGCCTATAATATTGGTGGTACTATACAAACGCTACCATACACGACGTTAAATGGCATGATCTCATCCAAAGATGATTTCGTAAACTTCGTTGATAAGATGATATCGATATTGCCTTTATTAATTGCACTAATTATTATTGCATCTTACATTTTCTCTGCTGGGATTAAGTTTATCGAAATATCGATCATCGCATTGTTTGGACTTACATTTACACGATTATTAAATAAAAATTTACCGTATAGAAAACTTTGGTTATTAAGTGCATATGCAATTACACTTTCTGTAACATTCCTGACGCTGATGCACCTTCTCAATATTACAGTCGTGTATTCATACTTCGTTTATTGGTTTGTATCGTTAACGATGCTCTATCTTTCACTTCGAGAAATACCTGCAAAACAATAATAAATTTTTTAGGGTTGAGATTTATTCCTCAACCCTTTTTATTAGTATTTTTGTTCCGTCGACTTTATCTACAACTACCTCCACACCAGTTTCAATCCACTCTCCATCACTTACTGCACTATAAAGCTTGCCATCAATTTCAATCGTTCCAACAGGTCTAAAGGGTGTTATAGTCTTTCCCGTTCTACCTACTAATGAATCATAAGAAGAATTTATAGAATTGTACCCTTCCTCAGATGTTAACCGGTCCTTTAAGGCAACTTTTGACCACATCTCCCTACTACGAAACACCTTTAAGAACAATGGTGACAGTAAACCACCGATTATTAAACCTGCACCTGATAAAATGCCGTAAACGATAGAAGGAGCTGGAATCACAACTGCTGCTACCATCATAATGACACCAATGATAGCAACTGTTCCATCATTGATGAATTTCCCATCTAAAAAGACGAGTAGTAATCCGCCTACATATAACCCAACAATCCAAATTAGATGCTCTCCAGTATTATGAAAAATAAAATATGAAGTAATGAGTGCTAAGCCTAATACTCCAAATAGACCTCTTGTCTTCACTAGCATTTCACCGACTAAAAAAAGAGTTGCAAGAAGTAAAACGAAAAAACCTACAGATGGTATCATTAATAAATCCATCACGTCACTCTCCTTTATGTTCATTATTAATTTTTACGAATCACAACAATAAAAGTTTCATTCAGGTAAAAATTTTTATGGAATATTTTCATAGGACAAGCATACTGTGTATAAAATGTAACTTTTATGAAAGCAGGTGCTTTATGAAAAAATTACTTATTCTACTAATCTCAGTACTTGTCATATATTGTATTTACGTTGATTTACAATCCGGAACATTACCGTTATCACAAGTAGCTTCTGCTCAGGAGAAGGAAATAAAAAGTGATAAACAAGAGAAAAAGAATAATACTACATATATAGAAGTGACAGTTAAGCCAGGAGATACTGTCCTGTCCATTCTTGAAAAAAATCTGAAGGGAGATTTGCCTGTATCCATTACAACAGTCGTAAAAGATTTCGTAGACTTGAATAAGGTTGAGCCTGAGAAAATACAAATAGGAAAGAAATATAAGATTCCTATGTACCAATAACAATCGACAATTAGTATAATTAATACATTACTTTATCATGGCCAAAGACTTCGACGTACAAATATGTGTAAGTGGTCAAACTACTTGTCATGATTTCATATCCATTGATACAATAAGAAGGACTTTTATAATTTTTGTAGTCTAAAAATGATTATGAACTACATAATCAAAAGGAGCGAATAGTTAGTGGGCGAAATTGTACACCGTACGAAAACACGTCCTGTCAAAGTTGGTAACCTAACGATAGGCGGCAGTGATCAGTTAATTATACAAAGTATGACAACAACAAAGACACATGATGTTGAAGCAACAGTTGCTGAAATTAAACGACTTGAAGAAGCAGGGTGTCAAGTTGTTCGTGTTGCTTGTCCTGATGAACGTGCAGCAAATGCAATCAGTGAAATTAAGAAGAGAATAAATATCCCTCTTGTAGTAGATATTCATTTCGACTATAAGCTTGCGTTAAAAGCAATTGAGGGTGGAGCTGATAAGATCAGAATAAATCCTGGTAATATTGGACGTCGCGAAAAAGTGGAGGCAGTTGTAAATGCTGCTAAAGCAAAGGGAATTCCGATTCGTATTGGTGTTAACGCTGGTTCTCTTGAAAGAAAAATTATCGAGAAGTATGGCTATCCTACTGCTGACGGGATGGTAGAAAGTGCTCTTCATCACATTAAAATTCTAGAAGATCTTGACTTCTATGACATTATTGTATCGATGAAAGCATCTGATGTAAATCTTGCCATTGAAGCTTATGAAAAAGCAGCTAAAGCTTTTGATTATCCTCTTCACTTAGGAATAACAGAATCTGGGACACTCTTTGCAGGAACAGTAAAAAGTGCAGCGGGTCTCGGTGCTATCATTAGCAAAGGGATTGGAAACACTTTACGTGTAAGCTTAAGTGCAGATCCAGTTGAAGAAATAAAAGTTGCAAGAGAGCTTTTGAAATCATTTGGATTAATTTCAAATGCAGCAACACTCATTTCATGTCCGACTTGTGGGCGTATCGAAATCGATTTAATCAAAATTGCAAATGAGGTAGAAGAATATATTTCTTCCATTAAAGCACCAATAAAGGTTGCTGTTCTTGGATGTGCTGTAAATGGTCCTGGAGAAGCTAGAGAAGCTGATATTGGAATTGCAGGTGCTAGAGGCGAAGGATTGTTATTCCGTCACGGAGAGATTGTTCGTAAAGTTCCTGAAGAAACAATGGTTGAAGAGTTAAAGAAAGAAATTGACAAAATTGCAGAAGAAAAGTTAAAAAGCATGGCACAATAAGTGCCATGCTTTTTTTTGTACTATCCTCTAAAAGAACGGTAACACAAACATACCAACAATGATTGAAATTGCTCCTATACCAATTGCCCAAGCACCTAATCTTGTTGCTCCTCGTCTTCTTGCAATGAAACCAATGATAATCCCAGCAGCTCCTAATACAATAGGCAGTACAAATAATGAAAGGATTGACAAGGCTAAGGCTAGTCCACCAATTCCTTTACCACTTGTTACATTATCAACCATACCATCGTTGTTACTCATAGTATTAGTTGAGTTTGCATTAGTGTTCTCTGCATCTGCATTACCATTATCGCGTCGATTGAAATCAATGATTTTTGGTGCTACCTCTGCTGCATATTCTTCATTAGCGAAATCCGAAGTACTTTGAGTACTACTATTTGCTACCGTTGAATTTACATTATTTGAGGCGGTTTTCTCTTTTCGATTGAAATCAACAATCTGTGGTGCAATTTCAGAAGCATACTCTTCATTCGACAATGATGAAGATGAAGAATTACTTTTTGAAATAGATGCTCCACTTGCGATATTCACACCATTGCTAGAACTGAAGTCAGCATTTTCGGATGCAAATTCCGTCTCATATTCATTATTTGAATATGAAGACGTGGCATTTTTATTGAGTTCATACTTATTCTTGGATGAATCATTGTTATCAAATTGATTTGGCATAAGAATCCCTCGCTTTCCTTTGGTTAAGGAGCATTTATTAGTATGGGACTGTTTCACTAAATTATAGGTGTTAATATTTTCATACTATTTATTTCATCTATAGGTAGTACTCAAATATGTTACAATTTAATTATTATGCAAAATAAGGAGTAAATTCAGCTATGACAAATAGAAAACTTGGCATTGATATCGACGGGACGATAACGAATCCCAATACCTTTATTCCCTATCTAAACAAAACCTTTAATAAAAATTTAACGATGGATGATATTAAGGTATATAACCTTGCAACCGTTCTTGGAATAACAAATGAAGAGTTTTATACATGGATGAAGGAGCATGAACCAACGATTTATAAAGATGCTCCATTAGTGAGTCATGCGATTTCAACTCTCTCTGATTGGGAAAAGCAGCATCAGTTAATTTATATAAGTGCAAGACCTATCGACTACCTAGAAGTAACAAATGAATGGTTCAAAAAGAATAATGTTCCTTACCATCACATTGAGTTAATTGGAAAACACGATAAGCTAGATGCCGTAAAACATCACGGTGTAGAAGTGTTCTTTGAAGATAAGCATGACAATGCATGTGATATTAGTGAAGAATGTGATATTCCTGTTTTGTTATTTAATACTCCATATAACCAAGACCCTGTGCCTTCAAAGGTCATTCGTGTAAATGACTGGAAGGAAGCTAGAAAATGGGTGGATAATTATTTTATAAAATGACTTTGTTAACAATATGTTGATTTCCGCGTGAAGCACTCCCTTTCCGCGGGGGGCGGTGAGCCTCCTGATATGAACGAAACTGTCAAGGCTCCCACTCTTCACCAGGTTTGGATTGTCTTTTGACCAACTCTAAGAAGAGAAGCTATTTACGGCTTCTTTTCTTGATTTTGTTAGTTAGCAAGCCATTCTGGCTAGAATAGCTCCTTCTTTAGCTTACTGACCACTTCTCACTTCTTTGTATGTCTGTCAAGTGGTCTCCTTGACTGTCATACAAAGAAGTGAGAGACTCCATTAAGCTATAGAAGGAATCTGTTCCTTTCTCCTTTTTTTGACTTGAATAGAAGTTAAGAACACGGCACGAAGGCAAAAATCTCTACTGCGGTTTACGCTCTGATATCCGTGGGTTTTCACATTTTATCTTTCCGTATAAAGGACTAATCCACTAACTCGGCACGTGCGTTAATCTATTTAGATATAGCACAGAGGAGGCCACGTGGGTTTTCCTTTCCGGTTTTTTTCTTTGCCTTCGAGCCCTGTTCTCAATCATCTATCTTTCTTCGTAAATTATTCGTGTGAAATTAAAGCCATACATAAAAAATGGATCAATAATACCTATATCACCGTAACATGACAACTTGTAAGATCAAAAACTAGCGTTTTTTACTTCTTCTACCTCTTGTGTAATAGCCCAAATAAAACCAGCTAATTCTCTGGCAACTGCAGTAATTGCTTTTCCACTTTCTTTTCCTCTTGATAATAATCGGTAATACTTTTTATGAAGTCGGTTTTGTGCTTTCCAGGATATCGCTTGAATAGTGGGGGACTGTCCATTTTGTCGTCTCATCAATTCTCCTTTAACTGACGGTTGATAACGATAACTCCATGCAGCTTCTACTAATAAGCGTCGTACATGACGATTCCCTGTTTTTGTGATGCTCCCTTGTATTCTTCTTTCACCACTTGAGTATTCACTTGGTATTAAACCAATATAGGCCATTAATTGTGTTGGTGATGAGAAACGTTTGAAAGAACCTATCTCCGCTACAAGACTAGTCGCAGTAATAAGAGCTACACCTCTTAGTGATTGTAAGGCTTGAATGGTTGGGGCGTGTACGCCCTCCGTTGCCTGAACTCTAATTTCTTCCTCTAGTCTTAAAATTCGTTGTTCTAGCTCTTTCAATTGATGATAATATTCTTGAAAGACCACACGTAGTTTGGAGCTTTCAAATTTTAATGCATCCAGCCATCTACGATATTTGACCGTCCATTTGTTCACACCTGACGGTGGCTTAATGTTATTACGAAGCAAAAATTTACTCAAACGGTGCCTTGCCCTAAGTTCATCTTCTTTTGCATCTTCACGACATCTTACAAGATCACGGAGAGCTTCATCCTCTTCGTTTGGAACATAGATGTTAGTTAATTCTCCTGCTCGATATAACTGAGCCAGTCGAATAGAGTCTCTACGATCTGTCTTAATACGTTCACCTGGTCTTTTAGGTATGAGAGATGGGGCTATCACATCACAATGAACACCTAGGGAAAGTAATAATCTATATAGTGGGTATCCAGTTGGACCGGCTTCATAACAGACTCGAAGAGTCTCGGTGTTTCCAAGTTTATTTATTAATTTCCTAACTGCTTCTGGTGTGTGAGGAATTACTCCCCAGTATCTCGGCTCTTCTCGCCCCTCATCCGCGATCGCAACTGCAATTTTTTCTTTTGATACGTCTAAACCTACATATTTTATGGTATCCTTCATAATAACTAGCTCCTTCCGTAATGTAGCTCTGATTTGGTTTGTTTTTACCAGTAAACATTCTAACCAAATTAACCTACGATGTTACGAGTAAGGAGCTAGTTTCGTTCATGATAACTC
>NZ_JAFELM010000020.1 GCF_016890225.1 Bacillus suaedaesalsae | reverse complement strand
CCGCCGCCACCACCACCGACATTTGAAGAAATTTTAGCTATGCGTACCGGCAATTACAATAAACTGGCTGGTTATATGTCCAACCATTTTGGTGGTTATTCTAGTAAATCGCTAAATAAGAACTATATCTTTGGTAGTAGTGGATCCTCTTATGGATTTGATGTAAAATCTAGCTTTGGATTCGGTAAATTCAAGTTTAAGAAGGCAAAGATGCCATCCACGAACTTCATGAAACAAGCAGGATCAATGGGCTTAGATATGATTCCTGTAGTTGGAAACATCAAGAGTGGACTTGAAGCAATCATGGGTAGAGACCTTGTCACAGGTCAAAAACTATCTACAGCCGACCGAATAATTGCAGCAGCAGGTATCTTTACAGGTGGAGCAGGAAAAGCTGCGCTAAAAGGGGCTAAGGCTGGGTTAGGTTTTGCGCAAGGGGCGAAACTTACTAAGGGTACGGATAATGTTCCTCACGGAAATAGTAAAAACAGTACAAAGCCACAACATGGATATAAAATATCCGAAAAGGAAACTGGAGACGTTGCTAAGACTGGTATAAGTGGACAACCACTGAATAAAAATGGCACATCTCCTAGAGCAAATTCCCAAGTAAATAAATGGAATAAAGAAGTAGGGTATGAGAAGTACGAAGCAGATGTTGTAAAACCTAATATACCTAATAGACAGGAAGCTCTTGACTGGGAAAGAGAGAATGCTCAACGCCTTTGGGAAGAAGGTAATTCCATGAACAAACATCAGAGACCAAAACCTTGGGAAGAATAAGGAGGTAATTACTTGATCTTAAAAGAATTTGATTTAGATTTACCGTATATTGCGGATGAAGAAAGAATCAAAGGGATAATGGAAAAAGAAAGTTGTCAATATCATGATGCAACAAAAATGGATTATGAATTGAATTGGAAAGAAAAACGTCGTTCATTTAGACTAGAGACTCGTTGTGTTACTGCTATGTACGAACGATTATTTGGAAAAATGAAAAATGAAGACTGTTGGAAAATCCTCGTAGAGTGTGTTGAAAATATTACTGAGGCAGGTATTTTAAATCTTTCTGGTGTTGTTACGGTACAAGTGAAGTTCAATTATGATGAATTTCGCTATAAAAATGAGTTAGAGAAAAAAATAGCTACACTTAATCTTCTTATGGAAGGAATAGAGAAAGTAGCTAACAACAAAAGTTGGGCATTTGAACAATTCAAAGATGTTTCTTTACAGATAGAGCAAACTAAGTATTTAAATGAATGGGCTTGGAAGAAAGCTGTAAAGAATCCTAATAAAAATTATTATGCTGAAGTATTGTGTCAACATAATGTAACCAGTATGGATATTTCAATAGTGATTAAGCAAAAAAATGGAGTAGAAATACAAAGGGAAAAAGTTATATCAGAACTTCCTGATGAGTTCGCATATGCTAGACATTTGGGAGAATTAAAATGGTTAGCTGATTTTGAGATTGCCTTAATAAATAAAAAAGGCAATGAAATGGTTACAGTAAGTTTGGATAGTTATAGGTAATTTCTTAAACCTTGATTGGCTAAATGCCATTCAAGGTTTTTTACTTTAATTTATACTAAATCAGCTGATATTTGAGTGGGACAATAAGAAAATGATTTGTTTGAGAATCGAGAGCTCATGATGGTTATACCATCATGGAGTATCGTTTTAATATTTGGATTGGCGGACAGGAACGAGAATTAGGCGAGATGACATTTTACATGACAGGGGTAGTATGACATGGCATAGCTAACAAACTAAGGAGAATGACAAAGCTCGTGGCGATAAACAATGGGCAAAGTGAGAGAGTGTTGTTTTATTGCAAAGGGCAAATGATTTTTGTGTTGTATTTTTACAAGAGACGATCGTATAATACTTGCTATTCGTATAAAAAGCGTTACATAAATTTTAATTATCGTAACGGGAGGGTGAAAATTTGAACGTTGTTGGGTAATTCGAGTGTCAACACAAGGGCAAGCAAGAGATGGATACAGCTTGAAATATCAAGAAGATGAATTTAAAACGTACTGTAAGGAACAAGGCATGAACTTGATCCATATTTGTAGAGATACAAAGATCAGGATAATCCAGATGGAAAATTGAATTACAAGGAAGGTCCTGGATTATTCCGAAACCAACAAAATATAATATGAGTGGATTGAAAAATAAAACACAAGCGAAAAACAGGTTGTCTGAGCAAGGCTTAACTCCTCATCAGCCAGATGATAGAACTATACAACTGATACCAACAAAACTAGATCGAAACATTCCACACATTGGATCGGCATCCGATTTGAGGGGGAGGATATTAAAAGGTGAATAATGAATCAATTTTTATTGAAAACAAGTTAAAACAGTTAGGGACCACCAGCAAATATGGGAATACTTCTTTACGAGAAATAGAAGAAATTGAAGTAACATTGGGTATAAATCTACCAAATGAATATAAAGAGTTTCTAAGTAGATTTGGTACTCTAAATTTTAATGATATTGAAGTTGCTTTCTACTCAGTAACTAATAGTGATAAAGAACCCTTTAAGATAGTTAATTTTTATGGCGTTAACGGAGATAATTTTGATTTAAAAATGATTATAAATAGTTACACTGATAGGATTCCAGAAGATTTAATCCCAATTGCAGAATGTACTACCTTGATTAGCTTTTAAGCTTTCAAGGTTTTTTTATTCTCATAGTTAACATCTTATAGTATATGAATCAAAATAATGATGATCCACGATATAGCTTTAAGTGCCAACTAAAACTACTAAATTTTGTAACATATCCCTTATAGAATAGAGGAAAATGAGGCATACTCGGAGTTTTGCATAGAATAATAAGTAAATTAGGATCATATAAGTTGTGCATAATAAATCATTTTAAAACTTTATGGCATTGAGTAATATATAGTTTTTTCTATATTTACTGTCGGATAGCCCCTTAGATTATCTTTTAACTAAAGTTATTTAACTGTACATTGCTTACATCTTGATTAACGAGAAAAATGAAATGATTTAGTAGAATAAAGACATTGAAAAGGCTTCATACAGTAAATAAATGCATAGTGACTCTTGGATCAATGTAATCTCTATAATGAAAACTTGAAAGAAAATCCATTCTCTTTTATAGTAAAACTATCATTTGAAATGAGGTGAAATGGATGTTCCAATGTGTTCGAAGTAACTAGTTTTCGGGGCGCGATAAAACGCGTAGCGCCTATAAAGGGTGAAGTCTGCCCTTTTTCACACGAAAACTTACTTCTGCACATTCGGAATTTCCATAACGAGATCGCCTAGTGATGGCGTCTTATAAGTCATGGTGATTTCACCATGGCTTTATTTCATTTCAAAGGATGATATTTAAGATGAAAACACTATATAAATATAAAGAGATGTTCGGAGTTCGAAATGTTCGAATTTTAACGTTGGTAACCTTCTTTTATTCTCTAACGTTTTATACAACGATTTACACAATTTTTCTAAAGGAACGTGGTCTCAGTTATTTTGAGATTTTCCTACTGGAAAGTATTTTGTCAGCTGCTATATTTATTTTTGAAATCCCATCCGGTAAGCTAGCTGACAAGTTTGGGAGAAAAAAGCTAGTCATTCTTTCGGTATTTTTGTATGCTGTCAGTTCGTTTATTTTGGCGTTCAGTCATCATTATTTTTGGTTTGTCGTTGAAGCTATTTGTTATGGAATTGGTATCGCGGCAATGTAAGGGGCAGATTCCGCTCTTATATATGATGATTTGAAGAAGGCGAAAAAAGAGGACTCGGCGGATTATGCTTTTTCGTTAACAGGAGCGGCTGTTACGGCAGCTATGGTCGTAAGTCTTCCGATTGGTGGTTATCTGGCAGAAAATTCTCTTGAGCTGCCACTTTATGTAACGTGTTTTTTGCTCGTTACTGCTTTAGCTTTAACTTTTCTATTAAAAGAGGTAGAAAACGAGACTAAAAATGTGCCGAAACCGAAGACTACCATTTTATCGGTTTTCCGCCAATATCCAATGTTACTTCTCCTTCAAGGAATTCAATCTTTTTCCTTTGGAGTGGTGTTTAGTTTAGTATACTTAAATCAACCGTTATTTTTAGATTATGAAATAGAGTTAAAGTATTTTGGTTGGATCATGTTGGTGGTGAATGCTTTAACGACAGTTGGGTTAGTCGTCGTTCCTGCATTACGTGAAAAACTTGGCCAATACATGGTTATGATTGTAGCAACAGCATTGCCAGGAGTTCTACTAATCTTATTGTCCTTGTTTCCTCCTGTAACGATTGGCATTATGCTGTTTGGATTCATTCAGGTTATTCACTCTATGAAAGACCCTGTATACCGTTCACTCATGAATGAACGTATTTCAGATGCCAACCGGGCGACAACGTTATCTATTATTAGCTTTGTCGGTGGGATAGTAGGGATGATTGTGAAGCCGGTCATTGGTTTTTTAACAGACATTTCTCTTTATACGACATTTATGGTGTTAGGTGTAGGTATGTTGCTCGCTTCTGTCATATTGGGAGTGACATTAAGAAGATTAAGGTAGGAGGGGAATCATGAAGGAAATATTAATTGGCGTGTTATCTTCCGTCTTTTTTGCGGTGACATTTATATTAAATCGATCGATGGAGCTTTCAGGTGGTAGCTGGCTTTGGAGTGCGTCACTTCGCTATTTCTTTATGATTCCATTTCTCGTTCTAATCGTATGGTGGAGAGGAAATCTAAAGCAGTTATTAATCGAGCTTGTCCGAAAACCATTACCTTGGTTAGTCTGGAGCTTCGTTGGATTTGGCTTGTTTTATGGACCGATTACATTTGCAGCAGCTTCTGGACCAGGATGGCTTGTTGCGAGCACCTGGCAGTTTACCATTATAGCAGGGGTATTACTCACCCCTCTATTTTTAGAAGTAAACGGTACTCGAAGAAAAATTCCGTTAAATAGTTTACTATTTTCTAGTTTAATTGTAATGGGAATCATCATTTTACAATGGGAAAATGCAAAGGGTGGACTTACACTTCAGTTATTCTTAATTGGGATGCTACCGGTCATGATTGCAGCTTTTGCCTATCCGTTAGGAAATCGAAAAATGATGGAGTTGTACACAGGGAAGCTTGATACATTTCAACGAGTGCTTGGAATGACACTCGCTTCAATGCCGCTGTGGCTCGTTCTTTCTATAATCGGAGGTGTGACAGTAGGACTGCCGTCTGCCGATCAAGTTGTTCAATCCTTTATCGTGGCGATATCTTCTGGTGTCATTGCGACTCTATTATTCTTCTTCGCCACAGATCTTGTGAAGGACGATAGTACAAAACTAGCGGGTGTAGAGGCTACTCAGTCGGCACAGGTTGTGTTCGTCATGATTGGAGAAATGGTGGTGCTTTCGATACCAATGCCATCTGTTATTTCCGTGTTTGGCATTGTGCTCGTCGTAATTGGGATGATTCTTCATAGTTTACTAGGAAAAAAGAAAGTAAAGATCGTACAAAGCCCTAGTATTAGTGAAAGGTGACTCTTTATGGGTCATCTTTTTTGAGTCTAGCAAATTAAGTCTAAGATTTTACTAGGGAAGATGTTCGGATACTAAATCTATATGATGTATTTGGGGGAGTTTCCTCCTATTCCTCAAACCAAACCTGTTTAATACCAAAATTTACAAATGTGTAAATTTCATGTCTTACTCTTACATCCAACAAGATTTATGGTATCGTAGTTATGATACAAAATGATGGAGGTAGTCATGAAGAAAGCAACGTTAATATTAGTAATCACCTTACTATTCCATTATGTTAGTCCTTTTTCAGCAAGTGCTGAAGACAACGTGGATCTAGAATCAGTAATCAATAGCGAAAGCGTAATTTTAATAGATGCAGATACAGGTTATACCATATATGAAAAACAAAGTGAAAAACAAATGTACCCAGCAAGTATTACAAAACTTGTGACAGCCATTGTTGCACTAGAGTCAGCAGACATGAATGAAATAGCAACGGTGAGTGAAAATGCTCGTCATGTTGAGGGAACGCGTGTGTACCTTGAGGAAGGCGAAAATGTACCTCTAGAAAAATTATTACTAGGAATGTTGATTAACTCTGGCAATGATGCGTCAGTAGCAATTGCGGAACATATCGATGGCAGTGTGGCTCAATTTGCACACCGCATGAATACTTTTGTACGAGAACAAATTGGCATAGAGAATACCATTTTTACTAATCCACATGGTTTATTTGATGAACATCATTATACGACGGCGTCAGATATGGCCGAGATTACTCGTTACGCTTTAAAAAATGAAACGTTTCTTGAAATGATCGGAATAGAAACGCTAGAGTGGGATGGCGAAAGCTGGGATACTACGTTAATTAATCATCATAAGTTGTTTAGTGTTATGCCGTTTGAAGGAATGCTTGGTGGAAAGAACGGCTATGTACAAAAAGCTGGTCAAACGTTAGTAACAGTCGCTGAGCGTGAAGGTGTCAGGCTGATTGCAGTTACATTGAATGCGAGTGGAAAAAACAGATCATATAAAGATACAATAGCTTTATTAGATTATGGGTTTGACCATTACGATCCATCCCTTGTTCCGATAGAAGTGAATCCTGAAGAACAAGCTAGTGAAATGAAAAAAGTGGAAAAACAAGTTGAACCCGAGGACGTGGAGACAAAGGAAGCGGCACCGCTTTGGATCATTCCCGTAATACTTATTGTTATTGCAGTTGGAGTCATGTTTCTTCGTATCCGTAAGAAGAATACTTTTCAGAGATATCATAATTAACGTCATTTACGTCTATCCTGTGGATAGGCGTTTTTTATACGTGATAAAAAGAAACTTTTTCCAATTTAATCGAATATTTGTTCTCATATTTCTTGGTTTTTTAAATAGAAGTTGATACAATAGAAAATAGATGAAAAGGATAGGAGGCTTTCGTGTGGATCAGTTCGAATTAGTCTCAGCTTATTCTCCCTCGGGGGATCAGCCTAGAGCGATTAAACAGCTAGTGGAAGGCATCAAGAACAACAAAAAGCATCAGACGTTGCTTGGGGCGACTGGAACAGGGAAAACGTTTACGATTTCCAATCTTATAAAAGAAGTGAACAAACCAACGCTTATCATTGCTCATAACAAAACGTTAGCGGGTCAGCTATACAGTGAGTTCAAGGAATTCTTTCCGAACAATGCAGTTGAATATTTCGTTAGTTACTATGATTACTATCAGCCGGAAGCCTACGTCCCACAAACGGATACATTTATTGAGAAGGATGCATCCATTAATGATGAAATAGATAAACTTAGGCACTCGGCAACATCTGCATTAATCGAACGAAAAGATGTCATCATCATCGCCAGTGTGTCGTGTATTTACGGTTTAGGTTCACCGGAAGAATACCGAGAAATGGTCGTGCCGATTAGAACGGGTATGGAGAAAGAACGCAACCAACTTTTACGGGACTTAGTAGATATTCAATATGCAAGAAATGATATCGACTTCCAACGTGGTACGTTCCGAGTACGAGGAGATGTTGTGGAAATTTTCCCTGCTTCACGTGACGAGCATTGTATACGTGTTGAATTTTTCGGAGACGAAATTGACCGTATTCGTGAAGTAGACGCCTTGACAGGGGAAATTATTGCAGATCGTGAACATGTTTCCATTTTCCCTGCATCCCACTTCGTTACCCGTGAAGAGAAGATGGTAGTGGCAATTGAAAATATCGAAAAAGAGCTGGAAGAACGTTTAGCAGAAATGCGCGAGAACGGGAAGCTGCTCGAGGCACAGCGTCTTGAACAACGTACTCGATATGATTTGGAAATGATGAGAGAAATGGGCTTTTGTTCTGGAATAGAGAACTACTCTAGACATCTAACATTACGCCCTTCTGGCTCAACACCTTACACATTAATCGACTTCTTTCCAAAAGATTTCTTAATTGTCGTCGATGAGTCACACGTTACCGTTCCTCAAATTCGGGCGATGTACAATGGTGACAGAGCTCGTAAATCTGTCCTTGTCGATCATGGTTTTCGCTTGCCATCAGCAATGGACAACCGTCCGTTAATGTTTGATGAATTTGAGAAGCATGTTAATCAAATTGTTTATGTATCAGCTACGCCTGGTCCTTATGAACAAGAGCATAGTCCGGAAATGATTCAACAAATCATTCGTCCAACAGGGCTGCTTGACCCAACCATTGATATTCGCCCAATTAAAGGACAAATTGATGATTTACTTGGTGAAATACATGCGCGAATTGAACGAAACGAACGTGTATTAGTGACAACGTTAACGAAGAAAATGTCAGAGGACTTAACGAATTATTTAAAGGAACTAGGTATTAAAATTAATTACTTACACTCTGAAATCAAAACGTTAGAACGGATTGAAATTATTCGTGATTTACGTTTAGGTAAATTTGATGTGCTCGTCGGAATTAACTTATTAAGAGAAGGGTTAGATATTCCCGAAGTATCTCTAGTTGCAATTCTTGACGCAGATAAAGAAGGTTTCTTACGTTCAGAGCGTTCTTTAATTCAAACTATTGGCCGTGCAGCGCGTAATGAAAATGGTCATGTTATCATGTACGCGGATCGCATTACAAATTCAATGGAAATTGCCATAAATGAGACGAAGCGCCGTCGTGAAACACAGGAAGCGTATAACCTGGAACATGGAATTACACCGAAAACGATTCAGAAAAATATTCGTGATGTGATCCGTGCGACTGTAGCAGCAGAATCTGAGGAGCAATATGAATTAACTCCGAAGCTGTCAAAACTATCGAAGCCGGAGCGGGAGAAACTAATTGCAAGTCTAGAAGTAGAAATGAAGGAAGCAGCAAAGGCACTGAACTTCGAACGTGCGGCTGAACTGCGAGATCTACTTTTAGAACTGAAAGCGGAAGGAAAATAACGAAAAATGGTCATGGATAAAATAGTAGTAAAAGGTGCGAGAGCACACAATTTAAAAAATATCGATGTAACAATTCCGAGAGATAAGCTTGTTGTGATAACAGGTTTATCTGGTTCGGGGAAATCGTCATTAGCGTTTGATACGATTTATGCTGAAGGTCAAAGACGGTATGTAGAATCGTTGTCAGCCTACGCACGTCAATTTTTAGGTCAAATGGACAAACCAGATGTAGATGTAATTGAAGGGTTATCTCCTGCAATCTCCATTGACCAAAAAACAACAAGCCGTAATCCCCGTTCTACAGTTGGAACGGTTACGGAAATTTACGATTATCTACGATTGTTATTCGCACGTGTAGGCAGGCCGATTTGTCCAGAGCATGGAATCGAGATTTCATCTCAAACAATACAACAAATGGTAGATCGAATTCTTGAATATCCAGAACGAACAAAGCTTCAAATACTAGCGCCAGTTATTAGTGGACGTAAAGGTGCACATGTTAAAGTAATCGAGGATATTAAGAAGCAAGGATTTGTTCGTATTCGAATCGACGGTGAGATGATGGAGCTTACCGAGGAGATTGAACTTGATAAAAATAAAAAGCACTCCATTGAAGTGGTCGTTGACCGCATTGTGGTAAAGGAAGGAATTGCAGCTCGACTTTCTGATTCCTTGGAAACCGCACTTCGACTAGGTGATGGGAAGGTCATGGTCGATGTGATGGACCTTGGTGAGGAACTTCTTTTTAGTGAGCATCACTCTTGTCCGATGTGTGGGTTCTCCATTGGGGAATTAGAGCCTAGAATGTTTTCCTTCAATACACCATTCGGTGCATGTCCAAGCTGTGATGGTTTAGGATCAAAGTTAGAAGTAGACGAAGAATTGGTTGTGCCCAATTGGGAGCTAAGCTTAAAGCAACATGCTATTGCTCCATGGGAACCAACTAGCTCTCAATACTATCCTCAATTATTAGAAGCTGTATGTAACCATTACGGAATTGATATGGATATGCCGGTAAAAGACATTCCGAAACATTTAATGGATCGAGTGTTATATGGCAGTCAAGGTGATCAAATTTTCTTCCATTATGAAAATGATTTCGGTCAAGTTCGTGAAGGTTATATTGAATTTGAAGGTGTTATTAAAAATATTGAGCGCCGATATCGTGAAACGAGTTCTGACTATATCCGTGAACAGATGGAAAAGTACATGGGACAGCATTCGTGTCCAACATGTAAAGGCTTTCGTTTAAAGAAGGAAAGTTTAGCCGTTAAGGTTGGCGGTAACCATATTGGACATTTAACAGACCTTTCGATTACAGAAGCCTATAACTATGTAGCGGGATTAGAACTTACAGAGAAGGAAGCGACAATTGCTCATATGATCATTCGTGAAATTCAAGAGCGTCTTGGCTTCCTTGTGAATGTTGGTTTGGATTATTTAACGATGAGCCGTTCTGCAGGAACATTATCCGGAGGAGAAGCTCAACGTATCCGATTAGCCACTCAAATTGGCTCAAGATTAACAGGTGTTCTGTATATTTTGGACGAGCCGTCTATCGGGCTACATCAACGTGATAATGATCGTCTAATTCATACGCTGCAAAGCATGAGAGATATCGGTAATACACTCATCGTCGTTGAACATGATGAAGACACAATGATAGCTGCAGATTACTTAATTGATATCGGTCCTGGAGCTGGGGTCCACGGTGGAGAAGTCATTTCTGCTGGTACACCTGAAGAAGTGATGAACGATCCAAAGTCTCTAACAGGTCAATATTTATTAGGGAAGAAGTTTATTCCACTTCCACTTGAGCGAAGAAAGCCTGATGGTCGTTATATCGAAATCATCGGGGCGAAGGAAAATAATTTAAAAAATGTTAAAGTGAAATTCCCGTTAGGAACGTTTATTTCGGTTACTGGTGTGTCGGGTTCTGGGAAAAGTACGCTAGTCAACGAGATATTATATAAATCGCTTGCTCAACAAATTAACCGTTCCAAGGTGAAGCCTGGAGCTCATAAAGAAGTAAAAGGAATTGAACAATTAGATAAAGTGATAGAGATCGATCAATCACCAATTGGCCGTACACCAAGATCGAATCCTGCCACGTACACAGGTGTATTTGATGATGTACGTGACCTGTTCGCTTCAACAAACGAAGCGAAGGTGAGAGGTTATAAGAAAGGTCGATTTAGCTTTAACGTTAAAGGCGGTAGATGTGAAGCATGCCGTGGGGATGGCATTATTAAAATCGAAATGCACTTCCTACCAGACGTGTATGTTCCTTGTGAAGTATGTCATGGAAAGCGCTATAACCGTGAAACACTGGAAGTGAAATATAAAGACAAAAATATTTCCGATATTCTAGATATGACGGTGGAAGATGCTTTGGATTTCTTCACCAATCATCCTAAAATACACCGCAAGTTGCAAACGATTATGGATGTAGGGCTAGGGTACATTAAGCTAGGTCAACCGGCGACGACGCTTTCTGGTGGAGAAGCACAGCGTGTCAAACTTGCATCTGAACTTCATCGTCGCTCAACAGGACGAACCATTTATATTCTTGATGAGCCGACAACGGGTCTACACGTGGATGACATTGCACGCCTCTTAGAGGTTCTGCAGCGTCTCGTGGAAAACGGAGATACTGTATTACTCATTGAGCATAATTTAGATGTTATTAAAGCCGCTGATTATATTGTCGATATTGGTCCTGAAGGTGGAGACAAAGGTGGAACCATTGTCGCAACAGGAACGCCAGAAGATATTATAAAAGTAGAAGAATCGTATACAGGACACTATTTAAAACCAGTACTTGAACGCGACCGTGCCAGAACAGAAGCTAGATTAAAAGAACTAGAATCAATTGGTCAGGCATAATATGTAGAGACTCCTAATGGGGTCTCTTCAGACTGACGACAAAAGGCAATTCGAATGGGAATCATTTGAATTGCCTTTTAGATTTTCAGGTATAAAAGGGCTTTTTGACCTATGCGAGGCATGTACTTATACATATTCTAGAGCTTTTCCACGTCTAAGTTGCCATCATATTTAGAATCATGGTGATAAAAGTTAACATCGCCTGCCTGGACATTTAATCTCTTTATATAGAAGGTATGTTCTGTAAGCATTTCTTCACCTTTTTTCTTATAATAGAACATGTTTAAAAACAGATCCTATTTTATAATCAGATTGTAGCGGAATGGCACTCGACTCCTGCGGGAGCAAGTGGGACAGGTGAGACCCCGCAGGCGATAACGGCGAGTTATCATGAACGAAACTAGCTCCTTACTCGTAACATCGTAGGTTAATTTGGTTAGAATGTTTACTGGTAAAAACAAACCAAATCAGAGCTACATTACGGAAGGAGCTAGTTATTATGAAGGATACCATAAAATATGTAGGTTTAGACGTATCAAAAGAAAAAATTGCAGTTGCGATCGCGGATGAGGGGCGAGAAGAGCCGAGATACTGGGGAGTAATTCCTCACACACCAGAAGCAGTTAGGAAATTAATAAATAAACTTGGAAACACCGAGACTCTTCGAGTCTGTTATGAAGCCGGTCCAACTGGATACCCACTATATAGATTATTACTTTCCCTAGGTGTTCATTGTGATGTGATAGCCCCATCTCTCATACCTAAAAGACCAGGTGAACGTATTAAGACAGATCGTAGAGACTCTATTCGACTGGCTCAGTTATATCGAGCAGGAGAATTAACTAACATCTATGTTCCAAACGAAGAGGATGAAGCTCTCCGTGATCTTGTAAGATGTCGTGAAGATGCAAAAGAAGATGAACTTAGGGCAAGGCACCGTTTGAGTAAATTTTTGCTTCGTAATAACATTAAGCCACCGTCAGGTGTGAACAAATGGACGGTCAAATATCGTAGATGGCTGGATGCATTAAAATTTGAAAGCTCCAAACTACGTGTGGTCTTTCAAGAATATTATCATCAATTGAAAGAGCTAGAACAACGAATTTTAAGACTAGAGGAAGAAATTAGAGTTCAGGCAACGGAGGGCGTACACGCCCCAACCATTCAAGCCTTACAATCACTAAGAGGTGTAGCTCTTATTACTGCGACTAGTCTTGTAGCGGAGATAGGTTCTTTCAAACGTTTCTCATCACCAACACAATTAATGGCCTATATTGGTTTAATACCAAGTGAATACTCAAGTGGTGAAAGAAGAATACAAGGGAGCATCACAAAAACAGGGAATCGTCATGTACGACGCTTATTAGTAGAAGCTGCATGGAGTTATCGTTATCAACCGTCAGTTAAAGGAGAATTGATGAGACGACAAAATGGACAGTCCCCCACTATTCAAGCGATATCCTGGAAAGCACAAAACCGACTTCATAAAAAGTATTACCGATTATTATCAAGAGGAAAAGAAAGTGGAAAAGCAATTACTGCAGTTGCCAGAGAATTAGCTGGTTTTATTTGGGCTATTACACAAGAGGTAGAAGAAGTAAAAAACGCTAGTTTTTGATCTTACAAGTTGTCATGTTACGGTGATATAGGTATTATTGATCCATTTTTTATGTATGGCTTTAATTTCACACGAATAATTTACGAAGAAAGATAGATGATTGAGAACAGGGCTCGAAGGCAAAGAAAAAAACCGGAAAGGAAAACCCACGTGGCCTCCTCTGTGCTATATCTAAATAGATTAACGCACGTGCCGAGTTAGTGGATTAGTCCTTTATACGGAAAGATAAAATGTGAAAACCCACGGATATCAGAGCGTAAACCGCAGTAGAGATTTTTGCCTTCGTGCCGTGTTCTTAACTTCTATTCAAGTCAAAAAAAGGAGAAAGGAACAGATTCCTTCTATAGCTTAATGGAGTCTCTCACTTCTTTGTATGACAGTCAAGGAGACCACTTGACAGACATACAAAGAAGTGAGAAGTGGTCAGTAAGCTAAAGAAGGAGCTATTCTAGCCAGAATGGCTTGCTAACTAACAAAATCAAGAAAAGAAGCCGTAAATAGCTTCTCTTCTTAGAGTTGGTCAAAAGACAATCCAAACCTGGTGAAGAGTGGGAGCCTTGACAGTTTCGTTCATATCAGGAGGCT
>NZ_JAFELM010000019.1 GCF_016890225.1 Bacillus suaedaesalsae | reverse complement strand
GAGTTATCATGAACGAAACTAGCTCCTTACTCGTAACATCGTAGGTTAATTTGGTTAGAATGTTTACTGGTAAAAACAAACCAAATCAGAGCTACATTACGGAAGGAGCTAGTTATTATGAAGGATACCATAAAATATGTAGGTTTAGACGTATCAAAAGAAAAAATTGCAGTTGCGATCGCGGATGAGGGGCGAGAAGAGCCGAGATACTGGGGAGTAATTCCTCACACACCAGAAGCAGTTAGGAAATTAATAAATAAACTTGGAAACACCGAGACTCTTCGAGTCTGTTATGAAGCCGGTCCAACTGGATACCCACTATATAGATTATTACTTTCCCTAGGTGTTCATTGTGATGTGATAGCCCCATCTCTCATACCTAAAAGACCAGGTGAACGTATTAAGACAGATCGTAGAGACTCTATTCGACTGGCTCAGTTATATCGAGCAGGAGAATTAACTAACATCTATGTTCCAAACGAAGAGGATGAAGCTCTCCGTGATCTTGTAAGATGTCGTGAAGATGCAAAAGAAGATGAACTTAGGGCAAGGCACCGTTTGAGTAAATTTTTGCTTCGTAATAACATTAAGCCACCGTCAGGTGTGAACAAATGGACGGTCAAATATCGTAGATGGCTGGATGCATTAAAATTTGAAAGCTCCAAACTACGTGTGGTCTTTCAAGAATATTATCATCAATTGAAAGAGCTAGAACAACGAATTTTAAGACTAGAGGAAGAAATTAGAGTTCAGGCAACGGAGGGCGTACACGCCCCAACCATTCAAGCCTTACAATCACTAAGAGGTGTAGCTCTTATTACTGCGACTAGTCTTGTAGCGGAGATAGGTTCTTTCAAACGTTTCTCATCACCAACACAATTAATGGCCTATATTGGTTTAATACCAAGTGAATACTCAAGTGGTGAAAGAAGAATACAAGGGAGCATCACAAAAACAGGGAATCGTCATGTACGACGCTTATTAGTAGAAGCTGCATGGAGTTATCGTTATCAACCGTCAGTTAAAGGAGAATTGATGAGACGACAAAATGGACAGTCCCCCACTATTCAAGCGATATCCTGGAAAGCACAAAACCGACTTCATAAAAAGTATTACCGATTATTATCAAGAGGAAAAGAAAGTGGAAAAGCAATTACTGCAGTTGCCAGAGAATTAGCTGGTTTTATTTGGGCTATTACACAAGAGGTAGAAGAAGTAAAAAACGCTAGTTTTTGATCTTACAAGTTGTCATGTTACGGTGATATAGGTATTATTGATCCATTTTTTATGTATGGCTTTAATTTCACACGAATAATTTACGAAGAAAGATAGATGATTGAGAACAGGGCTCGAAGGCAAAGAAAAAAACCGGAAAGGAAAACCCACGTGGCCTCCTCTGTGCTATATCTAAATAGATTAACGCACGTGCCGAGTTAGTGGATTAGTCCTTTATACGGAAAGATAAAATGTGAAAACCCACGGATATCAGAGCGTAAACCGCAGTAGAGATTTTTGCCTTCGTGCCGTGTTCTTAACTTCTATTCAAGTCAAAAAAAGGAGAAAGGAACAGATTCCTTCTATAGCTTAATGGAGTCTCTCACTTCTTTGTATGACAGTCAAGGAGACCACTTGACAGACATACAAAGAAGTGAGAAGTGGTCAGTAAGCTAAAGAAGGAGCTATTCTAGCCAGAATGGCTTGCTAACTAACAAAATCAAGAAAAGAAGCCGTAAATAGCTTCTCTTCTTAGAGTTGGTCAAAAGACAATCCAAACCTGGTGAAGAGTGGGAGCCTTGACAGTTTCGTTCATATCAGGAGGCTCACCGCCCACCCCGCGGAAAGCGAGTGCCATGGAGCGGAAATCACTTAGTTAATAAGAAAAAGACTGTAGAAAACTCAAAAATTATACGAGTTTTTTTACAGTCTGAACGGACTTACGCAATGTAAGTCCCTTTTTATATTATTTCTTTTCTTCTGCTTCTACTTCTTTCGCTTCAAACATCTTTTCTAGATCTTTGTCTTTTACCTTTACTTTTGCCTCTTTTAGTTCCTCTAGAACCATTGGCTCAACTTGATTGAAGTCCACTTTGCTTCGCGCAAGCTCAAGTTTAATTTCTTCCTTCATTTCCTCTAAAGGTTTGAGTTCTTTTTTGTCAGTTAACTTAATGATATGGAAACCGTGAGTTGACTGAACAGGACCACTAATTTCTCCAACTTTAAGTCCATAAGCAGCTTCTTCAAATTCTGGAACCATTACGCCACTACCAAAGAAATCTAAATCTCCACCATTGTCTTTTGAACCAGGATCAGTTGAATATTTTTTAGCTAAATCTTCGAACTTTGCACCTTCATCGAGCTGCTTCTTCACTTCGTTAGCTGTTGCTTCATCCGCAACTAGGATATGTGAAGCTCTAATTTCAGGCTTAAGAGTACTATAGTGTTCTTCGATTTCTTTATCAGTTATCTTTATATCTTTTAGTGCCATTTTTTCTTGTAATAAGCCGATTTTCATCGTTTCTTTTAGTTGTTCTTCTGTTTTAAAACCACTTTGTTGAAGAACCATATCGAATTGATCACCATATTGGGTCTTTAAGTTGTCAACTTCTTTTTGAACTTCTTCGTCAGTTACTTCATACTTTTCGCTTAAAACAGTGCTATATACGAGTTCACGAAGAACTTGCTCACCATATCGATCCTTCATTGCTTCGTATAATTGCTCTTTCGTAATATCTCCAGCAGTTGATTCAACAATTACTTCTGAGTCAGCACTTTCTGCATCATTATTGCACCCTGTAAGAGCTAATACACCTGCAGAAATGGATAGGGCAAGTACTACTTTCTTCATAGTTAACACTCCTATTATGTAAAAAATTTGTAGATCCTTTTGAACGGTATATGTAATAAGATTAACCAACTTTTGGTGTTATCATGTCCAAAAAAGCTACATTCATTACTATACCATATATTTGAAATGAGGTAATACCAAAAACCATTGTATTCTCCGATATCCTTCAAATGGCACAAGACGGTTTGTAAAGAATGATTGCTAAATAACTAGGCTATTGCCTATTTATTTATAAAAATATAAAAAACCGGGACATTCGTTTAGTCAAATGGAGTTTGTCCTCTATACAATGTAGTAAGCCTAAAGGAAAGACGTTAGGCTGAAGATATTATAGAATGACGAAAATAAGTCAAAAGGAGGTAATTTGAATGAGTCACGAATACAAAGGTGGATTTGCATTAATTGTCGTGCTGTTCATTTTACTAATTATTGTTGGTTCTGCTTATGTAGGTTACTAATTAAAAATAAAAGCAAAAGGGAGATAGACGCCTATTCGTTTAAATGAATAGTTGCATAGTATAAGTTAGTTATTTGCTAAAGGAGGTGTTCATATGAGCCACGGATACAATTCTGGTTTCGCGTTAATTGTTGTGTTGTTTATTCTTTTAATTATTGTTGGTGCTGCTTGGTTGTAATGAGATAAGGATAGGTAGCTAGCAAACGAGCACCCTATCCCAAACTAAAAACAAGAGGAGGAAGGCTAAATGTCACACAGCTACGGTTCAGGTTTTGCGTTAATCGTTGTATTGTTCATTTTGTTAATTATCATCGGAGCTTCTTGGTTATAAGTAAAAAAATGCGGTGAATGTAAATTCACCGCATCTTTTTATATGTTCGAAATCAAGCTGATACTGATGCTTATATTCCAAACTCTTTTAGCCTTCATTATTTAAACTATGTAAATAAAACCTCTATGTATGAGGAAACAAGTAATATGGTGATTAAGATGTTGATTGTGCGAAAAACCTTTGGTTGTCGTTCTTCGGGAATCTCTTTCTGGATACATAATGCATTCGTCATGCGATTGATCATATACAGGATCATTAAAGCTAATGGAATATATAGTATAAACATGTTTGAGCCCCTCCTTGTTATAGTATAAGATAATTACAAGAACATGGAAATATGAAATTTTATAAGAATATTAGATATGTAAAGGACAATAAAAGGATATAATGCTTGATGATAGTAAATTTTCGGTCATTTAGAGATGGATTCCATTAGCGTGAAGAAGTCTTTTTGCTTAGAAAGAAATCAAATCAACCATTTTAAAACACATAGGAGAGACTACCAATTGCCATCGCCCGAAGGCTTGTGCTAGCAACTCTTTCTAAACTTTATGCAGAAAGTGGAGGGACATGACAGTGAATAACGATCGTAATTGGAAACAAGCATTTTTTATTTTGTTAGGATCTATTATCCTGTTAGTAGCTGTTATGTTTGGAGCATTCCTCTACTTGGTCTTAAGTCCACCAGAAAGTGAAAACCCCACCAAAGTAGAAGTTATAGAAAATCCATACTTTAGATTAGTCACGAATAAAGCAGGAATTAATAGCTGGATACATAAAGAGCTATCTAAACGAGAACAAAAAATCAAAAACATACACTATGATGTCATGGTGGATGATTACATTTATGTAAATGGGAAATTAATTGTTTTTAATCGTGAAATACCATTTCAAATGATCTTTGAACCAAGTGTGAATCAAGATAAGGGACTAACCTTAACGGAAAAAGAAGTAAGTCTAGGGATGCTCAATTTACCTGGTGAAATTGTATTAGGACTATTAGACGAACAATTTAATATGCCTGAGTGGGTCACCATTCATCCGAATCAACATGAAATTGTTGTGGATGTAAAAGAGATTGAACTTGAAAAAGGGATGCAACTGTCACTGGAAACATTTGACTTGTCAAAAGATAAGATTGAATTAAATTTAAAAAGATAGAAGCGCATTGCTTCTATCTAACTAACCTTTTCTGTATTCATAACCAAAATATCATAACCGCCTTTGTTTTCTTCAAGAAAGCATTTTCGAGGAGCCCTCATAAAATGATAGCTATACATAATGTCAGATACACATATTCCAAAATTAATTGCCGCTAGTATGGTGAAGTAATGAATATATTGCGGAAATAGTAAACTAAGTGATAGCAGCAATATTGATACAGAGAATAAGGGTGCTAACACTGTTAAAACAGCGACAGGTTTTGATAATAGCTCACAATATTTCACGGTTAAAAACGGAAAAAATCCTTTTTTCTTTACAGTCAGTTTTACTTTTTTACGAAATAACCATAATGATGTAAGATGAATAAGTTGATGACCAGGTATAAGTAATATCGCAATAATTACTACATAAATTAAACCGTTGTCTTCAAGCTGTTTAGATTCAAAGATCATGTTCCATACAAGGAATAAAAAAATAAACGCTAAAATGGATGTTAAAAATGAAAGAAAAAATAAACGATGGAATCCGTAATCTTTTGATAGATTAATGGTTTTCCAACAATTCATGCGATATTCACCTCAAAGCATGTAAGTTATAATTCACTTAGTTACTTTACTGTGTTTGGTAAAAAAGGTCAATACTTAAAATGTTGAATGTAAATATTCTTTTTTTCAGTTTTTTCAAACAGAAGGAGACGAAAGAATGGAATCAATTGAGCAACGATTAGAAAGGCTTGAGTATTATCAAAAGTTAATGATTGATTTAGTTGAGAAGGCTAAGTGGCCATTTCATCAATTAATTATGGTAAGACAGCTAACTGAACATGAAGTGAATGAGCTATTTCAGTTATGCGAAAATTTAACACATGAATATAAACAGCAAAAAGCGGAAGGCTTTATCAGCTTTTCTCCGCTTTTGCATATCTTTAAACAATATTTAAATCCGAAATTATCATGCTTAGAAGTTATTATTGCGATGGAACAAGAGCAACTATATCTTCCGCTTATGAATGCGCTGAAAAATGCGATGATGGATGAACCTAAGCGAATGTAATTATTCTACACGCTTGTAAAGTTTACCATCTACTTCGATAAATTCTCCATCGATATTTTCAATCGACTTTTCAAAGATCGTCATAAACTCTTCGCCATAAATGTTTCGAATAATGCTCATTAAATCAAGGAAGTCTGGAAATTTACCGTATAAGTCCTTGATTGGAAGCGATCCACCAAAAACTGAATAGGTGGATGGTTTATAGCTTTCCATTGAGTTAAGTAGAATTTGTTCACCTTTTTCTGTTAACTCAATGTATGTATTTCGTTTGTCATCTTCTTTTTTGGAGAATATAAGAAGATCCCGTTCTTCTAGTTTTTTAGAGAAGTTGAAGGCTGTTGAAACATGCATAACTCCAAACTTAGCAATCTCTGATATAGATGCACCATTCAAATGGTAGGCAATCCATAAAATATGGTGTTCATTAATATTTAAATCATAAGGTTTAATCCAGTGCTGCCAGTCTTTTTCAATGGATTTCCAAAGAGCTTTACTTAATTGTGCTACTCGTTGGCTATAAATAAGGGCCTCTTTCATAGAGTACTGTTCGTTATTTTTCATCTGTGTCACCTTCTTAAGGGTTTACTAATCTATTAATTCTATTATGCACATAATCTAGTGAATAATAAAGAATGAATTATGAAAATTCAGTAGAAAGACACTTGAAAACCATCAGTTATTCGGTAATCTGATGGCGGTTTGCAGTTACAGCCTCTTCTAATTGCTGTAATGTTTCTTCAATTTCCTTCATTTCACGTTGAATATTAAGTTGATGTGGCTCAATATCCTTTTTCCATTCGTTGATTGTTTTTTGCACATCTTCAGTAAATTCTCTTACAACTTGTGTGCCTTCCTTTGTGGATTTTTCAATTAAGGATAAGAAGTCTTTCGCTTCATGTTTTAAGTGGGCAAGTTTTTCAGATAAGTCACGACTGTTTTCCTTTATTGCAGATCGTAATTCTGAACCGGACTTTGGAGTAGACAGTAGCATCGTTAAACTTCCGATTACACTACCAACTACAACACCTAATACAAAAGAATTTCCTTTACTCAAAGTTGTTCACCTCTATATTATAATGATCTTTTACCTTACCAGCATTTATAGCAATTAAACTTTTTACCAATTTAGATAGTTCTTCTCTTAGTAGTGTTTAGAAGCATTGCTATATTTATACATATAGTCCCCCGAAATATTGCCGAGCGGTCATAAAATTAATTATTCGACAAGTTTGTGCAAATTCCTTTCTTTCTTTATGTCTTGATGTAATTTCATGAAATTTTCATAAAGCAAGCGTAATGTAGCATAGTTATGAAAATAGGGGGATGAATGGATGATGATAGGATTAGTGTTAATCTGTGGAATAGTTGGTATCATTTTTTATTTGAAGATGATTAAATTTTTATTTTCTTCAAAAGTAAATGCTGCATACCCTCCAGTTCGAGTGCTTCGTGAAAAAGCGAAGGCTATGGGAGTGATTGGAACTATTTTTATCGTATTTTCATTTATCTTGTATTTGTTTATTTAAGGCTCACTTCGTAACCATGCTTTGACGAATAGATTCCTTTAACTAGTATAACTTCGTGTTAGTAGACTGATTCGTGAAAAATCATACTATTAAAAAACCCCATTTCTAAGTGAAATGGGGTTAGGATTCCTTTATGTGGTTGTTACTAAGTTCGAGCGTTTTCCAATCGTTAAAACTATTGGGTATAGTACTGTTAATAAAATGGTATTAACAATGGCTGACGGAATAACAACAGCTACAAATAATGCCATAAAGCCAAAACCTTCTGGCAGGCCGAATAGAAACAATGCAGAACCTAAGAAAATGGTTCCTGAAACAAGTGTTCCAATAAACGTTAATGCACTCGTCGTAAACTTGGAAGAAAATCGTCTAACTACTAAATATGTGCCAAAAAATAAAAAAGCAGTAAACGGTTTATCAATAATGTTTGGAATTTGACCACTTGGAAACGTTGTGGTCAATGCTGAAATGAACCCTGTACTTAATCCTAACAGCAAAACATATTTTGCCTTTGGGAAAAGCAAAATTCCTAAAAACATCATCGTTAAGGTCATATCCGGCTTCATTCCAAAGGATGGAATGACAACATGCAATACAGCCCCGATTCCTACAAATAAAGATAGTGTTACTAAAACTCTTGTGTTCATACTAATCTCTCCTCTTCTAATCTGCTCTCTTTTTCCCCCAGTAGTGCACTATTGCCTACTGCGAAGATTGTTATCATTATATCAGTTCTTTCCAAGAGTGAAAAGGGTATAGGAAAAATTATCATTCCGCGTTACGATAATAAGAAATCATGAGTATGGGAGATGTTCGAATGTACCGCTCTAATAAGCCGATTCACCTTAGTCCTTACGATCATCCAGATATTTATCCAGGTCCAAGACCAGCAACTTCATTCGTATTTTATAAAGGAGTTGCTCACAAACTGGAGGAAGACCACACATCAATTGAAGAGTCGATGATTCATATATCGGAAACGAATCACATGTATGGATCACTTGTTACAGATAGTAGTGAGAAGCAATCTTTAAGGGATTTTTTAAGTAAAGTGAATGAAACACCAATAGAGGAACGTATTCCGGTTATCGCATATGGCTCAAACGTTTGTTTAGCGCAGCTGGTATATAAATCGAGTCTTAATAAAAATGTCTCAGATTTATATATATGTTTTCGAGCTACGATAAAAGATACTGATGTAATCTATGGTGCATTTCTTGCTCCATATGGCTCTCTTCCTGCTATTATTGGACCAGTGGACGGTGCGGAGGCAGAGGTATGGGTTACTTTATTAACACGTGAACAAGTGGAGTTAATGAATCGTACAGAAGGTGGATATAAACTAAGAGCTCATCATGGTGGGAAAGTATTAATGACAACTGAGGAGCAGCTACAAACAACGTATGCCTATTATTATCCCAAGGCACTATTCCTTGAAGGTCAATATTACAGATTCAATGACATACCGGGAAATTCACCACTAACTGCTGTATGGCAAGCAGATATGCTAAACACTTTACGAGAAATATGTGGGTATGAGGGAACAAGAGAAGAATTCATACACCTATTGAGATGGGATTCTTCTTTCCGTCATTCGGTTAAATACAAACTAGACGATCACTCCAAAATATTTAATCACCCTGACTGGGAAGAATCTCAATCACTCCTGTCCATTAGAGAGATTAGACAAAATAAAAAATGACTTGGTGGCCAAGTCATTCAATACTTGAAGAGATAGTTGTTGCAATTTCCTTCAATTGTTCTGAAGTATAGTCGTTAGCATGTGATTTCCACACAGCACCGAATCCATCACCTTTTCCGTACCTTGGAATGATATGTAGGTGGAAATGGAATACAGATTGTCCTGCATGTTCTCCATTATTGTTAAGTAAATTTAGTCCGACTGGAGAAAATTCCTTTTTAATCGAGTTAGAAATCTTAGGGACAACCTTGAAAATCTCTTGTGCAATCTCTGGTGTCAACTCAAAAACATTTTCCTTATGTGTTTTTGGTATGACAAGTGTATGTCCTTTAGATACTTGGCTAATGTCTAAAAATGCTAGTACGTGCTCATTTTCATACACTTTTGCACATGGAATTTCACCTTGAATGATTTTACAAAAAATACAATCGCTCAACACTATTCATCCTTTCTCTTTATGCATATATTTCCATTGTAATGGACGAAATGCTACTTTTACAATTGTAACCTTTACATGAGAAGATTAAACAAAAGGGCTCTTTTCGTAAAAATTGGATATACTCTTGCATATGTATAGGCAAGATGTTTATTGCTGAGACAAAAAACAAAAACAGGATACAGCGTAAAGCTGCATCCTGCTCGGTTGAAGAGGAGTAAGAAACTGAAATTAATGGTGGTTATTTTTCGTAGACACCTCATTCGCTTTTTAATGTAAACCAAACATTTATAAAAATGCTATCATGGTCTACCGTAAACACCTCATTTAACATGAATTGTTTAACCAATTATAAAGCTATACCGAAGTTATCTTTGATAAACACCTCATTTATTTAATGGTAATACCTATTCACGAGATACTAGATCTGTTCCCAAGCTTACCATCCCCTCAATGTATATCATGAAGGCTATGAGTTAAATCGATCAAATCCTGCGACAAACACCTCATTTGCAATTTTTTCAAATCTTCACAAGGTCTTAACAGGAACGATTGACTCTTTCTTATCTCCTCTTCAAATATTATGATGTCCATCTGAGGGTGAAATATTTATCGGTTATGAAAATTTTTTTAAAGAGTATTTTTACCTTTATGGGAAAATTTTGTTAAGATGAAAGTGTACAAGTTCTGCTGTTACCTGAATATATATAAACAACGAATGTGAAGGATGGGGATTATGAGACCGTTATTAGATATACAAAATTTAACAGGTGGATATACGAAGCAATCCGTTTTACATGATTTATCTTTTTCCGTTAATGCTGGCGAACTTGTCGGTTTAATTGGATTAAATGGAGCGGGGAAAAGTACAACAATTAAGCATATTATCGGAATCATGGATCAAAAAGAAGGTTCGATTTCAATTAATGGAACAACATTACG
This sequence comes from Bacillus suaedaesalsae, assembly GCF_016890225.1. GTDB lineage: Bacteria > Bacillota > Bacilli > Bacillales > SA4 > Bacillus_BS > Bacillus_BS suaedaesalsae. The sequence continues at coordinate 114,521 of NZ_JAFELM010000019.1, read as the reverse complement.
TGAAAATAAAGAACAATATAAATCACAATTTTCATTTATACCAGAAACACCAATCCTATATGAGGAATTGACGTTAGAAGAGCATTTGCGTTTGACTGCTATGGCATATTCCTTAACGGATAAGGAGTATGAAGAAAGAATTAACTTTTTACTTAACGAATTTCATATGGAAAAGCGGCTAAAATGGTATCCTGCACACTTTTCAAAAGGTATGAAGCAAAAGGTCATGATCATGTGCGCATTTTTAGTTCAGCCGAATTTGTATATCATTGATGAACCGTTTGTTGGGTTAGATCCACTTGGAATCCAATCGTTATTACAGCTATTACAAACTAAAAAGCAAGAGGGAGCAGGCATCTTAATGTCTACTCATATCTTGTCAACTGCAGAAAGATATTGTGATTCGTTCGTTATCCTGCATGAAGGGAAAGTGCGTGCAAAAGGGACATTGTCAGATCTTCAGTCACAGTTCCAAATGCCTGGTAGTACGTTAGATGACATTTATATTGCGTTAACGAAGGAAGTAAAGGCATGAAAATAAAGGACATATGGAATAAACGATTTTCAGAATTTATAAAGGAAATGAGTCGCTATATTCGTTATATGTTCAACGATCATTTAATGATTGTTCTACTAATTGCACTGAGTGCAGGTGCTTTATATTACAAACAGTGGCTCTCTCAGCTTCCAGATGGATTCCCATTTGAATGGATTATGGGGATTTTCTTAGGATTAATTCTAACAATGTCATCTGTCCGAACGTTTCTTAAAGAACCTGATTTAGTTTTTTTACTTCCAGTGGAACACAAGATGGGTGCGTTTTTTCAAAGAGGGTTTAATTATAGTTTTATTGTACATGGAATCATGATATTCATCGCCTTTTTACCATTCATCCCAATGTATGAGCGTTTTACAGCAAGGGAAGGAACTGATTATTTAGTTTTGGTTCTCATTCTATTGCTAGTTAAGGGATGGAATTTGTTGCTTTCTCAAAAAATGTTTTATTTTATCGAGGACTCAGCAAGAATAGTGGACAAGGTTATTCGATTGGTGTTTAATGTATCATTTTTAGTTCTACTGTTTGGAGATGCTCCATTTTCATACCTTCTTATATTAATAATTATTTCAATACTTTGGCTTGGTGCTTTTTATTACATCACAAAAAATAAGCATATGTTGAAGTGGGAAGTATTAATAAAGGAAGAAGTAAAGTTAAGCAATCGTTTTTATCGAATTGCAAACTTATTTATAGATGTTCCACATTTGAGAAATGAAGTAAAACCGAGAAGATGGCTAAACTTCCTGACAAGTTCTATTCCATTCCAAAAAGAGAAGGTATTTATATTTCTATATACTAAAACTTTTATAAGATCTGGAGAATATCTTGGTTTATATGTTCGACTCATCTTTATTGCTGGGTTTTTAGTTATTGGAGTGGAATTTCCCTATGCAGGTCTAGTCATTATTCCGTTTTTCATTTATTTATCTGGCTTGCAGCTTATGGCTCTTTATAAAGAGCATGATCAGAAGCTTTGGATCAACTTGTATCCTGTTTCTGACGACCAGCGTTTGAAGGCATTTTTAAGTTTGTTATTGAAATTAATGATAGTGAAAGGCATGATTTTATCCGCTTTACTCATTTTGAATGACGGTATTTTGATGGGACTATATGGACTTGTTATATCAATTCTATTTAGTTTTGTTTTCGTTGAATCATATTTAAAGAAAAGGCTTATAAAAAGGGAACAATAAAGATGAATTATGAGATGGAAAAGTGGCAAGAAGCGTTAGCGTGGAAGAGAAAGTTAATAAGAAAGCCGAGTATGTTTGCTCGAATGTCAAAAAGCACACAAACGAAGGTGCAAAAGCTTATTCCGCAAAAGGCTCATGAGGTAATCACGCAGAGCATCAAGCAAATGGTAGAACTTACAATGACAAGCTCTGAGTATTTACCGAAATCGAATTATCATGATGAACGATCATTTCAAGAAAAGGAATTACTCATTCAAGAAAAGCTAAAATCATATAAAAAGATGGCTGCCCTAGAAGGAGCTGGAACTGGGGCTGGAGGTTTAATCCTTGGAATAGCAGATTTCCCACTGTTGCTCGCAATAAAAATGAAGTTCTTATTTGAAATCGGTGCTATCCATGGCTTAGATACAAAATCTAAGGAAGAACGGGTATTTTTACTAACGATTTTTCAATTAGCTTTTTCAAGTGAAGCCGAACGTGAGAATATCCTAGGAAGAATTGAAGGCTGGCAGGAGCGTGAAAACGTGAGCATTGACTGGCAAAAGTGGCAGCAGGATTATCGGGATCATATTGATTTAGTCAAAATGCTTCAGCTTGTTCCCGGAATCGGTGCAGTTGTAGGGGCTTATGCCAATTATCACCTCCTAGATCTATTAGGAGAGACAGCCATTCAATGCTTTCGGTTACGATTATTAAATCAATAAAATCCAAATACCTATCAATGTAGGGGCTACTTTGATAGGTATTTAAATTAGGGAATGGTAATTACAAGGTGTACGATATTAAGATTGAAGCCCAAAAAAAGTTGGCAAATGAATTAACGATAAAACATTTCATTTACTTCCCAAGATTCTACAACCTGTCTTGCAACTTGAGCATTGTACCCTTGCCCCATTAAGTAACTAATTGCTGCCACTTCTCTCATAGCATGTGGTAGTGAAGTCGTTTGGGCTTCATTTAGACCATATTGTACAACAGGTTCTACTGCTGACAAGGTAAACTGCTTTAACTGGTGGTTTTGATTCATAGGATATTGTTGCTGAGACTGATAAGTGCTTGGCATTTGACCATATTGATAAGGATTCATCGATCTTTGATACACATAGTGATTCAACAAAATTCATCTCCTTTTATTTCAAAATACACCATATCCTATGCTTATATGAAAATAATGGTAAATAAATAAACTATTTACAATTTTTTAAAGAATGATGTTGACTACTTTAATCAATGAACGTGATGCCTCAAACAAAAAAAGCACCGCTATTACGGTGCATAGAGTTCATTTATTATTTCACACTTTCTAAAGCAGCATGTTCTTGCTGGTAAGCAAATGCAACACGTGTTAAAGCTTTTGCTGCGACTAGCATTGCGTTTTCATCGAAGTCGAATCTAGGATGATGATGAGGGTATGGCTTAGTTACATGATCTGCTTTGGCCCCAGTGAAGAAGAATGTTCCCTTTACATGTTGAAGGTAATAGGCAAAATCTTCCCCGCCCATCTGTGGCTCAGTTTCTTCAATAGATGTAACTCCTGGAATTTCCTTTGCGATTTTAACAAGCAGCTCTGTTTCGTCTTTATGATTTACGACAGCTGGATACCCACGGTCATAAAGATATTCATATTCTGCGTCTGCCGTTATACAAGTTCCCTTTAATACTTTTTCAATTTCGTTTTCAATTTGATCTCGAACATTCTCATTGAACGTACGTACAGTACCGATTAGTTTTGCAGAGTCTGCAATAACGTTGAATGCATTCTTCGCTTCAAAGTTTCCGACAGAAATAACAGCTGAATCAATTGGATTTACTCGGCGACTCACGATTTGTTGGAGATTCATAATAAACTGGGAAGCAATGACGACAGAATCTTTTGTTTTATGTGGCTGTGCCCCGTGTCCACCTGATCCTTTGATTGTCACTTCGAAGCGGTCTGCAGCTGCCATAACTGGACCTGTTCGATATTGAATTGAACCAGTAGGCTCAGTAGCCCATAAATGTGTACCAAATATCACATCAACCCCATCTAAACAGCCGTCCTTAATCATCGAGGCTGCTCCACCAGGCGCATATTCTTCCGCATGCTGATGAATAAGTACAAAATTTCCGTTTAATTCATTTTTTAGTTCATGAAGCACTTCACCTAACACGAGAAGTGTTGCAGTATGGCCGTCATGTCCACAAGCATGCATGACACCAGGCACCTTGGATTTATAAGGTACATCTTTTTCATCATCAATCGGTAAGGCATCAAAGTCGGCTCGGAGTGCAACAGTTGGACCCGGTTTGCTTCCTTTAATCGTAGCTACGACTCCATTACCTCCAACTTCAGTTCTAACTTCAACTCCTAAATTCTTATAAAAATTTGCAATATATCTTGCTGTTTGTACTTCTTGAAACGATAATTCAGGATGCATATGCAGGTGACGTCTAATCTCCACCATCTTAGGGTATCTCTCTTCAAGTGCCGTATAAATTTGATCCAGCATAAGTAGCCTCCTTATACAATCTGAATTTTTAGAAATCTATGTTGATTATAGCACGTTTAAGTAAAAATGAGGTCATCATCGAAAAATATATGGGAAGTTAGCTTAAGGAGTTTAGTAATATCATATAAAACAATAGGCAAATCTATTTTAGTTAGATACTATTAAATAAGTAGAAATAAAGGAGGACCTATATGCAGATACAACCTAAAACAACAACTGCTACTAGAAATAAGTTATTTGTCATGCCATTCATTGCGTTAGGTACGTTGATACTCTTTTTAGTATTAGCCTATTTAATGCAAACTGAGAAGAGCCTCGCATTTGATGTAAAGGTCAGTAGCTTAGCTGAACACTATATTACTGGAGGAATGTATGAATTTATCTCTTTTTTTACTAATTTAGGTTCTAAGCCAGTTGTTATTGGGATTGCTATTTTTACACTTATCCTCATGTGGTGGAAAACAAGAGATTACATAGGTCTTTTGACAGTAGTGGGTGTATTAATTGGAAGCGATCAGCTATATAAGGTGTTAAAGGATGTGTACGAAAGAGAACGACCAATTCTCGAACCTTCTATTGATGCGATTGGTTATAGCTTTCCAAGCGGACATGCTACAGTTTCAATGGCTTTCTATGGAATTATCATTTATTTTGTCTGGAAGTATATGAAACAATCAACCTCTAAAACGGTTGCTTTATATGTTTTAGGAATGTATATATTCATTATGGGAATGAGTAGAGTATTGTTACGAGCACATTATATTTCAGATGTAATAGCGGGTTTTGCAATCGCGTTTACATATGTAACAATATGGATCTTTCTATATACGGTTGTAACAAACATTATCTCATCAATAAGAAGTCAAAAGAATATACCGATGTAATGGCACCGATAATTTTTGGGTGCTTTTTTTAGTAGAATCACATAATTGGATTTTCCGTACATCAATTTAGTAAGATAAAGAAAATTAGTTCATCTAAGGAGGAGAAGGTTTGGAAATAGGGATTAGTACCTTTGTTGAAACAACACCAGATGTACATACTGGAAAGGTTGTTAGCCATGCCCAGCGTATTCGCGAAGTGGTAGAGGAAATTATATTAGCCGATCAAGTTGGGTTAAATGTATTCGGTGTCGGTGAGCATCATCGCGTGGATTTTGCTGCTTCTTCACCAGCGGTTATTTTAGCAGCGGCAGCACCTCAAACAAAGCATATTCGCTTAACAAGTGCAGTAACGGTATTATCATCTGCAGATCCGGTTAGGGTCTATCAAGATTTTGCAACTTTAGATGGAATTTCCAATGGACGTGCTGAAATAATGGCAGGAAGAGGCTCTTTCATTGAATCATTTCCGTTGTTTGGCTATGATTTAAAAGATTATGATGAATTGTTTGAAGAAAAGTTAGATTTATTATTAAAAATTACACAGTCAGAAAAAGTATCATGGAAAGGAAAATTCCGTCCAGAAATCAAAGAGAGAGGAATTTATCCAAGACCAGTTCAAGAGCCGTTACCCGTTTGGATCGGGAGTGGTGGAAACTCTGAATCTGTAGTACGTGCTGGATTACTTGGGCTTCCATTAGTGTTAGCAATAATAGGTGGACGTCCAACTCAATTTGCACCACTCGTTCAGCTATATAAAAATGCAGCCGCACACGCTGGACATGATTCAGAAAAGCTGCCTGTAGCGTCACATTCACACGGATTTATTGCTGAAACAACCACACTTGCAGCAGATAAATTTTTCCCATCTACTCAGCAAGTAATGAATAAGTTAGGGAAGGAAAGAGGCTGGGGTCATTACGATCGAGCTAGTTTTGATGCAGCACGAAGCTTTGAAGGTGCCTTATATGTAGGTGATTCACGTGTTGTCGCAGAAAAAATTATTCACCTTCGTAAAAATGTTGGCGTCACACGATTCATGCTACACGTACCAGTAGGTTCCATGCCTCATGAAGATGTAATGAAAACAATAGAATTGTTAGGAAAAGAAGTAGCTCCAATTGTCCGTGAAGAAGTGGAAAAGTGGGAAAAGGCTGGAGAGGACAAAAATTTACATAAAAGCGAATGTACCTTATATGGACATTCGCTTTTATGTTTAAATTATCCCTTTTTCAATAAAAGGAAAATAAAGTAAGGTGCACCTATTAACGCAGTCATAATTCCAGCTGCAATTCCTTCCGGCTCGACCAAATTTCTTCCAATTGTATCCGCGAATAATAACAACCATCCACCTATGAGGGTAGCAATCGGTAGGAATAGCTGGTTTCTAGGTCCAACTAATGTCTTCGCAATATGAGGTGCCATCAGTCCAACAAATGCAATTCCACCAGTTACGGATACAGCAGCAGCAGCTAAAGCAACAGCTGTTAATAATAATATAAATCTGTCTTTATTAATGGATATCCCAACCCCAATAGCAGTTGGTTCACTTAAGTTTAAGATGTTCAATTTATTTGCATTATATAGTGTAAATGGGATTAATAAAAGTAGCCAAGGCAATAGTGCAAGGATAAACGGCCAATCTGTTCCCCATATATTTCCGGCTAACCACTTCGAAATAAAGTCCACTTTTTCACGTTCTGAAGATGAAATGAGTACGACCATTGCTCCTGAAAGTGCCATTGAAAATCCAACACCAATTAAGATTAAACGAATTGGTTGAAGGCCGAAGCCTTTCTTATTAGAAAACAAAAATATAAAACATGCAGTGAGAAGTGCTCCAACAAAGCCTACAGCGGGCAATGCATAAACAAAGGACCCTACATCGATCGGGAAGTACAAGAAGAAAGCTGCAATGGCTACTCCTGTACCTGCGTTGATTCCAATGATACCTGGGTCTGCCAAATCATTTCTAGTGATTCCTTGTAATATGGCACCGGATATGGCAAGGGCCATTCCAGCTAAAAGAGTGATGATAATTCTTGGTAAACGCACAGTAAATATAACGAACTCTTCCTTAAAAGTACCTTCTCCGAGTAAAGTAGGTATGATTCTGTCATAAGATACTGACGAATATCCTAGCCCCATACTGATGACAGTAGTCAATAGTATTAATACAAAGAGACTGAATAATAATAATCGCTGTTTCTTAACTATATTTGGATGGATCATGATAGCACTTTCCCTCCTTTATGAACAATGAATAGGAAGAAGGGCAATCCGATAATTGCAACAATAGCAGGTACAGGGGTTTCGAAAGGTGCATTCAAGTTACGACCTAATGTATCTGCAAAAACCATAAATATAGCCCCTATAACCGCAGACATAGGAAGAACAAATCTATAATCCGTTCCAACGATGGCACGTACAATATGTGGTATCATTAGCCCAATGAAGGCCAAGTTTCCAACTAGAGCAACAGAAGCTCCAGCCAACATGATGACAATAACGAATAAGGCAAATTTGATTTTAGTAATGTTTTGACCTAAACTAATTGCAACTTCTTCATCTAAGCTCAAAATCGTCAGTTGCCTTGAAAGAACAAAGGAGATGATAATCCCAGTAATGACAAAAGGAGCAATGACTTGTAATTGACTCCACGTTGTTCCAATAATACCTCCAGCACTCCACATGGAAACATCCTTCGAGATTTTAAAGTAAAGACCAATCCCATCTGCAATGGCATACAAAAATGCTGAAACAGCAGCTCCAGCTAAGACAATTCGTAAAGGAGAAAAGCCTCCTTTTTTTGCTGAGCCAATACCGATGACAATAATAGTACCAATTCCCGCACCTATAAAACAAGCAATCATAATGGCAAAATAATTGGCTGAAGGTATTAGAGCTATCGTAAGAGCGAGTGCAGCATTTGCTCCTGCTGTTAAACCTAAAATACTAGGATCTGCCAAAGGATTTCTCGTAATCCCTTGCATGATCGCTCCAGCTACTGATAAACCGGCACCGACAAGTACAGCTGCGACTATTCTAGGAAGTCTTATCTCTCTTAACATAACAATCGTATCTGTTTTTACTGTAGTCGTAAGTGCAAGCCATACTTCTTTTACATCAGTATCCGCTGCACCAAATACTAATGATACAAAGAAAACAATAAACAACATAACTAAACTAAGAATTAACTTTAAACTAAATGATACGTGGTTAAATGGCATAATTTTATCTTTCCCTTTTAAAATGATGGCTGTTTATCGTAAAGATTGTTGTTATTCGAATAAGTCAAGAAACACGTATAGATTAAGGTTTTGGGGAATCTTTTCACAAGGAAATGAATATTTCCAATGTATTGACCTATTAAGGATACAAATTAATAATAGCAACAAACATAACGAAAAGAACCTAAATAATAAGAGGAATTCTTAGTAAATAAGAACTCCTCTTTATAAAATTAGTTCCCAAGAAATGAATCTCTGAAGAACTCAAGTTGATATTCTAGTGTAATCGGATCGTTAAAGTAGAATTCTTTTGAATTTGCAACGAACACTTGGTTTTTTTTTACAGCTGGAATGTTTTTATAAGTTTCAGATTCCATGAATGATGTTTCTGTTTCTTCAGCTTTACTTACGATCAAGTAGTCACCTGCGAATTCAGGAAGTACTTCTAAGGATAATGTGTAATATCCAGGCTCTAAAGCTGTTTCTTTTACCTTTTCAGGCATGTTTAGCTTCATTTCTTGATATAAAATTTCAGTCCCACGAGCCCAGTTATCACCGAATACATAAAGCTCTTTGTTAAAGTTTTCGATAACAGACACTGTAGCATCTTCACCGATCTTAGCTTTTATTTCTTCACCAGATTCTTGAGCACGTTTCTTAAAATCATCGATCCAGCTTTGAGCTTCTTTTTCCTTGTTTAAAAGCTTCGCAATTTCTAAATGCTGAGTTAAATAATCTAGTTTTCCATAAGTAAATGTGACAACTGGAGCAAGTTCCTCAAGTTTATCTACATTTTTCAATGTTGAAAGACCAATAATTAAATCTGGCTCAAGTTCAATGATTTTCTCTAAGTTTTCATCAGTTACTTCCTCAACGCCTTCAAGCTCGTAACGAGGATTCATTTTTGACCATGCATCAACACCCACAAGTGGAACATCTAATGACAGTACATTACCAGCATATGTTGAAAGAACAACTACACGCTTAGGGTTAGCAGGAACTTCAACTGGACCATTTTCTGATTGATATGTAATCGTGCCAGTAGTTTCTACTGTTTCGTTTTCGACTTTTGTATCTGTTGCTTCTTCTTTATTATTACCACAAGCTGTAAGACTAAGTAGTAACAAAAGTAGTAGTAGGGGCATTATTAATTTTTTCATTTTCTTGATCTCCTTTTAGTAGATTATATGTTACACACATTGGCTTGTTTGTTGTTGGGTCCTTGCCAATGATAGCATCAATTTGAAAGACTTCCTTAAGTACATCATTTGTAATGACTTCCTCCGGACAACCTGCTTTTACAATTTGTCCGTATTTCATTGCAATAATGTAATCTGCAAAACGAGCAGCTTGATTTAGGTCATGAAGTACCATGATGATTGTTCTCTCTTGCTCTGCATTTAATTTTTTTAATAACTCTAATATCTCTAATTGATGTGCCATGTCCAGGTATGTGGTTGGTTCATCAAGAAATATCATAGGTGTTTCTTGCGCTAGTGCCATAGCAATCCAAACACGTTGCCTTTGACCACCAGAAAGTGCATCAATTGGATGATGTTTAAAGAAGGCTGTTCCAGTAACATCTAAAGCCCAATTAATCGCATCAAGGTCTTTACTTGTTAACCTACCAAACCCCTTTTGATAAGGAAAACGTCCATAGGATACTAGTTCACCAACCGTTAAGCCATTTGCACTTTCTTGGCTTTGTGGGAGGATGGCCATTTTTTTAGCAAGTTCTTTTGTACTGTGCTTTGAGATATTTACTCCATCTAAGATTATAGAGCCAGATTGCTGTGAAATAATTCGAGTCATGGCTTTTAATAGAGTTGATTTTCCACAACCATTAGAGCCAATAATCGTTGTAATTTTTTTTTCTGGTATTTCAATCGTTAAATTCTTTACAATTAGACGATCTCCATAGCTGATGTTTAAATCTTCTGTAATAAGGCGCACCATATTTTTTTATAGCCTCCAAATGGAAAATATAACCGATATTGAAAATCATTATCAGTTACTGTACAATGTAACTATAATTGTAATTGATAATCATTGTCAATGGTTTATTTAGTATTGTTAGTCTGTGTAAATATGTTTAATACTATTACTTTTTGAGGTGAAGGCGATGACGGATAAAGAAATCTTCGATGTAACAATAATTGGTGGGGGTCCAGCGGGACTTTATTCTGCTTTTTATAGTGGACTAAGAGAATTGAAAACAAAAATTATTGAATTTCAGCCTCAATTAGGTGGAAAGATTCACATATATCCTGAAAAGATGATATGGGATGTTGGAGGACAAACACCGATTTCGGGTGCAGATCTTATTAAACAGCTTACTCAACAAGGACTAACGTTTAATCCAACAGTTGTTCTAAATGAAAGAGTGACAAGTATTTCAAAGGATGATGAAGGCTTATTTTGGTTACGAACAGCAGCGGGGCAGGAGCACTTCTCAAAAACAATTATAGTTGCGGTAGGCAGTGGAATATTGAAGCCTCAAAAATTACATATTGAAGGGGCGGAGCGATTTGAAGTATCGAATCTTCACTACACAGTTAAGTCACTAAAGTACTTTAAAGACCGAACAGTTATTATTTCTGGTGGTGGAAATACGGCAATTGACTGGGCGAATGAATTAGTTCCAATCGCTAAAGAAGTTTATGTTACACATCGTAAACCGACTTTTTCAGGTCACGAAGCACAAATAACTCAATTACTAAATAGCTCCGCACGGTGTATGCTTAACACAACAATTACAAAGCTGATTGCAGGTAGTAATCATGAGACGATCGACCAAGTAGAAATCACGAATCAACAAACAGGTGAAATACAATATATAAATGTAGATGATGTAGTAATTAACCATGGCTTTGAACAAGACTCCACGCTTTTAAACAATAGTATGATAGACATCAACCTTATGGACGGATTTTATATCGAGGGTAATTCATTTAGTGAGTCATCTGTAAAAGGACTGTATGCGGCTGGAGATATCATTAAGTATGATGGGAAATTAAACTTAATTGCCGGCACATTCCAAGATGCAGCAAATGCAGTTAATAAGGCGAAACAGTTCATTGAACCAGGAGCTAATGAAGTTGCGATGGTGTCTTCTCATAATGAAGTGTTTAAACAAAGAAACCGTGAATTAATTAAGAAGATGATATGAGAGTTAAGAAATAAGACAGTCACTTTAAATGTGTTTTTTCCTATTTATTAATCTTTCTGTTAAACTAGGTGATTTCCGCTCGATGGCATTCGCTATCCGGGGGGGCGCTGTGCCTCTTCGCCGTTTACCGCCTGGCATGAGTCTCAACTAATACTTAGAAATTCAAATTGTCACCTGTCCCACTGTTCCTGTAGAAGTTTGAAACTGCACAAAAAACCAAAAAGGCAATTCGAATGATTCCATTCGAATTGCCTTTTTGTCGAACACTTGTAACATGAGGCATGTGTAATTGAAAAGCATTTTGTTTAGAGTCGATGATTATTGTAGTCTCGTAATAACAAGGTGTGCTGAAACTGGCTCATTTCCTCCAGCGAGAGGAGTAATTGTAAGTGCTGTAGCATTATCAGCAGGATTTCGGACAGTGAGTATGGTATTGATTTCGGTAGTTTGAACAAGAGCCATTCCTACGATTTGAGATGTACCGGTTGCACGTCCGACAACCGTATAAGGTTGTTCAATGCCATTGAGAGTTAAAACAAGTTGTCCTGCTTCGGTGACACTCACTTGAAACAATACCTGGTACACTCCAATTTCTGCTAATTCGAAAGCATCGGGACCAGTACGGGATATCAAACCATTGTCACTAATAGGTCCATCCTGCGGAAAATCTACATCTGTACCGGGAGCAACTGTTGCAGAATTATTAGGTGGCATTAATGCATAAAAATCTGCAAAGGCTGATACTCCTCCCGCTGGCCCTTGTGGACCAGTTTCTCCTTGAGGTCCAACAGGTCCCTGAGGTCCGATAGGCCCTTGATCGCCAGTTTCTCCTTTTGGTCCCCTAGGTCCAGGAGAACAAATACATTTACTTTTTTTACAACATTTACATGGTCAAATTCCCATAGAATAACCTTCCTTTCTATTGGTCTTTTACAGATTATGATTGTATTTACTTCTCTCCTTGTATTAATAACTAAATTATGAAGAAGAATGATTCGATGGGTTTAAATAAACTAAGTGGAGTTGAATTTAACAATGGAAGAGGAAGCAAGTGGAATAGGATAAGGGACTTACGCTAACTTCGATTTATCATACGGAAATCATTGAACAAGAATGGATTGAAAAGGTTCAAACTGGACATTAGTCTGAAATCAAAACAGCGAAAAGAGCTTGTATGGTTAGTGAACTTGAGCTTCTTGAAAAACATTAGTGTGAAACTATGCTACAGACAAAGATTTATGATTGAGGAATAATGTCACTAGATTAATATCGCCAGGACTGCGTTAAGTTGCAGATCTCTGTTCATCTTCATTTTATATTCCATTCCACTGGATACTGTTAGAAGTTATTGTTGTTCTGCTTGAATTAATAGGTGCCTTAGTTGAAAAAAGAACGTGTTCTACAAAAAACGAATGAACCTAAAACGGTCCATTCGCTGTATTATTGTTATATCAAAAACATCGCCACAATCGTTGTCACAACTAATCCAATCGTAACTGGTAGTAAATTTCGTCTAGCAAGCTCAAACGGATCAACTCCACAGATAGCTGCAGCAGGGATAAGAGCCCACGGTACTAATGTTCCGCCACCAACCCAAATACCTGCAATTTGGCCAAGCGCTGTTAGAGTTGCTGCTCCGGCACCGATAGCTGTAGAGAAAAGTTGAGCGATAGATCCAGCTAATGAAATACCAGAAAAACCGGATCCATCTAAACCAGTGATAGCACCAACACCTGTTAATGTAATAGCACCAACTTGTGCATTTAGCGGAACGACAGATGCCAACCCAACACCAAGATCGTTTACTATTCCTTGTGAAGTAGCAGGGAGGTGTTCGCCTATAATTTTAATAAATGCTCCATCACCTAAATAGAAGAAGGCTGCAATCGGAATAACGGCACCAAAAACTTTGAAACCAAATTGGAATCCTTCAATTAAATAATTTGTTGTTTTTTCGAGACCTTTATTTTTATGGGCTAAGAGAGCAATAACAATTAAAATGAAAATCGAAGTTCCTCCAATTAGAGCTGTTGCATCGCCACCTTGAAGCTTAAATACGACCATTGCAACTAAATCTAATATAAATAATATGGGGATTAAAAGTGAAATAAATCTTTTGGCCCCTAATGAAAGTAAACTTCTATCGATTTCCTCTTCCTGAATAAATTCATTGTTGGCCACAGTAACCCCAGTATTTGCTGTAAGCTTTCCGTTTTTCATATCGCGTTTAATTAAATAAAAGGCTGTAACGGTTGTAACAACACCCATGACAATTACTAATGGAATACTTGCGCTCACAACCTCGCTTACTCTAAGTCCAGCAGCATCTGCTGTTAGTTTTGGCGCAGCTTGGATGACAAAGTCACCGGATAGTGCAATTCCATGTCCGAATAAGTTCATGGCCATAGCGACAGCAAGCGCTGGCAATCCAACTCGAACTGCTACTGGCAATAAAACAGCTCCAAGAAGGGCAACTGCTGGTGATGGCCAGAAGAAAAAAGAAATTACCATCATGAGTATACCTATCGTCCAGTAAGCTAAAGTCGGATTACGAATAAGCTTTGTGAAAGGGGAGATCATGACATCGTTGATACCTGTTTTTGTCAAAGCTTTACTCATTGCCACGATTATTGAGATGACTAAGATGGTTGCTAACAACTCTGTAATGGCAAAAATAAAACTATTAAAAATACCACTAACAGATTCAGTAAGTGATCCTGTTGCAGTAAAAGCTAATATAAAAATTCCGATGATACAGACCAACGTTGTATCCCTTCTCATTACCATAAAACCAATAATTAGAGCGATGAACACAACATAGATCCAATGGAGTGCGGTTAATTCTACGATCATATTTTTCCCTCCATCTATATATTCATCTGCTTCATAGGTAAATCGTCTATAAGAGATGTAATACAGAATATGATGGAGTTGAATTCGTGTGAAAGAATTTGAGAGGAAAATGTGCTGTGAATTGTGGGGAAATGACAAAATGACAGTTAATAAATGATTTTATTGAAGGAATATAGTGTGAGATGTAAAAAAATACTTGTTTTTACATATTTCCTCGGAAATATTCGAGTCAATTTTGCAGCATTCGTGAAGATTACATATTAAATAGTCAAGGCATGTAAATTGTTAGCATGCCTCGACAAGAAATTTATGCATTTTCATTGAAAATATTATATTTTGTTACATATGAAGGTCGTAAGAAGATAGATTTTTTGTCTATGCCTTCAGATGTACCTCGGTTTTTATGCGCTTCGTTATAAGCATTTGAACTTTGCCAGTTCAGAAAGTCACTTTCATTATCCCATAATGTTAAAATGACATAAGTATCATGCTTAATTGGTCTGAGTACTCGGATCGCACAAAAACCAGGTTCATTTTCTATAAGCCTTGCGCGGTTTTTGAAACGATATTCAAAGATAGAACGCCCTTCTTCACTAACAGGAATATTGTTGAAGACAGCAAACCCTGATCCACTTAAATTACCGGTTCCGTCAATGACTTCATATCCAGTCCCTTCATTGAATATACTTGAAGACTCTGTTTCATGAAGTAACAGTGCTTGGTCGTCATCTCCTAACATTAGGAGCATCGTTTCGTTTAGATGATTTGATTTCAGATTAGATAAATACTCAATTGTGCCGAATGTTCTGTAAATGTTCATTTTTACACCTCCTCTTTCAAGTATAGCCAAGCAATATATGAAAAGAAAATTTAAACTGTATTGGAAAATCATACATAACAAATATCAATTTTTCCGATACTAACAGGAAAGAAACGGAAGATGATAGGTGTATTCTAGTATGAAATTAGAATGAGGTGGCAGCTATGAAAAGAAAGCTACTGATAGGTACAGCTGCAGTAGTCGCAACAATCATCTTAGGAATTACAGGTTATATCTTAATCTTATTAGCCGGAAACTATGTCGTTGATGAACAGAAGCTAGTAATGGATTCCACTACAACAATGGTAGATGAGAAAGGTCACTTAATTTCTAAACTATATATAGAAGATCGTGTATTAAGTGATATAGAACAAATTCCCACTCACGTACAAAACGCATTTGTTGCAATAGAAGATGCGAGATTTTATGACCATCACGGGATTGATTTAAAAGCGATATTCAGAGCATTATATAAAGATATATTAGCTGGTGGAAAAGTAGAAGGTGGAAGCACCATTACTCAGCAATTAGCGAAGAATGTTTTCTTATCAAACGAGAAAACACTCCTTCGGAAGACAAAAGAAGCAATCATATCAATCAACCTAGAAAAGGAATATAGCAAGAACAAATTACTTGAGCTCTATGTTAACCAAATTTACTTTGGTCATGGTGCTTATGGAATTGAAACAGCAGCACAGCTATATTTTAATAAAAGTGTTTCAGAGTTAACGCTTGAAGAGGGAGCGTTGTTAGCTGGGATTCCAAAGAGTCCAACGTATTACTCGCCTATTACGAATATGGAAAAGAGTAAAGAAAGAAGAAATCTCGTCCTTGATGTCATGCAAAAACGTGGTTTTATATCTGCTGAAGAAGCTGTAAGAGCAAAGGGAAAAGTAGTTGCACTTACTATTAGTGAGGATAAACGAAATCCAGCATATGCAACCTATATTGATATGGTAATGAATGAAGCGAAAAAACGCTTTAATTTAACAAATGAGGAATTAATGACTGGTGGATATACAATAACTGTACCAATCAATGCTGAAGTACAGCAAATGGCATATGAGTTATTTAAGAAGGAAGAGTATTTTCCAGGAACTGATGAACAAGCTGAAGGTGCTTTTGTATTAATGGATGCGAATAACGGCGGAGTTTTATCGGTTATCGGTGGACGAAACTATGTTAGTAAAGGGATGAATCGTGTTGTTGTAAAGAGGCAACCTGGTTCAACGTTTAAGCCACTTGCAGTCTATGGACCTGCTTTAGAGGAAAAAGAATATCATCCTTATTCAATGCTCGTTGACAAACCAATTTCGTATGGAGATTATACTCCGAAAAATCATACTGGAACGTATCAAGGTAAGATGACAATGTATGAGGCGTTAATTCAATCAGCTAATGCACCTGCTGTTTGGTTGTTAGATAAAATCGGTATCGACGTTGGAAAAAAATACATTGATAAAGCTGGGTTATCAATACCAGATCAAGGACTTGCAATTGCACTTGGTGGACTGAAGGAAGGTATATCTCCGATTGAAATGGCAAAAGCGTATCGTGCATTTGCAAAGGATGGAAAAGTAGTGGAGCCTTATTTTATTAAAAAAATGGTTAATCGTGAAGGTGAAGTGATCGCTTCGGTCAATGTAGAAGAACGCGAAGTATTTTCACCTCAAACAGCATGGTATGTTACGCGTATGCTAGAAGGAGTTGTAGATGAAGGAACTGCTCGTTCGGGTCAATATAATGGTAGATTAGCTGGAAAAACAGGGACAACCTCTTTTACTGGTGTGAAAGGGGCAACACGTGATGCTTGGTTCGTCGGCTATACTCCAAACGTTGTTGGAGCGCTATGGATGGGATATGATACAACAAATAAGGAGCATTACTTAAAACATGGCAGTGCGTATCCAACAAGATTATTTAAAAAAATACTAGCCTCATCCCCACTAGACCAAACTGCACGGTTTGTTGCCCCAAAAGGAGTAGATGAGCTTGAACAACCAATTGAAATGGTTGGCAAACCAGAGTTAAAGTCACAATTAAGCTTTAAACCATTTAGTTTATTTACAATTCAGTTAAGTTGGGACACAAGTGATGAACGAATAGAGTATAAAGTATATGAAAAGAAAGATGATTCGTGGGCGTATGTAAGTAAGGTAAAGAATGGAGAAGGTTTCTATGAAGTTGAAAATGTGAATATCTTTAAAATGCCTAGTTACTTTATAATTCCTTACAACCCACAAACAGAAGAAGACGGAGAAAAATCAAACGTAGTAACTCCATCAATTCGCAATTAAAGGCTGGAACCTAAGTATTTCAGCCATTGATATACCCGAACTATTAGGAGATATTTAATGAATCTTTCACCTAATAGTGCGGGTCTTTATTTGTTGCTTTCAATAGACTTGTTTGTTTTTGCATACTATTTTTAAAAACTAGTGGAATGGAGCGGAAGGAACTTGTTCTACCAACTTAACTGGTTAATAAAATAACAAAGTATATGAATAAAGTAATGAAATGCGCCAAAGGTAAGAAACATGACACAATAAAAATAATAACTTTATATATTTAAAGTTGATAACAAAATTACAGTTTGGTATGGTAACAAAGGGATTCATGACTTTTTTATGAACTGTGATTTTAATTACTACATTAAGGATTGAAATATTGTATAGTAAGTATGGATATTAGAAAAATAATGGATATGAATGGACTTGGAAGGTGTGGAAATAATGGAAAAGACATTTAATGATACATACTTGAAAGCTGCTAGAGGAGAAAAGACAGATCATGTTCCAGTTTGGTATATGAGACAAGCCGGACGTTCTCAGCCTGAGTATAGAAAAATTAAAGAAAAGTATTCACTATTTGAAATTACGCATCAACCAGAATTATGTGCGTATGTAACAAAGCTTCCTGTTGATCAATACAACGTAGATGCTGCAATCCTGTACAAAGATATTATGTCACCACTGCCTTCAATTGGGGTAGACGTCGACATTAAAGCAGGTATTGGTCCAGTTATTTCAAATCGAATTGGCTCTCTTGCTGATGTTGAAAAACTTGGAGAAATTAACCCGGAAGAAGATGTGCCTTACGTTTTAGATACAATTAAACTATTAACAACAGAGCAATTGAATGTTCCATTAATCGGGTTTGCAGGTGCTCCTTTTACACTTGCCAGTTATATGATCGAAGGTGGCCCTTCTAAGGGTTATCACAGAACAAAAGCCTTTATGTATGCAGAACCAAAAGCGTGGTTCCTACTAATGGACAAGTTAGCTGACATGACCATTAGGTATGCCAAGGCTCAAATTAAAGCAGGAGCAAAAGCGTTCCAAATTTTTGACTCATGGGTTGGTCAATTAAATGTAGCTGATTATCGTATGTTTATTAAACCAACAATGGAAAAAATCTTTAGCAGCCTTCGTGAGGAAAATGTTCCTTTAATTATGTTCGGAGTAGGAGCAAGTCACTTAGTTAACGATTGGCATGACCTTCCTTTGGATGTGGTTGGGTTAGACTGGAGATTGCCAATTCAGGAGGCACGTAATAAAGGAATTACAAAGCCGGTTATGGGGAACTTAGACCCATCTGTATTACTAGCACCATGGGAAGTAATTGAAGCGCGTGCAAAAGAAATTTTAGATCAAGGTATGCAACATCCAGGATACATTTTCAACTTAGGACATGGTGTATTCCCAGAAGTTAGTCCTGAGACATTGGCTCGATTAACTGCATTTGTTCATGAATATTCATCTATGAAAAAGTAGGCTAGGAGTTGAATCGAAATTGAAAAAGAAAATGGGTTTACTTGTAATGGCGTATGGTACGCCATACAAAGAAGAAGATATTGAACGGTATTATACACATATTAGACATGGTAGAAAACCCTCACCTGAAGCACTTGAAGACTTAAGAAACCGTTATGAGGCAATCGGTGGAATTTCTCCACTGGCTAAAATTACAATTGAACAAGCTGAAGCACTGAAAAATCATTTAAATACTATACAAGATGAAATTGAATTCAGCATGTATCTTGGATTAAAACATATAGAGCCTTTTGTTGAAGATGCTGTACAACAAATGAAAGAAGATGGCATTGAAGAGGCAGTTAGTATCGTATTAGCACCTCATTTCTCTACGTTCAGTGTTAAATCTTATAACGGTCGTGCAAAAGAAGAGTCAGAGCGCATTGGTGGCCCAGTTATTCATAGTGTAGAAAGCTGGTATGATGAGCCAAAGTTTATTCAATATTGGGCAGATCAATTAAAGAAAACATATGCAACCATGACGGAGGAAGAGCGTAACAGTTCAGTTGTTATTGCATCAGCACATAGTTTACCAGAGAAAATTATAGCTGCAGGTGACCCTTATCCAGAGCAATTAAAGGAAACAGCAAAATTGATTGCAGAAGCTTCAGGTATTCATAACTACGTAATAGGTTGGCAAAGTGCTGGAAATACACCTGAGCCATGGATTGGTCCAGACGTTCAGGACTTAACAAGAGAATTATTTAAAGAGCATAGCTATAAAGCATTTGTCTACATTCCAGTTGGTTTTGTAGCTGACCACCTTGAAGTGCTTTATGACAATGATACAGAATGTAAAATTGTAACAGATGAAATCGGTGCAAGCTACTACCGCCCTGAAATGCCAAATGCTAAGCCAGAATTCATTAATGCACTAGCAACTGTTGTTATAAAGAACCTTTCAACCGTAAAAAATTAAAGAAGGCGATAATTATGGAGAAAGCCAAGAAACAAGTAGCTATTATCGGTGGAGGCATCACTGGTTTAACTACTGCCTTTTATTTACAAAAGCTATCCAAGGAAAAAGGGATAGATGTAGATTTTACTTTAATAGAAGCAAGTGAGAAATTAGGCGGCAAAATTTCAACACTTCGAAAAGATGGATTCGTGATTGAAAAAGGACCAGATTCTTTTTTACAAAGAAAGGTTAGTGCAGGTCAACTGGCAGAAGATCTAGGAATTGCTGATCACCTTGTTAATAATGCTACTGGCCAAGCATATGTACTAGTGGGGAGAGAGTTACATCCAATTCCTGTGGGAGCTGTCATGGGAATTCCAACGAAGATTTCACCATTTATTACGACAGGCTTGTTTACTCCACTTGGGAAGCTACGTGCTGCGGCCGACTTCATATTACCGAGAGGTTCTCAGGAAGGAGATCAGTCATTAGGGCAGTTTTTCCGAAGAAGATTAGGTGGGGAAGTAGTTGAAAACTTAATTGAACCACTACTATCTGGAATATATGCTGGTGACATTGATAAATTGAGTCTTCAATCGACATTTCCTCAATTTGAGGATGTGGAGAAGAAATATAGAAGCTTAATTCTTGGAACGAAAGCAACGGCACCAAAAACGAAGACACTAAAGTCTGATAAAAAAGGACAATTTCAAACATTAAATACCGGATTGTCTTCGTTTGTTGAGGCGATACGTCAATTATTACCTGAGGAACGAGTATGGTTAGGCGAAAAGGTAACAACCATTGAAAAAAGAGAGAATGAATATAAAATCTCAACTGAAAAAAGAGGAGATGCAACATTCGATTTTGTTGTTCTAGCTACTTCACATCAAGTTTCCAGTAACCTACTAAGTTCTTTTGGTATTCTTAATGAGTTTAAAGATATACCGTCAACTTCTGTTGCAACAGTTGCGATGGCGTATCCACTAGATGCAATTAATCAAAAGCTAGAAGGTACAGGATTTGTCGTTTCAAGAAATTCGCCTTATACGATAACAGCTTGTACATGGACACATAAAAAGTGGCCACACACAACACCTGAGGGTAAAGCACTTCTTCGTTGCTACGTAGGAAAAGCAATGGATGAGGAAATCGTATTTAAATCAGATGATGAAATTATCCAAGCAGTGAAATCAGACTTATTTACGATACTTGGCATTACCGAAGATCCAGACTTCATTGAAATTACACGTTGGAAAGAATCAATGCCACAGTACATGGTGGGGCATAAAGAACGTGTAGAAAAAATGAAGGCCGGAGTAAGAGAAAAGCTTCCTAATCTTTATGTAACAGGTAGTTCATTCGAAGGTCTCGGTTTACCCGATTGCATCAACCAAGGTAAAAAAGTTGTAGACGAAATTTTATCTTCGCTATAGATAGAAAAGCAGCTCAAAACGAGCTGCTTTTTTTATGGGAAAAAATAAGGACATTGGTATAGTACCAATGTCTAAAATGTATAGTTAGTCACCTATCTTTATGCAATCTTCACAATGATTCATATAACATTCATGTTGTTCATCAATTTCTTTTCCGCATTCTCTGCATTGCTTTGGTGGTAAGTTCTTAAAAAATTCAGTGCTATTCACTAACATTGTTACATACCCCCTCGAAGTTGTTACAATCATTGTATTATAACAACTTGTATATTGTCAACAACTGTTTTGTAACAGTGCAAAATTGTGTTATTGCCTATAAGTTTGATAAGATAGTTAAAACTTACTAAAGGAGTAATAGAAATGAAGCTTACTGTTATCGGTTATTGGGGTGGTTTTCCTGGCAAAAATGAAGCAACCTCAGGATATTTATTAGAGGAAGATAACTTTAGATTACTGATCGATTGTGGAAGTGGTGTTATATCACAGCTGCAAAATTATATACAGCCAGAAGAATTAGACGCTGTTATACTTTCTCACTATCATAACGACCATGTAAGTGATATCGGTGCATTGCAATATGCAAGACTAATAAAAGGGTATATAGGTATATCTATGCCAACACTTCCTATATATGGGCATAAAGAAGATCAAGAAGGCTTTAAAAAGTTAACATACAATCAAATTACAAAGGGTATTACCTACAATCCCAACATCAAGCTAGAAATTGGTCCCTTTTCGATCACTTTCTTAAAAACGAAGCATCCTGTCACTTGTTATGCGATGAGGATTGAAATATCAACAACAACAATTGTTTATACAGCAGACAGTTCATTTAAGGAAGACTTTATCCCATTTTGTAAAAACGCGGATCTCCTTATTTGTGAATGTAATCTGTATGCAGGAATGGATGGAACAAAAGCTGGACATATGACAAGTGAGGATGCAGGAAGATTAGCACAGGAAGCTAATATAACAAATTTACTATTAACACATCTTCCGCATTTCGGAGAACATGGTGACTTAGTTGAACAAGCAAAAACAATATTTAAGGGAAATGTAAGTCTTGCCAGCTCAGGATTATCCTTTGAATTTAAGTGAAGAATGCCACCCCACATGGAATGCTAGTGCCGTAGAGCAGCAATTCCATAGCTATATAGAGATACATTGTACAAAAGCGAATAGAATATAGACAAATTCGAAATCATTCGATTTTGTCTATATTTTGAAGCACCTGAACTAGGTGCTTTTTTGTTAGCTAGAGAAAAAGTTTCTAGTTATGTAAAAAAGTACTTGTGCATTTTGTATAACATTTGTATGATTACTTTACAAAGATTATACAAATGTTATACAAAGGGAGTGCTAGTATGAAGGCTTTAGATTTACTTTCTTTAGTTTTATTAATTGTTGGTGGATTAAATTGGTTATTAGTTGGATTATTTGAATGGGATCTAGTGGGTGGATTATTTGGTGGGATGGATAGCGTCCTTGCTAAAATTGTATACATTTTAGTTGGATTAGCTGCAATATATGCACTGCGTTTAATCCCAAAAGTGAAGTAAGGAAATCATGAAAATCTTATAGTAATATACAAATTTTTATTAAAAGAGTCCATTACACCAAGTGATGGACTTTTTTGTGTAGCAATAGAAGTATAGTACGATAATTCTTGATAGTCTGATTTTCATAGAATATAATATATTTAGAAAATTATTAATAAATAGAATGAATGAATAATCATTCACGGGAGGTAATCAGGTGAATATTAGTGCGAAGTTGCTAGAAAATGCTCGTCTTTATGGAACTAAGCCAGCATATGTTTTTCAAGATACTGAGACTTCATATCTAGAATTTAATGGAGCTGTCTCTAAGTTTGCACATGCTTTATCTGAAATGGGTATACAAAAGGGAGATCATATTGCTCTTCTATTAGGCAATAGCCCTCACTTTGTAATCGGACTGTATGGTGCTCTAAGAGCAGGTGCAACTGTTATTCCAATCAATCCAATTTATACTCCAGATGAAATTGGTTACATACTTAATGATTCAGATGTCAAGGTTGTAGTGGCGTTAGATTTACTAGTTCCTTTATTTGAAAAAATGAATCCGCTATTACCTAAGATTGAACATCTAATTATTTGTGAAACTCCTAAAGGGAACGAGTCAACGTTAGACGTAACACAGCTTTCTATTTTCCAAAAAATGAAATCGTTTACAAGTTTTATTGCACCTGGCGACCCAATGTTCCAAGGTCCAGAAGTACATGAAGATGATACAGCTGTTATCCTTTATACTTCAGGTACAACAGGTAAGCCAAAGGGAGCAATGCTTACACATAAAAATGTTTACAGCAATGCTAAGGACGTAGCAAATTATTTGAAAATCAATGAAACAGATCGTGTCATTGCTACATTACCAATGTTCCACGTATTCTGTTTAACTGTTGCTTTAAATGCACCTTTATTAAACGGTGGTACAGTTATTATCGTTCCAAGATTCAGTCCTGGAGATATCTTCTCAATTGTAAAAAAATACGAAGCAACAGTATTCGCTGGTGTTCCGACTATGTACAACTTTTTACTACAATACCCAGAAGGGTCTGTTGAAGATTTAAAGTCTTTACGTCTTTGTATTTCTGGAGGCGCTTCCATGCCTGTTGCTCTTCTTAAATCATTTGAGAAGAAATTCCAAGTAGCCATTTCAGAAGGATACGGTTTATCAGAAGCAGCACCTGTTACTTGCTTTAATCCACTTGACCGTCCAAGGAAACCAGGTTCTATAGGAATGAGCATAGTGAATGTAGAAAATAAGGTGGTAAATGAATTAGGTGACGAAGTACCTGTAGGTGAAGTCGGTGAACTGATCGTACGAGGGCCAAACGTAATGAAAGGCTACTATAATCTTCCTGAAGAGACGGCTCATACGATTCGTGATGGCTGGTTGTTTACGGGTGACTTAGCAAGAATGGATGAAGAAGGGTATTTCTATATCGTTGACCGTAAAAAGGATATGATTATTGTTGGTGGTTATAATGTATATCCACGTGAAGTAGAAGAAGTATTATATTCACACTCTTCAGTAGTTGAAGTAGCTGTAATTGGAGTGCCAGACATGAACTTTGGTGAAGCAGTAAAATGCTTTGTTGTCGTTAAAGAGGGTGAAAATGTTACAGAAGAAATGCTATTAAGCTATTGCGAAGAGCATCTAGCAAAATATAAAATCCCTAGCTCAATCGAATTCCTGGAAGAACTACCGAAAAATACAACAGGGAAAATTTTAAGAAGAGCACTAAAGGATCAAGTAAAAGCATAAGCTAAAAATTCGGAAGGTGCATGCACTTTCCGAATTTTTAGCTTATCAGTAATTATTCATTTTCGTTATGGACTGTTGCTAGCTAAGACTTTCTATGAAAAAGGAAAAAGCCTAGAAATGTAGAAGTGTATAGGGAATGAATATTTTTAGGAGGGCTATCATGGAATCAATTTTATTACGTATAGAGAATCATATCGCTTATGTGACGCTTAATCGTGCTGAGGCACTAAATAGTTTTAATTACGATACATTGTGTGAGTTAGATAAGGTGATAGAGTCAATTAGTATAAACCGTGATGTTCGAGTTGTAATCTTTACTGGTGCTGGTGAAAAGGCATTTAGTGTAGGAGCAGACTTAAAAGAAAGAAAAACGTTAACAATTGAACAAGTGAAGCGAAACTTGAACAAAATTAACCGTGTCTTTACTGCTATTGACCAACTACCACAACCAACAATTGCAGCTATTAACGGTTTTGCTTTTGGTGGAGGAATGGAACTGGCACTTGCTTGTGATTTTCGAATGGCAGCTAGTGCAGCCGTAATGGGATTAACTGAGACAAGCTTGGCAATTATTCCAGGGGCAGGTGGTACTCAACGTCTACCTAGAATTATAGGCGAGTCCAAAGCCCTTGAGCTCATATTAACGGCAAAACGAATAACTGCTGATGAAGCGCATTCAATCGGATTGTTGTATAAAGTTACTGACCAATTACTTGAAGAAGCTACGAAACTAGCAGAAACGATGCTGCAAAATGGCCCCATCGCTCTGCAACAAGCAAAATACGCTATAAAACAAGGAATGAATGCAGACCTGCAAACAGGGCTAACGATTGAACGAAAGGCTTATGAAGTAACCATTCCAACAGAAGACCGAATCGAAGCACTCCAAGCATTTAGCGAGAAGAGAAAACCTGATTTTAAAGGACAGTGATGTACTACAATCACACTAAGGGAGGAGAATAGTTGAATTTGAAGGAATTTCGAAGCAACTACTTGAATATAAAGTGGGTGCTATTTTTTTTATTAGGTTAGGGTTTGTAAATAAGAAAAGAGAATCTAATTCCTAAGGATATCAATTGTGGAGGAATAACTAATAAATAGGAGGAACACTATGGAATTTATGTTTGGAAGTTTAGTCTTGTTAGCTATTTCTGTAATTGCATTGCAAAGAATTGGAGTTGAAAAACCTTTCTCAAAGGGAATATCTATTGGTATTTCGTTATCTATTTTAGCAACTGTCAGCCTCGCACAAAACTACACTCAAAGTCTAATTCCAGAGGCAAATGATGGAATTGGTATTTCAAATAAAATGGCATACTGGATAATTGGTGAAGATGGTTGGTCTCAAGAAATGTTTAAAACTATATTTGAACAGTCTATTTTCATTTCTATAATTTTGATTGCAGCCTATCCGATAGTCCTTACGATTGAAGCAAAATTAAGCAGAAAAGCTGAATAAATAAGCAAATTGCTTGATTGTTAAATGCCTTTCTTATTGAAGGAAAGCGCAAGTTAGCACGAGAAAACTTTAATACATTACTTATTATAAAAACGTTTATATTGGGAGGAATGTAACATTTGAGGAACAAATTCAAACCTAATATTTTATTTTTATTATTTGTAGCATTATTATTAGCAGGTTGTAGTGAGCATGAGGTTAACTTAGAAGCTGGGGATAAGAATGTAACAGAAGTTATGGATGAGGTCATTTCTGATTACATTATCGAAAAATATTCACCCTCTTATCATGGTACAGAAAAGCAATTTGAAGTCCACAAGGTATATGGCACGAATGAAGTAGATGGGATAATAAGTGTATATATGTGGTCTTATTATGGCGGTTTTAATAAATCCACTGGAATAGAAAACCAAGCAGGACATTCATTACCTGTCGTAATTCGGTTAAGTAAAAAAGAAGGCAATTATTCTGTTATTGAATACACAGAACCGCAAGACGGTAGTTTGTATCAGTCCTCTCTAAAAAGAATGTTTCCAGAAAAATACTTGAAATTGGCTCAACAAGATAGTGGAAATATAGAGGATTTACAAAAAGAGATGGATAAAAAAGTAAAACAATGGTTAGAGAAAAAGGAGTAATTTTGAGTTAAAATTTTATAATTTATATTTAAGTAGCAACGGGAAATGCTTTAAGTACTGGCTTTTCTTTTTGGCTAACCGGCAGTTTAATTTGAGAATTGTATATATTTTATGATAAAGAGAAAAATAGGGAGTTTATAAGTGACACACGAAAAAGCACTTATAATGTTATGTCCTCCAGATCTTTTACATACACCTCCAAAACCCCTAGTACCCAATGGCTATTACGAAAGAAATTATAGAGAAGAAGATAGATTTGCATATGTAAAACTGTTAGAAAATGAAGGATGGAATATAAATGATGAACAATTAGATGACTTTTTTACAAGAGTTTTACCTAATGGGCTATATTTCTTAATTGACCACGCTACTGAAGAAATAGTAAGTTCAGCAGTTGCCTTACATAATCCAAAGTCAGGCTATTATCATTTTCCATTTGGTGGAGAAATAGGATTCGTATTTACACCTCCAAATCATAGAAATAAAGGATTAGGGTTTTGTGCTACAGCTTTAGCTACTGTTACAAATGACCATCGCTTACCTGCTTTGAGAACCTATATTAAGTTGGGGTATAAACCATTTTTATATTCTCCGGATATGGGAGACCGTTGGAAAGATGTATATAAATCTTTAAATATTAATTTTTCAATTACTAATACGATTGAAATTTAAGGATTTTATTAGATTAAGAAACTTAATCCAAAAGAGTTTCTATGACATACTAATGAAAATATGCAACTAAGGGGCAGAATAGTGAAAGAAGGTTTTGTTGAGAGTATTGATCCATGAAGGATTAATGCTCTTTTTTGTGGAATCTAGGAGATATGATTAGTTGGAGGAGTTGAGACGAAGGATATTCAGCAAGTTTCCACGGATATATCTAATGATTCTAGATACGATTGAAGTAAACGAAATAAATTTATATTGTTGTCTGATTGGAGAAAGAGTAAAGCGGCGTAATTTTATAGCCTTCTTCCCCAAAAAAATCTTTATTGTACTAATGAACTTATTAGTTGAATAATAAAATATGAGTTTCCGATGAGTTATCAGGAGGGGAGTTACATGAGTCCCGGTGAAAATATATACTTTTTTCTAATTGGAGTTACAGTATTGATTGTGATTATGTTTATCTGGCTTATATTTAGAAATCGGAAAAAATGGGGGATTGTGTTAACGATTGTGCTTGTCATAGGGTATGTTGGATACTATGTATGCTATCCAACTATAAAAGTAAACACTCATACGAAACGATATGAACAACTCATTGACTATTTGACAGAAAAGTATCCAGATAAGGAGTTTACTATTTTACCGAAACATTATGAAGAAGGACATAGGGTAGGTCAGTTCGATGTTAATGATATTGAAACACCAACGATCGGTGTGACATTTCGTATTGATGAGGAAAGACAAGTGACGCAAATAGGAACTTGGTCAAATAGGGAAGATCCAGCACAGCAAGAACTTTGGCGAGAAATCGAATTTATTTATGGAGATCCCTATTCGTTAGATAAAGAATTCGCAGAAATAATTAAACAAGATGTATGGATAGATGGTGAGCTAACAGCATTTGCATTAACCATTGATGATATGCCTGCAATTGCGTTATTTAATTACTCAAGTGGTGGTTATGGTTTATTGGAGTTACGAAAAGGAGAGCATGAAGGATTCGTTGCTATTGAAGAAGAGGGATATGTAATTATCTATATTGATGAACGCTTTCAAGGAGAAATGGTTACGATTCATTTGGAAAATGGTGAGGAATACACGGTGAATGTCGACCAGCATAAAGATCGGTTATATGTTGTGAAATAAATGGAGCTAATGTAATTAGCTTTAGTAATTGTTTGTTTTTAATCGTATACGACCAGTGATTTTTAATGACTTATTACTTAATTAACTTAGTTAATGAGAAAAATGAATGCATAAGTGATGTGAATAACTTAATGACTCTCACATTACTTTTTTTCTGTAACTTGAGTAAAAAATTACAAATTTGAGTCAAAGTATAATAGTATAATAGAAAAATAAAATTTTAAATAATGGAGGAGGTACAGAAAGTGGCAACATCTGCAATTGAGAGAAAGTCACCACAACTAGTAATGGGTGTCCAAGCTGGAGTTAGCATTGCAATAGGTTATATGCCGATTGCCTTAACTTTTGGATTACTGGCGAAAACAACAGTCCTCACAGTTGGAGAAACGTTTTTGATGAGTTTACTTGTGTTTGCGGGGGCTTCCCAATACATAGCACTAAGTCTTATTGCAGCAGGTACTGGTGCTTTTGAAATTGTGTTAACAACATTCATCGTGAACATACGTCATTTTCTTATGAGTGCTTCCTTGAATGAAAAAGTAGAAACGGCTCCCAAGTTTTTGAAAGCAATATATGCCTTTGGAATAACAGATGAAACCTTTTCAGTAGCTGCTATAAAGGAAGGCAAGCTGACAACCGGATTTTTATTTGGTTTAGTTACTGTCTCTTATGGAAGTTGGGTTGTGTTTTCAGGAGTTGGTCACGTTATCGGGTCTAGTCTACCTGCAACGTTACAAGAAAGTATGGGAATCGCCTTATACGCAATGTTTGTTGGACTACTCGTACCTTCTATAAAAAAACATCAAAAAGTGTTATATTTAGCAGCGCTTGCAGGTGTTTTAAATTTTATATTCGTTATATTCATGGCAAAAGGTTGGGCGATTGTGGCAGCGACATTAATTTCCTCAGTTGTCGTAGAACTAATTGTAATGAAAAAGGGGGAGCAGCGTGGATAATATAGTATTAATTATTGTAGGAATGGCAATCGTTACGTATCTTCCACGTATGATTCCTCTCGTCTCATTAAGTGGGAAGGAGCTTCATCCGTTTATTCAAGGAGTGTTAAAAAACGTACCATATGCAACTCTCGGTGCATTAATTATTCCTGGGATCTTTCTTTTTCATGAGAATATATGGTTTGGAATTGTCGGTGCAGTCGCTGCCTTTATCATAGCCTTTTTAGGGGCAAATGTAATTGTAGTGGTTTTGGGCTCTATTGCTGTACTTGCTATATTTGCATACTTCTTATAAGTCTGGACATTGTTCCAGGCTTTTTCTCTTGTACAGATGTAGACAAACAGTTCTAAATTTTAGGACGAGATACTAAAAATAGTAAGAGAACGAGTATAGGGGGGACAGACGTTGAAAAAGACAGTACTGAGTTCTATTGTCGTATACATTGTTTTTAGTGTTGTGTTCTGTTTGTATATTTTCAATTGGGCAGATACGACAATACCAAGTGGATATGAAGGATCAGCATCAGATCCAGCTACGTTTATGAACGAAAAGGAGTTACTAATAAGTGAGGAATTTTCCAAAATAAAAAATGCCTTATATTTTTTATCAACACCGTATGAATGGTTATTACTTTTTATTTTGTTATCGGTAGGCTTATCGAAGAAGTTTCAAGATTGGGCGAAGGGAACTGTACGTTTTAGACCCCTTCAAGTGTTTATTTATTTATTTTGGATAACTTTGTTTACAACTGTTTTAAGCTTTCCTTTCAAACTATTTGGATATAACGTCTCAAAGGATTATGGAATAAGTGTTCAACCTTTTAATGGTTGGATGAAAGACTACATGCTCGATTTTTGGATTAATTACTTTTTAACGGGACTTATTGTGTTAGTGTTATATGGTCTAATGAGAAAAAGTCCAAAGAGATGGTGGCTATATGGATGGCTATTGTCGATTCCCTTTACGTTGTTTTTAACATTCATTCAGCCTGTTTTTATCGATCCGCTTTACAATGACTTTTATCCATTGAAGGACAAGGAGTTAGAGGAAAAAATTCTCTCAGTTGCTGATAAAGCAGGAATCCCTGCAGAGCATGTATACGAAGTAAATATGTCTGAAAAAACGAAAGCAATGAATGCCTATGTAACAGGAATAGGAGACAATTCGCGAATCGTATTATGGGATACAACCCT
This sequence comes from Bacillus suaedaesalsae, assembly GCF_016890225.1. Classification (GTDB taxonomy): domain Bacteria; phylum Bacillota; class Bacilli; order Bacillales; family SA4; genus Bacillus_BS; species Bacillus_BS suaedaesalsae. The sequence continues at coordinate 83,810 of NZ_JAFELM010000019.1, read as the reverse complement.
GAATAAATTAGAAGATGACGAAGTGTTGTTTATCATGGCACATGAGATGGGACACTATGTGAAGAAACACGTCTTTTTTGGTGTTGTTAGTTATACTCTCGTATCTCTAGTAGGTTTTTACTTGATTCATAAACTTATGAATATCATTATAAGACGTCATGGTCATCGATTTAACATTCATGATCCGAAAGAAGTGGCAACGATACCACTATTTTTCTTATTATTGTCTGTGCTCTCCTTCCTATTTGCACCAATTAGCAATACTGTATCAAGAGCACATGAGCTCCAGGCTGACACTTATGCAGTAGAATTGACGAAAAATCCGGAAGCAGCAGTAGGATCATTCCAACAATTGACAAAATCAAACTTAAGTGAAGTGAATCCACCTTTCATTGTGAAATTATTTAGATATACCCACCCACCGATGGTCGAGAGAATTCATTATTTAGATAGCTATGAATTAAGAGAGAGTGAAAAATAGTTAAAAAAATTTGGCATTATTCTAAACTTAGAGTAGTGCCATTTTTTAATAGTGTGATAAATTAAATAGACGTAAAAAGCTGTAATTGGGGTGGGAGAATGAATCGTGTTATGGTAATTGGAATTTCTTCTGGGGTAGGTAAAACGACATTTGCAAGAAAATTGGGAGAAAAGCTTGGGTATCCTGTTACTCATCTTGATTCCTTGTATTGGAAAACGGGATGGATAGAATCTGAAAAAGGTGAGTTCGAACAAAAACAAAGAGAAGTTGTACAGAAAGACCAGTGGATTATAGAAGGAAATTATAACTCCACCTTTCACATTCGCGCGGAACATGCTGATACAATTATTTATTTAGAATTACCTTTGTATGTTTGTTTGTATCGAGTTGTAAGTAGGTGGTTCTCGAATATAGGTAGTACAAGACCTGATATGCCAGAAGGATGTCCAGAAAAGCTAGATTGGCCATTTATTAAATTTATTTACACAACGTACTACCCAAGAAAGCAAAAAATGGCCAAACGGTTTGAGAAGTTTGGAAAAGATAAAACGATTATTACGTTGAAAAGTAAGCAGGAAATAGCTTTTTATTTAAGTAACTTTTCTTAGTATAGTAATCTCCTGTACTGTGCAAGTACTTAAAGCAAGTAACTGCTTTTATTATCACTGTAAAAATTTAAAAAAATATTTCGAAAACAATGAAACCTTTTTCATACTTCCCTCGTTATATATAGGTAAAGGGGGAATTTTTTGTGGTTCTACAATTAAATTCTAAAATTAAACAAGTGCAGGAACGTGTACGACTTAAACAAAAATGGGAAAAGCAACTTCGTTCTTATCACCAAGAACTAACGTCTTCAAAAGCTAGATTACTTGATTTAAAAGAGAAATTAGAAAAAGAAAATCAAGATGTCGACAAGCTTGAAGGTTTAAGCATTACATCAATCCTACTAACAGTATTAGGTACTAAAGAGGAACGTCTAAAGCAAGAAAAACAAGAGGCTGTATTAGCTAAGCTACAATATGACGAAGCAAAAGCTGAGATTAAAGACCTAGAACAAGAAATCGAAGCAGTACATACAAACCTCCAAAACGTGATGAACGCAGAGCAAGAACTTGAGCAGCTACTGAAAGAAAAAGAAGGATATATGAGACTAATCAGTTCAGAAATTAATTCACATCTAGATACGTTAAATGATCAAGCAAATCAAATGGCCACTATGCAGTTAGAAATGGAGGAAGCAATTTTTGCTGGAAATGCTGTTAAGCAATCATTAAAGCAAGCATCTGCCTCACTTGAAAGTGCTTCCGGCTGGGGGACTCTTGATATGTTTGGTGGTGGTGTTATTTCTACAGCGATAAAGCACAATCACATTGATGATGCTAGCGGGTATATGCATGATGCACAGCACTTGGCTAAGAAGCTTAAAAGAGAACTTGAAGATATTGGGACAGAATTTACCGAATCAATGGAGTTGTCCAACTTAACTAGATTTGCTGACTTCTTCTTTGACGGATTAATCACCGATTGGGTCATTCAGAATCAAATTAATGACTCATTAGAACAGGTTAATGCGTATAAATACCAAATTACTTCACTTGTAAAACAGATTGAAAAAGAAAAAACACAAATTATGAAACAGCTTCAAGAATTAGAATACGAACGTAATACATTAATTGCGCAATTTGCATAAAATCTCTCCCGTTCCAACTGGCGCTAATACACTTTTAAACTAAAGAGATTCGGGGAAGTGTAAGTATTGAATAAACGCCAGTAGGATGATTGGTTCAACTAACAATCAGTGGGGATGGTAATCCCCGCAAGTTACACTTTATAAGGCTAGAGCCCTATTTTACACACAGGGTTCTAGCCTTTTTTTCTTAATTGGTAAATTTTCTGAAAAAAATAGTTACAACTAGGTTTGTACTGTTATATAATAAGACAAAACAGAATACAACTGTTTTATAACAAAGGAGGATGAACATTGTCTATTCAACAGGCAGGCTTGAAGGTAAACGGAGCTGTAAAGTCAAGGTATGAAGAAATTTTAACGCAAGACGCATTAACTTTTATCGTACAGCTTGAGAAGAAGTTTGGACAACGTAGAAAAGAGCTCTTAAAAGCTAGACTTGAGAGACAACTAGAAATTAATACAGGTGTTATGCCAACCTTTCTAAAAGAAACAGAGAGTGTCAGAAACGGAGATTGGTTAGTGGCACCTATCCCAGAGGATCTACAAGACCGAAGAGTAGAAATAACAGGTCCTGTTGACCGTAAGATGATAATTAATGCGTTAAACTCGGGTGCAAAGGTGTTTATGGCTGATTTCGAAGATGCAACGTCACCAACATGGGAAAACATTATAGATGGTCAAGTTAACTTAAAAGATGCTATTAAGAGAACGATTTCCTTTAGAAATGATAATGGAAAAGAATATAAGCTGAGAGATGAGATTGCGACTTTAGTAGTTAGACCAAGAGGCTGGCACTTAGAGGAGAAACATATTTTACTAGGCGGAGAGAGAATTTCAGCTAGTTTACTTGATTTTGGTCTGTACTTTTTTCATAACGCGAAGGAGCTTATGGATCGTGGAAGTGGACCGTACTTTTACTTACCAAAGTTAGAAAGTCATTTAGAAGCAAAACTTTGGAATGATGTCTTTTTGTATGCGCAAGAATACTTATCCATTCCAACAGGTACAATCAAGGCGACTGTACTAATTGAAACAATCTTGGCTGCTTTTGAAATGGATGAAATTTTATATGAATTAAAGGAACATTCAGCAGGATTAAACTGTGGTAGATGGGATTACATTTTTAGTTATATTAAAAAGTTTCGAGAGCTTCCGCAAGTGATTGTTCCAGACCGTTCACTTGTGACAATGACGGTGCCATTTATGAGAGCGTATTCTTTATTAGCTATTCAGACATGTCATCGCCGCGGGGCGCATGCGATTGGTGGTATGGCAGCGCAAATTCCAGTCAAGGGTAACGAGAAACTAAATGAAGAGGCGTTTAATAAAGTTCGCCTTGATAAAGAACGTGAAGCTACAGATGGCCATGACGGAACATGGGTTGCTCATCCGGCACTTGTAGCGGTTGCGTTAGATGTTTTTGATGAAAAAATGCCTGGAAAAAATCAGATTCATAGTAAACGAGAAGATGTAAAAATAGATGAGTCTATGCTATTAGAAGTTCCTAAAGGTGTGATTACAGAAGCGGGTATTCGTACAAATATAAATGTAGCGATTCAATATATTGAGGCATGGTTATCAGGAAGCGGAGCTGTTCCAATCCATAACTTAATGGAGGATGCGGCAACAGCAGAAATATCAAGAGCCCAGTTGTGGCAGTGGTTACGTCATCCTAAAGGTGTATTAGAGGACGGAAGAAAGTTTACAGAGGAAATGTATCATAATTGGTCTTCCGAGGAGCTTCAAGTAATAAAAGAGAAGGTTGAAGATGACAGATATAAGGAAGGGCGTTACCTTGAGGCCGCACAAATTTTAAATGAGCTCGTTTTGCAAGAAGATTTTGCTGAATTTTTAACATTAAAAGGCTACGAAAAACTATAAAAGGAAAAGGGGTTTGGATCATGACAAACGAAAGAGTAAAAGTATTACAAGAAAACTGGGAGCTTGATTCACGTTGGAATGGAGTTACAAGACCGTATACACCAGAAGATGTTTTAAAACTAAGAGGATCAATTGATATTGAATACACACTTGCTAGAAGAGGGGCAGAGAAGCTTTGGGGGTTGCTGAACACGGAAGATTATGTTCATGCCTTAGGTGCATTAACAGGAAACCAAGCAGTTCAACAAGTAAAAGCAGGTTTAAAAGCCATTTATTTAAGCGGTTGGCAAGTTGCGGCTGATGCGAACCTTTCTGGTAATATGTATCCCGATCAAAGCTTATATCCAGCAAATAGTGTACCTTCTGTTGTAAAAAGAATTAACCAAGCGTTACAGCGTGCAGATCAAATTCAACATTTAGAAGGCGTGGGCGAGATTGATTGGTTCGCACCAATTGTAGCAGATGCTGAGGCAGGTTTCGGTGGGCAGTTAAATGTGTTTGAATTGATGAAGGGTATGATTGAAGCAGGAGCTGCAGGTGTTCACTTTGAGGATCAGCTATCTTCTGAGAAAAAGTGCGGTCACCTTGGTGGAAAGGTATTATTGCCAACACAAACAGCTGTTAGAAACTTGATCTCTGCGCGTTTAGCTGCAGATGTAATGGGTGTTCCAACTATACTAGTAGCGAGAACAGACGCGAATGCAGCAGATTTAATTACAAGTGATATTGATGATGCAGATCATCCATTTATTACAGGTGAACGTACTTCTGAAGGATTCTTTAGAACGAATGCTGGTTTAGAACAAGCAATCGCAAGGGGATTAGCGTATGCACCATATGCAGACTTGATTTGGTGCGAAACTTCTGAACCGAATTTGGAAGAAGCAAGAAGGTTTGCAGAAGCTATTCATGAAAAGTTCCCAGGAAAACTATTAGCATACAATTGTTCCCCATCCTTTAACTGGAAGAAAAAGCTAGATGACAATACAATCGAAAAATTCCAAAGAGAACTAGGAAAAATGGGTTATAAGTTTCAATTCGTTACACTCGCTGGCTTCCATGCACTAAATCATTCGATGTTTGAACTAGCAAGAGGCTATAGAGATAGAGGAATGGCTGCTTACTCAGAACTACAACAAGCAGAATTTGATAGCGAAAAATATGGCTACACAGCAACAAGACACCAACGTGAAGTAGGAACTGGATACTTTGACGAAGTAGCACAAGTCGTGTCCGGTGGAAACTCATCCACAACTGCCTTAACTGGATCAACTGAAGAAGAGCAGTTTACAAACTAATTTCAAATAAAGAAAAAACGACTAGCAGTCACTTGTCGTTTTTTCTTTATTTGAAAGCTCTTTACATTTTAAGGAAATGGTTCTACAATAAGATTAATCATTGTAATAAATTACAACGGTAAAATAAATTACAATAAAGGGAGAGAACCGTATGGAACTTTCAAAGGTGAAGACTGTTCAGGGTGTTATGCCAGCTGAATCGATTTTGAGAAATAAAAAGTTTTTATTTTTATGGATTGCTACAGCTTTTACAGGACTGTCACTGTCAATGTATTTAATTTCCGAAACTTGGTTTGTTGTAAATAGATTAAAACAAGATTCATGGCTTGGTATTGTTATGATGATCACGACGATTCCTCGTATATTGTTAATGGCAGTTGGTGGCGTAGTTGCTGATAAATTATCTCGTTCACAGACTATGTTTTTATCGAATTTTACAAGAGGATTATTAGTTGCGGGGCTTGTGGTTTTGCTACTGACAGATGTGTTAAATGTATGGTTGCTCCTAGTGTTTGCGTTTTTTTTCGGTGTATTGGATGCATTTTTCTGGCCGGCCAGTAATTCATTTATCCCGATGATCGTTCAAAAATCCCAAATTACTAGAGCAAACTCAATCATACAAACTACGAGTCAGTTAACACTTATGATTGGCCCTGCACTAGCAGGTTTTATCATCAAGTTTTACTCTTTCGCAGGAGCTTTCGGTACAGCGGCTATATTATTAATTGTAAGTTCGCTAATCATGAAATCGATGAAAGAGGAGAGTATTGAAAAAGGTGACTTATTGAATAGTAGTAATCTAAAGGCGGATTTGAAGGAAGGTATTCGTTATGTAAAAGGTATGCCGTTTCTCTTAACTGTAATGAGTACATCTATCATCGTAAACTTCCTCTTAGTTGGTCCAATAAACATCGGACTTCCACTTCTTGTGGAACATACGTTAAAGGGAGATATATTAGATTTAAGCTATCTTGAGAGTTCACTAGCGATTGGTATGTTTGCAGGGGCGATCATAACAGGAGTAGTAAATTTTAAGAAAAAGAGAGCGATTATGAGTTTAAGTTTAATTGCGATTTTGGGAGTACTAAATGGGCTACTAAGCCAAATGACGTTTTTATGGTATGGTATTGCGATTATGGTTATTGCAGGTATATGTTTAGCGATTAGTAATATTATTAGTCCTTCTTTAACACAAGAATTAGTTGAACCAGCGATGATGGGAAGGGTACAAAGCTTAATGGCAACTGCTGCAATGGGCTTCACACCATTATCATTTGCATTTGTATCTGCATTATTATCGTTTGGCGTTACGATCCAAGTCATTATGCTTATCTCAAGCTTACTCATGACACTGTTTGTCTTCTTTGTCTTATGGAGAGTAAAGATTGTCTGGACAATTGACTAGACATTAAATGGTAGGGAACACAAAATATGTGATATCCTTTTTATAAAAGGCTCTTTTCGTAAAGATTGTTGCTATTTGGATAACTCTGTTAAAACGTTGAGTTGATTGGAGCGGAAGGCACTCGACTCCTGCGGGAGATAGAGGGAATCGTGAGACCCCGCAGGCTAAGCCGAGGAGGCTCACGTCCCTCCCCGCGGAAAGCGTGTGCCTGAAGCGGAAATCAACGGACCTAATATAAATTCTATTTTTGTAAAAACAGCAACAAAGTATGCGAAACAGCCTTATAAAAAGAATAGTTGATGGAGGCTAACACCTTGAAATATCAAAGACAATCAATGGAGTTAATGAAAATATTATCCGACCCTAGAAGAACCCAAATTTTAGCTTTAGCATCAGGCGAACCAGTGACAGTGAAAGATTTAGCTGAAAAAATAGGAGAGGAGCCTTTACGGTTATATTATCATGTGAAGAAGTTAGTGAAGGCCGAGTTACTGGATATAGTGGAAACAAAACAACAAGGAAATCTTATTGAAAAATACTATAAGTCTGTAGACATGAGTAATACGATATATAAGGGAGATATCGAAGAACAAAGTGAACATATAGAGTTAGCGCTCTCTCTAATTCATCAAAAATTAAATCCAGGCTTAATGCTTTATCAAAAATCATTAGAACTAATTAGAGAACGTAAAGAGCAAGGGGAAAGTTTTACAAGGCTACCATTTCACGTCTCTATTGATAGTACGTCAAATCAAAAGACTGCAAGACAATGGAGAGAATCACTCGGCCCGATTATGAATGCAATGGACGGAGAGCAAAGGGAATGGCCAGAAATTCCACCCGATGAAAGAGACGCTGAAAAAGGAACATATCAATATATTCTTATTAGTTACTGTGTAGAAGATGCAACAAAACTAGGATTAGTTGATAGTAACGAGAAAGAAGAGTAGTCAAAAGTATTTGTCGAAAAATGAAGAATTTAGAAAAAATATGTAGAAATTTTCTGATAAAATATAGTAGAATAATAGTTGGTACTTAGTACCATATTACTATTCAGCAAGGTGTGATTAAGATGGCAGGAACGAATTTTTTAAACGAATTACAGATCAAGGATATTGAGAGGAAAAATAAGCTTGTAACGATGGTTACCTTATTGTCCGTATTATTAGCCATTGTTGTTGAGGTAGGGCTCAAACAGCCACTTGCCTTAATTTTGACGATTGCGATCGGTGGATTTGGTCTTGTAGCTTTACTTTACGTGTTTATTTACAAGAAGTTATTTATAACGAAGATACCTTATGTAGCAATTATCGGGATATCGACAGTACTCTATTTCATTATGACGAGCTCACATACTGTCACAATGATGCTGATGCCATTATACTTACTTACTACTGTTGCTATATATAATAAGAAATCAACAATGATACTAGGTATTGTTGCTGCTATTATTACTAGTGCTCTATTTTTTGTCGATGCCTTCTCTAGCTTAGGAATTGATGCTTCTAGAGTATTTGCTTACTACTTAATCTTCAGTTTAGTATGTTTAACATTAATCTTTCAATTGCGAGTTTCTGGTAAGATGTCCGAAGACATGGTTGAATTGCAACATCAAACAGAACTTCTATTACAACAACAAAAAGATCAAGCAGAGCAATTAAGTGTTGGATCGAAGACCATTAGTGATAATCTTGCCAAAGTTCGTATGCAAAGCGAAGAGCAATTGCATTCCTTTAATGAAATGGGAATTGCTGTTGGAGAAATTTCATCTGGTATGCAAACACAAACAGAAACAGCAAGTACAATTACGGAATCAATTGAAAACTTAAATCAAATGGTAGACCAGCTTGTTGCGAACGCTGAGTATTTAAGCAAGCAATCTACATCTACAAATGAAGCTTCAGAAGCAGGTAGCGAAAAGATTGAACAGTTACTATCTAAAATGACTGAATTCCAAGACTCGGTAGAAAACCTTACAGATACAATGAACAATTTAGCTGAGAAAATTGTAGAAACAAGTGGATTCTCAGATACGATTCGTGATATTGCTTCTCAAACAAATTTACTTGCATTAAATGCATCTATTGAGGCTGCACGTGCAGGTGAAAGTGGGAAAGGGTTTGCGGTCGTTGCTGAAGAGATACGTAAGTTATCTGATATTACTTCAAATACAGCAAACCGCATTTCTGAAAACCTAGTAGAAGTAAATGATAATACAAAAACATCTCAGTCACAAATGAAAGAGAATGCAATTCGTATGACTGAAAGTGTGGAAATGACAAAAGCAACGATGAATGAATTCACAAATATTAAGCAAACGGTTGATGAATTAAACAACACAATTAATAAATTTGAACAAATTTCTTCAACAATCAATGTTTCCTCTAATTCAATAGAAACTTCCGTGAATGAGTTCGCTGCCATTATTGAAGAAACAACCGCTTCACTTGAAGAAATTGCAGCTTCTATCGAAAATCATAACCAACAAAATAGTGACTTAGTTGAACTCATTAAACATACTGATGATGCTACAACAAAGTTAATGGAGCTTGCTGAAAATAAATAATCTAAGCTGGAAGAACAAGTTCGTTCCATTGCGCTGCAGCCACTCGCTTTCCGCGGGGAGGAAGCTGAGCCTCCTCGGCTACGCCTGCGGGGTCTCAGCCTTTCCTCTACTTCCCGCAGGAGTCGAGTGTCTTCCGCTCCATTCCACTAATTTTTATAAATAGTATGCAAATACAAACAAATCTAAAGCAACAAATAGACCCGAACTATTAGGTGAAAGATTCATTAAAAAATCGCCTAATAGTTCGGGTTTATCCTTGGCTGAAAGACTTATGTCCAGCCTCTTATTTCGTTAACTCATGAATAAATAACAAAGGATACGAAAAAAGTAAAATATTTAATAGGTAGAATAATTTAGATATTACTCTCCTTTGAGGATGATTTATTTAGTTATGTCCCAGCCTCTTTTCGTTATGTGTAGGTTTCTTCATTAACTTGGCCGAAATGATAAAACGCTCCGGTGCATTACCGATATATTGAAACGGGTAACACGTAATGAGTGTTAAAGTTTCTACCGGTTTTTCAACGAGAATGGTTCGATCATGCTGACTTACAATTTTAATTTTATTGATTTTATATTGGTACTTACCGTTTTTCATTTCTACCCATATATACTCATTATTTTTTATGTTTTCTAACTTTCTAAATATCGTGTCCCTATGTCCAGTCAGAACGATGTGTCGATTTTCACCAGGTAGACCACTTCTAATATAATGACCGACACCCTTCTTTAGTTCATTTTCAGAAGAGCCGTAATAAATAGGGACATTAAAATTTAGTGATGGAATGGTTAGTCTTCCTATTTCTTCTCCTACATTTGGCCTTGCCCGAGTTAATGTTCTTTGTTCGTCAATTATTGGAGTAAGATTCTCCTCCGTAGCAGATAGTCCAATCCAATAGGAATAACCATTAGGAATTGTAAGCATTAAGCCAACAATTCCTAATATGATGGATAGTTTCTTCATTGCCTCTTCATCTGTTCTCGCGAAGCAAATAACATGAGTATAGTGCTTATAAGAAGTAAGAATAAGCCAACAGAAATCTTTAATGGATAGGAAGAAGCTGTAACAGGTAATGGATCTCCATTCATGAGTGTTCCTTTTGTTGAAGCGAGTTGTCCAACATTTATCAGTTGTTCACTTGCTTGTAATACAAAATCCGAGTGAAGCATTTCTGAAGAAAATGTAAGATCCGCGACCGAACTACCAGAGTCGGATTGCAAAGAGACTTCTATTACTTTTCCGTTTGTAGGAGTTATATCCATTAATTTAGTTAATGGGAACGATTGTGGAAACCCATCCACTTCACCTATGACAAAGAGTGAGGGTGTCAACTTATAAGCCATGAATACATCCTCTAAAATGGATAGCAACTCCTTCTGTTTATTTTCTTGTAAGCTACCACTCTCATCAATAGTTCCTGCCATTTCGATTCTTTTATCGATTGCTTTAAGTTTCGTTAGAAACTCAGCTTGGTCAAGTGAAACAATGTGAATTATCAGTTCAGATATTTCTTCATCACTCATTCCGATATAGGAAAGAAAATCGGTTATACTTGTTAACTCTTCGGTATGGCGTGTAAAAAAGCCTACTGCAGACTCCAAATCTTCAATAAATGTATAATCGTCAGGTGATTCACCAAACTGCTCTAATAAGTCATCTAAGTCGTCATGTGTAAGATTGAACTTCTGCAATAAAGGTTGAATATTGGACTCGTTAATTGGAGTTCCTAAAGCTTCAATAAGATCCTCTATCGTATCGAATTCTTCAATCGTCAAATTTTTTGTGGTTAAGTAGCTTGTCAAATCATCCATTGTCCATTCTAACTTCTGTAAGTAATCAGTTAACTCTTCCTTTGGTGGTGATGCCAAACCTATTGATGGCAAAAACAATACTAATAGAAATATAATGACGATAAAGTGTGACAATCTCATACACATGCCTCCAGTTCTAAATATCATACTGGTATTATTTGTAGTAAGCGGAAAATCATGTACGAAATAAGGGATGTGTACAAAAGAAAAACGTTAAGGTAAGCATCTACCTTAACGTTACTAAATTAAGCATGTTTCATTAATTGGTTATATTCATTAGTTAATCTGTAAAATAATTGGTCGTCCCGTTTATCTAATGCATCATCAATTTCAATACCTAATTTTTTTGCTCTTGCAGTAAATATAATTTCATCTAAAATCATCTGTACATAAACATTTACAGTTTCAGCTTCTTTTTGTACTTTCATTGCTTCTTGCTTCATTAATTCAGAATATGATGGCCGTTTTTTAATGGTTGATCACTCCTGTTCATAGTATAGAAGTTCTCGTTTAACGGTTTTGTTTTTATAGTGGTCTCCCTATTATAATAAATAAAGGTCTCTTTTTCAATAATATTCTGAATATTTAATCTTTTAATGGTTATAATAATGTATGAAGTTCTTTTTTATTGGGATAAGATTCCTGTATTAGGAGCACTCTAATAAGGGAGGTGTAAATAGATGTCTGAACAAAATGTAAATGAGCCGAAAAAGAATGAAATTCCTTTTAGCACACCTTTAAACCCACAAATGACCGTGACATCAGGATTCAACCACTTTAGTGGATCAAATTTAGGTGATTCTGTTGATGAACACATATCAGTGGAAGAAGGTAATGAGTATATTGCTGAGAAAGAAATCTCCCAAGTGTTTAACAATTCATAGGAATCTCATCCAACCCATTAAAACGGTTTTCTCTAAGAGAGAGCTGTTTTTATTTTGGTTGTTTTCCATTAATGAATGTCCGGGTAATCCCTTTCCACACTTACCTAGGATATGCTGGCCACTATAATCAGTTGTATAAATCATGAAAAATAATATCGAAATAGTTAAAAAACTATTTTCTTTTGTCAGGATATGTCTTATTATAGGATTGTAAAAATTGAAAGGAGTTGTAAAAATGAGAAGTACATATTTAGAAGAATATGAGATTAGCCCTTACACTATGGCTATTCTTCCTGAAGTAACTGAGGAGGGATTATATTCTCGGGTTATGGAACTTGAGTATGAATATATTGTAAAGGCGAAGCCAATCCAAATTATTGAAAAGAGCTGTCGTTTCTTCGGAAGTAGCCTCCAAGGTAGAAAAGAAGGTACACGTGAAATTATGGGTGTCACCCACAAAGCCCCGATTGTTATTGATCCTACCAATTCCATCTATTTTTTCCCTACAACATCACCTAGTAGACAACAATGTTCATGGATTTCACATTCATTTGTTAAACAATTAGTTTCTAGTGGATATGACAAAACAACAATTATCTTTTCAAATAACAAAGAAGTGTCGCTTCCAATCTCAAGAGGCTCATTAGAAAACCAACTATACCGAACAGCACAACTTCGTACAACACTTTCTAGTCGTATATCTTCAGAAAATAGAAAGACTTCCTTTTTAATGACACAGCATTTTAACACAAAAGAAATGAGCTAAAGAATAATTTTATGAAGTGTGAATACTATTAAACATAATACTGTGAGAGTTTGCTCACTATGAGGCGAACTTTCATGTGGCGCGAATCTCCAAAAGTTAGGCGTCATTCTGTTTGAAGAAGAACACACTTTTTCAAGAAAATGAGATCCAAATTTATGTTTGGATCCTTTTGTTTTTAGATTGTTGTTTTCGAACAAATCTATAAACACGCAGGTATCAAGATTGTGGGGGAACTATTCGTCAAAGCTATGTAATGATCAATTAAAGAGAAATAGCAGCAATGTTTACGAAAAGATCCTTAGTTTAGTATTAGGCTACGTTCGTGTATGTAACAAATATTTCTCCATCACTTCCTGTACATAATGCTTAATTCTAGGATTAAAGTAATTGTGATGTTCCTCATATCCTTTATAGATGAATAAAAAGGATGTAAACGTTTCATCTCTTTGCACTTCTTGTGCCTTCATTTTCTTTTTTTTCATCTCTTGTTTAATAATAGATAAATCACGTTGTATATGATTCATTGACTGTTCGATGCATCGAATATAAGGCTGTTTTAATTTAAATGGCGCTCGTTCAATAATAGTTAGATCTCGTTCGAAAATGGTTAACGCCATTGGCAAAAAGAGAGACTGTTCGAATAACGTACGATCTTCATCTGGTATACGCGTCATGTAAATCACCCTCCTCTTTTTTAGAACGTTTGTTCGTATTTAAATAATAATAAGTCTTTTAAAAAAAAGCAAGTAAAAAAATGTAAGCTTAAGAAGGAAAAATATTTCAGATGGCGAAATAATTGATATAGACAAGTCGATGTTATAAATCTATGTTGATTTTGGATGAATAGCTGATTGTAGTGGAAGGTGCGAGTAAGACCTCTGCTAAGGTCTGCTACTTCCTACGGAAAGCACGCAGCTATGACTTAACGTTAACAGAGCCAAAACAAAAAAGGATGTGTATCTGTCATTATGAGCCAAAAAAGAGGAATCCAATCTAGAGACTTATACAAGCTAAAATCAGTAAATCAACCACAGTTTTCACCAGACGGTAGTCAGTATTTATTTGTCCAAACAGAAATTGATGAAAAGAGTCAGGAGTATATGTCTCATTTATATGTATCCGACTTAGATGGAGAGAAAGTCAGACAGTATACACACGGTAAAGTCCGAGATCAACAAGTACGATGGTCTCCAGACGGAAGTCTCATTGCTTTTTTATCAAATCGTACTGGTAAGTCACAGCTATACATACTAGACCCGGCTGGAGGTGAACCACGCCAATTAACAAAAACGACGAATGGTGTAAATCAATATATGTGGTCACCTGACAGTAAACATATTTTTATCAATACCACGCTTGGAAAAGAAGAAGACGTAGACCAGGATCACGTGGAAACAAAAGAGAATAAAGTAGAGCCGATGGTCGTAGAAAAGCTTTTCTATAAATCAGATGCAAGTGGCTTCTTTAATCATAAATACAACCAAATTGTATTAGTGGAAGTGAAAACAGGGGAGATGACTGTTTTAACGGATGGAAATTACGACTATTCGTTAGGAAGTCCCTCACCTGATGGAAGGATGATGGCACTCCTAACTAATCCGTCTGATGAGGCTGACTATGAACTGAATAGTGATGTCTACTTGCTAGATATTGAAAGTCGCTCATTAAAACAAATTACGTCAAATGGTAGTTTCCATCACGTAAGCTGGTCACCATGTGGACAGTATCTTACTTTTATTGGTCATGAAAAGGAATATAGATCTGCTACTTTATCAAGAATTTGGTTGTATGAATTGGACACAGAACAAATTCAATGCTTAACCTACAGTTGGGATGTGCAAGTTGGAGATGTGGCTATTGGAGATTTCCAACTAGGTAATTTAACTCAAGGATTAGTTTGGACTGAGGACAGCAAAGGTTTTTATTTTTTAGCTAGTGACCAGGGTAGTACAAATGTATATTACGGAGACATCGAGGGTCTCGTATATCCTGTAACATTAGATGACCACCATGTCTACTCTTTTACAGTAGATGTGAAAACTCATAAATTAATTGCCGGAATTAGCACGCCTACTCAACCAGGTGAGTTATTTTTCATTGATTTACAAACAGGGTTGAAAAAACAACTTACAAATGTAAATCAGGCATTTCTTAATGAAATTGAACTGTCTCCCGCAGAGTCTATTTCCTTTAACGCAGAAGATGGTTTAGAAATACATGGATGGCTAATGAAGCCAGTTGGGTTTAAGGAAGGACAAAAGGTCCCATTAATTGTTGAAATTCATGGTGGACCTCATATGATGTACGCAAATTCGTACTTTCATGAGTTTCAAACATTAGCTGCGAAAGGTTATGCTGTTCTTTTTACTAATCCTCGTGGCAGTCATGGATACGGTCAAGATTTCGTTGATAAAGTAAGAGGCGATTATGGTGGTAAGGATTATTTAGACATAATGTCAGCAGTGGACTACGTTCTTGAAAATTACGATTTCATTGATGAAAGTAGACTAGGTGTAACAGGTGGAAGTTATGGTGGTTTTATGACGAATTGGATTGTTGGGCATACGAACCGATTTAAAGCTGCTGTTACTCAACGAAGCATTACGAACTGGATCAGTTTCTACGGAGTAAGTGATATTGGCTATTTTTTCACAGACTGGGAAGTGCTTAGAGGAGAAAGCTTTGATCCGGAAAAGCTATGGAATCACTCTCCACTAAAGTATGTGAACAATATTGAAACACCTCTACTCATTTTACATGGAGAAAAAGATTATCGCTGCCCAATTGAGCAAGCTGAACAACTGTATGTAACATTAAAACATAATAAAAAAGAAACGATGTTTGTTCGTTTTCCTGAAGCGAATCATGAATTATCGAGAAGTGGTCATCCAAATCTTCGTATTCACCGCTTAGATCATATTGCCAATTGGTTTGATAAATATCTATAAGTAAGGCTCTGTTAAACAATAATGTTGATTTCCGCGTGCGGCACTCGCTTTCCGCGGGGCGGGCGGTGAGCCTCCTCGTCGCTATGCTCCTGTGGGGTCTCACCTGCCTGAGCTGCTCCCGCAGGAGTCTCGCACCTTCCACTACAATCAACATATAGTTAAAATTCAACACTCTACTTTAACAGAGCCATAAGTAAAATAAATAAACAAACAATGTGAAAACAACCAATAGAAAAGAAGCGTGTTGGATAAATAAGTAGTAAATGTTAGTAGTTACTCCTTATTATCTGAACAATACGTCTTCTTTTCTTTTTGTTTTATGGATGAATTGTGTACAATAGACATATTAATATACCTTTAGGAGAATAGAGTTCATGGATATTGAATCATCTCAACATTTATGGTCAAATTTGCAGTCATGGTTTACGCTCGAAAATATCCAGAAACTGATGGATGAATATCGTGATTTAGGTATTATTCCTGGCATTGTTCTACCGATGCTAGAAGCGATTTTTCCTTTTTTACCGTTAGTTGTCTTTGTTGTTGCGAACGCAGCAGCATTCGGACTTTGGTTAGGTTTTCTTGTTTCATGGATTGGAGCATGCTTAGGATCAATTCTCGTTTTCTTAGTCGTAAGAAGGTTAGGAGAGAGACGATTTTTTAAATGGATAAGGAAAAGCAAGCAGGTGCAGAAGCTAACTGGTTGGCTAGAACGACATGGATTCGGTCCCTTATTTTTGCTTCTTTGTTTTCCATTTTCACCATCAGCCATAATAAATGTAGTAGCTGGATTATCACGAGTTAGCTTATGGCAGTTTATTCTTGCTGTTCTAACAGGTAAAATGGTCATGATTTTTATGATTAGTTTTGTCGGCTACGACATCCGTTCGCTTGTCACAAGGCCGATTAGGACAGGTATTGTTGCTCTATTTATTTTCATTTTATGGTATGTTGGGAAGAGAATTGAACTATATTTAAGTACAAAAGAGAAAAATAGTAAACTTGGGGAGGTAGGGGAGCAGCATGAATAACCAAGCCAACTCGAAATGGCTAAACTTTGGAAAACCGATTTTAACTGGCCTAGTCATAGCGTTTATTATTCGAACGTTTTTCTTTTCAAGCTATGTTGTAGAAGGAAGTTCGATGACTCCTACACTTCAAGATGGGAATCTTCTCGTTATTAATAAGATGGGCTATGAATATGGTAATTTGGAGCGGTTCGATGTAATCGTGTTTCATGCTAATAAGGAAGAAGATTACGTTAAGCGGATTATTGGTTTACCTGGTGACAAAATTTCGTATCAGGATGGAAACCTTTATGTTAACGATGTGCAAGTAGATGAACCTTATTTAAGTACATACAAAGAAGCATTTGTAGGCGAGCAGTTTACAGAAGATTTCACGTTAGAAGAGAAAACAGGTGAAAAAGTTGTACCTGAAGGGAAATTGTTTGTAATCGGCGATAACCGCCTCGGAAGCTATGATAGCAGACACTTTGGCTTTATCGAGGTGGAACAAGTAGTTGGTAAGGTAAATCTAAGATATTATCCTTTTCAACAATTAGGTATAAAGTTTTAACCCTCGGGCGAAACGAGGGTTTTTTGTTGTTTAGGAAATTATAAAATAAATCACTTGTGTATAACTTGTGTGGGTCATTTGAATCCAGCTAAAGCTAAAGCTCAAGCGCCCAGCCCGCCTGAGGTCAAATAACCCGGAGAGAAGAAAAGGGATAGTAGCACCCTTATTTTCTCTCCGCAACATTTGCTGTGCCTGAGGCTAAATGGGGCGCTTGCTCCTTTTGTTCTGCTTTATGTAAATTCCTAACGATTCTATTCCATAAATGACTAAACATTTTCCCATACATAGCTCATATATGTTAAAATAATGAAAAAATTCAAAAAACTATTAATTGGATGTGATTGTATGTCCTCCTCTTCTATTCTTCATACAAAATTAACTCCACCAAGTATTAAAGATGATATTTTACGTAGACCAACTTTGACGAAAAAACTGCATTCTATTACAACAGTTCCACTAACGATTGTACACTCTGGACCAGGTTATGGGAAAAGTACGGCTGTCTCGACCTTTTTATCTGATTTGAAAAAAACTTACTGCTGGTACAGTATATCAAGCTATGACGATGAACTAATCCCATTTTTAACCTACTTTATTTATGCAATAAAAGGACAATTTTCTGGTTTCGGTGATGAACTGATCAACTATTTAAACAAAATGAATCGATATGCAAGAGATGAAGAGATTCGTAGTTTTAGTGCGTTGTTAGTGAATGAAATTCTTGGTCTTGAATCTGAATTTATTATGATTATTGATGATTTGCATCTTGTACAACACTCGAATCAAATTGACGATTGGTTGCTATGGTTCATTGAAAACATTCCTCATAATTTACGATTAGTATTTATAAGTAGAAATCGGCCACAATGGGGGATTATGAGTTCGTTAAAGCTCAAAGGACTTTTGTTAGAAATACGAGAGAAGGATTTGGCATTTTCCAAAGAAGACATCGAAGCCTGGTTTACTGACGTATATAGCATTGAGCTTGACGAACGGGAAATACAGCAAATTTATCAGCTAACAGAAGGTTGGATTATTGCCCTGCAAATGGTCATCCAACAGTTAGGTCATCATCGAGATATCTCAAAGTTGTTAAAAAATAAATATACTTCCATGGAAGATCTGTTTCATTTTCTAGCAATGGAAGTACTCGTAAAGCAAGCTCCAATGGTTCAGCAGTTTCTAGAACAAACGTGCATTTTTGACGAAATAACACCCGAGCTTTGCGATGAAGTATTAGGAATCTCCGGATCCAAGGATATGCTGGGATTATTGCAGCAAAAAAACTTATTCCTACAATCAATTGGTCAAAGTCAATATCGATATCATGCGCTTTTTAAAGAATTTTTAGAAAGACAGCTCATTCTCCAGCAAGATAAATATAATCAGTTACACCGACGTGCCTCTGATTATTATCGAAAAAGAAATCAGTTAGAGCCAGCGATTTATCATTTAGAGAAACTAGAAAAACATGATGAAGTAGCCTATTTATTAAATGAATTTGGAGAAACATTAATTCAAAATGGGAAGCTTGAGAGTTTACTAGAACGGCTGAGGAAAGTGTCAGATGATCAAAAACAAGCCTTCTATCGTCTATATTATTTGCAAGGAGAAGTGCTTCGCTATCAATGTTTGTACAAGGAAGCAGAAGAAAATTATCAAAAAGCATCGATGCTTGCAAATAGCAGAGGAGATTATGATGGAGAATTAAAAGCACTTCAAGGGCAGGCATACATATATTTAGACACGATTTCTCCAGGAAAAGCTGATCGTTTGCTACAACGAGCGATTGAAATTATGGAGAAAAATGAAAACGCTTCAAATATAGAAAAAGCTCGACTCTATTGCTTAATGGCCGAAAATTTAGTAAATGCAGGGCAAGCTAAAAAAGCAGAAAAGTGGTTTGAAAAAGCAATTGAACATGATTTGCTCCAGGACATCGGAAATTTAGAAGCGAGGTTAAAGCTACGGACAGGGCAGCTAGGTGAAGCAAAACGAATCCTATTAAATAAGAAAAACTATGAGCTTCAAGAAACGCATTCACACCTCCAACAATCACATCGAGAAACGAATTTGTTATTGTCGTTAATTGAATGCTTTGTAGGGAAGCCTGAATCAGCAAAGGAGTTGGCTGAGATAGGGATTCAAGAGGGCATCCGTTATAAGGCTCCTTTTGTAGAAGCGTGCGGTTGGATCCGTATGGGGCATGCTGTGCAGCTAATAGGACGCTATGACTCTAGCTTAGCGAAAAAATGTTACGATACAGCCCTTCATATGATGGATGATTTAGATGTGCCGCGCGGGAAGGCTGAGCCTTTAATGGGACTTTCTATTGTTTATGGATCAGATGGAGCTTATGAAAAGGCGATGGAAATCGGAAAACTCGCTCTTGCTGAAACAGAAAGAGTGAATGACTCATGGCTTTCCGCGTGCATTAAATTATGTATCGCCATTACATTCTCATATGCTGGGAAAGTAGAAGAAGCGGAGGATTGGTTAAATAAAGCAAATGACCAATTCCACTTTTGCGGGGACCAATATGGAATTTGTGTTTCAATGCTTTGGAAATCGATTCTTTATTATCAACTTGAAAAATGGACACAATTTCAGGAAGTGTTTACTAGTTTCTTAAATTATGTTCAAATCGGAAACTATGAATTTGTTCTTACGCAGCCAACAATCTTTGGACCTAGAGATTTACAATCAATTACACCATTACTTATTGAAGCACAAGCTCAAGGGATACAAAGACAATATGTAACATATTTATTAAATGAGCTTGGACTTCATGATGTGGAAAGTCACCCTGGTTATACGCTAAGAGTCCAAACGTTAGGGAGATTTAAAGTATGGATTGGTGATAAAGAAGTACGTGAAAAGGATTGGCAAAGAGGAAAAGCGAAGGAATTGTTCGAGCTTTTCATCACGAGACGACATAACTATATCCAAAAGGATACATTGTCCCAATTATTATGGTCGGACGTAGATGAAAAAGCAGCATCTAGAGATTTTAAAGTAGCTTTTAATGCGCTTCATAATGCGGTTGAGCCCCATCGAAAAGCAAGGACCAATCCGTTCTTCTTTAAGCGTGAAGGTCAATCGTACGGCGTGAACCCGAAAGCAAGCATCTATTTAGATGCAGAGGAATTCGAGCGTTGGATCCGAGCGGGGTTAAAAGAAAAAGATAATGAAAAGGCTTTTAACTTTCTATCAAAAGGACTTGAACTATATGACGGCGACTATTTACCTGAGCGTCGCTATGAAGAATGGTGCATTTCAGAGAGAGAACGGTTACTCGTCTACTATCTCAGAGGAGCAGAAAAACTCGCTCAACTGTCAGTCCAAAAATCACAATACGATGAAGCCATTCACTGGTGTGAAAACATTTTAGAAAAAGATAACACGTGGGAAGAAGCATACCGACTATTAATGTATTGCTTCTATCAAAAAAATAACCGTCCCTTAGCAATCAGATGGTACAAAAAATGCTGTAATAGCTTGGAAAAAGAATTAGGCGTAGAGCCTATGGAACCGACTAAACAAATGTATGAAATGATTACGAAGATGGGGTAGACAGGAGTATCAATGAATCTATAAAGTTTTGCCGAATAGTGTGAGGATACGTGATACATCGCTTTCATAGCTGAAAAGCAAGGTGTTCGCCGATAGGTTTTCAAAACTCGCCCGTAAGTAAGCTGATTTCGCAGGAATAGGCATCAACTGGCTGATATATTATTAAATCCGTCTATTAAGAAATTGAATATGCGACGACAACACCCAAAACATGGATACTACTTCTAAGCTAACAGAAAATTCATCCAGAGAAACCAATAACGCAGGTGCAGTCCACAAGAGACTAGAGCACTTGCGTTTTTTTCTTAGGTTGAGGAATAGTGACCCATGCTAGTGGAAGCTCATTCTCAGTTCTCATAATTTGTAACTCATTTGTAACTACTACCGATTACGATACAATCAACGTTTCCACGTTAGGAGATGTAACGAAAAAGGGGGAAATTACATGAGTAAGAAAAAATGGCATCGTAGTTTATCTTTATTAATGCTTGCATTTGTTCTTCTTTTATCAGCATGTTCCGGCACAACTACTACAGATGAGGGATCTGAGGGAAATGAAAATTCTAAGGAAAGCAGGAAACCAATTAAAGTTGGTGTTCTAGCATCCATGACTGGTCCTCTCGAAGCGTACGGTAAGCAATCTATTCAAGGCTTTGAGCTAGGCTTAGATTATGCAACGGATGGAACGAGAGAAGTCAACGGTCAAAAAATTGAATTTATCGTGGAAGATACGGAAACAAAACCTGAGGTTGCGATTCAAAAAGCAACAAAATTATTAGAGGAAGATGAAGTCGATTTCTTAGTTGGTTCATCAAGCTCTGGAGACACACTAGCGGTATTACCACTTGCGGAAGAATATGAAAAAATTATGGTTGTTGAACCAGCGGTTGCTGATAGTATCACAGGTTCTGAGTTTAATAAGTATATATTCAGAACAGCTCGTAACTCTTCACAGGATGCTGTAGCAGGAGCTGCTGCAATCGCAGATAAAGGTGTGAAAATAGCAACATTCGCTCCAGATTCCTCTTTCGGTCAAGATGGAATAGCAGCCTTCAAAGAAGCTGCGTTAGATCTTGGTGCTGAAATCGTACATGAAGAATATGCAGATCCAGCTGCAACTGACTTTACATCAAACATTCAAAAGATTATTGAAGCAAAACCTGATTACTTATTTGTTGTTTGGGCAGGAGCGAACTCTCCTTGGAACCAAATTTCTGATATGAAGGTACAAGAAAAAGGAATTAAGATTTCGACAGGTGCTCCTGATATTGCAGCTCTTTCAACTATGAATGCATTAGTTGGAATGGAAGGCTTCACCGTTTATTATCATGATCTACCACAGAATGATATTAATAAGTGGTTAGTTGAAGAGCATAAGAAGCGTTTTGACGGTACAGTACCTGACCTGTTCACTCCAGGTGGAATGAGTGCAGCAATTGCAATTGTAGAAGCAATAAAGAAAACAGAAGGTAATACAGACGCGGAAACATTAATTGAAGCAATGGAAGGAATGAGCTTCGAAACACCTAAAGGAAAAATGACATTTAGAGCAGAAGATCACCAAGCACTGCAATCACTATATGCAATTCGCCTAGAAAAGAAAGACGGAGTTGACTATCCAGTTCCTGTGTTAATCCGTGAGCTAACACCAGAAGAAACAGCTCCGCCAATTCGAAATAAGTAATTTGTAAAACTAAGAGGAACTTATGGTATAGCCCTAAGTTCCTTTTCATTCTAAATAAGAAGGTGATAGAGAATGAGCAACATTATTGAAACGAAAGATTTAACAATTGCATTCGGTGCACATACAGCTGTTGATCATGTGAATTTTTCTGTGCCATCGAAGCATTTTAAATCAATCATTGGTCCAAACGGTGCAGGGAAAACAACATTTTTCAACCTATTAAGTGGGCAATTGTCACCGACAAAAGGTGAAGTTCTTTTTAAAGGAGAAAACATTACGAAGCTATCTCCAACAGAACGCACACGCAGGGGAATTGGTCGTTCCTTTCAGATTACAAATGTGTTTCCAAATTTAACGGTACTTGAAAATGTTAGACTCGCGGTACAGTCAAAGCATGGAGTTCGTTATAATTTTCTATCTCATTTTCAAAGCTTTCGGGGACATGAAGAAGAATCCTATGAGTTACTTCGGAAAGTACTACTTGATTCTAAAGCACATTCACTCGCAAAAAATTTAGCTCACGGTGAAAAAAGAAAGCTGGAAATTGCGATGTTGTTAGCGTTAGAAACAGAAGTGATTCTTCTTGATGAACCAACAGCTGGAATGTCGATTGAAGAAGTTCCGACCATTCTTGAAGTAATTAAACAAATAAAAGATGAAGGTTCAAGAACAATCATTCTAATTGAACACAAGATGGATATGATTCTAGACTTATCTGACTCAGTTACAGTTCTATTTAATGGCGGCTTGTTAGCAGATGGAACACCAAAAGAAATTATGGATAACGAAACAGTACAAAAAGCATATTTAGGGGGCTTATACGATGCTTCTTAAGGTGGAACATATTGAAACGTACATCGAGCAATATCATATTTTACAGGGAGTTTCTATCGTTGCCAAAAAGGGGGAAGTTACAGTTCTACTGGGTAGAAACGGAGCTGGGAAAACGACAACACTTCGTTCAATAATGGGGCTTAATTCTGCAGCAAAAGGAAAGATTATCTTTAAAGAAAAAGAGATTCAAAACCTTCCAACCTACGAAATTGCAAAACTAGGAATTGGCTATGTACCAGAAAACCAAGGGATATTTGCCGATTTAACTGTAGAAGAAAATATGAAGGTAGCCATTCGAAAACAAGATGGCGAAACAATGAAACGACTTGATTGGATCTTAGAATTGTTTCCAGATTTAAAGAAGTTTTGGAAAAAGGCAGGTGGAACACTGAGCGGAGGTCAAAAGCAAATGCTCTCCATCTCAAGAGCGTTTATCGGAAATAATGAGTTGATGTTAATTGATGAGCCGAGTAAGGGCCTCGCGCCGATCGTCGTAGAGAGTGTAATGAATGCTATTCAAGAATTAAAAAAGGAAGCAACGATTATTTTAGTTGAACAAAATTTCATGATGGCAAGTAACATTGGCGATTACTTTTACATTGTCGATGATGGAAGAACAGTACTAGATGGAGAAATGGACTTATTGAAGCAGGATGAAATACTACGTAAAAAATATTTAGGGATTGCGTAAGAAGGGAGGAAGTTTAGTGGAAGTATTAATTAATTTGCTCATAAATGGTTTAGCGACTGGGATGTTAATTTTCTTACTTGCAGCAGGGTTAACGCTTATTTTCGGATTAATGGATGTCTTAAATTTTGCACACGGTGGCTTGTTTGCATGGGGAGCGTATGCCGGGGTATGGTCGTATGGCGTTACGGATAGTTTCGTAGTCGGTATTATATGTGCACTCGCTGTAGGACTTATTTTAGGCTTGTTAATGGAGAAGTTTATTATTGGGCCAGTTTACGGGAATCATGTGCAACAAATTTTAATCACTCTTGGAGTTATGCTCGTGTTAGGGGAGATGTTAAAGGTAGTTTGGGGACCAAACCAGTTAAGCGCAAAAACACCTGAGTGGTTAACAGGAAGCTGGGAATGGGGAGAAATTATCCTTATTAAATATCGTTTATTTATCATAATTGTTGGGTTTTTAGTGTTTGTGGCAATTCATCTTTTACTAACCAAAACTAAGCTCGGTTTAGTGGTAAGAGCAGGTGTTATGGACAAAGAGATGGTTCAAGCGTTAGGAATAAACATTAAACGAGTTTTTATGTATGTGTTTATGATTGGTTCCGCGATGGCAGCACTTGGTGGAGTATTACTGGGACCGTATTCTGGTGTGATTTATGCAGAAATGGGGATGGAATTTGCGATCCTTGCCTTCATCGTTGTAGTAATCGGAGGAATGGGAAGTATAACGGGTTCAGTTATGGCAGCGATTTTAGTTGGAGTCACTGGTTCTTTAATGGCATATTTCGTACCTGAATTATCTCTTGCCGTCAACATGATGTTAATGATGATCGTATTGATATTTAGACCTCAAGGGTTATTTCAATTGAAAAAGGGGTGAGAGGATTGAATAAATTACGAATAAATTTTCAAAAACCATTGTTTTATTACATCATAATTGGGTTACTGTTAGTCCTTTTCCCTTTTATAAATGATGAACGGGCAATGCTCATATTATTTACTCAAATTTTTATATTTGCGGTTCTAGCCATGAGCTATGATTTATTACTTGGATATACCGGAATTGTATCATTTGGTCATGCGATGTTCTTTGGAATCGGGGCATACTCGACAGGAATATTTCTAGACCGAATGGATGGGTCGATTCTTGCCTTAGTAACAGGTTTACTTATTGGAGCTGTACTTTCAGCAATCGTGAGCTTTATCGTAGGCGTTCTCTCTTTACGATTGAAAAGCCACTTTTACGCAATGCTAACAATGGCCTTTGCTGGGTTGTTTTTAGTATTAGCACAAAAATGGCGTTCCGTTACACACGGAAATGACGGATTTACGTTCAGTATTCCAGATGCATTTAAAGACAGGGAAGTACTTTATTTCACATCTCTACTACTTATGATCCTAGTATTCTTTGGATTAAGACGTTTTACATCCTCACCAGTTGGAAAGGTGTTGCAAGCGATAAGGGAAAATGAATCTAGAACAGAATCTCTTGGATTTCATATTCTTCATTACAAAGTAATTGCTAGTGTAATAGCTGGTGTGATAGCAAGTTTTGCCGGATCCTTTTATGTACTTACACTTCGTTTCGTCAATACGTCTGTTTTCACGATGGATATCACATTGGATGCATTATTAATGACGATTATTGGTGGAGTTGGAACATTAACGGGAGCAATTTTAGGTGCTGGTATTATTGAATTTGCTCACCACTGGTTAACTGGCCTTGCAAAAGTACATTGGATATTCGAGAGATGGATTATTTTATTTGGGATCGTTTATATCCTCTCAGTTATGTTCTTCCCAAAAGGAATCGTTGGAACAACCATGCATTGGTTCGAAAAACGAAAATATGCTCGAGTAAAAGAAAAGCAAGGAACAGAGCAAAAAGCGGATGTTGCTGGGTAGGAAGGAGAATATGGGCATGGAAGATACCTTTCAACCGATCACTTCGTTTGTTATACGTTGTACATGTGTTGATGTGCAAGAAATTACAGGAGAAAAAGTGTGGAGAATTAAAGTAAAGCATGTTCAAGGAGAGGAAGAAATCGCCGTTCAAAGCCTTGACGATATGATGGTTTATATGAAAAGAGTACTTGGGGAGTGAATGATGTGGTTTTAGTTGGGATTAGGAGTACGGGCATCTATTTACCAAAAACAGTTATGACTAGCGAAGAATTAGCAGGAAAATCGGGTATTCCTAAAGAAATAGTAGAAAGTAAACTTGGTATTAAGCAAAAGCCAATACCAGGACCAGACGATCATACTTGTCAAATGGGTATACTCGCTGCAAAGGAAGCGATAGATAAAGCGGGAATTGATCCACTTGATATTGATTTAGTCATCTATATTGGCGAAGAACATAAAGAGTATCCCCTTTGGACTGCGGGTATTAAGCTGCAACAAGAAGTAGGAGCACTCAATGCTTGGGCGTATGACGTAGCACTTAGATGTGGAACGACAGTGATGGCTCTTAAAGTGGCAAAGGACATGATGAAAGCCGATGACTCTATCAATACAGTGTTACTAGCTGGTGGATATCGAAATGTTGATTTTATAGATTATGAGAATCCTAGAACAAGGTTTATGTATAACTTATCGGCAGGTGGTGGAGCGATTATCCTGCAAAAGGGGTATGAAGAGAATGAATTGCTAGATAGTCATATTATGACAGACGGTTCCTTCTCTTTGGATGTAGTCGTAGTAGCAGGTGGAACGAAGGAGCCGATTACACCAGAAGCCATTCAACATAAACGGAATATGCTAGATGTTACAGATCCTGAAAGTATGAAACAGCGTTTAGAAGAGAAATCAATGGTAAACTTCCTTAAGGTCATCCGGAAATCTTTAGAAAAAAGCAGGCTAACAGAGCGGGATATTGACTTCATTGGCATTCTACATATGAAGAAGTCAGCACACGATTATGTATTAGATGAACTTGGATTGCGTGAGGATCAATCTATATATCTAGAAAACTATGGACATATCGGTCAAATCGATCAGATTTTATCTCTTCAATTAGCACAGCAGGAGGGCAAGTTGAAAAGCGGTGATATTGTTGTGCTTGTCAGTGCAGGAATCGGCTATGCTTGGGGGGCAACAACTATTCGATGGGGTAAGTAAGTAAATATTTTGAATGCGCTTACTTAAAAAGGAGGAATGTAGTTGATGAGTATCCAAATAAACAAAGTAGGATTAACCAATGGTGAAACATTGTGTTACCGCGAACGTGAAGGTGGAGAAAAAACGTTACTTTTAGTTCATGGAAATATGACGTCCTCTAAACATTGGGATTTATTAATTGAAGCATTACCAAAGGAATATCATATTATAGCTGTTGATCTTCGCGGATTTGGTGAATCAACTTACAAAAAGCCGATTACTAGTATTAAAGATTTCACAGATGATGTAAAGCTCTTTGTAGATGCATTTGGATTAAAAGATTTTGCAATGATGGGCTGGTCAACAGGTGGTGGAGTGGTCATGCAATTCCAAGCTGACTATCCAGGATATGCCACTGAACTCATTTTGCTAGCTTCAGTTTCAACAAGAGGTTATCCGTTTTATGGTGTAAATGAACAAGGGCAAATTGATTTTACTAAGCGCTATCGTACATTAGACGAAATTAAGCAGGACCCAATTCGAACAATCCCTATTCAAGAAGCTTATAACTCAGGTAATCGTGAATTATTGCGTATGATATGGAATGCATCTATTTATGATCAAAACCAACCGACAGCAGAGAAGTATGAGGAATATATTGATGATATGCTAACTCAGCGTAACTTAGCCGAAGTGTATCATGCGTTAAATACGTTTAATCTTAGTAAACATCATAATGGTGTCACCGAAGGAACAAATCTAGTAGATAAAATCACGATTCCAACGTTAGTGTTAAACGGAGAAAATGATAAGGTTGTTCTAAAGTCAATGACAGATGAAATTGCTGTAGACTTAAATGAATCAATCGTAACGGCTGTTGAGCTCAAAGGTTGTGGTCATTCAGCATTAGTAGATGACCTTAGCCAACTAGTAGATGTTGTGACATCATTTTTAGGAAAGAAAGTAGGGGAAACGAATTGAGACTAGAAAATAAAGTTGCGATTATTACTGGAGGAGCAAACGGAATCGGACTAGAGGCTGCGAAACTTTTTGCTAAAGAAGGAGCAAAGGTCGTATTAGCTGACTATGATGAAGAGCAAGGTGCTAAACAAGCTGACGATCTTCGAGCGAATGGAGCAGACGCTTTATTTGTTCAAGTAAACGTAGCAGATCGTGAAAGTGTTGATAACATGGTAGCGAAGACAGTTAATATGTACGGAAAAATTGACATATTAATTAATAACGCCGGAATTACACGTGATGCAATGCTTACGAAAATGACACAAGAAAATTTTAAACAAGTGATTGATGTTAACTTAACAGGAGTTTTCCATTGCACACAAGCTGTTGTTCCATATATGGTTGAAAACAGAAAAGGAAAGATTGTTGTAACTTCTTCCGTTTCAGGTGTTTATGGAAATGTTGGTCAAACAAACTACGCTGCCGCAAAAGCAGGTGTAATCGGAATGGTAAAATCATGGGCGAAGGAATTAGGACGTAAAGGAATTAATGTTAATGCCGTTGCTCCAGGATTTACAGATACAGCGATGGTTCAAACTGTGCCAGAAAAGGTAATCCAGCAACTGGTTGCTACAATTCCACTTCAGCGCTTAGGAAAACCAGAGGATATTGCAAAAGCGTATTTATACTTAGCTTCAGACGATTCAAATTATGTAACAGGAACTGTATTACACGTAGACGGCGGAATTATGATGTAAGAAAAGCTGTCTATTTATCAAGGAGGATTATTAGATGAGAAATGTAGTCATTACTTCAGCAGTACGTTCACCAATTGGAGATTTCGGTGGTGTGTTTAAAGACTTACTACCAACAGATTTAATTGTGCCAGTATTAAAGGAGGCAGTATCGAGAAGTAAACTTGGAAATGATGAGGTAAATGAGGTTATTTTAGGTCACTGTATTCAAAGAACGGACCAGCCCAATACAGCTAGAACGGCTGCATTACTTGCCGGCCTTTCTGATGAAACGACAGGTTATACAATCCAGCGTCAATGTGCTTCAGGAATGCAGGCTGTTATATCTGCTGCTTTGCAAATTCAATCAGGCTTATCAGATGTAGTTGTGGCGGGTGGAGTTGAGGCGATGAGCTCAAGTCCATATTTGTTAAAACAGCATCGATGGGGAGCGAGAATGCAGCATAGCCAAGTAACGGATACAGTATGGGAGATATTAGAGGACCCTATTCATCATATTATGATGGGAGAGACAGCTGAAAATTTAGCTGACATACACAATATTACACGTGAAGAGCAAGACGAAATAGCTTTACTTAGTCATCAACGAGCAGTCAATGCAATCTCCCATGGCTACTTTGATTCACAAATTGTACCGATTACGTTGATGTCTCGTAAAGGGGAAACAGTGATAACGAAGGATGAGCATCCACGTCCAACACTTACGAAAGAAGACTTAGTCAAACTTAAAACAGTTTTCCGTAAAGACGGTACGGTAACTGCTGGTAATGCTTCAGGATTAAATGATGGAGCAGCTGCTTTAGTATTAATGGATGAAGAAACAGCAAAGCAAAAAGGAATCCAGCCTTTAGCTAGAATTGTAGGCTTCCAAGTCTCAGGAGTCGATCCGAAGGTAATGGGAAGAGGGCCAGTTCCAAGTATTCAGCGAGGACTAGAGAGAGTAGGCTGGTCGTTAGAAGATGCTGACCTAATCGAAGTTAATGAAGCGTTTGCTGCACAATACTTAGCTGTTGAAAAAGAACTTGGATTGAACCGTGAAATTGTAAATGTTAACGGTAGCGGTATCAGCTTAGGGCATCCAATTGGTTGTACAGGAGCCAGAATTGTAACAAGTCTTGTGCATGAACTTCATCGCAGGGAATTGAATAAAGGTATTGCTTCCTTATGTGTTGGTGGTGGAATGGGAGCAGCTGTGTTTTTAGAAAGAGTGTAAAGAAATAGGATAATAGTAAAAGCAGGAGAATCATCTGACTCCTGCTTTTTAATAACTAAAGTTTAAGATTGAAATTCTTTTCTCTTCTTTTCGTATTGTAAATACGAATAAATGAACATTACAGCCGAAATAACAAAAAACCATGGTAAAAGAAAACGTAACATAGCAAAAGGTGTTTCAAATATAAATGCCTTCCAAAATAATGAACCTTCCATCTCCCATAACCCTTGTGTCAAGTAACTCGCTTTTATATTAAATAATCCAGAAAGCCATTCTCCATCATAAATGGTGACCACATATAAGAAAGACAAAATAGCAAACGTAGAAGAGTAATTCTTCAATCGCTTATAATAAGTAATTTGAGAAGGAATATCCGAGAATATTTCATCTTTACCATCTGCTGCTTTTTGCCAATATTGGATACCACCGAAACGAGACCCCTTAATAAGCTCCCACCCAAAGTCCTCATACATGGCTTTGTATTCTTCAAATTTATCTTTGCTCATATAATCTTGAAAATCAAGCTGAATTACATAAGAATTGCTTGTGGGAACAAAGGAGTACACTCCAAGGAAATTGATTTCAGTACACATGTATCCTTTATCCAAAATATGATTTATCCATTGCTTCTCCTTGAGTACATTTGCAAACCATTTAAACTTTTTCATTTACCTTCCCCCCATTTCGTACAGAGATAAAATATGTGCTAATCTTGATTTTTCAAAGGCAAGCACATCTTCACCTTGTTGAGTAATTACATATACTTTTCTTCTTCCGGTTTCCCCTTCTACGGGTGAGATCCAATTATGTTTGCTTAAATTATCGATAGCTCCATATAGTGTTCCTGCTGCTAATATTACTTTTCCTTCACTCATTTCCTCTACTTTCTGCATAATTGCATAACCATGTAGAGGTTCTCTAAGTGCAAGTAAAATATAATGCATCGTTTCAGATAGCGGTAAAAGCTTGTGTTTCATACTCGTTAACCTCCTTATACAGTTCGACTATACAGTTGAACTTAATATTATTATACATACCTCAATTATAAAGTTCAACTATATAGTTGAACTTTATATTTTTTTTTGAATAGCATTTAGGCGCATAAATAGTAAAAGTGATGCATATATGAGAAATTTTTGAAGCATATATTCCAAATTTGAAGAATTTTAGAGGGAAATCGAAGCATAAACCACGGTCACTCGTCATGTAACTCATTTGCAACTACTCTTCCTTATAGTAAGTCATATGAAAACGTGTGAAAAAGGAGAGAGTGCTGTGAGATGGGATTTGGACTGGGTTGAGAAGCGTTCACAGCTGACGCCAGATAAGGTTGCCATCATCGATGGAGAAAATAATAGCCGGTATACGTACAAAGATTTGGGCAATCGCGCTCATTCTTTTGCAAATTTTTTATTAAACAAGGGGATTAAAAAGGGTGATCGTGTTGCACTCCTTTGTCCTAATGATATATGTTATTTTGACTTTTTATTTGCTTGTATGAAAATAGGGGCAATTTTTGTTCCGATCAATTGGAGATTATCCAAAGCAGAAATTCAAGCCATTCAAGAGGACTGTAAACCAAACTTTATTGGCTACCATTCTCGCTTCAAGCATTTACTTCCGTCCATAAATGACACAATCAAAGTTGACAGCGAACAATATGATTTGATTTTTTCAATCAATACACCTGTAGAAACGGACTCGTCGTTAACAGAGAGTGATCCACTTACGATTATTTATACTGGAGGAACAACGGGAAAATCAAAAGGTGTTGTACTTACTCATTCGAATATTAAATGGAATGCTATTAATACAATTGTTAGCTGGAACTTAACAGAATCAGATGTTACGTTGACGTACTTGCCATTATTTCATACAGGTGGCTTAAACGCACTCACTCTCCCAATTTTGATAATGGGTGGAAGTGTTCTGATAGCTAGAGACTTTGATCCGGAACATACAATACAATTAATTGAAAAAGAAAAGTGTACGATTTTACTAATGGTTCCTACAATGTATCATTTGATTACTCTAACAGAATCCTTTAAGCGTGCGAAATTTGAAAGCATGAGAACGTTTTTGTCAGGAGGGGCACCTTGTCCTTTAACGATATATGAAGCGTTTATGAAAAAAGGTGTTGCATTTAAAGAAGGTTATGGACTCACGGAAGCTGGACCTAATAATTTTTACATTGACCCAAAACTCGCTATGAAAAAGAAAGGTTCCATCGGAATGCCGATGATGTTCAATAAAGCAAAAATCTTAAAACAAGATGGAACCGAAGCGAAGATGAATGAGGTTGGAGAGCTTCTACTGTATGGTAATCATGTCTTTGATCATTATTGGAACAATCCAGTTGCAACAAATGAAGCACTTAAAAATGGTTGGCTACATACAGGCGATTTAGCAAAATATGATGAGGAAGGCTACTATTATATTGTGGGACGTAAAAAAGAAATGATTATTACGGGTGGAGAGAATGTATACCCACTTGAAGTTGAGCAATGCTTGCAAAATCATCCGTCTGTATCTGAAGTAGCGGTAGTTGGATTGCCTCATTCGAAATGGGGAGAAGTTGTATCAGCATTTGTATCCTTATTCCCAGGACATTCTGTAACAGAACAGGAGTTGAAGGATTTTTGTTTAAAAGAACTAGGTAGCTATAAAGTTCCAAAATACTTTTGGATTATGGTAGAACTACCGAAAACACACGTTGGAAAAATCGATAAAAAACATTTACAAACAAAATATGAGTGTTTAATTAGTTAATTATTCCAAAAGAACGTTCCCTCTTATACAATAAAAGAAGATATATAGAGGGGGATACCAGATGATTCGATTTTCGTTATTAAAGGGAGATAATGTTTATTTAGATCGTTTAAAGGAAGAGGACGTTCCTGCCATCACGAGTTGGTATCAAGAAGAGGAGTTCACTCGTAATATGGATGCACTCCTTGCGATACCGAAACGAGAAAGAGATATTCAAAAAATGGTAGAGCTGGATTCAGAGAAGGATTATTTATTTGCAGTTCGTTTAAATGGAACAAATGAAATTGTTGGAGTTGTAGGTTTGGACGGAATATTGTGGAACCATCGTACAGCTTGGGTTTCAATCGGTATCGGTAATAACAACCGTAAGAAGGGGATTGGCAAGGAGGCATTACGTTTAGCCATGGACCTTGCTTTTCATGAATTTAATCTTTACCGCCTACAGTTAACTGTGTTTGAATACAATACACGGGCGATTGCCTTATACGAATCTCTAGGCTTTCAAAAGGAAGGTACATATCGATCATTTTTAGAAAGAGATAATCTACGATATGACATGCTTCTTTACGGAGTTCTTCGTGATGAATATCTAGCTTTATAACGTAAAAGAGGCTGGGACATAAGTATTTCAGCCAATGATAATCCCGAACGATTAGGAGAGATTTTAATGAATCTTCCACCTAATCGTTCGGGTCTTTATTTGTTGTGTTCAATAGATTTGTTTAATTGTGCATACTATTTTTTACTACAAGTGGAATGGAGCGGAAGACACTCGACTCCTGCGGGAAGTAGAGGAAAGGCTGAGACCCCGCAGGCGTAGCCGAGGAGGCTCAGCTTCCTCCCCGGGGAAAGCGAGTGTCTGCAGCGCAATGGAACGAACTTATTCTTCCTGCTTAACCGATGAATAAATAACAAAGTCTACGAAAAAAGAATACGATTTAATAGGTAGAATAATTTAGATATTATTCTCCTTTGAGGATGATTTATTTAGTTATGTCCCAGTCTCTTTTCTAAATTAATAAGGTTTCCAAATCATAAAAATAAACAATAAAGTTCCTAATGTAGTTGCAACGTAGAATAGCTTATTAATAGAAAGGAGTTGGTTCGTTTGTTCTGTAGGTAAGTCTGTAGCTGTTTTGTTTCCTTCAGCAAAAACCCAGCAGCCAGCTTTTTCGCTTTTGGATCAATAATGGCAATGACAACAATTTGAATGAGAATATAAATGACTAATGAGCCAATAAGCCATAACGTCGTGAAAAATGAGCCGTAATTTCCTACAACAACAAGGATAATACCAGTTACTACAGCAAGAGTTCCACCGATTTTGGGAAAGAAATTAAGAAAATTAGATAATTTCATAGAATGACGTAAATCCTCGGCGTTTTGTTTTTTTCGATACAATACATGCCCGAAAAAAGTTGGTCCGACTCCAATAATTGCAGATAAAACATGAATAAGTACTAGTACTTTTAGCATGATATCCCGCTTTGACTAAATTATACACACTACTATTTTACTAGTTAATCGGAAGAATTAGGATAAGAAATTTGAAAAGTGAGAATTAAATTTATAATTCCGTACACAAATAAAAAAAATAACACTCCTCGGAAATCAAAAACTGCTGTTAGTAACGAGCCGAAGCTAGCTCCAACAAGCAACGTAAACGAATATAAAGCAATTGTACTACCTCTGTTTTCTATTCCAATTGTTCCAATTACTGAAATAATCGTCGGGATGAGTATACTAATTGCTGCAATTAATAAAATGGAAGAAAACATAATAACTAAGTATGAAGGAAAAATCATCATAAAAGATAAACCTACTAGCAATAAAGCGAACCCGATCACCAAGCTACCTTTATCACCATATCTTACTTGAATGGCCCCACCCCACAAGGAAAGAATTGCTCCAAATAAACCAATTCCACGAACAATAAACATTTCAGAAACGGTAAACGAACTGGAAAGATACTGACTAACAGCATCGTAAAAAGACACTGTCGTAAGTAATAAACTAAAAGTAATGGCGTAGCAATAAAATAACTTTTTTGAAATAAATAACGAGCATAACAGTTTAACAGGAATCATTTTTTCAGTGGTTGTTAAAGCTTTCATTCTCGGTAAAAGAATGATGAAAAAAATAAAAAAAACAAAGTAGCTTATGCTAAAGAATTGGTACACGGTACGCCATTCGATCAGCTCGGTTAGCCCTGCACTAATGATTTGACCAAGTATACCAGCAACTAAAAAGCCTGTATTGATTAAGGAAAGAACAAATATACGGAACTTCCCTTGAAACAAATCAAACGTATATGCAAATGCAACAGGCGCAAAGCTTCCGCCTGCAAACCCCTGAAATCCCCGAAATAAAATGAGTTCGCTAGGTGATTGTGAAAAGGAAACGAGTAGACTTGAAATGGAGAATAAGAACATGCCGGGTACGATAATTTCCTTGCGGCCAAGTTTATCAGAAAGTGGTCCAAAGATTAATAACCCAACTGCATATAAAAGGGTGAACGACGTACTAGCCCAAGTTAGTGAGGAAGTTGTGACTTCCCACTCGCTAGAAATCACTGTGTAAATTGGAATAAGTGTATAAATGTTACAAGCAACAAACATTCCGGCAATAATAAGTAACCAAGCTATACTTTTTGCTTTTGCTTTAGATATGAACATGAAATCACCACCCGTGACAGTCAACTATGTTACACAATATGCAATTAGCCGCAAATCGGTTTCAAAGTCTTTCCAAGTGGTAGTTCATTGATATATAGGCTGGAGTTACAGTAGAATAAAGCTAGAGATTTTATTACTTATAGCTATGTTAAGCAATGATGTTTAACGCAGCCACTTAAAATAGGGGAGATGTTAAAAGATGACCCTTCAAATAGTAGTCGGAAGATCAGGAAGTGGAAAAACGTATCAGCTTTTAGAAGAAGTACGTCAAGACCTTTTAAAAGCACCAATTGGATCGCCAATGGTGTATTTAGTACCTGATCAAATGACCTTTCAAATTGAGTACGATTTAGTCCAAACACCAGGACTTGGCGGGATATTGCGAGCACAAGTATTTAGCTTTACTAGACTTGCTTGGCGTGTTCTTCAAGAAACAGGTGGAATGAGTAGACTACATTTAGATAATGTCGGAACAAATATGTTAATTAGAAAAATCATTGAAAACAGAAAACATGATTTTCTTTTATACGGAAAGGCAGCCGAGAAAGCTGGCTTTATTGATCAAATCGAAAATATGATTCACGAGTGTAAACGTTATTGCATTACATCTGAGGGAATGCGTCATCAAGTAGAAGAACTTGAGAAATCGGAACAACGTGATATTACCTTGCTTCATAAACTACATGACTTTTCAATTATTTATAATGAATTTGAAAAGCAGCTTTTTGATAAATATGTAGATTCAGAGGATTACTTACGTTTACTAGCGGAAAAGATCCCATCATCCACTTATTTAAAAGAAGCGACTATTTTAATTGATGGATTTCACAGCTTTACACCACAAGAGCTTGTTGTTTTAGAAAAGCTCATTGATACATGTCAATCTGTGAAAATTGCATTAACATTGGACAAGCCACTTACGCATCAACCACATGAGCTTCATTTATTTCATATGACTGGTAAAACCTATTTCCAGTTGAATGAAATAGCAGATAGAGTTGGACAGAAGGTGGAAGTACAAGTCTTACAGCATAACAAAAGATCAACAACTTCATCTTTGGCTCACATTGAACAGCATTATGAGTCAAGACCAACTGTACAATCGAAAAGTAGTGAAGGAGTTTTATTACGTGGTGCTGTAAACAGACGTGCAGAAGTAGAAGGTGTAGCGAAGGAAATTTTACGATTAGTTCGTGAGCAAAATTATCGCTATAGAGATATGGCAATCATTCTTCGAAATACAAGTCTGTATCATGACTTACTAGAAACCGTGTTTACTGAATACGAAATTCCTGTATTTATCGATCAAAAGCGCTCGATGCTTCATCACCCGTTAATCGAGTTTATTCGTTCTGCACTTGAAATTGTCAGTAGTGGTTTTAGGTATGAATCAGTTTTCAGAGCAGTAAAAACGGACCTTTTATTCCCAGTCGATGAAGATGAAATGAGCTTACGCGAAGACTTCGACTTATTAGAGAATTACGTTTTAGCTTATGGAATTCAAGGCTATAGGTGGAAAGATACAACAAAGAAATGGCAATATCGTAGAATTATAGGTATTGACGATCAAGGATTAGCGAAAACATCTGCTGAAGAAGAAATGGAGCAAAAGATTCATGACCTTCGGATACTCATCTCCAATCCATTACTTCAATTCGAAGAACGATTAAAAAAGGCTAAAACGGGTGTTCAATTTGCTGAAGCGTTATATCTTTTGTTAGAAGAGATTAACGTACCTGGAAAGCTTGAAAAATGGCGATTGCAAACAGAACAATCGGGTGAAGTTAGCAAAGCAAAAGAGCACGGGCAAGTTTGGAGTGCCGTTGTCGATTTGTTAGATCAATTTGTTGAGCTAATGGGGAAAGAAGAAATACCTTTTTCGATATTTCAACAAACAATGGAAGCTGGGCTTGAGGCGCTACGTTTTGCACTAGTTCCACCTGCGATTGACCAAGTTGTAGTGGGGGATTTTGAACACTCTCGTTTTTCACATCTCAAGGCAACGTTCATTCTTGGTATAAATGATGGAGTTATTCCAGCGATACCAAGTGAACATGGCGTATTAAATGAAGATGAAAGAGAGCAATTATCACATCACGGCTTGCAGCTAGCTCCTGGAGGGAAGCAACAGCTATTAGATGAGCAGTTTTTATTGTATCTTGCGGTTAGTTCAGCGTCCAATCAATTATGGTTGTCTTATTCATTAGCGAATGAAGAAGGAAAGTCGTTAGTGCCGTCTATATTTATAAAACGTATAAAAGACTTGTATCCGACACTTCGTGAAGAATTACTTGTACAAGACCCAACTGATTTGACTGAAGAAGAGCAACTTGAATATATTACAACGCCAATCAAAACGGTATCTTACTTAGCTTCGCAGCTTCAGCAATGGAAACGACATTATCCAATCTCTACTGTTTGGTGGGATGTATACAATACGTTTGACCAAAAACGAGAATGGAAGACTTTGCGTGACCGTGTGTTAGGTAGTTTATTTTATCAAAATCGCGAGCAAACACTTCCAACTGACGTGAGCGACAGCTTATATGGAGATAGTTTAACTGCTAGTGTATCAAGAATGGAGCTATTCCAAGGCTGTCCATTTTCACACTTTTCTTCCTATGGTTTAGGATTGCAAGAAAGACAAATATACCGCTTAGAGGCACCTGACATCGGACAGTTTTTCCATGCTGCCTTAAAAATGATGGCAGACGAGCTTCATAAGCAAAACTTAAGTTGGACGCAGTTATCAAAGAAACAGTGTATGGATTTAGCACATGAAGTTGTAAATGAACTTGCACCTCGTATTCAAAAGGAGATTTTACTAAGCTCCAACAGATATCACTATTTAAAACGAAAGCTCACTGATGTAATTGGACGAGCATCACTCATTTTAAGTGAACATGCAAAGGCTAGTGGATTTGCACCAGTAGGACTGGAACTAGGCTTTGGCAGAAATGGTCAATTACCTGCAATTGAGTTTACGTTGAAAAATGGTACAAAGATGGAGCTGGTCGGAAGAATAGACCGTGTTGACGTCGCTTCTAGTTCGAAAGGTTCCTATTTGCGAATTGTTGACTATAAATCAAGTCAAAAGTCATTGAATTTAGCAGAGGTGTATTACGGACTGTCCTTACAAATGCTAACCTACCTGGATATTGTTTTATCTAATTCGAAAGCATGGCTAGGGCAAGAAGCACTACCAGCTGGTGTGTTGTATTTCCATGTTCACAATCCAATGATCAAAGCAAAGCAAGAGTTAGCAATAGAAGATATTGAAGATGAATTATTAAAAAGCTTTAAAATGAAAGGTTTACTGCTAGGGGATGAAGAAGCAGTGAGGCTAATGGATACGACAATTGATAGTGGTCACTCGAAAATTGTATCTGCTGGTTTAAAGAAGTCTGGTGGTTTTTATCCATACTCGCAGATTGCTAGTGAAGATGAGTTCGATGTACTGCGAAAGCACGTTAGACGTACATTTAAAAATATCGGTGATGAAATGGTAAGCGGGAAAGTGGATATCGCTCCATATCAACTAAAGGATAGAAAACCGTGTAAATTTTGTAGCTTTAAACCAGTTTGTCAATTTGATGAATCACTTGAAGAGAATACATTTGTAACATTAGAGCATTCTGATGATAAAACAATTCTAACTCGATTAAAAGAGGAGGTGGAAAAGAATGAAACTATCTATACAACCAAAGCCTGAAGGTGTGCAATGGACGGATGATCAGTGGAAGGCAATTTCGGCAAAGGGTTCTGATATACTAGTTGCAGCCGCAGCTGGTTCAGGGAAGACAGCTGTATTAGTAGAACGTATTATTCGTAAAGTAATGGATAAGGATACTCCGATTGATGTAGATAGACTTCTTATTGTTACGTTTACGAATGCTGCAGCTGCTGAAATGAGACATAGAATTGGTGAGGCATTAGAAAAAGCTATTTCTGAAAATCCAACCTCGTTACATTTACGTAAGCAGTTAAGTTTACTAAATAGAGCATCCATTTCAACACTTCACTCATTCTGTTTGGAAGTGATACGAAAGTATTACTTTTTAATTGATATTGATCCGTCTTTTCGTATTGCAGAAACAACAGAATCTGAGCTTTTAAGAGAAGAAGTAATGGAGGAGTTGTTTGAGGAGGAATACGGAAAAGAAGGAAATGAAGCATTTTTTGAGTTAGTGGACCGTTACACGGGAGACCGTAATGACAGTGATCTTCAGCTCATGGTAAAGAAGCTTTATGATGAATCACAAGCACATCCGAATCCTGATGTGTGGTTAGACAAATTAGTGGAGGGTTACCGATTAAACCCTGACACTTCAATTGATGAATTACCGTTTATTTCTTCGCTTTTCAAGGAAATTGCACTTCAGCTGGATGGTATGCGCTCTATTTTGACTCAAGCATTGGAAATCACAAATCGTCCGCTAGGGCCAGCTCCTCGTGCTGCGAATATTCAAGAGGATTTGCAGCAAATTACTGAGTTAGAGATGCTTCTCCATAAAGGCTGGTCTTCGATGTATGAAAGAATGCAAAACCTTCATTTTAGCACGCTTAAAACGTGTAAGGGTGATGTCTACGATCAAGAACTTGTTGATTCTGTTAAGGACTTAAGAGAGAAGGCGAAAAAGCAAATTAAGCTTTTGCAAGAAACGTATTTTCAAAGAAGACCTGACTCGTATTTACAGGACCTGGTGAAGATGGAAGGTTCTGTTTCGACTTTGATTACGTTAGTAAAAGAGTTTAAGGTACGCTATCAGCAGGTTAAAAGAGAAAAAGGACTTGTTGACTTTGGGGACCTTGAACATTATACCTTACAAATTTTAAGAACAACGAATGAAGATGGAGTACAAGTGCTATCAGAGGCTGCACTTTATTATAAGCGTCATTTTCATGAAGTGTTATTAGATGAGTACCAAGATACAAACTTTGTACAAGAATCCATCGTTCAGGCTGTATGTAAAAGTGGTGAAGATGGCGGTAACTTATTCATGGTTGGAGACGTTAAGCAATCCATCTACCGTTTTCGCTTAGCTGAGGCTGGCCTGTTCCTAAGTAAGTATAAGCGCTTTTCTCCAGAGGGGAATGAATTTGGGCTTAGAATCGACCTTTCTCAAAACTTTCGAAGTAGAAGTGAAGTGTTAAATGGCACAAACTATATTTTTAAACAAGTAATGGATGAGCAAGTCGGAGAGATAAATTATGATGAACAAGCTGAGTTGAAAATTGGTGCTTTTTATCCTGAAAGTATGGAGACAAAAGCTGAATTACTAATTATAAATTCTGATGGTGAAGACACTGAATCAGATGTTGAAGACAGTGAGAATGATTCACCACAGTTTGATGCGGCTGAACTTGAGACGGTACAGCTTGAAGCACGTCTAATGGCACAGAAAATTAAAGAACTGATTCAAAAGCCATTTCAAATTTATGATCGTAAACTAGATGCGAATCGTAATATTACGTATCGTGATATCGTGATTTTGCTTCGTTCAATGCCTTGGGCACCACAAATTATGGAGGAATTCAAGGAACAAGGAATACCTGTATATGCAGAGCTTTCTTCAGGTTATTTTGAGGCGACTGAAGTATCAATAATGATGTCGCTATTAAAAGTAATTGATAACCCATATCAAGACATACCTTTAGCTGCTGTTTTGCGTTCACCGATTGTTGGGTTAAAGGCAGAAGAACTAGCGTTTATTCGGATGAAGCAGAAAAAAGGTAATTATTATGAAGCAGTGAAAGCTGTGTTAGAGCAAGGTATTGAAGAAGGACGTTATGCGAAAACTTTTGAGAAACTGATGGATTTCCACTTGATGCTACAAAAATGGAGAGCATATGCTCGTCAAGGTTCGCTATCTGAGTTAATTTGGCGTATTTATCAAAAGACAGGCTATTACGATTTTGTCGGTGGAATGCCTGGAGGAAAACAACGACAAGCGAATCTTCGCGCACTGTATGATCGAGCTAGACAATATGAATCTACATCCTTTAGGGGACTGTTCCGTTTCCTTCGTTTTATTGAAAGAATGCAGGATCGTGGAGATGACTTAGGAACAGCGAGAGCACTGGGTGAGCAGGAAGACGTAGTTCGGATGATGACCATTCATAAAAGTAAAGGACTGGAGTTTCCGGTTGTGTTTGTAGCTGGGTTATCAAAGCCGTTCAACGTACGTGATTTAAGTAACACATTTTTATTGCATAAAGATTTAGGCTTTGGATCGAAATATATTGATCCAGTATTACGGATTAGTTATCCGACATTGCCCCTGCTTGCAATTAAGCAACAGATGAAAAATGAGCTTTTAGCGGAAGAGATGCGTGTATTATACGTTGCGCTTACTCGTGCTAAGGAGAAACTGTACTTAGTAGGTACGGTTAAGAAGCTAGAAAAGAAGTTAAATAGTTGGAGAGAGCAGCTGTGGAATAAAGAATGGCTATTGCCAAATTTTGAACGTTCAAAAGCAAAATGCTATATGGATTGGGTTGCCCCTTCAGTTATAAGGCATGATGATGCTGCTGTGTTACGAGATGGAGAGGATGCGACCGAAGTACCTCGAGCTATATTAGCTCATCCTTCAAAGTGGTCAGTATCAATCGTGGATCCAAGTCAGTTAGAGCAGGTTGATGCAGCTAAGCTAGAGATGGAAGTAGAGATTCTTGAAAAGATTAAGAAGGGTGAACAAGTTCCATTAGAAAGCACGTTCAAGTTGGCAGTCCAAGACCGTTTACTCTGGGAATATGGCTATAAGACGGCAACAGAACACCGATCC
Organism: Bacillus suaedaesalsae; assembly: GCF_016890225.1. GTDB lineage: Bacteria > Bacillota > Bacilli > Bacillales > SA4 > Bacillus_BS > Bacillus_BS suaedaesalsae. Next base: position 41,460 of record NZ_JAFELM010000019.1, on the reverse strand, counting down.
AAACAATCGGTTTCTGAGATCAAGAGAATGAGGGAGGAGCACGTTTATAGTGATACTACTTTAGTAAATGTGACTCGTAAGTCAATTGCAGATAGACCAAGATTTATGCAAGAACAACAATTAACAGCGGCTGAAATTGGAACAGCAATGCATATGGTCATGCAGCATATTTCACTTGATCAACCGGTCACCAAAGAAATAGTAAAAGAAAAAATTGCGAGAATGGTACTAAATGAACTGTTAACAAAAGAGCAAGAAAGCTATATTAATATTGCTGGCATAGTTCAATTTTTTGAAACAGAGCTGGGAAAGAGAATATTGAACTCTCCAAACGTGATGAGAGAGCTCCCTTTCAGTGTTGGTTTACAAGCAGACGAAGTATATCCAAATTGGGTAGGGGAAAACGAAACAATTCTTCTCCAAGGTGTTATTGATTTACTTTTCGAAGACGAACAGGGAATTGTTTTAGTTGACTTTAAAACAGATAAAGTAACAGGTAAAGTTCAAGGAAGCGAGCAAACGATAAACAAAGCATTAAAAAATCGTTATGCCGTTCAACTAGAGCTATACAGTAAAGCTGTCGAGCATATATACAAAAAAACTTTAAATGAAAAGTACTTATACTTCTTTGATGGTAGCCATCTTGTAATAATTTAATAATTTTAAAATAACAAAGTACTGACTTGCGTTAGGGTTAATCCCTTATAAGTCAGTATTTTTTTGATTCTAATATGAAAAAATTCTATATAAGAATAACAATATTCAGAATTCACAAAAAAAGACATTGTCGAAAATTGTATTATTTTGTAGAATATAAATGAAAGAGGAGAAGGGGGATACTATGAAGAAAGTCAAAATGAAGAAAGCAAACGGTAACTTCTTCAACAGTTCACTACAGCGACAGATTTTAATACCATTTTTATCACTAATTATTATTTCGATCGTAGCGCTATCTTCTATTGCTTTTTTTCAAAATGTTAAAATTGTAACAGAAGAACTAGAAATTACTGTACAAGATAAGATGTCAAGCTTAAATGATTCCTTTGAGCTTTTCTTTAGGAATAATGAGAAGATAATCGAGAGATTTTCCACTAGTGAAGAAGTGGTAAATCATTTGAACGATAAGGAAAGCTTGTTGCAATCGTTCCAGGAAACTGCAACTGTAGATTCATCACTAACGAATATTTATTTTGGCTCTGCAAAGGGTGATATGCTTCTATACCCATCTCAGGAATTGCCAGGAGATTATGATCCAAGAACAAGGCCATGGTACACAGATGCATTGAAAAATCCGAATAAAGTAATATGGACTGAGCCTTATATTGATACTGCATCTAAAAAGTCTATAGTTAGTGCTGCCAAGGTTGTCTATGACGGTCAAACTGTAATTGGTGTAATGGCAGTAGATATTTCGATTGATACGCTTGTAGGGCTAGTTGATCAAGTGAAAATTGGTGAAACAGGTCATGCAATGCTTATTGATAATACAGGAAAGTATTTAGCACATCCAGAGCAAGAATTGATTGGAAAGGATGTGTCAAAGGAAAGCTTCTTTGCAGAAATGCAAGAACTAAAAGAAGAGGGCATCGTACATTATAAATCAGAAGGTGTAGAGAAATTACTAGCCTTTTATGAGAGTCCAACTACTGGGTGGAAAATGGCTGGAACCATTTATAAATCAGAACTGTCATCCAAGGGGAAAGGAATTATTCTGCCATTAGTTATTACACTAATTTTGATTATCGCAGTTTCCGTCTTGATTTCAGTTGTTTCCTCACGTCGAATTACGAAGCCGATACAAATACTACAAAGTAGTTTAAAAAGAATGGAAGAAGGAGATTTAACTGTACAAATCACTATAAATAGTGAGAATGAAATTGGCAAACTATCTAATAGCTTTAATTTAATGGTCAATCAGTTAAACTCAACGATTAATAAAGTGTTTCATATCTCAAATAATGTTGCAGATAGTGCACAAACTCTAGTTGCAACTTCTGAGGAAAATACAGCAGCCTCAAATGAAGTGTCAACAACAATGGAACAAATTGCATCAGGTGCATCAACGCAAGTTGAGTTATTGGAAAAGAACAATGATACGATTGAATCTTTGGCAGAGAAAATTAAGGTGATTGAAGAACAATCTCACAATTTGTATTTAAATTCAGAGTCAATGACGTCCTCATCAAAGGATGGAATGCATCGTGTACAACTTTTAAAAGAGCAATTTAATGAGACTAGTAACTTAGCAAATGAAATGGTACAATCAGTAAATTCATTAGATAAAAACTCTACTTCTATTAGTGAAATTGTAAAAACGATATCCCAAATTGCTTCCCAAACAAACTTACTGGCATTGAACGCGGCTATTGAAGCAGCGCGTGCTGGAGAGGCTGGGAAAGGATTTGCTGTTGTTGCTGATGAAGTACGAAAATTAGCTGAGCAAACGGAACACTCTCTTAAAGATATTTCAATGATTATAGGAACGATGCAAGAAGATACAAAAAAGACAGTTAGCTTTATTACACAAACAAATGAATCTATGTTAAAACAAGGACAAGCTGTAGATGAAACCGAAGATTCATTTACATCCATTTCAAATTCTATTCATAATAGTCGAGCACTTATTCAAGATATCACATCTTTAATAATGGAAATGGTTGATGCTAAAAATATGATACTAGAAAACGCAAGGGAATTAACATCTATAAGTCAAGATTCCGCTGCTGGAACAGAAGAAGTTTCAGCTTCAATAGAGGAAACAACAGCTTCGATGGAGCAATTGAACCATTTAGCTTTTGAATTAGAAGAAATGTCTAGAACTCTAAATGAAGAAGTAATGAATTTTAAAGTTAAATAGTAATAACAAAAAAACTAATCATACTCCTGTCTAGGAAGGAGTACGATTAGTTTTTTTGTTTAAGTTAGAGTGCAATAATATCTAATCGGGAATTATTGTATTATGGAGGGGATGAGATGGGTACTTGTGAGTTGTGTAATCGAAACGATTTGGAGACCACGGTGCATCATTTGGTTCCAAAGGAGAAGGGGGGAACGTTTGGGGCGACGGCTTTGTTATGTATTCCTTGTCATAAGCAAATCCACGCGTTGTACACAAATGATGAAATTGCTGCCCGGTTAGCGACGATTGAGGATTTGAACCGAGATGAAAAGCTATCTAGCTTTATTAAGTGGATTCGAAAACAGCCTCCAGGGAAGTTAATGAAAATTAGAAAATCAAAAGAACGGACACGAAAAGGTCGATAAACAAAAAAGACTTAACTAATGTTAAATCAGGCATTACACGATAACATTAGGTTAAGTCTTTATTTTTCGATCAAATTCTTGGCATTCTGATCTAAGTGACATTCGTAGTCGTAGTTTTTTGATCACTTACATCTGGGTCAATGGAGTTTGTTGCACTCACCCAGTTATTTGTGCATATAAAATCTCCTGTGTTAAAGGAGCCCGAGCCTGAAGAAGTTTTTGAAGAGCTAGTTGGCGAAACATTTAAGGAGTCACCGAAGTTAACAACGCCTCCGCCAACACTATTAATCCAAATCGGTCCAACTATGGATGGCATGGTGAACACCCTTTTCTATAAATCAGTATACTTTAACGTATGCCTGATTTATGGAATTGTTCAGAGTATTATTCATTTATGCTATTCCTTCAATCTGACAATAGTTGTCGAATGTGTTTAACCCGTGCTTCGGCTCTAATTGTGTTAGTTGAACCAATCTGCAATACAGCAGAGTTTGAAGCACCAGTTAGAGTAACAGAGGCTACCTTAATAATAGGGTTTTCATGAATAAACGTTGTTCGAACTTTTTCCTCGATAATTGGTGTAGGAATGACCTCAGAAAAAATACGGTAAGAGCTAAAGTTTGCTTCATCTTCTACAAAAAGAGGATATTCTCTCTGAACAGCAATCGCCCTCGAAGTAAGATTAATACCATGACTATCTCCTATCTCGAAGATTGAGCTAAAAGAGAATGAATTTGCATTTACAAATGGTACGATTGAGACTCTATGATGCATTGTCTAACCTCCTATACTAGCGGGACAAAAGGTCCAATTATTAATGATTCAGGAGGAGTGTCAAATGTAGACGAAAGACAAATTGTTTCCGAATCCCCAATTAAAAAAATTGAAGAAGACGCAACCCCGACAACCTTTACATCCCCAACTTGAATTCCTTTATTTACAACTGTAAAATTCATTGTAATTCATCCTTCCCAATTTTGAGGTAGATGTTGAATGAAGGCTAAAAATGCTCCATTTATATCTTCCTTCATTTTCTCTAGTATTTGATTAGTTGTTTCCAGGGTGCGATTCTCATTCTCCCACTGCTGAGGAGTTGTTTGCTCTAGATAATACATGATTCTCGTATCAAGCTGTCTTTTAACATCTTGAATCATAAACTCATAGTGTGCTTCATTCAATTTTGCACCTGATCGTTTTTCCAAGGACTGTATAGCAGCAAACCCTTCATGATCTAAATAGTTCAAAATGGAATTTCGTATTGTAGATTGGATATCAGGAGAAAAAGCCGTAGCACCAGGTACTTTGAGTTTTCCTTGTGTAACGTCAAAATCTTCAATTTGTTCCTCATTATAAGGATTAAGTCCAATATTTAACGTACCCTCTAATGTTTCAACCTTTAGCTGATCAAATTTATATTCAATTTTTTCAATAGTCGTACTTGGCTTCTTTTTTAGTTCCTTAATTTCTGATTGAACAGAGGCAAGTGAGGTTTGCATTTTTTGAATTTCAATTTGTTGAGATTGAATTTGCTGTTGTAGTTGATAAATATAGTTTGTGAGGTCAAAATTCTGATAGTACATGGTATCACCCTTTTTAAAATAAATTTATAGTATACACCTATTCGTCTCGTCGATACTGTAGTGTATGTGAAAATCGTAAAATGGGTGAATGCCTATAAGCTCTAATCCCTTATTCCTGAAGAAAATGGAACTGCAGGACCTTCAATTCCACCACTACCAACAGCGCCACTACCTGCCTGTGGTGCTGGTCCTTTAAATCCACCTGTATTATATAAGTTAGAGAGCGGTTTAATCATTCCAGCGCTTCCAATTTGAAAAACAGAGGAGTTAGAAATACTCCCAACCTTAAGTTGCTGAATATTTATCGTTTGGCAAATGTAAAAATTCATCATAACTCCTCCTATGCTAAATCTACAATCGGTTGATCGACTACATCATTATCTTGAGTATTTGTACTACTCGCGTTGTTAACAATGCGCAATCCATCACCTGTATTAAAGGAACCTGCTCCTGAAAAGGTTTTCGCCGTGGAATTTGGAGTAATCATAAAGACATCTCCTATGTTAAAAACGCTTGAAGAACCGATACTATTTACTTTCACTGCGCCGACTATGGCAGGCATAAAAAACACCCTTTGTTATCGTATTCATTCAGTATAGTATGATAAAAGCCTAAAAACGTTCATTTTAAATGTAATTACCAAATTATAGAATGAAGCGATATAATAGTAGTAAATACTTTTTGGGAGAATATGATGAATACAAACCATACACCCATTTCTGAAAAAGAACGAATTCACTCTCTTGATGTTATTCGTGGTTTTGCATTATTAGGGATTTTTTTAGTAAATATGTCATCCTTTCATTCACCTGAGTTATACAAAGGACTATTTGAGAAGGTAGGGGGAATTGATCAAGTAATCATTAATTCCATTGATTTCTTTGCCCAAGCGAGCTTCTACACTCTTTTTTCATTTTTATTCGGCTATGGTATGGTCATTTTTTTAGATCGTGCAAAGGAAAAAGAATTAAAGTATAATACGTTATTCATTAGACGACTAATTGTCCTGCTCGTCATCGGTATGTTGCACGCATTTTTAATTTGGCATGGTGACATTTTAATCACCTATGGAATTATAGGATTTATTGTTTTGTTGTTTTATAAAGCTAAATCTAAAACACTACTAACTTCAGGACTATTTATTTTATTTATTCCAGCGATTCTTTTAAGTGCATTACTGTTTATTGCTACTCTAGTTAGTCCAGATACAGTGATACCAAGAGACACTGAAATGTATAATCAATCCATTGAAATTTATAGCTCCGGAACATATCTCGACATAACAAAACAAAGAATTGAAGATTGGTACAGTGTCAATAATTTAGAAAATGCATTCTTCCTTATTACATCCATATTGCCGTTGTTTTTACTAGGCGCGTATGTAGCGAAGGAAAAATGGTTTAGTCATGTTAGTCTTCATAAAAAGTCGATCCTCATCATGTGGGCAATTTCATTAGTCGTTGCAGTTCCTGTAAAGCTTCTTCCTTTTTTCATAACTGAAAACTTAGGGTCAGAGTTTTTACAAGATTCTATTGGCGGACCAGCTATGGCGCTGTTTTATGGAACATCTATCGTTCTATTAGTAGAAAAGAAACTTTGGAGGAGGATTCTTCAACCCTTTTCCTATGTAGGTAGACTTTCCTTAACAAACTATTTATTACAATCTATTGTATGTACACTGATTTTTTATAGCTATGGCCTGGGATATTATGGGCAATTTTCACATGTTGAAGGCTTATTATTAACATTTGGTATCTATATTTTACAAATAATCATGAGCTACTTCTGGTTAAAATACTTTAACTACGGTCCGATGGAATGGGGATGGAGAAGTTTAACATATGGTAAATTTCAGCCACTAAGAAGGGAGTTACATTCATGAGAAATCTCATATCCCGAGAAGGGAAGCAATGGATGAAGGAAGGGATTATAACTGAAGAGCAATATCATACAATTATTAATCGCTATGATATTGAGAAGAAATCAAATTTACTTCCGATTCTTGCTAGTATTTTAATAGGCTTAAGTATTTTAACGTTTATCGCTTCTAACTGGGATGGTATCCATCATATAGTTCGGGTCTTTATTATTGTTATCGGGATGACTTCCTTTTACGTTTCAGGGGGGATTTTTCATAAGAAAGGAAATTCAACAGTTGGAGATGCATTAATTGGTATAGGGGTTATTACATTTGGTGCGGGTATTATTCTTCTTGGTCAAATGTTCCATTTTCAATCGTATGATGCAAGAGCCTTTATCATATGGGCTGTAGCATCCCTATTAGTTGTTCAGTTATGGGAAAGTAAGTATTTACTCTTACTTTCAATCGTTATTATTACAGTTGGTCAATTGTATAGTTTCCTTAGCTATTCCTCCTTTAGTTATGTATTAGCGTTGTTATTACTATTTGGAGTTAGCCACTTTGCTTATCATCGTTCTACTATGGCAACGAGTGTCAGTTTTTCAATTTCTTATTTGATCCATGCTATACTATTCATCATTCATTTTGAACTGAATTACCAATACTTATTTGCTTTTGCTCTAGTACTGTATTTAATTAGTAATCTTATAAAAGAGCATGCAATCAAAACAACAGTGAAAAATACAGCGTTAATTGCTGCTATTGCTGTTACGATTTTTAACGTATTTTGGATTGATTCAGAAATAGTAGAGGAAAGGGGCTCTATCCTGTATGCCATTGTCATTGCATTATTATTCGTTCTATTCTATGTAATAAGACGAAAATCGCTTGACCTGGTAGATGGATTACTATTTTTACCGCTCTTTTATATAGAAGAGATAGCGGGAGTGTTGTATTTACTAATACTCTTTATTTATTCGATTTGTTTACTTATAATCGGGTATCAAAATCATCATACAGAAAAAGCAACCTTTGGAACAGTGCTGTTTCTGTTAAGTGCTTTTGTCGGTTATATTCAAATTGCCTGGGATTTTATGCCGAAATCTTTATTTTTCTTACTAGGTGGAATTATACTATTCATTCTAAGCTGGTTTCTTGAAAAAAATAGAAGAAAGCTTGTGAAAGGAGAAAAATAAATGAATAAACGTTTATTATTTTACGGTGTAATCCTTTTACAAGTTCTCTTTTTACTCGGTATGGCAGGAAGCTACTTTGCAATTGATAAAGTAGGCCAAGAAATTCGCTTGAAAACGATCCCCATCGATCCGAGAGATCTATTTTACGGTGACTATGTAACACTTCAGTATGAAATATCAAATGTTCCTAAAAAGCTTTGGTTAAGCGAAGAGTTACCTGATTATGGAGACCGCGTTTACGTACTAGTAGACAAGGGCGAAACGTATCACAAAGTTGTTGCTGCTAGTCTGGAGAAACTAGAAGTAGGAGAAGGGGAAGTGTTACTATCTGGGAGGTATTTGTATGAAGTAGACACTTCCGCGTTATTTGTTGAATATGGTATCGAACAATACTACATTCCTGAAAACACTGGGAAGGAAATAGAAAACAGTAGTGGTAATGTAGAAGTGTATGTGAAGATTGCACCATGGGGGCAAATGAAAATTGATCGTATCGTTGAAGTTGATGAGAAAAAGTAGGTTGATAGGGGCGCCAATGCTTGGCGTCTTTTTCTTTGTACACGAAATAAGTTCAACTCAATAAAAATAACCTGCATTAATATGCAGGTCTAAATGAACATATGCGCTTCTTGCATCATATAATTAGATGTTTGTTCATATTGACAAGTTGAAGCTAATTTTAAATTAATAAGAACATCTAGTTGTTGGCTGCAATTTACGGTTTCTTTTGCAGTAAGTCCAAGTTCCATAGCTAATTCAATCATTTTTTCTCTTGTTTCTTCAATCATTAATTCTAACATTTTGCTCTTCCCTTGCTATTAAATATGTCAGAGGTACTATGTATAAATACTTCCTCTGTAGTACAAAAATTATTATACCTATTGTAAGCAGAAAAGTAATACTTTCGATAAAACTAGTTAAAAAATTACAAAAATATACAAGAATCTACATTTCGACATTTGAGATATTAATGGAGAAAGAAGGGATTTTTTCTTGTAAGTGGAATGTTTACTTTGAATACATAGAAGGAGGAGAACAATGAAATTAGCTACTGCAAAATTATTAAATGGTGAACAGTTTGTTGGTGTCATACTTGGTGATAAAATTATTCACATAAAGAAAGCTGAAGAGCTGTACAATGGTGAGTCTTCTTTCCCTAATTGTATGCAACAAGTAATTGACCAACCTTCCTCTATAGAATTGTTAAATAAATTACTAGAAAACATAGGGAGTAAAATTACGAAGTGCAGTTATCAACTAGATGATGTAACACTAGAAGCACCTATTCCAACACCGCGTAAAAACATTTTTTGTGTAGGGAAAAATTACGTTGATCATGCAATTGAAATGGGAAGTGAAGCGGATATTCCAGAGGACATTATTGTGTTCACAAAGGCACCAACGACTGTACTTGGCCATGAAGGGACAGTATTGAATCATCGTCCTTTAACGGAGCAACTTGATTATGAAGGCGAGCTTGCCGTTGTGATTGGAAAAAAGGGAAGAGGGATTTCAGAAGATGAGGCAAGTTCCTACATTTTTGGTTACACCATTATTAACGATATTACAGCAAGAGATCTTCAAGCAAAGCATAAACAATTCTTCATTGGAAAAAGCTTAGATACAACATGTCCAATGGGACCTTGGATTGTTCATCATTCTGGAATTCAAGATGCGAACAACTTAAATATCACAACGAAGATTAATGGAGAGGTAAGACAAGACTCCAATACAAAAAACTGTATCTTCTCTATCGAAAAAATTATATCTATCTTGTCACAAGGGATTACGTTAGAGCCAGGTGACATTATCGCAACTGGAACGCCAGCGGGGGTAGGAAAAGGCTTTAAGCCACCGAAGTTTCTAAGGCCAGGAGATGTTATGGAAGTTACAGTGGAAGGAATAGGTACGCTCGTAAATAAGTTAGAAAAATAATAGAAGGAGCCTCTTTGGAGGCCCCTTCTATGTATTTTTTAACAACAATTACCTGTATCACCAAGTAAAGATAAACCTTGTCCATCTCCGCTAATATCTAGCGTTAAACCTTCAACATTTTCTTTTATCATTGGGTCAATCGCAACTTTAATTTCGTTAATGATAACAATCTCATCGCTTTCTTCTGACTCATCCAGAGCCATTCCTATTTTAGGACTTCCTCAGCCATAGCCTGCGAAGAAAAGTCTAACACTAGTAGAATTGTGCTCTTTAAACATTTCTTTTAAGAAATCACGAGCTTCGTTTGTGATGTTCATGTTCATTCATCCTTCCTTTTTCATCTACTAGGTATTCTAACTTTTTTACTAGTTATTTCGCAAACTTTATGTTTATCCTATTTTTAACAGTATGGGTTTCGTATTATTGGAAACTTGTTTAAAATGAAGACTGGGTTGTCTAATTAGTTAATAGTAGTGGAAGGTGTGAATGATCCCATGCTTAGGTTAGCGACATATGCCAGTCGGTCGATGATCAGCTGATTAGGTGAGAAAAGTTTAACAGAGCCAATTCATGATTAATGAAGGAAACGAGGTGTCTAGTTGAAAAATTTTGATGATAATATAGAAACTGCTAGATTAATAGTAAGACCATATGAAAAGAATGATTATAATAATTGGTTAACGATGTTTAACAATAGACTTCCTTCACAGCATCAATATGACGATGGAAAAATCGATATGAGTATATGCACACGAGAATGGTTTGATCAGTTAATACAAAAACATCAGCAAATGGCGCTAGAGGATCACATCTATGTATTCGGTATTTTTCGAAGGTCAGATGGAAGTAATCTAGGCTCCATTGATTTTTCAACAATTATGAGAGACGAGTACCAATGGGCACGATTTGGCTACACGATTCATAATCAATTTTGGAGAAAAGGGTATGGAAGTGAAGCTGTAAAAGCAGCAATACACCTTGCTTTTACATCATTGCACTATAACCGTATTGAAGCTCATATTAATCTTGATAACGAGGCATCTATAAAACTAGCCGAAAGGGTTGGCTTAGTGTTTGAATGTGTAAGAAAAGGGTTCATATTTGAAAACGATATGTGGACGGATCATCTTGTTTATGCCATCAATAAACAAGAGTTTATGAATAAGTAACTAGAGCCATGTTAAATTCTTATGAAATATTTAACATGGCTATTTACTTTTTTATACAGTTACATTATCATTATCAATAATGATAATAATGAGAGGCTGAATATATAATATGACTGAATCTAAAGTAGACATTCTATTACATCCCGTTCGAATGAGAATCCTTCAATCATTAGTATCAGAAAATTTAACCGTTCAGCAAATGAAAGAACGATTACCTGATATTCCCCAAGCGACATTATATCGGCATTTGAACAAATTATTTGAAGCAGGAGTAATCTTTGTTGTTCAAGAACAGCAAGTGAGAGGAACTGTTGAGAAGTTATACTCGATCACCCCAAAAGAAGCAGATATTACAAACGATGAAATACGGAGCTATTCGAAGGAACAATATATGGAGCTATTTATGAAGTATATGGCCAATCTGCTCGGAGAATATGAACGGTACGTTTCACAGGATTCAGTAGACTTTGAGAAAGATGGTGTATCTTTAAGGCAAGCTACAATGTACCTATCGGATGCAGAATTTAGTGAGTTTATTAATGAATTAAGAGCAGTGTATGCAAAAGTATTACAAAACAAACCATCCGCTGAAAGGAGAAAGAGAATAGTTGCTAATATGATAATTCCAGAAGCGGGAGAGAAGGAGTGAAAGTGATGAAGGAAGTTCAAGTAACAATTCAAAGTGGTGTTCAATTAAAGGGTTCACTGTCAATCCCAACAACAGATAAAGAGAAGAATCCAGCAATAGTAATAGTTCCTGGTACAGGAAAGCTTGATCGGAACGGAAGAGTAAATAAAAAACTTGATTTACAATTATACAGGCAGCTTGCAGAAAAATTAACAGAAATGGGATATGTCACACTTCGCTATGACAAACGAGGAATTGGTGAAAGTGAAGGAGACTTTAATCGTACTGGTATGTGGGACTTAGTTAGTGACGTCCAAGAAGCTGTTCGTTTCTTAAAGAATAGACCAGAGGTAGATTCCGAGAAAGTAATAATTTTGGGACATAGTGAAGGTAGCATGCTCGGTACGGCTGCAGCAGTAAGAGAACCAATTGCGGGTCTTATACTACTAGCGGGTGCTGTAGAAACACTAGATGAAGCCACGAAACGTCAGCGTGAACTTGCTGCGCAAGATATCCTTGAATTCAAAGGGTTTTTAGGTTGGTATTTACGTTTACTAGGTGTCCCTAACAAAATCGAGAAACAAGCTCAAAAATATACAAAAAAAGTAATGGAATCGACAGAAGATGTAATCAAGGTACAATTCCAACCTATCAATGCGAAGTGGATGCGAGAGCATTTCACGCACAATATTCGTGAAGACCTTACAAAAGTAACATGCCCAGTTTTAGCTATAACGGGTGCAAGAGACATTCAAGCTAATCCAGAAGTTCTCAAGCAGTTGCCAAATTACGTAAAAGGTGACTCAGAATATCATATCGTAGAAAATATGGGGCATTCCTTAAAATATCAAGCAAAAACGTCAAACATGTTATCCGCAAAGAAAGATATCATCGCAGAAGCGTCGTTACCTCTTCATACAGAGTTAGTTGAGTTAATTGAGGGATGGTTGAATGGTCATTTTGCTGATACTAGAGAAGAAAATATAATCACAATATAAAATGAAAAAGCATGAGGCTCAAATCCTCATGCTTTTTGTAATTATGATAAAACTTCCTTAATACGATCAATTGCCCAATCTAAGTCTTCTTGTGAAATCACTAAAGGTGGAGCAAAACGAATCACGTTTTCATGCGTTTCTTTACATAATAGTCCTTTTTCCTTCAAACGCTCACAGTATGAACGAGCAGGTTCATGTAATTCAACACCGACAAACAAGCCTCTACCACGCACTTCTTTAATAACAGGATTTTTAACTTCTTTTAATTTCTCAATTAAATATGATCCTAGTCTTTCAGATCGTCCAGCTAAATCCTCATCAACAAGAACGTCAAGAGCAGCGATTGATACAGCACAAGCAAGCGGATTACCACCAAACGTTGAACCATGTGAACCTGGCTCAAAAACACCTAGGACATCACGATTTGCTGCAACGCAAGAGATAGGGAATACACCGCCACCAAGTGCCTTTCCTAATATAAACATATCAGGCTTTACATTTTCCCAATCAACTGCAAATAACTTACCAGAACGTCCAAGACCAGCTTGAATTTCATCAGCTATGTATAATACGTTGTTTTCTTTACAAATATCGTATGCTTCTTTTAAGAAACCGTCTCTAGGAATAATAATACCAGCTTCTCCTTGAATTGGTTCAAAGATAAAAGCAGCAGTATTAGGAGTAATCGCAGCTTTTAATGCTTCAGTGTCTCCGTAAGGAATTACTTTAATTCCAGGAAGCATTGGACCAAATCCACGCTTATATTCTTCATTTGAAGACATCGAAACTGCTGTCATCGTACGACCATGGAAATTATCTTCTGCCACAATAATTTCAGCACGGTCAGCTTCTACACCCTTCACATCATATGCCCAGCGACGAGCAGCCTTTACGGCTGTTTCAACTGCTTCAGCTCCAGTGTTCATAGGAAGAACCATTTCCATACCAGTTAGCTTTGCTACTTTCTCATACCAAGGTCCAAGCTGGTCATTATGAAATGCTCTTGAAGTTAACGTAATTTTATCAGCCTGATTCTTTAAAGCTTCTATAATTTTAGGATGACGATGTCCTTGGTTAACAGCAGAATATGCACTTAACATGTCCATGTATTTGTTGCCTTCAGGATCTTCTACCCATACTCCTTCAGCTTTGGATACAACGATTGGTAGTGGATGATAGTTTTTCGCACCGTATTTTTCAGTAACTGAGATGATTTCATTTGTTTTTGACATAAGTAATCCTCCGTTTCAATTATTTGCAAGCGCTTATATTAGTCCTAACCATTATAACAGTATTCGTCACAAATTTGTCTAACATTCCCTCTGTTTTCTTCTTTTTTCAATGTGATCCGTGCTATTATAGATAGGATAACTTTTACATAGAAGGGAGAGAGAAGCATGATTCATTTTCACGTAACAGCTTGGTTTGTCACATTAGTATTGTTCTTTGTTGCAATCTATTTACAAAAAGCAAACAAACAAAAGCCAGTTAAAATACTTCAAATGGTTTTACGTTTATTTTATTTAATCGTACTCGGAACAGGATTGCATTTATTAGCTGCATATTATCAATTCCAGGGTGCTGCACTAATTAAAGGGATCATTGGTTTATGGGTTATCTTCTGCTTTGAGTTTATTTTAACGAGAGCAGGCAAAGGAAAGCCAACAAAAATATTCTGGATTCAATTAATTATTGCACTAGTACTTGTATTCTATTTCGGATATGTTGTATTAGGGTAATCGTGAAAAGACTGAGTGGGAAATTCTCACTCAGTCTTTTTTTGTTACGTTTGGGGAATAGTCGTTGTCTTTTTAGATTAGAAAAGAAGTTCATAATGTAGTGAGTAGTTTTCTATTACCGTTATTTAAAGTAATCTCAAATCTGTCTGATTGTTTTCCTATACGCTCAAAAAAATGCTGAATATTACAAACTTGATCATCGTTATCAAACATTAAAAAATTCACACCTTTAGCGCCTTTTTTTGCTATTTGGAAAAATAAAAAATTATGGCAGTATATACAATCGTAAATAGAGTAGCCTGTATCATTAAGAGTTCTCGCAAATTTTTCTAGCGTATCATCAGTCAATTCGTTTAGCCATTCTTGATATACGAACGGTAACGGCTTTGAAATTCTTACTTTATCACCGTTTTTTATCGTATATGTCGTTTTCCCATAGGCCATTCCCTCGTCAAATTCGTGAAAGGGCACCCAATTGGAGTGAATCCAAATGTCAAAAGGCTGTCCACTAAACTCCATGAAATCATTTGGTTCGTCATGCTCATCAAAGAGGACCCATTGTTCCTGAATATATTCAATCGTACCGATTATATGGGCTCGATCCTGAGGTGGAAGCTGATTAAGACGCTCACTTATGTTCATACTGTTCCTCCTGTGAGAAGTTGTTTTATTTTCTTTCTTGACAGAAAAGGAGGAAATTATACGATGGTGGGGAGGTACGGGGTAATTGATTAATGAGGCTCCATCTTTGTATAGATATCTGAAAAAGGCTATGAGTTCGCCGATATAATCATCTACTCGCTGACAAGGAGATGAAATCGCCGATACGAAGTGAAAATTCGCAGATAAAAGATAGAGAATCGCCGATAAAACTAGAAATCTCGATGATATACCATAATTTCGCTGATATTCATCTCACATCGCCGAAAAAAGGTTCAAAATGAACTACTTCACTTTGGATTACTTTGATTAGAACTGTCCCAAAAACCAACAAAACCTATCTAAATACAAAAAAAATCACAGCCAAAAAATTGGATACGCTTTCAAATGAATCGTTTTTCTAACCTTTGCATACAATGAAGCAGTGTTTTGTATCCGCCTATCTTTAGCGGAGAAAGGATGATGACAACATGTGTGGTATTACAGGATGGGTGTCTTATAAAAGAGCATTAGAAACTGAGTCTAAAACAATTGAAAAAATGGCAGAAACACTTTCGTTTCGTGGGCCAGATGATACAAATATTTGGGTAAAAAAACATGCCGCGTTTGGTCACAAGAGATTAGTCGTGGTTGATCCACAGGGTGGAAAGCAGCCAATGACAAGACAGCGTGGGGAACATAATTTCACGATTTGCTATAACGGTGAATTGTACAATACAGAAGATATACGTAAGGAACTTTTAGCAAAAGGCTATCGTTTTCAATCACATTCTGATACAGAAGTATTATTAACAGCTTATATAGAGTGGAAGGAAAAGTGTGTTGAATACTTAAATGGAATTTTTGCTTTTGCAGTATGGGATGAAACAAATGAGTCTCTCTTTATCGGTCGAGATCGTTTAGGAGTAAAGCCTTTATTCTACGTGGAACAAGAGGGGAACCTTATGTTTGGTTCGGAGCTAAAGGCATTGTTAGCTCACCCAGAGATTAAGCCGGAAATTGGATTAGATGGTTTGGCAGAAGTATTCGGACTTGGCCCTTCACGCTCACCAGGTCACGGTGTATTTAGAGGTGTTAAGGAGTTAAGACCTGCACATGCCTTAACCTTTTCACGACAAGGATTGAAAATATGGCGTTATTGGAATGTAGAAAGTAAAAAGCATACTGAAAACGTAGAAGAAACAGCTGAGAGAGTAAGAGAATTATTTACAGATGCCGTTACGAGACAGCTAGTTTCAGATGTTCCGGTATGTACATTTTTATCTGGTGGAGTTGATTCCAGCGCCATTACTGCAATAGCATCTAATGCCTTCGAAAAGGAAGGAAAAGGACCTCTTCATACGTATTCTATTGATTATGAAGATAATGATAAATACTTTGAAGCAAATGAATTTCAACCAAACTCTGACCAATATTGGATCCAATTAATGTCGAAAACATTCAATACAAAACACCATAGCTCTATTATTAAAACTGACCAGCTAGTAGAGGATTTAAGTGATGCAGTGTTAATGAGAGATCTTCCTGGTATGGCTGATATAGATTCTTCTCTACTTTGGTTTTGCAGGGAAATAAAGAAGGACTTTGTAGTAGGACTTTCTGGAGAATGTGCGGATGAAATATTTGGTGGGTATCCATGGTTTCATCGCCCTGATGACCTTGCTGCAAAAGCCTTTCCGTGGATGAGATCAACAGAGCTGCGAGTAGACTTGTTACAACCACACTGGCAAAAGAAATTAAACCTCACTCAATATGTTCAAGATAAATACAACGAAACAGTCAGAGAAACACCAATTCTCGAAGGGGAATCACCAGAAGAAGCAAGACGTCGAGAGTTATTCTATTTAAATATCATCTGGTTTATGACAACTCTACTAGATCGAAAAGACCGTATGAGTATGGGAGCTAGTCTCGAGGTACGTGTTCCATTTGCTGATCATAGATTAGTAGAATATGTTTGGAACATCCCGTGGGAAATGAAAATGCATGGAAATCGGGAAAAGGGAATTTTACGAAAAGCATTAGAAGGAATTTTACCAGAGGATGTATTATATCGTAAGAAGAGCCCTTATCCGAAAACTCATAACCCTC
The DNA here is from genome assembly GCF_016890225.1 of Bacillus suaedaesalsae. Classification (GTDB taxonomy): domain Bacteria; phylum Bacillota; class Bacilli; order Bacillales; family SA4; genus Bacillus_BS; species Bacillus_BS suaedaesalsae. The sequence continues at coordinate 24,339 of NZ_JAFELM010000019.1, read as the reverse complement.
AGTATACAAAAGCGGTAAAAGGTTGGTTAGAAGAGATTTTAGCAAATAAATCTTCTGCGTTATATCATTTCTTTGAGGCCGAAAAACTCAAGGAAATTGTCAAATCAGAAGGAGAAGCATTTAAAATTCCGTGGTTTGGTCAGCTTATGACAGGGCCACAACTACTTGCTCATTTAGCTCAAATTCACGTGTGGTTTGAAAAATACGGAATTGACATAAAAGAATAATTAAAAAAGAATGGTGCCATCTTGTAAAAGGCACCATTCTTTTTGATGTCTAATCTTGTAATACCGTTTGTTTCGTTTCTTTTCCCCATATTTGAACGACAACTACCCCAATTAATATGGAAACCGTAAAGATGGTGAATATCACACTAATAGGAATATCATCTGCAACTAGGTAACCAACTACTAGTGGTCCTAACACCCCACCGATTCTGCCGAAAGCGGAAGCCATACCAGAACCTGTCCCTCGTATTGAGGTTGGATATTGTTCAGGAGTGTAAGCATATAATGCCCCCCAAGCCCCTAAGTTAAAGAAGGAGAGGAAGATTCCACTAGTTAATAAAAGGGTAGTTGAATCTGAATTACCAAAGACATAAGCGCTAGCAGCAGTACCAATCAAATAAACGACTAACACAAACTTTCTACCGATTTTCTCGATAAAGTAAGCGGCAGTAAAATAACCTGGTAATTGAGCAAGTGTCATAATTAAAACATATTCAAAGCTTCGAATTAAACTAAAGCCTTTCATCACCATTACACTCGGTAGCCATAAAAACATGCCATAATACGAAAAGACAACACTAAACCACAAAATCCATAATACAAAGGTTTGTCTTTTATGTTCTGCAGACCAAACTCCTTTCATGTTATCTAGGATAGATGGCTTTTGAACTTGTTTCGCTTGATGATATTTTGGTGAGTCTGGTAGGTGAAAGCGGAGGTAAAGTGTATAAAATGCCGGTAGTGCACTTAATAACAACGCTGTTCTCCAACCCCATTCAGGAATAATAAAGTATGCAATGAGTGCAGAAAGAATCCAACCAGCAGCCCAAAAGCTTTCCAGTAAAACAACAACTCTTCCACGTTTCTCAGAAGAAACCATCTCTGACACTAACGTCGAAGCAACAGGAAGCTCTCCACCAAGTCCCATACCGATAAGAAAACGGAGCAATAGAAAAATAGCTAAAGAGGAGACAAATGCAGATATTCCGCTTCCAATTGAAAACAATAAAAGAGTAATTATAAAGACACTTTTTCGACCAATCTTATCTGCCATTACTCCAAAAATGAATGCACCTACAACCATACCAATAGAATTAATGCTACCGATCCAACTCATTTCTTCTGTCGTTAAATTCCAATCCTTTTGTAAGGCTACGAGTAAAAACGATAAAAGACCAACATCCATTGCGTCAAACATCCAAGCAAGCCCTGCAATGCCGATTATTTTTTTATCTGAAATAGCTTTTGTTTTCTGGTTCATGTTGTTCTCCTTTTATTCGTTCTAGTTTGAATTTAATTTGCCACAAACTTGAAAAACAATTACGATAACAGAAAAAAGGACCAATATGTTAGTATAGGTCTTAAATTGAAACAAATAGTGTATGAAATGAATTCATTATATTTTTCAAAAACGACTTATATTAAAGGTAACAAGTAGCATGGAGGGGAACTCACTTAAGTTTTACAGAATTCATAAAAAAAGACTGAAGACCAACCAAGTTCTCATAGTTAGTCTACAGTCTAACATTCCATTATGCAGGTTGCTCTTCCTGTTTCATAAATGTCTTATTCATCCATACTCTTGATTTCCAGCGGAATAGCATTATAATACCTCGCAACCATTCATCTGCAATGAAGGAAATCCATACCCCAATTAACCCGAGTCCATAGTGAATTCCAAGTACATAAGATATTGTTACACTAACTCCCCACATTGAGAGAATTCCCATATAAACTGGGAACCTTACATCACCAGCCGCACGTAACGAGTTGATGACGACTAAGTTAATGGATCGTCCTGGCTCAAGTAAAATAGTAAGAAAAATAAGTGTCGTACTTACTGATAGAATAGCTTGATTATCAGTAAAAATACCAAGAAGTTGTTTGGAAAAAATACTCACCACAATGGCAGCTCCTAATGAAATAATAATGGCTGGCTTTAAGCTATTTAGACACCTGCGATAAGCATCTTCATATTTTCTAGCGCCAATCATATGGCCAATTAGTATTTGCGTACCTTGACTGATCGCAATACTAAACAGCATAACGAACATCATGATATTCTGAGTATACACTTTAGCTGTTAAGGCTTCGGTACCTATTTTAGTAATAAAATACGTAATGAAAAACTGTGACGTATTATATGCCAAATGCTCACCTGCTGAAGGTATACCAATTGTTAACAGGTTTTTCGTATGTTGAAACGGTAAAGTAAATACTCGTTTGAAAGGAAATGTTCCTTCAACTCTTCGAAGCATTAACCAAATAAGAAAACCTAATCCAATCACTCTACTGACAATTGTAGAGATGGCAACACCTTTCACTCCAAGTTCAGGGAATCCAAATGCTCCAAAAATAAATAGATAGTTACCTAATACATTTAAAAGGTTCATTCCTATCGTGACATACATTGAATCCTTCGTGAACCCATAGCTCCTGATGATAGCTCCTACTGTCATAACGATAGCCTGCACAAAAGAAAATCCGCCAACAATTACTAGATAAATATAAGCATCCTCCATCAATTCAGCGGGAATACCCATCAATTGTAGAAACATTCTTCCGTAAAAATAAAGAACTAAACTAAGTACTAAACCAAATAATAAATTTCCTAATATAGAAACAACCGCAACTTCTTTTGCCTCTCTCTGTTCTTTTGCCCCTAAGTGCTGGGCTATTAATATAGCAGTACCTGTTGCAATAAAACCAAACATAACAATGACAATCGATAATATTTGATTAGAAACTCCAACTGCCGCAACTGAATTATCGGAATATTGACTTAACATTAATGTATCTGCATTTCCCATTAACATATGTAACAGGATTTCAATAAAGAGTGGCCAAGTTAACGCAAATAAAGACATTTTACCAATATCTTTTTTATTGATTTTTCTAGCCATTTTATCACCTCTCTAAAAGTTGGCTTATCCTTGGAAGTAAAAGAAACTCTAATGAACCTAACAAAATTTAATCTATAAACCAAGCATTAGGTAAAATAACGATGTTTGAATAGTCGAATGATTGTATAAATTAGAGTAACTATTTTATTTACATCAGTTGAACAATACTCTATAGTTTAATCTGATTAACATACAATAGATAGAGAATATAACGATAACATTGGTAAAATTTCGACCTAAAGAGGTGAAGGATTTGTCCTATATTTCATTTTATTTACCCCCATTTCCAACATTTATTAAAGGGGGAGAAGCGGTTTTCACAAAAGGGAATAAACATATACGCAGAACATATACCGTTTTTGATTTATTGTACGTTTTAGAAGGGGAAATACATATTACAGAACATGAATCCCGATTTACAGTACAAGAGGGGCAATATGTCATATTAGTGCCTGGATTAGAACATTACGGACATAAAGGGTGTGAGGGGGAAACTCGTTATGTTTGGCTCCACTTTAACATTGAACATCAATATGATGTCGTTCCAAAGCAACCATTAGACTGGACGAAGTTATCGATAAGAGAGGGGGATTTCGAGGAAGCTGCACGATTTAATTTTTATATTCCACAATATAATTCCATTACTCAGCGAGAATTATTAGAGCAACTATTAAAACAATTAACAGTTCTTGAGAGTGAGCAATCACCAGATCATAAGCTACGCCAACAAATTATTTTTCAAGATATCTTATTATTACTGCAGAAGCAGGCACTTCAAATTCCATCCGCAACAGAAAAGGTTAGTGAAGAAGTATTGAAATATATTAGAGGAAATTATCAAAAGCCGATAAAAATGGCTGATATCTCAGCAAATTTGCATTTTAATCCAGATTACATTACAAGATGTGTTCAAAAAACGATAGGAACAAGTCCATCCCAATATTTAAATCAATATCGAATAGTAAAGGCGAAAAGTCGGTTAGCGACAACGAATGACAAAATTTCTTCTGTCTGTAAAGATGTAGGAATTGAAGATCAAGGTTACTTTTCTAAACTGTTTCGGAAGATGGAAGGAATGTCACCAGGGGAATACAGAAGAATTGTGCATCGTACTGAAGAGGACATCGAGTGAAAAAACCGCATAGAAATGGCTCTATACGGTTTTGCTTCTTATAGGATAAATCGTGCTAACGAATCAATTTAAAAACTTTAAATCCATAGGAATCAAGTCGAATCGTTCCTGGTTTAACTTGTTCACCTGATAATATGTCAATGGCATCAGAAGTTATTGGTGCTTTTACTTCAATGTTAGTATTTGAATTGTTCATAACAAATAAGAGTGATTCGTTTTCGAAAGTCTTTTTATAAATGATATGATTTGATTCATCGTTTGCCTCGATAAACTGGAAAGAACCTTGGTTACCAAATGCCGGTTCAGTTTGACGCAAGCTTATCAATTTTTTAACAAAGTTAAATAGCTCTAAATCTTGCTTATCTTTATCCCAAATCATGCATCTTCTACAACCAGGATCTTGACCTCCAGTCATACCGACTTCATCACCGTAATAAATACATGGAGTACCTGTAAATGATAACTGGAATAAATATAGCAGTTTCATCTTATCTTTATTATTGTCGCAAATAGTCAAGATTCTAGGTGTATCGTGACTATCCAATAAATTAAATTGAACTTCATTCACATTATTTGGATATGAGTGAAGTACTCCTGAAATAATGTTAGCAAAGTGAGTAGCTTTTACTGCATCTTTGGCAAAATACTGCAATGCACCATTTGTGAATGGATAATTCATCACGGCATCAAATTGGTCACCTTGTAACCATGGCATCGAGTCATGCCAAATTTCACCTAATATATATACGTCAGGTTTAATTGATTTAACAGCTTGTCTGAATTCTCTCCAAAATTGATGATCCACTTCGTTCGCAACATCTAGTCGCCAACCATCAATGTTGAATTCTCTCACCCAGTAACGCCCAACTTCTAATAAGTATTCCTTTACTTCTGGGTTTTCAGTATTCAGCTTTGGCATATCTTTTACAAAAGCGAACGTATCATAGTTTGGCATTGGCTCTGTAATAATTGGAAATTCACGGAGGTGGAACCAATTTTTATAGATAGAGTTTTCTCCATTCTCTAAAACGTCCTGGAACTGAGGGAAGTAATACCCACTATGGTTAAATACAGCATCTAACATTACTTTTATTCCATTATTATGGCACGTTTGTACGAGGTGTTTAAAAGTATCCTTATCCCCAAATTGTGGGTCAATTTCCATATAGTCAATCGTGTCATACTTATGATTAGACTTTGCCTTAAATATCGGTGTGAGGTATAAACCGGTAATTCCTAGTTCTACTAAATGGTCAATATGATCAATGATTCCTTGAAAGTCACCACCAAAGAAATTATTATACTCCGGTTCAGCACTTCCCCATGGAAGGGTACCAGGAGGATTGATTGATTTGTCCCCATTTGCAAATCGTTCTGGGAAGATTTGATACCATACTGTATCCTTTACCCATTTTGGTGCATGAAAGACATCAATTTCGTTAATAAAAGGAAAACAAAAGTAATAAGCAGTGTCATCGAGTGGCTTTTCGGTATAAAACCCTTTTTCTGTATAAATCAGTTTTTCTGAGTCATTTGTTAACTCAAATCCATAGCGCAATCTACGATATGGTGGCTTAATTTCAACAAACCAATAATCAAATAATTCGTCTGAACCGCTAATTAGCATTGGTAATTGGTGTGTTTGGAATTGTCCATTTTTCCAATCATACGGATCGCCACAAATTAGATTTACATGTTCCACGTCATTTTTTTTTGTTCGTAAACGGATATGTAAAGTTTCTTCATCGTACGCATAAGCGTAATTATTTTTAGGTCTATGATAAATAGCCTCTTTTAGCAAAATGAATCACCTCAATTTTCATATTATGCAAGCGTTTGCTTTTATTTTTTTAGGTTAGTAGAACAAAGATAGAAAGTCAATAAATAACAGATAATGAATGTTTTTTTTTAAGCAGGATACTATAAAAACGAGTTTGATAAAAAAATGTTGTCAAACAGAAATTAGACTGTATAATGAAGATGTAACTACTTGGTGCAATCGTTTTCATAAAATATTTTTTTACATATTGTGCAAACGTTTGTCAAATAGTAGACGTTATCAATTAATTAAAATGGAGGGGTCAAAATGAAAAAGTTATTTTCAATTTTTATGATTATGATCCTTGCTTTTGGCGTTCTTGCAGCGTGCGGTCCTCAAGAGGATGCTGAAGAACCAGCAAAAGGCGGAGATGATAATCAAGCAGCAACTGGTGAGATGCCAGAAAAGCCAGAGAAACTTGTAGTTTGGGAAGACACTGATAAAGGTATTGCACTTCAACCAGCTTTAGATAGCTTCACAGAAGAGTATGGTATTGAAGTAGAATTCAAAGAATTAGGTATGGCTGATGAAATTCGTGAGCAATTACCACTTGATGGTCCTGCTGGTACTGGTCCAGACGTAGTAACTCTTCCACATGATCAAATTGGTCAAAATGTTGTTTCGGGACAAATTACTGAAATAAAAGTTGATCAAGAAGTTCTGGATACATTTACAGAAGCTTCAGTATCAGCTCAAATGTTTGACGGAAAGCTTTACGGTCTTCCAAAAGCAACTGAAACACCAATTTTCATTTATAACAAAGCATTAATGGAAAAAGCTCCAGAAACATTTGACGAGCTTTATGATTATTCAAAAGGTCTTGGAAAAGATCAATACGGTTTCTTAGCATTATGGGATAATTTCTATTTCGCTTACGGTATCATGGGTGGAATGGGTGGTTATGTATTCAAGAACAACAATGGTGCTCTTGATGCACAAGACCTTGGTTTAAGTAACGAAGGTGCAGTTGAAGGTGCTTCATACATTAAGAAGTGGTATACAGATGTATTCCCTAAAGGAATCATTGGTGAGAACGGCGGTTCAACAATGGACGGACTTTTCAATGAAGGAAAAGCTGCTTCTGTTATGAATGGTCCATGGGCATTCCAAGCTATGAGAGATGCTGGAATTGAATATGGTGCTGCTCCACTTCCGAAATTACCAAATGGTGAATATCCACAAACATTCATGGGTGTTAAAGGATGGCATGTAACTTCTTATTCTCAGCATCCAGAGTGGTCAACTAAGCTAGTTGAATGGATTACAAACTATGACAATGCAAAGATTCGTTTTGAACAAACTGCTGAGATTCCACCAGTTAAGAAATTAATTGAAGATCCAGTAATTGCTGAAAACGAAGGTGCAAAAGCTGTTGCTGTTCAATCAGAGCGTGCTGTTCCAATGCCAAACATTCCAGAAATGGGAGAAGTTTGGGGACCAATGGCTACTGCCCTGCAAACAGTTGCAAACCAAAAGGCTGAGCCTAAAGCTGCTTTAGATGAAGCTGTTAAGACAATTAACACAAACATTGAAGCAAACCATAGCAATAAATAAGCATACAATAAAAAACGATAGCGGTACTTTCCTTTAAGGGAGGTACTGCTACTCGCTTTTTATCGTTACTAAATTTAGAAAATTGTGCTTAAATGTCCTTGCTTACATTAATTTTAGTGAGTGTGTAATAGAAAGGGGATACCATTTTCATTATGGAACCGACTCTTGAATCATATCAATCAAACCATAGAAAGACTGCAACAGCCTTATCCATCATTCCAGGACTTGGCCAATTATATAATCGTCAAACACTTAAAGGAATCTCATTCCTAATCTTAACGATTGCTTTTATAGTTGTTTTTAAGGACATCTTAAATTTGGGATTATGGGGTTTAGTTACACTTGGAGAGAAACTTCCACGCGATAACTCAATCTTTTTGCTTATTTACGGTATCCTTGCATTAATCATTTTAATCTTAGGTATTGGTTTTTATATTTTTAACCTGAGAGATGCTTATAAGAACGGGCAAAAGCGTGATTTAGGCTTTAAACTGCCTACGTTACGTGAGCAATATCGAAATCTTGTTGATGTAGGTTTCCCTTATTTAATTATTTCTCCAGGATTATTATTGTTAATATTCGTCGTCATTTTCCCCATTTTATTTTTAGTCCTTCTAGCCTTTACGAACTATGATCTTTATCATTCCCCACCAGCTAAGTTAGTGGATTGGGTTGGAATACAGAACTTTATTGATATTTTTAGATTAGAACTTTGGAGAAAGACATTTGTTAGCGTTTTATCTTGGACGTTAATTTGGACTTTCGGGGCAACAACACTACAAGTTGGTCTTGGTATTTTCCTTGCAATTTTAGTAAACCAAAAGGATTTAAAAGGAAAAGCGATTATTCGTACAATATTCATCCTACCTTGGGCTGTACCTGCATTCGTATCAATTCTCGTATTCTCCGGAATGTTTAATGAATCATTTGGTGCAATTAATCGTGATATACTTGAACCATTAGGTATCGGACCGATTCCTTGGATGACAGAAGTTTGGTGGACACGCTTTGCCTTAATTCTAATTCAGTCTTGGTTAGGATTTCCATTCGTATTTGCAATGGTAACAGGTGTTCTTCAATCTATTCCTAATGAATTATATGAAGCTGCAACAGTAGATGGAGCTTCAAAGTGGCAGCAATTTAAGAACATTACATTACCTTTAGTTCTGTTCGCTACAGCACCAATTATTATTACGCAATACACGTTTAACTTTAATAACTTTAACGTTATCTTCCTATTTAACGGTGGTGGACCTGCTGTTTCAGGACAAAATGCAGGCGGAACAGATATACTAATCTCATGGATCTATAACTTAACGATGACATCACTACAATATAGTAAAGCTGCCGCAATTACATTGTTGCTATCGGTAATTGTCATTACAGTTGCGATCTGGCAGTTTAAGCGTACAAAATCATTCCAAGAAGAGGATATGATGTAATATGACCAGTAAACAAGCAAAGTTTGTTCGATTAACCCTTTCGTATTTAGTTGTTTTATTTATGACAGCAGTCATTCTTTACCCAATTATATGGATTATCGGTTCATCCTTTAATCCAGGTAACAGTTTATCGGGTTCAAGTATTATCCCGAAGAATGCGACGCTAGACCATTACAAATATTTATTCGATAAAGAACAGAGTGATTATTTAATTTGGTATTGGAATTCCGTTAAGATTTCGTTTTTAACGATGTTGTTCTCTGTAATGTTAATCAGCTTAACTGCTTATGCATTTTCGAGATACCGTTTTATTGGGAGAAAAAATGGGCTACTAACGTTCTTAATTCTACAGATGATTCCTAACTTTGCAGCGTTAATTGCAATTTTTGTACTTGCATTAGTTACAAAATTATTAGATACTCATTTAGCATTAATCTTAATTTACGTCGGTGGTGCGATTCCGATGAACACATGGTTAATGAAGGGGTATTTAGATACAATTCCAAAAGAGCTTGATGAATCAGCTCGTATGGATGGAGCAGGTCATTTCCGTATTTTCTGGCAAATTGTTATGCCATTAGCGAAGCCGATTATATCGGTTGTTGCCTTATTCACATTTATCGCTCCATTCACCGACTTTATTCTAGCTCGTATCATCTTAAGAAGTGAAGAAAACTTTACTCTTGCAGTAGGATTATATGATCTTATCAGTAATCAGTTTGGTAATGAATTTACGAAGTTTGCTGCCGGTTCAGTATTAATTGCGATTCCGATTGCGATGTTATTTTTATCGTTCCAAAAGTACTTTGTATCAGGACTAACTGCAGGTGGTACAAAAGGTTAATAGAAAATGGTTAAAGGAGGAACGGAGATTGAGCAGAAAGATTTTTCTATTGCTTATCCCGTTTCTTCTTTTTTACAGCTTTCAAGTTCAAGCTGATGAAAAAGAAGAACAGAGTTGGCAAGATGAAATGATTTACTTTATTATGGTAGACCGTTTTAACAATGGAGATACGTCCAATGACTATGAGGTGAACCCTAATGATCCTTATGCGTATCATGGTGGAGACTTTAAGGGAATTATCGATCAATTGGAGTACATTGATGATATGGGGTTCACAGCAATTTGGTTAACACCAATTGTGAAAAATGAAGAAAAAGGCTATCACGGATACTGGACTGAAGACTTCTACGATGTTGAAGAGCACTTTGGAACGATTGAAGAATTTAAAACACTAGTAGATGAAGCTCATAAGCGTGACATTAAAGTTATTCTAGACTTAGTAGTGAATCATACGGGATATAACCATCCGTGGTTAGTAGAAACGGATAAGCAAGATTGGTTTCATGAACGAAAAGATATTACAAACTGGGAAAACCAAGAAGATGTTGAAAATGGTCAACTATTAGGACTACCGGACTTGGCACATGAAAATCCAGACGTCGAAAAATATCTACTTGATATGGCGAAATGGTGGATTACAGAGACAGATATTGATGGATATCGTTTAGATACGGTGAAACATGTTCCGAAGTCATTCTGGGAAAAGTTTTCGAAAGAAGTGAAAAGTGTAAAGGAAGACTTCTTTTTAATTGGAGAGGTTTGGCACAACGATCCGAGGTATGTTGCGGCATATGGAGAAACTGGAATTGATGCGTTTGTTGATTATCCACTTTATGAAAAGCTGGTAGACACATTCAAAGAGCCTGATAAACGTTTAGACTGGTTACACAAAATCTGGCTAAGAAATCAGGCATTTTATGAAAACCCTTACCTATTAGGTACGTTCCTAGATAATCATGATAATATTCGATTTACGAGAGAAATCATTCAAGAAAGACAAAACCCTGAGACACGATTAAAATTAGCACTAACCTATTTATACGGTGCTCCTGGTATACCGATTGTCTACTACGGTACTGAAATTGCCCTTGACGGTGGAAATGATCCTGATAACCGTAGAATGATGAGCTTCCGTGCAGATAAAGTGATCATTGATTATATCTCGAAATTAGCAGAGATTCGCAAACAATACCCTTCCCTTCAAAAAGGTGATTTTGAGATTTTATTTGAAGAAAAAGGTATGGCTGTATTCAAGAGAACTTACAAAGATGAGACAACCATCTTAGCCATTAATAACTCCTCATCAACGATGACAGCGAATATACAATCGGATAAAATTGGGGAAGGGAAAGAGTTAAGAGCCCTATTGAATGATGAGCTTATAAGAACCACTCAAGAATCATACAATATTTCAATGGACCGAGAAACATCAAACATCTTTGAAGTACATGAAAAAACCGGATTAAACTGGAAGTTTATCGCTGCCATAATAGGTGTTTGGATTGTATTTGGATTGTTTATTGTATTCGTTAAGAGACGTGCAAAAAGACAAAAATAAAGCAAGATAAAATTGGTAACAAACGGGCACATACAAATACTTGAAAAAGATATAAAATAGTATGTAAACACTTGGGAGAGGGAGACTTACAATGGCGGTTACAATAAAAGATGTTGCAAAGCTAGCAAACGTTGCACCGTCCACTGTTTCAAGAGTAATTGCAGATAGTCCAAGAATTAGTAAATTAACAAAGGAACGTGTACGTGAAGCAATGGAGGAATTAGGTTATCATCCTAATTTTAACGCACGTAGCTTAGCTAATCAGACCACACAAGCAATAGGGTTAATTATGCCAAGTTCAGCAAATAAAGTGTTTCAAAATCCATTCTTTCCTGAAGTTTTAAGAGGGATCAGTACATTTGCCCATGAAAAAGACTATGCACTTTATATGTCTACAGGTGAAACAGAGGATGAGATATTCCAAGATGTGATGAAGATGGTTCAAGGTAAGAGAGTTGATGGAATCGTTCTTTTATCATCTAAAGTAGACGATGAAATTATCGATTATCTTCAAGATAGAGAATTTCCCTTCACGTTAATTGGAAAACCATTTAAAGAAGCAGAATCTATTACTCATGTCGATAATGATAATTATAAAGCAGCAAAAGAAGTGACTGAATACTTAATAGGTCTAGGTCATGATCGTATTGGATTTGTCGGTGGTAATTCACATTTAGTCGTAACTCTTGATAGATTACTAGGTTACGAAAAAGCATTATCAAATTCGGGTATAGTTTATCGAGACGAGTACATTATCCACGAAGAATTCTTGCAAGAAGGTGGACAAGAGGCTGTTAAAGAGTTACTTGCCCTGAAGGAACCTCCAAGCGCGTTAGTTGTAGCCGATGATCTTATGGCATGGGGAGTATTAAACACGTTAGATGAAATGGGAGTAAATGTTCCAACAGATATGTCCGTTATAAGCTTCAATAACTTAATGCTATCTGAAGTATCAAAACCTCCACTCACATCTGTTGACATTAATATCTTCGAATTAGGTTGCATGGCTTGCAAATGTTTAATAGAAAAGATAGAAAACCCTACAGAACATGTGAAACGTATTATCGTTCCACATCAAATTATGAAAAGACAATCATGTCACCAAAAGACATTACAATTAGAGGAGGCTTAAAAGCCTCCTCTTTTTTTATCCGTTTATGATCGTACCACCATTAATATGCAGCATTTGACCTGTCATATAGGAAGAATTATCACTTGCTAAATATACATAGCTAGGAGCTAGTTCATATGGTTGTCCTGGTCGCTTCATCGGGCTATTCGAACCGAACGTAGAGACATCATCACTTGTAAACGTGGAAGGAATGAGAGGGGTCCAGATTGGCCCTGGGGCTACCCCGTTAACTCTTATGCCTTTGCCAACTAATTGTTTCGATAGGGAGCGGGTGAAGGAAACAATCGCTCCTTTAGTTGAAGAATAATCTAAAAGTTTCTCGTTTCCTTGGTATGCTGTAATAGAAGCAGTATTAATAATTGAACTTCCACTTTTCAAATGGGGTAAGGCTGCTTTTGTTAAGTAAAAGTAGGAGTACACATTTGTTTTGAACGTTTTATGTAATTGTTCAGCACTGATATCCAAAATTGAAGTTTGAGGATGTTGTTCGGCTGCATTATTCACAACAACATCAACTCGACTAAATGTTTCAATTGTTTTTGAAATAACTTCTTTGCAAAATTTCTCTTCTCCAACGTCTCCAGATAGAAGCAAGCATGTCACTCCTTCAGCGTTAACGAGTTTCTCGGTTTCCTTAGCATCTTCATGTTCATTCAAATAGACGATGACAACATGAGCTCCTTCTTTAGCAAAATAAATGGCAACAGATTTCCCGATACCACTATCCCCACCTGTAATGATGGCTACTTTATTCTTTAACTTCCCACTACCTGTATAGTTTTTGTCAATCGATATTGGTCTGGGATTCATTTGAGACTCAACACCTGGCTGTTTGTCTTGATGCTGGGGAGGTAACGTTTGATTTACTTGATTGTTCATGATCGACTCCTTTCCTCTTACTAAAAGCTAGTATGTGAAAATAAGAGGAAAGTATGAAAGAATGGCAACAGATAATATATACCACTTTACTGTACGTAAGAAAGGAGGCTCGGACATAAGTATTTCAGCAAATGATAAACCCGAACTATTAGGCGAAATCTTTCACCTAATAGTTCGGGTCTTTCTTTGTTGTGTTCAATTGATTTGTTTGATTTTACATACTATTTTTAAAAACTAGTGTCTGCAGCGCAATGGAACGAACTCGTTCTTCCAACTTAACTGATTAATAAATAACAAAGCATACGAAAAAAGTAATATATTTAATAGGTAGAATAATTTAGCTATTAATAGCCTTTGAGGATGATTTATTTAGTTATGTCCCAGCCTCTTTGTTTAGCGATAGTTGATAAACTGAACCTCAATTGGTAAGTCTGCACTACGAATAGCAGCAATGATACCTTGTAAATCATCTCTATTTTTCCCAGTAACACGAATTTGGTCATCTTGAATTTGACTTTTTACTTTCAGGCCGGAGTTTTTAATAATTGTGTTAATTTTTTTGGCATTTTCTTTATCAATACCCTGAACAAGTTTGGCACGTTGGCGGACCGTTCCCCCGGAAGCATTCTCAAGCTTTCCATAATCTAGGTTTTTAATGGGTACTCCACGTTTGATTAGCTTTGAAATGAGTACATCCTTTAGTTGTTCCATTTTGTAATCATCATCTGAAACTAATACAATTTCTTCTTTTTCTAGAGAAATATCACTTTTGCTACCTTTAAAATCGTATCGTGTTTGAACTTCCTTTAATGCTATACTAATTGCGTTTGTTACTTCTGGTAATTCTACCTTTGAAACAATATCAAATGAGCTTTCCTTTGACATGTAATCTACCTCCATTAATAACTCTAGTTTTACTTATTGTACAAAATTATCCGATACATGTACAAATGTTGTGTGATTTTTGGCACATCTTGAGAAAATAAGTGATATAATGATTCGAAATGGAAAGAATGATAGTAGTATCATTGAAAGAGGGTAGTCATACATAATGATTGAAGCAGGTAAAGTGCAAACATTGCAAGTATATAGACAAGTAGATTTCGGTTACTATGTGAGTGATGAGGTTGAAGAAGTCTTATTACCTAAAAAAGAGATAATCGGTGAGATTCAACTTGATCAAGAAGTTGAGGTATTTATCTATCACGATCATGAAGGTAGATGGATTTCAACGATGAAAACTCCTACCATTACAGTGGATACATATGATTGGGTAGACGTAGTTGGAGTCAATCCTGGTCTTGGAGTGTTTATTAATATTGGGATATCAAAAGATATATTAATTTCTAGTGACGACTTACCATTATTTGAAGAAGTATGGCCACAGGTAGGAGACAAGCTATACTGTTCATTAAAATGTGATAAAAATGGTCGTCTTTTAGGAAAGCTTGCTCCAGATCCAGTGATGAAGGAAATGGCAACACCAGCTACAAGGTCAGCCTATAATATAAATGTAAAAGGTAGAATTTACCGAACAGTAAAAGTAGGATCTTATATTTTTACAGAAGAAGGCTTTATTGGTTTTATTCACGAATCACAACGTAGACAAGAACCACGCTTAGGTGAAGAAATAGAAGCGAGAGTAATCGATGTTAAAGAAGATGGAACCGTCAATGCATCCTTGTTACCAAGAGGACATGAAGGAATGGATATAGACTCAAAAGTCATTTATGAGTATATGGAAAGCAGAGGAGGAGCAATGCCTTTTTGGGATAAGAGTGCTCCAGAAGATATTCAAGAACAATTTGAAATGAGCAAAGCTGGATTCAAACGTGCTTTAGGTAAGTTAATGAAAGAAGGAAAAGTATATCAGGAAGAAGGTTGGACATACTTCTCTTCTCGAAAATAATAAGTGGGATGAAGACTGCTAAAGTTTTGAGCAGTCTTTTTATTTTGTTTTCAAAAGATAATCTTTGTTTTTATAATGCTTTTTTTTGAATTTGGTAAAAATTATAACATCTTTAAATGAGTTAACATTAGTCGAATTCTGTCGATAACAAGTGTGATACTAAAAAAAAGGAGCGAACTCAATGATACAAAAGATATCTTTACTATTCATCATCATTGCTCTTCTTGTTGGTTGTTCTTCTACTGCAACAAACAGTTCTGAAACAACAGATAAAATTAAAGTTGGAATTATGTTGTCAGACGTAGGTTTAGGAGATCAGTCATTTTCTGATTCTGCATTTGATGGCTTAATTAAGGCGAGAGAAGAGATTGGCATATTATTTGATTACCGTGAGTTAAAAGATTCAGAAACGTATGAAAAGGGACTGACAGAACTAGTCGAAGATGGAAACGACGTGGTTGTTGGTCTTGGATTTATGGTTCAGGAGGATATTGAAAAGGTTGCAAAAAAATATCCGAAGCAAAAGTTCATTCTAATTGATTCTGTTTCTGAGCTACCAAACATCACATCGATTACGTTTAAAGAAGATGAGGGAAGCTTTTTAGCTGGGGTGGCTGCTGCATTAGCTACAAAATCTAATAAACTAGGCTTTGTTGGCGGAGCAGACGTTCCTCTTATTAATAAATTTGCTAGAGGCTTTGAACAAGGAGCAAAAACGATTAATCCAAGTATAGAAGTATTTGTAGAATATGCAGGTGACTTCGGAAATGACAAGCTTGGAAAAGACATAGCTATAAAGATGATTGACCAAGGAGCAGATGTACTTTATGCAGCTGCTGGATTCACAGGAGTTGGGGTCTTGCAAGAGGCACAAGTTAAAGGTGTATATGCAATAGGAGTTGATAGTGATCAGTTCTTCTATGCGGAAAAAGCCGTAATGACCTCTATGTTAAAGAAAGTTGATGTTGCATTATATCAAGTTATTTCAGACTATGTAAAAAATAAAGAGTTACCAAAAGGTAACGTCCAGCTTGGATTAAAGGAAGACGGTGTTGATTTAGCACCGATTAGAGTAATTCCATTTACTCAACAACAGTTAAAAACGATTACCGATCATAAGCAAGATATCATCAGCGGTAAAATTACGATTTCAAATTAAGGAGGTGCTGTAGAAATGAATCTTAAAAAGAAACTTATGCTTCAATCCATGGTTGCACTAGTGTTAGCGATTGTGATGATTGGATATATCGTTGTTAAAATGATAGAAATCGAAAAATCAAATACAAATTATGTTCCCTATTTATTAGCTGTACATGAATTGAATTCTCAAATGAAGATTACAAAGCAGAGCTTAAACAACTTTTCATTTAATATGACAGAAGGTAACAAAGCTGAAGCAATGGAGCAATTAATTACAACACGTGAAAGTTTTGAAAAAGTAAAGAAGCAAAATACACTTCCAGAGTCTAAAAAATTAATTGCTAAGTCATTTGAAAAGTATGAAACATTACTGTTTGAAGCGCAGAAGTCTCTTCAGGCTTCTGATGCATCAGAAGTTAAAAAGCAATCAATTCGTACAAACGGAATACTTAATGACCTATATTTATTAGACTTATATGCAAGTAAACACTATGAATATATTCAAGAAACATTAAAGAAGAAAATCACTACAACTATTGTAGTAGCTTTAATTGGATCTGCTATATTGATCGTCGCATCTATTCTGTTAAGTTATCGTTTAACATTATCTATTACAAAGCCACTACAGCACTTAAGCAATAATGCGAGAAAAATTGCAAGTGGAGATCTTGTTGTGGAAGAAGTAATCTATAATAAAAACGATGAAATTGGTGAACTGAATCAATCATTCACGGTCATGGTACAACAATTACGTAGCTTAATCGGTTCAATTGAATCGGTAAGCAAGAATGTAGAACAGTTTTCACGTGAAATTGAAAACGAAAACCGCGGCTTAATTGAAATCAGTAATCAAGTTGCTGTTTCAACAGATGAGTTATCTTCAGGTTCTCAGGTAATATCTGAGGACTTACAGAACTCTGTATATCTAGTTGAACAGATGTATCAAGAATTCGAAAAGAATGTCAGCCGTTCTGCGCAAACTGCAGAATATAGTGTAGAGGCAGAACTATCTATTTCTTCAGGTAGACAGGCAATACAAGAACAAAAACAATTGTTAACAGAAAATATTGAATCAACAAGAATGATTGAAACTGCGACAAAGGACTTCTCTGGTTATGCTAGTAAGATAGAGGAGATGGCAAAGTCCGTTTCATCGATTGCTGATCAAACGAACCTTTTAGCTCTTAATGCAGCTATAGAAGCAGCACGTGCAGGAGAAGCAGGTAAAGGATTTGCTGTTGTTGCAGATGAAGTAAGAAAGCTTGCAGAAGACTCGACTAGAGCTACAAAGCAAATTTTTGAAATGGTCGATCATATTCAAAATGGACTAACTGAAGTGTTACAATCTGTTGGTAAAGGTGTACAAATTGCATCGAAACAAGAAAAATCAATGGTTGTCACGACTGAGGCGTTTGAAAACATTGGTCAAAAAGTACAAGGCATTACTTCAGACATCGAAGAGCTTGTAAAGGGCATAATCAACTCTAAAACACTTGGAGAACAAGTATTAGAATCAGTTGGAAACATAAGCGCAGTAATAGAGGAATCTGCTGCTGGAAGCGAAGAAATATCTGCTTCGACTACAGAGCAATTACATGCGTTTGAAAAGCTCTCTACAAAAGTAACAAACATGAGAAAGCTTACGGATGAACTAAATGAAGTGCTATCACAATTTAAGATGAACTAACTAAGTAAAGGTCAGCTTCTATAAGCTGACCTTTGTTTGTCATGTAATAATTTGTTACAGTATAGGGAGCATGAAAAATACATAGAAAACTTATAAGTTGTCTTATTTTGCATAAAGTAGTAAGGAGGAGGGATAGTTTGGGTTTAATAAAAGAGTTTAAAGAATTTGCAGTAAAGGGTAATGTGATTGACCTTGCTGTCGGGGTAATTATTGGTGGTGCATTTAATAAGATTGTATCTTCTTTAGTTGATGATATGATTATGCCACCGATTGGGATGCTGATTGGAAAAGTTGATTTTGCAAATTTATTTATTACATTAGGTCCAGAAGAGTATAAAACCTTAGCAGATGCACAAGAAGTAGGTGCTGCTACGATAAATTATGGACAATTTATTAATAATGTCATTCAATTTGTAATCATGGCGTTTGTTATTTTCTTGATAATACGTCAAATAAATCGATTAAAGAGAAAAGAAGAGGTTAAACCGACTACACCTGATACAAAGGAATGTCCTTTCTGTATTACAAAGATTGCCGCGAAGGCAAAAAAGTGTCCACAATGTACGGCTGACCTTCCAGCTTAAAGAAGCATAGTATTTAGACTAGCTTCTTTTTTGCTACTAGTATTAATTCATGAGCTTTATTCCATAAAATGCAAAAAAACTTGGCTGCATAGCCAAGCTTACAAATGATCTGTTTTCTTAGAATATTGGTTTTTTCCTTTTTCACGGTTTTGTTCCCGTTCTAAATTCTTTTCTGCTCGTTTCGCGTTATTATCACGAGCTTTTTTATCGTTGTCACTAGTTCTAGACATAAGGATCGCTCCTTTCAAATATTAGATTCTCCTATAGGCTATCTCAAAGTTCACATTATTATGTAACAGAAAAGGGCTGTTTTCGTATGGCTCTTTTCGTAAAGATTGTTGTTATTTGGATAGCTCTGTTAAAACATTGAGTTGATTGGAGCGGAAGGCACTCGACTCCTGCGGGAGATAGAGGGAATCGTGAGACCCCGCAGGCGAAGCCGAGGAGGTAGGTTTTTTCACGATAGTGAAAATAACCATCAGCTTCCTCCCCGCGGAAAGAGTGTGCCTGAAGCGGAAATCAACGGACCTAAAATAAATTCTTTTTTTGTAAAAATAGCAACAAAGTATGCGAAAACAGACTTACGTAAAATCAAGTCTAGATCTATTGAAGACGCTCAGTATTTTTATAAATGATTTCGAATGCAGATAGAAAAAAGACTAAACGAATGAATACTACATTGTTTAGTCTTTAAAAATCTAGTCTAATTCTTTATTTAAGAAGAAAAGTGCAATTGTTCCTGGACCTGCATGTGCTCCCACTGCAGAACCGATTTTAGAGATGAAAAATGTTTCACAACCAAGCTGTTCTTTTATTTTTTCTTGTAAATAAAGTGCTGTTTCCTCATCTTCACCATGACTGATACCAATTGTTTGTCCAGCAAAGTTTGTACCACGTTCCTTCATAACCTCAAGCATTCTTTGAAGTACTTTCTTACGTCCACGAATTTTTTCAAGTGGAATTAGTTTTCCGTCTTCAACATGAAGCAATGGTTTTATGTTTAGAAGACCCCCTACAAAGGCAGAAGCTTTTGAAACACGTCCCCCACGAGCGAGATAATCTAAATTATCAACAGTAAAAATATGTTCCATATGATTAGCATGAACTTGGGTTCTAGTTACAAGCTCGTCATAAGAGTAACCTCTTTTTGCATATTCCGCAGCCTTTAAAACAACCAAGCCCATTCCAAGAGAAGCACATTTTGTGTTAATAATGGTTAACTTGAAATCAGGATATTGTTCTCTTACTTGTTCTGCCATTAACATTGCTGTTTGATAAGTACCAGATAACTCAGAAGAAAACGATATATAGATAGCTTCTTTCTTTTCCTCTGCTAAGCGAGTAAATGTGTCTTGGAAGCGAGTAGGTGGTACTTGAGATGTTTTTGGCACCTTTTCCATTCTCATTGCCTCATACACTTTTGAAGAATCAATCGTTTCAGTATCGTAATAATCTGTATCGTCTAAATGAACAACTAATGGAAACATTATAATATTTTGCTCTTGAAGAATTTCTCTTGGTAAATCACATGCACTGTCAGTCAATAATTGAATTGACATGAATATCACCCTCTAATTTTTAAATATTATCCATAAAACAAAAAGACACATTACGCTTGTCTATAATTTACTATGTATAATTTTAAGTTTATAGATTTTATAAGGAAAACTCAACATTTTTACGGGTACAATTGAATTTTAAAGGCAATATTAAATGTATAGGCATAATAAGGGGGATTTTCATGGTTTTGACAGAGAGTAAAAAGGTGATTGTTGTCATATTGGGTGCTCTTCTGAATGCGATTGGCCTTAATTTGTTTCTCATTCCAGCGAATGTGTATGCAAGTGGGTTTACAGGAATTGCACAGTTAATTTCTAGTCTCTTACAAGATTACACACCTTTTTCAATTTCATTGGGAATTTTACTTTTCCTTTTAAACATACCTGTCACTATTTTAGGGTGGTTAAAGGTAGGAAAATCATTTACCTTCTATAGTTTTTTGAGTGTAGCACTAACAACATTATTCCTTGAGCTTATACCTATTCATTCAGTTTCTCCAGACATTTTATTAAATGCAGTTTTTGGCGGTGTCATCTCAGCAATAGGTATTGGGTTTACGCTGAAATATGGGGCATCAACAGGTGGTATAGATATCATTGCGATGGTCTTGTCTAGAATGAAAGACAAGCCTGTTGGTCCTTATATCTTTATCTTAAATGGAATTATTATTACAGCTGCAGGGATGTTATACGGATGGGAAAAGGCTTTATATACTTTAGTTGCTTTATACGCCTCGACACGTGTCATTGACGCTATTCATACTCGTCATGAAAAACTAACTGCCATGATTATCACAAGAAAAGGTGATGAATTAAAGGAGGCAATACACGCAAGACTTGTTCGTGGTATTACAATTGTTCCAGCAAAAGGAGCATTTACAAATGAAACAAAAGATATGTTTATGATTGTCATCACAAGATATGAAATGTACGAACTTGAAAAAATTATAAAAGAAGTTGACCCTAATGCATTTACTAACATTGTACAATCAACAGGTGTCTTCGGATTTTTCCGTAGAGAAACGTAACCTTTTAGTTGAACAACACGACAAATAAATTAGAAACGAAAGATAATAGGAGGAATAAGATGAAACAGTTCATTTTATCATTGGGTATTATACTCGTAATGGCTGGGTGTGGGACAGTTGATCAAAACGCTAACGGTGATTCAGACGAAAATTCTAAAGAAGCTACTACACCTTCAATAGATTTAGCGGATTTTGAAACAACACTAAATGTAGAGCAAACAGATGAGAAAGCAACTTTTTCTATTAGTTTCTCTAACGAGGGAGAAGAGGATGCCGATGTTATGTTCTCTTCTGGTCAGAAATTTGAACTTGTTGTAGAAAATGAAAACAAAGAAGAAGTGTATCGATATTCAATTGGCAAGATGTTTACAATGGCTCTCGAAACTATTAGGCTTGCTCCCGGTGAAAAGCTCGAACTCACCGATGAATGGGATTATATGGTGAATGGTGAGAAAGTTCCACCTGGAGAGTATAAGGCAACTGTAACAATGATCCCTAAAGAAATAAACGAAAAGACCGTGGATGCAAATACCTTCCAAGCTGAAACAACATTTACGGTTGAAAAGGTAGAAGGAGCAAATACCTCGCAAGCAGAGGAGAAAGAAAATACAGCATTTCGAAATATAAACGTAACTGGTGAAAATGGTGAATACACAATAACAGGTGAAGCACGTGTATTTGAAGCTACTTTCTTTTATTCAGTAGAAGATGGACACGAAGTTATAATACCAGAAACAGTTGTACACGCAAATGAAGGAGCACCGAGCTGGTCTCACTTTGAATTGAAAATATCCATACCAAAAAATAAACTACCTAAAAATGGCACCATCACAGCACAGATTTATGAAAGAAGTGCGAATGACGATAGTGTTGTGAATCAAGTTCATGTATCACTCCAACAATTTCAGTAAGATTAAAGAGGCTGTGACATAAGAATTTCAGCCAATGATAAACCCGAACTATTAGGCGATTTTTTAATGAATCTTAAACCTAATAGTTCGGGTCTATTTGTTGCTTTAGATTTGTTTGGCATACTATTTATAAGCACTAGTGGAATGGAGCGGAAGACAATCGACTCCTGCGGGAAGTAGAGGAAAGGCTGAGACCCCGCAGGCGTAGCTGAGTTATCATGAACGAAACTAGCTCCTTACTCGTAACATCGTAGGTTAATTTGGTTAGAATGTTTACTGGTAAAAACAAACCAAATCAGAGCTACATTACGGAAGGAGCTAGTTATTATGAAGGATACCATAAAATATGTAGGTTTAGACGTATCAAAAGAAAAAATTGCAGTTGCGATCGCGGATGAGGGGCGAGAAGAGCCGAGATACTGGGGAGTAATTCCTCACACACCAGAAGCAGTTAGGAAATTAATAAATAAACTTGGAAACACCGAGACTCTTCGAGTCTGTTATGAAGCCGGTCCAACTGGATACCCACTATATAGATTATTACTTTCCCTAGGTGTTCATTGTGATGTGATAGCCCCATCTCTCATACCTAAAAGACCAGGTGAACGTATTAAGACAGATCGTAGAGACTCTATTCGACTGGCTCAGTTATATCGAGCAGGAGAATTAACTAACATCTATGTTCCAAACGAAGAGGATGAAGCTCTCCGTGATCTTGTAAGATGTCGTGAAGATGCAAAAGAAGATGAACTTAGGGCAAGGCACCGTTTGAGTAAATTTTTGCTTCGTAATAACATTAAGCCACCGTCAGGTGTGAACAAATGGACGGTCAAATATCGTAGATGGCTGGATGCATTAAAATTTGAAAGCTCCAAACTACGTGTGGTCTTTCAAGAATATTATCATCAATTGAAAGAGCTAGAACAACGAATTTTAAGACTAGAGGAAGAAATTAGAGTTCAGGCAACGGAGGGCGTACACGCCCCAACCATTCAAGCCTTACAATCACTAAGAGGTGTAGCTCTTATTACTGCGACTAGTCTTGTAGCGGAGATAGGTTCTTTCAAACGTTTCTCATCACCAACACAATTAATGGCCTATATTGGTTTAATACCAAGTGAATACTCAAGTGGTGAAAGAAGAATACAAGGGAGCATCACAAAAACAGGGAATCGTCATGTACGACGCTTATTAGTAGAAGCTGCATGGAGTTATCGTTATCAACCGTCAGTTAAAGGAGAATTGATGAGACGACAAAATGGACAGTCCCCCACTATTCAAGCGATATCCTGGAAAGCACAAAACCGACTTCATAAAAAGTATTACCGATTATTATCAAGAGGAAAAGAAAGTGGAAAAGCAATTACTGCAGTTGCCAGAGAATTAGCTGGTTTTATTTGGGCTATTACACAAGAGGTAGAAGAAGTAAAAAACGCTAGTTTTTGATCTTACAAGTTGTCATGTTACGGTGATATAGGTATTATTGATCCATTTTTTATGTATGGCTTTAATTTCACACGAATAATTTACGAAGAAAGATAGATGATTGAGAACAGGGCTCGAAGGCAAAGAAAAAAACCGGAAAGGAAAACCCACGTGGCCTCCTCTGTGCTATATCTAAATAGATTAACGCACGTGCCGAGTTAGTGGATTAGTCCTTTATACGGAAAGATAAAATGTGAAAACCCACGGATATCAGAGCGTAAACCGCAGTAGAGATTTTTGCCTTCGTGCCGTGTTCTTAACTTCTATTCAAGTCAAAAAAAGGAGAAAGGAACAGATTCCTTCTATAGCTTAATGGAGTCTCTCACTTCTTTGTATGACAGTCAAGGAGACCACTTGACAGACATACAAAGAAGTGAGAAGTGGTCAGTAAGCTAAAGAAGGAGCTATTCTAGCCAGAATGGCTTGCTAACTAACAAAATCAAGAAAAGAAGCCGTAAATAGCTTCTCTTCTTAGAGTTGGTCAAAAGACAATCCAAACCTGGTGAAGAGTGGGAGCCTTGACAGT
This sequence comes from Bacillus suaedaesalsae, assembly GCF_016890225.1. Taxonomy (GTDB): domain Bacteria; phylum Bacillota; class Bacilli; order Bacillales; family SA4; genus Bacillus_BS; species Bacillus_BS suaedaesalsae. The sequence continues at coordinate 20 of NZ_JAFELM010000019.1, read as the reverse complement.
TTCGTTCATATCAGGAGGCT
>NZ_JAFELM010000018.1 GCF_016890225.1 Bacillus suaedaesalsae | reverse complement strand
CTCCCTCTATATAGAAAGGTAAATCTCTCGATTTCTCGTTTTTTCTCACGATTTCATAGTCATCCATATTTAATAGACTTTAATAACATGGGATAAAGTTGTATTTTAGTTAAATTTTGGAGTTGAGAAGCAAAAAAGACTGTAGGTACCCAAGCCACCTTAATCCAAAAGGTGGAAATCCAGTTAAAGTATGGTCGCACTGGTGGATGTCTACATTTCTCATGGAGGTCAACCCTCCCATATCTCACAGAGTCTATGCTCCAAAATTCCTTCGTCCAACCTTTCCATGAGGTAGATGTCAGTTATGCTTCCCGACAGGATCTATGTCCGTATTTTAGTTGTTTTACTGACTAATCCGTGCTTCAAATGTCTATTAATTATTGAGATTAACTACTATAAAAGCATGATTTATACGTTATATCGAGAATTCTAAGCTACTTTTGGCAATTCAGCCATATGAGGAATATCCTTCAACATTCTTTCTTCACTAAACACAAATTGTTTCTTACCTATTGCAAATAACACTCGTATCAATTTATTACATAAAGCGATCAGTGACTGCATCTTTTTTAATGGATTATCAGGTCGCTTTGTATAGTATTCATGTAAGGCTTTAAAAGCAGAATTCTTAGCTACAAGGGGCATAATGACTCTAAACAAAAGGGCTCTTAGGTTTCTCCTGCCTCTTTTGGTTATTCTGGTTTGTCCCTTATGTTTTCCTGATGTGTGTTCCATCAAGCTTAATCCTGCAAGTTTAATGATTTGCCTTGGATGTGAGTAATAACGTAAATCTCCAATCTCTGCAAAGAACCCAGCTATCGTATCTTTTCCTATCCCAGTAATCGCTAGCATTTGGTGCACTCCTGGTATTTGTTCTAATAGCTCGTCCCTTTTAACCTCTAGTTGTTCAAACTTTTTAGTAATGAGTTCATACTTATCTAACAACGTGCTTAACTCTAATTTGGCCAAATCTGAACCCTCACGGATTCCGATTGAAACGCCGGCCACCTTCTTTAATTCTTTTATTCTACTTATACCCACTGCACGTTTTGCAGCTTTCCTAATATGAGCTAATAACTCTTGATCAGGGAGTTCAGCTAACTCATGTGGTAGTAGATTTAGCTTTAATATTTGTAGAGCAGAAAGCCCCTCCCAATCTTTAAAGACTGTTAGGAATTCAGGGAAATATCGGTCAATCCAATTGTGAATTTGCCCTTGTACCGCTTGTAGGTCGACGGATAATTGATCGCGTATTTTTCTAGCGATTCTAAGATCGGCATATATTCCTTCTGGAATATTAGGTTCAGCGTATCTTCCGTCTTTCACTAATTGGGCAATGACCTTTGCATCTTTCACATCATTCTTAGTTGGGGAATTATCATCTAATTCCTTTGTCTTCTTAACATGAGCTGGATTGACAACTACTAACTTGAAGTCAGTACCCTTTAGATAATGGGCTAAATTTAGCCAGTAGTGTCCAGTAGGTTCAACACCAATGATTACTTTATTCATGTTTTGTTGATCCTGTATCTCTTTAATCCATTCAACAAATCTATCAAAACTATCTCTCGCATTTCCAAAGTATAGAGGTTTACCAAACTCCAAACCTCTATAGTCCTGCGCACGAGCTACGTGCTTGAATTTCGCAATATCAACACCTATAATTAGTGTTTGAGAAGTAATTTGAGCAATCTTATTATTTTGGTTATAATTCATTTTGAAAGCCTCCTGGAATATATGATTTGTCCTTTTTGCCGGCAAGCTTAGGACACTTATATCATACCAAGAGGTTATTTTTATGTTCAAATGCCATTTTTAATCATTACAGGAATGCTTCCCGTTAGCTTAAGTACATCATTTCACAAACTAGCCAAAAATTTGGGCAGCAATCCCAAATAACGTATTGTTTCTAGGGGGCATATTAATTGAATTGATTACCATTATTGGTGGTTTACTTACCTTAATAAATCCAATTTTCTCTAACGCCAACATAAACTCTTCATTACCTGATGGGACATCAATTCTTAATTTCCCCTGATGTTTTGAAGATAATTTATCTATTAATAATGACGCTGTTTGAAAGTCTGGTGCTACAATAGGACCTAATATGAGATTTATTGGTCCTAAAATAGAAAGCCCATATCCCACAATTGTTCCATTATTATCTTTTACAACCAAACATTTTTCTGATTGTTTTATTCTATTCATAAGAAAACTGCTTCTTCTGTCGCCAAAGGCATGCTCATCTAACTTTAGTATTTCATTCATATCAACTCCACTAAACTCTTCAATGATAACATCACTGTTATTTAACGGTTTAGAAATAGTTGTATAGTTATCACATAGATATTTATGAACAAAATCAACAGTATTAAAGCCCATTTTTTCGTAGAGGGATTTTCCTTCTTCTGTTGCAATTAGCATAATAGTAGTGTCTTTAGAAACACTCTCTATACATTTCTTAGTAGCCTCTTTTCCCAATCCCTTTCCTCTAAAATCTTTACTAACAATAACCATACCAATTGAAGCTAGAGAACTATCATAAGGAATTATTGCAGCACTAGAAACAATTTTTCCTTCAGCATTTTTATGACCAAATATTTTACCTGATGACAAAACAGTTCCAATTTCGTTTTCATCATAATCCCATCCAACTGATGCAGACAGCTCAATTAATCCAGAAACATCACATTTATCAAATTGGACTAATTCTAATATTGGTTTATGGTATGTGACCATTAAGATTTCACCTTCTTTAGAACATCATTTTAATCGTCTTATAAAAAATTATAATTGTTATTGAACTATCCTTACCCTTTAGTCAAAAGTTAGTTCCATTAAACTCCTCAATAATTTTCAAAACATCATTTCTCCAAGAATATTCTTCTGAGTAATCAATACATGACTTACCAAACTGATCTTTAATTGTATAATCCGCACCATTGTCCAATAAATATTTATACACCTGTTTTATTTCAGTTGTAGGGAGTTTAGTAATTGTTATTGCATATTTTAAAGGTGAAGAATTAAATTTATCCAATGCATTAATATCAATTCCATTTTGAACTAACAATTTTGTAATTGTTAACATATATTCTGGTGAAGGACGCAAGACATTGAAATAAAAATTATGAAGGGCATTTCTGCTATACTTTTTGTCTATAAAATTAATATCAATTCCTTCTGAAATTAAATATTCTATAATCTTTAGCTTTTCCTCTTGTTTTTTATCGTTAACAAGAGCAAGATGCAATAGATTCAAGCCTAAAGTATCACTTGTTTCATTTACTTTATTAGTGTAGAAACTTCTAAATTCCTCAAATGTCCCCTCTTTTGCTGCATCAAAAACATTTATTAAACGCAATTTCTTACAACCTCCATTATTCTCATAAAACCCCTAAAATCTATATTCATAAATAAACAGTCCAACTGAATGTAAGACTGTTTATTAAAATTCAATAAGAATGAGATTTCCCCTTCCTGATTAACTAAACTTTCCCATTAGTTCATTAACTTGGTAACCCCTCTAAAAAAATACTTGATAGATTCGGATTCTTCTTGGCCAGTTTAAATTTTTGTACTTTGGTAATAGTGGGCTCGTAACTAATATTACGATTTTTAAAACCATTCATTTCAATTTTTGAAAATAGCTCTATTACGAAGTTGTACCATTCATTTCTGCCTTCTAATTCATGACTATTATCGCTATCTAGTAGAGCAAAACCATCAGCATGGAAAAACAATAATAAAGCAGTTCCTAAATCACAGTTTTCATTTTTCAACAATCAAAGACGGTATAAGAAATCCATTATCCCAGTTATATTCATTAGATAATTCATGGAGGAAATTAGGATTTTCAATTCTTTCTATCTTCCGTTTAAGTAATTCCACATTGTTGTTTTCTAAAATTTGCATTATTGCATCATAATTACTCAACTTTAATCCCCAATACTTCTCCAAATCCTTCTTCCACTATACTTTCCCGTTACTTTAAAAAGCTTTACCTCCATTGAAGTAAAACATCTCTTAAGGGAAAAAGCACTAATCGAAAATGATGCTACCCTTCTCTAACTTCCTATATAATGATTACTAACAAGGGGGAGTTAGATGGAACAAAAAAATACTTTAACAAAATTAAAAAACTACGCAAGAAAACTAAAACAACATTTATTTGTACTTTATTTATCATACAAAGATAATAGAGTTCATTGGTACGCTAAATTAGTTGCTGTTTGTGTGGTTGCTTATGCTTTTAGTCCTATAGATTTGATCCCTGACTTCATTCCTATAATAGGTTATCTCGATGACCTAATTATTGTTCCACTGGGCATTACATTGGCACTAAAATTAATTCCATCTTCCGTTATTGAAGAAAACAGAGAAAAGGCTGAAGAAATTAGAAAAACTGGTAAACCAAAGAACTGGCTCGTTGCCGTACTATTCATTCTGATTTGGATTCTACTTGCGTTTTGGTTTGGTAAATTAATTTACAATATATTTCATTGAAATAGCATTTAGGGATATGCTTTTTTGCATATCCCATGTTGAACTAACCTTCCCCTTTAGTGAAAACTAGCAGCTGCATTTAATGGTTTCTGAAATCAATGAAATCTCATCACCTGAGTTTAAAAGGACTCTGGTTCTTAATTTATTGTTTTCATTTTCTACTTCTACTGAACTAACATAAAAGCCACTTCCCCAAGGTTCAACTAAGGGAATATGTAAGTCAGTTACCTCATTAAAAATTAAATGAATAACCTCTTGATGACCTTTTGTGATTTTTAGCAATGTAACTTTTGCTTCCTTACTTTTATAATCCAAAAGAATAGAATCTAGTTCATTATCATGAAAATATAATTTATTAAATTCTTCATAATTTGTAATTGAGTAGATCACTTTGGAAATTCCCTTCCACGATCAATTTAAATACTTCCTATGTTCAACAAAACTTATCCTATATTTTACATCAATGCTTTAAGTGTTAGCTATGATAACAACTAATTTCTAATGGAATTCCTAATTCACCAATTAACCCAATTGCTTTAGGCTCCAATACAAAATTGCATTGTCCTTCATAAAAAACACCAATTACTAATTTAATCTCTACCACTCCACATTTCTGTAAATCATCCTGGTGTTTACTTATTTTTTGTGCTACCCAATGAAGTCCAAAATCATCTGAATTCCTATATTCTATAGGAGGACAAAGAACACCATACCCTTCTGGAGAAGGTTTACCTTTAAATCTGCCTTTGGTTAACTCATCTCCAACCTCAATTCTATTTTCAAGAACAATACCAGCAAATTCTTTAAGTTTCTTTGGAGAGAAATTTTCACCAAATAAATGACATCGAATATCCATCTCTTTAATCATTAATTAACCTTCTTTACTATTAATCCTTCTTTCACTAACCTTCTCCTTTAGCACAATTAGAAGTTCAACAAAAAAGGGCAATAATCCTGCTTCAGATCAATGCCTCCTAAAGTTATTCTTATTAAAAAACATCTTGACCTTCATCAATATTATGGGTGTAATTGATAGAGATAATATGATTTAACGAGTGAGGTCTTTCATGAAAAAGAGTAAAATTAAACACTATTTAAAAGTTACCTTAATTTGTACTGTTGGTAGCATAATACTCTTATTTCCATTTTGGCTACTAAACGGAAAAACAATTTTAACTGAACTTGATGTTGATACCTTTATAGAAGAGAATCATGAATGTTTAACAAATAGTTGTTTTGATACATATGTTTATTTAAGTACAAGTTCCCCAAAGGGGCGAAGTTATATTGTCCCTTATCTTATTGATAACGTACATTATAAAGGACCTTACTACTTGGACTATTCTTTTGAAGAATTAAAATTCCCGATTAAAGAGTACAGTGTTGAAATAAGAAGTGCTGATAAAGTAGTAAAACGAGTAAACGGTACCCAAAAGGACATAAAAAATTATGGAGGCTTAGAAACAATAGCTGTAAACAAAATACCATTTAATGCCTATAAAAATGATGGTATAGATATTATTGTTGAGTATACATCGGTCCAAAATGGTAAAGAAATCAAGCACAAGGATGTGATGAAGTATTCTGTTGTAATAGAATCTCAGATAGGATTTCAGTTTTGGTGGAACTGGATGTCCATCTAAAAAGAAAGTAGATTAATGTTCTACTTTCTTTTTTTAAATCAAGATAATCTATTGAGTTAACCTTACCCGTTAGCTTAATAAGTTCAATAAATTCTATTCTTTCATCTTTTCCTTTCGTTCTTTGTTTTGGAAAGATATTATTACTTCATAAGCATCTTTGGGGCTGCGTTTTGCTTTTTCAGCTTCTTCGTGTGTTATTTCAATAGTACGAAAACGCGAAACTAACCCTCCTTCATCGAAATTCAAGTAGTATCGTCCGTTCTCCAAGCTAATTTCTATTCCATAATCAAAAAAGATAACTTCCATCTCCTTCTCCTTATATGAACGACATTTCTAATTCTCTCAAAGTTACTATTCAACAAACCTTACCCGTTTGTTTAATAAGTATTTCCACAAAAAATGCCTTAATCCTTCTCGGATTAAAGCATCCATTATTTTTTATAAAGACTATTTTTTTATTCTCCAACGTGATGGATTGCATCAATAATGTAAGTCAATTGTTCTTCAATTCCTTGGAGATTTGAAATCTCCTTCGAGGAGTTCCAAGCAATAATAGATAAACAAACCGCTATGATAACAAAACTTAAAACCTTTATGTATTCAAGTATGTCCTTTTTCATTACGATATCCCCCTTATTTTCCTCTATCTAACTAATTCATTAGGACCAATAATTAAACTTTCTTTTACTTCCTTCCCCAATAGTATTAGTACATCCTTTCAAAATCTTAATAAATATTTCAACATAAAATGGTAAAAACCCTTTACAATAGCCTCCAATTAACATTTGAATTAACATCCTAATTCGCACGATGAAAACAGCCATTGTCACGATGCTACCTTTAATACAATTTACTATGCTATTTTAAGCATATTTTCTTTATAGGTGTTGATGTGCCAACGAAAAAAAGCATACCAATTACTAGATTAATTGATATGCTAATTCATATGCTATTTACAATGTTGCTCCACAAAAACGGAACTACTTACTACTCTCAGAATGGTCCTTTTTGTTATTGTGTTACCTCTTCGGTTTGTTCTTGCTCAACAATATGTGTAATCTCAATGGATTTGATGGAGTATCCTTCCATCTCAAGTACCTTAAATTGATAATGATCTTTCATTAACGATTCGCCTTCTTGTATATCCATTTTCTCTGTTAATATCCATCCGCTAATTGTATCAATATCTGTATCGTCAATATCTAAGCCAAATAAGTCATTGATTTCTTCTATTAACACTTTACCATCTACGATAGTGATATTCTCATCAACCTTTTTGACTTCCGGAACCTCATCTGCATCAAATTCATCACGAATTTCGCCGACGATTTCCTCTAATATATCTTCAATTGTTACGAGCCCAGCTGTTCCACCGTATTCATCAATCAGAATTGCCATATGAACACGTTCTTTTTGCATCTTAACAAAAAGTTCTTTAATCGGAATCGATTCAATGACTTGAACAACAGGTCTAACGTATTCTTCAATGACAGCTTTTTGATTTTTACCATTTACATAATCCGTTAATACTTCTTTCATATTAACCATTCCAATGATGTTATCTTTATCACCATCGAAAATTGGATATCTTGTATAATTTTCCTCTGATACGATATCGATACAATCCATTACAGTAAGTGTTTTTTCAAATGCTACAAATTCTGTTCTCGGAACCATGATTTCTTTTGCGATTCGATCGTCAAACGCAAAGATATTACTTACATATTTATATTCTGACTGGTTAATTTCACCGCTTTTATAACTTTCGGAAAGGATTAGACGAAGCTCCTCCTCTGAGTGAGAAATTTCATGCTCAGATACCGGTTTTAAACCAAAGGCACCTATTAATAAACGAGCTGATCCATTTAAGATTTTAATAAATGGAAACATAAGCTTATAAAAGATCATTAACGGCTTAGCGAAAGCTAATGTTACGCCTTCTGCTTTTTGAATGGCAACTGTTTTAGGAGCAAGTTCCCCAATGACTACGTGTAAAAATGTAACGATAGCGAAGGCAACTGCAAATGAGAGAATCTTTGCTACCGATTCAGAAATGTTAAATTGGATAAATAAAGGTTCTAGCATATGCCCAACTGTCGGTTCTCCAAGGAAACCTAGTCCTAATGCTGTAATCGTAATACCAAGCTGACACGCAGATAAATATTCATCTAAGTTTGTAACAACGTGCTTTGCAGCAATTGCATTTTTGTTTCCTTCAGCAATAAGCTGATCGATCTTCGTTCCACGGATTTTTACAATCGCAAATTCTGATGCAACGAAGAAAGCTGTCAGAGCGATTAAAATCGCCAACATAATCAAATTAAATATTTCCAAGTAGTCTCCTTACATTGAAAAATGTAAGGACTCCACCTCCTATTAGTTTTATCAATCTAATTGTTCTTTAAAAAGCGCTAATATTGATTGAGCTAACTCCACACTTTGAGGAGAAAACTTCATCATCATCGCTTCTCTTTCACCATCGTTTAGCCTCTCAATGAGGGGCTTTATTTCGTTCATTTCTTCTTGTAAATGTTGAATCATATTCATTACTTGTTCTATATGCTCTTCTACTTTATTTATGTCTTGTGAGCATTCTTTTTTCTGCATAAGCTCCAACGTTTCTTTCACCTTTGAAAGCGGCATGTTAAGCTTCTTATAATGTTCAATTAAATGAAGCACCTGAATTGAATTTGCTTCATACAATCGGTAATTAGCATCTGTTCGAATGTAGGTGAGTAAATTCATTTGAGTATAGTAATCTATTGTTCTTTTAGATACACCAGCAACTTCCGCTAACTCGCCAATTTTATAGTACTTCCCAAATGAATCACCCCTCTTCCAATCTACTTAAATCGTACCGAAATCAAACCGTACAGTCAACGTTCCAGTTTTGCTTAAAATAACCGAAAATATCGGAATTTCTCCTTAAATTATATGATAAAGTACATCTTTCATTCATTTAGTCTAGTTTTTGATGTCTTGGCTCTTTTTTTAAGTTTTAGGCTCTGTTAATGTACATTGTTGATTGTTGTGGAAGGTGCGAGACTCCTGCGGGAGAAGCGGGACAGGTGAGACCCCGCAGGAGCATAGCGACGAGGAGGCTCACCGACGTCAGCGGTATCCGGCGAGTGCCTTCTACGGAAATCAACATTATTCTTTAACAGTGCCAAGTTTTAAACAAACGTTTGATTAGCGATGTATATATACTAATATGTTGCTGGGAGTATACCTGGGAGTTAATTTTTCTAAGTTACTCCAATTTTAGTATGATAAAAAATGCTACATGATGTGTTAAAATACCCTCCTAATTTAACAAATAGTTTGTAGCGGATGACACTCGGCTCCTGCGGGAACAGTGGGACATGTGAGATCCCGCAGGCAGAAACGCCGAGGAAGCTCACCGCCCCCCACGGAAAGCAAGTAGCCGGAGTGGAAATCACCTAGTTTAACAGAAAGAAATATATATAAGAAAAAAGACTATAGACAACTCGAGATATTCGAGTTTGTCTACAGTCTGAAGGAACTACATAATGTAGTCCCCTTAATTAATCCCTAGCATTGCCTTTCCAATTGTTGCTGCAATTTGTCTCTTACCAATTTCATCTAGTTGCTTGCTATGTAATTTAGTACCTTCTAATGGTAGTACAATTGGTGTTCCGGTTTTCATATTAATACTTGGTTTGAGAACAAGTAGTTCTTTTCCGTTTAGACCTTCAACAATTTCAACTTTCGACCCGCTATGAATTCCAAGTTGAACTTCCAACTTTTTAATTTTACCGTTACTTTCAATATACACTTTCCCTTTTTCTTTTCCTGTACGGAAGACAGTGCTCGTATTTATATAGGTCGTATCTTCACTTTCCTCTTGAACGATGTCGATACCTAAATGATGTCCAAATGGAAGTAACTCAGGTTCTTCAGTAACGGTAACAGAGAAAGGAAAATAACTCTCTTTTTGCTTTAAGTTCGGTGTGTCAACTGGAAACTGTGATACATCGCTAATTGTTCCAATGTGCTGAAGTCCATCCTTCGTCACATAAACCTTTTGCCCGACTGTTATATCTCTTATTTCTTTCTCTGAGAGCACTCCTTGTACAACATAAGGAAACTCTAATATCTTAATCATTTCAGAAGGATTAGAAGGATCAATACTTTTCACAATCCCATTTATCGTACTTTGCACAACCATTGATGCCTCTTCTGTTTCAAGTTTATCTAGTTGATTCTCATAATCCTCAATATCAAGTTCCAATAACTCATCACGTAATTCAAGTTCTCTTACTTGACTACTGATAATACGTTGATTGGCTTCAGCAGCTTCTTTCGCTTCTGGTGTTTGATTTGCTGATGTGGTACCTCTATATGAACCAAGTGCTACAATATCCTTTGCAATTTTACTTCTTTCGGCTTCGGCAATTTCTATTTTTCGTTTGATTTGCTCTTCTAAACGTTCAATATCTGTCATTGCATATTGAAATAGTGAAGACCCAATTGTTACTTGTTCTCCTTCCTCCACTAAGATCTCATCAAGCAATCCGAATTCACGATTATAAGCAACAGTTTCTTCATTATTCGACGTCACAACTCCATCCTTCGTTAACACATTACGAATATCACCTTTTTTCGGCTTACCAAACTCCCCGACACTTACAACACGATATATTTTATCTTCATATTTGTTCATCAAAAATATATTCCCAAGCATAACGCAAAGAATAAATAACATGATACTAGACCAGATCCACTTTTTCATGAAATCCTCCTATTTAAAGAAGCAAAGCATCAACATTTATTATTGAAAGGCAAGCTCCTATGAGTGCAAGCAATAGATGTATCCCGATAATATACAGTGAAGTATGAAGTACCCTTCTCTCTGTTTGTTGATTAATTAATAATATTAATAACGCTACTCCACCTAAGTAAAAAAGATTCACATAGCTTGATAGATTAATAACAAATGATTTATCCGTCACAATTTGCATCACAACCCCTAGTGAAAATGGAGATGAAATGACCGGAATTCCCCAATAATGAAATAAAATGAGATGAATCGTTTGATAAAGGAACATAAATACGAGGAAATATTGTCCGATATAAAAAAGCACCTTTATACTAATTTCTCTAAAAAACAAATGAAGCGTAAGCGAGGTTATAACTAGATAAAATAACGGATACACGATTGCCTTCAAAATCATTCCAAAGGTATGTAACCATTGAAGTGTTTCAATATAACTGTTTGGCTCTTTACTTAACTCTGTTGTAATACCTTCTGTTCGATAGCCTATCATACTATATAAAAATGATGTAAACACGAAAAATACTAATAAAATCAAAACATTACGTATGACAGGTTTAATGGATAAATCTTCTTTAATGGATAATCTGTTTATGTAGGATTTGGGTTGAAATATTTCTCGAATTACCCCTAAATTTGTTTCCATTGCAGTCTCCTTCACAATATACGACATTCCTATTGATAGTTTTCATCATAGCATACCATTCTAGAATATTTTGGAATATTTTGTCGAACGGTTATCATTATGACAAATTTTTTTGAATTGGTATATGTGTAAAAACTTGGAATAACTTTCACCTATTCTGCAAACCTTAACAATGTATTATTTATACGCTTAGTCGGATTTCATGACTGAGCTAAAGATTAGAAATGACAAGGAGTTAATAATGATGACTCAAAATGAACGTGTTGAGCGAAGACTCCTTTTCTTTGCTTCCCTCCTTATTTTCATTTATTTATCACCACTAATCTTTTTAGGTGAGAATGCACATATTCGAGTTCACGATAATCTCGATTCCAATCTCGCTTGGTACAAGGTGCTTAAGAATAGTGGTGAAATCTTTGGTTCTGTCCATTCCACCATTCCCCAAATTATTAACGGGGTTCCGAGGAATACATTTGGGACGGAATGGAGTGGTATTGTATGGTTACATGCTATGTTTCCAACAATGATTGCCTATACTTTAAGTCAGGCGATTACTAGATTCGTTGCTTTCTTCGGGATGTATATCTTGTTAAAAACCCACTTTGTGACGAAAGAATATCAAGCACTTATTCGAGTTGGTGTCTCTCTTACCTTTGCACTAACTCCGTTTTGGCCATCTGGAATGTTAAGTACTCTCGGGATGCCATTAGCATTGTGGGCATTTTTAAACATACGGAAAAATAATGGTACGTGGAAGGAGTATGTAGTTCTAACCTTACTTCCTCTATATTCAAGTTTTGTACTAGGTTTTTTCTTTTTCCTGTTTGCAATGGGAATCTTTTGGATCCTCGATTTATTCAGGCATAAAAGGCTTAATTTACAATTCCTGCTATCGATTGCCTATATGACAATTATCTTTTTACTTGTGGAATACCGTCTCGTACATTCGTTTTTATTTTCTACTGAACTAACGAGCCGTGATGAATATTTCCATGCACGCCTTCCTTTGTGGAGAGTCATTCGCCTTACCTTTAAAAACTTTGTTTTAGGTCATACACATGTGATGACTGTCCATGGACTCGTTATTTTACCTGTGACCTTATTTGCACTGTATATCATCATAAGAAATCGACTTTGGATAAAAGAAAAAATGTTTCTATATTTGTTTGCTCTCAATTTTGCGTTATCTACTTGGTATGCATTTTGGTTTTTTAAAGGCTGGCTACCATTAACTGAACGTTTTCACTTTATGGACACGTTTAACTTTGCGCGCTTTCATTTTTTACGTCCACTTGTCGTTTATGTTAGCTTTGCACTTGCCTTAAAAATCATATGGGAGCATAGTAAATCAAGATCGCTCATTTCATTTTTTATCGTTTTTCAATTATTAGTTTTAGGTGCATTTAATGATGAAATTATTTATCATAAGAAGCCATCTGTTAAAGAATTTTACGCAGAGGAACTTTTTCAAAAAATTGACTCTCACATTGGTTTACCAAAGAACACATACCGAGTAGCATCAATAGGCATACACCCTGCAATTGCTCAATATAACGGTTTTTACACACTTGATACGTATAACAACTTTTATCCACTTAGCTACAAGTATCAATTTCGGGAGATCATTAGCAAGGAACTGGAGAAAAACAAAAGAATTAGAACGTATTTTGATGAATGGGGTGGCAGGTGTTATCTATTTACCGATGAACTTGGAAAGCATTATATGTTTTCGAAAAAGACGAAGAAAAAGCTCAAGAATGTTGAACTGAACATCGAAGCATTTAAAGAAATGGGAGGACGTTACATTTTCTCTTCCGTTAAGATTCTTAACGCTGAAGAAAATCAGCTATCACTTGAGGAAACTTTTGAAACAAAGAACTCCCACTGGAAAATTTATTTATACAAAACAACTTAGACTTTAGCAGGAGGATGAATATGAACCAGCCAATTGTTACGATTGTTGTACCATGCTACAACGAAGAAGAAGTACTTGCAGAAACAATGTCTCAGTTGACACAGTTTTTAGAAGAAAATATTCAGAGTCGATTAATCGCAAATACTAGCTCCATTCTTTTTGTTGATGATGGTAGTAAAGATAAAACGTGGGACATGATTTTTAAATACACGATTAACCATCCGTTAATTAAGGGAATTAAGCTATCTCGTAATGTTGGTCACCAAAATGCATTATTAGCAGGGCTATTTACTGCAAAAGAAACTTCAGATTGTGTCATTTCAATTGATGCCGACCTGCAAGATGATATTAGCGTTATGAAAGAGTTTATTTTAAAGTTTGTAGAAGGTTATGAAGTCGTTTATGGAGTTAGAAACAAACGCGAGAGTGATACATTCTTTAAACGTAATACCGCAGTTGGCTTTTACAAAGTCATGAAGAAAATGGGGGTAGATCTTGTACATAATCACGCTGATTACAGGCTTATGAGTAAACGAGCGATAGAAGAACTTGAGCACTTCCAAGAAGTTAATATGTTTTTAAGAGGAATTGTACCGTTAATTGGCTTTAAATCTACTTCTATCACGTATGATCGAAAGGAACGGTTAGCTGGGGAAACGAAATATCCGTTAAAGAAGATGATTTCATTCGCATTAGACGGAATTACTTCTTTTTCCGTCACACCAATTCGTCTCGTGTTATTTTTAGGTACGACATCCTTTATCATAAGTTTGTTGTTTGGAATTTACTTCTTATCTTTAAAGTTTTTCGGAAACACTGAGTTAGGTTGGACCTCTCTCATCACCTCTATATGGCTTATCGGTGGTTTACAGTTAATTGCGATTGGACTAGTTGGGGAGTATATTGGTAAAATCTACAAAGAAACAAAAAAGCGACCAAAATATATAGTGGACATTGATATGTTTAACTTACCAACTCCACGACAACTCTTAATAGATAAAGGTATAGGTAATGAACTTCAAACACTCAGGCTTACGAAACTTTCTAAAAACTAATACGTTTATACGATTTGCTCTAGTAGGTGTTATTAATACTGCCATTGGATTATCCGTCATTTTCCTATTATTAAATGTATTCCAACTTTCCTATTGGGTATCATCGTCCATCGGAACAGCTATTGGTGCCCTATTTAGCTTTTTGTTGAACCGCAGATTCACATTTAAAAGCAACATTTCATTTCAAAAAGGAGCTCCCCGCTTCTTTCTTATCATCCTTATCTCCTTTTACGGTGGTTATGGATTAGGTGAATGGATCGCTCGGCAAATTCCACTGTCAAACATACTTAGTGACTATTTTTCTGAAAAAGAAATAGCAGTTTTTATCGGTGCATGCATCTATACCATCTCTAACTATTTAGGACAAAAAATGATTGTATTTAAAAGAAAAACAGTTAGAACAAATAGCTAGAGATGTATACAACTAACGTAACCGTTATACAACTTACCATCGTTGTTAGTAAAACTGCCTGAGCTGCAAATTCTGGATGATTATTATATTCGAGTGCTAGTATCGCACTATTACGTGAAGTCGGGTAGGCACTTGCAATGAATAACGCCTCTGCTGTCACCCCTTTTATTTGTAAAACTGAAAGTAACAAAAATGCTACAGCTGGAGATAAGATTAGTCTACTGACTATGCTAATGTACAAAGCTTTGGATATCCCCTTAAACGAAAGATTTGCAAGCTGTGCCCCTAAAGTTAATAAGGCAATTGCCAGGAAGGCATCGGATATATTTTGGATTGGTTCCCAGATAGGTTGTGGAATCCGAATAGGAAGAGCCTTCAATAAAACAGCCAATCCAATACTATAAATGATAGGTTGCGTGAGGAGTTCCTTGATCATTTTCCTTTTGACACGTTCAGAAGAAACTGACGTAAACATCCCGTATGTAAATGTAACAATATTTTGATACGCAGAAATAATAATAGCTATTGCGATTCCAATCGGATCGTGTTTGAATACTAATTCACTCATAGGGATTCCAAAATTCCCTGCATTCGTAAGTACCGTACTATTTTTATAACTTGCTGAGAGCTTTGTCTCAAACTTAAACAGCTTAGAAATGAAAGTACTAAGAATAATAAGAACTGTTGTAAGTAAAAGCAGAAATCCTAAAATTTGTATGAATAACTGAAAAGAAAGATCGCGTTCATATAAGTTTGTAAAACAAACGGCTGGAAGTAGAAAGTATGTGTTTAACTTAGATAACGTCCGTAAATCTAGCTGCATCTTTTTTTGAACAACAATTCCTAATCCAACGGCAATAAAGATTGGTAACATGATATTTTTCAGTATGAGGAAAAATACATCCATACTTCATCCTCCATTCTACGAAAGGAAGAGAGTAGGAATTCCCCTACTCTCTTTCTATTATCCTTCTTCGTTGATGATGACATTTCGCCCTTTTAGCTTTAATAAAATCGGAATGAGCATCCATAATGCTGCAATGATTAAAAACGCTAAAGAAATAGGACTTGTAATAAAAATAATAAAATCTCCATTTGAAGTTGTTAAGGCACGTCGTAAATTGTTTTCGATCATTGGCCCTAAAACTAAACCTAATACTAATGGTGCCACTGGATAGTCATTTTTCGTTAAGAAGTATCCGACAACACCACAACCTAGAAGTAATAATAAATCAAATGTTGTTACTTGGACTGCATATACTCCAAAAATGGAGATTGCCACAATGATAGGTAACAGGTACTTGGCTGGTGTTTCAATAATTTTGGCAAATACTTTTACTAATGGCATGTTTAAGATTAAAAGCATAACATTCCCGATAAACATACTTGCAATAAGTCCCCACGCTACCTTTGGATGATCCGTGAAAAATAGTGGACCTGGCTGAATGTTATACATAATGAGTGCTCCCATTAAAATGGCAGTTGTTCCTGATCCGGGAATACCGAGTGTTAATAGTGGTATCATGGCTCCACCGGATGCGCCATTGTTAGCTGCTTCGGGAGCAGCAACTCCTTCAATCGCACCTTTTCCGAACTTCTCTGGGTTTTTACTCATCTTCTTCTCTGCAATGTAAGAAAAGAATGAAGCTAACGTAGCTCCTGCACCAGGAAGTACCCCAATAAAGAATCCTAACAATGATCCACGTACAATTGGTTTAGTACTGTCTTTTAAATCTTGTTTCGAAGGTAAAATTCTACCTACCTTTGCAATTTCAGAATTAGCACTATCTTTATCTAAAATAGTTTTAAACACTTCACCTAAAGCAAATAACCCAACAGCTACTGTTAAAAATTCAAGCCCGGAATATAGGACAGGAATCTCATACGTAAAGCGCGCGACTCCTGATACTGTATCCATACCAATTGTAGCTACTAACAAACCCGTTACTGTCATAATTAACGCTTTTGTAACTGATTTCCCTGCTAATCCACTTACAGCACAAAGACCTAAGATCATAAGTGAAAAATACTCAGCAGGACCAAACGACAGTGCTAGATTTGATAAAGGTTCTGCAAGTGCTACAAGTCCGATTAATGATACGACACCTGCAAAAAAGGAACCAATTGCAGAAATAGATAAAGCAGCACCTGCACGCCCTTGCTTGGCCATTTGATAACCGTCTAATGTTGTAACTACAGAAGATGACTCACCTGGTGTATTTAATAGAATGGATGTAGTAGAACCTCCATACATCGCACCATAATATACACCTGCTAATAATATAATAGAACTCGTTGCCGCTGCCTCTGGGTCGAGACCAGAGGTCAATGATGCTGTAACAGGAATTAACAGTGCAACTCCACTCATTGGACCAATACCTGGTAATACCCCGACAGCAGTTCCGATTAAAACACCAATAAAAGCAAAAACGAGGTTATGCCACTGAAGTGCCTCCGCAAAGCCACCAGCTAGAAAATGTAATACATCCATGCTCTTCCCCCCCTAGCTAAACCACGTTGGAAACCCGGGTAGAGACCCATTAAGGACTTCAACGAAAAGATAATAAACACCGAAAGAAAATGCTGCTGAGATTAATAAAGTTTTGGTCCAGCTACCTCGCTCCATTGCTTGAAAACCTACAATCAAGAATAAAAAGGTTGTGATGACATATCCAAGACTCTCTAGTAAAAATGCATAAAGGATTGCCGCGATAAAAATAATTAGGAATCTTTGATAATCAAGTTTTTCCCGTTTTTCTTGATTCTTAGCATACTGGAATGTCTCATAAAACAACCGTAAGCTTAACAAGATTAATAGAACTCCAAGTATTTTCGGAAAAATATCAGGTCCGACATTACTGCCATATGCACTTTGCGAGATACCGTTACTTTCAATCACAAAGGCTGCTCCAATAATTAAAAATACTAAACTTGTATAACGATCAAATCTTTTACTCATAGCTTTGTACCCCTTTTTAAAGGATAAGGAGAAGAGGATGTCTCTTCTCCAATGAAACGAATATTATTTTTGCATTCCAAGCGCTGTAAGAAGTTCTACGATATACTTGTTTTGTTCTTCTAAGAATGTTGAGAATTCATCTGCGTTTTTATATTCACTTTCCCAACCATTTGTTTCTAACTCGGTTAACCATGTTTCATTTGTTGAAAGTGTATCTAATGTGCTCTTCCAGAATGTCAGTTCATCATCTGACATTTCCTTCGGACCGAACAGCCCTCTCCAAATTGTAAATTCTGCATCAATTCCAGCTTCTTTGAAAGTAGGAATATCTGCTAGTGTTCCACTTAACCTTTCATTAGAACTTACAGCTAGTACTCTTGCTTTTCCAGCTTTTACATATTCACCAATAGTTGAAGCATCCGTCGCGATAAAGTCCGCATTACCTCCAAGTAGTGCTGCTACTGCCTCACCACCGCCGTCGTAGGAAACGTATTTAACTGTTTTCGGGTCGATACCATATTCAAATGCAGGAAGAATGGCAACTAGATGGTCCATTGAACCAGGAGAAGATCCACCTGCTCCTGTAATTTTTGTTGGGTCACTCTTAATTGCATCAAGTAGTGATTTTAAATCCTTATAAGGTGAATCAGCCCCCACAACAATTGCCCCGTAATCTTTTGTTAATTGAGCAAGTGGTGTTGTATCCTTATATCCAAACGGACTATTACCCTCTTTTTTCTCATTGTTGATTAAAATTGGAGGTGAACTTACAAATAACTTGTAAGGATTTGCTTTATCTTGAGTTGCATATTCTGCTAGGAATACTGCTCCTCCTCCACCTGGTTTGTTCTCCACTGTAATTGGCTCGTCAACTAACTTTTCACTTGAAAGCACTTTCGCGATAGAACGTGCTGTTAAATCCCATCCACCACCAGCTCCAGATGGTGCAACGACCACTAATGGTTTTTCTGGATAATCAGACTTGGAAGCGTTACCATCTGAACCTGCAGTTTTTTCATTTCCACTACAGGCAGCTAAACTTAAAACTAGTAAACTCATAAGTAAAATAGCTATGAACTTTTTCATTACTTCTTCCCCCTTTTAAATGACCTTATCTAAAAATAAATAAAAGACAGCATGTAAGCGCTGTCTTTAAATTATCAGAACATTATTTATTTTTATAGTTTATGGTCATAAGTTAGATAAAGGTTATTTTGTTTATTTTGTTCATAAAGTTCACAACTATGTCCATCTCACTTTTTTATTGAATACCGTCTCTCTGGTCTACCAACATTTCCATAGATTAAATCAGCTTGTACTTTGTTTTCTAAGGATAAAAATTCTAAGTACCTTCTTGCAGTGGATCTACTTACTCCAGAGACTTTACTTAATTGTTCTGCTGTTATACCTTCTGCATCAACCTTAGATAGCGTGTTTAGAATCTTGTCTAACGTTAATTGATCGATTCCCTTTGGAGAAAGAGTTCCCTGTGAATCCTCGCTTTTCGTTCCATGCCATAATAGATCAACCTCTTCTGCTGTAAGTTTCTTATTTTTACTTAATTGGTGGAACTTGTTTCGATATTGTTCTAAGCTACGTTTAAAACGTTCAAAGGTTAATGGCTTTACAATATAGTCGGATACCCCACCACGAAGAGCATGCTGAATCACTTCTACTTCTGAGGCTGCAGTAATCATAATAATATCGATAAACTGATAATGTTCTCGAATATATGTAACAAGTTCGATTCCTTTTATATCTGGTAAATATACATCTAATAAGATCAGTTGAGGTTGGATTGTCTCGATCCATTCCTTAGCTTGCTCACCGGTTGTAGCTGTCCCAATTACAGTGAATCCCTCTATCTTTTCTGTAAATCTGCGATGAATATCAGCTATTCTTAAATCATCCTCTACGATTAACACCTCTATTAAAGTCTCCATCATTTATTCCTCTCCTTTCAGTGGGATTGAAACAACAAATAACGCTCCTCCTAAATCCCCATTTTCTACCGTAATATATCCGTTTCTTTCCTCTAGTAGTGATTTCACCTTGTCCAACCCAAAGCCACGATCTTCTCCATCTTTAGTAGAAAATCCCTTTCTAAATATTTCAGACACGATTTCATCATCAATACCTTTCCCAGAGTCCTCTACTTCAAATAACAATTGCTCTCCTACATCTGAAATATAAACTCTTACCTTCTTCTCTTCGTTTGGAAGCTTTTCTACTGCTTCGAATGCATTTGTAATGAGATTTCCGAGTATAGAAACTAAGTAGTTACTTTCAATATTGTAATCTAGCTTAGAGAGGTTACTATCTTTATCTATTTCAAAATCTATTTTAAGCTCCTTTGCTCGGTTATGAAATCCTAGTAGAATTCCTCCTAGCCATGGATTTTTGAGACGATGCATCATAAATTGAACAAGCTGTTGATGACTTACTGTTTCCTTATGGATGAGTACTAATGCTTCATTATATGATTCAAGTTGAATAAGCCCTGAAAGTGTATATAATAAGTTGTTATATTCATGAGTTTGTGCACGTAACGCTTCTGTATACCTCTTTACTTGGGAAAGCTCCTCAGTAAGAAGTTCTATATCTGATTTCAACCGAAAACTTGATACCACTCCAATGACTTTCTCTCCAACCTTCACTGGCAGGCGATTCGCGACCACCACTTTATTATCAATAATTAATTGTCGATCAAATTGTTGTTCACCTGTTTCAAGTACATCTAACATCGTTGTATTTGGAACAATGTCAGTGACTCTCTTCCCGATGATTGATTGATCCTCCTTAATACTAAGAATCTCAAAGGCTGCCTGATTCGCAATCACGATATGTCCCTTCTGATTAACAACCATAATTCCTTCTCTAACAGATTGAATGACTGCATTTCTTTCTGTATAAAGTGAAGAAATCTCTTTAGGCTCTAGTCCCAATAATAGCTTTTTAATATTTCTTGCTAATATGACTGAACCAATCAATCCAACAATTAATCCTAAACCTGCGATTGGGAAAATTGGCATTCCATAGTCCGTAATAATACTATGAATGTCATCCATCATAAAACCGACAGAAACTACACCAATAATAGCACCTTCTTCATTAAAGACAGGTACCTTTCCTCGTAATGAAGGACCTAATGATCCAGTTGCCTTTGAAACGTATGATTTTCCATGAACTAACGCCTGTTCGTTATCCCCGCCAACCATTTTCTTCCCTAACCTGTCTTGTAGTGGATGAGAATAACGTATCCCTTCTTTGTTACCAATTACAATATATTCAGCATTAGTTTCAATTCGAATTCTTTCTGCAATAGGCTGAATAATCTTCCAAGGCTCCTTATCATCAAATGCTTCCGTAATTTCGGGCATTTTTGCAATGGTTTCTGCAACGTGAAGTGCTCTCTTGCCTAGCTGCTGTTCAATCGTGCTAGCTAAAATATAATAAAACAATATACTCGTTAATAGAACGATGAATAACGTTAACCCAGAAATAAATATGGTAATTCTATGTTGTAATTTAAGACTTCTAAATTTTTTCATCCGAATACCTCAAGAAGAAATCATTGTTTTTTACAATTATAAACTTTAGTTATTAGTTAGAATACTGTTAATGTTACTAATTTTATTTAAAGTGTAAGGTATCCGTTAGGAATAAGGGTGATCTCACAACATACAAGAACTTATATAGGACCCATTAAAAAAAACGGATACTAAACAAACGTTTGATTAGACTTTTTTTAAATGCTCTAATGTTGCTTTCCATTACAGGTGCTTGCTATCCGTGGGAATGGCGTGTTATCCACTACAAATCAATTATTGCTCCAAAATCATCATTGACTTCTAACACAGCAATAAAAAGACACGTCAATTTCTTAGCGTGTCTTCATTATTAATGATTCATTACTTTATCTAACCCGCCTGGTGCTTTATGCACAGCTAGCTTCTCAACTAATTTGTTACTTTCATTGTTTAAGCCTTTTAGGTTAACTTTCACACCATTTTGGTGATATTTAATTACGACTTTATCAATTGCGCCTACTGCAGAATCATCCCACAGATGTGCATTAGATAAATCTAAGTCAATTTCTGATACGTTCTCTTCTTTAAAGTTAAAGCTGTCCACAAAGTCCGTTACCGATGCAAAGAATAATTGACCAGTTACATGATACACCTTCTTATGAGAGCCTGGTGCTGAAATGCTTGTTACTTTTACTTTAGATATTTTCGCAGCAAAGAATATTGCACTTAACAGAATACCAACTAAAACCCCTTTTGATAAGTCATGTGTTTGAAGAACCGTCCCTACCGTTACAACCATTACGATTGTATCTGTAATTGGTACTTTCCTGATTGATTTTAGGTTTGACCAATCAAACGTTCCAACTGAAACCATAATCATAACACCAACTAAAGCGGCCATTGGGATTTGTACTAGGAAATCTTTTAATAGAACTATTAACACCATTAAGAATGCTCCGGCAACAAATGCTGAAAGACGTCCTCTTCCTCCAGACTTCACGTTAATGACAGATTGACCGATCATTGCACAACCTGCCATACCACCGAAGAATCCTGAGACGATATTCGAAATTCCTTGACCACGTGCTTCTTTGTTTTTATCACTCTCTGTATCTGTCATATCATCAACAATTGATGCTGTTAGTAGTGATTCTACTAAACCGACAATAGCGATTGATAATGAATATGGGAAAATAATCTGTAATGTCTCGAACGTAAACGGAATATCCGGTATTAAGAAGATTGGTAGTGTTGACGTTAATTCACCCATATCTCCAATTGTACGATCGTCACTATTTGTCATGACTGCAATAATTGTCATGACAATAATAGCCACTAATGGTGATGGAACAACTTTCGTAAATCTTGGAAGAATATAAATAATAGCTAGTGCTCCCGCTACCATGGCATACATAATCCAAGATTCCCCTACAAAATGTGGTAGTTGAGATATAAAGATTAAAATCGCAAGAGCATTTACAAATCCCACCATTACTGAACGTGGCACAAATTTCATTAATCGCCCTAACTTTAAAACACCCATCACAATTTGAATAATACCTGTTAAGACAGTTGCAGCAAGTAAATACTGCAAACCGTGATCAGCTACTAATGTAACCATTAATAAAGCTGTTGCACCTGTAGCAGCAGAGATCATACCAGGTCTTCCACCAACAAAAGCTATGACTACAGCAATACAAAACGATGCATATAATCCAATCATTGGATCTACACCAGCGATAATTGAGAAGGCAATTGCTTCTGGAATTAACGCAAGAGCCACAACAATACCTGCCAATACATCTCCTCTTACATTTCCAAACCATGAATTTTTATAAGCTGTTAAATTCAAGATGGCACCTCTTCCTATATTTAGTTTTTAATGTTGTCTTGACTTTCAACTCTCATGAAAGTCGGGTCCGTTTTTAACAAATCAAAGTATATAGGATTGTGACCATTCTGTGAAATGCCAAGAAAACGAAAACATCTCATATATTCTTTATAATTCAACCATTTTCTTTATTTATCTCGTTTTTTCTATAAGTAAGCAAAAACCCAACTGGAATATTAAGTAATCTTCATAGCCAATAAAAAAAGAGAACCACTAAGAACAATACTGTTTTAGTGATTCTCTTTATCATTTAACAATCAATACTGGACAATTTGCCCGTTTTGCTACCTTATGACTAACACTTCCTAGTACGAACTCTTGCAGAACATTTAGTCCTCTAGAACCAATTATCACAATTTCAAATTGATGTTTATTTGCATAATCTACAATGGCTGGACCCGGCTCACCATGAAGTACAATGATTTCAAAGTTTACCCCTGCTTGCCCTGCCATTTTTTCAACATCTATCATTCTCTCTTTTCGTTTATCACCAAAGTCTACAGAGTTCCAATTTCTTAGTACATCTGATTTCACCTTGTCATGGTCTACAACATATACAACAAAGATTTTAGAACCTTCCGTACATTTTGCAATGTTTATCGCATTTTCTGCAGCTCTTTTTGAATGCTCAGATCCGTCGGTTGCCAACAAAATTTTTTTATACAATTTAGGTCCCTCCTTTAATGAGCTCCTAATTTATTTGCCAATTTATTTACTAATTCTGTACTCTCTTCATTTAATCCTTTATCATTCACAGAAAATAAATACTAAAATGGCCACTGGGTATTTTCAGTGGCCTTTAGCAATTACTTATCCAATGATTATTTTTTCTTTAGGGTAACGATAACTTTCTTCATTTCCTTTTCCTCTAATTAAAAACAAGAATGAGAATATCCCGATTCTTCCTATAAACATTAGTGCGATAATAATAATTTTTCCAGGTGTACTCAAGTAAGGTGTAATCCCCATAGAGAGCCCTGTAGTTCCAAATGCAGATGAAACTTCAAAGAGAATTTGCATTACTGTAAAATTTGGCTCGATGTATATTAAAACAATGACAGCAGCTGCACAAAGCATAATAGCTGTGGTAATAACAATGTAGGATTTAATAATATCTTCCTGATAAATCTCACGTTTGAACACTTTTATAGAGCTGTAACCTCTTGCATAAGAAAAAATGCTTAGGATCATAATCGCAAAAGTTGTTGTACGAATTCCTCCCCCTACACTACTTGGAGAAGCCCCAATAAACATTAGAATACACAACACAAGTAACGTTGGAGTAGAGAATTCATTCATATCCATCGTTGCCAATCCACCGTTTCTTGAAGAAACTGAGTGAAAGAGAGCGTAGAAAAGTGACTCATGCCAAGCTTTATTCGAAAAGTAATGATTCAATTCAAACATCCATATGAAAATCGCACCCCAAACAATTAAGGCAAAGAACGTAAATGTCGTTAATTTTGTAAATAACGTGAAACGATACGGATATTCACCCCTATGAGAAAAGTATTCTTTTAATTCAATTAATACCGGGAATCCGATAGCTCCAATAATCAGTAATAGTATATTGATAAATTGTACAAAATAATCATTTGCAAATGGAATTAATGACTGCCCAGTTATATCAAAACCAGCATTGGTTGTCGCACTAACTGAGGCAAAAAAACCTTGTAAAAATGCTTCTTGCCACGTTTCAAAATAATTTAAGAAATGTATTCCCAAAATAACTGCACCAATAAGTTCTACGATTATGATGAGTGTAAGAATTTGGCGCATAAGTTGAACAAGACCAGATAATGTTGATTGGTTTTGATCCGTCATAATTAATTTTCTTTCTTTTAATCCAATCTTTTTTCCAAATAATAGCCATACGAATGTACCTAATGTCATGATGCCGATTCCACCAAATTGCAAAATGAAGGCAAAGATGAAGGTACCAGGAACGCTCAAAATATCAGCTACAACAATAGTTGAGAGACCAGTAACACTAATGGCACTTGCCGATGTGAAAAGTGCATCTAAAAATGACAACTCAGCACCATTTTTTAATGTGATCGGCAGAAGTAGAAGAATAGTTGAGATTGCAACTGCTGAAACATAAAATAATACAAGAATTTGAACTGAAGACAATTGTATCTTTAATTTAGGAACATAAAGTTGCATAAAGGACCTCTTTTATATTTGAATACCAAAAGTATACATAATCTATCTAGTGATTGAAACGAAAATTAGTAATTCATAATCCTTATGTTCAAGAAGTATAACTTCTAGTCATCTCGGTCAAAATGTATTAATGTTCAGAATAGTTTTGCAAGGAGAATGATAGATGACGAAAAGAACAAAAAGAAGATTACTTGATTATGGAAGTTTTATATTAGGCTTTGGTTTTATGGGGGCATTGGACGGTATTATTTTTCACCAATTATTACAGTGGCATAGTGTGATTATGGCAACAGATCGATCTGGTCAGATTTTTAGTGATGGCATCTTTCATTTTGCTGTAACTGTTGCTTTAGTAGTTGGAGGTATACTTTTATGGTTAGCAGGTAACCCTACCTCATTGGAAAAAGGAAAACGTTTTGTGATCGGCGGTTTCTTACTAGGTGCCGGAATCTTCAACCTGCTCGAAGGAATAATCGATCATCATATTTTACAAATTCATAGAGTTAAGCCTGGGGATCCTCTTGCTCTTTTGTATGATCTCGCTTTTCTAGCACTTGGACTGCTTATTGCGATTATTGGCTATTTCATAAGAAGAAACAGCAAAAATGATCAAGAATTCATAAGTGCATAATAGGAGGAATTTGATGTATCGAATTGTTAGTTTTATAGCTATTTTCTCATTTGTTGGAACCATGCTTTATTATCATCAACTAAACAGTCATACGACAGCTTCTAATTCACATAATATGCACCATCAGCAAATCATTGAGATTCCTAAAAGTTACCCAATACCTACTATAACTGGGAATGTTACTCAGGACCCTACTGGCTCATGGCTTTTAAGCATTAAAACAACAAACTTTAACTTTACCCCCGAGAAGATCGGTTCAACAACAAAATCATTTAATGAAGGGCATGCGCACTTATATATTAATGGTAAAAAAATAAATCGAATTTATGGAAACTACTATAATATTGATATGTTAAACCCAGGTACCTATCATATAAAAATAACGCTAAACGGCAACAATCATCAAACATTTTATTCTGGTGGTAAAGAAATTTCTTTCGAGCAAACATTAAAGGTTTCTTCATAACTGGCAGAATAGCTTAATTAGCTACTCTGCCTTTATTATTTGTCACTTTATTAGTGTGAAAATATGGAAAAAAAGATGAAATCCATCAAAATTCCCCCTCATTAATTTTTTTAAATCAAATAAAATTGATTATTTCCACATCTTATAATTTGTTTGGATTGTTTATGATAGATGAGAAGATCTTATCCAAAATTTTCAGACCTAAATTAAAAGGTTCAAGATACAACTACCCATTTAATCAATACTTTTTGATTAAATGATTGACATGATTTATCTATACCCATATGATAATGACAAAGAGGGTGAGATTATTGGAACGCAACATTCCTTTACAAGATATCTCAAAGGGGAAAATCTTTGAAAAATACGAAGCTAAATTCAAAGCCATTGCTGATCAAAAGAGATTGCAAATAATGAACATCTTTACTGAAAAAGGTGAGATGTGTGTTTGTGATTTAGCACCACTTATGGATATGTCTCAATCGAAACTTTCGTATCATTTAAAAATTTTATTGGATGCAAATATTATTACGAAGAGAACTGAAGGGACTTGGAGTTACTACAACTTAAACCAAGCAGAAATTAATCATCTATTATCTGAAGAACTTTGCTGTTTATTTAGACCTACATCATGCTGAAAAAAATAAGAGGCTGTCCCAAAAGTCATGAATAGATGACTTTTCGAACAGCCTCTTGTTTTTTCTAACAGGTAATAAATTGGTAACTTTAAAATGATGTCCATCCATTCCGCTTCAGACACTTGCTTTCCGCGGGAGAAAGTCGATGGTTAATTTCACTATCGTGAATAAACCTACCTCCTCGGCTTCGCCTGTGGGAACCAGAGACCTTGTCTCTCCCCCAGTATATGCTCCATTACACTATGAAGTAGATAAAAAATGTATTACGTTAAATAAACAATTCAAAAAAAATCGCCCTATTATATATAATAAAGTCACGACATCTAAACTAAATCGAAAAATTATACTTTTTTAGTATTAGCTACAACATGATGAGGTTATAATTTCAATCTTACTTTCACTACTACCACAACATGAGTTGTTTGCTGCACTTTTATTTATAATCCCTGTACTACATACCCCGGTTTCGGGTAGCTCTAATTGCACCTCTTTTGCCCCTTTTTCATCTCCAGTCATATAAGCGACAATCGATCTTACTTGTTCATATCCTGTTGCTAGTAAGAACGTTGGTGCTCTTCCATAGCTCTTCATTCCAACAACATAAAAATCCTTTTCCGATTGGCGTAATTCTGCTTCACCATGAGGTCTAACGGTTCCACAACTATGAAAATTGGGATCAATTAAAGGAGCAATGGCCTTCACACTTTCTACTGCTTCATCTAGGTTTAATCTGACTTCATCTAAGAACGAGGTGTCTGGTCTGAAACCAGTGCTAACGATCATTTCATCTACGTTTGAAATACTAAACTCTTTTCCATTTAACTCACCATATACTTTTATATGACTGCCTTCTTTCAGTAATTGAGAAATATAAAATGGAGTAAGCACGTTAATTTTTTCTGATTCAACTACCTTTTGAATTCTAATTCCAAGTTCTCCTCTAGCAGGTAATTGGTCGTTTTCTTGCCCACCATAAACGGCGGCTACATTCGTTTTTCTTAAAACCCAATAGATAGCTGTGTTAGGATATTTTTCTTTTAGTTCTGCCATATCTAATATTGTATTAATCGCAGAATGACCACTGCCGACAACCATTATGGTTTTATTCGCATAACGTTGTTCCATTTCTCTTACATTTGGAATTCCATAATGGATCTTACCTTTTAAATTTCTTTCGGGTGTCGTCCATAAACCATTTGATAATGAAGGATTCGGATTTTTCCAAGTACCAGATGCATCAATGATTGCTCTTGCCTCAAATACGTTTATTTCATCTCCCACTTCTACATATACTTGGAAGGGTACGCTTTCGCGATTTTGATTTTTTAATTTATCAATTCCTTTTCTAGTGATTCCCACTACCTTCGCATTCAATAGCAAATTCTCTTTTATTTGGGGAAGTTGACTTAAAGGAATCAAATAATCATTCACCAACTCATTACCAGTTGGAAGTTCTTCATTTCCTGGTGAATTCCATGCTGCTTTCTCTAATAATTCTCGTGAAGCAATGTCGATATTATACTGCCACGGTGAAAACATTTTGACATGTCCCCACTCCAAAACATTCGCACCTATTTCTTTACCAGACTCTAGTATGATAAAGGATTCTCCCTTGCGTACTAAGTGTGCCGCAGCAGCTAGCCCTACTGGTCCTGCACCAATAATAATAATAGGTAATGTGTATAACATATGAACTCCTCCTTATGATTTCAGCAATTTTTCCATCGCCATAACATCAACATAATTTCCATCAAGTATGCCTTGGTTCTTAAATACTCCAACCTCTCTAAAGCCTCTCTTACGATACAAGCCTTGCCCTAATCCATTAAACGAGAAAGTAAATAAGACAATTTTATGAAAGTGATTTTGGATTGCTAGCTGTTCAATTTGTTCAAGTAAAACTGAACCGATTCCACTACCTCTATGACTCCTAGCTATATAGATTGATAAATCTGCAACACCTCGGTAAGCATCTCTTGCATTGTACGGGTTCAAAGATGCCCAGCCTACTATTATATCTTCAATCTCTGCAACCAACACCTTGTATCGATTTTGATGCTTAGAAAACCATTTCATCATATATTGTTGATCTTTTTGTTCTGTTTCAAGTGTTGCTATTCGATCCTCAATCCCTTGATTATAAATAGTTAGAATAGAAGTCAAATCTTTTGATACAGCTTCTCTGATAACCATTCCACGTATCCTCCCAATTAACATGAGTCGTTACTACAGTATGATTGATAGCGTATAGACGGATTATCCATTACTTTTGCTAATAATCTAATAGATCGTTGAACATCTTCTCGTTCTATTTCAGTCATCTCCATAAAGATATCCTCGAGAAACTGATTCACTTGTTGATCGATTCCTATCGCAACTTTGTCACCTATGTCCGTTAGACCTAATAATGTAATTCTCTTATCTCCTGAATATGGAGTCTTCTTAACTAATCCTATTTTTACAAGTGTTTGTATTTGCCTGCTGAAGGTTGTGATATCTACACCTAAAATCTCTGATAACTGCTGAATAGATACATTATGATTTTTTTGAATTTCATAGAGTATGTGACTTTGGACAGCAGATACGTCCACTCCATCCACCGAACAACATGTCTTACTTAATAAACCAAATCTTCTTGTGATTGTTTGAAAATATTCTCTCATTCATGTTCTCCTTTCATTGTATCGACACAATACTTGCAACTTACAAGTATTATGACTTCGACGAAATACTTCATATCTTGCTAATGGATTTAATTGGAACTAATAATTAAACTATATCACATTACTTGCATTTTGCAAATAATTAAATCAACTTTACTTGATTAACTTTTATCACATGTGAAAAAAACTTCCAAACACTCATTTATGTTCACGAGATATCAATTAAATCCTTCCATACCTCTCACTTTGTCGTTACGTGGATACGCTTATTTCATACTTCATAATTAGAATAGAAAAACCGCTAAGTCTCCTCTTAGCGGCTAGGTTCTTTTATATATACTTCCGATGAATTCCCTTTCCATCATACGTAAACAAGACACCTTTACTTTCAATCACAGTTTCCATATGAACAGGTCTTCCCCAAAGTCGGTGAATATAAGGAAGTACCTTTTCTAAATATTTCAGATCCAATTCGATTCCTTCAAACCAGTGACGTAAATATAGTTCACCGTTTTTGAGATAGTCTCCATCATTTACGGTAATGTATGGAAAGCCTCCGTTTACTCTCATATTTACGAGCTGATCACGTACTTGTTCCCATGCTTTATCGACTACTTTGTAATCCTTCCCTTGCTTTTGGAACAAATACATATCCTCTCTCATGACAAGGTCTTTCGTTAAATAGTTCCGTAAGAATGAGATATCGGATTCAATTTCACGTACTTCGAACATTTTTTCTCGACCGGATCCTGGTTTTACTCCCATTCGTTTCATTTCTTCTGTTGGGTTATCCCAGCGTTTTTCAATATCTTCAAACATTTTAAATCCTAAATAATAGGGATTAATGCTCGTTTTGGATGGCTGCACAACACCTGCATTAAGTTTGGCAAATTCGATCACTTCATCTGATGTTAAATCCATTTCGCGAAGAATTCGGCCGTGCCAGTACGAAGCCCAGCCTTCGTTCATGATTTTCGTCTCAAGCTGTGGCCAGAAATACAGCATTTCTTCTCTCATCATCGTTAAAATATCTCGTTGCCAATCCTCGAGTTCACGGCTATATTCTTCAATGAATAACATAATATCTTTTTCTGGATTTGGTGGAACTTTCTTCTTTCTTTTTATCATCTTCTTTTTAGGTGTATTAGGCTTATCGAGAGCCCATAAGTCATCATATGGAGTAGACGGTGTCTCAATTACCTCCACCTCTTCCTCTAGCTGATACGACAATTTCGGTCTCATTAAGGATGGGTCAATATGTTCTTGAATCGCTAATACTGCGTCTAAGAACTCTTCTACTTCCTTTTTACCGTAAATGTGCTCGTATTCTGCAATTCGGTCTGCTGTTGCTGCCATACTCTCAACCATATCTCTCTTCGTATTACTAAAACGGCAGTTATTTTTAAAGAAATCACAATGGGCTAGAACGTGGGCGACAATTAACTTATTTTGAATGAGGGTATTAGAATCTAATAAAAACGCATAACAAGGATCTGAGTTGATAACAAGTTCATAAATCTTGCTTAGACCTAAATCATACTGAAGCTTCATGCGGTGAAATTGTTTTCCAAAGCTCCAATGCGAAAAACGAGTTGGCATTCCATATGCACCGAATGTATAAATGATATCTGCTGGGCAGATTTCGTATCGCATCGGATAAAAATCAAGTCCAAAGCCTATCGCAATTTCGGTAATTTCATCTATCGCATATTCTAATTTCCTTTGGTCTTCTGCTCTCATGCTCATCTCCCCTTTTTTATCGCTTAAAACAATCTATGATAAAAGAGGAAGAATGATGAGAGTGGACAAGGAGTTGAATTAAACAAGTTTATTTTAGAAGACCTGTACCTTGTAAGGTCATATCTACTTTAATATCAAATTCAACATTTCCATATTTCTCTTTCCATTTGCTCCAATCATCCTTATCTACATGATTGGCACGATATAATAGCCCTAGACCAATAGGATCTGTATTTTGCTCTTGTAGCAATGTTAACAAACGATGTATTCTTTCTTTCATTTGTTTCTCCGCCAGTTTTTCATACTCCTTAACTTGTTTACTTGATAATTCGTTGACAGACTCCTCAACGATTCCTTCCAGCTTAACCTTTACCGAAACTTTCGGTTGGCTCTCATCGTATATTTTATAGTTAACACTTGCTTTATCTGCTGCAATATAATATTGTTCTTTCTTCCCATCTTCGTCTTTTACAACTTTTATATCTAGTTTTCTTGCACGGTTTAATAAAATGTTCATAACTTTAGTTTCTTCTTCATTAAGTTTCACTATATTATTTTCTTTATTAATTACAACCGCTGTTTTAATGGTGTATGTTTTAAAATCATTTACCTTAATAATTGGTAACACAGGGTCTATCCCCTTTTCTGTAAGACGTTTCCTCAAGTCAAATAAATATTCCGTCACAATATAGGGTGATTCTGTCCCTATTCTGCCAAACGATAAAAATAAAGCGTTCGCTGGTAAGCTTTCTGATTTCGGCTTTAATTCAAGTATTTCCTCTATCCCCGGTGAGCCGACACCAATCCAAGCAATTTTTTGAATATCTCTTCTCCTTATGAACCAATCAATCGTTTCCTTTAGATCTTCTTCTAATACACTTTCACCGAGTATGATCATTTTCGCATGACTAAAATCAATCTCTTTATCTACCTCCGATTTAATCATTCTTATCGCTTCTGTTACAGAATCACCGGATTCCTTTATAATAATAAAATCCTTTTGCCCTGCCTTGATGTCAGCTGTAGGAACAGCGAACTTCACCAACACACTATACTTTTCCTTTTCCTTTTCCGGTTTCTCAACTCCAATAGCCACCGCAAATATTCGTTTATCGATATCTTTGTAACCACAAGATGTTAGTAGGAAAAGAAGAATGAGTAGAAAGAAATTCTTCAAAGTATAATGTAAATTTATTCTCATTCTACTTCCTCCTCGCTAGTAAAAACATGATGACAACGAGCACCGTCTCACTGGGCAAACGTAAGTCTAACCAATACTTGCCTATTTCTAAAATGCCTGCTTCTCTTAAATTCATTTCTAATAAGACGGTCACAATGATAAAAAGTAAGAGTATTACCCGTTCAATGATTTTTTTTCTTTTGTCATTAAACTTCTTTACCGGCAACATACTTTTTATTACTTCAAAGGATACATGCCAATGAACGGTGACACTCATGAGTGAAACACTTATGTATAACAGCAAAAATATAGAAATCAATCGTTCAATTGGTCCATACTCAATTCGCAGGGTATCTGCTGTTGAAACCCAAGGGAAGTTCAAATCCCCTACACCATCTGCCCCCCAAAAACCAATTGGAATAAATAACGTTGTAAATAATGTGATCGTTCCCAAGATTGGAATGAGCCATAGAGTTCTTAATGGTATTTTATCTTTGAATACTCGATTGAAGATCGCCATATTTGCATATCCAGAGAAAATAAAAGTTGCTGCAGCGATAACTCCATATGAAGGAAATTCTGAGAAGTGCCCTCCCACCTCAACGATAGAAGCCCAGCTAATATAATCATTCATATATGCCTGTAGCACCAGTAATAACATGAGAGGAAAGTTTATAATCATAATGATTTCTAATGCATATAGAATTTGAATGGTTGTTAATCGACTAATAATTAAGTACGTACACACTGCAAACGCTAAAATCATATTTACACCTGAAATATCAGGATTTAAAAATCGAATAGTTACATTATTAAAGGCCAAAAGAGAAATACTCCCTGCCAAAAACCACATGATCGCTAAGAAAACAAGAAATATTACACGAAACCATTTAGGTGTCAATTCTAATATTTCAGGAATTCCCTTTTCGGAGAATTTATTACTTGAGCGAACAAACATAAATAACAGAATTGATCCGACTATAATCCCTATCGGAATCGCCATGACCGCACCATGAAAGCGTTCCTCAATCATAATCGTCGGAACAAACACAAATAAATTAACCATCATATTTAGGACAACTAAATAGTAGAAATAGCGAGTCAGGGCGATCCAACCTCCCCTTTAGAACGTCTTGCCATGTTTTTATCTTTTGCTTTCGGTTCCATAAAAACCTTTAAATATGGTTCACCGAAGCTTTTAAGACTGGTCAAATAACAAATTAATAAAATGATACCAATGACAAGTCCAACCATGCCTAGAAAGCTAGTAATTAGTAATAAAACATACTTTACAACCCTCATTGCAAAACTCATGGAGTTAATTGGAATTACAAAATTTGAGATGGCAACTGCTGCTACAATGATAATCATTACATTCGATACAAGTCCTGCTTCAACAGCAGCTTGTCCTAAGATTAATCCTCCAACTGTCGTTGCCGTTGATCCTATTGCTTTCGGTAATCGAACACTTGCCTCTGTTAGAAGCTCCATCATAAGCAGCATTAACAGTACTTCTAAAAAAGCAGGGTAAGGAACTCCTACACGAGAACCTGCAATACTTAATGCGAGTTGAACTCTAAAAATTTCAGGGTTAAAGGCAGTGACCCCGACATACATCGCTGGCAAGATGAGACTTATAAACAATCCCATGTAACGTAGAAATACGATGAATTTGCTAACCCAGTACGTCTGATACAGATCTTCCATTGAGGATATAAAATCGTAAAAAACCGCTGGCAATATGACAGCAAAGGGTGTTCCATCAATTAGTAACACAATTTTCCCTTGAGCTAAGTTAAATACAATTCGATCGGGACGTTCCGTTATCATCATTGTCGGAAAGAGCGTTCTTTTGCTTTTCGTTAATTTTTGATGTAACTGCCCGGCAGCTTGTAATACGTCAATTTCAATTTTCTCAAGTGAATTCTTAACCTCTTTTAATACATGCTCATTTACATACTCTTGATCATAAAGTAAAGATATCTTTGTATTAGAAAGCTTACCGACCTCTTTTTCTTCTATTCGAAGTGTTGGCCTAGGATAACGGTTTCGAATCAAATTTAAATTCGTATCCTTATCCTCACTTAAAGCTGATTGTGGTCCTTGGATAACGGTTTCAACCGTTGCCTCTCCTACCGCTTTATTCGATGATTTACCACTTATAAAAAGAAATTGATGGGAAGAGGTTGATACGAACACACTTCCGTTCATCACTGCCTTAAGTGTTTCTTCGTATTGTTTATGGGATTTGACATTTGGTTGTGAAAAAAGATATGTAATATATTCTCTTTCTGTTTCCGTTTCGAACAATGGAAGAATTAAGTTAGCTTGAATCAATTTCTCATCACAAATACTACTAATGTATAGAACATTTACTGATTGTGACCCTGCTTTTAATTCATGAACTACTACATCTAATGAGTTTCCAAGCTGTTCCTTTAGCCATACAATCGTGTTTTGTTGTTGATATCCAAACATTAAATCGCGCTCCTTTGTCCCCGAGGCGTTGTTGGTATTGTAAAGTCGTATTTTCGCATGATTGTTGTTTTACGAAACAGTTAGAGATGGATACGAAAAGAGCCTTAGAAAAAATGACTACCTAAATAGGTAGCCATTTATTGTTGTTTAATTTCTTCTAGCGAAAGAGTAACTAATGAATTTAGTTTCGGATTGAACGTAACAACAACTTTCACCTTAACTGGTTGAGTTCCTTTTTTTACATCAAAAGTAAACGAGTCTTCTGCTTTTTCTACATTGACTGCTTTTCTACCTTCGTATTTATATTCTTTCACTTCAGCATCTGGATAGTTTTCTTTTACAATTGTGATGGCCATGTTACCCCATTTTGCATAATCAGGCTCTTGGGCAATACCAATATAGTCTTGTAATGTGTATGATGCCATTAGTCCAATGATAAAAGCAAAACTTATGAGAGGGAGTGCTATCCTTTTATGCATAGTAGTACCTCCAATTTTTTTTACTGATTGTAGTTTTGTACAATTTTTCAGGAATTATTCTTTCATTTGTTATTTTAACTGGAGAGCTTCTTTTGCTAAATGTAATCCGACTTTTCGGTTTCGTTCCCACTCTTCTTGGAAAACGGATAATGGTGGATTTGTTTCATTAACTTCATAGCTTATTTCAATTGTCATGGCTGGTCTTTTGTAGGTTTGGATGAACCAATCCGTATATCCACCACCTATAGCTGTATGTACTGGTTTATCTAGTTTGTATCCTGTAATAGTTGATATTTGTTTCGCAATTGTTTTGTCTCGTTTAATGTGTGGTTTTTCCGTTTGGAAATACCAATACAACACTCTTCCTGATGTATGATAAGAGACTGCGATAAGAGGCTGAATTTCTTCAGTAAATTTAACTAGTGCATGTACTTCTGGGGCTATGAACGGTTGATTTCCTTTGTAAAGCTGATAAAAAGGATACGGGGCACTGTCTTCTAGTTCTTCCCAACCAGCTCCGTATTGACGGTTTAAATCTATTCCTGTACCATTTGCTTTCCATCTGGAAAAATCAATAGCTCCTCCATTCATAATCAGAAGTTGTTGAAGTTTTTCCTTGTGAGCTTTTTGAAATAGACCCGTTTGTTGGATTTCTACTCCGTCTGGATTGACCATGGGTACAAACCATATCGATACGTTATCTAGAATGGACGTACTATACCCTTCGTAGCTTGTATGATTTTTATGGAACCGGGCATAATCTTCAATCATCTTCATGACAAGCATACTTGTCATCCATTCCCTACCGTGATGAGACGCATTGATGAAAATTGACTGTTCTCCGTTCCCTACTTTGACAGCATAAATAGGCTTATGAAACGTCGAGTGACCGATTAGTTTTACCTCTAAAGAGTCGCGATACGTCTTTTGCAGGTGAAATAAATCTTCTGTCAGATCATCAAAGGTATAAACTTCATTTGTTTGAACAATTGTTTTTTGTTCTTTGGCGTACGTATGTGACTGAAAAACAAAAACAAGTAACATACATACCATTAACGTATGTTTCACAAGTTCAGGCTCCTTTTTTTGCTTTATCCATAACTTGCGCAAATATGTTATTTACTATCATGGAAAATCTCCCCTTCACTCTCCAACATTAACAATAATCCCATTGCTTAATTATTAGTAAAACAAGCACACTATAACTAACTCCTTAAAAGATAAACTGCTTATTAAGCGCAAATGGTCTTGGAGTACAATATGGATGTTGATCGACCAGAAGGAGGCAACAACCATGAATATTGTCGATTATGACAGAGCCCTTTACTATACACACCGTTCCCAATGGGATAACCTATTAATCCTAATGGTGAGGACAAAAGACAATATCCTTTCAAAAAAAATCGAACATTTCCTTCACGCATACAACTTCTCGCGTGATTACAAAATAATTGAAACAACGTTACATTCACTATTCAGATACATCGACCACGCACTTGAATCACAATCCATCGACATGGAACAACTCGTGTGCATGGAATAACACTTTAACACAGTAAAGGAGTGGGGGACAGGCCCCCACTCCTTTACTGTGTTAAAGTAGATTATGCTATTCCGTTTTTCACAGCGTAAAGGGCTGCTTGTGTTCGGTCTTGTAGCTCGAGTTTGGATAGAATGTTGGATACGTGTGTTTTGACTGTTTTTTCGGTTATAACAAGACTTGCGGCAATTTCTTTGTTACTTTTTCCTCGTGCAATTTCAACTAATACCTCTAGTTCACGTTTCGTTAATTCGTCTAAGGTGTTAGTTTCTTTGGTTTCACCTTGCACAAGGTGTGTCATTACATGGTTGGTTACTTTTGGATGTAACTGATTTTCTCCTTCGTAAACAGAGCGTATTACTTTAACGAGTTCATCTGGCTCTATATCTTTAAGTTGATATCCTGTAGCGCCTGCTCGAATTGCTGGTATTACTTGATCTTTATCTGAAAAGCTTGTTAAGATGATAATCTTTGTTAAGGGATGTTGTTCCTTAATTAACTTAGTTGCCTCTATACCGTCCATTTCTGGCATCACTAAATCCATTAATACAACATCAGGTAGATGTTCACCTACAAGCTGCACTGCTTCTTTCCCGTTTGTAGCTTCTGCTACGATTTCTATATCTTGTTGCGTTTTTAAAAAGAATAATAACCCTCGTCTAACAACATGGTGGTCGTCACAAATCAATACCCTTATAGACATCTTATTTCCCCTCTCTACCTAAATCGGTAAATTAACTTGAATCGAAGTTCCTACACCAACCTTACTTATCACATTAAAACTTCCTCCTAAAAATTCAGCACGCTCTTTCATACCTGCTAAACCGAGTGTTGGCATACTTCCCCCTTCAGTATAGTGAAACCCGCAGCCTTCATCACGAACTGTCATAATGACCGTTTTATCCTTCACTTGTATTTCAACATTGCAAGCCTTAATAACAGCATGCTTTTTACAATTATTTAACGCCTCTTGACCAATTCTCCACATTGCTTCTTCAATTTTACTAGGGAGCTCAAGTACACCTTTTACTTCCACTTGAACCTCTAACCCTAATACTTTTCCGTATGAGCAAAGTGCGCTTCCTATCCCATCCTCTAGGCCTTGTGGACGTAACTGCCATATTAAGGCCCTCATTTCCTGAAGGGCTTCTTGTGACAATTCCTGAATATAACTAAGCATTTCCTTCACTTCAGGTTCATTTGTCATTTCCTGTGTTCCACGCACGGTTAGCATTAATGAAAAAAGCAACTGATTTACCGAGTCATGCAAATCACGGGCTAATCGATTGCGCTCTGCAATCAATGCTAACTCTTGTTCTTTTTGCGTTAATTGAATTCTCTTTATGGCAGTACCGATTTGAAAGGCAATTGCTTCGAGTAAAGCTAATTCTTCTTGTGAAAAATATGTTTTATTCGGTGAAGCCACATTCAAAAGTCCGAAGCTTTCATTTCCTGCACGCAAAGGAACCGTTGCATGGTGTGTAATTCCTTCTGTATCTCCCCAGCTATGTTCAATTACATTTTCAATTCGTTTACATTCCATAATGTTCGCCGCACGATTTAAACGACCTTTTTGATATTTATCTACACACCAGCACGAACCCTCGCACATTGGCTTTTTATATTTCCAGAGAAGTCCTTCTGGTAAGTTGTAATCTGCTGCAAGTGTATAGTCACCTTTTTCATTCATTAAAAAAATCCAACCTGATGTAATTCCAGTTACATGAAGAAGTTCCTTCAACACGCTTGGAAGCATCTGTGTTAGATCATTCGCTTGATTTAACATTTCAGCAATTGATTTTAACGTTTGAAGTTCTTCCATTCCCCGCTCCATCTGCACAAAATCACCCCTACCTATACATATCTTCATTATACCAATATTTCCAAAGTATGAATTCATCCTTTGGGTGAGAATGGAATACGACTTTGGTCGTAGAAAAAACCCCCTTCCATTGGAAGAGGGATTTGTATTATGCAATTGGATAATTTTGAATTAATGGATGTAAAACAATTTGATCAACAAGCATATGCTTTGGTGCAGAAGCCATATATACAACTGCTTCAGCAATGTCATTTGCTTGTAGCCAATCTTGCTTTTCAGGAACACCTTGTTCAGAGTTGTTGAAATATGTATCCACCATTCCTGGATTAATCGTTCCAACTCGAATCCCAAAATCTCTTACTTCTTGCGCAAGTGA
The DNA here is from genome assembly GCF_016890225.1 of Bacillus suaedaesalsae. Classification (GTDB taxonomy): domain Bacteria; phylum Bacillota; class Bacilli; order Bacillales; family SA4; genus Bacillus_BS; species Bacillus_BS suaedaesalsae. The sequence continues at coordinate 72,250 of NZ_JAFELM010000018.1, read as the reverse complement.
GCCCGAGAATCCTTGCACTGCATATTTTGTAGCCGTATACGCTGAACCGTTTGCAATAGTGTAGCGGCCAACATCAGAAGAAATGGTTACAATTGTTCCAGATCGTTTTTCCTTCATATGTGGAAGAACTGCCTTTGACCCAACGAAAACACCTTGTACGTTAACATCAAAAACTTTTCTCCATTCTTCAACCGTGGTTTCTTCTACTAACTTGAAGAAACCAATTCCTGCATTATTCACGAGTATATCAACAGTTCCAAATACAGCAATCGTTTTCGCTACAACTTCATTCATTTGTTGTTCGTTTGCAACATCGACTTGAAAAGGAAGTACATCCTCAAATCCACTTGACTTTAATTCTTCTGCTGTTTTCGTAATATCTTCTGAGCTACCAATAATGGAAAGCTTCATACCTTTTTTCGCAAGCTGCAACGCGATCTCTTTTCCAATCCCGCGTGATGCACCTGTTACAATTGCTACTTGATTTGTCGTCATATTTTATTCAATTCCTTTCATTCCGTGATGAGACAAGTCTTATTATTTCCTTAGTTATGAAAAAAAAGCAAGGTATAACCCTCGCTTTTTGAAAAAGTACTACATGAAGAGAGAATATAATCAGCGAGTGAACATTATAATCAGCTACTTTACGCTATATCAGGCAAATCTCTGCATTCTATCAGCAAATTTAATGCCTTTATCACGAAGAACAACTAGATATCAACGATAGGTTCATATCCAAGCTAAATCCTCTTATTGTTCAACTAATTCGTTCACGCGAGCCATGACAGCTTCTTTTAGCTCAAACAAGCTTTGTTTACTTGCTTCTAATGACTGGCTACGTACACCAAAATAGAATTTTACTTTTGGCTCTGTACCTGATGGACGTAAACAGAACCACGAGCCATCTTCTAACATGTATTTAATGACATTTGATTTCGGAAGATCGATTGATTCTTTTGTTCCTGCTTCTACATGAACGCGTTCGCTTGTTTTGTAGTCTTCAATCGTTGTAATTTTACGTTTTGCCATTTCAGATGGAGCTTCTGCTCTAAAGCTTGATAAAATGTACTCGATCTTTTCAGTACCTTCTTTACCTTTAAGAGTTAATGATTCTAGCCCTTCTTGGTAAAAACCGTACTTTTCAAATACATTTAGTAATCCTTCATATACAGACAGTCCTTGCTTCTTATAATATGCGCAAACCTCAACTGCTAAGAGTGCTGCTTGAACTGCATCTTTGTCGCGAACGAAGTCACCAATTAAGTAGCCATAGCTTTCTTCATAACCGAATTGGAAAGTATACGCGCCGCTTTGTTCATATTCTTTAATTTTTTCCCCGATAAATTTGAAGCCAGTTAATGTATCTTCTGCAACTAGACCAAAGCTTTCGGCAATGTTTCGTCCTATTTCAGATGTAACAATTGTTTTAAAGACGATCCCGTTTGATGGTAAAGTCCCCTTTTCCTTCTTTTGAGATAAAAGATAATCTAGGAACAGTGCTCCTGTTTGGTTACCTGTTAATACGACATACTCCCCGCTTGAACCTTTCACTGCAATTCCAAGACGGTCTGCATCTGGATCAGTTGCAATTAGCATATCCGCATCATTCTCATTCCCTTTTTTAATCGCCAATTCAAAAGCTGCATGCTCTTCTGGGTTTGGAGATTTAACAGTAGAGAAGTTTGGATCTGGCAGCTCCTGTTCTTCAACAATCATAATGTTGCGGTAGCCAAGTGCTTCAAGCCCGCCACGTACTGGCTTGTTGGCTGTACCGTGCAAAGGTGTGAATACAATTTTCACATCGTCTCCAACTTCATCTGCTAACTCAGGATTAACAGAGATGGTTGTTAGTTTCTCTGTGTATGCTTGGTCAATTTCTTCACCAATCATTTTGATAAGCCCTTGCTGCTTTAACGTTTGTTCCGATTGGACAGAGATTTCAAGCTCATTTTCAACCTTGTTTACTTCTTCAATTACTTCGTCTGCAGCAGCTGGAGGCAATTGTCCACCGTCTTCTCCGTATACCTTGTACCCGTTGTATTCTGGTGGATTATGACTTGCTGTTACGACGATACCAGAGTAAGCATTTAAATAACGCACGGCAAACGACAGCTCCGGTGTTGGTCTTAACTCTTCAAACACATACGTTTGAATACCGTAGCTCGCCAGGGTTTTTGCTGCTTCCATCGCAAACTCTGGTGACTTATGACGTGAATCGTACGCGATTGCAACTCCACGTTTTTTCGCTTCCTCTCCAGCTGCAGAAATAAATTGTGCAAGTCCAACAGATGCTTTACGAACTGTATATGTATTCATTCGATTAGTACCTACGCCGATTTCCCCGCGCATACCGCCTGTACCAAATTCTAAGCTTTTATAAAAACGATCTTCTAAGTCTTTTTCGTTACCTTTAATGTTCTCTAGTTCAGTTTTCCATTCAGTTTCTAATTTATATGAATTTGCCCATCTTTCGTATTGATCACGCCAATTCATTGTTTTTTCCTCCTACCTTATGTATCCTCGGTGTCATTCTAAGTTAAGTAAGAATCATGACTAATTAATTATAGAATAACAAAGGTACTTCTTCATGACAATTTTCTCTTAACTACTAATCGTAAAGATAGTATGTAGCTTTTTCCGTTTTTTGTAAAGGTATAACAAAAATCTCAGGGCACCTCGTTTATCCTCAGGCACAGCAAATGTTCCGGAGAGAATAACTACAAAGTCAAAAGCACCGCATAGCTTCATACGGCGCTTCCTTACACTATTTTTTATAACGGATTTCATACAAATCTCGGCGACGATCCCGCAGTTGTCTGACCGTTCCACCTTTTCGTTGTCTTCTTAATATTTCTAAATCTACATCTGCAACGACAACTGTTTCAAGATTAGGACTACATTCAGCTGCCACACCATCTCGCGCAAATTCAAAGTCAGATGGTGTAAAGATTCCAGATTGGGCATATTGAATGTCCATGTTTTCTACTTGTGGTAAATTGCCAACCGTTCCGGCGATAACAGTATAGATTTGATTCTCAATTGCACGAGCTTGTGCGCAAAGTCGAACCCTTAAATACCCTTGGCGATCTTCTGTGCAGAAGGGTGAAAAAATGATATTAGCACCACGGTCAGTTGCAATTCTAGCCAGCTCAGGAAATTCAATATCATAACAAATCTGAATCGCGATGCGACCACAGTCTGTATCAAATACTTTTACTTCATCCCCAGCACTAACTCCCCACCATTTCTTCTCATTCGGGGTAATATGGATCTTATATTGCTTTTCAATCGTTCCATCTCTTCGGAATAAATATGCAATATTATAGATTTTTTCATCTTCATTTACGAAGTGAGATCCACCAATAATGTTGATATTGTATTTAACAGCTAAATTGGCGAAAAGCTCAATATATTGCTCTGTATATTCTGTAAGTTTTCGGATTGCTTGACTTGGTGATTTTTCATGTAAAAAGGACATCAATTGAGTTGTAAAAATTTCAGGAAACACAGCGAAGTCGGAGTCAAAATCAGCAGCAACATCTGTATAGTATTCAACTTGTTTCGCAAATTCTTCAAACGACTCGATTTGCTTCATTGCATATTGTATGGCACAAATGCGTACTGGAAAAGACGTTTGAAAATGTCGTTTCGTTTTTGCACGGTAGTCTATATTATTCCATTCCATTAATGTTGCATATTTATATGACGCATGGTCGTCCTCTAGGTAGTTCGGGTTTATCCTCATCAGTGTGAAACCATTCATAAGCTGAAAAGAAAGAACTGGGTCATAGATTTTATGCATAGATACTTCTTTTACATATTGCCTCGGTGACATTTCTTCTGCATACTTATGATAATTTGGGATGCGTCCACCTATAATGATACTTTTAAGATTTAACTCACGTGCTAGTTCTTTTCTCGCATCGTATAGACGTTGACCAACCTTCATTCTTCTATATTCGGGATGAACCATTACTTCAATTCCATATAGGTTGTAGCCTTCTGGATTGTGGTTGGTTATGTATCCTTCGTCCGTAATGTCATCCCACGTATGCTTATCATCGTATTCATCAAAGTTAATAATTAAACTTGAGCAAGAACCAATAATTTTCCCATCATATTCAGCACAAATTTGTCCCTCTGGAAAATGCTCTAAGTGACTTTCAAGCTGTTCCAATGTCCAAGGAACCATTCCAGGAAAACATACCTTTTGCATCTCCATGATTCCATCAAAATCTTTTTCCTCGATTTTTCGGATAATCATTCGTTTCTCAAACTTTGTCAAATCAATTTTTGTCATGGAACCAACCCCTTTTGTTTAAGGCTCTTTTCGTAAACATTGTTGCTTTTTATTAATATCTTATTGTGACCAAGACATTTCCCTATACCTTTTATGTAATCCGAATTTTTGATAGAGAAAGAAATCTAGGAGAAACAGCTTATATAAACAAATACCCTATTTTCATTGTTTTACACTATAGTATTCCCATTAAGATACTTATTCATGAATACAGGGAGCATGCACAGAGGTTTTTTTCATAAGAAAATCCGGGTGGTGCCAGGCACCACCCGGATTTTGTCGAAAAATAGCACCTGAAAAAATTCAGGTGCCACTAGCTTTACATTTCAGGTTGTGAGGGGATTGAGATGTTGGTTAACGCAAGTTCGGCTTCTTCATCAAATTTTTCATTGGTTGCAATATCTCCTAATGAAACCATTCCAACAAGTTGATCGTTCTCCACAATTGGTAATCTTCTTATTTGATTTTCCGACATTAAATCAACTGCCTCTTGTACATTCATGCTTGGATTTCCTTGTACGATAGAAGTACTCATCACCTGTGATACTGGGGTGTGGCTCGGAAGTCCTTCCGCTGTTGAACGAAGCGTTATATCACGGTCTGTAATGATTCCTTTTATCTGACCATGTTGAACTACAGGTATCGAACCAACATTATATTCCTTCATTAAATTTGCTGCTTCTTGAATCGTCTGTTCAGGACTAATTGTCGCCACATTCTCAGTCATCATATCTCGAACTAAATTCACGTTTGCCATTTAACACAACTCCTTTCAGTATAGTTTGAGCAATGAGCTTAGAAATATGAGGAAGTGAGTTAATTTCACACACTTTCTTTGTGTAAAGAGTAACTCTCAAAAATTATGTATCAACGGATTTCTCTATTTTATTTTTCTTGCAATTATTTAAAAAAAATTCGCTATTTTACAGTTAATTAACGCGATTATCCTAAATCTCGCGAAAAACACAAAACGAAAAAAGCATGCAAACTACTGTCTGCACGCTGATATATTTATTAAGTTAACTTGTAAACTCTAGCCTCATATGGACGGAGTTTAAATGAATGAAAGTCTTCGTCAAGATTCACATTATAATTACTTGTTACTAGTTCTTTATTTGTAAACTCGAAACGGTTTTTCAGTTCAAACTGAGGTGTTTCCTCTGTAAAGTTACAAATTACTAGTAGTTTTTCGTCACCTAATGTTCTTGTGTAGGTATAAATTTGCTCATCGTTATCTAACAACAAGTCATATGTTCCATATACGATAATGTCATGCTTACGACGTAATTCAATGAGGGTTTTATAGTAATGGAAAATTGAGTTTGGATCTTCAACAGCCTGTTTCGCATTAATTTGTTTATAATTTGGGTTTACTTTAATCCAAGGGGTACCAGTTGTAAATCCTGCGTTTTCGCTGTCATCCCATTGAATTGGTGTACGTGCATTGTCACGACCCTTTGTATAAATCGAAGCCATCACTTTTTCAGGTGCTTCCCCATTTTCATGTACTTTCTCTTTGTACATGTTTAACGTCTCGATGTCTTTATACTCATCGATCGTATCAAATTTAACATTCGTCATCCCGATTTCTTCACCTTGGTAAATGTATGGTGTACCTTGCATCATATGTAAGCATGTTGCTAACATCTTTGCTGAAATTTCACGGTATTCTCGGTCATTCCCAAAACGTGATACGATACGTGGTTGATCATGGTTATTCCAGTATAAACTGTTCCAGCCTTTGCCTTCTAACCCTTTTTGCCATTTTGTTAATGACTTTTTCAAATCAGTTAACTGAAGTGGTTTCAGTGCCCACTTATTTTGACCTGGCTGAGAGTCTAAGTCCATATGTTCAAATTGAAAGACCATTTGCAATTCATTGCGATCTTCTGCTGTATATTCAATTCCTTGTTCTGGTGTTACCCCAGGCATTTCCCCAACGGTTATAATGTCATACTTGGACAGCACTTCCTGATTCATTTCGTTTAAAAACTCATGAATACGTGGTCCATTCATAAAGTATTCATGACCAGAAACGTATTTCTTTCCTTCTGGATTTGAAGCATCAGGGTATCCTTCCACCTTGGAGATGAAATTGATTACATCCATTCGGAAGCCGTCTACCCCTTTATCTAACCAAAACTTCATCATGTCATATATTTCACGACGTACTGTTGGGTTTTCCCAATTCACATCAGGCTGCTTCTTCGAGAAAATATGTAAAAAATATTCATCCGTCGTTTCATCATATTCCCATGTTGAGCCACTGAATGCTGATTCCCAATTTGAAGGTTCCTTACCGTTCTTTCCTGGTCTCCATATGTAATAATCGCGATACGGATTGTCTTTTGATTTCTTTGATTCAACAAACCATGCATGTTCGTCAGATGTATGATTCACAACAAGGTCCATCATGAGCTTGATGCCTCGTTTATGCATTTCTGCTAACATCTCTTCCCAATCTTCCATCGTTCCGAATTCGTCCATAATGTTTTGATAATCACTTATATCATAGCCATTATCATCATTCGGTGATTGATAAACAGGCGATAACCAAACCACATTAATACCTAACTCTTTTAAATAATCTAATTTAGATGTAATTCCTTTAATGTCACCAATTCCATCACCGTTTGAATCCATAAAACTTCTCGGATAGATTTGATAAACAACACTTTCCTTCCACCATTTACGTTCCAAGTAATTCACTCCTTCTCTCATATCTTTTCGTATCATATCATATTAATAAAATTGGTATAGTTGATCCTTTTAAATAGTAGGATAAATACTAAAAGGTAGGATTTTTCACAAAATCTCTACAAAATAGAACTATATATATATTGTTATATATATTTGTTTTATCATACTATTATATAAGGAATTAATTTTATTCTAGCAAAGCCTAAAAAAAGAGGGTATGTATATGGAGACTAGTAAAAAACAAGAAACACTGTTTTTCTCTGCTTGGGCAGTATCAGTAATTGCCACCTTTGGAAGCTTGTACTTTTCAGAGATTATGAAGTTTATACCTTGCGAGCTTTGCTGGTATCAACGAATTTTTATGTATCCATTAGTTGTTATAATGGGAATGGCCGTTGTTCGAAAGGAATATCATCTATCAATATATGTACTTCCACTTTCCATCATTGGTGGTTGTATATCTCTGTATCATTACTTAATTCAAAAGGTAGCTTTCCTTGGTGAAAACTCCATCTCTTGTGGACAAGTTCCTTGTACAGGAGAATATATTAACTGGTTTGGTTTTATCACCATTCCGTTCTTAGCACTTGCAGCTTTTACTATCATTACTGTTTTACATTTCGTCATTTTAAAATCTCGAAAGGAGCAATAACCTTGAAAAAAGTACTTATTTTTTTAGGAATTATCGTTATCTTATTCGGAGGACTAGCCTTCCTGACAAATTATTCGAACAAACAAGCATCGGAAGGAAATCCTTTCGGAAAATCAAAACTAGACCCTGCTACAGTTAAACAGTTAGACGATCCAAACTATAAAAATCAAATTCTACCAGATGAACTTGAAGAGAAGTTAAACAATAAGGAAAGCTTAACCGTATATTTTTATAGCCCAACTTGCTCACACTGCCAAGTAACATCCCCTGTTGTTGTACCAATGGCTGAAGAATTAGACTTTGATTTACCGTTATTTAATTTACTTGAATTTGAAGATGGCTGGAGAGATTACGGTATCAAGAGTACTCCAACTATTGTGAAATACGAGAACGGAGAAGAAGTTTCACGAGTGGAAGGAAATGTAGGAGATGAAGCATTCCGCAAGTGGTTCGAAGAATGGTCTAAATAAGGTTTTGCTCTTGTTAGATAGAATCGGAAAGTGCATGTCCACCGATTACACAGTTTAAAGGAGCTATAAATAGTAAAAAAGACTGTAGCAAACTCTATGCGAGATTGCTACAGTCTTTTTATTACTACATTAAATAACTACTTGTAGGTCTTAAATAACTACTAATCGGCTCTTGTCTGAGAGTACTGAAATGATCAATCGAAAATGGGAATTTGTAGCCGTACTCTTTTAATATCATAATATTTTTATCAAAGATTTCACGGTGATAATCTGTTACTTCCTCTGTTCTCACCGATTCAATCACACATATTAGTGCCTGCATACCAGAAATGAGTTGAAACGCTTCTTTTAATGTTCCATTGTATAAATCATCACTTGTAGGTTTCAATACGTTCAATTCTTCTAATTCTTTAATATACGAATCTGAGAAATAATAAGGAAAAACTTCTGTATACATATAATTTACTAGTTCTTGGATAAAATTTTCTTGTTCCGGAGTTGACGCTGTTACAATTTTCATTCTTTAACCACCTTTTTAGTACCCGAATCTAGTGATAGTAATAAAATATCATACTTTATACTAAAATAGTGTAGGTAAGTCTTTCCGGTCTATCCAAATCCTAATTGGTTATCCTAAGTTATGGAGTTTTCACGTGTCATAATTGATAAAAAATCGTTAATAAAGGCTTTATAATCCATTTCTATCGCAATTTGGTCTTGTGTTTCTTCTGGTTCCGGGTCTGGCTTCACCCTAAAATCAGCAATACTTTGCCCAGCCACCTGCCCAGACGTTACGACTCTTACTCTACGTTTTAAATACTTAAAGAAAGTTGGATTCACAATTGCACTGAATGTTACGACATCATGTAAAGGTGTTCCAGGTATACCAGGAACGTTCTTCTTATACGCCTCATAGTAATACTCAAAAATCGGTTTAATCAGCTTTTTAAAAGGCGTATGATTACTTTCATCTAAATAATCTGCCATCTCAGGAGTCATGATGGCTTTATTTGTAACGTTTAATGGTAAAATTGTTAAATTGCGTGCCTTCTCAACAACAAAATCAGCAGCAATCGGATCTCCATGGAAATTTGCTTCCGCAACAGCTGTAACATTTCCTGGTACTAGAAATGCTCCCCCCATTGTATAGATCGCCTTCACCTTACTCATATAATCACCACCTAAAATAAAGGCAACTGCTAAATCTGTAAGTCTACCGACTGAAGCAATAATAAGTTCATTCTCATATTCGTCAATAATTTGATAGACTTCATCAAAATTTAATAAATTGACTTTATATTCTTCTGGCGGCTGGATCGGACCTAATCCTTCCTGTCCATGAATCTCGGGATAAAAAGGCACAATTTCTCCAGACAACGGCCCTTGTGCACCGCCTATAATCGGGATATTCTTCACATTAGCTAAGTCAAATAAGTAAGCAGCATTTTGTGTAGCTTGTTCCTTTGTAACATTTCCATAACCTGTGACAACACCAACTAACTGAATTTGAGGATGTAACAGAGCATACATAATGGCTAATGAATCATCAATACCCGGGTCGGAAAAAAGCAATACTTTCTTCAAAGAAACCCACTCCTTCTCTCCAAACATTTACATCATGTATATTCCTAACATCCTCTTAATATCAACTTATTATTCTACAATACCGGTCTCACTTACATATACCTCTGAAGTAATATTAACTTTTGACTTAGGGTAAGCTTCTTCCCATTTTTTATAATCAAATTTTCTTGTTTGCGTTTTAGCAAGTAATCCAATACCCACGGGATCAATCTCTTGCTCGATAAAGTCATACAGCATTTCTTCACAACTTTTCTCAACTATCTTGCTGAATCGTTTTTCAATTTTCTTTATCATTTTAGGGTCAAGCTTATCCCCCGAAAACTCACGTATGTGTGCTTCAAGATTAATTTTTATATTTATTTCTGGATTGGTCATCGCGTTTTTAATTTTATAGTCTCGATTGAGTGTTAAACTAAAAAGAGTAACAAAATTATCTTCTACCCTAAACGTATAAGAACCATTTCTAAAATTCTCCATTAACGCTTTAAAAAAGAACATCTTTTCCTCTTCTAAATAAGATACAACCTTATCGTCCTTAAACAAAGCGACACCTTTTACATTTACTTTATCATCTTCCTCAAGCTCAATATAAGGCATAAATGGATCTTTTACCCTGGAATAGTAAGAAAACAAAAAGAGGTGCAAATTATTGCGGGGCAACTCTCTAGTTTTCATATTATGTCTTAACAATGTGTTAAGGTACGTTCCTGTTCCTCGGTTGCCTAGACGTTTATTAAGAATAGATGAGGCTTTCCCCTCTGAAACAGCTACCAATAAGTGCGATCCAATTTTCGCATCACGTTCAAGAGTATCTATGATCTCAATAACTCCTTTTTCAGCAAGTTCCTTTCCAAAAAGCACGACTTCAATACTACCATTTTCTAAAGGATCTGCTGACTTTTGTTGCGCCTTTCTATTTATTGCTTTACTTTGAGTAGCAATTGCAGTAAATTGCTCATTTGATATACTTTTGTCTGTTTTATAAACTGGAATCACAATTGTTCCCTTCACTTTATCTCCTTTGTGGGAGTCATAGCCTACTGCTGACATAATGTTAATATCATCAATGACTTTAGGCTGTACACATCCAGCAAGCATGAATAGAAATATAGAGCATACTATGAGGCATTTTCTCATGCTTTTTTCTCCTTCCATTTTGAACGAATGATACTGATAACAAATAGAAAAGGAATATATCCATAGATAAAATAAAATCCAATTTGAGCAGTTATATTATTTAGCATATCTATTTGTGTTCTTGTATCAATATAGGTAGTCAAAAGAGCAGTAATTGCTAAAAAGAGAAGTAAAAACACACGTTGTCTCTTATTGAACACCCTTTTCGCAACTCTGCTTGCCCCCCATAATGCAATACATATATTGGGTAAGATAATTAAAATCCAAGACGAAATCGCTATATATTCAATACGTTCAACGAAAGGAAGTTCTGCTATTTTCAACATCGAAATGGTTGCCCAAATGTTCCGTTCAAGTTGTTCTTGTGAAAAGAAACCAATGCTTACTATCATAGCAATTAAATATAATAATATAGTTAACACATTCCCCATGTGGGCCCATTTCTGTGACTTTCCTGCATCCTTGATAAATGGATAGTAAATAAGAAGCATCTCAAAACCTATAAAGCTTAAAGTAGAGCCTTTTGCTGCCATTGCTATATCTTTTATAGAATGATCCAAAATAGGAAATAAGTTTTGAAAAAAAGAAAACTTAATTGGAAAAAGAAAAGCTAATACGATATAGAAAGGTAACACAACTCCAAAGAAGGCAATTCCGGTGACCGCTCGAAAACCACCATTAATAATGTAAAAAACTAGCGCTAAGAAAAAAACACTAAATATCATTGCGTTGAATTCTGGGAAAACCCAAACTTGGATGATTTCAATGTATGTTCTCAGTAAGGTAATACCAAGTAATATACAATAAATGATAATTAATGAGGATAGTGCCCCTCCAATCCACTTACCAAAAATAGCGCGATGTACATCGGTAATATCGCCATGCTGAGTGGCAAAAATTTTATATATCATCCAAATCAACACATGAATTCCAATGCCTGCAACTAGTATCGCAATCCACGCATCATTACCTGAGGTTTTAGCAACAATCCGTTGAAATCCTAATATTCCAACTCCAATTTGCATAGAGTGAACTAAATAGAAAACTAAAAAGCTTGAAACAAGTGATGTTTCTGGAATATTTTTCATTAGAAATTTCAACTCCCCTCTTAAAGCATGAATTGCTATTCGTCAATATCTCTTTTCGCTTTTCCTTCTTTTGGATCAAACCTAAACTTATCTTTAACTCTTAAGGAAACAGGTCTTTCCGCAAGTTTAGCAAATGGAAGCCTGATAAAGGCATCTTTTAAGTCCTTTACTCTTGGCGGGTAAATAGGCTCTAAAAACGGTCGTCCAAACGAACGTAAGTGAATAAGATGAGCAATTAAAATGCAAAAACAGAAAACAATTCCAATTAAGCCCCATAAGTGTGCAAATAGTAAAAATGGAAAACGAATTAAACGGATCGTATTACCCATTTTATAAACAGGTGTTGTAAACGAAGCTAATGCAGCTAGTGCTACCATAATGAGAAGAACGTTACTCGTTAACCCCGCTTCAACCGAAGCTGTTCCGATAACGATCCCTCCTACGATACCGATTGTTTGTCCGACCTTCGTTGGTAGTCGTGCTCCAGCCTCTCTGAGTAGCTCAATAGTTAGTTCTAAAAACAGAGCTTCTAATATGGGTGGAAGGGGAATTTCCCGCCTTGATGTAATCAAAGTTGCTAGTAAATCTTTTGGTATCAGTTCATAATGGTACGTTAAGGCTGCAACATAGATCGGCGTAATTAATACCGAGAACGCAACCGCAAATAAACGAAGTACTCGAACAAACGATCCAACGTACCAGTTAAACAAGTAATCCTCAAAGGATGAGAAAAACTCAACAAGTGTGGTCGGAGCAATTAGAGCATGTGGAGAATCCTCAACAATAATCGCAATCTTTCCTTCTGCTAAAGTTGCCGCAACCCGGTCCGGTCTTTCCGTATCGAGAACTTGCGGAAAAGGAGAATTTTCATTATCAGACAACATTTGGGCTACAAAAGCACTGTCTGCAATCATATCGAAATCTAAATCTTCAACCCTTTGCCTCACCGTATTTACATTTTCCTCGTCAGCTATTCCTTCTATATAAATAACGGCTACCTTGGATCTGGATAATGATCCTATAACAATTTGCTCGATTCTAAGTTCAGGTACAGGCAAACGTTTACGTATAAGATGGATATTTGTATCAAGCGATTCAATAAACGCTTCCTTAGGACCGATTACACTAAATTCAACCTCAGGTGAACCGATATTTCTTTTCTCATCCTTCTGCGCTTGTATAAGAACTGCTTCTTCCCGTTCATTCACATAAGATAAATAGACAAACCCTTGCATGAGATGATCTTTTAATTGGTTTATATCTTTAAGCTCAGTAATATCTTCTATTGGTATAATGGTTCTTAAATGTTCCGCCTTATCCGCTTCTGTAACATAAGGCAACATATCTTGGTGTATGACGTTCGTATCAACTAATGTAGAAAAGTAAGCTATTATATACGGATTTTTAGATTTTTCATTTGTATAAAAAACAAAATCAGATGATTTTTTTAAATTATTTAAGACGTCATCTGTCGTTTTCACTTCATCTTTAAATAAATTACTCAACCATTTTTTCATACAAATCGCACCATTCTGAGTTGATTCTTCTAATTCTTCCTTATCATTCCATAAAAAACTATATCTATGCATAAATTACCAATGCACCCTTTATTTCCAATAAAAAAAAGACTAATTAAAGTCTTTTCTTGTCATGTAATTCTTATTAATTTCATACTGCATGAAATACCCTTTAATTTAGCTGTAAAAGGAGTAATGTTTCTTTCCGTTAAGACTGTTTTGATTTGCTCTCTTTCAATAAGTTGTTCTTCTATTACAATATCATTTCCTTGACTCTCTGCTTGGATTCTTGCTGCAATATTAACTGTTCTTCCGAAGTAATCTAAACGGTCATTAGAATTAACAACTATTGCTGGTCCGTTAAATAAACCTATCTTAAGTGTAATATTCTCTCCCTTTTCCTCATTGAAAATTGAAACATAATTTTGGATATCTATTGCTGCCTTAAGTGCATCCTCTGGTTGATAAAATACCGCCATTACAGCATCTCCAATTGTCTTCACAACACTACCGGAATTTTTTGAAATCCACTCTGTCAGAAAATCAAAGTGTCTTTTTACTTTTCCGTAAGCATGAGCATCTCCCACTGATTCATACATTGATGTAGAACCTAATAAATCACTAAAGAGAATCGTGACATTCTCGATTCCAACTTGCTGACCTGGAGATAATATTTCCGAAGAAAATAAATCTCTAAATTCCTGCATGGCAGTCACTTCTGCAGCTGTTACAACATCAGTCCTTGTCTCTACTTCTTCAATCACGACAACAATATCTTTTTGACTATCATTTACTATTGAGAGCGTTTTTGTTTGAAATCCAACTTCAATACTTGAGCTTTTCCAGCCAGTGTCCAAATAAATAAGTTTACAATTTTCATTATTAACTTCTTCATTATATTGAATCATAACAATTTCATTTGACTCTAGTATTCTCATTCTCATATTTTTTTCGTCTGTTGGTAACTTTAGAGATCCCTTGCTCTTGTTTTTTATTACTTTTTGAACATTTATATGGGGTGTAATCATTGGACCACCGACACAATATGCTTGTGAGTAGGAAGAACGAATAGAAGGGTGCACCGTGAAATACAATTCAACATATTGATCAAAATTCGCATCATAATTTACTCCACATAAATCACAATGAAATTGTTCTTGTAATTGAGACAGTGAAGTATATTCATTTTTTGACACTCTACAATTAGGACAAATTAAATTCCAACTCAAATTTAAGATCCCGACCTTTGTTGCATATAAGAACAATTTTAGTACTCTCTTTTCATCCACTTTCCACTTTTTGGCCAGTTGATATGGCCTCATTTCAGCTACATCTTGGTTACTTTCAGTTAGTAAATACTCATGAAGGAAATGGAGTATTTTATCGTCCATTGGATATCTTTTTAATAGTTTTTCGAGTCTTGTTAATTTTGATATATTTACTGAAGGCTTTTTATAGTTTGTCGGAATCATTCCTGATTTTGATTCGTCATGATTATGGCTTAAATACTCATCAACATATTTCATCGTATTATGCATGGACTTAACGCCTGTGAATGGAATTGCCAAGATTCCCAATACATTCCGAGGTGTAAACTCTGCATATAAACGGACATTCGTACCACCGTCTACTTCTTTTAATTCTACACCACCTATAAATTGCTTTAAGGGTCCATCATAGTAATCACGCTTTACGTCATAGTATTCATCTTTCACCCATTCAAACGGATATTCTTTCCATTTTAGAGGTACCATCCCTGCGACCTTCGCAAGTGCGTCTCGATAAAAAATGTTTTTCTCATCTTTTGTAACATTACTAAAGTTAACTGGAAACAATCCAATAAAACGATTTAACCGATCTGTATCACTTAATAAATTCCATACTACCTTCTTATCTAGAGGATACACTTTATTAAATTCATACTTTTTTGTTAATAAAATCAATGGTTTTCCTCCTATGATAAGTAAATTGCAACGAACAACAAAATAATATGAAAAATTTGATCAGCAACAATCATCAGCCAATCCTTTGATTGCCCTTTTGCCATTTGAATTCGACTTACCCAAAATTCAACAAAGGTCCGCCTGTCTAAAATAATATGACCGATAAAAATGATCGCAATTCCTGTAAATGATAAACCTCCAGAAAAATATCCCATTAAGCTAACAACTGCTGTATATACCGTTACATGTGATAATAGAGGAATCCATCTAGTTGCTTTATATTGCGCCATCCATGAAGTTTGCAATAAAAAATCTCCGATTAGGTGACCAATTAGTAAATAATCAAATTGACTCATCGCACTTTACCTAAGTTTTCTGTTTTGTAGTTTGCTTCTTTTAGTAACGAAGTAAAAGCATCCACAACGTGGTCATCAAACAACGTATGTTTACACCTAATTAATTCTTCAGCAGCCTCTTCAAAGCTTTTCCCATTACTATAAGAACGTATTGTCGTCATTGCATCAAAAGCATCTACCACGCCTACAATACGTGCATAGATTGGGATTTCATCACCTTCTAAGCCGTCTGGATACCCACTTCCATCTATACGCTCATGATGATATCTAGCAATTTCCACTGCATTTTTCATAGTGGATTTCGGCTCTAGGTTTGATAATATATCTGCCCCAATAACAGTATGCTGCTTCATTAAGGAATACTCTTCTTGAGTTAATCTAGTAGGTTTTCTCAAAATATCATCAGAAACACCAATTTTTCCGATATCGTGCATCAATGCTGCTGTATATAAGTCACTACACTCCTTTGATTGAAACCCTAAGCGCCTCGCAGTTAATTCTGCATATCGAGCTACACGTTCGGAATGACCAGCTGTATAAGGGTCACGTGCATCTAGTACTTTTGCAAGTGTTGTAATCACACTCATAAACATCGTGTACAATTCATTATATATTTGACTATTTTGAAGTGCTAATGCTGACTGATTAGCTAGGGCTAACGCAAGATTGACATCTACATCAGTAAAGAAGACATCTCCCTTTTTATTTAATAGTTGCAGAGCACCTAATACTTTTTGATTTGCAACGAGAGGAACCGTAATCATCGATTTAGTAATAAACCCACTCGTCTCATCCACTCGCTTTGCCCACGAAGGGTCTTCAGAGACATTTTCAATAAAGTACGGTTCACCTGAAGAAATGACCTTTCCCACAATACCTTCATTAATTTTCAACTTTATATTTAAAATGGTCTCTTTCGTAGTGCCTATAGCAGCACTAGCAGTAATTTCTTCTAATTCATAATCAGCAACCCAAAGCGTACCCGCTTCTGCTTGCAACACCTTAACTGTTTGCATAAGGATATTGTTAAACACTTCATTAAGTTCAATATTCGTATTTAATTCTTTAAAAGCATCTAGTAGACTTGAAAGCTCTTTTACCTTTAATTCAAGCAGCTGTATTTGGTCCATCGTATTCTCCATTTTTCGAGTTAATTTTCGCTTCATTCCTATTATAATTTTTGATAATGTAAATGGAAACTTATAAATGTCATAAGAAGTGAGAGCTTAATATTAAATAAAAAAATCGCAAGGTTCTTTAACCTTACGACTTCCATTAATTTTTATATTCTTCTTTCGGTTGATCCACTAACACAATTTCTTCTTCATACTTATATTTGTCTCCACACCCACTAAGTATAGTGAGTATTACGAACAACATTGCTGTAATAGAGTATGTTTTCTTCATGATGCTACCTCCTACATTTGTATATTTATTTTATTTTTCTTTTTCAACTGCTCTAGAAACAATTTCAATTCTTCTTGTCGATTGTCTTCCGCTAGTCCCTTTAACTTCTTCTCTAGGAAAGTTGCTACTAAGAGCTCTTCTTCAACCATTTCTTTCAGCTCGTGTTCAGACAAATTATATTTATCTAGTACATTCTCTAGTTCACTTTCATTCGTAAAATGTTCTTCTATTTGCTCCAGAGCTTTTTGTTTTTCCTCTTTTGATAATTGGAAGTTTTCTTTTTTAGCTTCCTGCAGGAGAAGTTCCTTATGAATTAATTTTTCTAGTGCCTTTTGTTCAATTTGTTGTTGGATTAGAGAATGATCAATTTGTTTTGAATCATCTTTTGAAAGCTTTGGAGTAGCACTTTTCATTGCTGTTTGTAAATCAGATTTATATATTTTTTCTTCATTAACAGTTGCAACC
This sequence comes from Bacillus suaedaesalsae, assembly GCF_016890225.1. Taxonomy (GTDB): domain Bacteria; phylum Bacillota; class Bacilli; order Bacillales; family SA4; genus Bacillus_BS; species Bacillus_BS suaedaesalsae. Next base: position 54,631 of record NZ_JAFELM010000018.1, on the reverse strand, counting down.
ACTTGATCTTGATTTAGTGAAAACACTTGGGGACCGATATTCAAGACGTCTAATCCTATAGATAATAAAATATAAAATAATAAAGCAATACCAACTTTTTTAATCATTTGTCTTCCCCCTTTTTCGGCTCGTTCATTATTCTAGCATAGGCAAAATAGAAAATGAGGGTCGTAACGAAACTGTTACTAGATTGTTAATGCTGCCTTACAACTGTAATAACTTTGGTTAAAATTTCTATATTAGTTGTTATTACTACTTGCATTCTGCATAATAAAAGAATGCTTTCTTGAATTGCTAGGAGGAACTAATTTTGGATATTTTTCTGTTTATTTTACTTGGGGCATGTGTGGGGGTTATGTCTGGTTATTTTGGTATTGGAGGCGGCTTTGTTTTAACTCCAATTCTATTATTAATCGGTTTCTCACCAATAGTTGCCGTTGCTACTAGCTTACTTTATACAATCGGTACGAGTCTTTCAGGAATTGTTGCCCATATTAGAATGAAAAATATAGATACGAAAACCGGCCTATTAATTGCAGTTGCCGGATTAAGCGCAACACAAGTTGCCCATCCATTTGTGATGCAACTAGAAAGATGGAAAGTTGAAGATGTTGTTATTCCTGTACTATATATTTTACTAGCTGGTTATTTCTCATTTATTATGTTGAAGGGAGAGAAGAAGTCCGAATCTAAAGTTGTTCAAAGGAAATCTTGGATTATTCCACTCTTGATTGGCTTTATCGGTGGATTTATATCTACTACCCTCGGGGTCGGTGGTGGCTTTATCATTGTACCTTTATCGATTGCACTGCTTGGAATTCAGCCGAAAAAAGCCGTAGGCACAAGTTTATTTGCTGTCTTCTTTATCGTTTTAGCTGGGTTTATTACATATTCTGTTTCTACTCCGATTGATTATTCATTCGCCTTTACTTTAATTATAGGCGCAATTATCGGTGGACAAATTGGTGCCTATTTAACCAAACTTTTTAAGGATGAAGAGATTAAGCGATACCTTGGAATATTATATATATCTACGGTTATAAACATGATTTTACAAATGCTTGGATATGCGAAAATCGGTCTATTCGTTTCATTAAGTTATATTACATTTTTACTTGTTATGTTTACACTGAGAGTCATTACTTTTAGAAAAAAGGAAAAAGGAGTTGCAGCATGATTCAAACTGAGAAAAAAGGTGAATTTCTCCAAATCATTGCTCCTTCTCAATATGATGGTAAAACAATCGAGCAAATTGCAAAGGAAGAGCTTTTTATACCGAAAAAGCTGTTACATGTACTTCGTATGGAAAAAGGAATCACATTAAATGGTGATGCCGTTGATTGGGCTACTCAAGTGAAAAAAAAGGACCGTCTTTTTGTAAAATGTTTTCAACCCGAGGAATATGGAGTCATTCCTCAAGAAATGGACATTGATGTTTTGTATGAAGATGATCATCTCCTGATCGTTAATAAACCAATTGGAATTGATACACATCCAACAGAGGCAAATCAGACAGGGACGTTAGCTAATGGCATTGCGTACTACTGGCAGCTACATGGGCTCATGGCTAAAGTTCGCCATGTTCATCGGCTTGATCATGATACAAGTGGAGCAATATTGTTCGCAAAACACCACCTTGCAAGTAGCTTATTAGATGGAATGTTAGAAAGAAGAGACATTAAAAGAACATATATTGCGTTTGCAGAAGGTATGGTGAGACAAAAGAAAGGAACGATTCATGAGTCAATTGGTCGCGACCGTCATCACCCTACAAGACGTAGAGTATCGAATACTGGACAAAAAGCAATTACTCATTATGAAGTGATAAAAGTCTTTAATCAATCTAAGATTACAAAACTTCAATTACAATTAGATACAGGCAGGACTCATCAAATTCGTGTACACTTAAGCCATATTGGCCACCCGTTAGTCGGAGACCAACTGTACGGTGGTACAACACACTCTTTAAAAGCTCAGGGCTTACATGCCGCACGTATCTCTTTTCAACATCCAATTACAAAAGAAAAATTTCAAATAGAAGCTTCTCTTCCCGCACATCTTTCTAATTTTGAAAAAAAATTGAGTTAGAGTACATTTTAAATTCATCAAAAACATGAGAGTACGTTAACCCTCTCATGTTTTTTATTTTTCCCACTCTTTAATGATTTGTTCTAAATATGTAGCTGGCGTTGCAACACCGATTATCTCATCTGTTTCAATGGTAGGATTCCGTAACGTTGCGAAGATCACACCGATTACTTCACCTTCACTATTTAGGACTGGACTACCACTATTTCCTTTGTAGATTGGAGCTTCAATCATCATGACTGGTCGATGATGATCCTCTAACAATACGCTTCCTACAATTTCTCCTTTGTTCGCTATTTGTGTAAAAGAAAGGGGATTTCCAATAAAAACAACTGGATCTTCTCCCTTCCATGTGTTCTCATAAGTAACTTTTAAGTAAGGTAACTTTTGTCCATCAATATCAACAATCGCGATATCAAGCTGTTCATCCGTATACAACACTTTTCCAGTATACGATTCACCTGCTTTAAAATGGACCATTACTTGTTTTGCGTTTTTGACTACATGCTCATTTGTTACGATGAGGCCACGTGAATTCACATTAAATCCTGTTCCTTTTACTTGATTATGTTCAATTACAACAACAGCTTTTTTGTAGCCTTTTATATCTTCATTCTGCGATAAGCTTGCAGATGCTGCTAGAAAATCAATTGCAGGTAAATTGATGATTTGCGGCCAAATGGCAAGACCGTTAATGAGCAGAACTAACACTAAAATTCCGCCAACTATTCGAGTAATGAATGTTCTTTTCTTCTTTTTCTGCTCTTTATCTCGTTCATAGTCTTCATCATCGCCATGAAAAAATTCATCATAATCAAAGTCCTCACGTTCGTGTTCTAGCAACTCATCATTTTCTTTATCCATACTCTCCCCCCTTTTCTATAGCTTCTTCTTTAGATAAGTATAGTTGTAGTAAATTTGTTTTTCTACTGTCACAGTTGATACATGTTAGTTTACGCATTATTTGCATGTTTTTCCCTTATGTTTTTTAAAGAATTAAAGAGCCTTTTTCAACTCAAAATAGAAGATGTGCAATTATGGTTGCACTAATTCTTGAATGTGTGGAGGGATTTGTAATGATGCAGCAACAACAAATGATGAACGGTCAGCAAATGACAATGATGGGCAATCAACAAGGACAGACTGCAGCAAATACGATGAAGAAATCAACGAACATGTCTACTTCACTTAATCACGGTGCTCATGAATTACTTGCCGTAAAGGAAGTAATTGGCGGAACGATAAGCTTAATAGACAGCATGGTTGCCTTTAGTCCTCAAATTCAAGATCCTGAATTAAAAGCTACTGTAAATCGTCAGCATCAATTTATTACAGATCAATACAACATTCTCGTTGAAGCATATTCAACTGGAAAAGACCCTTCACACCCAACTTCACAATATAAAATGTTAGAGCAAAACGACATTACGTACGGATTAAAACCAGGTCAACCGAAGAAGCCGGCGATGACACCTAATGACCTAACAGATGAATGTATTTCCAGTATTTTATTAAATGGAATAAAAGCTAACGCCGGTGCTCACACAAATGCATCACTTGAGACAACGAATCCAGTGGTACGACGTGTTCTAGCAGATAGTGTTCCAAACATGATTGAGATGGCTTATGAGCTCTCTCTTTACCAAAATAAAAAGGGATATTATCAAGTTCCTCAGCTTGCAACACAAGATACAAACCAAATGTTAAATAGCTATTCCACATTAACTAATACTATGCTTCAGTAGAATGATTGACGGACTCTCCTTACCGGGAGTCTTTTTCTCTTTTTGGTTAGGCTATGTTAAAAATCTATGTTGTTCCTGGACTAAGGAAGGTTCTTGACTGGGAGCAGCTGGCAGGACCCATTTCCCAAGAAACACCGCTGAAAAGCAGCACCTTTAACAGTAAATAAAATCATTGTCTAACAAAGTCTTTAGTAAAACTAGCGTTTCGCTTTTCTTTTCGGTATGATGGAAGTCGAATGAAATGAACGGAGTGATGAAACATGGCTAAAGTAATATTAGAAAGAAATCGTAAAAAAAGGTTAGAACAAGGACATCCTTGGATATACAAAAGTGAAGTAGCACACATTGAAGGAGACTTCGAACCTGGAGATTTCGTTGATGTATACAATCATCAAATGCACTTCTTAGCAAGAGGGTACATAAATCCACGTTCTCAAATGATTGTAAGAATTTTAAGCTACACACAAGACGAGATTAATGAGGCATTTTTCATAGATAAAATTCGTAAAGCTTGGGAACTGCGTAAACGCATGATTCCTAGCGTGAACTCCTGTCGAGCAATTTATGGAGAAGCTGATTTTCTACCAGGTCTTGTAGTCGATAAATATGAAGATGTGTTAGTTGTTCAAATTATGTCACTTGGTATGGAAGTTCGTAAAGAGTGGATTTTGAAAGGACTATTAGAAGTATTTAACCCAAAGGCAATCTACTTACGTAATGACGTATATGTACGTGAACTTGAAGGTCTAGAGCAGGAAAAAGGGTTTTGGTATGGAGAGGCCCCTACAGATGTTGTAATTGAAGAAAATGGTGTGAAATATATTGTAGATATTCAAGATGGTCAAAAAACAGGCTTCTTTTTCGACCAACGTGAAAATCGTGCAGCTATTCAACCATTAATTGATTCTAACACGACATTATTAGATTGCTTTACACATACAGGCTCATTTATGTTGAATGGCTGCACGTACGGTGCAAAGCATGTTACCGCAGTTGATATTTCTGATCATGCTATTGATACAGCAAAACGTAATGCTGAACTAAATGGCTTTAACAATGTGGAATATGTAGTGGCCAATGCCTTTGATTATTTACGTGAAGCAGTTCAAGAAGGAAAAGAGTGGGATGTAGTCATCGTTGATCCTCCAGCATTCGCAAAGTCTGCACATGCTGTACGAAAAGCACTAGGTGGATATAAGGATATTAACTTAAATGGCTTGAAGCTTGTCAAAGATGGCGGCTTCTTTATCACTGCTAGCTGTTCATTCCATGTTAGGCCAGATCAATTCAAACAAATGATTCAAGAAGCTGCAGTAGATGCACGTAAAGTATTACGTGAAATCCACTGGAGCGGCGCAGGCTATGACCATCCAAAGCTTTTAGCTGCTGATGAAGGTGACTACCTAAAATTCGGAATTTATGAAGTTCATTCAAGATAATTCAAAAACCTCTATCTTACAAGATAGAGGTTTCAGACTGTAGACAAACTCGAATATTTCGAGTTGTCTACAGTCTTTTTTTCTTGTTTATTATTCTTTCTGTAAAACTAAGTGATTTCCGCTCCATGGCACTCGCTTTCCGCGGGGTGGGCGGTAAGCCTCCTCGGCGTTACCGCCTGTGGGGTCTCAGCTGTCCCACTGCTCCCGCAGGAGTCGAGTGCCATTCCGCTACAATCTGTTACTAAAATTAGGACTGTTTTTAACATGTTCTACATTTAAAGTATAAGGATAATAACATTTGAGATGACAATATGCTAACGAAACATAACTTTATACAAAGAGACCAAATTGAAATGATTGCTTTAGACGAACTTGTTCCAGCCAATCATCTTGTACGAAAACTTGAAGTGGCAATTGATTTTTCTTTCATCTATCCTCTTGTTAAAGATATGTACTCTGAAGTTGGTCGCCCCATTATTGACCCTATTATCTTAATTAAAATGGCATTTATACAATACATATTCGGTATTCGATCAATGGTAAGACCATTGATAAATAAAAACAAATATGGCATATCGGTGGTTTCTAGGTTATGTGTTTCATGATAAGATCACTCACTTCTCCACCTTCGTTAAGAATTATGAAAGACGTTTCAAAAATAAAGACTTATTTGAGCAAATCTTTTATCGAATTTTAAAAGAAGCAGCTCATAAGAAATTAAATTGTGCTGAACATGTCTTTAGTGATTCAACACACGTAAAAAGCTAGTGCTAATAAGCGGAAGTTTGAAAAGAAAGTTGTACGAAAAGAAACTCGAGCTTACCAAGAGCGACTACAACAAGAAATTAATAAAGATCGTGTAGACCATGATAAGCCACCTTTTCCACTGGATAAACTATATGCACGGAGAAAAAAACAATTAAAAGAGTATTCGCAGATGCAAAAGAGAAGCATGGTATGCGTTGGACAATTTTAAGAGGTCTAAAAAAATTGTCCATGCAAGCGATGCTTACTTTTGCATGGAAAAGTCCAGAAATGGTATAAAAACAGTCCGCGGAGAGGTCTGGAAACAATTAAATAATACATAATATCAAAAGGCCACTCGAAAATCCCTTTCGAGTGGCCTTTTGTCTACAATCTGAAAGAGGCTGAGACATAAGTATTTCAGCCAATGATAAACCCGAACTATTAGGCAGTATCTTTCACCTAATAGTTCGGGTCTTTATTTGTTGCTTTCAATAAATTTGTTTGATTTTGCATACTATTTTAAAAAAACTAGTGGAATGGAGCGGAAGACACTCGACTCCTGCGGGAAGTAGAGGAAAGGCTGAGAACCCGCAGGCGTAGCGAGGAGGTAGGTTTTTTCACGATAGTGAAAATAACCATCAGCTTCCTCCCCGCGGTATCCGGCGAGTGTCTGCAGCGCAATGGAACGAACTTGTTCCTCCAGCTGAACTGATTAATAAATAATATAGTATACGAAAAAAGTATACTATTTAATAGGTAGAATAATTTAGATATTATTCGCCTTTAAGGATCATTTATTTAGTTATGTCCCAGCCTCTTTTTCAAGTCTCGTGTTTTATCACACCATTTTATGCAGCTTGTTTTTCAGGTTCTTTCGCTTTCGATTTCATGTACGTACCAATACCAACAATGAGTGCTACTACAAGTAATTCAAACCCATATTTTATGAATGGATTTGCGAAAAAGTCAGCTAAAAACGGTTCTTTTACAATCATCTTTGAGGCAGTCCATGCAAGTACAGCTGCCCCGATTGTAATAATAATCGGAAATCTTTCTACAAACTTTAAGATAATGGTACTTCCCCAAACCACAATTGGAATGGAAATAATTAAACCTAGAACTACTAGTAAGAAGCTACCGTGAGCGGCCCCTGCAACGGCTAAAACATTATCTAATCCCATAAGTGCATCTGCAATAATAATTGTGCGAATAGCAGCCCAAAAGTTTGATCCTGCTTCAACATCATGTCCTTTGTCATCAATTAGCAATTTATAGGCAACCCATAATAATAAAATACCACCCACTACTAATAGTCCTGGAATTTTTAATAACCAAACTACTACTAGTGTTGCAAGAGTACGAACGGCAATTGCTCCAACTGTCCCCCAAAGTATTACTTTCTTTTGCATTGATTTCGGTAAATTACGTGCTGCAAGACCTATAACAATTGCATTATCACCTGCTAATACAAGATCAATCATCACGATTGCTAGTAATGCCGAGAAAAACTCTGCTGAAAATAGTTCCATCTATTTTCCCTCCTTTTACTTTAAACCTAGAATATTATCACGAAGAGCTTCTATTATCCCTCCTTGTTTAACTGATTCTGATTGGCATACAATAAGAAAAGCCTTTACCATAAGGTAAAGGCTCTTAAAAAAAGAGAGAGACCTTTACCATTTTGCATGATAAAGGTCTTGCCAACAACGTCCGTTGTCCGATAAAGCCGGTGATAGATACTATCACGTCATGACGACTTTAAAGTTAAGCTACTCCCCTTCGTTCCGTTGCTATTTTATTGTTACTACCATTATATTCTATAATATTAAATTTGTCTAAGATTTAATACAAATTTTCAAATTAAATTAATTTTATATGAAACAACTCTTGATAAACTGAATAAAAACGAATAATATAGTAATTGTGTTTATAAATGTTCGTGTTTTATAGGAGGGTGTTATGTTTAAACTTAGAGAAAATCAAACTACAGTCAAAACTGAAGTAATGGCTGGAATTACAACGTTCTTAACGATGGTGTATATCGTCATCGTAAATCCTATTATTTTGTCAGATGCAGGTGTGCCTTTTGATCAAGTATTTATCGCAACAATTATTGCAACAGTTGTCGGTACACTCTGGATGGCTCTATTTGCAAATTATCCAATTGCCATTGCACCTGGAATGGGATTGAATGCATATTTTGCTTATTCAGTAGTTGGAACTAATCCAAACATCACATATGAAATTGCGTTTTCAGCTGTATTAATTGCCGGACTTTTATTTGTTATTCTTTCGTTAACTCCATTCCGTGAAAAATTGATAGAAGCAATTCCTGATAATCTTAAACACGGAATTACTGCCGGTATTGGCCTGTTTATTGCGTTTATTGGACTACGTTTAACAGGAATTATTACGGCTCATCCATCAAACCTTGTTACACTGGGTGATTTACACTCACCTCAAGCATTACTTGCTCTTATTGGATTAGCGATTACGATTATACTAATGGCTCTTAATGTTAATGGAGCTTTGTTTATTGGAATGATTATTACAGGGATTATTGCTTATTTTAGCGATCTTTTAAAATTTAAAGATGGTTTAATGGCAAAACCTGCGATACCTGACATTATTGTAATGAACCCATTAACTGCTACCGGTGATGTCATTCAATACGGGCTATATGCCGTAGTGTTCTCTTTTTTACTTGTAACCATTTTTGATACAACTGGAACAATGGTGGGAGTAGCGCAACAAGCTGGCCTAATGAAAGGAAAAAAACTACCTCGCGCTAGACAAGCTCTACTAGCTGATTCTGTTGCAACTTCAGTTGGTGCTGTTTTCGGAACAAGTCCAACAAGTGCATACATTGAATCCTCATCAGGTGTTGCAGCTGGAGGAAGAACGGGATTGACGACATTAACTGTTTCGATTTTATTTATTCTTGCTGCCTTTTTCGGCCCTCTTGTTGGAGCTGTTTCAGGAATTTCGGCTATCACTGCACCAGCATTAATTATTGTTGGTAGCTTAATGATAGGAAGCATCACCCACATTAAATGGAATGAGCTGGATGAAGCATTCCCAGCATTTTTAATCATTTTAAGCATGCCATTAACATCAAGTATCGCTACAGGTATTGCACTTGGATTCATTAGCTATCCAATTTTAAAAGTTGCAAAAGGAAAATGGCGTGAAGTTCACCCACTTGTTTATATTTTCGCTGTCTTATTCTTTTATCAACTGGCATTCTTGCCACACTGAGCAAAAAAGGCGCTGACTTCTATTGAAGAGATCAGCGCCTTTTTTCATTTTATATGGTCCATCTACCATCTTGCATAATCGTTTCTAATTTACCGTCAGCATTTTCTGCTTTAATAGATAAGTCATCTGTACCAATCATGAAATCTTCGTGAACGATACTTTGATTAATACCGTGCTTTTCGAGTTCCTCTTTATCCATTGCTTCTCCGTCTTTAAAGTTGCTCGAATAGGCATTACCAATAGCTAGATGACAGGAAGCATTTTCATCAAAAAGTGTATTGAAGAATAATACATTCATTTGTGAAATAATGGAGGTATTGTCTACTAGTGCAACTTCTCCTAAGTACATAGAATTTTCTTCTGTGTGTACTAAACCTTTTAGTAGCTCCTCACCCTTACCTGCCCTTACATTAACAATCTTTCCGTCTTTAAACTCGAGAGTAAAATCATCGATTTCATTGCCATTATACACAAACGGCTTCGAATTACTAACAGTACCATTTACACCGTACTTGTAAGGCACTGTCCATACTTCTTCAGTGGGAAGGTTCGCCGTAAACATGACACCCTTTTCGTTTTTACTACTTCCTCCCATCCAAATATGACCTTCTGGTAACTCAATAGTAAGGTTTGTATTTTTGTTTTTATAATGAAGCTTTTTATAGTTTTTCTCATTTAAATAATCCACGCGTGCTTGTAGATTATCAACATGAGTATTCCACTCCGCAATTGGATCCTCAAATCCATCGATTCGACATGCTTTGAATATTAAGTCCCATAGTGCCGTTTCTCTTTCTTCTTCTATCAGATTTGGAAATACTTTATCTGCCCATTTTTTTGTTGGTACTGCAGCAATGTTCCAGCTAATCTTATGCGAATCTATGTATTTAGAAGTCGGCCTGAGTGCTGTGCCTCTCGTTTTTGCCCATGTTGAAATTCTATCTGGATCAATGTCTTTTAATAGGTCGGGATCTGTTGCATCTACATAAACTAGTGCATAGTTGTTTTCATAGTAGTGAAGAACTGAATCTACTTTCCATTTTGGAAAATTCGTAAATACTTCTTCTGCTCCGTTTTTGTATCTTAGATAAGTAATTTGTTCATCTTCCCACTCAACGACAACTTCACTTGCGCCTGCTTCATAGGCAACCTTCGTCATCTCACGTACAAAGTTTCCCGCTTCAATGGTAGAACGAATTAACAATCCTTGTCCCTTCTGTACATTAACACCAAATTTCACAATAAGGTTTGCGTATTTTTCTAAGTTTCTCTGAAATTCTGTCGTCATGCTGTTCCCCCTATTTGCCCTTTATATGTACATTGTAGCGTACTTCCTTTGTTTTAAATATCTATTCTGAAAAATAAGACTTTAAATGATACAAAAGAAATAGGACTTAAGTCTCTATTTTAAATGGTAATTTTTTCTTATTATAAGGTTTGCGCACTACTAATTTAACAATTTTAGGTAATAATTACAATTTTTGAAGGGTTTTTCGATTTATGTTCGTCAAAGAGTACGTCAAATCATTTAATTAAGGAGAGATAGTAAAAATGTCATGGTTCACAAAATGGTCGTTTAAAAACAAAGCTGCCGTAACCATCCTTTCCCTATTTGTATTAGTAATGGGAATCGTTAGTTATATGAAGCTACCTATGGAATTTTTACCTGAGGCTGATCAACCTTTTATTACAGTGGTTGTGGTTGGTCAAGGTATGGATTCTGATTCAATGGAGAAGCAAGTAACAACTCCAATTGAAAAATCATTAAGTAGTCTAGATGGAAAACGTAATATCTTATCTACAACTGGAGATGGATTTACGAAGATTGACATTCATCTAGAGCCCAAAACAGATATTAAGGAAGCAAAGCAATCAGTTAGTGATGCAATTAACACACTCACTCTTCCACCCACAGTCATGAAGCCGAATATCGTTCAATTAAACACATCAATGATTCCACTATCCTATGTAGCCGTTTCATTTGATGATGGAGTAACACCTTCAAATTTAAAATTTGCTGAAGAAGAGGTTGTTCCTTATTTCAAAGACATTAAAGGGGTAGCAGACATCCAAACATTCGGATCAGTTCCTTCTTATGTTTCAGTAACGTTAAATGAAGAAAAAATGAACGAAAAACAAATACCCCTTCAAAATGTAATGAATGTACTTCAAGGACAAAATTTAACAACTTCGATTGGTGAAACAACAATCGATGGAAAAAACAGTAACCTTAAGGTTATTGGAGATGTTAGTAACATAGACCAACTTAAAAACATTCAAGTAGCACCATCAATTACTCTTGCAGACATCAGCTCATTAGAAGTTAAGAAGCCAGAAGGAAATATGACTCGCGTGAATGGAAAAGACGGTTTGTTATTAATCGTCACAAAAGACGGTAACTCAAATGCTGTTGCAATCAGTCATGAAGTGCAAGCTCAAGTAAAAGCTGTAAATAAAGAATTCGATAACGTTGAAACAAATATTATTTTGTCTACTGCCGATATGGTAGAAACTTCCGTTCAAAGCATGATGAAGGAAGTATTACTAGGGGCATTATTTGCAACGATTGTTATTATGGTATTTTTAAGAAATTTAAAATCAACATTAATTACGATTGTTTCTATACCGTTATCCTTAGGATTTACCCTGTTCTTATTGTCAAAGTCAGGTGTAACATTAAACATTTTAACGTTAGGTGGAGTTGCAGTAGCCGTAGGACGATTAGTTGATGACAGTATCGTCGTAATAGAAAATATTTTCCGCAAATCACAAAAAGAAAAGCTAACAGTATCTCTTGTTATTGAAGCAACGAAAGAAGTAGGAAGTGCGATCACATCCTCTACACTAACGACTGTCGCTGTATTCTTACCAATGGGATTATTAAATGGTAGTTTACAAGAATTCCTCCTGCCGTTTGCTTTAACCATTACTTATTCTTTATTAGCATCCTTACTTGTTGCTTTAACAGTCGTTCCTTTAATGAGTGCAGGGCTATTAAAGAATGCAAAGTTGAAAGAGCATAAGCCATCTGTTCGTTTTAGTAACTTCTTAACTTGGTCCTTAAATCATAAATGGATCGTGATACTTGTTGCGCTCTTTATGTTTGCAGGCTCAATTGGAATGTATGTAGCATTGCCAAAAGGTGCGATTGACAACGGGAATGCGGATTTTGTTGATGTGACGTTAACGTATCCAAATGAAACACCGCTTTCTGAAGTTAGAGAAGGAACATTAAAGTTAGAAAAAGCCATCTTAGAGCAAAATGGAATCAAATATACGTATACACAGCTTGGTAATACAGAGGATTCTACAAAATATGGAAATGTTACTTCCTCAACTCAATCATATGTTATGACAATATTAGAAGAAGATACTGATGTTGATGCTTTTATCAAAACAATGGAAGCCAAAAAAGGTGAGTATGGAGAAGGTGAACTTAATGCATCTGCTGGTACATTAATGGGCGGCTACCAAACTTCCATTACAATTGACGTACTTGGAGAAGATCTAGAACAGTTAGCTAATGTTGCAGACAACGTAAAGAATGAAATCAAAAATATCAAAGGAATCGAATCGGTTTCAACAAATCAAGAAGAAAAGAAATCAGTTTATAATATTGTAGTAGATCCTTCTGAGTCTAAAGCTGAGACAGTTGCGCAGCAAATGGCAGTTATGCTAAATCCAACTCCAATTGGCGCAATAACGATTGAGGAACAACCAGCAAAAGTTATTGTTGAACCATTGATGAATCCAAAGTCAGAAACAGAAATTAATGATATTCCGATCATGACTGAAAAAGGTATAGTTCTAGTATCCAACGTAGCAAAGCTTGAAAAGGAAGAAAAACCTACAAGTGTCTTCCATAAAGATGGTGAACAGTATATACGCGTTACAGCAATAGTAGATCCTAGTGAACTATCTATCATTGCTGGCGAGATAAACAAAGAGATTTTTGGAGAAATGCCAGGTGGGAAAAATGCTATGGATCTTCCAAAATATGTAGAAGTAATCGTAGGTGGAGCTAGCGTAGACCAAGCAAGTGATTTCAATGCGCTGTTTATGACAATGCTCGCATCCATTGGTATTGTATTCTTAATCATGGTTATTACATTCAAAACGGTTCGTGCACCGATTGCGATTTTATGCTCATTACCACTTGCTGCAATCGGAGCCATCCTAGGATTATTAATTAGCGGTATTACAGTTGATATAACAGCAATGCTCGGTGCACTAATGCTCATTGGAATTGTTGTGACAAACGCAATTGTGTTACTTGATCGCGTGAAGCAGAACGAACTATCCATGATCATTCGCGACGCTTTAGTAGAAGCAGCCACAACTCGTATGCGTCCGATTTTAATGACAGCAGTTGCAACCATCTGTGCAATGCTTCCACTACTATTTAAAGAAGCAGAATCTGGTAACCTAGTATCTGCAAGTTTAGCAATCGTTGTAATCGGTGGACTAAGCGTTGCGACATTACTAACTCTTGTGGTTATTCCAGTAGTATATGAGCTTTTATATTTTAAGAAGTCGAAGAAGCAGAGAAAGAAATCAAATACGGATTCTGCTTTATCTGCATAGTTAGTGTGAAAATCGAGTAGTCTGTGACTGCTCGGTTTTTTTGTACTTGTACGAATAATTGAGAGTTTGAAGGGATATTTGATTTGCAATTTTTGTAGGAAATTTTATGATTTTGAAGGGATTACCATCTCCCGCAACTAGAATGATACAATAAAAGAAAAAAAGGATGATAGATATGCCAGATTGGTCCTATCATACATTGTTCAAACCAATATTACATCGTTTAGATCCTTCTTTTAGTCGGGAGTTTATCCACCGTAGTATGAATGCCCTTTCTTCTGTTCCTGGTGGAGAGAAACTCATTGATTTCCTTGGGCATATGGAGCCATCTTCGACCCTGTCAAAGACGCTATTTAGTGTTCCATTTTCATCAGCCATTGGATTAAGTGGCAAAGTTGATCCGCACTTATCCGGGCTGCAAGCATTTCAAAATTTAGGTTTCGGGTTTATTGAAATTGGGCCAGTGTCTTTAGACAAAAAGGAAATCCCTTCTATCCAGCTTCAATCTGAACAGATAATCGTTTCTTCTCCACAATTTATACAAGTAGATGAAGCAGTTCAGAAAATACAATCCTTAAAAAAGAAAAAGCTGCCATTCTTCATTAGATTAGACGGCTCTGTAGATGAACTTTCACTCCTTGCTGAGAAGCTCAATCCATATGCAGATGTGTTAATCATTCCATTTACATCCATACAACATAATGAAAATTTGAAGAGATTATCAGAAATTTCGGGTGGAATCCCCATAGTCCTCACTTTACCCGCTAAAGAAGTGTGTAATGAACAAGTATGTGAATTGTTATTGTCACTTAAAGCTGATGGCGTTGTATTGGAGGAGGAAGTTACACCACTTCCTACAGAGGATCATCAAATTGCACTTCTTGCTGCTGTAAAGGCCATACGGAACCAAGATCAAGAATATCCAATTATCACTGTTGGTGGCATTAAAGAACCAAAAGACGCACTTTCCTTATATCAAGAAGGTGCTACTCTTACTCTCTTAAGCTATGAGTATATGTTTACTGGACCTGGACTTCCAAAACGGATTAATGAACTGCTGTTACCTGAGACTACCGAAATCCTAAAAGGCTGGATTTGGTATTGGTTGTTTGGTTTATCCATTATGATTGGCGGTTTCATTGCCTTAGTCTTTAGCATGACGTGGATCATTTTACCTTATGATGAAGCATTTCTTGGACTTTTACGAAGTGATATCTTAAACTATAATCCTTTAATTCTAAATTTCATGGCACATGATCGGATGACACTTTCTGGAACAATGATTTCCGGTGGATTTATCTATATGCAGCTTGCTAAGAACGGTGTTAAGTTTGGACTTCACTGGGCAAGAAAGGCAATTAACATTGCTGGAATAGTTGGTTTTCTAGGAATTTTACTATTTATCGGATATGGCTACTTCGATTGGTTGCATGCAATATTTTGGATCATCTTGCTACCATTCTTTGTCATGGGATATGTAACAACAAAGGATGCCACTCATTCTCCTAAAGGCGAAAATTTATATAACCACTCACAATGGAAAAAAGGATTAATTGGTCAGCTATTATTTATTATTTTAGGGTTCTCGTTAACTATTGGCGGCATTGTCATCTCAATTATTGGTACAACTTCAGTTTTTGTTCCAACTGACTTATTATATATTTGTTTATCACCTGAAATGCTGAATGACTTCAACAATCGCCTTATCCCCCTTATCGCACATGACAGAGCCGGTTTTGGAAGTGCATTATTAAGCGTCGGATTGTTAGTATTAACATTATCTTTATGGGGCTTTCGAGAAGGAGACCGTTTCGTCTGGTGGACACTAACCTTAGGAGCCATTCCTGCCTTTATATCTGGGCTTGCTACCCATTTCGTGATTGGTTACACAAGCTTCATTCACTTACTCCCTGCGTATTTTGCATTACTTCTTTATATTGCAGGGGTTATTCTTTCAGCTCCATTTTTGTTAAGGAATGTAGAAAGGGCATGAATTATTCCATGCTCTTTTTTTGAACTAAAAATTAAAGAAAATGAAAAAAGGGTTTCTAAGCATTTTGGCAGCCTTCATGATTATTGGAATTGCCACAGCATGCAGCGAAGACACAACTAATGAAGAAGATACGGAAACAGAAGAGAATCAAACTGAAGAAGGTACAGAGGAAAGCACAGAAGAATCTGGTAGCTAATAAATAGTAGGATAAACCCCTGTTAAGTTACATGACAGGGGTTTGATCATTAAAGAATTATCATTAGCTGATATGCTAGCCTTTATTTTTTCAACGAAACTGCCTTTTCAGTACATGCTTCCATTGCTGCAAGAATGGAATGTCTAAAACCATTTTCCTCTAGTGCAGCTACAGCTTCAATTGTAGCACCACCTGGTGTACAAACTTGATCCTTCAGCTCGCCTGGATGAACCCCTGTTTCTAATACCATTTTTGCTGCACCTAGTACAGCTTGAGCTGCTAAGTGATATGCCTGCTCTCTGTCGATTCCTTGACGCACACCACCATCTGCCAATGCTTCAATTAACATGTATACATAAGCAGGTGAAGACCCGCTTATTGCTGGGATTGAATCCATAATTGACTCTGATACGAGCTCGCATTTTCCAAAGCTATCGAATAACGTTATTACGTCCTTTAACTCTTCTTCGGTTACATGCTCATTGTGACAAATTGCACTCATCCCTTCACCAACGAGGGAAGGAGTATTTGGCATTGAGCGCACAACCTTTACTTTCTTTCCAAATTGTTCTTCAATAAATGCAAGATCAATACCTGCTGCAATCGTAATGATAATTGTATCATCCACTACAAAATCCTTAATCTCTTTTATAATTTCACTATACAAGGTCGGCTTTACTGCTAAAAATAGATAAGTAGAGAATTGAGCAACCTCTATGTTGCTCTCCGTTATTTGAATTCCGTATTTCTTTTGAACCTCTGTTATTGTATTGGATGTTTTAGCGCTTGCTATCATCTCATTCTGTAAAAGAATTTCAGACTTGATCATACCTGCAATCATGGCTTGTGCCATTTTACCGCAGCCAATAAACCCAACTCTTTTATTCATTAACCAATCACCTCGTGTTAAGTAAAAAACGCCCCAATGGACGTTTCTATAATAATAGTATTTACATTGTAAGCTTTTTAGCTGTTTCACTTTTACTTACATCTTTTCCATCCTTCATTGTACCAAATAAATAATCCATTGAGGGGTTCGTTACACCGTACCAATACTTTTCATTTTTAAAATGATGTAATATATGAAGTTTCTTCATATATTTTCCCCATCTTGTTTTCGGCTGATATGGTCGATGTGCCACATAATGTGTCCATTCATAATAAAGAATAGTGGAAGCTGTTCCCGCGAATACAGCTAGTGCGATAAAAACATCACCAGTTAGTAGGGTGACAGCTAGAACTACAATCACTAACTGAGGCAGACTATACCATATTGGTAAAAATAATAACTTCAAGTCATTCGGCTCCTCGTGGTGATCATAGTGAATTCGCTTCATGAATTTTAGAAAGCTCTTATTTTTTGGAGCTTTCATGTGGAAGAAAAAGCGATGCGTCATATATTCACTAATAATATAAAGAATGATACCAACTACAAATGACAGCCAAATCTCCCATCTTCCCAATTGTGGCGTGACTGAAAGAAGTGCTAAAAAAATAAGTGAACCCAAAATCCATATATCATGGATTGAGAAAAACTCCCTTATATACTTGCCCATTATACCCCTCCTTTTATCTGAATTTTATGACATGTTCATTAAAACTATTCTAATTGCTTATAACACGTTGGACAAGTATTTTTCGTATACCCCTTCGGCACTTTGTTGTTACAATATCTACATGCTTTTAATATCACAGGTTGATTTTCGATATCATTTGCAAATCCATAACCACCGATGACAAACTTTAAAAATACACGTACCATAATCCCTAGAATTAACCCAGTAACTAATATTCCGACTAACATTAATGGCACCTCTCTTGCTAATCAAACGTTTGTTTAGCTGTTTTCTATACATGAAGGTAGTGTGATCATCACTTCTGTTCCTGCTCCTACATTACTTTTATAATGAACACTTCCATTCATGGCTTCAATAATTCGAATTGACACTGTTGTTCCTAAGCCTGTCCCTTTTTCTTTCGTTGTATAATACAAAGTTCCAATTCTGTCTAATTGCTCCTTTGTCATTCCTTTTCCATTATCCTTCACAATAAGTTTTAATGAAGTATGTTCCTTTGACAAAGTAATCGAAACCTTCCCCTTGTCACTCGATGCTTCGATTGCATTTTTAATAAAATTTATAAGTGCTTGCTTGAATTTATTTTTATCGGTTTCAATCCAAATCTCATCTTCAATAACTCCGTACAGCTCCACTCCTTGCTTATTTGCAAATGGCGCTATCAACGCTACATTTTCCCGAATTATATCTGATAAGCAAAATTTCTCTATTCTTTCTAATTGAGGCTTCGCGAAATTCAAATAATCACTAATGATTGATTCTGCCCGATCAATTTCCCCTAATACGAGTGGAAAATAATTTCGCCCCTGATCTTTGTTATTTTCTTTCATTAATTGTAAAAAGCCTTTTACAACAGTCAGTGGATTCCTTACTTCATGAGCAATAGATGCTGCAAGCTCTCCTAGTGTACTTATTCGTTCATTCCTCGTGATTTCTTCTTTCATTTGCTGTTTTTCTAACATTGCCTCATATAAAGTAGCAGCAAAACCAATTCCTACTAATTGAATGATACCAAAAAGGGATATGTACAAAATCATTTCTTGACGATCTATTATCTGTATCTCAACTGTCGTGAGATAAGCTAGCAAAATTCCTAATTGAATGACAGCCGGCCAAAAACCTATTAACACTGCACTTGCAACACGTTTTTTCGCCTTTATAGATAAAAAGCCTTTTGAAAATAATAACGGAACAATTGCCGCTAGAGATGCGCTAATATACCCAAACAGAATCGTATCTCCACCCAGTAACGTTCTTGTTGCAAAGATAAATATTAATACAATAAATCCTGAAATTGGACCACCATAAAGAGAAGCAAGGACTAGGGGCGTATATCGTAAATCCCAATAAAGGCCATAGCTGAAGTTAGCAAAAATCATGCATAGAAAGCTTGCTGTTCCATGTAGTATTCCGATAATATAAGGTGATTTTTTTAGACCTTTATCCTCGAAAAACACATAGTGAATGAGTACAGGTGTTAAGATGATTAATACGTGCAATAATAATTTCTCAGCAAGCATCACAAATCCCCCGTTATAAAAGTCATACTTCAATAATTTGCTAAAGTAGACATAAAATCCTCTTTTTCGCCAACTGTTTCGTAAAACATTATTATTTCTTTAATAGTTCAATTCAGGTGAAACAACTAGCACATTAGTTTTCCAAATGAAAATAAGAAAATGAGAATAAGAAAAAAGACTGTAGGAAAACTCGAAATTACTCTAGTTTGTCTACAGTCTGAAGTTAACTATTCAAATAATTAGCTTTTGAAGAAAGATATTTTATTTTTGCCAGTGTCCTTAGAACGATATAAGGCTTGGTCTGCATAACGTAAAACTTGGTTTGGATCTAAATCATCCATCGGATAAAATGCGCAGCCTATGCTACAGCCAATTTGCACATTATTTCCTTCAATTGTAAAAGGATCGTTTATAGATTGTATAATTCGTTTTCCAACAATAGTCGAATGTTCATATAGGTTTGTCGTTTCAATAATCGTGACAAATTCATCTCCACCTAAGCGGAAAACATGTTCATTTTCTCTAATTGCTTTTTTTAACCGGTTTGCAACTGCTTGAAGAAGAACATCTCCGTGATGATGACCGAGATTGTCGTTGACCAATTTAAATCCATCTAAGTCAATATATAAAAATGCAAATGTCGCATTTGGACTCAACTTTTTCAAGTAGAGCTCGAGAGCAAGACGATTGTGTAGACCCGTTAACTTATCTAAGTGGGCAAGTTGTTCCATTTTATCTAACTCTGACTCTGTTTTAGTTAAAGTAGCTAATAGTTCCCTCAATGACCTAGAAAGTATCTCAATATCTTTAATACCTTTATTATACGGTATCTCTACCTTTTCCCCTTTTCTAAGAAGATCGGCTGTCATTGCAATTTTTCTTAACGGGTTTGAGATGATTCCAGCTAAATACCACCCGATTGTCGCGAAAAGCACGGTAGATAATAACCCTAATACAATTACATTTGTCTTTAACTGTTCTGACGAATGAAATGCGATCGCTTCAGGCTGACGTACAATGACTGACCAATTTAATCCAGGGTAATTCAGCATTCCATCTGCAAGTGCATACCCAGTTAAATAATGTTTTCCATCTGGCCATTTTTCAATCGACCAATCATTTTTTCCAGATTGTGCTTTATTTACTGCATTAATGTCTAACTTTTGTCCAAGTAACTCATTGGGACCTAATAACACTGTATTATCAATTTTACTTACAATCAGAACATCAACCTTATCTTTTTTTTGCTTAGTTGGCTTTAATACAGATTGACTTACTTCCTTCGTCCATGTCCAACTCATATGTGCTGCCAGAACACCGATAAATTCATTATTTTCATTGAAGATTGGTGAACTTATATCAACAAATTTTAATGGCTCTCCGGTTGGGTTCGGTAACAATTCTGCTAAAAGGACTGCTTCATGAACATCCCCGATAAATGTTTGGTATCTTGCTTCCTTAAACACAGGCCGCTCGGAAATATTTTGTCCTACGAGAACATTGTCTGTCGCAGCTTGAACAACCCCATCCTTATCTGTATAACCAACCCATGAGAATGATGGGAAGTTTGTTTGTAATTCATTTAATAGTTTCTCGACTTCTTTAATATCCTTTGGATTCTTTAACAACTCTAATTCCTTTAGGAGAGAAATTTCACCGTAACGTGCCCACATAAAATGATCAAGATTATCTGCAATTTGCATTGCATCACTTGATAACGATTCTCCAATTTGTTTTTCCAACGTCGTGCTTGATTCTTTACTAATCGTATATGTTAAGAAAGATGTCAAGACAATGACAAAGATTGATAATATTACAACAAAATAAGTACGAACTGTAATTGACATTTAGCATACTCCTTAAGGCGGCAATATATTTCCTATCTTACAGAAAATGACGAATTTTGTCGAAGGTTATTTTAAAATGCTATCTTTGCATTAATTGCTGTGTACCGAGGTAGTTTACAGACACGTAACTAGTAACATTTTGTTTGTACCTATTCGTCAAACTTTAGAATGCTTCACCTATTTTGGAGATACCCAAAATTGATTAACCAAATTTTTCATCAAGTTCTATATGTTCACTTGTATCTTTTCTCGTTAAATTTCACATACTTTATATGATATTCCTTGTAATATCATTTGTTTTTAGTGTAATCCTATACTAACTTTGAGGTGATGACGAGTGAGCTATAAAGATCATTTAGATCCACATTCTCAAATGTTTCACCATAATTGGACGAGACGTAAGCGTGCAAGTTCCCAAGTTAATGGGCACACAATGATGTCCCAACATAACATCATTGCTCGTAGTAACGCGAAGGCTCATCGATGGATGTAGTAGGACACTAAAAATAAGGAAAGTCTGGACTCTGTGCTTAGTTTTTGACGAGGCACTCCAATGCTTTCAGCTAAGAAGGCATCCCGAAATTGGGATGCCTTCTTTTCATCATTCTTTATTCATAGGTTGTAAAACTAACTTAAATGCTTCTTCTTTATATTCGCCATTCATGGACGTAACATGATACTTTCCTGTTACCCAATCGTTCATTTGGTTTTTATACCAGTCACTCGTTACATGACCTGATTGACCTGGACCTACAACATTATAGCTTTGAAGAGGATTTTCCATATCTACGACTGATCTCCAAGATGCACCATGTTCCACTTCTCCAGTTTCACTATCCCATCCTGCTGCTCCTACAGTAATGCGGCTTCCTCTCATCGGTAACGGTTTGCCTGCATTAAATAAATAATTTAACGGAGTAACCGATGATAACGGATGTGTGAACTGTACAGCATGCAGTTGTCCCCATTGCCAATTTGAAGGGTTTTCTCCTTGGAGCTTTGATGCTCGATCAACAGCATTTTGAAGGGACTTTTCAAGGACATTTTGAAGACCACCTTTTTCCGTAATCCAAATTCCAGGATTTCCGTTTATTGCATCTCGAAGCAATTCATCTACTACTTGAGCTCTACCGTCAAATAGCTTCATCATCTCTTTTGGAATTTCTTCTAAAAACATAAGATTCGATATTTCTTCCATCCAAAAGTGGAAAATCATTGGGCCTGCAGCATCAGTCGAATCTAAGAAATCCCAGCTTTCCAATTCGGTTATAGCCACTTCATCCATTTCTCTTAGTTTACCTTTCTTTAGTTCATTTAAGAAAATTGGTACAAATTCTTCTGCTTGAAGATTTGCATGATCAAATTGTAGATTTTGCATATCTTCTACTGTTAGTTTTTCTTTTGAATTTAGTACATCACGAATTCTTTGTGCTCGATACGGCTGTGCCCAGGTGTGTGTAATATGGTAAGGATAGTCATCCTGAACGACTTTGTTATTTGCTGTAGAAATAAAGCCTTCCTCAGGATTGACTATAGTCGGAAGCTCTTCCCAGGGTATAAACCCTTCCCACTCATACTCATCTGTCCAGCCTGGCACTGGTACCATACTGTCTCCTTTTTTACGAATAGGAATCAATCCATTCGCGCGATAGGCAATTGTTCCATCTTGGTCAGCAAAGACAAAGTTTTGGGCTGGGGTATGGAAGTATGTTAATGCTTCCTTGAACTCCTCCCAATTTCCAGCCTTACTAAACATTAATACTGCTTCTAATTCGGTTGAAGGATCTAGTGCCGTCCATCTCATCGATAAAGCTGATTCCGCTTCTCCATAATGAGCAAACTCTGAGACGATCGGACCGTGTCTTGTTATCAATACCTCATAATCAATAGTTTCTTCGCCTTTAATTTTTATTTTCTCAGACACAACTTCTGCCTTTTCCCATTTATCGTTATTCAAAAATTCTTGTCTATTTTCAGGGTTTCTTTTCTCAATATATAAGTCTTGCACATCCGGTCCAACATTTGTAACTCCCCAAGAAATATGTTCATTCCGACCTAAAATAATGGCAGGGATTCCTGCAAAAATAACACCACTAACATTTATTTCAGGAGACTTGAGATGTGTCTCATACCAAATCGCAGGAGTTGCTAGTCCTAAATGGGGATCGTCTGCTAATAGCGGAAAGCCTGATTCAGATTTTTCTCCGCTTACGACCCAGTTGTTACTGCCGTTCCATTCATTGGGTATAACGGCATTTGCGAAACTTTTGCTAATATCAATATCTGTTTCATTTATTGCCTGCAATACTCTCGCTCCGTCTTTTGGATAACCGGGGAACAGCTCTAATGCTTTATCTTGAGGGAAATTTTCCAGTAAATAATGTCTGAAGGCCTGCCCCTCCCAATGTCCGCCTAAATCAAATGCCATATATTTTCCAATCGTTAATGAATCAATCTCACTCCAAGAAGAAGGCTCATAGCCTAATATCGTGAACTCAATTGGTAGTTTCTTATCCTTTTTTGCTTGTTCAATAAATAAATTGACACCCTTTGCGTATGAAGCTAAAGCCTGTTTTGCCTCAGGTGAATAAACTTCGTATGATTTCTCTGCCGCACGTCGTAAACCAAGTGTGCGGAAAAATTTATCTCGATCTAATGCCTGTTTTCCGACAACTTCACTTAACATCCCCGAAGCTTGTCTTCTACTTAAATCCATTTGAAAGATACGGTCTTGCGCTGTAACAAAACCTTGCGCTAAAAAAAGGTCATCTTGATTTTGAGCTTCAATGTGTGGAACACCAGATGAGTCTCGATAAACTACTACTTCTCCTTTTAACCCATCAATTGTAAGAGTTCCTTCAATTTGAGGCTCACTTCTTTGGATGAACCAAAATAAAAAAGTACTTGCAAGAAGTAAAATAAATATAAATGCTAAAATAACCGAGACCACGATACGCCATTTTTTCTGTTTTGGCCAAAGCTGAAACTGTTTTCTTACAATAGTTTCCATGTAGAACCCCCTAATTAGAAAGCGTTTTCAAAATCAAGTTTTTTAATAAATATTATGAATATTTCGTCTAATTATACCAGATTATTCCTTCCTTTACTATTGTCATTTACTTTATTGCGATAACACATAAAGATCGCATAGTGTCTAATCAACATTGGAGTTCTTAACATACAATAAAAGAAGATGGCCAAAAGGAGTGTATATAATGCCATGTTTCATTGTAGGACCAGTTATTTTTAATAGTAATGAGGGAGTTATCGTATCAGGCGATGCTTTTAATGCCTCTCCTACATCTTCTGGTAAAACCGTTGCAGGTTCTGGCGGTTTTAACACAGGTTATTACATTCAAACAAATAACGGAGTAAGTTCATCGAATAATAATGACCCGGATGTAGCTGATTCAAATGTAACCGAGGCAGTGTAGAAAAAAAGAATCGGGAACTTTCACCCGATTCTTACTTAATTAAAATTAGTTCATTTTGACGTTTACTTAAGTATTCGAAGCCGCTTTCAGTGATGACTACATTTTCTTCTACGATGAAGTGAATTCCGTTATCTAAAAATAGAGTCGGCTCGATTGTAAAAACCATTCCTTCTTCAAGCGGCTGATACGGACTATCACCGTAACGCTCCCACTTTGCTGCAAGCAGTGCTCCACCATCATGTACATCACGACCAATTTGATGTCCTGTTGCATGTGAAATTTCAGGATATCCATTTGCTACATAATAGCTTCGAGCTGCGCCATCTACTTCAAATCCTTTCACACCAGGTTTTATCAAACTTGCAGCTCTAGTAATGGCCTCATGCACCGCATTAAAAGCATCTTGAATTTCCTTAGGTGGTGCTTCTTCACCTTCTCTTAGGAAATAAACCGTTCTAGCAATATCAGATACATAGCCATCAACATCAACACTGAAATCAAAAATGACAAGGTCACCTTCTTGAATAACGGCATTACTTGGTGCACGATGAGCAATGTTTTCCTTCATAACGATCGGCATTGATAATGTTCTGTCAATTCCATTTATCACACCGCGCTTTTTCATTTCGTCTACAAATAATTGTCCAGCTTCCTTTTCGGTCATTCCAACTCTTAGCTGTTTGTATACTTCTTCATAAATTTCTTCCGTTACGACTATGGCACGCCCTATTCGTTTTATTTCAGATTTCGATTTAATTGCACGTAGCCTTGTGAGGAATGGCTCTGATTTCACATATGTACCGTTAAATGATCCTCTTAGTGCATATTGGACTTTTCTAAAAAGACCTGCTGTTATACCGTCAGCTACGTTTTCTCTTATGGAACTATTTATTGCAATAGTGGATGGATCAATCTCTGAAATAATCTCTTGCAACTTATAGTCAAAATCATTTGAGTAGGAATGCACAGTATTAAAAAGCCCAAGTTTTTCAATAAATGGTGCATCTTGAACACTGCACAACGCAACATTATTGTTTTCTTTAGTAAAAATAAATGCACTCATATGTTGAAGGGTTGCTCCAACTAATAAAGGTAATGAAGGGTCTTCACCTTTTCTGGAAACAATAAGCCAAGAATCTATAACTTGTTCACTTAAATATGTTGCAGCTTGATTGATTTTTTCTTTCTGAATTTGCACATCAATATCTGCCTTCATTATACTAGGTGAAGTTGTAAGGACTGGTTTCAACTTTTGAATAATAGACTCACTTGAAACCTCAACTTTCTTTATGTTCTCACCACCAATTGTTTGAATGAGCCATTCATAAAGACCTTGCGATAACCCATCACTAAAAGGATCGGATTCAGAAATATTAAGTGCTACCTTTTTATATGAGCCTTTTTTCCAAAAGGGCAAAAAGTCTTCTGCTAAGCTTTTTTCATAACAAATTACTTCTGAGAATAGGCAAGTTGCTTCATAATTCCCAACATCACTTTTCGACGTAACCACAACATGCTTCCCGTTCCGTTGCAATATAATTGCAGCAAACGAAACGGATCGAACCCCAAACAACAACTGCACAACCGGATCAGAACCTTCCCTAGTCAAAATCAACCACGCATCAACATCATGCTCCTCCAACAATCCCACTGCTCTATCAAGAATACCTAGACTCACACCAAACACTCCCCTACAAACACTTTTTCTAATATATTCTGTATAGAAGTAAGATAACCTGCTTGCAAAAAAAATGACAAGTGCCAGGCACTTGTCGAAAAATCTTTATTTTATTGCTCATTATTTTTTAATAAACAATTGTGTCCAGTAGTTGCCGGAAGCGGCGTGACCGACTCCGATGTGTGTGATGTCTTTGTTTAGGATGTTTTTACGGTGGCCTTCACTGTTCATCCAAGCTGTTACAACTTCTTGGGGTGAACGTTGACCTTGGGCAATGTTTTCTGCTGCCACCTTATACTCAATTCCTAAGTTTCGTAACATATCGAATGGAGACCCGTATGTTGGTGATGTATGTGAGAAATAGTTATTTGTTGCCATATCATCTGATTTCATTTGAGCTGCTTTTTGCAATTCTACATCAGCTGCAATAGGTGGAAGTCCGTTATTGGATCTTTCACGGTTCGTAAGGTCCACTACTTGTTGAATATAACCACCTTGTTGGTTATTGTTAGTTCCAACTGTAGCATTTGGTGCTGGTGCTGGTGCTGGTGTGTTTTGGTTCGTGACACCAGTGTTATTGGTCGGTTGCTTATAGCGAGCGTATTTTTGTTGACCTTGGTTTTTCATATTTTTCTTATGGTCATACGAAATCTTTTTCGTTTGGTGGCCAGAGGCATTGTACGTTACTGTACTTCTAGCAAGTTTCCCATCCGCGTTCGTTCTACTATTACCTGATTGATAATTAACGTCCTCACTATTTAAAAAATCGTTCCGCGTATCATATCGATCCGCTGATGATTCTTCTCCGTTATTACAAGCTGTTAAACAACCTACAACAAGTAGACCACTAATAATACTTTTATAAATCGAATTCATTGGTTACCCTCCTCAAATAAACTGTGAAGCATTACTTAATTTCTGCTTGAGGAGGTTTTTTATCCTTTTACACTCTATTGTAAAACTTGGGATGAAAGGTAATTGCAATGGATTACTTTAAAGTGTTTGCTTTTTCAACATCTTTACGATGCACTATCAATTTTGTAAGTCCAGTGCTAGGTCCAGCATGGTCCCCCATCATTTGACCATTCCCACCTGATACATTCGTTTTAATTTCAGTCACAATTTTACATCTAACTCCATTTAGTCGATAATAATCATGCTTTTCTCTCACTTGTTCCTCAGAGCGTTCATCAGCACCAATCATCACCGTTTTCCATGTATATTTACTCCATAATCTCCAAGAAATAAGACCAATAACAAAAATTGATAATATAATTAGAATTTTCATTTCTAACCCTCCTTTAAATGTATTACTCACTAAATACCCTTAATGAGAAAAGCATTAACTTTCAAAGGAGTTAAGAAATGATTACGACTGTTACAACCTCACGTATAGTTTGTTACAGCAATCCTATACAAAAAATCCGCCCAATAATTCTTGGGGCGGACTTCCACTACCAACCGTTCGTCATATTTTTTCCATAAAAAATTTCATCCATTTCTAGCTTTAGCTTCTTCGTAATAATTTCTTGTTCTTCTTGCGTTAGCTTTTCCTTTGAATACCCAAACAAGTAATTATCAAGGTCAAATTTTTTAAGTTTACATTTCGTGTGAAAAATATTTTCTTGATACACATTTACGTCAATCATCTCGTAAAAACTCTGTACTTCATCTGGTATATAATTTTGGATTGAATTTATGTCGTGATCGATAAAAAGTTTGTGTCCGGTAACATCTCTTGTGAAGCCTCTTACCTTATAGTCTATTGTCATAACATCTGTTTCAAATGAATGAATTAAGTAATTCAATGCTTTAAGGGGAGAAATTTCACCACAAGTTGAAACATCTATGTCTGCTCTAAACGTACTAATACCCTCGTCAGGATGTGACTCAGGATACGTATGAACCGTAATGTGACTTTTGTCCAATTGGGCTACAACAGACCCGGGTATCGGTCCAGGTGACTCTTCAAATGCCTCATCGGGTGATTCGTCTACAGGGCCTTCAGATACTAATATAGTTACACTAGCTCCTTGTGGGACATAATCTTGTTTGGCAACATTTAAGATGTTTGCACCTATAATTTCTGTAACATTCGATAAAATGTTCGTAAGCTTTTCAGCATTGTATTGGTCATCGATGTACTGAAGATATGCTTCTCTTTCCTTCTCTGTTTGGGTATAGCATATATCATACATATTAAAACTTAATGATTTCGTTAAGTTATTAAAACCGTGTAATTCAACTACTTGCTTTGGATCTAATTTCATTAGAATACCCCCTATTCAGATTCTTCCGTTTCTAGATTTTCTTGAACCTCTACTCGAACCTTCATAATTCGCTTGTCCATCATTTCTTCTACAGTAAATATGATATTCTCGTGTTCAACAACTGGATGTTCATCACCATTCGGAATGTAACCGAGCTGACCAATGACGAAGCCACTAATCGTATCATATTCTTCAGTTGGCAGTGTAATCCTTAATAAATCCTCAACAACGTATAGGTTTGTTGTGCCGTAAAAAATATATAAATTGGGACCAAGTTCAATTACTTCATCTTCATCTAGTTCAGGATCATCGTACTCATCAAAAATATTGCCCACTATTTCTTCAATAATGTCCTCTATCGTCACAATCCCGTCTGTTCCTCCATACTCATCAATCGCAATAGCCATATGAATATTATTTATCTGCATGTCCCTAAATAAATCATCAATAGGCTTTGACTCTAAAACGAAATAAGGATCGCGGATAAGATTTGATAAGGAGAAATTATTGGTTTCACAGTCTTCTAAAAATTGAATTAAATCCTTTGAATGGAGAATCCCTACAATCTTATCAATATGTTCATCATAAATTGGAAAACGTGTGTACTTTTCTTCGTTTACAATCTTCACGGTTTCTTCTAATGTATATTGAATGGGGATTCCTACAATATTTGTTCTATGTGTCATGATGTCCGAAACTGTTTTATTATCGAGCTCGAAAATATTATTAATCATTACTTTTTCGGTTTCTTGAATTGTTCCTCTCTCTTTCCCAACATCGACCATCATTCTAATTTCTTCTTCTGTAATATTTGTATCCTCAGCATCTGGATCTACTCCAAAAAGTCTAACAATTACATTCATTGAGAAAGTAAGTAATGCTACAAACGGGGCTGTTATTTTTGATAAAATCGTTAATGGCATAACTGCAATCATGGAAATTTCCTCTGCTTTTTGTAGGGCTAATCTTTTTGGAACAAGCTCTCCTAATACGAGTGTAAAATAAGAAAGAATAAGCGTAATAGCAATAACCGATATAGTTCCAAGTAATTGTCTAGATAGCGGTACACCCCAATTATACAAAGCCTCTGCTAAGGGGTCTGCAAAGCTTCCAGCTGCAAATGCAGATGCCAAAAAACCCGCTAACGTAATCCCAATTTGGATGGTTGCAAGAAATCGGCTCGGCTTTGACAAAAGCTGCTGCAACATTTTAGCTTTTTTTTCTCCACTTTCAGCCATTACTCGTATTTTATTGTCATTAAGTGAGATTAACGCAATTTCCGATGCTGCAAAAAATGCATTCAATATGATTAAGACAAGAAGTATTACAACTTCTATACCCATAAAATCAACCTCCAAACTGCTTCTAAACCAACGAAAACGGTGCTCTTCATACATTTTAGTATTATGTTTCCTTATTTGACTTGAAATTATATATTGTAAAAGTTGGCTCTTCCTTATTGGCGGTCTATAGGTGTCTGCTTTTCACTGGAAAATGTTCTTCTAGTTACGTACTTTGTGTTGCAAAAAAAACACATCTATTCAAATGAACAAATGTGTTTTAAATCGAAAACTACAATTTATTAATAATCCAATCACTTACAAGTTCCTGGACTAATTTCCTTTGTTCAATAGTCATTAAATGACCAGCTTGATCTAATATGCTGAAAGTGACATGATCAAATACTTCTAAAAACATCAAATGATCTTTGTATCCACAGATATTATCTTGTTTTCCCAAAATAATTAGTGCTGGTTGCTTAAGACGTGTACGATTCTCAAAAGGGTCTTGATGCAAAAAGTAGCCCTTCTCACGCCAGTTTGATTGAAGGAAATCTCGGTCTGCTAACACTCTTCCTGGCTGAACTTCATTTAAGAATAGTTTATAATTTCCCTTATTTTGATAAACGAATAACGTTTCAAACGCATCACGGATTGATGGCTCTATAGAGCTTAACAAATCCTGATCTCGTTCTACAACCACTTTATCAGGAATGCTTCGTTCTTTTAGATGCAGAGCAGGTGCGAGTAAACAAATGCCTCTTACTTGATCTACTTTTTGATTCATAATCCCTTGAGCTAAATATCCTCCAAAAGAATGACCAATTAAAGAAAATGAATTACTTCCGATTTCATTTTCAATAAACTGAAGTAACCCATTCACCATTTGTTGCGTAGACTGTATGTCAGCAGTAATAATGCTTTTTCCATGTGCAGGAACGTCGATATAAATCCTCTCAAACCCATAAGTACCTTCAAAAATTGGTTCAATCCAAGCTTTCATTGATCGATGATCTGTCCCCATTGAATGAAGAATTACGATTGGATGACCTTCTCCGTATTTCTCATAAAATAATACATTTCCGTTATAGGAAAACTCCATAATAAGTACCACCTATATAATATTATTTAACACCTTATATATTTGCTAAATTTCCCTATATCCCTTTCTTTTGGGAGTATTTCACTAGAACATTTAAAGAAAAAATTCTATTCGTAAGAAACATAACATGATAATATTAACTCCAATTAATCAGTAATCAACGTGAATATAAATGAAGGCGGTTATATCATTGGAAAATAACGGAGTAGATTTCTCTACAGACTTACGCGAACTATTAACAACTGTTCATCATGAAAAGAAGATAAGTAAGGGCAACTACTTGTTTCAAGAAGGTGATTCCCAAAGTGAGCTATATTTAATTCGTTCAGGTAAAGTGCAAATTGGTAAGGTAACTCCAGACGGACGTGAATTAACCTTTAGAATTTGTGGACCAGATGATTTAGTTGGTGAAATTACACTGTTTTGCTCACCTTCCAAATATATGGTAAATGCAAAAGTTCTTGAAGATGGGGTAGCAGCCGTTATTAGGAAAGCTGACTTAGAAGATAAGCTTTTACACAACCATAAGCTTGCCATTGAATTTATGAAATGGATGGGGGTTCATTATCAGAAAACACAGACGAAGTTTCGTGATCTTGTGTTGCATGGTAAAAAAGGAGCGCTTTATTCTACTTTAATTCGTATGACTAACAGCTATGGCGTCTTAAAGCCAGATGGTATTTTAATTAACCTTGTTTTAACAAACCAAGAATTAGCTAACTTCTGCGGAATGACTCGTGAAGTGGTGAACCGTATGCTCAGTGATTTAAAGAAAGCTGGAAAAGTTTCTATGATTGAAGGGAAAATCATGATTCATGATTTACAATTCCTGAAGGATGAAATTGATTGCGAAGACTGTCCGATTGAATTTTGTAATATCGACTAAGTGATTTACGAATGTAAATCACTTTTTTTGTGAGTAAATCGGGTATACTTCATTTCAAATGTGTGACAGTTATCACATCATAAATGATGAAATCGATGTAAGATGGGGTTAGGATTTATTGGAGGTTTTAAGTATGTCTCAACATACAGTAGAACTTGATGTCAGAATGGATCAAATTGATTTTAAAGATATCATGAAGGCTGTACAATCACTGAAGGAAAATGAAGTTTTATCCTTACATTCATCTTTTAACCCGGTCCCTCTTTATTCGATAATGAAGAGTAAAGGTTTTGAGTATGATTCAATGCAGGTTGCAGCGAATCATTGGAAGGTTATGTTTTATCGAAAGAAAAAAGAAAATCACTTGAATTTATTAGAATTGGATGCACCTATGATAATCTTAAAAATTTTAAATGCGTTAGAACAATTAAGGAGAGGTGATCAGATAACAATTACCGTTGATCACCTTCCAGATCTTGTGCAAAAGCAGCTTGAAGAATCTAGTCTTTACTATTACTACCAAATCCAAAGTCCTGGAAATCATATGATTCTCCAAGTAACAAAAGTTTCTTAATGCTTTAATGTCTTAAGTTCATCTTTTAATTGTTGTGTTCTTTTCGCATTTCCTTCAGCAAAGTTTTGCAATCTGTCTTTTAGCGTTTCATTATCGTGGATCTTCTCAGCTACCTGAAGATAATTACGCATTAAATCATTTTCGATTTCAAGGGATTCTTCTAATTTTTTGGCGATTTGTTGATGGTTCATTACATCATCTGTAGCACCATCACGGTCATAATCTAACTGATGATTCATTCTGGTCACCTCCACAACTTGCAAAACATGGCAAGTGTCAGTTGAGCACTTAGACACTTGTCTTCGTTTATTTTTCAGCAGTTGTTCCGTTTCATACAATGTAATACCATCCAAGGAAATTCCAAATTTCGACTTTTTTAACCGAGGGGTGTGATATTTATCACACCCCTATTTGGACGAACCGTATATCTTTAATGAATAAAGAAAATATTCTCCTAAAGGGGTTACTACTATGAAGAAAACTTTAACATGGCAATTAGGTAGGATTATTATTGGTGTTATATTCGCATCATTATTGATTACTTCTGTTGCAACCTATAAAACAGCTTATGACAAACTTTATGATGCAGCTGGTATTGAGGCATATGGTTGTGCAAATATAACCACTGGCCTTCTTGATCCTTCTGAAGTTGAGAAATTAACAAGCGGTGACTTCTCTTTATCAGAAAAAGTCGGTTCTTCTTTAAATTGGACGACGGAACATAAAGGAATTTTTGAAGCGCAGTATATTCTTGATATGAACGGAACGTTATTAGCAATAGATGATAACATGAAGGAAGATGGCTTCGTTATCGGCGATATGTTTTACATGGATGAGGAAGCAATCTCCATGATGCTTGAAATGAAGCATCCGACATACTCAGAGCCATATGAAGCTGGTGGAATTACTCGTTTGTCCGGTTATGCACCAATTTTCAAAGATCATGATTCTTCAAAAGAAGTTATCGCCATTAGTGTTATTGACTTCGATACATCCATTGTTACGGAAAGAACATGGGATGTGGTAAGCGGTGGTTTATTAATTGGTATTATTCCTATGATCATTGCTTCACTTTTTACCATCTATTTATTAAGAAGAAAAACGAAACCAATTTCTATTATTATTGAGCATTCCAAACAAATTGCCGCAGGAAATCTTGCGTTAGAAAAACTAAATATATCAAGCAAGGATGAAGTAGGAGAACTAGCTGAAACAATTAATACCATGACAGAAAACTTACATGAAATTGTTACGGTGCTAAAATCAAGCTCTGAAAAGCTAGCACAAAATGCAGAGACGAATTCATTATCTTTGCAAGAGATGAATTCAGCAATTCAGCAGGTTACAAGTAGTATGAGTGAAGTAGCGATTGATACTGCCAGTGGCACAGAGGATGCTGTTAATGCAGTTACTACATTACATGAACTTGCAAAGTCTATTCTTTCGACAAAAGATATTGCTGTATCGAGTGTCCATGATTCAGAAAACACTCTACAATCTGCTAAATTAGGAAAAGAAAAGGTTATTGAGATTTCAGGTAAAATGGATGGAATAAAAGACGTTACCTTAAGCACAGAACAAGTAATTAATAAATTAAATACGTACACTTCTCAAATTCGTACGATTACAGAAGCAATTAACGGCATTGCAGGTCAAACAAATTTACTTGCTTTAAATGCATCGATTGAAGCAGCAAGAGCTGGTGAGCACGGAAAGGGATTTGCTGTCGTTGCCGACGAGGTAAGAAAGCTTGCCGAGCAATCGAATAAAGAAGTTGCGACAGTTGAGCAGCTTGTTCATCACATTACAAAAGGTATTGAAGAAGCTGTTACATGTATTCACGAAAGTATTACTAGTGTGGAGCAAGGCGAAATAGCTGTAAAAGAAACAGGCGTTGCACTTGAACATATCTTAAATGATGTATCTAAAACTGTTAATGACTTATCTAAAATCGGAAGTGTAACTTCAGAGGAAGCAGAAACTTCTGAACAAACGGTCGCAAAAATTCAACAGCTTGTGAAATCAATTGAAAATATTGCAGCCTACTCAGAAGAAGTCGCAGCTTCTGCCGAGCAAACTAGTGCCTCCCTAGAGGAAATCACTTACCGTTCCAACGAAACAGTAGAACTATCTACAAAACTTAAAGAAATCGTCCAGAAGTTTACGATCTAGGTATCATCTAAACAATCCAAAAAAAAGCAGGAAGCAAATAACATTTGCACCCTGCTTTTTTCTTTACCACTTTAAAGGAGTGGGGGCCTGTCCCCCACCCCTTTAAAGTGGTAAAGTCATATCTTTTACGTTGTTGTCACTTTTTTGTCATTATTATCCTCAGCTAGTTGTGATTTATATCACAACGCCACTCCCTACAGTCTTATAGAATTTAGTTATAGGAATTAGAGGAGGCGTTTTAGAGTGAGTAAAAAACATACTTCACCAAAAGAGCAGGAACACAATTTAAAAGGAACGTTAATTAGTGTTTTTGGAATAGGAATTTTCATTTTCATTTCATGGTTTGCAGCATTCGCTCTCCATTTATCACGATAAACTAAGGAAAAGGTGATACTATGCATTTTCATAAATATGAGAAGATTTGGCTGACATTTGGTATTGTTTCACTCGTATTATTTTTAAGTATTGTAGGATTTACAGCATTCGGTTCAGGGCACGGCCATCATCAACCAACTGGCGGTATGGACCAAATTGATCCAGAGATGGTTGATCAAACTCCTCCCTTTAACGAACCAGGGGTAAAACAAATTGATGAAGATACTTACGAAGTTGTAATGGTTGCTCAAGCTTTCGGTTATGAACCCCAAAACGTTCAAGTACCGGCTGGGAAAAAGGTAACCTTTAAAGTAACTAGTACAGATGTTGTTCACAGCTTTTCGATTGTTTCTACTAACGTCAACATGATGGTCGTACCAGGACACGTTAGTACGAAGGAATACACATTTGATAAGCCAGGCAACTATTTAGTTATTTGTAACGAATATTGTGGAACTGGTCATCATTTTATGAAGACAGAAATTGAGGTGACAGAATAATGCATACTCTACTCAACAAAAACGATCGGGTACTCGCTCTTTCAAACATTCTAATTGCTTACTTTGCTTTCCTAATTGGAACACTAATGGGTCTTTTGCAAGTATTTATCAGAAATGACAAATTACAATTACCAGCATGGCTTGATTACTATCAAATCTTAACAGCACACGGTGTGTTACTAGCATTAGTCTTTACGACGTATTTCATATTCGGTTTCCTGCAAACTGGAATGAGTAAAAGCTTGGGCTCTTTCGGAAAGAAAACACTGCTGTTTTCATGGATTGGATTCATTGTAATGACACTTGGTACAACACTTGCAACAGTCATGATCGTACTTGGTGAAGCATCTGTTCTTTACACATTCTACGCTCCGTTAATGGCTAGTCCCTGGTATTATGTAGGTCTTGCATTATTCGTGGTCGGTACTTGGATTAGCAGTTTTGCATTAATCGGACATTATGTAGCTTGGAAAAAGCAAAACAAAGGTAAGTTAAGCCCACTATTCGCATTCATGACAGTTTCAACTATCATTTTATGGATTATTGCATGTCTAGGTGTTGTCGCAACTGTATTATTCCAATTCATTCCTTGGGCATTCGGATTAGTAGATACAATTAACGTAGAATTATCTCGTTCCCTATTCTGGTATTTCGGTCACCCGCTTGTATACTTCTGGTTACTACCAGCATACATGGCGTGGTACGTAGTAGTTCCAAAGATTATCGGAGGAAAAGTTTTTAGTGATTCATTAGCTAGATTATCATTCATACTCTTTATCTTATTCTCGATTCCAGTAGGATTTCACCATCAGTTAGTTGAACCAGGTATCCCGGCATTCTGGAAGTTCTTACAAACAGTCTTAACATTCATGGTTATTATTCCATCTTTGATGACAGCATTCTCAATGTTTGCAACGTTTGAAATCACAGGTCGTCAAAATGGAGCAAAGGGTTTATTTGGATGGTTTAGAAAGTTACCTTGGCATGATATTCGCTTCACATCAATTTTTATCGCCATGTTCTTCTTCATTCCTGGAGGAGCAGGAGGAATTATCAATGCAAGCTTCCAATTAAACGAAGTAATCCATAACACGCTTTGGGTTGTAGGACACTTCCACATCACAGTTGGTACACCAGTTGCAATGACATTCTTTGGGTTAACATTTTGGTTAATTCCTTATCTAACAGGTAGAAAATTAACGAAATCTATGCAACGCTTAGGTTTTGCACAAGTCATAACTTGGTCAATCGGTATGTTATTAATGTCAACATCTCAGCACATCTTAGGGTTACTAGGAGCACCAAGAAGAACAGCTTATTCTGGATATATGGATCACCCATCAGCTTTAGAATGGTTTAACGGAATTCTATCAAACCATGTCACAATGGCAATCGGTGGAACAATTTTATTCTTATCTGCGATGCTACTAATCTTCTTTGTTATACAAGCTCTATTCATATTACCAAAAGCAACGACAGAAGAAGAATTTGTAGAATTTCCAATGGCAGAAAGTGATATCGAAAATACACCGAAGTTCCTAGAAAATTGGTGGTTATGGATTGGTGTAGCATTTGTCCTTATAATCGTCGCTTACTACATCCCATTATCAGATATTATCCATAACGCACCACCAGGATCAAAAGGATTTAAAACTTGGTAGGAGATGATCAATATGTTCACAATGATATTTTCATTAATCATTGTTGCCACAATCTCAATTGTGATTGTAACTGAAGTTCATTCAACAGAAGACTAAACAGAAAAACTCGGGTAATTTGTAACTACCCGAGTTTTTACTTTATAATTATATTTACTTAAATAATTTAATCGCTTTATTCATAACTTTTTTATCTTTAGTTGATATCTTTTTAGGGTGAATTGGCTTATCTACATTAGCCGTATCATTTTCTTCAATTGAGACAATTTGAAGAAAGAATGGATCTGTCTTTTTATCTCCACCTAAATATCCCTTTAGTATTTTCATTTTGGCTGTATTTCCAGTGATTTCGCCAGCATAATCCCAAGCGATTTCATTATTATACTTAGAATCCATTTTCTCTTTAAGAGCTAATACTTCAGAGATTGCATCCTCTGCACTTCGAAAATACGTATCTCTCTTTAAACCTCTTTTTCTGAAGCCATCTCCTGCTCTTGCTTGGTAAATTACATTTGTCATAAACGGTCATCCTTTCTGTGTCGATCTCATATATCTACCGATGAGCCTACACTAAAAGACCCAAAGGGACTTCCCTTCCCTTACTAGTATACCCTATCTTTCCAATATCTACCTCACTTTTGCTGAATTCTCAAAAATAAATTAGGATATACAGTTAAATAGTTGAGAAACTATGGTTATGAATGGTAATTTAGACAATATAATCAAAGTGACTGTTTCATTTGACTTTTAAAACAGGTAGCTCACCAATGCAGATAAACAGTTTCCTGCAGAAAGCTTGCATTATCCAGCCGATATGCACAGCTTATGATTTTTTTACGAATTCTTACCTTACACAAGTACAACAAGTGACCTTCGTCAAGATGGTACCTTAAAGCATAATCATTGAAAGCAGCATACATAACGAAATTCATCCATACCAAAACAGTCTGAAATAATGATTTAGTTACTTACAATAAATCATCTTCCTGGAGGTAATATGAACAAATTTAGTACATTCATCTTTACGTATAGAAAATTCATTATCATTAGCTGGATCATAACTATCTTACTTTTTAGCTATTTTGCTTTTAAACTTCCTTCTGTTTTAAGCGGGAATGGCTTTATTTATGATGGCGAATACATAAAGACAGAAGAAATTTTAGAAAAGGAATTTGGACACTCCCCTTCAACTATTCTACTCATCTTCGAGAGAAAAAAGAACGTCGATGATACAAGTTGGAAATCTTATATTGAAAATTCAATTGATAATTTGTATGAAGTAGAAGATTTAGTTGAAGTAATAAGCCCTTTTGACCGTAAGGGAATGATGAAGGAAACTATTGCATACGGTGTGCTTTCTTTTGACAAACCTTCCGATAAGATGGGTGATACGGTTTCTAACATTCGTGAAAAGTTAAAGAACGAAAATGGAATGAATGTAAATATTACAGGAGAACCAGTAATCGTAAAAGACTTAAACGAAGCAAGTCAAAAGGATTTAGCAAAAGCAGAGATGATTGGACTTCCAATTGCCTTACTAGTTTTACTATTGTCTTTTGGAAGTCTCGTAGCAGCCAGTATTCCATTACTGATTGGTGTAGTTTCGATCATTATTACGATGGGGATTGTCTACTTTTTCCATTATTCTTTTGATTTATCAATTTTTATTCTTAATATTGTGCCGATGATTGGGCTCGCTTTAAGCATTGACTTTGCATTATTGTTTATTAACCGATTTAAAGAGGAAATCAAGGAAAAGTCAACTCAAGACGCAATAATGACGACTATTGCAACTGCTGGAAGATCGGTTGTATTTTCAGGATTATGTGTGTTTATTGGATTGTTAGGGTTAATGTTTATTCAGATTGATATTTTTCAAAATGTTGCAATCGGTGGTATGACAGTTGTCTTGGTATCCGCATTTTGTGCAGTTACCTTTTTACCTGCCATACTCAGTGTACTTGGACATAACATTAACAAAGTTACCATACTAAAGGAAAAAGGAAATGAACATGGAATATGGAGCGGTTTTGCGAAGTTTGTGATGAAACGACCTGTAATCATGTTAATTGTCGCTCTCACAATCTTAATAACAGGACTAATACCTGTTAAAGACATGAACCTTGTCATTCCAGGTACAGATTCCCTTCCTACCAGCTACGAATCCAGAGTTGCATTTGAACGTTTTCAAGATGAATTTGTAGACCCGGAAAAGGAAGATGAAAACAAAGTAATGCTAGTATTAGAAACAAACGGAGATGTCATTAATGAAGAGAATCTAACATTACTAAAAACCACAATTGATACAATTAATAAAGACAGTCTTGTCGCGACAATTGATTCACCTTTCTCATTAACAGGCATCACGGACCCAGCAATGTTTTATCAGCTTGTTAGCACCAACCCGTCACCTGAGATTGCACCTGTGCTTCAGTATTATATTAATGAAAATAAAATGCTTACTGAAGTGTATTTAAATAAAGATATAAAGAGGCATGAGGCACAGGATTGGGTACGAGAATGGTCTGAAAAGGAGCTGGAAGTAGAAGCAAACTTTGGTGGATTTGCAAAATTTGAGCAGGAATTATTTGATGAAATTTTTAAAAAGGCTCCTTATGGATTAGCATTAGTTCTACTTTCTACCTTTTTTATATTAATGATTGCGTTCAGGTCTCTTCTCATTCCACTAAAAGCAATTATTATGAATATGCTTAGCTTGTCAGCAACTTTTGGAATTATCGTGTGGATTTTTCAGGAGGGCCATTTCGGGTTAGAGCCTGTGGCTATCGCCTTGGTATTACCTGTGTTTGTGTTTAGCTTAGTATTCGGCCTTAGCATGGATTATGAAGTCTTTCTTATCTCTCGAATACATGAGGAATACATGGTAACAAGAGATAACAATGCAGCTACACTTCACGGATTAATCTCAACAAGTAAAATCATTACATCCGCAGCTGCCATCATGATTGTTATCACAGGCGCCTTTGCCTTTACAGGTGTTATGCCCGTGAAACAAATGGGAGTTGGTATTGCATTAGCTATTTTCATTGATGCAACTATCGTTCGTATGGTGTTAGTGCCTTCACTGATGAAATTACTCGGAGATTGGAACTGGTGGTTTTTTGGACAAAACAAAGTAAGTAAAAATCATGAATAAAGGCAGGAGTTGTTAGTAACTCCTGCCTTCTTCTTTATCTATATTCGCCTTCAAAGATCGTTTCCTTTAATGGGCGTCGGCTTGAAGGATATTCTCGCGCACGTAAATTTTCGGGCAATGCAACCTTATCTC
Organism: Bacillus suaedaesalsae; assembly: GCF_016890225.1. Classification (GTDB taxonomy): domain Bacteria; phylum Bacillota; class Bacilli; order Bacillales; family SA4; genus Bacillus_BS; species Bacillus_BS suaedaesalsae. The sequence goes on along the minus strand of NZ_JAFELM010000018.1, from coordinate 14,419 downwards.
CTTGATATCCAATTGCAATGGCAATTTGAACATCAAAATTGTTTGGAATATTTAATACTTTACGAGCTTTCTCCTTATCTATTCCACCCATTGCATGTGAAATTAACCCCTCTTTTGTAGCTTGTAATGCTAAATATCCCCATGCAGTTCCAGCATCAAATACGTGTGCTCCACTCTCTTTATCAGAAATGAGTACAGCGATTACGGGTGCTTTTTCACACCAAATGAGATTTCCTTCCAAAATGAATGAATGAAACCTTTCTAGATCTTCCTTCTTTTGAGCAATAATAAAACGCCATGGTTGAAGGTTATTGGCAGAAGGTGCAAAGCGTGCTGCCTCGAATATACGCATTAACACTTCTTCAGGTACTTCTTTTTTCGAGAAAGAACGAGGCGACCACCGATTGATAAATACCGGGTCTATGTCATGTTCTTTTTTACGAAATTGCTCTACCTCTATCACCTAAAATTACCACCTTTTAGAACGAATTTAACTTTCCATAGCATTTTATATGATTCGAATGTTAAAAATCAAGAAAGTAGATTTGTATTTAAAAAAGACCCTACTAGTAGCAGAGTCTCTCCCTTGCTAGATTGAAGATGCTTCAATCACTCCATATTCACCTTTATTTCTTATATACACAACGCCCATTTCGTTCGTATCTTCGTTTTTGAAAACGTAGAAGGTATGTTCCAGTAAGTTCATCTGCAGAATAGCTTCTTCTTGACTCATCGGTTTTACATCAAACCTTTTCACTCTTACAACTTGGTAATCTTCTTCTATTTCTGCCTCTACTATTTCAGGTATAATTTTTACACGCTTTCCGTGATTTAACTTCGTTTTGAGTTTTCTAATTTTGCGCTTTAATTTTTCCTGGGCCATATCAATAGATTTGTACATATCATCAGAGCTTTCTTCTACACGAATAGTATATTCCCCAATATGAATCGTTGTTTCGACTATATGATTGTATTTGATTACCGATAATTTGAATTGAGCACTCGGTTTGGCTGAATGATCTAGTAAGTGCTCAATTCGTTCGATTCTTTGTTCCACATACTCTCTAATTGCTTCTGTTACGTCTAATTGTTTACCATGTATGTCAATTCTCATCCTTATAGCCTCCTTGTACTCATTCACATTAATCAGTTTGTATGTGCCGGTTTATGATGATTTTCTGGTTTATCATTAATAGTTGCTGCTTTCATGTTTTTTAAGTTGTTTAAATATGGAACTGCCAATCTGTCAAGACCGTAGAAGTAAGTTGCTGTTCCCAGCATCAATAGTATTACTGTTACAGTATATAAAATTGGGTTTGTGCTTACTGTTCCTGCTAGTAAGAAGTTTAAGTTCATGAATGCCCCAGCCAGTAATGCTGGCACAGTGGCAAGCCCAACAATTAGTCCTACTCCTACTAGTACTTCTCCCCACGGTATTAAGAAATTTATAATTTCAACATTTGGCAATGCTACTTCTTTAAGAAATGTTGCATACCATCCTTGTACAGCTGGATGATCTCCTGTTGCTTTTCCGATTGCCCCGTGTAAGAATCCTTCAGCATCAAAGCCACCGGTTACTTTCCCCCACCCTGCATGTAACCATTGATATCCTAACCAAATTCTAGCGACTGTCCAAACTATATTCATTATCGGTCCTTTTAACCATCTCATTATGGTCATCTCCTTTATGAATGTTTTCACAATATAGTTTAAAAAATTTTAGATAGTAAGCTAGCTAGCTTTTCTAGAAAGTTTGTGAAGTCCTTCACTTACTTTCTACACTTTTAATTTACTCCTATTTCGTTAATAATACAATACAGTTCACACACAGTTCATAATAACGATTTTATTTAGTAAAATGTGATAAATCTCACTGAAAGAATAACAGTAATGAAAGATGTATAATAAAAGAAATACGAAAAAGGAGTCGTTTTATTTGAGTGAATATAAAATAGTGTTTCTAGATATAGACGGAACAATTTTAAGACCTGACCATACAATTGAGAGCTCTACAAAAAGTGCTATTTCCCAACTTCAAGCAAAAGGGATTGAAGTTATTCTTGCAACGGGAAGACCTTTGCATGAAATAGATGAGTTAGCAAAGGAATTGTCAATTACTTCATTTATTGCCTATAACGGGGCATACGGAATATATAAAAATGAGGACATTGTGAAAGAAACGATGAATGATTACGATGTGAAGAGGTTTTTACAAATTGCTGAAGAAAATGATCATACTCTTGTCTTTTATACAAATAAGATGAATGCATTTACATCAATGGAACCACCTATTGTCAAAACGTTCATTAACACGTTTGATTTACGTAAAAATACCCTCTTTGATCCTTCCTTGAATAATGACGTGTTAGGTTTGACAATCATTACAAAAGAGGAAAATGCTTATACATATTATGAAGAATTCGAAGAAATACATTACACCACCGTGAATGTCAGTGGCTTAACTACCTGCCTTGATGTGATACGAGATCGTGTCAATAAGGGAATGGCAGTTGAAGCATTAATTAAAAAGTTAGGGATACCGAAAGAAAGCACAATTGCATTTGGAGACGGAATGAATGATAAAGAAATGCTTTCTACAGTTGGAGAAGGCTTTGCGATGGGGAATGCACACCATGAACTATTTCAGTATGCTAAACACAAAACAACAGACGTTGAACATTCGGGTATTTTTAACGGTCTAAAAAGATTAGGATTAGTAGAATAATAAAAGAGAGGATCTCCTCTCTTTTTTATTTAGTTGGAGAACCAGGCGGATAATAGTATGGTGGTACCTTAATCCACCCTCTTTTTCTCATGAGGATTTTTAAAGTTTGACCGAATGATACCCATTCGGTATAAAATTCATACCATATCACGCCAATATCTGTTCGAATTGCATCTGATTGTCCTTTTGCACAAGCAATCATTGCAGTAACTAATTTAAATGCGATTCCATTTGTAATTTCATCATCGGTTAATTTTACACCAAGAGGAATTTCATTTGGTACAGATTCTGGCTTGGAAGAAGTTACATCAGGTAGCAGAATTCCTTCTTCCTTCATAAATTGAGTTAACTTTTGTAATTGCGATTCACACACTTTAACAATATCAATTAACAACTCTCTCACTTCATCATCGGTTGTTGTATTTAATCCAATTTCTTCATAACGGATAAATTCCTCGATTAATGTAACATACTTCCAGCAGTCACCCACTTCAATTATATGTAATGGTGTCTTGGGCTCATTTGTTTTATCAATAGATGCCTTTAACGTATTCCAAGCAGCTTCAAATGGATTTGACAAGTTGCACCTCCTTTTTTTCTAGTATTTGTAAATCGGAATTATTCATGTATATATTTATTTTTGAAATAACACACATTCGTTTATTAAGCGAATATAGTACGAATGTAAAAAAAGGTCAGCAAGAGCCGACCTTTATGCAAACTTCTTGCTTTCTTCTTCCTTTTTAAAGAAGTTTTTCATCGCATGGAATACATCAGATTTTTGCTTGAGGATAAAGTGGTGGAATTTTTCATCTTGGATATTCTTATAGGCGGACATAAGCGTTGAATGGCGGTTGTATTGATTTACTTCCCCATACCCAAACATGTTCGATACCTTCATCAATTCCTCCACAAGCTTTACACAACGTGCATTGTCAGAAGTTAAGTTGTCACCATCTGAGAAATGAAAAGGATATATATTATAACGAGTAGGATTATACTTTGTATCAATTAACTCCAGTGATTTTTTATAAGCAGATGAACAAATCGTCCCCCCGCTTTCTCCTTTTGAGAAAAAGTCCTGCTCCGATACAACTTTTGCTTCTGTATGATGAGCAATAAATTCAATCTCAACGGTTTCATATTTTGTTCGCAGGAAGCGTGTCATCCAGAAAAAGAAACTTCTTGCCATATACTTTTCCCATATTCCCATTGAACCACTTGTGTCCATCATAGCTAGAACTACTGCTTTTGAATCGGGTCTTGTTACTTCATTCCATGTTTTAAACTTAAGATCTTCTGGATAAATCGGATGAAACTTCGCTTCTCCACTTAGTGCATTTCGTTTAAATGCTGTCATCATTGTTTTCTTTTTATCAATGTTACCCATGAGTCCAATCTTTCGGATGTCATTAAATTCAATGTGCTCTACAATGTTTTCATCTTGTTCTTTTCGTTTTAAATTGGGAAGTGCCAATTGATTGAATAGAGCCTCTTCAAGTTCCATTAATGACACTTCAGCTTCATAGTAATCTTCACCTGCTTGGTCACCGGCTCCTTGCCCTTTTCCCGGACCTTGTTGAGGTTTCCCCGAACCATCCCTAGCAACAACATCTCCTACTTTACTATCGCCGTTTCCTTGGCCAACATGTTTGTTTTTATCATAGTTATAGCGAATCTTATACTCATCTAGAGAACGAATTGGGATTTTAATAACGTCCCTACCATTTGACATAATAATACTTTCTTCTGTCACTAGATCAGGTAAATTGCTTTTGATCGCCTCTTGTACTTTTTCCTTATGTCGTTGTTGATCATCATGTCCTTTACGGTGGAGGGACCAATCTTCTCTTGAAATCGCAAAGTTGTTTTTACTATCTTTCATTTCCACTGTTTCCCCTCCTAAAAGTTATTCTCACCTTTTCCTTCCCTGCTTGATTATAATAGCGATACGTGTAGAAAAGTTGATTATTCTATACTATGCAGAAGGTACGTATAATTGACAAATTATTGCGACAATTATGCATTGTACTTTAAAAATAGACAAGTTTCTCGTGCATTTAAAGTTTAACTTTACTATATGATGAACTTTCTAAAATAGAAGGTGAAATAGGAAACATCACAAGTTCGTAATGTGTGTTACATGATATTAATCAAACGTTTGTTTAAGGTGTAACGTTTATACCAGGCTGCTGTTTTTTCCCGTCCTCAACCTTCTCCCTTTAAAGTGTTAAAGTGAAGTAAAATCCCTACTTTGAGGGATCGGTTTCTCCATACTGCTTTGGATCTGGGTGCTGCTTTTCCTTTTCTAGTTCTGTATTGGTAATCATATTTTCCATTATTTTTGAGTGTTTTATCAAATCCTGCTCGTCTTTTACCATCGAGCTGTTTTCTGGCATATCTCTTCGGCTTTGTTCATTTAAATTCATGACTATCACCTCTTGTCTTTCTTTACCCGGGCTCGTCCGTGATTAAACATCCAAAAAGGAGTATGTCAAAAGGACATACTCCTTTTTTCTATCTATTCAAAAGACTTCCAACATATCGTAACAGTTCGTTTGCGGATGAAGAATTGTAACCATGCTCTTCAATCAATCTTGCTACTACTTCATTAATTTTCTTCAGTTGTACTTCATCAGGTGTTTTAGAGGAAGTTGTAATTTTCACGACATCCTTTAGGTCTGCAAAAAGCTTCTTTTGTATCGCTTCACGTAAGCGTTCGTGTGAGTTGTAGTCGAAGCGTTGACCTTTTCTTGCATATGCTGATATTCGAATTAATATTTCTTCACGAAATGCTTTCTTTGCATTCTCTGAAATTCCGATTTGTTCTTCTATTGATCTCATTAACTTATCATCTGGGTTCATTTCTTCCCCTGTTAACGGATCACGAAGCTTATTTTTATTACAATATGCTTCAACATTGTCTAGATAGTTATCCATAAGTGTTTTTGCAGACTCTTCATAGGAATACACGAATGCCTTCTGCACTTCTTTTTTCGCGATATCATCATACTCACGACGAGCAACAGATATAAAATTCATATAACGTTCGCGATCTTCAGCTGAGATGGAAGCGTGCTGAGCTAAACCGTCCTTTAGAGAACGTAAAACGTCTAGCGCATTAATTGAAGGTGTTTCTTTTCGAATAATTGCAGATGATATTCGGTTAATGACATAACGAGGGTCAATTCCGTTCATCCCTTCATCTGGATATTCCTTCTTCATTTCCTCCACATCAACAGTATTAAAACCTTCAACAGACTCACCATCATACAATCTCATTTTCTTCACAAGATCTACATCGCCCTTTTTCGGCTCTTTTAATCTTGTTAAGATTGTGAACATTGCAGCCACGCGTAATGTGTGGGGGGCAATATGAACATCTGAGACATCACTTTCACTTATCATCTTGGCATAAATTCTTTCCTCTTCTGATACCTTCAAGTTATATGGAACCGGCATGACGATAATTCTTGAGTGTAGCGCTTCATTTTTCTTGTTAGAAATAAAAGAACGATACTCCGCTTCGTTCGTGTGAGCGACAATTAGCTCATCTGCTGAAATCAACGCAAAACGACCTGCTTTAAAATTTCCTTCTTGAGTAAGAGATAATAAGTGCCATAGGAATTTTTCGTCACATTTTAACATCTCTTGAAATTCCATCATTCCACGGTTTGCTTTATTTAACTCACCATCAAAACGATACGCACGTGGATCAGACTCAGAACCATACTCTGCAATTGTCGAAAAGTCGATACTACCTGTTAAATCGGCAATATCTTGTGATTTTGGATCAGAAGGACTGAATGTACCAATTCCAACTCGACGGTCTTCCGATAAGAAGATTCTTTCGACTATTACGTCCTCAATTCGTCCACCATATTCTTGTTCTAGTCTCATTAAATTTAATGGAGACAAGTTACCTTCAATTTTAACACCATATTCTTTAAAGAAATCATCACGTAAATGATGTGGAATCATATGAAGAGGATCTTCGTGCATGGGGCAGCCTTTGATAGCATAAACAGCTCCCTGGTCTGTTCTTGTATATTGTTCTAAACCACGTTTTAGCATTGCAACAAGTGTTGATTTACCGCCACTAACAGGACCCATTAACAATAAAATACGTTTTCTTACATCTAAACGCTTTGCAGACGGGTGAAAATATTCCTCCACTAATCTCTCTAGTGATTCTTCGAGTCCAAACATTTGCTTACTAAAGAAGTTATATTTTTTACGACCATCTACTTCATCAATACCTGCATCCTTGATCATATTATAAACTCTCGAATGAGCAGACTGTGCCACATGTGGGCGTCCTCTCAAAATTTCTAGATAATCAGCGAAGGTACCTTCCCATTTTAAACTCTCTTCTTCTTCACGATGTTGTTCTATTTTCCTTAAAATATCCATAAGGACCTCCTTCAAGTTGATGATGAAGCTTGAGATTATTACAATCTATGCTGAGCCGTCCATTATCATTCTTAAGGATATAAATTAAAGAAGCTGGTACAAGTTGAAGATGAGCCTTCTGTTCTTACTAACATAGATGTGTCCCCATCAGTCTTTTCCGCATTTATACTCGAGGTGCAAGCCTAAGACGTCGCGGATTTTAGCAGAGCATCCTTATGCACAGTCTAATCCTAATACTACTCAACCATTCCCTTAATGTTCATTAATAATTCTTCATTACAACCTTATGAAAAATAAATGTTTATTTTTTGTCACACTTTCGATTCCCTTAACTTGTCAACTTCGCTATAATAGATGTATGTTTTCGGGAATACTAGTCTCTAAAGGAGGTTATTATAGTGGGTTTAATTTTAATTCTAGGTGTTAGCCTTGCATTTTTAACAGCTATTTTCAGTGCTGGATACAATTCAAAACCAGGAATCAAAAAATAAAAACGACCATTTTTGGTCGTTTTTTCGTTTATTATGATAATCCTGGATAGTTCTGTTGTCTTAACGCTTCGTAAATCAAGATCGCAGCAGTATTCGAGACGTTCAGTGAACGTACATTGTCGTTCATCGGAATTCGTAGGCAGCGCTCTATATTGTCTTCAATAACGTCCATCGGAAGACCTTTTGTCTCTCTTCCAAATACAAAAAAGACATCCTTACTTGAATCACTATAATCAAAAGACGTATGTGGTTTCTTTCCATGCTTTGTTAAGAAATAAAATTCTCCCTCTGGATATTTATCAAATAACTCCTGCAAGGAATCATAATATAACACAGTTACGTATTGCCAATAATCTAAACCTGCACGCTTTAACATTTTATCATCTGTAGAAAAACCAAGTGGACGAATTAAATGTAGCGTTGTATCCGTTGCAGCACAGCTTCGTGCAACATTACCCGTGTTCGCAGGGATCTCCGGCTGAAACATAACGACATGTAATCCCATTTCTTTTCACCTCATTTAACCATTAACTAGAGGCTATTATAACATTTTTCGGATGAGCATGTGAAATGTGACCTTTTAACTATCCACAATGTGAAAAAACTTATATTTAATGTTTGGCGTGTAGGCAGTTGAATCCTCATAAGACCAATATCTCATTCGGCTATTCGTTGTATGTGCATTGACTAACGGCATCCCATTTGCATCTTTTGCAACAACGATTGTGTTATGATTATATCTTCCATCGCCTTCAAAGTCGTAACAAATAACATCCCCTGGTATTAACTCACTTGCACTTCTTTTTTCAACGGTACGAAGTCCCGATTTTGAGTTAGAAAGATACAATCTAAGGGAATTAGCAACAGACCAGCTATAGCTCCACGAGTTATTTTGCATCCACCAGCCCTTGCTTCTATTCGGGTATCCTGTCATTGGAGCCCCACCCGCACGCAGACATTGAGAGATAAAATTTGTACAATCATTTTCAAACTTTTTATACTTTGGATTATAATCATTCCACCATTGTTCAGCGTAACGGACGGCCGCTCTACGATCATAAACAAATCTAACATCTCTCGTTTCATCATGACTCAGTTGAAGTTCTGCTGGAATTTCCTCATCCACTACTTGTGAAAGTAAGATATCACTCATTACCTTTGCGTTTTGAATAGTTGCTTTACGTGTTTCTTCACATTCCTCTACATAAATTCTTTCACCATGCTTTACGAGGTCATTCATTTGAACTGTGTAATATACATGTATTTCTTCGCCAAGTTCTTCTATATTTGTAATCTGAGTAATCGCCTTACTTTTAATGATTTGTGCATTTCTTGCATCGTTTAGCGCATTCTTTTTTCTTGTTTCCTCCAAAATTGGATTCGACTTTTGTATGCGTTGACCCACGTGTGCACTTACTCGTTCAGAAACGTGTTTTTCTAGAATTTTCTTGATGTTCATACTCATCCTCCCATACATATTCATCTATTTTAATACGTATGAGACGCTTCAAGGATTATGAACGAATTACATATTTAGAAGCTTTAACCCTTTTTCTATTTCTTTTAATACTTCGCCATCTGTTTCTTTCTCTTTAGCAACGAGTAATGTTTGTACACTTTCTTGTTTGCCAATTTTTCCAATGGCCCATGCAGCTGTTCCTCTAATTACCGGACGGCTGTCTTTAAATAGGATAGTTTGAAGTTCCGGTAAAGCTGATTCATCTTTGTAGTGAGCCAATGCCAATATAGCATTTCGTTGAATTGGTTTTTTTCCTCTCCACGAACCAGACATGGGACCAAACTTTTCTTTCCACTCTTTATTAGAAATCGTTAATAATGGTTTTAATAGAGGTTTAACAAGTTCAGGGTCCGGCTCCATTTCTTCATGAAGATGAAAATCCATTCCTTTATTTTTTGGACAAACGAGCTGACACGTGTCACAGCCGTATAAACGGTTTCCGATCTTCTCACGGTACTCGTCTGCTAAAAAGCCTTTTGTTTGTGTTAAAAAGGCGATACATTTATTCGAATCTAGCTGTCCACCTTGAACAATTGCCCCAGTTGGACATGCATCAATACACTTCGTACATGAACCACATTGGTCCTCTATTGGAGTAGACGGTTCAAACGGGATATTCGTAATCATCTCACCTAAATAAACGTAAGAACCAAACTCTGGCGTAATGATGGAACAGTTTTTACCGCTCCAACCAATTCCAGCACGTTCTGCAACTGCACGATCTGATAATTCACCTGTATCAACCATTGATTTTACTTTTACAGCTGGAACTCGCTCGATTAAAAATGCTTCTAACTTGTTCAAACGATCACGAAGTACATCATGATAATCCTGCCCCCAAGACGCTCTAGCAAAAAGACCACGTCGCTCCGTACGCGTACTTCTAGGAGCATCCTTGAGCTTGGAAGGATATGCAAGCGCAATAGCAATAATCGATTTTGCTTTTGGAAGTATTAGACCAGGATTTACTCTTTTCTCAATGTCCGGCTCTTCAAATCCTGATTGGTAGCCTAATTCCTGTTGTTTCACCAATCGATCTTTTAACTCCTCAAATGGAGAGGCACTCGCAAAACCGATCTTATCGATTCCGATTTCCTTACTATATTCAATTAACTCTTTTTGCAAAGCTTGGATATCCATAATACTCCTCCTTTCTTGCTAACTTGTCTGCTTAAATATATATTGATAGTATCATAACAATCCGCCATCACACTAGAAGGAGGTTATTTACAATTGAAGGTTACGATTGATCCATCAGTGCTCAGTAAAGTTCCTGATTTTAAAATTGGTGTCATAATTTATGAAGATATTACTGTTTCCTCTTCTCCTCAAATGATCAAAGGAAGATTTCAATTATATCAAGAATCGATTTCGTTTGATTTAGAGGAACGTCCACTGAGTGATTATAAAGGAGTAAAGGAATGGCGAAGCGTTTTTAAGAAACTCGGTATGGATCCGAGTAAATACCGTCCTTCTCATGAGGCACTAGTAAGAAGAATAGCCAAAAAAGATTTCCTTGTTACAATTCATTCTGCAGCTGATATAAACAATTTCTTTTCTTTGCAATATGGGATCCCAATTGGCATTTATGATAAGGAAAAGATAAACGGAGACATTGTGATAAAGCTTGGGCAAGAGAATGAACAGTATGAGGGACTAAATAACCGAAATATTGATGCAAATCAAAAGTTAATTAGTTTGGATAATAGTGGTCCGTTTGGGAGTCCTTTCGTTGATTCAAGAAGGACTGCTGTAACTGAACAGACAACCTCAGCTATTCAAATTGCATATTTGCAACCTTCTATGACTTCTAAAGAAGAAATGATCGCCTTATTACAAGCTATGAGTAAAATGTTTACCCAAGTGAATGGTGGGACAGCAAGTCATAAAATAGTGAGTACATAAAAAATAGACTGCCCATTGCCTGCATCTCCTGTAATAACAGTACCTATTATTCATTAGAAATAATGCGTTAATCTCATTTGCAAGATTAACGCATTTCTCTAAATTACACCTTGAAGCTGTCTGTTTTGCTTATTCATGAAAAACCAAACTGTACCAAGTACGATAAAAATCGTAAAGAACAAGATTGGAAGTTGAAAGAAGCTCCACGTTCTTGGTCCATAATACCTTAACTGATGGTATTTTTCGATTGTATTCTCATAAGTGCCTCTATATTCAAATTGAATAACCCATTCATCGTTTGCCATGACGACTGTTCCTAAATCATACCCACTTGGAGTGATAGTTGACTTATCTTTTATGACACCATTAGCTCCGATCACAGTTGTTGCTTTATTATAGTCAATAGGATACATAGTCGTAGGCATATTTCTCTCCGTATCAATTAGCTCATCCTCTACCTCTGCCGTAGGAAAAATTGCTAACATGTTTAGTTGTTTCTTGTATTTTTCAAAAACCTTAATTAATCCAGCTTCACCACTATCTACATGATTGAAAGCATCACTTATTATTGCCTCTTTTTCAAGTTCAATCACATCTATATAACGTTTATCTTCTTTAAACTCATTAAACTTTAGAATAGATGTAGATAATAAATAGATAGCTAACAACAAAGATCCGACCGCAATATATAATATTAGCTTCGTAAACTTCTTTTGCCCTTGAGAGAAAATCGATAAGTTTTTAAAAGGTTTCTTCTCATTTAACCTCTCTTCAATATGTACATCTTCCGGTAACTCTATTTCAGCCTTCATATCATTCAAGTAAATTTCACAAGATTCACACTGCGCAATATGTTCTTCTACAAACTTATTACTCTCATCACTAGTAACCTTTTCTATATAAGATGGAAGCAAATCTCGTATAATGTCACACTTTTTATTCATCTTTAGTTATTCCCCTTTCTCGTAACTTTGTTTTCGCCCGATAAAATGTAACCCTCGCCCAGTTCTCCGTTTTGAAATGGATATCTCCAATTTCTTTAAAACTCAGGCCACCTAGAATTCTTAGAAGTAACACCTCTTTATAAGGTTCCTCAAGCAAGTGGACTGTTCGATATAGTGCAATTTTATTCTCAGAATGAATGAACTCAGTCTCAGGAGACACAGAGGTTCTAGTATCCTGACTTAGCTCGTTCCTCCGTTTATGTTTCTCGATATACTTATAATAGGAATGCTTTGCAATCTGGCACAACCAAACTGACATTTTGCACTCGCCATTATACCGATCAATCGAATTCACAGCTTGATAGAACGTCTCTTGTGTTAACTCCTCTGCCAAATCTGCATCATGACATAAACACATTAAAAACTTAAAGACATCCTTCTCATACTTGATATAAATTTCGTGGAGATCTCCCAAGGCTTATCCTCCTTTCACATTATATATCCGAAATCGACGCAATTCGTTACAAGAAATGAGTAACTTTATTAAAATTGTTATTAGTTTAATAGACTTTATTTAAACGTGTAAATCCACATAGGACAATCAGGCTCCTCAACCTTTCAAGGCCTCTTCTCGCAAAACAAAAACACTCACAAAGTAAATATATCAACATTTGTGAGTGTTTTTCATTTGTTACTACTCGATACGATACCGGTGGTCGGGGTCGCAATAATGATATTTATACTAATTAAATCACTACAATAATTTATTTTATACTAAACTTTCTCGTTTCTAGTTCATCAACGATACGCAACAACAGTGCCTCTAACTCACTCTTTGTCTGAAAGGTATACGTATACCCAAAATTAGACTTACGTGTACCATCTTCTACCTTCCTTGGGAAACGTCTTAAGGCAGTACTTTTAACCAGTTTGTTTGGGACTTCTATTGAAACGGTAGCTTCTTCAACTAATGAAGGATGAATCCCATAATAGATCTTCTATTCTTAATGCTAATTCTTCTAAAGTACTAGAATACTCCGCTAGAAAACTAAATATACTAGATTTCACCTGTATAGCACTTCCTTTTATTATTGTTTATCATTATCTTATTAGATCAGTATAAGTAACAAATAAATTAAAAAACGCAATGCCACGTTTATTAGTAAACGAAACACTGCGTTGCAAATAAGGTTATGTATGGAGCGGGTGATGAGAATCGAACTCACAACATCAGCTTGGAAGGCTGAGGTTTTACCACTAAACTACACCCGCATGAAAAAAAGATAGATATTTGTCGAAGGTATTTTAAAAATAAAAACAGGATAACCTGTCTTTCAGTACCGGTGGTCGGGGTCGAACCGACACTCCAGAGGAACACGATTTTGAGTCGTGCGCGTCTGCCAATTCCGCCACACCGGCAAATTAATGGAGGCGGCAACCGGATTCGAACCGGTGGTAAAGGTTTTGCAGACCTCTGCCTTACCACTTGGCTATGCCGCCATTGGAGCGGAAGACGGGATTCGAACCCGCGACCCCCACCTTGGCAAGGTGGTGTTCTACCACTGAACTACTTCCGCAATCAATCAATGGGTAATGCTATTATATGCAACCACTAAGGTAAAGTTGATAAAAAAATGGGGCGACCGAGGGGAATCGAACCCCCGAATGTCGGAACCACAATCCGATGCGTTAACCACTTCGCCACGACCGCCATAAAAAATAAGATTGGCAGGGGTAGCAGGAATCGAACCCACACCAAAGGTTTTGGAGACCTTCGTTCTACCTTTAAACTATACCCCTATAAAAAAATATAATGGTGGAGGGGGACGGATTCGAACCGCCGAACCCTGAGGGAGCGGATTTACAGTCCGCCGCGTTTAGCCACTTCGCTACCCCTCCATTATATAATACATAACTCTTCTTACGAAAAAGATGCTGGTGCCGGCTAAAGGATTTGAACCCTCGACCTACTGATTACAAGTCAGTTGCTCTACCAACTGAGCTAAGCCGGCAAATATAAAACACTGCTACTAATAAAGTAATGTTCTAAACTTGTCGTCCCAATCTCAGAGAGATAATTCAGGATGACTTTCATTGGTATGCTATTGCGTAGCATTCCTACTTAGCTAAGCCACATTCAAAATCTAAATGGTGGCTCGGGACGGAATCGAACCGCCGACACAAGGATTTTCAGTCCTTTGCTCTACCGACTGAGCTACCGAGCCATTTGTTTGGCTTTCGATTAGCTTCAAAATCCTTCGTCAGTCTTGTTGATTCATATACTAACTTGAATTTCTAGCTTTCTCAAAACCTTAAGTATAAAAAATATGGCGGTCCCGACGGGAATCGAACCCGCGATCTCCTGCGTGACAGGCAGGCATGTTAACCGCTACACCACGGGACCATTTGGTTGCGGGGGCAG
>NZ_JAFELM010000017.1 GCF_016890225.1 Bacillus suaedaesalsae | reverse complement strand
CTCCCTCTATATAGAAAGGTAAATCTCTCGATTTCTCGTTTTTTCTCACGATTTCATAGTCATCCATATTTAATAGACTTTAATAACATGGGATAAAGTTGTATTTTAGTTAAATTTTGGAGTTGAGAAGCAAAAAAGACTGTAGGTACCCAAGCCACCTTAATCCAAAAGGTGGAAATCCAGTTAAAGTATGGTCGCACTGGTGGATGTCTACATTTCTCATGGAGGTCAACCCTCCCATATCTCACAGAGTCTATGCTCCAAAATTCCTTCGTCCAACCTTTCCATGAGGTAGATGTCAGTTATGCTTCCCGACAGGATCTATGTCCGTATTTTAGTTGTTTTACTGACTAATCCGTGCTTCAAATGTCTATTAATTATTGAGATTAACTACTATAAAAGCATGATTTATACGTTATATCGAGAATTCTAAGCTACTTTTGGCAATTCAGCCATATGAGGAATATCCTTCAACATTCTTTCTTCACTAAACACAAATTGTTTCTTACCTATTGCAAATAACACTCGTATCAATTTATTACATAAAGCGATCAGTGACTGCATCTTTTTTAATGGATTATCAGGTCGCTTTGTATAGTATTCATGTAAGGCTTTAAAAGCAGAATTCTTAGCTACAAGGGGCATAATGACTCTAAACAAAAGGGCTCTTAGGTTTCTCCTGCCTCTTTTGGTTATTCTGGTTTGTCCCTTATGTTTTCCTGATGTGTGTTCCATCAAGCTTAATCCTGCAAGTTTAATGATTTGCCTTGGATGTGAGTAATAACGTAAATCTCCAATCTCTGCAAAGAACCCAGCTATCGTATCTTTTCCTATCCCAGTAATCGCTAGCATTTGGTGCACTCCTGGTATTTGTTCTAATAGCTCGTCCCTTTTAACCTCTAGTTGTTCAAACTTTTTAGTAATGAGTTCATACTTATCTAACAACGTGCTTAACTCTAATTTGGCCAAATCTGAACCCTCACGGATTCCGATTGAAACGCCGGCCACCTTCTTTAATTCTTTTATTCTACTTATACCCACTGCACGTTTTGCAGCTTTCCTAATATGAGCTAATAACTCTTGATCAGGGAGTTCAGCTAACTCATGTGGTAGTAGATTTAGCTTTAATATTTGTAGAGCAGAAAGCCCCTCCCAATCTTTAAAGACTGTTAGGAATTCAGGGAAATATCGGTCAATCCAATTGTGAATTTGCCCTTGTACCGCTTGTAGGTCGACGGATAATTGATCGCGTATTTTTCTAGCGATTCTAAGATCGGCATATATTCCTTCTGGAATATTAGGTTCAGCGTATCTTCCGTCTTTCACTAATTGGGCAATGACCTTTGCATCTTTCACATCATTCTTAGTTGGGGAATTATCATCTAATTCCTTTGTCTTCTTAACATGAGCTGGATTGACAACTACTAACTTGAAGTCAGTACCCTTTAGATAATGGGCTAAATTTAGCCAGTAGTGTCCAGTAGGTTCAACACCAATGATTACTTTATTCATGTTTTGTTGATCCTGTATCTCTTTAATCCATTCAACAAATCTATCAAAACTATCTCTCGCATTTCCAAAGTATAGAGGTTTACCAAACTCCAAACCTCTATAGTCCTGCGCACGAGCTACGTGCTTGAATTTCGCAATATCAACACCTATAATTAGTGTTTGAGAAGTAATTTGAGCAATCTTATTATTTTGGTTATAATTCATTTTGAAAGCCTCCTGGAATATATGATTTGTCCTTTTTGCCGGCAAGCTTAGGACACTTATATCATACCAAGAGGTTATTTTTATGTTCAAATGCCATTTTTAATCATTACAGGAATGCTTCCTAAAATTGTACCAGGTAATATTGCTTGTCCTATCAAACTGTTACTGCTGGCTTTCTTCAAATAAATAACTAATGAGATATGAACTTCACCAAAAAGTTTATCCTTTTGGAAATAATGGTCAATAGGGATAAATACATCGTTTGGCGTTGTACTATTAATTGATGCTAGAGGGATTACACCTCTCTGAGATGATTGCTTTGACAACCATTGCAATGCAATTCCTAATACTGCATCATTATTAACTAATTGTGAAGCACCAAACAAACTAGAGGGATTCCCTATCAAAACATTTCCAGAGATACCAAATCCATTTTCTACATAATCCCAGCTATCATCGTCATTACTCAATAGAGTCTTAAAGTCATAATCCTCCTTTTGAGTCAGGCTATGCTTTAAATCATAAACATCTTTATAATAGAACTGAAAATCTAGTTTTACATTTAACAACTCTTCCATACTCTCATCATAAAGTCGATTCATGCTTAACTTATTAGCCATTAACTTCACTTCCCTCTTGCTTCATTAAAATTTCGACTTGTACATGAGGATCTAAGCAAGTTAATTCTAAAATACCTAAACATTCAACAGCCTTGTCTATTTTTTCTATACGGAATGCATGAGACACTTTTCTTCCACTTTGTACAGCCTGTAAATTACCAAATATTTCATCCTTATTCGGTATGGAAATGTGCTTAACTTGTGCAGGGAATGGTGTTCCTACACTATCTTCTGATTCCCAATCTGTTGCAGAGATTTTCCCACCTTCAGAGGCAATAAATAGTTCTATTGTAAATAATCTAACATTTTTAGCTAATTTCAATTGAAAATGAACTTCTAAAACACCAGAATCTAAGTATTTTTGAGATACAATCGAAAAACTGTTAACCCGATTACCTTTAATAGTTGGTGTATTCGGCCTCGTACCTCCAGCTCTATTACGGCTAGAAGCACGGCGACCAAATCCAGTTGGTGGTAGTAGCATTTTACCGACGTTACGTGCTAATTTGTTCATACTTTGCTTTTCTTTTATTTCTTCTTTATGTTCAAAAGAAGCTTTAATTTTCCTACGGACCTGCGAACGAATTTTATCAACTATGTCTAGCGGCTTACTCTTTATAATAATATCTGTCCAAGAAGTATGATCAGCCATTTCACTTTTACGCAAATATGCTTCTAAATCAAAAACATCATCGTCAGGATTAAGTAATTTTGTATCAGAATTTGGAACAAATATAGCCACAAGATATTCATGATCTTCAGTTGTGACAAGTCCTTTGCACCATTCACCATCAGTTGCATAATTTACAATCATACCTGGCTTTCTTACATATGCTATCAACGGTGCATTTTGCTCACCTTTTGGATTTTTTTGATTAACACATGTAAATGGACTAGGCACATTTAGTGGTGCCAACATATCTAATTCCTTTTTGGTGAATTTTTTATATGCTACTCGCCCCGCGTTATTTGCTTTATTGTGTTCAAAATAATTACGAATTTGAATATCATTTACAAAATAACGATTTGATTTACCACCAAACACAGCTGTGTTATACATTAGTTGTAGTTCAATAAATAATGGTAGGAAATCATCCTTCTCCAGCCTTTCGCCATTGACATGACCGTCTAGATATTTACCATATCTATATTTTTCATTTGCTAAGCGCGGTGCGTACCACCGTTGCATTGCAACACGAATGTAATCAGCTACATTATATTCCCACGGTTTAGTTTCAGTTGGATTTATTTCGTGCTTAATAAGCAACTGATTTTCATTGATGAATGGAATAATGATTTTTGTCCCTAGACGACCAACCTCATATGGCTCAATAGATAATGATTTTAATATTTCACGGATCATATCTTGATCTGTTATTGGAATTGTTTCATCACTACTTGGCTCTACACGTTGTCCCCACCAAGCAATCCCACTCGGTACTTTTCCATTAGATTTTGGGATAATCGTTTCTTTCAACTTCTCATTTTCTACTAAAGTTACCGCTAAACGATGCTCATACTGACCGTTATCATTTAAAATATGAGAATAGTAAACTACCAAACCAATTCCTACACGAAAATAAACAGTTTTACCTAATCCCCAGGAACCACCAGCACCTGGGGTTTCCTGGGCCATACTTATCCCATAAATCAGTTTAAAAATATTGCCGTTTGGTGAATTTCTAAAATCTAGAGAGCCCGTCAATCCAGTAGTGTTCGCGTCTTCAATATATAATGCCTTCTGTGGCGTATCCCCAAACTTTTCTATTAATCTTTCTGTAATTCCATCCAAATGCTTAGCGAAATTTGAGACATTAATATCCTTGATGCCAATGTCAACATAAACAGAATTGTGCCCTTCAACACTAATCCCCGCATCCAAACTGTTTTGAATAGCTTCTCGTACAAGTAAGTCTAAAATGGGTAAATCGTTATTTTGAATTAGTTTTAATAATGAATTACCAGATTGGGACATCTTCCCAAACTCTGCAATCTCGATATGCATTATCCCTTTCCTTCTTCCGTTTCAGATTCACCCATAGGATTTTCAATTCGAATCGTCAATTTAGTCGCTAAATTTCTACCGGAACGATAACCTGGAACAAATAAACTAACACCAATTAAATCTTCGGAAGCATTTAGACTATAACGTTTAT
The DNA here is from genome assembly GCF_016890225.1 of Bacillus suaedaesalsae. Lineage (GTDB taxonomy): Bacteria > Bacillota > Bacilli > Bacillales > SA4 > Bacillus_BS > Bacillus_BS suaedaesalsae. Next base: position 47,580 of record NZ_JAFELM010000017.1, on the reverse strand, counting down.
TAGCTTCTTTTGTATTTGGCTTATGCTCTTTTTTATATTTTGAGTCCTTGTCAATCCGATATAACAGTAGTTGAGGTGTTAAACCAAGACCAGCAGCTTTACGAATTTCATTGACAATACTTTTCTTTGGTTGTTTTTGTTCAATTTCTTCCTGTTGATCCTCGTTTCTTGTACGATCTTCTTTGCTAGATTGCGTAGCCTTTAAATCCTTTGGGAGTAAATCGTACATCTCTTTAGTCATATCTGCATATAAATCTGTTGGAGCTCGTAGTACACCTATATTAATTTTATCACCAGTTTCTGAACCACGACGACTACGTGTAATAAGCCCTACACCGTGTTCACCAACTATCCATTGATTACGCTCATTATTATCCAGTTCACCACTTCCAGATAACACTACATTCCAATTCGTAAAACCAGCTTCCAATTCTTTCTTTTGGTACCATGTAAAGAAAGCATCTATATTTGAGAATTCGCTGTGTTCACTAAATTTGAATCTACCAAAAAAGTTTTCCATAATTTCTGAGAATGGAACATCTTCCCAATATAGACCACGATTATTTCGAGTTATTTTAGGCGTTCCTAATTGAGTTAAAAAGTTTTCGGTTACTTCGATATTTTGCCTTTGAATAGTTGCGTCATCTTCAAAAAGAATCGTTTGACTAGACGTCCCAGAGAAATCTAAATCGATTGCTTCAGCATTTTGCATGCGATTTTTTGCAGTAACACGTAGCCATGATAATTTTGGTGAATTTTTAATTTTTGGTCCATATTCGTTAGCATCCATTCCTTCTAGAATATATGTTTCAATATCTTCACGTAATTCTTCTTCAAGGGTGGCCATAAACCTAAATTTTGACTCTGTATCAGTTGTTAACCAAATGCGAGGTAACATTTCATATCCTTTACGATAACCAAAGAAACGCCCCATTTGTAGTAGTGTATCCGCTTGTGATGTCGTACGTAGGAAATATGTGCTCACTAATCCTTCAATTGTTAATCCACGAGATAATGTACTTCCTCCAATTACTATAAATGCTGGAGCAGGAGCTGGGTAATTTGGTAAACTAGGGTCAGGATAAGCTAAACGGACATGCTCTAATTCATCATTGATACCATTATTTGCACAGTTATCAATACATAAATGTAGACCTTCATGGTAGTCCAAACGTCTTGACTCTTCTAATACATTAATGTGAGTAGGTTGTCGGTGGATTAACCGTTTAAGCTCTTCTTCAATTTTTTCAAATGGTGGATATTCTTTTACATCCTCTTTATTTGGATACACCTCAAATTCCATATCGAAGTCTTCTTTTGTAAACTTTTTCTTCTCTTTATCATAAAGAATTCTGCATGCCTCAATTATTTCTGATTTAGGTTTACTTCGAAAATATCCATTAATTAAATCAGCAAAAATTTGATGATGTAATTGTTTTTGGCTTGTATGAACAAGCATACTAATAGGTTTCTTATATTTTCTATAGCGCATTATCGAGGTCGCTAATAAAAACCAGTGAAGTGAATCTTCAAATGATTGGGGCAAATAGGATTCCTCACCAATATGAATACTATTTACTAAATCTCGATCACTTGTAGTTATTTCACGTACTATTGGTATTCCACGGAAATATTCATCATTTTCTAAGCCGAAAATTTGTTTTGCACCAAAATATTCTTTAGCAGGATTTAATACTGCAACAAAATCACGAGGATAAAGAGATTCTTCAGTAGCTTCATTTAGGAAGTTCGCATAAGGTGTAGCAGTGTAACTTATATAATTCAAACCTAATGGTTTCGCACCATCATTTGCTTGTATTTGCACTAATTCTACAATAGCTTTATTCAATGCTGTGCGTTCTGCTAAGGAATCATTGACATCATTTGTGTTTATTCCACCTTGGTCTGATTCATCATCAATTATTAAGATACGCATTTGCGACAGTTTTTTCCCATCTTCTTTTAACCATAGAATTAAATCATTTAATCGTGTTTTATTTTTCAAACAAACATTTAAATAACGTTCACGAGAACCTTTATTTAATACAAGGTTGCTAACTTTATGAGAAGAACCAGGCTTTAATGACAGCTTACTTAAACGTTCCCAAGATAGATTACCCGATGTTTTTAAATCATTCATTAGTCGTTCTTCTGTTTGCTTTCGCAAATTTTCAATTGTCCCAGACAAAACTATGAATAAATTAAACTCCCAATCCGCAGCCATAGCCATTAATGCAGCCATACTTGCAGTTTTACCTGATTGCACATGACCTATAGTTAAACCCTTTATGGGATTTTCAGTCTCTACACGAAGCTTTCTCAAAATACTAATTGTTGTATTTTCAATATCCTTTACAGATTCAGTTGTCCAGCCTTGTCTAATTAATCTATTCTTATATAATTGCCAGCTACTGCTCGTACTACTTGGGATCGTCAAATCATTATCTTGACGACGACTTAAAATACGATTATTTGCGATTTTCTCCTCTATCATTTGTTCACGCTCTGCTGTTTCACGTAAAAAATCTACAATTGCTAACCAAAGAGTTGAATTCAAATCTTCGGGAATCATATCATCTTCTTGTAATTGCTCAAGTTTATTTTGTAATCCTTCTTCATCCTGTTTACCGTAATATTTTATAAAATCCCAGTCACGGCCTCTAGTACGCAACTTTTCGATTGCCATTCGATGATCATCAAACTTAGGTGATAAAAAATCAATTTGGTTCATCATGTTTATAAGCATATAACCCCACCTCATTCCAAATAATAAAAATTTAACTATTCTAATTTTATCATATTAAAATAGTAATAAAAGAGAATTAAGCTACTTATCACCTATATTCTAAGAATATTCTCCTATTTTTTCTAAAGTGATACTAGTAAAAAACCCCCTTTATTTGATTTATTCAAGCACATTACTTTTTTTATTTTACATTCCATCTCTGCTATATAATTAAACACTAATAAAATAAAGTCGTTTATTATATTTGTCTAATAAAACAAAAAACTGTTATCCATATTGATAACAGTTTTAAACTAGATAAACTTTTTTTATGATAAAAAACTGTAACAAGAATTCACTTAAATTATTTTATTTCACTTATTTCATTCTTCCATATTCCATGTTTTTATTAACTCAATATCACAGTATCTACAAATATATACTGCGAAAGTGTACTCTTCTTCTAACTCATTTTCACCGTTCCAAGACATATTAGTATTACATTCTGAGCATTTATAACTTCCTTCCATTTTACTACCCCCACAATATATGATACTAATTTCTATTCATTTATCTAACATAATATAATTAATACTTTACTATTTAATTAATATTAATATAAAATAAGAACATAGGTTCTAATAAAGCCGGATGATATACCGGATGAACAATTGAAAAAGTTGTGTTATAATGTCGAAATGAGGTGAAAGCAAAATGATAAAATTAGCAACTGTATTTAGTGGAATTGGAGCAATTGAACAAGCCCTAGTAAAGAAGAATATTCCACATGAATTAGTATTTGCAAGTGATAATGGAAACATTAACGTGAAGGCATCCGAAGAGGAAATTCGCGAACAAATTATTGGTTTAGACTTTCAAAAAACAAAACAATATATTGATAACCTATACAAATCTACTGGTAAGGTAAATCATGTAGAAGAAAGCTATTTTGCCAATTATGAGATTACGAAAGATCGATTTTTCCAGGATGTTAGATTCCTTGATGGTACATACTTTACCGATCAAGTAGATCTTTTTGTTGGTGGAAGCCCTTGTCAAAGCTTTTCCATTAATGGAAAAAAGGGTGGCTTAGATGACGCTAGAGGTACTCTCTTCTATGAATATGCTAGATTGGTACAAGAAATCCAGCCAAAAGTATTTATCTATGAAAATGTTCCTCATATCTTAAAGCATGATGGCGGAAAGACATGGGAAGTCATTACCAGCATATTTGATAGTTTAAACTATGAATGGCATGTAGATGTATTAAACGCGAGAGATTTTAATCTTCCTCAAAATCGTCGAAGAGTTTTTGTCGTAGGATTTAGAAAAGACTTGAAGATGGATATGTTCTCATTCCCACAAAAGTCTATACTTACGAAGACCGTAGAAGATTTTCTTGAACCGGTAATTGACGATAAATATTATTTACCTGAAAAAGGATTCGGCTACACAACAAATCCAAAAAATAAAAAGCGTGTAAGCGTTAATGCAGAGGTATCTAGATGCCAAGCAGCAAATCAACAATTTAACTGGTGCGGAGACTTTAGATTTGAGTCACCAAAACCACAACATTACCAAGATCCAAAAATATTTGTTGGTGAATTCGAAGGTATAGAAGGCGTTGTTAGAAAGTTAACTCCTAGAGAATGTTTACGTTTAATGGGCTTTTCTGATGATTTTAATATTGTTGTTCCTGACCAACAGCTTTATATGCAATCTGGTAATTCAATTGCAGTCCCTGTATTGGAAGCCATTATCGATCAAATCACAATGACAGGAGTTTTTGAAAAAGATGTTACGTATAGCCTCAGTATTTAGTGGTATTGGTTCAGTTGAATATGCATTAAAAAGACTAAATATCCCTCATGAAATCATTTTTGCTTGTGATAACGGAGATATTGAATTAAAGGATATAGATGAACACGGTCTTAGAAATAAAATAATGAATACAAAAGATCCAAAAGAAAAGAAAAAACTTGTGGATGATCTATATGCTGCAAGTCGAAAGACAAACTTTGTTAAACAAACGTATTTTGAAAACTATCCTATTACAGAGGATAAATGGCACAATGATGTAAAATTTATTGATGGAACACAATATAAAGGTAAAGTAGATCTATTTGTTGGAGGAAGTCCCTGTCAAAGCTTCTCAATTATGGGATATCAAAAAGGACTTGAAGATACTAGAGGTACACTGTTCTATGATTTTGCTAGACTTGTAGACCAAATTGAACCTAAAGTCTTTATCTATGAAAATGTTCAAGGGCTAACCAAGCATGATAAAGGAAATACTTGGGAAGTTGTGAGTGGAGTCTTTCACTCATTAGGCTATAAGATTTATGATAAAGTCCTTGACTCAGCTGATTTTGGAATACCACAGAAACGTCGTCGAATCTTCGTCATTGGCTTTAAAAATGATAATGCAGAATTCGAATTTCCAAATCCAGTAGACTTACCTTTTACGTTGCAGGATTTTCTGATTGATTCAACGAAAGAAGGTAATTTTACATTAGATGATGCAGGATCAATTCAGTTAACAAAAGAACCTGAAGTTGTTCATGACAAATACTATCTTTCTGAAAAGGTTTTAGCTCATGTTATGTCTACAGGTACGAAAGGTTATTATACGAAGCCAGAGATTGATTTAAAAATTGCACGTCCCCTACTCTCTACAATGCATAAAATGCATCGAGCGGGTGTAGATAACTATGTTACGACCAATAATAAAGTACGTAAATTAACTCCAAGAGAATGTTTCCGATTAATGGGTTATGACGATACTTATAAGATTGTGGTTTCTGATACACAAGCATATAGACAAGCCGGTAATTCAATTGTAGTAGATGTATTTATTCATCTTTTAAAATCTATAAATAAAGCCGAAAAACTATTTTAGAGAGTGATGATGAACTATGGCAAAACCAACACAATGGGCAATTGACCGTAACTTTAACTTCACACGTGACAAACAAGAGAAAATTAAGGATTTTTTAACGATTTATAAGGAACTAAAAGCTGATCAATCCAATTTTGAAGAAATCAGACTTTCCTTAGTGGAAAAAGGAATCATTGTAGCAAGAGAAAATGCTTTAAAGCAATCTGTCTTAACGGGATATAGAAGCCATGGATTGGTGGCAGGTGACTTTGTAACAGAGGTTGCCAAGCTATACCTAGATGAAGAGCTCACGTATGATGAGCTTTTCATTCTACAACTATTTAAAAAACAATACAAACAAGCTGAAAGTTATCATATAAGACCTTTAATGGTGACGTTATTGGTTCTTTCCTTATTAAATGAGAAAAACCCAAGACTATCATGGATTGATGCCTATGATTACTTTGAGTATCTCATTAAAATCAAAGATTATTCTGAGATTAATGAACAGTTAATCAATGACATCATCACTAAAAAACAGCAAATGTCCCCTACAGAAAGAAGATTACGTGAAATAACTGATTATGATATATGGCAGAATTTATTTACGACACTCTCTTTATTCAATAATATTGAAAACGGATACCAGCGTGCTTTTCGTTTAAACGAAAATGCCAAACCACTTATAGAATTTTTACTAATTAATCATGATAAAGCAGCGCTTTGTCTCGAAAAACGAGATTGGGGTAACTATTATGGTGCGCTTGATGGAGGATTAATGGATACATTACCTGCTGTAGAACTTGGAACTATTAATATACCAGAAATACTAAAGGAATATCATGGGGAATTATTAAGGGAGTTTCTTTTTGACAAAGGATCATCCTTTAGAAAGATAGAATCTGATGTATTCCCTGGATTTGATAATGAATCACCAATGCAAGGTTTCCTTTCGAAGTATATCATTGATTCTTATGGTCTTAAAAAAGAACATAAGGGGATTTTTGAACCATTTATAGGATTAGAAAACCTTTTGTTATTGAATAAAGATTACCAACATTTAAATCATATTTTCCGTACAATCTTCCCTGATAGATTTGATGGAATTACATACGAAATTAAAGAAGAAACAGATATGGTAGCAGAGAATACGATTATTTATGGAGCTCCAGGTACAGGAAAAAGTCATACAGTACGAAAGAAATATGAAATCCCTGTAGATATGGAGACAAGTCGCGTTACCTTCCACCCAGAATATACGTACAATGATTTTATTGGCTATATTAAACCAATTGTTAAGAATGAAACGATTTCATATGAATTTTATCCTGGACCGTTTACAAAAATCTTGCGAGATGCTCATCTTAATAAACATAAAAAATATAGTCTCATTATTGAGGAAATAAACAGGGCTAATGCCCCAGCTGTATTTGGAGATGTATTCCAATTACTAGATCGAAATGAAAATGGGGAAAGTACGTACCACATCACAAATGCTGACATTGCTAAGTATGTATTCAACGATTCAAACCGAGAAATCATTATTCCTAACAACTTAAATATTATTGCTACGATGAATACTTCTGATCAAAATGTTTTCATTATGGATACAGCCTTTAAGAGAAGATGGGGATTTGAATTCTTACCAATTAACTTTGAAGAATGTAAATACAAGGATGAAACCATTGCAGGCACTTCAGTTTCATGGAGACAATTCGGAGAAGGCTTAAATAAGTTTTTAATGGATGTAAATAGTGAAAATGTCTTTATCTCAGAAGACAAACTTGTTGGACCTTGGTTCATTAGTGAAAACGATATTAAGGATAACGAAAAGTTTGCCTATAAAATGATTGCCTATTTATGGGACGATGTTTTAAAACACGATCGTAACATCTTATTTAAGGATCATTTAAAGACATTATTTGAAACGATTCATGCATTTAAAACAATGGGTATAAATGATGTTTTCAAAGAAGTTTTTCTTGGATATCTATTTGTAGATGCCAACAAGGATGATGAAGAAATGACGGAGGATGTGCAATAGTTATTCGATGAATACATTATTAGTAGAAACATACAGTGAATATGAACTTAAGGATAGCAATATTGGCATCGAGATCATCAAGGGGAAACCGAGAATTATCTTTCCAAGGGGGTTTGAGTTTAATCAAACCTCCCCTTCCCTTCTTCGAAAGGAAATCATTACACTTATCTCTGTTCTAGAAAAGTACAAAAAGAAACTCCTCCAAAATAATATTGAGGAAAAGAATCAAAAGCTTCTTGATAACTTTGGAGATCAATTTCAATTTAAAACATACCTATGGTTACTTCGAGATTATATGGAGCATGGATATTTTGTTGAAACAGAGCGTTTCTACAAGGATGCAAAGAGTGGCAAAATTGACTTTGCACGTACAATAAAAAAACATAAGCCCTATCTGTCTGGTAAAAACATAGTGTACACAGATTTTGTGGTTTCTCAAAAAAGAACAGACGTAAATAGTGCCATCAATCTAATCCATCGATATACAATAGAAAAATCCTATAACAATGCAGGATGGCTTTTCGGAAATATCCAACTAGAACGGAATATTAGACTAACTTTCAGTAAAAACGAGGCATTATCAATAATTAACAAGGAGCTCTCCTCTACTTTTCAAGATCGTAAAAGGAACCTCCTTAATAACTTAAAGCAATTCTTCTTAGGTAACGATTTAGAAGGAAAAGAAACAGCGAAGGAATTAAAAGCAAAAAACTTTGAGCATGTTTGGGAAGAAATGCTTCGTGTCATTTACGGCAACCAAGACAACGAGCTATATAATTCCAAATCAACGTGGTTTAAACCCACTGGCGGAAAAATTAAAACAAACGCAAATACCATGCCCGATATTATCTATAAACTAGAAAATAAAGCCTATGTATTGGATGCCAAATATTATGGTTATTGGTTCGATGGCTATGGACTACCAGGTACATCAGACATTAACAAACAAATTGGCTATTCCCAAGCAATCGTTCGAAATGGTCACGCAGACGAAGCAGTGGATGCATTCCTACTACCTTATCAAAATGAACGTGATCTCATTCAATACTTTGGAGCTGCCAAAAGTGAGATTAGTCCAGATGATAAAGTACACGGAATATTTGTAGATATTCGTTCGATTATGGAACTTTATTTGAAAAGAACTTCATACGATCAATATCGAGATGAATTAATTGCTTTGATTGATCAGTATGAGTAGTTTGATATAGCAAATTGTTTCCACTCAAAAAGAAGAAACTCTCTAATGTGATTGAGAGTTTCTTCTTTTTCCTTTATAAAATTTTAATAGTCTGATTAATATAGACGCTAGAAATAATTTCAACTTTGTTTATCTTTTTCTCTATTTCAAAATTCAAACAACTATTAGTTTGCTATATATTTGCCTTTCAATAATTAAATTCCATATGCCATCATTCATTATTCGTACAAATGTTATCTTTGGATGATTTGATTTGCGAATCTGTCCAAATTTACTAATAATTTTGAATGTTCTCTAACCTCTTCGATTTACAGCAATCACGGAACCCCTGCTTTAATTTAACCTAAAGCATAAAAATTAACATAAGATTATGCGGAGCACGTATTTTTTGTTATGTTGGCTATACTATTTCTTAAAATTCCAATATTCCTACATTTTTCTCCTTTAGAGTATTCACCTATTAAAATTTAATTTATGCAGATTTTCTAATCTTTTCTTCCATACTACAAATTTCATAAAGTTGCGTCGATCGCCTGTGTGAATAAGCTTTTGAAGATCATCTTCTATCTTATTACATACAATATGAACTATGATTACAGGTTGGCCCCCAAATCATAGTTTTTTTCATAATAACATATTCAAATGACCTAGTAAAAAAAGCAAAGTTATCTAGGTTTATTTGTCATACCTAAAATTGTAAACCCCCAAAACTTGGTGTATCTAAATACCTCTTTATCGTAAAAATCTCCTAAGTATCTCAAAAAAGTATTGACTAAACGTAAGAAAAGACTGTATCACGAATGTTACTATTGATACAGTCTTCCTTATTATATTTCGACTGGAATTTTAGCTTTATCATTAGCTTCAGTTAACTTTTTGTATACTAACCAATCATAAAATCTAACCTATATATCTCCTCGAAAAACCAGATCCAATAAATAGGAATGGTGCAGAGTCAAATTTTTTAAGATGTTCAGTTAAATGTTTTTCAATATCACCCATTAGTAAACTCCCTTTCTAGTAAGATATTATTCATTTTAATTGAGACTCACATAACCACACTTAGTTTTATTTGCTTCCTTTAGTCTTTATAATTGGATATAAATATTTATCTATAAACTATTAGGAATTTTCAGTAATTATTTTTCACTATACCAATAAAATCCAATTAGTGATAGATATTCGTACAAATTAGACTTAGGATAGAGGAAAAGCATTTTAGCTTGATAAAGAAAGTAATTTTTATATGAGAAACTTTTCTTTCTAAGCCCCTTTAGATTTCAATTACTCTTCAAGGCTTGGTTCATATTTTTTTTCAAATAGTATTTATAAACAGTATTTATTTAAAAAACCGCTAAACCATAAAAAATACAATTTAATAGAAAAAGATTAAGAGAAATATACAACTTCTCTATTCTTTGCCTATTAGCAGTTTGAATTAATATGCCCAAACATTATTTAATGCTAGAATAATATGGATTTCCTAAAATAAAGAAAATTCGGAGGGATTTTATGAGTTTAAACGTTGTGGTATTAAATGGAGTGTCTTATCAAGAAATTGATAAGATCACGGCTAACATCCGAGATTCTTTTGTTGATTCAGAGAATAAGTTAGTTACTCCTTCTAATGCAGGTAAGATTAGTCCTTCATCAGGCGAAACAAGGCTTTACGTTGGTTCAGAAATACATATAAAACGAACTGGATTTTTTACAAATTTTTATAACACCATTTATTATCGCGGAAGAGATAGAGATGCACTTCCTGCTAACATTTGTTTCTTCTCAAAAAAAAATTTAAATGAATACTTAATTAGCGCAGGATTAGAATATCATGCTCCTACCCAAAACTATTTTTATACCATTTCTTGCAATTATAGTAGAAACTTACAACTTATTAGATCACTTCCAGATGATTATGTTCCTTTTACACTATTTCATCATGATGGTCAACAAGACCAGGAGCGCTTTTATGTAAATTCACGTGACGAGATTTGGAGTATATTCAGAAAGGTATCATTGCCTATCATTACTTCTGTTACGGTTTACAAAATGGTTGATTCAAATAGTAACATTATTTATTACTTTGAAGTAAATCTACATGACAAGTTCAAATCTCTATTGAGTCCTAAAAATTATATGAGAACAATGAGAGAAATCAACCGTTTGAATATCTCGGAAACAGAGAAAAAGGCATTAGTGAATGCAAGAAATGGACAAGGGGTATACAAAAATGCTCTTTTACAAACTATGATGCAATGTCCTTTTACTGATATTAGCGAACGGTTCCTTTTAAGAGCAAGTCATATTAAACCTTGGGCAGAATCGGATAATACTGAAAGGTTGGATGGATATAACGGCTTATTACTATCTCCTACATACGATGTATTATTTGATAGAGGGATGATTTCGTTTGAGAATAATGGAAAATTACTAGTTTCACCCCTATTATCTGTGGATACAAGAGAGAAGCTGAATTTAGGCGAAGGACAATTTTATCATATTGCTAATGCACATGGATTTAGAAATCAATATTTAGAGTATCACCGAAGATTTATCTTTAAGAATGAGACAATCACAATTTAATACTTGATGAATTATACACTAATAAAAGACTAAAACAATTGTTAGTCTTTTATTGGTTTTTAAAATTACGTTTTAAATTATTTTTACAATTAGATTTGTCGATACAACTTCTTTTAAGTTCAATTAACAACCGTGATCAACCCTAATTTTTCCGTTATTATTTCTTCAATTCACATTCTCCCAATCAATCCAAAATAGTAACACCACCTAAACTATTAAAATACTTTCATTAGGTTTCTGTATTTTCCTACATTTGAGTATTCTTTTGGATTCATCTTAGATAATAATGAAAGAATGGCTTCTGTAATATTTACATTTCGAGAAAAACTGCTTTCTAATAGGTTTTGTGCTATGTCCTGTGTTGTAAACAATATCCTTGTTAGCTCATAGGGGTCAGTTCTATTATTATCCTTAGTTATTCGGCAGCCCACTATAATCTTGGGATACCATTTCTAGTAAATCTTCTTGGACTTCAGCTCTCCCTAACGTGTTGTTCCACCTTTTTGCTTGAATATAGATGGTATCCAATCCTAATTTATCTTCTTTAATTATTCCATCAATCCCCTCATCTCCTCTTCTTCCAATGGCTTGTCCAGCATCACCGTACCCTATCGCAAGTAATAGATCCACGAAAAGTTTTTCAAAGAATTCGGGTGAACAATTCTTAATCAAACTAAGTAATTCTGTAGAGAGTTCCCCACGCAAACGGTGGTAGCTCTTTTCTATTATTTCTTCTGGAGTATCATTTTCTGTAATCTCATATACTGTTGAAGAATTCTCACTTTCTATCTCTTTATTGGTTATGCAACTAAATTCGTTCGTTTTATCAAAGTCTCCAGGATTTACGTTTATATATCCTGGATTTGATTCTAATACTTCTAGCCCACGCTCAGTAATGACGTATTTACCTGGAGAAAGGGTAATAAGTAATCCACCATTTTCTAAATAGGACTTTCCCCATCTGACTCGGTTGTTGAACTTTCTTTCACTACCATCCTTGACTAATTCTTCTAAATCCTCATCTGTTAATTGAAGGTCCATTGGTAGTTGTTAATAAAGATCCTGTAATAAATGTTCATTCCCAACCGGTAATTTTTTTTATATTACTAACATAAGTGATTGAGTCTTTATCTATCATTTCTTTTTAGTTATGCAAAACTATCCACCGAAAATTGGTGATATAATACATAATCAATTTACGATAAAAAAGCATAAAGGCAACGATTGCCCTTACGCTTCACTTTTCCATTGAATACCATAATTTAACTATATTTTAGTCCCAACCATGAGAACCACCTTGATTTATTTATTTTCCCTCAAACTTTAGAGGCTTACTCACCCACCATACCGTCATTATCATTATCGCGCATATAGGGGTATAACCAATGATCACTCGTAATTGGCATACTGAAACCTGCTGCTTTTGCTTCTTTAATCGTCACCTGTCCATTGCCGTTTGTGTCAACACTAGAAATATCACCGTTAGTGTTTGAATTAGTTGAATCGGAAGGCTTACTGTCTGTTAAACCGAGTGATTCATTTACTTCATCAGGGTTCACATTGTCGAATGTATCAACAATCTCGTTACCCATTAAAGTATAGGTATAATGATAACTTGAAGGAATCTGTGTTTCCGTATTCGGATATGTGATAATTGCATTAAAATTAGTAGCACCACCTGCCCTACGGATGGCGTCTTCCATATAAGCTTGATCACCATGTCGGTTGAGCGTACTATTTTGGGGAGTAATATTATAAGCATTCGATACCCCTCCAAGAGAATCAGCAATAATGTGTCCTTCATCCAAAACGTCACTTTCGACACCAGGAACCTTCGCCTCATCAGAATAGTATCTGCCAGAAGATAATACAGGTTCGTTACTGTCATCTTGTATAATGATTTTGTCAGCAATGACACGTACTAGTTGCCCGTATTCATTAGTAAATGCCCAATATTCACGGTCCCCATAACCAATGTTAACGACGACGTTACGTTCACGATAACCAGACAAATCACCACCATCTACTTCAATAAGTTTATATCCTGAAAACAGTTCTTTATTTGGTTGGGTTGGTGTTTCCCCTACTACTGGTTTATCAACAACCGTAGTAGTTTCCTCTTTTTCACTTTTTTCATTTGTTTCAACTGTGGTTTCTTTTTGTACATCTGTAACGGATGGATCTTCTACGTTCGTACAGCCAACCATATAGATGGTTGTTAAAAGCAAAATTATTTTTTTCATTTTAGGTATCTCCAATAATAGGATTTTATTCAAATAAAGAATAGTACATATCATAACATGAAAACACGTTAACAATAATCTAAAGTTATTGTCACTCCTGTGAAATATTGGACTATATAGCCATTATGCGAAAGATAAATATAATCCGCTCAAAAGAAGATATTTATTGTATGGTTTATTATCCTCCATGTTAAAATTGTATAAATTAAAAAATCCGTAAGAAACTAAAGTAATCGTTTTGAATATAAGAGGGCTATATCATGACAAATAAGATAATTATTTCTACTAGAAGTAAAATCCATATGGAAGTTCATCAGAATGATTTCTTTATTAATTGGCAAGAGATACTAAAGATCTATGAGGAAGAAGGCTATTTTAATCACCTTTCAAAACAATCTGAGAAACTCATTATTACTGCACCCGAACCCATAGGAATTACATCATTGATTAACACGGAAGAGAATTCAGAGATCGTGTACGCAAAGCGGAAAGAGAGAAACCTATATACTAGGTTTGTTAAAAATAGAAAAGGCAGCATCACCCATTCCTTTGTGGTAGTCCTTAACAAAACCAGAAATAACAACAATCAATACTTATTAGTGACGATGTTTCCCGGCAATGGAGCTTATAAAGAACCTGAAGATCCTACCATCAGTACAAAACGAGAACTCATCGAGTCTTTACTTTTTTGGGAAGATCACGCGTTGGTGTTTGATGAAAGTACAATTGAGTACAGTACAATCACTCCATTCTGTCCATATAAGGATCTTTATAATGGACTTCCGATGAACAGTTTTAGAGGGCTGAAATTAAATTAAAGGGTGAACGACGTTAGGGCATTTAAGATGAAAAGCACTCACAAATGCTGATATAACAACATTCGTGAGTGCTTTACTTTTTGTACAAGTAACTCATTTTTCGAGTAGTACTGTAGTAGCTTTATTCAGCTAAATTTCCTTTTTCCTCTCCACATCCTTAACCCCAAAATATTCCCTATCAACCCGCTTAACTATAAATCTCGTATATTCCGAAACACCAAGATTATAATCAATCATGAGTTGGGTCAAACACTCTCCATCTATTAACGTAATTTTTTTATCAATAACCTGAACATATTCTTTAGCCTCATTTGTAAACTTAGACGTGGTAATAAACACACCCTTTTTTGCCCTCTGGCCCTCCAAGCTTCCTGCAAAGGCTTGGACTTCGGGTCTTCCTATCGTGTGGTTCCACCTTTTTGCCTGAATATAGATCGTATCCAATCCTAATATATCTTCTTTAATGATTCCATCAATTCCCTCATCTCCTCTTCTTCCAATTGCTTGTCCAGCATCACCGTATCCCATCGCAAGTAATAGATCCACCACAAGCTTTTCAAGGAATTCGGGTGAACATTCCTTGATCAAGCTAAGTAACTCAGCTGATAGTTCCTCACGCATTCGACGGTCACTCTTTTCTACTATTTCTTCTGGTGTATCATTTTCTGTAATCTCATAAGAAAAAGTGCAGCTCTCACTTGCCATCTCTTCGTCAGATATGGAGCTGAATTCGTTATCTTCATCAAATTCTAAAGGATATACATTGATATTGTTTGGATTTGATTCTAATACTTCAATTCCGCGCTTTGTAATGACATAGTTACCTGGTGAAACTGTTGTAAGAAACCCACCTTTTTCTAAATAAGTCTTTGCCCACCGCACCCGATTATTGAACTTACTTTCACTACCACTTGGTAAAAGTTCTTCTATGTCTTCTTTCGTTAACTGTAGGTCCTCTGCCATTTGGCGATAAAGGTCCTGTAATTTATGTTCCTTTCCGTCCTGGAGATTTTTCAATAATGGTAATGTTAGTGATTGTGAACTAGGTATTGCCACACTCTTACCTCCTTAACTAGTTTTTTATCATCTCAACTATTTGTAAAAAGCCCTGTTACATTGCTCTTACTTTCCTTCAATGTAGTTATAAAACGAAATAAGTAAGAGCTTTGAGCTACAAATGTTTTATCCCTATCATTTAGGAAGAAATGCTGCACACTGCATATCTCTTATAATCAACAATCTATTACTCGTGATCATCTTCATTGAAAATATACTCAGACCAGTCAGTAATTGTCAGTTCTGTTGTTTCTTCGTTATACCTAATAAGCTGAAGTTCCTCGATGAAACGCTTCATCAGTTTATCTACGATTTCAGGCGTAAACCTTGTACCCAATGCAATTTGTTCTTTCGTTATGTTATAAATTCCTGTTTGAATCGAATGAGGATTTGTTAATAGATATAAAAAGAAATACCTTTCCTCCGGTGTCATCTCATCTGTCACAAAAGAATTCCACCAGAAATCTGTACGTACCTTTCTTCTGTTTTCCATATGTAATCACTACCTTTTCTATGAATTTTCTTTTCATATATTTATATAGTGTTTAAACGCAAAATAAGGGTTATCATGTTTAAAACAAATGTGTGTAGGTGAACAAAACTTTCATTTTTGTCTTCTCATCACTGTGTAATTTACTTCTACCTCTTTATAGGCTGGACTGTTTTCGTTAAAGTCTACTTCCTAAATCCCTTTGGACTTACCCTTAATTTCGGAGCGAATTCCTCTTTCAATATTCTAATTCAAAGTAAACAGAGGAATGTTCGCAATCATTACTTGTGTGTTCAACAACCCAACCATAATAAGAAAGCCCTGCTACTTTGGAACTAATTTTCCAATTTTACAAATTATTTACGATGGAAAAATATTCTATTAATCTTTCACTGCTAGTTTTATACATAGATTCACCGTAATACTTGTCCACAACATTAAAAACTTTGGAGGTATTTCAATGAGTAATGAAAAGAACTTTAAAAACATGGATCGACGAGATTTTTTAAAGGTAGGAGGTATGAGTACGGTTGCGTTATCACTTGGTGCAGCTGGTGCTTTTTCTCTTGGTAATGTTGGTATAGTTGCGGCGGCTGGTTCTGATAATCCAACAAGTGGTTTTGGTGGATATGGTCCACTCGTTCCAGATCCGAAGGGTATGTTAGATCTTCCTACAGGGTTTCATTACAAAATTATTTCTAGAGAAGGCGACCTGATGACTGACGGTACGCCGATTCCTGGAGCTTTTGATGGAATGGCAGCCTTTGATGGGCCGAAGAATACGACGATTCTTGTTCGTAATCATGAATTATCATCAGGTCCTGCGTTTGGGAAAAACCCTTATAATGCAAATGCTCAAGGTGGTACAACCGCTCTTGTTGTAGGCGCTAATCGTGAAGTACAAAAAGAATACGTTACCTCTTCAGGTACAATCCGAAATTGTGCAGGTGGAGCAACTCCTTGGGGCACATGGTTAACGTGTGAAGAAAATCGTTCTGAAGGACATGGTTATGTATTCGAAGTAGATCCACAGCAGCCAGAAAATGATTTATCTAAAACGCCAATCAAGGAAATGGGACGCTTCGCTCATGAAGCTTGTGCCATCGACCCTTCAACAGGTTATGTGTACTTAACGGAAGATGCGAGCCCTAGCTATCTTTACCGTTTCATTCCAAATGATACAAGCCAAAAGCCAGGTTCTCTGCAAAAAGGCGGTACACTTTATGCAGCAGCTATTGAAGCTGTTACAGATCCAGCTGCAAGTACATTTAAAACAGGACAAACCTTTAAAATTGTGTGGAGACAAGTAGATCCCCACTGGTGCCGTGAAGAAGCGAATGCTCAAAATTGTATAAAGTTTTCTAGATTAGAAGGAGCTTTCTTCCAAGAAGGTGTGTTCTGGTTTGATGATACGTCTGCAGGTGATAAAAAGCTTGGCCGTGTTTATCGTTATGTTCCTCATACGAATACATTAGAGCTTTTCTATGAAGGAAATGATGCAGCGCAAATGGAATATCCGGACAATATCTGCTGTACGCCTTGGGGAGACCTTTGGTTTGTTGAAGATGGTTCTGGACAAGATCGTATAATGGGTATTACACCTGAAGGTAAAGTTTATCCTTTTGCCGCTAACCGTTTAAACAGCAGTGAATTCGCAGGTCCTACCTTCTCTCCAGATGGAAAGACACTGTTTGTGAACATTCAATCCCCTGGGTTAACGTTTGCAATTTGGGGACCTTTCCAACGTAGAAACGCAGCTCGTGCAAGGGAAATGTCTTACTCGGCACCTACTAATCTTGCACCGAAAATTTCCGACCATGTAGCGAAGGTGGCTGAGGCACAAGGAATGTCTGTTTTAGAAGCTGCTGCATTTGAGCGTCACGGAATTAAATTAAGTTAATTGCTTTACTAACTACATAAAAAAGATGTAAGCATTTTGCATGATTTACATCTTTTTTTACTACATGGTTATAAGAAACCTATTCAATCAATGGAGGTTATGTAAATGTTACAAAATATCGGAATTCCCGGTTTAATTCTCATCCTTGTGATTGCCTTAATCATTTTTGGTCCATCTAAGCTACCCGAAGTTGGCCGTGCATTTGGAAACACGTTAAAAGAATTCAAGAAAGCTACTAGTGATCTAGTCCATGGTGACAATGATAACAAGAAAACTACTACTGAAGCTGTGAATACTCAAGCTGACGATTCTATCCAAAGCAAGATTAGTAGCTAATAATACTTATAAGAAAGATATGAGTAATCATCATAACCTTATATCTTTCTTCTTTTTCTGAGAGGAGTTATGTTACATGCAGAAAGTTGAAATGAATGTTATGGGACATTTAGAAGAGTTACGGAAACGACTCATCATAACCGTTGTAGCTTTCCTACTCTCCTTTGCTGTTTCCTTTCTTTTCGTTCAGGATATTTATCACTTTTTAATCAAAGATTTAGAAAATCCATTAGCACTACTAGGCCCCGGTGACATTCTATGGGTGTACATGGTACTAGCTGGCATTGCCGGAATCGCCATTACAATTCCCGTTTTCGCTTATCAAACATGGAGATTTGTCAGACCCGCTTTGACAAAAGATGAGCAACAAGCATCACTTGCGTTTATTCCAGGTTTGTTTCTTTTATTTGTGTGTGGCATTTCCTTTGGATACTTTGTTCTTTTTCCACTCGTACTCTCCTTTCTTCAAAACTTAGCAGGAGACCAATTTCAAACATTCTTTACCGTTGATCGTTATTTCAAGTTTTTGATTAACTTAACTCTTCCGTTTGGTTTTCTATTTGAAATGCCAGCTGTGGTGATGTTTTTAACGAAGCTCGGAATCATTAATCCTGTTAAATTGATGAAAGCTCGCAAGATATCTTATTTTGTTTTAATTGTTGTGTCAATCTTGATTACTCCACCCGACTTCGTTTCTGATATTCTCGTTATTTTACCGTTACTACTTTTATATGAAGTTAGTATTTCCTTATCTAAATTCGTTTATAAAAAGAGGATAGCTGCTGAGGAAACATCCCTGAGCTTATCTTAATGTTACAGTGGGCAGACATTTATGGTAATTGCAGTGTCTGCCTTACTTCTTTATTCTTGTATATTCCCCCACTAACGCTGGAAAGCTACTAAACTCTCTCCTCATTTCCCGAAACGTAACCACTTCATTCCCCCTCAAAATCTCAAACTCAAGCGGATACTCCACACAATTCAACGGTTTCTGACCAAAGTTGTCGGCAAAGAATTGTATTGCTTCTTCCGGACTTTGTGCAAAGATAAAAAAGAATTGTTGGGGGTTAATTTTCAATGAATAGATATTCACACGATGTACTCCTAACACATTCTTCTGAATCAACTCCGCCACTTTCTCATGGTCTGCTAGATTCAAATCAATTTTCGAAACATCATCTGTCAATGAAAGCTTACTTTCAGCAAGTAAATGGTGTATGTAATGAGCCAGGGTTGCTTCTTCGTATTGCAAGCAATCCAAATAATAATCCTTCACGAGCATGTGTGATCACCTCTAACTAGTAACCGTAAAATACTGAATAGCATAGTCTAGTTACCTATTTCCGCTAGTTCATTTTCCGTAAAACTCTCAATCAAACCGGTATGTACGTTATATTTCACCTTGATGTTACCTACTGGACCGTTTCGGTTTTTGGATACGATGATTTCGAGTGAGGGGTCGTTTGATTTTTTGTCGTAGTATTGATCTCTGTATAGAAACAGAATAACGTCTGCATCTTGTTCGACACTACCGGATTCTCGGATGTCTGACATCATCGGGCGCTTGTTGGATCGTGATTCTACGGAACGGTTTAATTGGGCTAAGCAAACAACAGGACAATTCAGGTCTTTAGCCATTGTTTTTAGATTCCTAGAGATTTCTGTGACTTGGTTGTGTGAGTTGCCTGCGTATTGTTGGTTCGCTTGAATGAGTGTTAGGTAATCGATGAGGATGATCGGTTTTTTGTTTGGGAATTGATGCATGATTTTACGTGTTTTCGCTCTCATTTCAGATACTCGTTGTCCTGCTGCATCGAAGATCTGGATGTTGGTTTCACTTATGTTTCCAATGACCTCTGCCCACTTGTTTTTTTGCTGATCGTTCAGCATCTTCTTGGGATTTCGCAATTTTGTTCGATTGTAGCTTCCTGTTGAGGCGATGAGTCTCGAAGTGATAAGCTTTTCTGGCATTTCTAACGAGAAGATAACGGGGATATAGCCTGTCCAGCCTGCTGCTTTTGCAAAATGAAGCATCACGTCTGTTTTCCCCATAGACGGTCTTGCTGCAACAATCGTCACTTCCCCATCTTGAAATCCACCTGTTAATGTATCCAACGATTGTATCCCAGTGGTCGCTGTTTTCACTTCCTCTTGATCTTCCCAAGGGGAATGATAAACAGCTAAAAGGGAATCCTGAATGGAGGAATGATCGTTTAACGTAACTTGGTTGATTTTATCCAGCTCTGTGATGACTCTAGCAATCTCCCAGTCGTTTAACCCAGCAATTTTTAGGATGTTGCGCTTTTCCCTTTCCTTCCAGGAATCCATAATGATTTCTTCTAGCTCGTCAAACTTCTCCACCTCTGCATACGACTGCAATTCCGCCAAATACGATACCCCGCCAATTGAACTGAGGATGGGTAAGGTGCTCAGGGTGATTAAATCCGTGTTTTTCCCCTTTTGAGACAATTCCAGCATACTTCTCATGATTTCTTGATGTATCGTGCTTTCTAACTGCTGAGGTTGAATGATCGTGTCTTTAATCAAATAATCAGCCTTCATCAAGCATCCTAGATATGTCTTTTCTGCCATGCTCACCAGTCTTCACCTGCCGTAATATCCAGAACAAATTCTTCATGTACGTAAGCCTCTTCTTCATCGTGTTTAGAGCTCTGCTTTTTTTGTTCTTCGTTAGCCTTGAAATCTTCTAGTGTCAAAATACATTCATTTTCCCAATTACGTAAAATAGCTACAACATAACTCAATTTTCTGCAATTATTTGAACTAGCAATATCCAATGCCTTTAAAATCATCTCTTTCGGGTTCACAAAGCTAGAATCATATAACCACATCAACAACTGCTGTTTCGCATTGATATTTGAAAAACCAAATCCATTTGTATCCCAAAATTCAATAATCTCTTTCACATCTTCTTTTTTGGCATTTTCTGTTTCTGGATTAAACACTACATTCGGAGCAAGAGCTATTTCTTTTTCTTGTTGTTGTTCTTTTTCTTCTTCTTTTTCTTTTTCTTCTTCTTGCCCACGTATCGTCATACGTGATGAGGACGTATCGTGAAATGAGTCAAAATAAGACTCTTCTAGATAAGCCACACGTTCTTGCTCCTCACCTGCATAATAGGAATGATAGACTTCTAGAATTTCTTTATTCTTAATAGATTCTGCGACATAAGGAATCAGTGAAGTATCCTGCACATGCTGAATTTCAGATACAATGCAATCGACTATTGGCTTACCGCCTCTATTTAGGTTAAAGTTAGCCCAGTTCTTGATTGCTAGCTCTCTTGTTTCTGGATTATAACGAATGAGCTTGTGATGATGAATGAATCGATTCATCAATGCTTCCACACTATCAAGGCTATACCCCATATCAAAGGCCATTTGTTTTTTCGTAATTCTGTAGATCCCAATTTGTGTTGTATTTTGATTCGTTAATAAATACAAGTAAAAATACTTATCCTCCGGAGTCATTTCCTCTGACATCATGGGATGAATCCAAAAATCTGTACACACCTTTCTGAACTTTGCCATGTTCCTCAACCCTTTCTAGTAAAAAATATTTTTTCATATAATACATAGTGAAAAAAATATAAAAAAGGGTTAAGTTATACTAAATTTTTTCAAAAAAATTTTGTGAAGCAGAGGGACGGTTCTCTTGTTTCATTTGGAAGCATAAGAACCGTCCCTCTGCTTCATACAATAATTGTTTAAAAGAATATTTTTCTATTGAACTCGCTTCAGAAAACAGAAATATTCTTTAACCAAAACTTGTATTTGATTGTATTATCGATTTAAAAAATACTAGATTAAAAAATTCCCTCTATTCATAACCGTGCTATAATATAAAAAAGAAAAATATAGGAGTGATTTTAATGGAAGATACATTAAAATTAATTCTTGATGAATTAAAAGGACTAAAAGATGGACAGAGGAAACTGGAAGATGGACAGGAAAACCTTGTTGGAAGACTCCACAACCTTGAAGATGGACAGAAACTTCTTAAAGAAGGTCAGTTAGAACTAAAGAAAGACGTATCGAGTATAAAAGATTATCTTATCAATGGTCTTGGACCATACTTTGATCATCTAGAGAAACACATTGATGAGAAGTCAGATGAACTGAAGGAAACATTAGAAGGCCAGCAAAGGGTCATTGATACATTAGCTTGCTCGTTCCGTTAAACATGAAAGTGAAATTAATGACTTAAAACGAATAGTGAAAAACCAGTAGCAGCAGAGTTACTGGTATTTTATATTTCAGCGAGAGTTATCTTGCTTCATTCGAAGCAGTTAAACTCTCTTTTTTTATGAATTAACTTTTAAAACTTTTAGTAATTGTCCTTTCAATCATCCGTTATATCTAGATAATCACTTTCATATCAAACCAGGTGCACCAAAGGCAGCTCCTATTCCAAATCTTGATAACTTACCCGATGAATTCGCACCAGGAATTCACCGCGATGATTACGCAAGAATTGCAAAGAAATTAATGGAGAATATGTAGCACGTTAAGGTAATGCTGATTATCAGTTTTGCCTTTTCTAATGTACTCATTAAAACAGCATTTTCCTGCGCTAAGTGTAATTATAAAATTTTTGTACATCCTATACAGAAGTAATGATAAGAAAGGAAGACTGACCATGAACTTAAAAGGTACATTACAAGAAGCTCAAGATATCATACATACTGCTCATCAACATTTAAAGCAAGTGAATTCAAACAGCACAGAAGCCGAAGCTTGCCTCTTTGCTCAAAAGGAACTCGAAAAAGCACAACAGAAGATTCAACAGGTTCAGCAATTGATTCATGAATAAAAAACAAACTGACTTAGACCATAATTCCAAGTCAGTTTGTTTTTTTAAACATCATTTTCTTTAATTTTTTTCTTTATATACTATTATTAAACCTCCACCTTCTCCTTCTGATTCACAACCAAAGCTGTAGCAAAAGTAAACCAAACATCAAGACAAAACAAAGCATTTGAACGACCAGAATCGTTTCAACACTCGAGTTCGTAAATATAATCAAGTCTATTTCTTAGATCAGAATTAATTATTTATTTTCAATCATAGTTGGAAGTTTAATATATTCTTTGAAACACTTCCGTTGCGAATTCTTCATATCCTTTTTCCGTCAAATGAATGCCGTCTTCACTTATGAGACCATTTACATCTCCAGCATTTTTGATCGCTTTTCTTACGTCTATCAGCATAACATCTAATTCTTCTGCCACTTTCTGAACGGCGTTATTGTATTGGCTATGCCAGTACTCGATTCCTCCTAGCTTACAAATCCAGTGACTTACCTGCGTGCTGAAACTTTTCGTAATTCTATTATAATAGCGAACTGGATCTAAAGGCGGTAACGTAGATAGAATCGGTGTAATCCCCTCGTTTCTTATTTTTAATATAATAAATTTAAGATTAACAATATATCGATCTAGTGGAACTGTTGGCTCATGAAACTTAGTAGGATTTTCTGAAACCTCTGACCATGAGAAATCACAATCATTCCCGCCTATTTCAATAATCACATAATCAGGCTTTTCATGAAAGACATCACGTTCGAGTCTATCTATAAGTAAATTGGAATTGTCATTAAATACCCCTTTATTAATGACTTGTATCTCCTCATTCTCTTTATTTTTATTTTTCATTAAATCAAGTAACACAGCAGGATAATTTCTTTTTAGAATCCTTAAACGCCCATTTACAAAGGAAACGCCTCTCGTCAAGCTATCTCCAAAACATAAAATTTTCATATACACCATCCATTCAAACTACACGTTACCTCATATAACGATATAACGTAGTATTAATAACTACGTATAAATATATAACAAACTACGAAATGTAGCAAGTGTTGAAAACCGACTATTTTCTTGTTAAAATAAACCCACTACTAAATACAGGAATTGAGGTTTTCATATGGCGGATGTTGAAAGGTTACTAGAAAGCTTGAAAGGAACGAAACAGATTGAGCTTGAGGATATACCGGGAATTGATTTATATATGGACCAGGTTATGCAGCTGTTTGATAACAAACTCTCTAGCGGTGATCCAAGTGAGAGAGTCCTGACGAAAACGATGATTAACAATTACGCAAAGTCCGGACTGCTGCTTCCGATTAAAAATAAAAAATATACGAAAGAACATATTATTCTCCTCAGCTTAATTAATCAGCTGAAAGGAAGTTTGAAAATCAATGAAATCAAGCAGTTACTTGAAGAGCTGAATCAAAAAATAGTAAATGAGGAATTTGACTTACCAGATTTTTATCGTTACTACCTTGAACTCATGAATGTAAATGCAGAACATTTCAGTCGTACTTTGCAAACACATTTTCATGAGGCAACAGAGTTGGTATCAACTAAAGACCAAACTGATACAAGCTATGTAGACAAAGTATTGCTTATTTCGTCTCTTGCGCAAATGAGCAATCTCTATCGACATGCTGCTGAAACATTAGTTCGAGACATTGCTTCAGAAGAGAAAGAATAGTAAAAAACGGTGCCATACTAGTAATGGCACCGTTTTTTACTGAAATTCCATAAATTTAAATTGAGTATCATGACAAAGAAGACAAAAGCAGAGAGAAGAAAACTCTTCGACGGCGATATACCTTGATATTATTGAGTTATAGCCAAGTGCTAGCAATGTGATATACATGTGCTAATTTATTAATTATTACGACTTAATCCCAGCCCCACAAAGAGGAATGACAACTATTTCTCCAGGCTCCCTGTTATATTTCAAGTAACCAGCATAATTAACTGCTGATGTAATTTCAACATAAAAGCCTTTGTCAGCAAGCTGTTCCCTGGCACTCAAAATCTCTTCTTCTTCAATGTCTATAAAGGTACCATTTGTATCACGTACAGCTTCTAAGATTTGACTAGAACGGGCTGGAGCAGCAATCGCAATGCCTTCTGCAAGCGTTCCTTTGTTTGTGAATGGTGCTGCTTTAGGTTTCCCAGTTTCATATGCAAGACAGAGTGGTGCACAGTTGGCAGCTTGGATGGCAATGAGTTTTGGCATTTTATCTATTAATCTGTTTTCTAGCAATTCTTTGAAGCCATAGTAGGCGCCAAGTAACAGCGTTCCATTTCCAACTGGGATGATGAGTGAATCTGGCACTCCTTTTAGTTGTTCATAAATTTCATAAGCGTATGTTTTTGTTCCTTCATAAAAGTACGGATTATACACATGACTTGCGTAAAACACGTTTTCTTCTTCCACCGCTTGTTGTGCTGCTGCTGCTATTGTCTCCCGTGTACCTTGAATTTCTTTAATGGTTGCGCCATGTGCTTTTACTTGCGCTATCTTTTTCGGAGACGTTTGATCACTTAAATAAATATCGCACGCAATGTTACAACGTGCTGCATAGGCTGCGATTGCTGTTCCTGCGTTGCCACTACTATCGGCGATCACCTTTGTTACACCTAACTCTTTTGCCTTCGCCATCAATACAACTGCTCCCCGATCTTTGAAGGATAACGTAGGCATCGTGTATTCAACTTTTACGTATGTATGTGGCTCTAGTGGATCTAACACGAGTAAAGGAGTTTGACCTTCTCCCATTGTAATTTCTCTCCAAGACATAGCATCGTTAGCAAATGGCATCGTATCCACATAACGCCACAAGGAGTTTGGATATTGTCTCCAAGCTTCAACGTCAATGTTTGGTGTTTCCTTACGTAAATCTAAGACTCCTCCACAATCACACTTCCACCTGGTCATTGTAATTTCATACACTGTTTCACAACTGTTACATACGAATTGCTCCATCCTACATTCGCCCCCTGCCTAAATATAAGCTATCGCATCAATTTCAATTTTGAAGCCAAAATGTAACTCATTCGTCGGCACAACTGTTCTGGCAGGTTTATGCTCACCAAAAAATTCACGGTACACAGCATCTACTTTGTCCCAAAGCGAAACATCAGGTATATACAGTGTCATACGGAGAATGTGTTCTTTTTTACTTCCTGCTGCTTCTAGAATGAGTTCCACGTTTTTTAGTGACTGTAATGTTTCTTGCTCAATCGTTCCAAACTTCTTTTCACGGGTTACAGGATCAATCGCAAATTGACCAGACACATACACTGTATCGTTATGTACTGTCGCAAGTGCATAATGTCCATTTGACTTCAGGTTTCCTGCTTCGACTATACTTATCATTCTCATGCTCCTAACTTGTCTTTTTTATATACATATACAAGTTAATGAGAAAAAAGCAGTCTATAGGCATAATATTTTATTCATATGGTTGAAGTTTGTTATAACTATAATTGCACGATTCTTTCATAAACGTGTGTCAATTTGACAACGATAACATGGTACATAACAGAAGGAGGATATTTACTATGAATGGAAACGAAGAATACATGTTAACTTCTTACACTCTTCCTAACGGAGTGGAATTGAAAAACAGATTGGTTATGGCTCCGATGACGAACTTTTCATCCAATCCAGATGGAACGGTTACAGAAGCTGAGGTTAATTACTATGCACGCCGTTCGAAAGGCGTAAGCATGGTGGTGACAGCTTGTACATATGTTACGCCGAACGGAAAAGGATTTCACGGCGAATTTGGTGGAGACAAGGACGAGATGATTCCAAGTCTTAAACAAGTAGCAGATGCAATTAAAGGACAAGGAGCGAAAGCGGTCCTTCAAATTTTTCACGGTGGTAGAATGTGTCCACCAGCGCTCGTTCCAAATGGTGAAATTGTTAGTGCCAGTGATGTACCTGCTGAAAGAGGCGGTGTATCAACAGAAGAACCGGATTTAAAGCCAAGAGCGTTAACAGAATCAGAAGTACAAGAAATGATCCGATCGTTCGGTGAAACAACTCGTCGTGCCATTGAAGCAGGATATGACGGTGTTGAAATACACGGAGCAAATGGGTATTTAATTCAGCAATTCTTCTCCCCTCATTCAAATAAACGCGAAGATCAATTTGGTGGCAGTTTAGAAAAACGAATGACCTTCCCGCTTGCGATTGTGGATGAAGTGAAAAGAGTCGTGAAGGAGCATGCAACCTCACCGTTTATCGTAGGATATCGTTTCTCACCAGAAGAACCAGAAACTCCTGGTATAACAATGGGAGATACACTAAAACTTGTGGACGAATTAGCTGATAAAGGCTTAGATTATTTACATGTATCACTTCAAGACTTCCACTCGACTGCTAAAAGAGCTGTGGAAGATACCAATAAGAAAAGAATTGACTATTTACTTGAAACAATTAATAACCGTGTCCCGCTAATTGGAGTTGGTTCCATTTATACCGCAGAAGATGCACGTAAAGCATTTGAATCAGGTGTACCTCTACTTGCATTAGGTAGAGAGCTGATTATTGATCCTGATTGGGTACAAAAAGTAGCTGAAGGGAAAGAAGCTGATATTGTCACTAAAATTGATAAGACGAAACAAGAAGAATTAGTGGTTCCAGATCCTCTATGGGCTGCGATTGTAAACACTCCAGGATGGTTCCCGGGGGTTTAAGAGTAACTAAGACTTGTTCGTTATACGGCATCTCTTATAATAGCTTAGCACTAAGAAGACCCCTTTTTACCACTCGGTAAGTATAGGGGTCTTCATTGTTTATGTATTAATGCTCACCTTCTGTATATACTTGGAAGGTTACACCAAACTTATCTATAACGCCTCCATATGCAGGGCTAAAAAAGGTTTCCTGTAGAGGCATTGTAACGGTTCCTCCATTACTTAATGCATCAAACATCGCTTTTGATTGATTTGCATCCTTTGTTGAGATACAAATCGTCACTTGATTTCCACTTTGATGTGGCTGACCTGGAAACGTGTCTGATAGCATTAGTTCTGTTTCCCCAACTTTAATAGTCGCATGAGAGATTCGGTTTTTTGCCTCTTCAGGTAAAGGAAACTCTGGATTTTCTGGCATTTCACCAAAAGATTGTGAATACAACACCTCTGCTTTTAAAGCCTCTTGATAAAAATCGATTGCTTCCTTTGCATTTCCATTCATCACTAAGTACGGAATTAACTTTACTGACATCTAAACCATCTCCTTTAAGTTATCTTACAATCAAATTATACAATTTAGAACATTTGTTCGCAACCACTGTTTTTATGAAAAGGTTGTTTTCGCATACTTTGTTGTTTTTAGTTGAGATTTCCGCTCCATTTCGCTGCAGACACTATAGCAATTTATTTTATATGCAAAAGCAACAAGCTTTACGAAAACAGCCTATGTAAAAGGAAAAAGAGCCTGCTAGCAAGCTCTCTCCACTTTACATGTTTTAATAAGGACTTGTTGCTTTAAATGTAAACGGTACATTCACACCAGAATATAATCCCACATACACGTAACGAGTACCACCAGGGATTACTCCTGATTCATTTGCACCAGATGTTGCTACTCCACTGATTATTTCAAAGTTTTTGTTGTAGAAATACACATCAAAATCATAAGAGCTACTGCTTTCTCCTTCTAAAGTGAAGTTATGAATGCCGTCCCCATATTGCTCTGGTAACGTTAGGACATAACCATCTACACCTTGAGAGGATGGTTCAGGATTTTGTGTTGTGACGAATTCATTTTCTGTCACAGCTAGCGTCGCTGGTACACCGGCAAGGCTACCAATTCCTGTACCTGCATTTCCAACTTGAACTGTACCTTCTGCGACAAATGGTTCTTCTGGCTGTATGTCTATTGGTTCAATTTTAACTTTTTGTTCAGTGAATGCTTGCAGTTCTGCAACTTGAACAAAGCCTTGAGAATTGTTTTGTGTATCGTGAGCGGTTAACTTTAGGTAATTGGCTTGAACTGGTTCTGGTAAATCAAAGCCTTGATAATGTAGTGTATCGACTGTTGGTCTTGGTTTATTTCCTTCAAATTTCCCTTTCCAAATAGATGTCCAGTTTTCACCGTCTATTGATGTTTGGACCGTAAAGTTTTTCAACGTTGCAAACCGTGAAGCTGAAATATCTTTCATGGCACTCACTTGCACGTGTGAGACTTCAACTGGTTTGTCACCTGCTAGATCTACCACGAATTCAGCTCCATTGAACCCGTTTGCTTGTGTATCGGATGCGAATACACTTGCTTCCGTATCATCAATTGCAAATTTTACAGGGTTTGAATCTGAGTTTCCTGATACACTCTTAATGGTTGCTCCGTTGAAGGATGATGCAACATTTGGTCCTAACTTGAATGATAACTTATTCAGTTCATTTGCTTTAATTGCGACATCTCTGATTGTTCTAGAACCAAAGCCTTTCGCCTGAATCGTTATGTCGTAAGAACCTTCTACAACATAAGCTCCAAAGTCTCCCTTTTCACCAGATACAGCAAGAGGAGTCGTTCTTGCTTCAAACTCACCAATGATAATTCTTGCATCTGAAATTGGTTTATTCGTTGCTGAGTTAATTACTTTCCCTATAATTTGACCGTTCCTTTGACCATCCGGATGATTGAAGCCTGGTTTCGGATCTGTATCATCTCCGCCATTACTATAAGCATTTGCACCAATACCACGCTGTGAAAATGCAGTCCATAGTGCATCATAATGCTTTCCGTCATATCGTTCAAAGTCAGCTGCAATAATAGCTGAACGCATATCAACCATCGATGGATCCGGAACAGAAATTGGCATCGCATCCATGACTAACTGTTCGATGACGGTTTCCCCTTCTGCTTTTCCATATCTCGTAATAAGTTCTTCTCTTACCTGCCAAAGAATCGCTGCCCAAATATCACCGTCTGAGTGAACCTCAGGACCACCAACGTCATACCCAACATCACCATAATTGTATGGTGCTTCATCTAGTGAATAGCTTCGTATTCCACTTTCGTTATTGCCAGTAACATATGCACCAACAACAGGTTTATCCTGCAAGCCTTTCTTGTTTAAAAAGTGCATACCATAGAAGTCACCCCAGCCTTCTCCCATAGAGCCTGCTTGATGGCTTCCGAGTGCTTCTCCTCCCGCAACTAAACGGTTTGATAACGCATGTGAGTATTCATGATAAATAATTCCTGCGTCAAAATCTCCATCTGCATATTCACCTTCAAAGGCTCCTGCAATCGGCTCCCATAAAAACATGCCGCTCCAAGCTGGAATTCCATCTGGCAACGTTAACATGTAGGCGTTATCACGACCTGTGTAAGTTGGTGCACCACCAGATAATGCGCCTGCTTGAACAAGACCTAAAATCGCATCTCCGTCCATTCCACCTTTTCCGAAGTTTGATAACTGCAGGTTACCTGCTGCTTCGGTCCACCCTAAGTTGTAAAAATAGTCATGAAATAAATTGTGATGATAAAACAAGTTCGTTGCCGCACTGTTTAAATCCTCTGCATAGGATGGAGGTACTGTTTGGCCTTTTGTTTTTTTCCATGCATCCTTGAATAAGAAGCTGAAATCACCATTTAGCGCAAGAGGACGGGTCGCTTGGTCTGCCGGGACTAAGAAGTTACTCCAGTTTGCATAACTGTTCGCATTGTTTCCAAATGTCGTAAGTCCTAGACTAGTTCCTGGGATAAGCCATCCGTTTGGTGATGCTTTAGGATCTCCTTTAAAGGATTTCACAACTTGTGTTCCACCCGCTTTTGCACCTGGATAATTTTCGAAAATTAATCCTTCTGATTCTAGTAACGTATCAACCAATGAACGTTGGTATAACTTTTCACCTGTTGCCGCATCAATGACCACTTCATATCCTTCATTGAGTTCTTCAATGAACAATACGCGATAAGCAGGTCTAACGCCATTCTCCGTAACAAACGTTGCTTTCTTCACTCGTTGTTTCGTAGGCAACACCTTTCCACCATCAAACACATCCCATCCCTTTTCCGTACCGAGTAACTTCGGAATAAAATCAAGGTTAGGTGACTCGAAACTAACGACTTTACTTAAAGCTTCTGCTGCTGTTAACTTAAAGTCTGCCACTAAGCCCTTTGAGCGAGTAGCATTTCCTGTAACAGATAAAATTTGACCATTTTTGTTTACGGCTACAATGATTCTTCCACCGTATACAGATTCAATTCCATCAAAGGTTTGTTGGAACGTAACGGGATGTAAGCCTGTTCCTGGCATTGCATAGTCTCTAATAATTGCTAATGAATCTACTTCTGCGGCGCTAAGTCCATAGAGGGCGGCATGTTCTTTCAGCCAAGAACGAGCAATATCTTTTGCACTTTGACTAGATGGATCTGTCAAGTATCCTTTCTCTTTCACGATTATGGATGGAGTACCAAACCGTGAATTCCATTCAATTTTCACCCCTGCTCCCACATTTTGAATAAACGAATTTGCCGCATCAAGTTGTACGTCTGTAGGAAGAACCGTATTTACGACGTTTCGTACATCAAAAAGCTCTGTAGCATGATTATGAATCTCATCCTTTGCAATAGGTCCAGAAACTTGCTCTGCTCGGATTCCTGTAGTCATCAGAATTTGACCCGCAACCAAGGTGGTGCACACAGCTGCAAACAGCCTGCCTTTTTTCATATCCAACCAAACCTCCCTGTAAAATAAAAATACTATACAGGAAAGATATACTACTGCGTGTGACACTTTACCTCTCTCCACACTGATAAATACATAGAATAGTCTATTAAAATACAACGGAATAACTAATCGATATAATACTTTCCACGTAGAGAGGATAGGCATATTAATGAAGTTAAAAAGAACCGAGTAAAGTTCAAGTAAATTATCCCAAAACCTACATCGTTAACGGAACAAAAAAGATACAATCCTAAGATTGCATCATGTCCCGTTCTTTATAATTCAGAAGCATATTTGTTTAATTCTTTACTCATCTTTTCTATCTCTTTTATTAATGTTGAGATTTCCTCAGTAGACGAAGCTTGATCCTCTCCTACTAAAACTATTTTTTCAATAGATGTCGATATCTCATTCATTGATTTCTGAATATCGCTTAACGTTGTTCGGATCTTTTCTGTTGAAGCAACCGTATCGTTTGATAGTTTTCGGATTTCGTCAGCTACCACACTAAAGCCTCTCCCATGCTCTCCTGCACGTGCGGCTTCAATTGCTGCATTTAAGCCAAGTAGATTTGTTTGGTCAGCTACCTTTTTAATGAAAGAAAGGACTTCATCCGTATTCTTCGTACTTTCAATCGCATGATTAGATTGTAATTTTAACACGCTGCTTATTTCTGCAAGGTTCTCTGCGCCTTGAGAAATCGTTGTTATCTCTTGATTTGCTTGAGTCATAGCTGCTACAATTTCTTCGGAGATGTCTAATAATTTATTTTGGTTTTGCTCTTGAAGTTGGATGGCAATAGCCCCTACGATCTGATTACCCTCTCTAATTGGCCAAGCTAAACCTGTGAAAGCAAATCCGAAAAACTCTGGTTCCACTTCTGCGCGAATTTTCTTCCCTAATTGAACGCACTCTGCTAATGGCTCTTTAGGGTTGATTTTCGTTCCTGCTTTAACCCCTAGGTCTATTTTCTTACCTGGATAATAAGCGACCCACTCTTCAGTATTTGTTATACCTATAGCGATATCTGGTAGCATTCCCTGAATGATAGGAACTACTTGTAAATAAGCATGTAAAGTCTGATTATGTTCCATATTGTTTCTCCTTCTAACAAAATAGCACCATCTACTAGTTTCGTAGTAAAGGCTACCTCCCTGTCCGGGATATGAAACAAGTATAAGTAAAATTACTCACGTTGCCTATTTTTAATGTGCTGATTCTACAAGATTCACCAATACTTTCTGAAAGTTCGTCACATTTCTACCCCTCGTTCATAGTCCATTGGTACCACTGTTGGTGCTAAAACACCACTGCCTCCAGTAAACTACCATTCATACTTAAACCAGTTCTGTATAAAACCTCTTCTCTACTTCTACTACCTCAAACCCAACTGATTTGTACAAATTTAGTGCTTTTTCATTCGCTGTATCGACCATTAACTCCGCTTCAGATAGACCTTTTTCATTCAGGTATGTAAGCGCCGTTGTCAATAGAAATCTCGCAATGCCGTGCTTTCTCCACTGTTTCATGACGAATACATCTTCAATGACGCCAATGCCTTCCTTTTCCCACGCCATGACGCTTGCGATGATATCATCATTTCCCCAAACAGTGATCGCTGTCCAGTAGTTATGGTTCTTGTATTCTCGTAATCTATTGTAACCAAGAGCTATATCTGGCCAAATTATACATTCCGCATCTAAGTATTGCTTTTCTTCCTGAGCGGTTTCCATACTCCAATAATTCCAACGAAGTTCTGATTCAGGAAATTCAATGTTCACTATAGGTTGAGTTAAATCCCTCTCCATTGTATATAACGTATTCTGTGGCTTAAATCCTTTTTCTTCTAGAAAATAACAGTTATTGTTCACTTCTGTACCAAAGTTCCCTACGCAGAAGTCTGTTTCATAGTTTGGCGATAATTCTTGTTTTAATACTAACGCTCTTTCATAAAGCTTATCATAGACACTGTTTAATAGTTCAACATCAGTTTCTCTATCTGGTAATGTCTTTAAGTTCAAATAGATTTTATGTTTGCTGGAGGGTGGGTGTCCATCTGGGATTGTATTTACTACTTGCACTTGTCCCTTTGCAATCATTTCCCCATTTTCAAACGCACAGATCACATTTTCCCAATTTTCTTCTGATCCAATCCACCAAAATACAACCTTTTTATCCAGTGCAACAGTTTCATAAAACTTACCTAGCGTAGGTCTCTCCTCTTGTGTTAATGCTTTTACTATATATGTACTCATATTCTCTTAGTCTCCTCTTTTAAAGCCTACTAAACATCTGTTTTCTAACACGTATGATCACCAAAGATAATACTAATGTAATATCTTTGGATAAATTTGTAAATCCATTTTATTAACAAAAACAATCATAGAGCGGTCAATATGAATATGGATTCGAATTACACATCTGAAATCGCATATCTTAATTGAATATTCTGAAACCAATCATACTTTATTTCGTATTACTTAAAGGAACTAATATAATGCAAAGGAGAATGACTTATGAACAAACTAAAATATTTGATTTTCACTTTAATTGTAATGGTGTTAAACTTCGGAGTGTCATACTTAGTATCTAATTCAATCGGGATTCATCTACTTGATGCCATTTTATATGTCGGCATTGCCACTTCGACAATCTTTATTTACTTCTCCAGCTCGGGCGGGTTTACTTCAACTAGGGTTGAGGCAGAGATCGCAACCAGTATTGAAGGAAGTAAAAGCAATTATCAAATGAAACATTCACCATTTTCTTTAAAAGTTAATCCGTTTGTTTTTGGATGTGTGTTATTTTTTATTACTGGAGTAATTATTGCATTTCTTACCTAGTTTCTTAGTGAAGGTTTACATTTCATAAAATACTTTAAAACCTATGGACTACTTCTACTATTAGATTACTAGTAAACACAGTTGTAGATAATAGAAAGTTGTATGATTCCATTAAAGAAATTCAAAGAGAAAATAATGTGTTGAAAACGTTTGATGATTTTCGTGAAGAAAATATGAGCTTTAAAGAAAGAAGCTTTTGCTTTACAGTTTCCTACTACATCTAAAGATTTTAATGATTCGATAAAAGTAGTTAACGAATTTCTTGACATTTTCATAGATGATAGAAATAATGCCCTTGCTATTTTAACCTCAATCGTTATCAATTTGAATGGTTACATCGTCCATTCGCAGTTCCTTACGAATTCAAAGCAGATAAGGGAAAGATCTATATTGCCTACGAGTCAGAGGAATATTACGATTATGAATTTGTGATAGGAAGAAATAAAGGAAACAATGAATCAGAAAAATGGACTGTTGAGAGTATAATCTATAAAGAAAAGGAAGGTGAAATCACTTTATCTTTTCCATAAAAAAAAGCAGTGCGATTCCTTTTGTGAAATTACACTGCTTATATATGTCCTTATAGCTGGGTGTTGGATATCCTTTTATACATTTTACTCTTGTTCCTGAACAACTGGTTTACCTGTTTCTAACAATACTTTGTTTCTTCCTAAGAAGAGTGAAAGAAGTAATATTAGTAAACCTGTACCGATTAGCAACCACTCCACCTTTACTACATCAGCCATTGGTCCGAAAATAAGCATACCAATTGGCATCATCGAAGTGGATATCATACCAAATACTCCAAAAATTCTTCCTAAGTAATTTTCATCTACTTGTTCCTGTAGGAGAACAGTGGTTGGTGTATTGAATACCGGCATCGCAATACCGAAAATAGCCATAAACAGTAAGTAAATCCAGAAGATCGGTACGATACCTAGTGCTAATGTACAGATTCCCATTAACAGACTGGCAAAGGTCATCGTATGAATTTTGTTTTTGAAGCCACCCCATGTCGCAATGAACGCTCCTCCAGCCATCATACCAAGAGAGAATGCTAATTCGATTGCCGTCAATCGCCAAACATCCCCACCGAAGCTACGAGTTACTTGCAGGGGCGTCAAAAAAGCTGCCGGTGCCATCAAGACAAAGAATACACCGAAAAACAGAAATAACTGTTTTAAAAATGAGTTTTGTTTTATATAACCGATCCCTTGTTTGAAATCTTCCAGATAACTTGTCGGCTGTTGGTCCGATGCTTTCTCATGTACCGATATCTTTAGAAATCCTAGTAATGTGATAATTGCAATAAGTGCCGTAACCACATCAATAAAAAAGATGGTTTCAAGAGTGGCAATCGTTAACAAAGCCGCACTTACCATTGGTGCGACGAACATAATTAATGCTTGCAGACTTCCGTTTATTCCATTTACTTTCGTTAGTTTATCCTTTGGAACTAGTTGAGGCAAAATTGCGCCTACTGCGGGTGTTTGAATTCCTGTCCCAATTGCACGTATCGATGCCATAAGCAGCAGTAACCAAACAGATTCATATCCCAATAAGAATACAATCGCCATGACTAGTGTTGAAAAGGCAATAAACGCGTCGGCTACGATAATGAGGATTTTTCTGTTATAGCGATCTGCCCATACTCCTGCAAAGGGAGATAAAATAAACGTAGGAATAAATCCACAAATAATAAACAGTGTCATCATCATACCTGACTCTGTCTTCAGTGTAATATGCCACATCATGGCATATTGAACCAATGCCGATCCAAAAAGTGATATCGTCTGACTTCCTAAAAAGAGCGAAATATTCTTTTTCCAATTCATTTCATTTACTGAGTTCATCTTCTTCCCGACCTTCTTATTTTTATTTTTTTACGTGAGTTCCCCAGTAAAATTACAACGTTCTTCTTTATTGACACTGTTTTCGTGATACTGATATAAAAATAAATAATCACAGACCTTTGCCTGTGATTTCTGAGTAAACATCATTAATAATCGTTAACAATGAGCCAGTGGAAACGTTCCACTTCCCCTTAAATGCATGGTTTTGTGATTATTAAAAAAGGACAGATTGATCCCGTTTACCCTGCTTTCACACAGAGTCACTTGAACGTATTGTACTTACTGGTTCAAAGATCGAAATCGAAGTCTCATAGAATGTGTCATTTTTTAATAATCCTCCTTCTGTAAAGTACTTTTAGTATAAATTCGAACAGTTTGAAAGTCAAAATAATCTATTACTTGCAATAGTATGAAACTTTTCATCTAACAAAGTGAAAAACAGTTACAAGCTTTTATAAGGAGTGACCAATTTGAACACAACATTACAAAATAATGAAAATGAATATATTGAAATTTATGCTAATCTGTATCAAGTAACAAGCTGTCATGATGGCTGCTATTGCAGGTAGTGCTGCTGCAAACTCTAGTAGTTGAGGGTAGAAGAAAAGTCTAGTTGTGAGAATAGGTTTTGAACCAAAAAACCAAAAGAATCAGATTTCTCCCTGATCCTTCTGTTCAAAAATAATCATTTATGTAAGACTACTTCTGCACGATTTGAATAAGATTACCACATGTATCATCGAACACCGCTATCGTGACTTCCCCTGCTTTTGTCGGTTCCATCGTAAACGTCACACCGGTTTCCATTAATCGCTTATACTCATGGTGAATGTCTTCAACACCAAACATCATTGCAGGGATTCCCTCAGAGTAGATCCTCTTTTGATACTCCTTCGCTGCAGGATGTTGATTCGGTTCGAGTAACAGTTCGGTACCGTCCTTTGCCTCTGGCGAAACAAGCGTAATCCACCTAAACTCTCCTACGGGAACGTCCTCTTTTTTTACAAACCCCAGCTTTTCCGTATAAAATTTCAGTGCCTTTTCTTGATCTTGTACAAATATACTAGTAACGATGATCTTCATATGTCTTTTGCCTCCTTTATTACTTGTGACACACGATTCATAATAATTCTATCCATAACCGAGATTAATTAATATTCAACTCTAAATATTCATCCGTCTCAGTAAAACCAAACTTCTTATACACCGGTCTTCCCATTTCCGATGCAGCAAGCCATATTCTAGATACTCCGGAACTTTTAACCTCTTCTACTAGTTTTGAAAGTAGATTTGTTGCAATTCCTTGACCTCGGTACTGATCATTCGTGTACATATTGGCAATGTATGCCTTTTTCCCAGATTTATTGGTAAAGCTAGGCGGGAAATCATAAAAAATGACCGCGCCAGAGGCAACAATTACTTCATCATCTTCTACAAGCCATTGAATCAACCTGCCTTCACGTAGCTTATCTTCAAAGAAATCGGATAGTTCCTTATCAATATCAATTGTTGGTTCTATCCCCTCATCCATTAATTGTATTTTCCTCAGTTCAACCAATTTCCCAATATCGTTCGGGTCTGCTTTACGATACGTTAACATCTGATCACTCCTAATATAAGAAACTTTTTTGCTAGCATCTTACGGGGAATTATTAATTTTCAATCCAAAAAACGAAAAGAAAGCCATTTACTAGAAAAACAAATAAAGGGATTAGCGAAGCAAAAATAGATATAGTTATAAACCTTGTTTTACGTTCGACATTAGATTTAAATAAACAATAAAACGAAAATATAATCAATACAAAGTTAATCAAATTCCCAGTAAACATAACATTTTTATTAAGCCCTCCATTGATCCAAGCCCAACTTCCTATATTAAATACAATGAAAAAGCCAATGAGTGCGAATGACATAGATGCCACAAACTATTTAATGAAGTCTTTCATTTTATATTCACTCTCTTATTCTACTAATATCACGATGTTATAACTATTTCTTACAAATTTCTTATTTAGTGTAATTTTACACTTGTGATTCACTGAATACAAGAAGATTTTACCAATAAAAAAACAACTATGACATAAGTTGTTTTTTATCTAACCTAACATCAAATAATTTACTTTAAAGGACTCACCTTAGTTCAGTCCTTCCTTCTTCTCTTTTATTATCTTATATTCGAGGAGATTCTTAATTAGATTTGCTACTTATGAGAGTTACGAATGAAACTCATTTAGTTTATCATACATATGATTTGTTACGTTTTTACAGGTTATATTATGATAGAAGAGGAAACGAAGGACATTCATAATAGATATGTAGGTGTATGAAATGATAACGAAACAAGACATTCGCGAGGAAAAGTGGCAACACTTAACGGAACATAAGTTAGGTAGATTCCCCTTTCCACTGCAAAATCGAATTCCTAATTTTAAAGGTGCGGAAAAGGCTGCTCACTTTGTGACGACAATGCCTGAGTACAGACAGGCAAAAGTGGTTAAAGTCAACCCAGATTCTCCCCAATTACCGATTCGTGCACAAGTGTTGAAAGATGGAAAAACATTGCTCGTTCCTACTCCAAGGCTAAAAGCTGGCTTTATCATCGTTATGCCTGAATGGGTGCCAAACGGAGAAGAACGAAAGGCTGCTAGTCTCTCCCATATCAAATCCTACGGCAAGGAGATTCCACTTTCTGAAATTCCGAGAATTGATTTGTTTTTTACAGGATCGGTTGCCCTCCACCCAGATGGCAGACGAGTTGGAAAAGGTGAAGGCTATTCAGACAGAGAGTATGCAATTATGAGAGAACTCGGAAACCCAGACGTTCCGATAATCGGTACGATACATAGTGCTCAATTAACAAACCATGACGTCCCGCGAGATCGATTCGACTTAACGGTTGACTGGATTGCAACTGAAAAGGAGTTAATCAAAACAAATTCTCCTTATCCAAAGCCTAGTGGTATCGAGTGGGACATAGTGACCGAGGAAGAATTAGTGGAAATGCCCGTTTTAAAGGAAATTCGAGAGCTTACGAGAAAGTAAAACAGTAAAATAACAATAACCCCTTTATATTCTGTAAAGGGGTCTTTCATTTATTGGATAATGGATATTAGTAGATTTTGCGGTGGATTTTTCATGAGGTTTCGTTTATTGCCTATTGTTGATAATCTCCAATACTTCTTGGTGCTGCTTTTGAACCGAAGAGATTTGCTTGATTTCACTTTTTAATTCTGATTTTGTTTCCTCGAGTTTATTCATCATGGAACCATAATAAAATTTTATTTCTTCTCTCATCTCTGCTTGTTCTTCTTTTAATCCATGAATGTCTTTTCTCATCTCGGCTTGTTCTTCTTTTAATCCATGAATGTCTTTTCTCATCTCGGCTTGTTCAACTTTTATTCCATGAATGTCATTTCGCATCTCTGCTTGTTCAACTTTGAATTCACTAATGTCATTTCTCATCTCTGCTTGTTCAACTTTGAATTCACTAATGTCATTTCTCATCTCTAGTTGACTATCTTTGACTGTTTTTAATTCAGTAAGAATTTGCTGCAGTATTTCTTTCATATATTTTCACCTCCATTCTATTTACTATTATAATATCTCAAACGGGTGCAATCTAGTATTACTTCGAGACTGAAAATAGCAAAAACCTGGAATCTAAACATAACTGTTTAAACTCCAGGTTTACCTATCCAAATGGCTATTTGTATACTATTAATACTAGATAGAATCGTTGTGTCATATATCTCTCTTATTTATCTTCTCTTAACAAATATTCATTTTCATCTTGATCATAAAAGGTGAACATCGATCCGTATGGCATTTTTAAAAGTTCGCCCACTTTTACACCATTTTGTTTCATCTTCTCGTATGACTCATCAATATCCGTTGTGCTAAACAGAATAGATGGATGAGCGACTTTAGAAGGTTGTTGCTGCTGCATGGCTGACTTAGAGTATAAAACCAATGTGGTAAATTCATCATCACTTGGGCCAACTTCTAACCAAGTCGTGTTAGGACCCATTGGTTGCTCTAATCTAACTACAAATCCTATATTTTTTACCCAAAACGCTTTCGCTTGCTCTTGGTCTTCTACATATACCGTAATTTTCCCAATTTTATTGATCATCTATGTTCTCGTACTTCTTACTTGGCATTTTCATCTGGTTGATGAATGCCAAATATGTTTCCTTCTGTATCAATATAATACCCCTGCCACGCCATACCAGGAAGTGCATATTTCGGTAATGCGACTGTACCACCCATTTCTAAAATTTTGGCTTCTGTAGAATCATAATCTTCTACACCCAGAGTACAAGAGAATCCGTTTAATGCTTGATTCGGTTCAGGTTTTGGACCTTGACGTTTCATTAATGCACCATTAATCCCCGGCACATCATCAGCTCCTGTCACTGCACCGAAATACGGCATACCTGCAAAGTCACTCCAGTCTTGAAACGTCCAACCAAATATCTCACCGTAAAAAGTTTTCGCTCGTTCCATGTCATCTACATGAATTTCAAAATGTACTAATCTACCCATTCGTTTTTCCTCCTAATGATTCTATTTTTTAAAAAACAAGTATGTAATCTAGTAAAATGATACTATTACTTCACTATTGTGGTGAGAAAATTAAGTTCTTATACGTTTAGATTTTTTTCTTTTGTCCACGATATAAATCAATGGATTTACATCCTTGTGAAAGAATATCTACCATCTGTGCCTGGCGCTTTTCACGTGTTTTTTGTTGCTTCGCTGAAAAGATATATCGAGCCCAATCTCTTTGATAACCAGGTGTTAACTCTTGATAAAACTTTAGCTCACCGGGATGCTCAGCTAACAGGTGCTCTACATCCTTCACCTGATCTACATAATCTGCCACACATTGACTTGCTGCAGATGACTTCTGTACCTTCTTCTTTTCATATTTCAATCCAACAACAGAAAAGACATCATCCATACTTACCATTCGTGAGAACTTTAAATTACTATCTCCAACATATCCATCTTCATTTACGTTCATGGCTGGAAAAATTTCATCTCGATGAATGAACGTTTCATACCTTTTGTTACCCTTCTTCGGGTATGCAAAAAATAAGTAGCCATATTCTAGTAATAGCTGCTCTTGTATGATTTTTTCGGTATGGTGAACCATATCATCCAGTATTTTTACAAAAATGAAAATCGCATCATGCTCTTCAGTCAAAATCGTCTGATATCCAGTAAACAACTCATAATCACTTGGTTGATTAAGAACTGCTAAATTATTATATTTTTTCAAATTTAGTTTATTGATAATTGTCATCTTTATCTCCTACAACAACTTTTTATATATACAGCGCGAATACTTACGTAATTCCTCCTTCAAAAGTAGAATTTCTAGTCTTGAGTTTAATTTTTCTTACACTATCATTTCTACACAAAAAGGATAAGTCCTTCTATCTGTTGTACAAGCAACAACCATTCCCTTATAATGGAAACATCAATAGTAAGGGGATGGAAAATATGAAACTAGGTGCCTTTTCTGTGAGCTTAAATGTAAAAGACATACGTGCTTCAAGAGATTTTTATTCAAAACTTGGGTTTGATGACTTTGGCGGGGATATTTCGAATAACTGGCTAATCATGAAAAATGATAGCTGTGTCATCGGTCTATTTCAAGGAATGTTTGAAAAGAACATCTTAACGTTCAATCCAGGGTGGAATCAAAATGCCGAAAACCTTGAAACCTTCACAGACGTTCGAGAATTACAAAAGCTACTAAAAGAACAAGGTGTCAACATACTGACTAAAGCAGATGAATCAAGCGAAGGTCCCGCCTACATCACAATTGAAGATCCTGACGGAAATTCTATTCTTATTGACCAACACAGATAAAATTTTTTCGCCCTCACGTATTTATAAAAATGTTCGTTTTGGGTTATACATCATATGACTGACAATAAAAAAGGCGTTAAAACTGACTACAGTTTTTATACGCCTTTTTTATTTTACATAGAGTTTTTAGCTACTAATTAAGAGCTCTTATTTAACTAAAGCCCCCTATAGTTTAAGTGAAGATATTCACAAACTTGTTCTTTATCACTTTATTTATTTTGATCCCTATTATGAAAAAAATAGCTGCCATCGGCAGCTGAAGCACTAGGAAAAAACCATTTACCAAATTAACGATTATAACTTATCAATATAATATGGGATAAAATACATAAAGGATATAGCTAATACTGTAAATGATATTCCAATCCAAAGATAATTTTTCTTTCTAATTGAGTATATAAGTTGAACAAGAAAATAAGTAATAGGGAACAAAACAACTAAAAATAAATGTGCCCAAATTGATTGGGTAATAAAATTTAATACTAATGACACTAGAGCTAAAACAATGTACAAGATTTTAAGAATCTTCAAATTATCACCTCTTAATAAATAGTATATATTAAAAAATCCCTCTTAAAAGAGGGACTATTTTATTAATTGTTATGGTGTTGGTTTTGATGTAAAGCCAACTGAGTAATATTGAACTTCCATTGGTGATGTGTAATTTCCATATCTGTAATGCACTATAGTATTCTTTTGTTCGTACAACCTATTATAGCTGTTATATGATTCCGTCTGCCATGAACCCACATAAGTATCATTGAACGATAAAAGCCATGCAGTCATTGGAACAGTTATAAATGCTTCGTATCTCGACTGACTAAATTTAGCAGGAGCTTTTTTCAATAGCAGTGCTGCAATAATTCCTGCTGCAATTTCAACATCTGTATTATCATATGTTCTATAGATTTTGTCAGTAAGCATTCTAGAGCCACCCTCATTAGGAATTACATAACCTGGCTCATCAATAGTATTACTTAAAGACTTACTAGTAATAGAAGAAGCAGATGGTGATACTGCTTGATTATAAAGATCTTGAATCATTTCTTCAGTAAGTTCCTTATCAGAGACAAATTTTACACCATTATAATAATAGGTAAACTCTGTTGTTTCAGATGTTGATGCAAATGCATCATGTGGAGTTAAAATCATGCTGAAGGTTAATACTCCTACAAATATTGCAGCTAATACTTTTTTCATGTGCTTATTCT
This sequence comes from Bacillus suaedaesalsae, assembly GCF_016890225.1. Classification (GTDB taxonomy): domain Bacteria; phylum Bacillota; class Bacilli; order Bacillales; family SA4; genus Bacillus_BS; species Bacillus_BS suaedaesalsae. The sequence goes on along the minus strand of NZ_JAFELM010000017.1, from coordinate 4,006 downwards.
CCTAACTTGATTAGATATTTTATAAAAATGATTCGAATCTACTATCTATCATAAAGGGAAATTATGTATCTTTGTATTGGGAAAATCATAGTGTTTTTGATTCAATTAATGCATTTATTAAGCCTCATTTTCCCAATACAAAAAATATAAATTTAGTGTATAATATTCTTCTAAAATTGCTCTATAATATTTGCTCTAAGATTAAAAAAGGCAGAAAGACAGACCAAAGAAACGCGTACTTTAGTGCTTTTTTAATAAGATATTTTAAGATAATTTAACAAGTAAAAGAGGATCATTAAGATCCTCTTTTATATTTCTTTTTCAACTAAACTTCCCCGTTAGTCAACTCATAATAATCTGTTCAAATATAGCTTGGTACTTTTTAAAGATTTTTTCATATGTTTCAAATAGCTTACCAGATGGAGTTTGGGGTAAAGTTCCTATATTTTGCAATGATTTTATGTGATGTTTTAGACAAAAGTTAAGACCTTTTACCGCTTTGTTAATACAATGATCCTTTTTGCAAAATTCCTCTGATACTTCAAATCTATTTTCTGTTAAGAACCTATCCATGATTGCCAAATAAATTAGAATCTCATCTGGTGCTACAAATTGTTCTACATGCCATTTCTCTGTATCAACTTTCGGAACTTTAAATAAGTATTCTCCATTCCCAAAGTTCCAGGCATAACTCCCTTGCCAAAGTTGTTCACATTTATCACATTCATATAATTGGTCTTCACCATTAGGATGTTTAGCAAGTAATTTTAGTTTTTTCTTTAATGTTTTTGTTTCTTTAATTCTTTTTGAGATGTCGTTTCGTTGCAATTCTATTACATCAAAATTATTACATTCACAGCCCATGAGAATTTCTCCATTTCATTTTGTTGTTCAACTATACTTCCCCTTTAGTTGAGAACTTCTCCTAAATATAACTTTGCCCTACACGCTTAATGTTGTAGAGATTCTTTATAATGATATAGGTTTATAATTCAACAGTCGTTCTACTATTTCTATCGGCGAGAGTTCTTCTTCATTCCAAAAGATTATATCGGTAGGAGCTGGATGAGTCACATTTCGCTCTAATATTTCTATCTTCTTGTTAATCTCTTCTTCACTTGTTTGCGGATTTACAATTTCCTCAACAAGTTGTATTAGTTGATTTTTACTTAGCAAATTGTTCAACAATTGAACCCTCCCTTTTGCCTTATTCCACTATCCTTCCCCTTTAGTGAAAACTTATGTTATTCCTACTAAAGTTAAAAAAGCTATTGCACCAAAGACAATTGAACTAAACCAGCTAAGAACGTATACTTTGTTTTCCTTATTAAATTTCCATTCTTGATACCCTCTATAAAGCCAGAGAATCGAAAAAAATAACCACATAATAGTAAAAGGACTATTAACAATATCAAAAAAAAGGTTAATAACCATAAAGCCCAAACAAGCATAGAATAAATATTTTTCTGTAGAAGCATACTTAACATCCAAATGCTCATATCTTCCAAAAATACTTTTACGTTTAACTTTTAATAATTTACATAGTATTGAATCGAGTAATAAATAAACTAATATAATAATTAATAATTTCAAGAGTTCTAACCCCATTTCAGTCTATGTCTATAATTGAACTATCCTTCCCCGTTAGTACAATTACTTCTACATAAAAAGCGTTAATCCCTTCCAGGATCAACGCACCCTTTAGTGAAACAAGCGATTTTAGATTACTTTAATTTTACCTGATTTTATTAAGATTAAAATGGATTTTCACCTTTTACAAAAGGAATAAAAACTACATAATTGGCACCGATAAAAACAAGCCCAAAAAAGAACGATGTAATTCGATGTTTGAAAAGTAGACTGTCCTTAAATAAAAACAGAGCAAAAATCAGCGTGTACACGACAAATAGAATATAAGATATTCCAAACCAGTTTACCCAAACATTCCCCATAAATTTAATTCCAAAGCTCTCGTAAATAGGTTTCAAAATGTAAACAGTGAAAAGTAAGCCAGTTGCTAAGATTACAAAGATTTCAATTGTTCTAAGTACCGCTTTTTTAAATTCTTTCAAAAGAAATCACCCCGATAATAATTACCTTAACAACATTATATTCAATCTTTTGAGAGGTATGTCCCACTTTATATTACCTGAACTTGTTTAACTAAACTCCCTCTATATAGAAAGGTAAATCTCTCGATTTCTCGTTTTTTCTCACGATTTCATAGTCATCCATATTTAATAGACTTTAATAACATGGGATAAAGTTGTATTTTAGTTAAATTTTGGAGTTGAGAAGCAAAAAAGACTGTAGGTACCCAAGCCACCTTAATCCAAAAGGTGGAAATCCAGTTAAAGTATGGTCGCACTGGTGGATGTCTACATTTCTCATGGAGGTCAACCCTCCCATATCTCACAGAGTCTATGCTCCAAAATTCCTTCGTCCAACCTTTCCATGAGGTAGATGTCAGTTATGCTTCCCGACAGGATCTATGTCCGTATTTTAGTTGTTTTACTGACTAATCCGTGCTTCAAATGTCTATTAATTATTGAGATTAACTACTATAAAAGCATGATTTATACGTTATATCGAGAATTCTAAGCTACTTTTGGCAATTCAGCCATATGAGGAATATCCTTCAACATTCTTTCTTCACTAAACACAAATTGTTTCTTACCTATTGCAAATAACACTCGTATCAATTTATTACATAAAGCGATCAGTGACTGCATCTTTTTTAATGGATTATCAGGTCGCTTTGTATAGTATTCATGTAAGGCTTTAAAAGCAGAATTCTTAGCTACAAGGGGCATAATGACTCTAAACAAAAGGGCTCTTAGGTTTCTCCTGCCTCTTTTGGTTATTCTGGTTTGTCCCTTATGTTTTCCTGATGTGTGTTCCATCAAGCTTAATCCTGCAAGTTTAATGATTTGCCTTGGATGTGAGTAATAACGTAAATCTCCAATCTCTGCAAAGAACCCAGCTATCGTATCTTTTCCTATCCCAGTAATCGCTAGCATTTGGTGCACTCCTGGTATTTGTTCTAATAGCTCGTCCCTTTTAACCTCTAGTTGTTCAAACTTTTTAGTAATGAGTTCATACTTATCTAACAACGTGCTTAACTCTAATTTGGCCAAATCTGAACCCTCACGGATTCCGATTGAAACGCCGGCCACCTTCTTTAATTCTTTTATTCTACTTATACCCACTGCACGTTTTGCAGCTTTCCTAATATGAGCTAATAACTCTTGATCAGGGAGTTCAGCTAACTCATGTGGTAGTAGATTTAGCTTTAATATTTGTAGAGCAGAAAGCCCCTCCCAATCTTTAAAGACTGTTAGGAATTCAGGGAAATATCGGTCAATCCAATTGTGAATTTGCCCTTGTACCGCTTGTAGGTCGACGGATAATTGATCGCGTATTTTTCTAGCGATTCTAAGATCGGCATATATTCCTTCTGGAATATTAGGTTCAGCGTATCTTCCGTCTTTCACTAATTGGGCAATGACCTTTGCATCTTTCACATCATTCTTAGTTGGGGAATTATCATCTAATTCCTTTGTCTTCTTAACATGAGCTGGATTGACAACTACTAACTTGAAGTCAGTACCCTTTAGATAATGGGCTAAATTTAGCCAGTAGTGTCCAGTAGGTTCAACACCAATGATTACTTTATTCATGTTTTGTTGATCCTGTATCTCTTTAATCCATTCAACAAATCTATCAAAACTATCTCTCGCATTTCCAAAGTATAGAGGTTTACCAAACTCCAAACCTCTATAGTCCTGCGCACGAGCTACGTGCTTGAATTTCGCAATATCAACACCTATAATTAGTGTTTGAGAAGTAATTTGAGCAATCTTATTATTTTGGTTATAATTCATTTTGAAAGCCTCCTGGAATATATGATTTGTCCTTTTTGCCGGCAAGCTTAGGACACTTATATCATACCAAGAGGTTATTTTTATGTTCAAATGCCATTTTTAATCATTACAGGAATGCTTCC
>NZ_JAFELM010000016.1 GCF_016890225.1 Bacillus suaedaesalsae | reverse complement strand
CCGTCTTTTATTCAAGCACCAGGAGGTGCTTGAAGTTATCCGGTATTAGCTCCGGTTTCCCGAAGTTATCCCAGTCTTACAGGCAGGTTGCCCACGTGTTACTCACCCGTCCGCCGCTGATATCAGGGAGCAAGCTCCCATCAATCCGCTCGACTTGCATGTATTAGGCACGCCGCCAGCGTTCGTCCTGAGCCAGGATCAAACTCTCCAATAAAGTGTTTGATTGCTCATTTACTTGCTGGCTATCTATTAAATAGATAGTTTTTAAAAATTTTGCGTTGGTTAGAAACCAACACGCTTGACGTTTTGTTTAGTTTTCAAAGAACTGCTATCGCCTAGAAGCGACTTTATTAATATATCATGCTGGATATATGAAGTCAACATATTTTATTCGTTTTTATTGAATCTAGAAAAAAAGAGTGGAAGGTTTCTCCTCTCACTCTGTTATGATCTCTTCGATAAAGAGATCTAGTCGATTTGATAGTTGAATAAATTCATTCCTATCTTCTAACTTCACCATTGGTCTTGTTGGTGACTTTGACTCTACAAATACAATTTCCCCTATTTGTCCATCTGATAATCTTACTTTTGTTCCAATTGAGAAGTTTGCAAGTCCAGATGTTAAGGCTTGAATAACCTGAATATCAAATTGTCCGAAACTATCTTGTAAAATCATCTCTAATACTTTAAATGGCGATTGTTTAGAACGATATGCTCTTTCTGATGTCATTGCGTGATATACATCTGCAACTGCTATAATCTTACCGTACGGATGGATTTTTTCCCCTGAAATCCCTAAAGGATATCCGCTTCCATCAGTTCGTTCATGATGCTGGAATACTCCTAGTTTTACACCTTCGCGTATTACTGGTAAGTTTTGAAGCATTTTATATCCATGCGTTGGATGATAGCGGATTTCATTATATTCTTCAGGTAAGAGTGCTGTTTGCTTATCTAATATTTTGGGGCTTACTTTTGCCATCCCGCAATCTGATAATAGACCAGCGATTGCAATTTGCAGCCATTGCCCTTTTTCATAGTTCTGCTTTTTCCCTAAAAAGCCTGAAAGCAAACCTACAGTTACTGAATGGTGAAATAAGTAGTCTTCTTTTGTTGAATAATGATGTAAAGTAAATATTTCCGATCCCGAGCGCAGGCTACGTTCTAATAGTGGAATAAAGAATTTCCGCACCTTCACAATATCAACCTGGGAACCAGATTGCCAATCTTGAAATATCTTTTTATATTCTTGTACTGATTTTAGATAATGTGCTGTGAATGAAATGTTTGCATTTTCATCGTTCTCTAATTCATCATCATGACTTTCATAAGGTCTAAATGGTTTGCCATTAACTAATGTAGATTCAACCTGTATCTCATTAATTAAAAAAGCTTGAAGTAATTGAATATGTTGTTTATTTATAATTGTCTTTTTAGGAATGAGTGGTTTATTGGTTAATGAGGTGACATCATCTGACAATATACAACCTTCTCTAAGTTGAGTAATAGGAACCTTCATAATTGTCTCCTCTCGATCAAGAACTTGTCCTATTTATATTTTACTAAAAAAAAAGGAACACTTCGACGTGTTCCTTAAAATTTTTTTCTATTCTTGATTTTCTTCTGAATCTGAAGTTACTTCTGGAGCTTCTGTTCCTTCTAATTCTTCTTCATCAAAATCTTTTTCGTCTTCTTTTTCAACTACAGCAATTGTCGAGACATTTTCTTCATCGCCTAGACGAATTAATCTTACACCTTGCGCGTATCTTCCGAACTGTGATATTCCATCTGTTGCCATACGGATGATAACACCACTTGCCGTTATAATCATAATATCTTCTTCACCAGTTACTGTCTTAATTGACATAACGAAGCCAGTCTTTTCTGTAATGGTAGTCGTACGAAGTCCTTTACCACCACGGCTCTGTATACGATATTCTGCTTTTGGTGTACGCTTTCCGTAACCATTTTTCGTAACAACTAAAACATCGTAGCCGTCTTCTAAAATCTCCATCCCTACAACTTCATCATCTTCGTCTAATGTTATACCTTTAACACCAGTTGCAGTTCTTCCCATTGATCTTACATCTTGTTCATGGAAACGAATTAACATACCTTTCTTCGTACCGATGATAATATCTTTTGTTCCATCAGTATTTTTAACAGAGATAAGTTCATCTCCTTCTCGAAGATTTACAGCAATTAAGCCACCTTTTCGGATATGACTAAAGGAGGATAATGGAGAACGCTTTGATATACCTTGCTTAGTCGTAAAGAAAAGATAAGCATCATCCGAAAATTCATCTACAGAAATCATCGCATTAATCCATTCACCTTTATCAATCTCCAAGAGATTAATAATTGGGATTCCTTTTGCTGTACGACTAAATTCAGGTATTTCATATCCTTTTGTTCTGTATACTTTTCCTTTGTTCGTAAAGAATAGAATTGTATTGTGAGTAGACGTAGTTAACAATTGCTCAACGAAGTCATCCTCATTTGTTGACATACCCTGAATACCACGACCACCACGTTTTTGTGCGCGATACGTAGATGCAGGTAGTCGTTTAATATAGCCGTTATGTGTTAATGAGATTACGATATTTTCTTCAGGAATTAAATCCTCATCCTCGATCATTTCATATCCACCAGCTACTATTTCAGTACGTCTTACATCATTAAAGCGTTCTTTAACTTCCATTAATTCTTCTCTAATAATTTGTAATACCTTTTCATCATCAGCTAGAATTGCTTTTAATTCAGCAATTAAAGTTACTAACTCATTATATTCATCTTCAATCTTTTCTCTTTCTAACCCTGTTAAACGTTGCAAACGCATATCTAAGATAGCTTGTGCTTGTTTTTCAGAAAGAGAAAATTGAGTCATTAATCCTTCTTTTGCTATGTCAGTTGTTCTGGAGCTACGAATTAATGCAATAACTTCATCTAAATGATCTAAAGCAATACGTAATCCTTCTAAAATATGGGCACGGGCTTCTGCTTTATCAAGCTCAAATTGCGTTCTTCTTCTAATAACTACTTTTTGATGTTCTAAATAATGGTGTAGGATCTCCTTAAGATTTAAAACCTTAGGATGTCCGTTTACTAAAGCGAGCATATTAATACCAAAGCTAGTTTGAAGCGCTGTTTGTTTAAATAAGTTATTTAAAAGAACATTTGCATTTGCATCACGACGAACCTCGATAACAATCCGCATACCATTACGGTCTGACTCATCACGTAAGTCAGTAATTCCATCTATTTTCTTATCACGAACTAATTCAGCAATCTTTTCGATAAGCTTCGCTTTATTCACTTGATATGGAATTTCATTTACGATAATTGTTTGTCTACCGTTTGCTTTTTCTTCAATTTCCACCTTTGCACGAATAATAATGGAACCACGGCCTGTTTGGTACGCCTTTCTTATACCACTCCTACCTAAAATTTGTCCAGAAGTAGGGAAATCTGGCCCTTTAACAGTCTCCATCAATTCATCAATTGTGATGTCAGGGTTTTTACTCAACTCTAGTACACCATCAATTACTTCACCAAGTTGGTGAGGTGGAATATTCGTAGCCATCCCTACAGCAATACCCGCTGCACCGTTTACTAAAAGATTCGGGAAACGTGCCGGTAGAACTACAGGTTCTCTTTCCGAACCATCATAATTGTCTTTGTAATCAATCGTGTTTTTGTTAATATCACGAATGATTTCCATTGCAATTTTGGACATACGAGCTTCTGTATAACGCATTGCTGCTGCCGCATCTCCATCGACAGATCCGAAGTTTCCGTGACCATCAATTAACATATAGCGATAGTTAAAATCTTGAGCCATACGTACCATCGTTTCGTAAACAGCAGAGTCACCATGCGGGTGATACTTACCAATTACTTCACCTACGATACGTGCTGACTTCTTATATGCTTTATCAGCCGTCATTCCAAGGTCGTTCATAGCATATAAAATACGTCTATGTACAGGCTTGAGCCCATCCCTAACATCAGGAAGGGCACGTGAAACAATTACACTCATTGCATAATCTAGAAATGAAGTTTTCATTTCATGACTTATATTAATTTCTTTTACTTGTGATTTACGACTCTCAGTCATATTAATCCTCCTTGAGGAGTTTCATGTTCATCCATATATTAGATATCTAAGTTTTTAACGTACTGTGCATTTTCTTCGATAAAATTACGTCTTGGATCAACCTTATCTCCCATTAACATTTCAAACGTTTCATCCGCTTCGATTGCATCTTGTAAAGTTACTTGAAGTAATGTTCTTGTGTCTGGGTCCATTGTTGTTTCCCATAATTGAGTAGGGTTCATTTCCCCAAGACCCTTATAACGCTGAATGCCAGGTTTAGGTTGACTAGACATGCTTCCTAATGTTTCTTCCAATTCACGATCATTATAAGCATACTCAATACGCTTACCTTGTTGAATTTTATATAGAGGTGGCTGAGCAATATATATATATCCATGTTCAATGATTGGTCTCATGTAGCGATAGAAGAAAGTTAGTAATAACGTTCTAATATGGGCACCGTCTACATCGGCATCTGTCATAATTACAACTTTGTGATAACGAGCTCTTGTAATATCGAAATCCCCACCAATACCCGTACCAAATGCTGTGATCATAGCTCTTATTTCATTGTTAGATAAAATTTTATCTAATCTCGCCTTTTCAACATTTAATATTTTACCACGTAATGGAAGAATTGCTTGGAAATGGCGATCACGACCTTGCTTCGCAGATCCACCCGCTGAGTCACCCTCAACAATATAAATTTCACTAGCAGCTGGATCTTTAGAAGAACAGTCAGCAAGTTTACCAGGTAGACTGGAAACCTCTAGAGCACTCTTGCGTCGTGTTAACTCTCTCGCTTTTTTAGCAGCCATACGAGCGCGTGAAGCCATAATTCCCTTTTCAATAATTTTTCTAGCAACTGAAGGATTTTCTAGCATGAATTTCTCAAAAGTTTCCCCAAAGGTAGCTTCCGTAATCGTTCTTGCTTCACTATTACCAAGCTTCGTTTTTGTTTGCCCTTCAAATTGAGGGTCTGGGTGTTTAATAGAGACAATTGCGGTTAGTCCTTCACGAACATCTTCACCTGTTAAGTTGCTTTCACTATCCTTTAACAGACTATTTTTCTTTGCATAGTCATTAATAACACGAGTAAGAGCTGTCTTAAAGCCAACTTCATGCATTCCGCCTTCGTACGTATGAATATTATTGGCAAATGAGTATATATTACTTGTGAAACTGTCATTGTATTGAAGGGCAATTTCAACTGCGATATTATCCTTCTCGCCTTCTACATAAACAACATCCTCATGAACTGCTTCTCTAGAACGGTTTAAATGCTCAACATATGATTTAATTCCGCCCTCATACATATATTCATTTGAACGCTCTCGCTCTGGTCTCTTATCTTCAATCGTGATTTTTAATCCACGGTTTAAGAAAGCTAGTTCTCGGATACGATTAGCCAATGTATCGTAGTCATACTCTAACGTTTCAGTGAAAATCTCCCCATCTGGTTTAAAGTGAACGATCGTACCAGTTTCATCTGATTCACCGATAATCTCTAAATCCCCATCTGGTACTCCACGTAAAAACTTTTGATAATGGATTTTTCCATCACGATGTACATAAACTTCTAGCACTGTTGATAAGGCATTAACAACTGAAGCACCAACACCATGAAGACCACCTGAAACTTTATAACCTCCACCGCCGAACTTACCGCCGGCATGAAGTACTGTCATGATAACTTCTACAGCAGGTCTACCCATTTTTTCATGAATCCCTACTGGAATACCACGACCATTATCCCTTACCGTAATACTATTGTCTTCTTCAATTGCTACATTGATTTCAGAACAATATCCCGCTAAAGCTTCGTCAATACTGTTATCAACGATTTCCCATACAAGGTGGTGAAGTCCTTTTGCGCTCGTTGAACCAATATACATTCCCGGACGCTTTCGAACAGCTTCTAATCCTTCTAATACCTGTATCTGATTCTCATCATATGATGGTTGTTGATCCATTTCTTTTTGATCCATTGCCATTCAAATCACCTGCAATCTAGTTCTAGTTATAAGAACCACAAATTTTCTAATCGATATTTACTACTGGGTCAAATAATTGGTTAGCTCTCTTTTTTAACGTCATAGAGGCTAACGGTGAAAAATAAATATCATGTATCGTTACAACAATTGTTTTCATTGTTGTTGATATTTCAATAATTTCTTTGGATTTTCGTTGACCGTAAATGAACTCTTGAACAATCGTCGAAGAGTGGTATAGTTGTCCATCTAGAATTGCTATAATTTCGTCTATTGGTACAACGACGTTTTCTCCTAAATGTATAAACAACTATCATCACCTCATTTTAACTTCTCTATTGAACCAGCTGTTACATAATATTGAGCAGCTTCTTTCAATGTATCATGATCAATACCTTCTACACTTGTTGTTGTTACAAATGTTTGGACTTTCCCTTGAATGGTATTAAGCAAATGGGATTGTCTAAAATCATCTAACTCAGATAATACATCATCTAATAAAAGAATCGGATATTCTCCAATTTCTGAGTGGATAAGTTCAATCTCAGCTAGCTTTAAGGATAGGGCAGTTGTTCGTTGTTGTCCTTGTGATCCAAAGTTTTGCACGTCCTTACCATTTACGAAGAAAATAAGATCGTCACGATGAGGACCAGCAAGAGTCATACCTCGATCAATTTCTCTATCTCTTATTTTATCAAATTTTTGCTCATAGCTTTCTATCATTTTCGACAAGTCTATGTTCTCTGATACATCAACCGAAGCTTTATACTGAATTTCTAACGTTTCTAGATCTCTACTTATTCCTTTATGGATTGGTTCTGCCCATTTTTGAAGTAAATCCAGGAATTCAAATCGTTTCTTTAGAATCTTTGCAGCTACTTCTATTAACTGAGCTGTAAGCACATCTAGCATAGTAAGATTTTTTTCTTTTTGTCTTGAAAGCTGCTTTAAATAGTGATTTCGTTGACTTAAAATCTTCTGGTACAAACTTAAGTCATGCATATAGATTGGAGATACCTGTCCAATCTCCATATCCAAGAATCTTCGTCTACCTTGAGGATTTCCTTTAACTAAATTAAGATCCTCAGGAGCAAACATGACAATATTCATCGCTCCAATATATTGACTTAACCTTTGCTGTTCCAGATGATTTAATTTTGCCTTTTTACCTTTTGTTGAAATCACTAATTGAAGTGAGAGCGGCCCCTTCTTTCTATGAACTCTACCTTCTATTTTAGCATACTCTTCCTCAAAACGTATCATGTCTTTATCATTCGAGGTACGATGCGACTTTGCAATAGCTAAAACGTAGATGGCTTCCATAAGATTCGTTTTACCTTGAGCGTTTTCACCTAATATAACATTTACTTTATTCTCAAATTCAACGGCAGTTTTTTCGTAATTTCTGTAATTCGTCACAGTTAAATTTTCAATATACAAGGGTATTCCCCCACACGTTTAATCTTCTACGGATTCAGGTACAGAAGCTACCGTAAAGGATCCTTTTCCTTCGATTTTGATTGTATCTCCATCTCGAAGTTTTCTCCCTCTACGATTATCGTTTTCTCCATTTACGATAATTTCGTATTCTGACAAAAACCACTTTGCCATTCCACCTGTATCGATTACACCTGCTAATTTTAAAAATTGTCCAAGTGTAATGTACTCTGTATTTATTTCAATTCTTTTTGACATTGACATCTCCTCGTTCATTTCTAAAAGTTTTTACTTTTAGAAGGATGTATACACTATTTCTTATTGTACTAAATTATTGAAAACAATAAAAGAAGGTCATCCTATTCATCTAAATACTTAATATGAATACGAAATAAGATACCGACATTATTGCCGGTATCTTATTTGATTAGTATGTTCTTACAGGTAGAATTAACTGCAATGTTTTATCATCATTAACTGGTTGGATAAAGAAAGGTCTCATTGCACCAGTAAAACTAATTTTTACATCTGATCCATCAATTGCTTTTAATGCATCCATCATAAACTTCGCACTAAAGGAGATTTTTAAGTCTTCCCCTTCAATCTTCTCACTTTGAATCTCTTCTGTGACTTTTCCGATTTCTGGTGAATCTGATGAAATCTCAATTGTCCCTTGTTCTAATGTACTGAATTTAACAACATTATTTCTTCCTTCTCTAGCAAGTAGGGAAGCACGGTCAATTGCATGTAAGAATTCTTTACTATTTAAATAAATATCTGTTTTGCTTTCTGTCGGTATTAGTCTTGAAGTATCAGGATAGTTTCCGTCTAATAATCTTGAGAAGAATAGGATATTTTTCATTTTAAATAGTACTTGTTGTTCTGTCATAACGATTTCCACATGATCGGTTGTATCATCTAAAATTTTACTTAATTCATTTAAACTCTTCCCTGGAATAACAACGTTGGCAGTAGGTAATTGATTGTTTGTATCAATCGAGCACTTTCTAAAAGCTAAACGGTGACTATCTGTTGCAATACAATGCAATTCATCATTTTCAATTTTCCAGTTTACACCTGTTAAGATTGGTCTAGTTTCAGAAGTTGATACGGCAAACACCGTTTGACGAATAATATGTTTTAACAAATCAGCAGGTAATGTAAAAACATGTTCTTCACTTAATTGTGGTAGGTGTGGATATTCTTCTGCATCAATAGCATTTAAGTTGAACTCAGCTTTTCCTGATCGGATGACTGTTTGTAATTGGTTTACCACTTCAATTTCTACATTGTCTTGCGGTAACTTTTTTACAATCTCGCTAAAGAATCGTGCTTGCAATACGATACTTCCTGTTTCTTTCACTTCTACAATTTCATCTCCAGCTTCTTCAACTGGAATAAACGATTCAATCGAAATATCTGAATCACTTCCTGTTAAAGTAACACCTTCTCTTGTCGCAACAATTTTAATACCCGTTAAAATCGGAATTGTTGTTCTTGATGAGACGGCCTTCATTACATCTTGAACACCTTGAACAAGATAATCTTTTTGAATCGAAAATTTCATTATAAAAATCTCCTTTTTGTCATAAGTAAATTTTCTAATCATATAATAATAATTTATTTAAAAAAATAGTAGTAATAGTAATAGGGCCTGTGGATTTGTGGATAAGCATGAAAAGTGAAAGGAAACACAGTCTATCCACATGTGGATAGACTGTGTGTAATCATGTTCAAGTTATTCACACTATTAAGGTATAAAAATTAATTTTTTAAAAGTCCTTGGATCTCTTTTAACTGACTTTGTAGTTGTGAATCTGTTTGAAGAAGGGTAGAGATCTTTTCATGGGCATGAATCACCGTTGTATGATCTCGTCCACCAAACTCTTCACCAATTTTCGGTAATGAGAAATCTGTTAATTCCCTTGATAAGTACATAGCTACTTGACGAGGGAAAGCAATCGATTTCGTACGTTTCTTCGCTTTAAAGTCTTCTAACTTTATGTTGTAGTGTTGACCAACGATACGTTGAATATCAAGGATTGTTATCACCTTGGGCTTAGAACTTGGAATAATATCTTTTAATGCTTCTGCTGCTAAATCCGCATTAATATCTTTATTAATTAATGAAGAGTATGCAACAACACGAATTAATGCTCCTTCTAACTCTCTAATATTCGTATCAATTTGGTTTGCGATATAAAGCATAACTTCGTTAGGGATATCTAGTCCTTCAGCTTTTGCTTTCTTGCGCAAGATTGCAATTCTCGTTTCTAAGTCTGGAGGGGTGATATCCGTAATTAAGCCCCATTCAAATCTTGAGCGAAGACGATCTTCAAGTGTAGGAATTTCCTTTGGAGGTCTATCACTTGAAATGACAATTTGCTTACTTTCCTCATGAAGAGTATTAAACGTATGGAAAAATTCCTCTTGTGTTTGTTCTTTTCCAGCTAGGAACTGAATATCATCTATAAGTAATACATCTACACTGCGATATTTATTACGAAAATCGACAGCTTTGTTGTCACGAATAGAGTTAATAAATTCATTTGTGAATTTTTCAGATGATAAGTAGACAACTTTAGCAGAAGGATTATGATCTATTACATAATGGCCAATTGCGTGCATTAAGTGAGTTTTCCCTAGTCCAACACCCCCGTAAATAAATAGAGGATTGTAGGCCTTAGCTGGAGCCTCTGCTACAGCTAGTGAAGCAGCATGAGCAAATCTATTACCAGATCCAATAACAAACGTATCGAATGTGTATTTTGGATTTAGCATACTCTGAGGTAATTCATGTGGTTCATCATCGGCCTTTACGATTTGCTTCTTCGGTGGCTCGAGGTCAAAATCCACTTCGGACTGATTTTGAGGAATAATAAATTTAATTGTTAGTTCTGCACCAGTTATGTCATAGATTGTATCAGCAATAAGTGACGAATATCGTGATTCTAGCCAATCTCTAGCAAATTCATTAGGTGCTGTGATAATTAACGTATTATTTTGGAGAGCATGTGCCTTTGTAGATTTTAGCCATGTTTCAAAGGAAGGCTTACTCAGCTTTTTCTCGATTTCTTTTAAGGCTTTATTCCATAAGTCCGAGATATTTTCCAATCCTATCCCTCCTTTTCCTATTTCTTTGCGTTGTACAACCTTTGTACAGTCGGCCGAATACAATAGTATAAATATACATTTCCACAACTGATGTTACTAGTTATATATTATAGTAGAAAAGTGACTTTTCGACAGTATTCACGGTTTGTGGACAAAATTCTTCACAGCCTCTTAATAAACTATCCACATTTTATCCACAGTCTGTGGATAGTGATATGTAGGGTGTTAGATTATTAAGTGTGAAAACATTAATATAATAACAAATAAAAATAAGTGTTGCAACGGTTTTTTAAAGGTTATCCACAAGTACAACAACTTGTGGGTTTTTTTTGTCCACAACACAAGATACTGTGTAAAACTTGTCGATAACTGGAGAAAAAGTTGAAAGATGTCTAAAAAACTTATCCACAAGTGGTTAAAAGTCATGTTTTAGGGAAAATATTGGTTTTTTTGAAATCAAGTTGACATTTAATAGTATCCTTCACTATAATTATAAAGACTGTCTTTGGACATTTTTTTTAAATAGGATTTTTGAACAATATCCTTAGTATGTTGATTGTTCATTAACGCGATCCCTATAAAAGTAAATTGCTTTTTAGTGATTAAGAAAAAAGTAATAACTAAGCTCCTGATGATATAGGGAAGTGTAAAGTTTACTATTAATAGTAGTGATTCAAGTAGGATCTACTACAAGTAGTATCCTATGAGGAGGTGTATTGGAATGAAACGTACTTACCAACCAAATAAGCGTAAGCGTAGTAAAGTTCATGGTTTTCGTAGCCGTATGAGCAGCGCAAATGGAAGAAAAGTTCTTGCTCGTCGTCGTCTAAGAGGAAGAAAAGTATTATCAGCATAAGACCACTGAATAATCAGTGGTCTTTTTTCGGCCTAATTTTGAAAAATAGGACCATCTTTACGTTTTGGTGTATGTTTTATTTGTACCATAATTGGAAAATCTGTAAGAAGAGTAGCACGTATATTACATAATCGAGAATTGTAATGTGCAATAAAACGTTACTTTTAAAGGTGCATGAACTTTATTTCTTTATGCAGCAAATGGAGTGTAACTATGAAGAAAACGTATAGAATCAAGAAAAATGAAGATTTTCAAGAGATTTTTAAAAAGGGGATTTCAACTGCCAATAGACAGTTTGTGATATATGTATTGGACAATCCTGGTCAACCAACATTTCGAGTAGGTTTATCTGTTAGTAAAAAAATTGGGAATGCTGTAGCTCGTAATCGAATCAAAAGGTTAATAAGACAAGTTCTTCATGAATTTAGCGATCAGCTTAAACCAGGCAAGGATTTTATTATTATTGCAAGAAAACCGACAGCTGAAATGGATTATTATCAATTTAAATCATCATTAGAGCATGTTTGTAAATTAGCAAAGATTCTATCAAAAAAGTAGAGAGTTCTATGTTTCGACAATTTTCTAGAATATATCGATAGTAAATGCTGAATTTGTCATGAATTTAATACGGAATATAGAAAGAATTTTTAATTGAAAGATGATACAATACAGTTATTGATTACTAGTTTTACTAGTTTTTTGTTTTTGATATTAAATCGTATTTATTTACGATTTGAAAATAAAGGAGGATATAACAGAAGTGAAGAAGCGGTTATTATTATTTGTGGCAATACTTGCAATTCTAGCAACTCTAACAGGCTGTATGGAAGTAAATCAAGACATTACAGCTGAAAGTACAGGAGTTTGGAATCAATATTTTGTTTATCCATTATCAATGCTAATTACGTATTTTGCTGAATTATTTAATGAAAACTATGGCCTTTCTATTATTATCGTAACTTTAATCATTCGCTTAGTTCTTTTACCATTAATGATTAAACAAACAAAGAGCTCAAAGGCGATGCAAGCTTTGCAGCCGGAAATGCAGAGATTACGTGAGCAATACAGCTCAAAAGATCAAAAAACACAACAAAAGCTGCAACAAGAAACAATGGCTTTATTTCAAAAGCATGGAGTAAACCCACTTGCAGGATGTTTCCCAATTTTAATTCAAATGCCAATTTTAATTGCATTCTACCATGCGATTATGAGGACAAGTGAAATTAAGACTCATTCTTTTTTATGGGTAGATTTAGGTTCTCCAGATCCATTTTTTATTTTACCAATCGTTGCTGGTATCACAACATTCATTCAGCAAAAAATTATGATGGCAGGTTCACCACCGAACCCTCAAATGACAATGATGCTTTGGATTATGCCAATTATGATTGTAGTATTTGCTTTTAACTTCCCTGCAGCACTTTCATTATATTGGGTAGTGGGTAACCTTTTCATGATTGTACAAACGTATGTAATTAAAGGTCCAGAAATTAAAGAAAACAATGCAGGAGGAGCAAAAAAGTGAAAGAAGTAACTGCTATAGGTTCAACTTTTGAAGAGGCAGTAAGTTCAGCACTAGCTCAGATGAATGCATCAAGAGAAGAAGTAGAAATAGATGTAGTAGAAGAGGGAAAAAAAGGGTTATTTGGTCTTTTTGGTGCTCGGAACTATGTTATAAAAGTAACATTAAAGAAAAATGCAAAAAAAGATACAGAACAATTTTTATATGATATAACGAAAAAAATGGGTTTAGATGTGAAGATTGAGAGTAAAGAAGTAGATCGAGAAGTGATCTATCATTTATCTGGAAAAGATATTGCATTATTAATAGGGAAAAGAGGTCAAACCTTAAATTCCATTCAATATCTAGCTCAGCTTGTCTTTAATCGTTCTACTAATCAATATCGTACAATCATCGTAGATGCAGAGAATTATCGTTTACGAAGAAGAGAAGCACTTGAGCAGCTTGCACATCGATTGGCATATAAAGCTGCTAAGTCGAAACAAGAGGTGTCACTTGAACCTATGCCTTCTTATGAACGAAAAGTTATTCATACGGTATTATTGAAAAATAAAGAGGTAAAGACCTATTCTGCAGGAGAAGAACCTCATCGTCACCTTGTGATCTCACCAATTATAAAAAAGTAGTTAAAAGTCCTAGACTGAATGAATCAGTCTAGGACTTTTTTTGTTATATTTCCGCCGAGCTTGGAAAGAACTTTCTATGAGGTCAGGTAAATAAAAAAATCACTTATTATGGAGAGAGATTTGGCAGGATTCTTCTACCAAAAGCAATACTTTTTAACGAGATTCAGTAAGAGTATAATTACCCTTTTATTTTTTTGTCTATTTTTGTGTATTTCTGTCTTGTGCACAAGTATGAAGTAGTTGTCATTTAGGTTGTGGATAAGTTAAAATAAGAGTAGATCATATGAACGGAGAAGATATCCACAAGTGGATAAGATTGATTGTATCCTTTTGGGTAATACTATAAACATGTGGATGAATATAGGACAAGCTAAAAAAGTTTTGATATGATAATCAGATGTCTTAAAAGAGACGTAAGTATATTGAGGAAGAAGAGTGACCATAATCATGGATTTTGATACGATAGCGGCAATATCAACTCCAATGGGAGAAGGAGCTATTGCGATTGTTAGATTAAGTGGAGACGATAGTTTAGCGATAGCAAATAAAATATTTAAGGGTAAATCGTTAACAGAGGTACCATCTCATACGATTCACTATGGTCATATTTTTGATCCTGAATCAGGAGATACAGTTGAGGAAGTAATGATTTCTGTTATGAAGGCTCCAAAAACATTTACGAGAGAAAACGTAGTGGAAATTAATTGTCATGGTGGATTAGTATCAGTAAATAAAGTGTTACAGTTAACGCTTGAAAATGGTGCACGTTTAGCAGAACCAGGGGAATTTACGAAAAGAGCATTTTTGAATGGCCGGATTGACTTATCTCAGGCTGAAGCAGTAATGGATTTAATCCGAGCAAAAACTGACCGTGCAATGAGTGTTGCGATTGGTCAAATGGAAGGACGTCTCTCGAAGTTAATACAACGTTTGCGTCAGGAGTTATTAGAAACACTTGCTCATGTTGAAGTTAACATTGATTATCCTGAGTATGATGATGTCGAAGAAATGACACATTCATTATTAATAGAAAAAGCAAGTTCAGTCCAAAAAGAGATTGAAAAGCTTCTACAAACCTCAAACCAGGGGAAAATATTAAGAGAAGGATTATCAACTGTAATTGTCGGTAGACCAAACGTAGGAAAATCCTCTTTATTAAATAGTTTAGTTCATGAGAATAAGGCGATTGTTACAGATATACCAGGTACTACACGGGACGTGATTGAGGAGTATGTAAATGTGAAAGGTGTTCCGCTTCGCCTTCTTGATACGGCTGGTATTCGTGAAACGGAAGATATAGTTGAGAGAATAGGTGTTGAACGTTCTAGGCAAGTATTAAAGGAAGCTGATTTAATTCTTTTAGTTCTTAATTATAATGATGAACTTACGATTGAAGATGAGAGGCTTTTTGAAGCGGTAGCCGGTATGGATGTAATAGTAATTGTCAATAAGACGGATCTACCTCAAAAGCTAGATATAAATCGGGTAAAAGAAATAGCTGGTGAATATTCACTCGTTACAACTTCCTTACTAGAAGATCAAGGAATAGAACAATTAGAGGATGCTATTGCTACCTTATTTTTCTCAGGTTCAATTGAATCACAAGATATGACCTATGTATCAAACTCAAGACATATTGCATTGCTAACACAGGCGAAAAAATCAATACAAGAAGCGATAAATGGTATTGAAACCGGAGTTCCTATTGATTTAGTGCAAATTGACTTAACGAGGACTTGGGAATTATTAGGTGAGATCATCGGTGATGCTGTTCATGAAAGTTTAATTGATCAGTTATTTTCACAATTTTGTTTAGGTAAATAGGAGGTTTTTTAATGCAACAGTATGACGGTGGACAGTATGATGTCATAGTCGTTGGAGCAGGTCATGCTGGCTGTGAAGCTGGACTTGCAGCAGCTAGAATGGGCGCTAAAACATTAATGGTTACAATCAATTTAGATATGGTTGCCTTTATGCCGTGTAATCCATCAGTTGGTGGACCAGCAAAGGGAATTGTCGTTCGTGAAATAGATGCACTAGGCGGCGAAATGGGAAAAAATATTGATAAAACGCACATTCAAATGCGTATGCTCAATACAGGAAAAGGCCCTGCAGTTCGTGCTTTAAGAGCGCAAGCAGATAAATTTTCGTATCAACATGAAATGAAAAAAACAATTGAAAATACACCTAATCTTACGTTGTTACAAGGAATGGTGGAGCGTTTAATCGTTGAAGATGGAGAATGTAGAGGGGTTATTACGAATACAGGCGCGAAGTACTCCTCTAAAACAGTCGTCATTACTACAGGTACATTTTTAAGAGGTAAAATTATTATTGGTGATTTACAATATTCAAGTGGTCCAAATAACCAACAACCATCTATTAAATTATCAGAGCACTTACAAGAATTAGGTTTTGATTTAGTACGATTTAAAACTGGAACGCCTCCGAGAGTAAACAGTAATACAATCGATTACTCCAAAACTGAAATTCAACCTGGTGATGATATACCTAGAGCTTTTTCTTATGAAACAACGGAATATATTACAGACCAAATTCCTTGTTGGTTAACCTACACAAGTCCTGAAACACATCAATTAATTGATGACAATCTTCATCGCTCTCCTATGTATTCCGGAATGATTAAAGGAACAGGTCCGAGATATTGTCCTTCTATTGAAGATAAAATTGTTCGTTTTAATGATAAACCTAGACATCAAATTTTCCTTGAACCAGAAGGTAGAAATACGCAAGAAGTATATGTACAAGGACTTTCTACAAGTTTACCAGAGGAAGTTCAACTCAAAATGCTTGCTACCATTCCAGGTTTAGAAAAAGCACAAATGATGAGAGCTGGTTATGCGATTGAGTATGATGCAGTAGTTCCAACACAACTATGGCCAACATTAGAAACCAAAAATGTTCCATATCTTTATACTGCTGGTCAGATTAACGGTACCTCTGGTTATGAAGAAGCAGCAGGTCAAGGATTAATGGCTGGCATTAATGCAGCTGCAAAGGCGTTAGGACAGAAGGAAGTTATTTTAGATCGATCAGAGGCATATATCGGCGTACTAATTGATGATTTAGTTACAAAAGGAACGAATGAGCCGTATCGATTACTAACTTCAAGAGCTGAGTATCGCCTTCTATTAAGACATGATAATGCAGACTTACGATTAACAGATAAAGCATACAAACTTGGATTAATCTCAGAAGAACGTTATGCACGTTTTACTAAAAAGAAAGAAGAAATCGAAAAAGAAAAAGAACGGTTAAAACAAGTAATTATTAAACCATCGCTACAAGTTCAACAAATGATTAAAGATGCAGGCGGAAGTGAATTAAAAGATGGAATTAGAGCTTCAGATCTTTTAAAACGCCCAGAAATGACATATCAACATATAAAGGAAATCGTACCTTCAGAGGTTGATTTACAGGCAGAGATTGCTGAGCAGGTCGAAATTCAAGTAAAATATGAAGGTTATATTGAAAAGTCACTTCAGCAAGTTGAACGCATGAAAAAGATGGATACGAAAAAAATCCCTGAAAACATTGATTATGATGCTATTTCAAGTATTGCAAATGAAGCGAGACAAAAGTTAAAAGAGGTTAGACCACTTTCTGTTGGTCAGGCATCTCGTGTCTCGGGGGTAAATCCATCAGATATATCTATTCTTTTAATCTATTTAGAGCAAGGTAAGATCGCACGAGTATCCAATCAGAAATGATCGATAGGAGAAAGGATTAAACATGAATCAAGAACAATTCGTAACTTTACTTAAGGAGAAGGGGATTTCTCTTTCTCCGGTCCAGATAGAACAGTTTGAGCGTTACTTTCAAGTCTTGGTTGAATGGAACGATAAGATGAATTTGACAGCTATTACTGAGAAAGAAGAAGTGTATTTAAAACATTTCTATGATTCAATATCAGCTGCATTTTATACAGACTTTAATCAAGAAATAAAAGTTTGTGATGTTGGAGCAGGAGCAGGATTTCCAAGCATCCCATTGAAAATTTGTTTTCCATCCATTCATGTAACAATTGTGGATTCCTTGCAAAAAAGAATTTCATTCTTAAATCATTTAGCAAAGGAATTAAACTTGTCAAATGTAACATTTTATCATGATCGTGCAGAAACGTTTGGTCAAAAAACAGAGTTTCGTGAATCATTTGATCTTGTGACTGCAAGAGCAGTTGCTCGTTTATCTGTTTTAAGTGAATTGTGTATTCCACTTGTAAAAGTAAATGGACAATTTGTTGCGATGAAAGGTGCTTCTGCAAAGGAAGAATTAGAAGAAGGAAGAAAAGCATTGAAAGTACTTGGTGGTGAGCTAAAAGAAGAACACCAGTTCCAATTACCTACTGAAGAAAGCAATCGTTCTATCTTTATTATTAAAAAGACACAAAAAACACCAAAAAGATATCCAAGAAAGCCTGGTACACCTAATAAAACACCGATACAATAAGAGATTAGTACAAATGTAATCCTTTTCTAGATAAAATGTTTCACGTGGAACATTTTCATAGAAGGAAAGTCACAGATAATAACGAATATATATAAGAGGAGTTTCCTAAAGGTGGTGGGTAAAGGATGAAGAGTCCTTTTTCTAGAATTTTCGGTATTGGGGAAAAAGAGGTAGCCGAAATTATTGAGAAAACAGATCGAGATGAAATCAAAAAAATTCCACTTTCTGATATCGTTCCAAACAGATATCAACCACGTACAGTTTTTGATAATGAGAAAATTGAAGAATTATCATTGACTATTCATACTCATGGTATTATTCAACCAATCGTAGTTCGTGAATATGAATCGGGGAAATTTGAAATCATTGCAGGTGAACGTCGTTTTAGAGCTGTGACAAAACTTGGTTGGGATACGATACCAGCAATCATAAAGGACTTTAATGATGCAGAAACAGCTTCTGTTGCTTTAATAGAGAACTTACAACGTGAAGAATTATCCGTTATTGAAGAGGCAATTGCTTATGCAAAGTTATTAGAACTTCATAATTTAACTCAAGAAGCATTAGCACAACGTTTAGGTAAAGGGCAATCAACTGTAGCAAATAAATTACGGTTATTAAAGTTACCAGAAGAAGTACAAGATGCATTACTTCAAAAACAGATTACAGAAAGACATGCTAGAGCACTTATTCCTTTAAAAAGTGCTGATAAGCAAGTGAAACTTCTAAAAGAGATTATAGAACTTCAACTAAATGTAAAGCAAACAGAGAACCGTGTTAATAGATTGTTAGAAGAAACAATGGACAAGCCTAAACCTAAGCGTAAAGCATTTAGTAAAGATATGAGAATTGCAATGAATACAATTAGGCAGTCACTGACTATGGTCCAAGATAATGGGGTCGAGTTAAATTCTACCGAAGAAGAATTTGATGATTTTTATCAAATTACAATTAAAATTCCAAAGAAATAAGACATCAAATCCCTATAATTTTGTAGGGGTTTATTTTTTTCTTTAAAAAAATTAGCAAAAAAACTCTTTTTTTTTCGATTCGTGTTAAAATAATATAGTTGATAGATAATTTGCTAGATTTTTGAAGGTAGGTGACACAGTGGCAAGAATAATTTCCATAGCAAACCAAAAAGGTGGAGTTGGGAAAACAACAACATCTGTAAATTTAGGAGCTTGCTTAGCATACTTAGGAAAAAAAGTACTATTAGTAGATATTGATCCTCAAGGAAATGCCACAAGTGGTGTTGGTATTGATAAAGCCGATGTTGATGCGTGTATTTATGATGTATTAGTAGAAGACGCAGAAGCAAAGACTGTTATTAAGCCAACTGATGTGGAGAATTTATATATAATACCTGCAACGATTCAGTTAGCTGGTGCTGAAATTGAGTTAGTACCAACTATTTCGAGAGAAGTTAGATTAAAACGAGCATTAGAAACAGTGGAAGCTGCGTATGACTATATCATCATTGATTGTCCTCCATCTCTTGGATTATTAACAATCAATTCACTTACAGCCTCAAATTCTGTTTTAATCCCTGTACAATGTGAATATTATGCTCTTGAGGGACTTAGCCAGTTATTAAATACGGTCCGTCTTGTTCAAAAACATTTAAACACAGATTTAATGATTGAGGGCGTATTATTAACAATGCTTGATGCAAGAACGAATTTAGGTATTCAAGTGATAGATGAAGTGAAAAAATACTTCCAAGAAAAGGTTTATCAGTCCATTATTCCTCGTAATATTAGACTTAGTGAAGCGCCAAGTCATGGAAAACCAATCATTATTTATGACCCAAAATCAAGAGGTGCTGAAGTATACTTAGACCTTGCAAAGGAAGTGATGATGAATGGCTAAAGGACTAGGGAAAGGGATAAATGCATTTTTTCCGAATGTTGACTTAAATAAAGAAGAAATTATTCAAGAAATTAAGTTAAAGGATCTTCGCCCTAATCCATACCAACCTCGTAAGTACTTTGAAGAGGAAGCAATTGAAGAGCTAAAGGAATCAATTATTCAACATGGTATTTTGCAACCTATTATTGTTCGTAAAAGTATAAAGGGTTATGAAATTGTTGTAGGGGAAAGACGTTTTCGTGCAGCAAAAGCAGCAGGATTAGAAGTTGCTCCTGTTGTTGTAAAGGAACTTTCTGAACAAGAGATGATGGAGCTTGCATTACTCGAGAACCTTCAACGTGAAGATTTAACACCAATTGAAGAAGCCCAAGCTTATCAATCATTAATTGAACAGTTAAATCTTACGCAAGAACAATTAGCTAAGCGTCTAGGTAAAAGTCGTCCTCACATAGCGAATCATATACGTTTATTATCTCTTCCTGAGGTAGTAAGAGGTTATATCTCTGATGGTAAACTTTCAATGGGGCATGGGAGAGCGTTACTTGGCTTAAGAAAGAAAGAAAAATTGAATGCGGTTGTAGAAAAGATTATTAAAGAACAACTTAATGTAAGACAACTAGAACATTTAGTGCATCAATTAAATGAAAATGTTTCACGTGAAACATTGAAGCCTAAAAAGGAGAAAGATATCTTTATTAGGGAAAGAGAAACTGTACTCAGAGAGAGGTTTGGTACATCGGTTTCTATTAAACAAACGAAGAAAAAAGGTAAAATAGAAATAGAATTTATGTCCCCAGATGATTTGAATCGGATTCTTGAATTACTGGGTGCAATCGAATAAATAAAACCACTTTTGTGGTTTATTTTTTTAGGTTCAAGCATACTTCCAGCGTTGCAAGGCTTGGTGTTAGCAAATTTTGATAATCCGAAGTACGGAAAAAAGGAGAAAAAGATATGGTTTTACTTGGGACGATTGTAAACGGGATTTGTATTGTTTTAGGAACATTCATCGGAAGCTTTCTAACGAAAATACCAGAAAAGGTAAAAAATACAGTGATGCAAGGGATTGGTCTCTCTGTCTCACTTTTGGGTATACAGATGGGACTTAAAAGTGAACAATTTCTTATCGTAATTATGAGTATTGTAATTGGTGCTGTCATTGGTGAGTTTATAGACCTCGAGGATAAATTAAATCGATTAGGATTATGGATTGAAAAGAAAATAGGGAAAAGGGCGAAAGGGGATATTGCAAAAGGATTTGTTACAGCTACATTAATCTTTGTAATCGGTGCTATGGCAATTATCGGCTCATTAGATAGTGGAATTAGACAAGATCATCAAGTTTTATATACAAAGTCATTAATTGATGGATTTACAAGTTTAATATTAACTACAACTCTAGGTGTCGGAGTAATGTTGTCTGCGATTCCTGTTATGCTCTATCAAGGTTCAATCGCACTGTTTGCTACGCAAATCGAACGTTTTGTTCCAACTGCTATTATGGATTCCTTTATTGTTGAAATGACTTCTACTGGCGGATTAATGATTTTGGCAATTGGTCTGAATTTATTAGGTATTACTAAAATTAAAGTGGCCAATTTGTTGCCAAGTATTGTTATTGTGGCAATTCTTGTAACAGTAGTTCACCAATTGTCATGATCAACAACCTGAAAGAAAGAGGTTCTCTCATTTCTTTCAGGTTGTTTTTTTGATCGCTGTTTTCCTTTTTGTCAAGGATAAGAGATTCTACTTTGTTTACCTATTTGTAGAACTTGATTGATTTAGTAACAAAGTTTACAAAAAGTGCCTTTTATATAGATTTCGATTTATTTAGAGAATACCTAGCTAGTAACTGTTTGCGTTTTAACAAACGGTCAGCCTCTAAGATTCCATCAGAAATAGTTGTCGCCATCTTCATCACTAGATTTAAACGTGTATTTTGAAGAACAAAATACTCCATAAAACCACTTACATTCACAATTCCTGTAATATGTATGTCACCCACAGGAGGTAATTCCTTTTTTACGCCTGCTCCTGGCTTCACAGGGCCAGTTGCAACTGTTACACACCCTACGTTCTTTAATCTGCCTAAACAAGCGTCTATGGCTAAAATAAACGGGTTATTTAGCTTGTCTTTTATATATGTTAATTGTTCCTCTAAATTCACAGCGTGTATAGGGTTCTCTAACGTTCCAAACACATGAATAAAGGATATACCTGACTCTTCTAGTTTTGTTCCAATTAATGGACCTAGTGCATCCCCAGTAGACCGATCTGTACCGATACAAACAACAGCGATTTGTTTGTCTAACTGAGTGGGAAAGAGAGACATAAGCTGACTGGCAATTTTCCTCGTTGCTTCATCATCATCAAAAAGAATTCTAGATCCCACGCTCAGTTTTTCAAAAATTTTCGGTCTAAGATTCATAGATTCCACTCCTTAGTAATAGTAGTAACAGTATACGGAGAAATAGATGATTCTATACATGTTATTAGTAGGAGGGTGTTTGTTTTGTTAAAATCGGGGATAAAATGGATGTTTATTATATTAGGAGCAATGATTGGTGCAGGCTATGCTTCTGGTAGGGAGTTATGGCAATTTTTTGGTGAAGAAAGTGGACTTGCTATTATTATTTTTACTGTCTTATTTATTATTTCAAGTTACATTGTAATGAAAATTGGTTATGAAGAAAAAACAGAGCATTTTCTACCCATACTTCAGAAGTTAGTAGGGAAAAAGATTGCAACATATTATGATGTTATTATTATTTTTTATTTGTTTACAACAACAGTCATTATGCTGGCAGGTGGTGGATCAACGGGGGAATTGTTTCATATTCCATATACATTGGGGATACTTTTTATATCAGCTATCCTTGTTATTGTGTTTATTTGGAACATAAAAGGACTTGTATCGCTAAATTATATTTTAATTCCTATTTTAGTAGTTGGACTTACGGTGACATTATTATTTTTCATTTCGAACGGGCATTCTATTTTGAGTTTTAGAGATTGGAATAAACAATCGAACTGGCCATCTTCTTTTACTTTTACGGCCTTAAACGTATTATCATTAATTGCTGTAATAGGAGCGATAGGAAAGGAGATTAAAAATAAAGGGGAAGCGTGGATTGCGAGTATTGGTAGTGGTTTAATTCTTGGAGGTGTTTCATTTATATACAATGAAGTGCTAATTGAAGTATCCAGTGAGCTTGTTTTATATGATATTCCACTGTTTGCGATTATTAAAGACTTTCCGTATAGCGCAATCATACTTATGTCCATTCTATTATGGTTAGCTGTTGTATCTACAGCTGCTTCAGGGTTATTTGGATTAACTGCAAGAATACGAGAGTATATAAAATTGCCACTTTGGCTAACTGCGCTGTTATTGTTAGTCATTATTGTCCCTTTAACAAAACTTGGTTTCTCATTCTTGATTGCTGTTTTGTACCCTATTTTTGCTGTATTAAACTTATATTTACTCGTTGCAATTATGGTTTATCCAATTGCAAATCGCTACAAATGGGAGTAGTTTACTGTTAAAATAGGAATTACAATTATGAAATAAGGAAGGAGTTTCAATGAATAAAATTAATGATGCGTACGACAAAATACTAGAATTTATTACTAATGAACTGGTTTGGATTACAATTGGTCAAGGTTTTCTAAAAATCATATTAATCTTGATTATGTCTACAATCTTAATTCGTATTGGAAAGATCGCGATTCAAAAGTTCTTTATGATAAGGACGAAAAGTCCACTTAGGGTGACAGAGCGCCGAGAAGCAACATTAGTCAAGCTATTAATAAATATTTTGACATATGTCATTTATTTTATTTCGTTTATTATGATTTTAGAGGTCTTTACTATTAATGTAACAGCACTGTTAGCTGGTGCGGGAGTAGCGGGCCTAGCAATAGGGTTTGGTGCACAAAACCTTGTAAGAGATATTATAACTGGTTTCTTTATCATCTTTGAGGATCAGTTTTCTGTTGGAGATTATATCCGTACAGGAACGTTTGAAGGGACTGTAGAAGAAATAGGTCTACGTATTACAAAGGTAAAAAGTGTTGGAGGAGAAATTCATATTATTCCAAATGGAAGTATTGTAGAGGTAACAAATTATTCTATATCTAACAGTGTTGCAATAGTAGATATAAGTATTGCCTATGAAAGTAATATTGAACTGGCCGAAAAGGTAATTCAAGAGCTATTAGAAGAAACTTTCTCCAAAAATGAAGATATGGTAAAACAACCGGAAGTTTTAGGGGTTCAAACATTAGGAGCTTCAGAGGTTGTCATACGTGTCATATCAGAAGTAAAACCAATGAGACATTTTGCAGTAGCGAGGTTACTTCGTAAAGAAATTAAAGTAGCATTAGATGAAAATGGTATTGAAATTCCATATCCGAAACTCGTAACATATACAAGACAGGAAAGTTTGGATGGCACAGAAAATGTGCAACAGAAGGGATAAGGGATTGGTGACGTATGGAGGAAAAAGTGTTTAGATTAAACGATATTGTTGAGATGAAGAAACAGCACCCATGTGGCACAAATCGTTGGAAAGTAATTCGAATGGGGATGGATATTCGAATTAAATGTGAGGGTTGTGACCATAGTGTCATGATTCCTAGACGAGAATTTGCACGGAAAATGAAAAAAGTATTAGTGAGACACGAAGGGGAATGAACTAGAGTAGGAGAGATGAGAGTTGGCACTAGAGATAAAGAAATCTGCATGCCCTTTAAATTGTTGGGATAGCTGTGGTTTTACAGTCACAATTAATGACGGCAAAATTAGTAAGATTGAGGGAGATAAAGACCATCCGATTACGAAAGGTAAAATTTGTGGGAGAGGAAGGTTATTGGAAGAGAGAACGAATAATGCTAATCGCCTCACACAACCGTTAAAGAAAATAGATGGTCAATTTCATCCGATTTCTTGGCAACAAGCCTTGGATGAAATTGCAGGTAAGATGAAGAGTGTCAAAGAGGAATTTGGTTCAACTTCTGTTTTACACAGTCATGATTATGCTAATGGTGGTTTATTGATTAATTTAGATAGCCGCTTTTTCAACTGTTTTGGTGGAGTTACAGAACTTACTGGAAGTATTTGTTGGGGAGCTGGAATTGAAGCACAGATGTGGGACTTTGGTGACTCGTACAGCCATTCTCCAGAGGATGTATTAAATAGTAATCATATTGTGATATGGGGAAGAAATGTAGCGAGAACAAACATGCATTTATACGAAAAATTGCAAGAGGCAAAGCGTAACGGTGCGACGATTTCGGTTATTGATCCAATTCACAATGCTACAGCAAAAATTGCGAATCGTTATGTTTCAATAAAGCCTGGAATGGATGCATTTTTAGCGTTCGGAATTATGAAAGAAATTTTACGATTAAAACTAGAAGATATAAGTTTTATACAAAATCATTCAATAGGATTTGATGA
The DNA here is from genome assembly GCF_016890225.1 of Bacillus suaedaesalsae. GTDB lineage: Bacteria > Bacillota > Bacilli > Bacillales > SA4 > Bacillus_BS > Bacillus_BS suaedaesalsae. The sequence goes on along the minus strand of NZ_JAFELM010000016.1, from coordinate 245,972 downwards.
TGTTATAGAACTACTTTCTTCCATATCTATGGAACAAATTGTAGCATACACAGAGGTAGAAGAAGAGATTATAACTGAATTAGCTCATGTTTATGGTAATGGCCCTGTTATGACATACATGGGTCTAGGAATGCAGCGATATAAAAATGGAGGCAATACAATCCGTTCAATTGATGCATTAGTAGCAATGAGTGGTAATGTAGGAATTCCTGGTGGTGGAGCCAACTATGGAAATCTTCAAGTTGGTCAAAGCTTTAATGTAGGAAACCTTACTTTATCAGATAAAAAGACAGCAACTCGATCGTTTACAATGATGAAGCAAGCAGAAGGGATTTTAACAGCTGAAGAACCGCCAATAAAGATGATATTTGTAACATGTGGAAATCCTTTAACACAAGTACCTGACACGAATAAAGTAAAACAGGCCTTTGAACGTGTAGACACAATTGTGGTTATTGATCAATATATGACAGATACAGCTGTGGTAGCTGACTATGTCCTTCCAACCACAACATCTTTTGAAGTGGAAGATGTTTATTATTCATCCATGTATCATGGGTATGTGAATTATGGTCCAAAACTGGTTGAGGCACCGGGCGAAGTAAAATCAGATTTTGAAATATGGTCAGAGCTTGCAAATAGACTTGGGTTTGGTGACGAGTTTTCATATACAAGAGAACAATTTATTAAAATGGGACTTACTTCATTAATTGGGAATAACGTGACGTTTGATCAGATTAAACAAAAGGGACATATGAAATTACCAGAAGTAAAAGATGTTCCTTGGGCAAGCTACCAGTTTAAAACACCAAGTGGTAAATATGAATTCACTTCTCAAAAAGCAGAGAAAAAAGGTCAAAATGGAAAACTAACTTTATCGTTACCGAGGGAATCTATGCACACAAACCGCCCTTTAGGCGAGGAATATCCATATACCCTATTATCGATTCATCCATTAAGGTCAAACCATTCACAGCATTACCACATCATTCCTGGTCTGCAACAAAACAAAATTGAGGTATCAACGGATATCGCACTAGAAAAGGGACTTCAGGAAAATGATACTGCAAAGATTTTTAATGATCGAGGAGAACTAACAGGGGTTGTCAAAATCTTAAAGACATCTCATTCTAAAGTCATTAATGTAGATGAAGGGAATTGGAAGGCGTTCGGTGGAAGTGTCAATGTGTTAACGTCAGATGAAGTATCTGATAATGGTTTAGGTAGTACATTATATGATTGTTTAGTCAATATTGAGAAATGCTAAGGCACCTGTAAAGGTGTCTTTTTTATAGCAACTACCTAACAGTATTGCTTGTCTTTTTATGTGGTTCTATCTATAATTGTGAAAGGTTAATATGTTTACGGAAGTATTTATGTTTTTAGGAAAGAGGAGTGAAGAAAATGGCATTAACAGCTGGTATCGTAGGTCTTCCTAACGTTGGGAAGTCAACATTATTTAATGCAATTACACAAGCGGGAGCAGAATCTGCGAACTATCCGTTCTGTACTATAGATCCAAATGTAGGGATTGTTGAAGTTCCAGATCATCGTTTAACAAAGCTAACTGAATTAGTAAAGCCAAAGAAGACAGTTCCTACTGCATTTGAATTTACAGATATTGCAGGGATTGTAAAAGGTGCAAGTAAAGGTGAAGGGCTAGGAAATAAGTTCTTAGCACATATCCGTCAAGTAGATGCAATCTGTCACGTTGTACGTTGCTTTGCTGATGAGAATATTACTCATGTATCAGGAAAAGTAGATCCAATTGATGATATTGAAACAATCAACCTTGAACTAATTCTTGCTGACTTAGAGTCTGTTGATAAAAGAATTGAACGAGTTGGGAAATTATTAAAATCAAAAGATAAAGAAGCAATTGCTGAACATGAAATTCTCGTTATGTTAAAAGAAGCATTCGAAAATGAAAAGCCTGCTAGAACAGTTGAATTTACAGATGAACAAATGAAGATTGTAAAAGGGTTACACCTTTTAACGATTAAACCTGTACTATATGTAGCGAACGTGAGTGAAGATGATATTGTAGATCCTTCAGGTAATGAATATGTTGCAAAGGTAAAAGAATTTGCAAAGGCAGATAATGCAGAAGTAATTGTTGTATGTGCAAAGATTGAATCTGAAATTGCAGAATTAGATTCAGAAGAGAAGAAAGCATTTTTAGAAGAATTAGGGATCGAAGAATCTGGACTTGATCAATTAATTCGTGCTGCCTATCATTTACTAGGTTTAGCAACATACTTCACAGCAGGAGTGCAGGAAGTTCGTGCATGGACGTTTAGAAAAGGAATGAAAGCACCTCAGTGTGCAGGAATTATTCATACAGACTTTGAACGTGGATTTATTCGTGCAGAAACTGTTTCATACGACGATCTTCTTGCTGGAGGAACAATGGGAGCTGCAAGAGAAGCGGGGAAAGTACGGTTAGAAGGTAAAGAATACTTTGTACAAGACGGAGATGTCATTCACTTCCGTTTTAATGTATAAAAATAACCATTATCTCGAGTTGCCTTGCAGAGGGCTAATATCTCTGCTATAATGTATAATTGTGAGTAATTATTAATTGCTCCTTGCCCTATTTAGGGCCGTTTAGTCCAAAAGGAGGTGACAGAAATGAGAAAGTACGAAATTATGTACATCATTCGTCCAAACATTGAAGAAGAAGCTCAAAAAGCGCTAGTTGAACGTTTCAACGGTGTTTTAACTGAAAATGGTGCGGAATTAGCAAATGTTAAGGAATGGGGTAAGCGTCGTCTTGCATATGAAATCAACGATTTCCGTGACGGTTACTACATGCTTGTAAATGTTAATGCTCCAGCAGTAGCTGTTCAGGAGTTTGATCGTCTTGCTAAGATTAACGAAGACATCATCCGTCATATGGTTGTAAATGTAGAAGATAAGTAAGATAGATAATAGGTAATCTTAAGGGAGTTGGGTATTGATATGATGAATCGTGTTGTTCTTGTTGGCCGTTTAACGAAGGATCCAGAATTACGCTATACGCCAAGTGGAGTTGCAATTGCGACATTTACATTGGCTGTAAATCGTACTTTCACGAATCAACAAGGTGAGCGCGAGGCTGATTTCATCAACTGTGTAATTTGGAGAAAGCCAGCAGAAAATGTTGCGAACTTCCTAAAAAAGGGAAGTTTAGCAGGAGTCGATGGTAGAATCCAAACTCGTAGCTATGAAGGACAAGATGGAAAACGTGTATATGTAACAGAAGTGTTAGCAGAAAGCGTTCAATTCTTGGAGCCACGCAATGCCGGTGGTGACCGTGGTGGATATTCACAAGGTGGACAAGAAGGTTCATCTTTTGGACAACGAAACCAAAATCAAAATCAAAACCAACGTAACGAAGGATTCACTCGTGTGGATGAAGATCCGTTTGCTAATGATGGCCAACCGATTGACATTTCAGACGATGACTTGCCGTTCTAAAATAGACCGGAATTAAAAATTCCAAGTAAGAAGGGAGGGTATATCATGGCTGGATTCCGTAAAGGTGGTCGTGGTGCTAAGCGTAAAAAGGTATGTTTCTTTACTTCTAATGGTATTACTACTATTGATTATAAAGATACTGACCTTTTAAAGCGTTTCGTATCCGAGCGTGGTAAAATTTTACCTCGTCGTGTAACAGGTACAAGTGCAAAGTACCAACGTAAATTAACAGTTGCTATCAAGCGTGCTCGTCAAATGGCATTGCTTCCATATGTAGCTGGTGAGTAATAGATAAATGCAGCAGGGATTTCCTTGCTGCTTTTTTATTTTGCCTGATTATCACTATGACAAGTTTAATAGGAACTAATTATAGTGATACTTAATAAAGGGTATATAAGTGGGAGCGAAATTTCGAATATGCTATAATACCTAACAGAAACTGAATGTTTATGAGGTGAGAAGTATTGGGTAATACCCGTGTTTTAACGGAAAGTGCAGTGACGCTGGCACTATATTCCATATTATTACTTATGAGTTTGTACGTGCCCATATTAGGTCTTATTACTTTTTTTCTTTTAGCTTTGCCTTTTGTTGTTTATACAGCAAGAAGAGGTTGGAAAAATGGGTCAGTCTTATTCATAGCAGCAACCATTCTTACTGTTCTTATTGGTTCATTGATCTCAATTCCTATTGTAATCTTATTTGGAACAAGCGGAGTCATCATAGGATACTTATATAAACTAAACAAATCAAGATATGAGATATTAGCAATTGGTACAATTGCCTTTATAGTCAATTTGCTTCTTTTATATGGCATATTAGTTTCCTTTATGGGTATAAAGCCGATTGAACAGTTTAACGTGAGTGCACAACACTCTCTCCAAACTTTTCAAGACAAAATGTCTGTTTGGGGGCAAACGTTGAATGAAAACCAAATTAAACAATTCGAGGAAGCATTTGAATTAGCGCCTTTACTTATTCCGACAGTATTAGTAATACTTGCTACTTTTTTAGCTTTTGTAACACAGTTAATCTCAACACCTATACTTAAAAGATTTAATTTCAAGGTGGAAAAATGGCCACCATTTAGAGAGATAAAGCTTCCTAGAAGTATTATTTGGTACTATTTAATTGTTATGATTTTAATGATGACACAGGTTATTGATAAGGAATCTGTTCTCTATGTTGGGGTCATCAATCTATTTTTTGTATTAGAATTATTGATGGTTATACAAGGTCTTTCGTTCATCTTTTTCTTTAGTTATCATAAAAAATTATCAAACGGAATACCAATTACCATATTAATCCTATCACTCTTCCTTCCTTTTCTACTTTATATTGTACGGATTATAGGTATAATTGACTTAGGGTTTAATATTAGAGAAGAAGTGAAAAAGAGTAGTTAAATTTACATGAAATTTGAAGACATGTTTAGGAGCTGAAAACATGCCTAACTTTTATCGGAAACGAATTTTCCGTTATCCTATTTATACGCTAGTAGGAGTGACAGCCTTTCTCATAGGAATTATTGGATATTTCCAATGGATTTTTGGGGTTATTGGCTTTGTTATTCTTGGAGTTATCCTTTACTTTTTACTCCGTGCTGAAATGTTAATGAGGCATGAATTAGAACAATATGTTGCAACATTGTCACACCGGGTTAAAAAGGTCGGAGAAGAGGCATTAATGGAGATGCCGATTGGAATTATCCTATACAATGAAGAATTCCAGGTGGAGTGGGCAAATCCATATATGACTGCCTTTTTTAAGGAAGAAACAGTGATTGGACACTCTCTTCAAGATTTTGCTGAGTCATTCATACCTATTATTAAACAAGAAATCGAAGCTGACACAGTCACCATTCATAGCCGTAAATTAAAAATTTTAAACAAACGAGAAGAAAGACTTATATATCTCACGGATATTACTGAGCAATCTGAAATTGAAAAGAAATATGAGGATGAACGTACTGTACTTGGAGTTATTTTCTTAGATAATTACGATGAAGTGACACAAGGAATGGATGATCAAGTAAAAAGTAACATCAACAGTCAAGTAACATCCATTTTAAATAAATGGGCTACTGACAACGGTGTGTACTTAAAGAGAACGTCCTCGGAGCGTTTACTTGCTGTATTTAATGAGCAAATTCTCCACCAACTAGAAAAAAACAAATTTGATATACTAGATCAAGTACGTGAAAGTACATCAAAACAGAGCATTCCTTTAACATTAAGTATTGGAATTGGAATTGGTTCATCTTTACTTCCTGAGTTAGGTTCATTAGCTCAATCAGGCTTAGACTTAGCATTAGGACGTGGAGGAGACCAAGTTGCCATTAAACAACAAAATGGAAAAGTAAAGTTCTTTGGTGGAAAGACGAATCCGATGGAAAAACGTACGAGAGTTAGAGCGCGAGTGATATCACATGCATTAAGAGAACTAGTGATTGAAAGTGATAAGGTAATCATTATGGGTCATAAGTATCCTGATATGGATGCAATCGGTGCCTCAATTGGAATCTTAAAAGTTGCTCAAGCAAATCAGCGTGAAGGATTTATTGTGATTGATAAAGATGAATTAGACACTGGTGTACAACGTCTAATACATGAAATTAAACAATACCCGGAGCTTTGGTCAAGGTTTATTACACCAGAACAAGCGTTGGAAATAGCTTCAGATGACACGTTATTAGTCGTCGTTGACACACATAAGCCGTCATTAGTCATAGAAGAACGGTTATTATCAAGATTAGAACGTGTTGTGGTTATTGATCATCATCGCCGAGGAGAAGAATTTATTTATAATCCGCTACTTGTATATATGGAGCCATATGCGTCTTCAACAGCTGAATTAGTGACAGAGTTACTTGAATATCAGCCAAAACGTTCGAAGCTTGATATGTTAGAATCAACAGCGCTACTAGCTGGTATCATCGTAGATACAAAAAGCTTTACACTACGTACTGGTTCTAGAACATTTGATGCAGCTTCCTATTTACGAGCACATGGTGCAGATACCATACTTGTCCAAAAGTTCCTTAAAGAAGATATTGATGTATATGTAAAAAGGTCTAAAATTGTAGAGAGTACTTATTTATATAAAAATGGAATTGCGATTGCTAAAGGTGAAGAAACGGAACGTTATGAACAAATTCTTATTGCTCAATCGGCGGATGCTTTATTATCGATGAGTGGTGTAACTGCTTCATTTGCGATTGCACATCGTCAGGATGGCATAATTGGAATTAGTGCTCGTTCATTAGGTGAATTTAATGTTCAAGTAATTATGGAGGCTTTAGGTGGTGGAGGACACTTGACCAATGCAGCAACCCAAATTACGGAAGCAACAATTGAAGAAGCTGAAGAAATGCTTAAAGGAGCTATTGACGAGTACTTCGAAGGGAGAAATGAATCATGAAAGTAATTTTCTTAAAAGATGTTAAAGGTAAAGGGAAAAAAGGCGAAGTTAAAAATGTAGCAGATGGTTATGCACATAACTTCCTATTGAAACAAGGCTTAGCTGTTGAAGCTAATAATACAGCCATTAATACATTAGAAGCTCAAAAGAAAAAAGCTGAAAAAGAAGCTGAATCAGAACTAGAGGAAGCTAAGAAATTAAAGGGTAATCTTGAAGCGCTAACGGTTCAATTACTAGCCAAGTCTGGTGAAGGCGGCCGCTTATTCGGATCGATTACAACGAAACAAATAGCAGATGAGCTTCAAAAGAAACATAAAATCAAAATTGATAAGCGTAAGATGGAACTAGAAGAACCGATTCGTTCATTAGGTGTTACAAATGTTCCCGTTAAACTACACACTGAAGTAATAGCAACTTTAAAAGTTCATGTAAAAGAACAATAGATCAAAGCAGCTTTCATTAGCTGCTCCTTCTATTTAATGGACAACTAGTAAGGAGGAATTCAGGAATGACAGACTATTTTGCAGATCGTACCCCTCCTCAAAATATTGAGGCAGAGCAGGCGGTTCTCGGTGCCATATTTTTAGAGCCATCATCACTTGTACAAGCCTCTGAGATATTAATTCCAGAAGATTTTTACCGTGCATCTCACCAACGTATTTTTAATGTCATGATTATATTATCAGAAAAAGGTGAACCGGTTGACCTTGTTACGGTTACTTCAGAATTAGCAGATTTGAAGCTATTAGAGGAAATAGGTGGAGTCTCTTATTTAAGTGATCTAGCAAACTCTGTACCTACTGCTGCTAATATTGAATATTATGCAAAAATCGTAGAAGAGAAATCTTTATTGCGTCGTTTGATTCGTACTGCAACGACTATTGTAACGGAAGGTTATTCTCAAGATGAAGAAGTAGAGGCTTTATTAAATGAAGCAGAGAAAAGCATTTTAGACGTATCTAGAAGGAAAAACAGTGGAGCCTTCCAAAACATTAAAGATGTTCTGGTAGAAGCGTATGATAACATAGAGCAGTTAAATAATCGTGTTGGAGATATTACTGGTATCCCGACAGGATTCAAAGAGCTGGATCGAATGACAGCAGGCTTCCAACGAAACGACTTAATTATTGTGGCAGCCAGACCTTCTGTAGGTAAAACGGCCTTTGCCTTAAATATTGCGCAAAACGTTGCAACAAAAACAGAGGAAAATGTGGCGATATTTAGTCTTGAGATGGGTGCTCAACAGCTTGTCATGCGTATGCTATGTGCAGAAGGAAATATTAATGCACAAAACTTACGTACGGGTAGTTTAACACCAGAAGATTGGGGTAAGCTAACGATGGCAATGGGGAGTTTATCAAATGCCGGCATTTATATTGATGATACTCCAGGTGTAAAAATTAACGAAATTCAATCTAAATGTAGAAGATTAAAGCAAGAAAGTGGCCTGGGAATGATCTTAATCGACTACTTACAGTTAATTCAAGGTAGCGGCCGTTCTGGTGAAAACCGTCAACAGGAAGTTTCTGAAATTTCTCGTTCACTTAAGCAACTAGCCCGTGAGTTACAAGTCCCTGTTATTGCACTATCACAGCTTTCCCGTGGTGTGGAACAACGTCAAGACAAACGTCCGATGATGTCTGATATTCGTGAATCAGGATCAATTGAGCAGGATGCTGATATTGTAGCATTCTTATATCGTGATGATTATTATGATAAAGAATCAGAGAATAAGAACATTATAGAAATCATTATTGCGAAACAACGTAATGGTCCTGTTGGAACAGTAGAATTGGCTTTTGTTAAAGAGTTTAATAAATTCGTAAACTTAGAACGAAGATTTGATGATTCTGGTGTACCAGCGGGTGCCTAATAATTTTTAACCACAGTTTATCCAACTGTGGTTTTTTGCAGGTTTAAGAAGTAAAATAAAATTTTTTGAGTATATCTTATATATTTGTGTATTCTTAATCCAACTCATGCACCAGTCCATAGAGGTCAATACCCGGAGAGAAGAAAAGGGAAGTGCATCTTTTTATTCTCTCGGGTCGCATTTGCTGTTAGGGCTAAACGGTGCGCCATAAGCTTTTTGTTTTATAAGCAAGTTTTCTAGCTGTTTTGGAAAAGATAAAAACAGATTCACTTGTATAAAACGAACAAAACGTGAAATTATAAACAAAACGTTCGTGTTTTAATTGACTTTTTAAGTTTTTGTCAGTATACTTACATATGGTTGAAAGAAGATGTGTTACATATGGTAAAAACATGGAGGTGCGCTTATGTCATCAGTTGTAGTAGTCGGAACACAATGGGGAGACGAAGGAAAAGGAAAGATAACAGATTATCTTTCAGAAAATGCAGAGGTTGTTGCTCGTTATCAAGGTGGTAATAACGCTGGTCATACAATTGTATTTGATGGACAGAAATACAAACTTCACCTAATCCCATCTGGTATTTTTTATCATGATAAGATTTGTGTGCTAGGAAATGGAATGGTTATTGATCCTAAGGCATTAGTTCAAGAAATTAAGTATTTGCATGACTTAGGCGTAAGTACAGATAATTTACGTATAAGTAACAGAGCCCATGTAATTTTACCGTATCATTTAAAGTTGGATGAAGTAGAAGAAGAACGAAAAGGTGCTAATAAAATTGGAACTACGAAAAAGGGGATTGGACCAGCCTACATGGATAAGGCGGCAAGAACTGGGATTCGTATTGCAGATTTATTAGATCGTGAAGAATTTGAGGTAAAGCTTGCTCACAACCTAAATGAAAAAAATCGCTTATTTGAAAAGTTTTATGAAGTTGAAGGGTTAAAGATTGAAGATATATTAGATGAGTATTATGAGTATGGACAACAAATTGCGAAATACGTTGTCGATACGTCAGTCGTCTTAAATGATGCGTTAGATGAAGGTAGACGAGTGTTGTTTGAGGGTGCTCAAGGAGTAATGTTAGATATTGACCAAGGTACTTATCCGTTTGTAACATCTTCTAACCCAATAGCAGGTGGTGTAACCATCGGTAATGGCGTAGGTCCTTCAAAGATTAAGCATGTAGTGGGCGTGTCAAAAGCCTATACAACACGTGTAGGTGATGGTCCATTCCCAACTGAATTACATGATGAAATTGGGAATCAAATTAGAGAAGTTGGCCGTGAATATGGTACAACTACTGGTAGACCAAGGAGAGTAGGATGGTTTGACAGTGTTGTTGTGAGACATGCTAGAAGAGTTAGTGGAATTACAGATTTATCATTAAATTCAATTGACGTATTAACAGGAATTGAGAAATTAAAGATATGTGTTGCCTATCAGTATAATGGTGAAATTATTGAAGAATTCCCAGCTAGCTTAAAAGTATTGGCACAATGTGAACCTGTATATGAAGAATTTCCTGGTTGGACAGAAGATATAACAGGAGTGAAAAGTTTGCATGAGCTACCGGCAAATGCACGTCATTATATTGAACGTATTTCACAATTAACTGGTATTCCATTATCAATCTTCTCAGTGGGTCCAGATCGCGCACAAACGAATTTAGTAAGAAGTGTATATGGACCACAATAAAAGCTGTTCTAGAGCCCTTGTATTAGGTGATACAAGGGCTTTTTATTTCTTTATATAATCTTTTTAATTTATGGTGAGTAGGGTTGAAAAAATATATAAAAAGTATTGCATAAATTTATTTGTCCATGTTATTATATAACTTGTCTGTTAGATAAATAACTAGTTCAGTCGGTAGAACACGACAGAATATGCATCATTGAATTCACATCAGTATACCAATTCAGGTGTATCTTGAGTAAACTTCCTGAGATTGGTATGTCTTTAGTCAAGATAAACCAGAGTGCGTTAGAGAAATATTATAACGAGCCATTAGCTCAGTCGGTAGAGCATCTGACTTTTAATCAGAGGGTCGAAGGTTCGAGTCCTTCATGGCTCACCACTTAATTTAAGTGGCCCATTGGTCAAGCGGTTAAGACACCGCCCTTTCACGGCGGTAACACGGGTTCGAATCCCGTATGGGTCACCATTTCCTAATATATATCCTGGTCCCGTGGTGTAGGACGAGCAACACATCTATGGATACGCTTCGAGTTGTCCCGACGCATTAACATCACTGAATATTCTTTCAGAGGAAGGGACAGTTAGTTTTACGATGGAACATGATGCATAGTAATAGCTTAATTAATTATAATGGTCCCGTGGTGTAGCGGTTAACATGCCTGCCTGTCACGCAGGAGATCGCGGGTTCGATTCCCGTCGGGACCGCCATTTTAGGAAAATGGACATACATAACTATTGTCGAAAGATTAACTTATTACTACTTTAATTTTTCAATTATGTAACAAGGATGTTACAAATTGCAATTATAGCGCAACAGCTAGTTCGAGAATGCTATGCGGTAAGAAATAAAAGGTACAAGTATAATGGGTAAGGACATATATGATATGGCTCGGTAGCTCAGTCGGTAGAGCAAAGGACTGAAAATCCTTGTGTCGGCGGTTCGATTCCGTCCCGAGCCATCCAAGACATACCTAAAAAGGTATGTCTTTTTTCGTGTGATAAAAGCACTACTACCCGCAAAGTGGTTACCATAATATAACAGTAATGATACAGTTGTATTACATATTTCTATTTTTTCTCCTAATATCTATCACTTTATGATAAAGTAATAAAGGGAAAAGAATATATAATCTTTTTCAATAGAGTCGTAATAATAGTTTGCTAGTCTATATGTACTAATAGAGACTGTTACACTTATATACAGTAGGGCCCTATAAAAGGAAGCCTTGTTTAGGAGGAAGAACAGTGATTCATGGGAATAATAAGTTACGATCACGTTATGAAGACGTGATGAGGTTTATGAAAAGAACAGCTATCGGGGCAGCAGTTGTATCATCATTAGCAATTGGTACGGTGTCAGCAGAAAGCGGAATTAATACGGTATACCACGTATACGTAAACGGGGAACGATTAGGTACCATTGATAGCAAGAAGGTCGTAGAAGACTACATAGAAAAAAGACAAAATCAATTACTGGCTGCACAACCAGACATAACTGTTAGTTTAGATGATAATGTCGTGTACATTTCAGAAAAAGTATTCAGACCTGTTGTAGATAACAAAGAGGTTCTAAACAAACTCTCTGAAAATCTAGAAATAGTTGCAGAAGCTTATTCAATTATCATAAATGATGAAGCAATAGCATATGTTGACAAAAAGGAAAAAGCAGAAGACGTACTAAGACAAATGAAACTGAAATATGTTTCAGAGGAAGTCCTTACTGAAATAGAACAAAGAGATCCTGAAGCGACACTTCCACCACTTGAAGAAGGTCAATCTCGTATATTAGACGTTACATTTACTGAAAAAGTTTCAATAAATAAAGAACATGTTACTCCAGATAGACTGTTTACTGTGGAAGATGCAGTTACATACTTATCTAAAGGTACATTAGAAGAAAAAAAATATCAGGTACAAAATGGTGATGTACTAGGAAGTATTGCAGAAAAGCATGGTTTAGCTTTACAAGACCTTCTATCAATAAATCCAGGAATGACAGATGAGTCAACAATCAAGCCTGGTGATGAACTAAATGTTACTGCACTTACGTCTTACTTACATGTAGCAATTCAAGAGGAAGTATATAAACGCGAAAGCATTACTTTCTCACGTGAAATTGTAGAAAATAAAGAGATGAATAAAGGCGATAAGAAGATAAAGCAAAAAGGGGAAAATGGTGAGAAACTAGTAAACTCCTTAATTACTAAGGTTAATGGTCAAGTTTCGAATCAAGAGATTGTATCTTCAGAGGTTGTAAAACAACCTGTAAATGAAATTGTTGAAAAAGGTACAAAGGTTATTCCATCCCGTGGTTCCGGAGTATTAGGATGGCCAGCAGTTGGTGGTTATGTTTCAAGTGAAATGGGTCAACGTTGGGGAAGAATGCATAAAGGTATTGATATTGCTAGACCGAGCAATCGAAGTATATTAGCAGCTGATAACGGTACAGTAGTATCAGCTAGTTATGATGGTGGTTATGGTAACCGCATCGTTATTAATCACAATAATGGACTTAAGACAACCTATTCTCACTTAGCTTCCATGAGTGTAAGTGTTGGTCAAACGGTAACGAAAGGTCAAAGTATTGGTATTATGGGGAGAACAGGTAGCTCTACAGGAGTACATCTGCATTTTGAGGTATATCATAACGGAAACCTTGTGAATCCTAGAAACTATTTAAGATAAAGAATGAAATCCTCTAGTATACATGCTAGAGGATTTTTTAGAATTCAATGCAAGCATTATAAAAGTGGAATTTAAAAAGCGTATATTCAATAATATGGTAAGAACACCCTACTAAGATTAGATGATTTAATATGTTGGAAATGGTAAAGTTATAGTAGACTACAAGGTGAAACTACAGCTTTTCTATATTAAATGTGAGGAGCATGACCATGGAAAAGAAAATACTAGTTGTTGATGATGAAAAACCAATTGCAGATATTTTGAAATTTAATTTACAAAAAGAAGGCTATGAAGTTTACTGCGCATATGATGGCCTGGATGCTATTCAAAAAGTAGAGGAAATCCAACCTGATCTTCTGCTGTTAGATATTATGCTTCCTTTAAAAGATGGAATGGAGGTATGTCGTGAAGTTAGAAAAAAGTATGACATGCCCATTATTATGCTAACAGCGAAGGATTCTGAAATCGATAAGGTGTTAGGCCTTGAACTTGGTGCAGACGATTATGTTACGAAACCGTTCAGTTCTAGGGAGCTATTAGCTAGAGTAAAGGCGAATTTGAGAAGGCATCATACCAATAGTTCTGCAGAAACAGCTATTGAAACAAATGAAATTTCAATTGGCTCACTTATCATTCATCCAGATGCTTATTCTGTAACAAAACGAGGAGAGGAAATTGAATTAACTCACCGGGAGTTTGAATTATTGCATTACTTAGCGAAGCATATCGGACAAGTGATGACGAGAGAGCATTTACTGCAAACTGTTTGGGGTTACGACTATTATGGTGATGTTCGAACGGTTGATGTAACCGTCCGTAGATTACGTGAAAAAATTGAGGATAGTCCGAGTCATCCTATATGGATTGTTACACGCAGAGGTGTCGGGTATTACCTAAGAAATGCAGAGCAGGAGTAAACAATAATGAAGAAAGTCGGTTTTTTTAAATCGATCCATTTTAAGTTTGTTCTCATATATGTTCTTCTAATTTTAATTGCGATGCAAATTATCGGAGTATACTTTGTACGTCAACTTGAAGAACAGCTTGTGACGAACTTTTCTGATTCGATAAATGAACGAGTTGACTTAATTGCATATAACATTGGTCAAGAAATGTTAATTGAACGAGATGAAAGTATGCCGAAATTGGCAGAGGAAGTGAATTCAATCCTCAACGATTTCTTTTCAGAGGAGTTAACAACAGTTAAGGTCATTGACAGTAATAGTCGTGTTATAGCTACGTCAGACTTAGAAAATCAGCAGCTTGTAGGCAAAAGAATTACTGATATACCAGTAAAACAAGCGTTAGTAGCGGGTTCAAGAGCTGCAGATAAGATTATGCTGGATAACCAAATTGGTCGAATGCTCGTATTAACTGTTCCGATTAAAAATAACGATAATGTATTAGGGGTAATAGACTTACAATCATCAATGGAAGAAGTCTATGACCAGATGAAGCAAATTAATCAGATTTTTGTTACTGGAACAGTTATTGCACTAGCCATAACGGCTGTATTAGGTATATTCTTAGCGCAGACCATAACAAGACCGATGTCTGATATGCGCAAACAAGCATTAGAAATGGCCAAAGGAAATTTCTCTCGTAAGGTAAAGGTTTATGGTCATGATGAAATTGGGCAATTAGCACTGACCTTTAACAATCTAACAAAAAAACTTCAAGAAGCTCATGCAACTACTGAAGGTGAGAAAAGAAAATTAAGTTCTGTTTTAACTCATATGACAGATGGTGTGATTGCAACAGATCGCAAAGGGAGGATCATTCTTGTTAATGACCCTGCGTGTGAAATGTTGAATGTTCCACGTGAAACCGTCTTGTCTGAATCGATCCTTGAAGTTCTAGGAATTGAAGATGAATATGCACTTGAAGATCTATTAAATGAGACAGATTCTCTTATTTTGGACTTTAGTACAAGTACAAAGCCTTATATTATAAAAGTTAGTTTTTCTGCAATTCAGAAGGATACTGGGTTAATAAATGGGTTAATTGCAGTTTTATATGATATTACTGAACAAGAAAAGATCGAACAAGAAAGGCGGGAGTTTGTCGCTAATGTTTCTCATGAACTGCGTACACCTCTTACAACCATGAGAAGTTATCTAGAGGCACTAGCTGAAGGGGCATGGAAGGATGAAGAGCTTGCGCCAAAGTTCTTAGATGTTACTCAAACTGAAACTGAACGAATGATCCGTCTAGTAAACGATTTACTACAACTTTCTAAGCTAGATAGTACAGATTACAAATTTTTTAAAGAATATGTAAATTTCCCTCATTATTTTAACCGAATCATTGATCGTTTTGAGTTAACAAAGCACGAAACGATTATATTTGAACGTCACTTACCAGAAAAAAAACTTTTTGTTGAAATAGATGAGGACAAAATTACACAAGTACTCGATAATATTATTTCAAATGCTCTGAAATATTCTCCTGAAGGTGGTAAAATCCAATTCAGGTTAGCAGATAAAGAAGGAAAGCTCGAGATTTCTGTATCAGACCAAGGAGTAGGGATTCCAAAGGAAAACCTTACTAACATATTTGATCGTTTTTACCGTGTAGATAAGGCAAGAACAAGGAAACTCGGCGGGACAGGCTTAGGCTTAGCGATTGCAAAAGAAATGGTAGTTGCTCATGGTGGAGATATTTGGGCTAAGAGTGAAGATGGAATCGGTACGACAATCTACTTTACTCTTCCACTAGAAAAAGAATTAGAGGATGATTGGGAATGAACTTTGAAAATATAAAGTCAATTCTTCTAACGCTGTTAGTAATCCTTAGTTTAGTATTAACATGGAGCTTATGGACTTATCAACCTCAGTTAGCTGAAATAAAACGTCCAGATTATATTCGAGATGTAAATATTGGATTTGAGAAAGAGCCAATAAGTTTAATCCTTCCACAACAAATTTTATTTCATAAGGATCATCATACGTATGGAACAATGGAGGGAAGTGAAATACGCCGAATTCAAAGTAAGCTTAGACAGTGGAGCTTCGATGAATTTGTCGATATCTCAGCCAGAGAGAGAGACCAATACCTTGACTTTGTCCATGGTCAGGAAGGAATTGAGGTTATTTTTCCGACTGAAATACCCATTGAGACTTTTAGGGAAATTATAAAAATTGAAGATAAAGAGATTCGTAATATATCATTTGATAGAATTATTATTCCATTAAATGAAGGTAAAGATGAACTACCAATTGCTTATTTTGTATCATATGAAGATCAATATATTTACCAAGCTTCTTTAAATAATTTCTCACAAACAGGCTTTAAAACAGAAATTTATAACCGAGCCATCAGTTATCCAAAGTATATTTCTTTTAAAATCGACCCATTTAACACCTTATTTATACAAGAAAACAGTGTACAGGTAAATCAATTAACATATTATTCAAAGTCACTTTCTACAGAGGATTTTAAAGATGCTTTGTTTACAAATCCAAGTAATGTAAAAAGGGATATCGAGACAGTAAATGAAGAGACATATTCAGATGGATCACGTGCCCTGCTCATTAAAGATGGCCTTTTGCGTTATATCAATCCTACTTCTGAATCAGACGAAGGTATAAAGTCGTCTGGTGATTATATACAAAAAAGTATAGATTTTGTTAATGATCATAGTGGTTGGACAGATAAGTACCAATTTACAAACTGGGACCCAAATAAACGATCCACCTTGTTCCGCCTCCATATAAACGGAGTACCAGTGTTTCATCATTCAAAGCTTACAAGCGTTTATTTAGAATGGGACGGTACAGGTTTGTTTGATATCTATCAAAGACCGCTCTTTAAACTCCATTTACCAATTGATAGTGAAACAACCAAGATTACCCTGCCACCAGGACAACGTGTTATTGATATAATTAAATCATCACCTTATGTAAATATCCAAAAGGTAAAGAACATTACAGTTGCGTATCAGATGACAAAAGATGATACAAAAGTGACGGTAGAGCCTATTTGGTGTATTTTTGAAAATGGCGACTGGAAAAAGGTTGTGTTTGATGATACGGATACAAAAGGAATAGGAGGGACCATTATTGGATTGGAGAAAAACTAAAACAATCTTTATTATAGTCTTTCTTATTTTAGATGTGTTCTTATTATTTCAATTTGTAGAGAAAAGAAACAGTAATCAATTAGGATTACTAGCAGAAAAGACATTGGAAGAACAACTAGAAGATAATGATATTTCAATTGAAATTAGTCTTCCAAAAGGTCCAATGAATGAAACATATATCAGTGGAACGAGTCGACAATTCGACGCAGAGGATTTGCTACCTTTAAAAGGTCAGCAAGCGCAAATTTTAAATAAGTCACAAATTTATTCTAAATTTACGACACCAATTCCTATTAAGGAAGATTCAAGGAAATGGCTTGAGGATTTTGTAAAGCAAAATGTGATAGAAGGTAGTTCATATGTCTTTTGGGGATTAGAAGAGGAAAAACACGAATTGTTATTTTTCCAAGTATTTAATGGAAAAACCATCTTTTATAATGAAAATGCAGTCCTTCACATTCAACTAAACGACAAAGATGAAATGGTTGAATACTATCAAACGTATTTAGAGGAAATAGAAGAAATGAACGTTGATGGTGATAAAACGGAAAGCTTTACAGCGTTAAAAGCCATTGAAAATATGTATGAACGAAACGAGTTAAAGCCTGGTAGTGTTGTAACCGATGTAGATTTGGGTTATTACACCCTAGTTAAAGATTCACAAGTGTTTGTACCTACTTGGCATTTTATAATTGACAACAAAGAGAGCTATTTCGTAAATGCACTAGAAGGACACATTATACGAGATGCAGCACAATGGAGAGATGAGTCATGAGTTTTCATTTTAGCGTGCTGTCTAGCGGCAGTACAGGAAATGCAATATATGTTGGAACCGATAAGATGAAGCTTCTTGTAGATGCTGGTCATAGCGGGAAGCAAATGGAACAACTTTTCAATCAAGTGAAGGTAAATCCGAAAGAGCTTTCTGGAATATTAGTAACTCATGAACATAGTGACCATATTAAGGGAGTCGGAATTCTTTCACGTAAATATAATATTCCTATATACGCCAACAGTAAAACGTGGAAAGCAATGGAACATCTCATCGGGGAAATTCCTTCAGACCAACGGTTTACATTTGAAATAGGACAAGTTCTCTCATTTATGGATATTGAGGTTGAATCATTTGGGGTTTCGCATGATGCGGCAGAACCGATGTTTTATGTATTCCACCACGAAGGAAAGAAGCTTGTTACAATCACCGATACAGGGTATGTAAGTGATCGAATGAAGGGAATTATCCGTAATGCGGATGTGTATGTATTCGAAAGTAATCACGATGTAGAAATGCTCCGCATGGGGCGATATCCGTGGAATATCAAGAGACGTATATTAAGTGATGTAGGCCACGTTTCGAATGAAGATGCAGCATTAGCATTAGCAGATGTAATAGGAGATAGAACAAAAAGTGTATACCTTGCCCATCTAAGTCAAGACAATAACATGAAAGATTTAGCGAAAATGTCTGTCCAGCAAACTTTAGAATCAAAAGATATTGAAGTAGGAAATCGCTTTAAGCTTTTTGATACAGATCCTAAAAATGCTACAGCAATTACGGCCGTTTAAATATAGTGAAGTAAGGTTAGCAACTAAAAGTTGCTAGCCTTTTTTATTGGGTAAGGAGTATATTCTGCAAAGATAAACAAAATATAGGTAGGTATATGTATTCGTCCTGACAAGCTAATTTTACATATGAGAGGATGGGTGAATAGTAAGTGGGATATTATGATCAAGATTATGACCATATTCGAAGAAAACAAAAAGGAAATCGTAACGGTTTCTTTATAGCAGGATTAGTAGGAGCCGTGTTAGGTGCATTATTGATTATTTTTGCAGTACCGGCATTTGATCGTGCGAATGTGCCTCAATATGCTGCCCCTGAAATAAGCGGTCCTACGAATGATACAAGTGATGCCATTCCTGGTCAAACGGTAAATGTAGATGTAACATCACAAGTTACAAAAGCAGTAGATATTGTATCAGAAGCAGTAGTGGGTGTAATTAATATTCAAACCTCAGGATTTTGGGATGAGTTAGAGGAAGAAGGACAGGAAGCGGGTACAGGTTCAGGAGTTATATATAAAAAAGAGGGCGGTAAAGCATTTATTGTTACAAATCATCATGTTATAGAAGGTGCAACCTCTGTTGAGATTAGCTTAAAGGATGGTACACGTATTCCTGCAGAAATTTTAGGTAGCGATGTTTTTACAGACCTTGGTGTCCTAGCAGTTGATGCTAAAGAGATAAACGTTGTTGCAGAGTTTGGTAACTCTGAAAATGTAAGAGCAGGAGAGCCTGTAATAGCTATTGGAAACCCATTAGGATTACAATTTTCAGGTTCTGTCACACAAGGGATTATTTCGGGGACAGAACGCACCATTCCTCAAGACTTTGATGGGGATGGGTATGTGGATTGGCAATCTGAAGTGTTACAAACAGATGCGGCGATAAATCCAGGAAACAGTGGCGGAGCGCTCGTTAATATACAAGGACAAGTAATTGGTATCAATTCGATGAAGATTGCTCAAGAAGCAGTTGAGGGTATCGGATTATCGATCCCGACGTCAATTGCCCTTCCAATTATTGAAGATCTAGAGCGATACGGCGAAGTGAAGCGTCCTTATATGGGGATCGGACTAAAAAACCTAGCTGATATATCCAGTTATCATTGGTATCAAACGTTAAAGTTGCCGAAGGATGTTAAAGCGGGGGTATATATTGATGAAGTCTCACCACTATCCCCAGCAGCAGTGGCAGGATTAAACCAATATGATGTAATTGTTGCACTAGATGGAGTTGAAATTAAAGACGCATTAGACTTAAGAAAACATCTCTATAATCAAAAGAGAATTGGCGATACGATGGAAGTCACGTTTTACCGTCAAGGAAATAAAGAAAAAGTAACGATGAAATTAGTCGAAGATTCTTATTAGAACAGGCAAAAAAATGCCTGTTCTTTATATTCACAAAAATATAATGGTGTGGATAAGGTATAATAAGAAAAAACGACAAATTTGGAGGAATGAAAGTGATAAAGGTTTGCAAGGAACATATCGATTTAGCCATTGATATAATGGTAGATGAGCACGAAATAGCACCTGAAATTAATACATTATCAGAGGAAGAAAAGTTATCAACAACCTGTGAATATTGTAAAAATAACGCGATATATGTTGTAGCGAACACCTATTCTGACACAATATGTGGATAGAAATTGTGAATATGTGGATAACTTTTGTGGATAAGTTGTTTGTAAACTGTTTGTAACATGGAGGTTCTTGTGAATATCTCAATTATCACAATAGGAAAATTAAAAGAAAAGTATTTAAAACAAGGAATTGAAGAATACATAAAGCGACTGGCAAGCTATGCAAAGGTCGAAATCATTGAACTGCCAGATGAAAAAGCACCAGAAAATCTAAGCGAAGCAGAAATGGTTCAAATCAAACAAAAAGAGGGTGAACGAATTCTCCAAAAGATATCCCCAGACGCACATGTCATTGCCTTGGTGATACAGGGAAAGATGAAATCCTCCGAACAATTAGCTGAAGACTTAGATAAACTAGCAACATATGGTAAGAGTAAAGTGGCTTTTGTCATTGGTGGATCACTTGGACTTAGTGACGAAGTAATGAAGAGAGCAGATGAGGGGCTATCATTCTCAAAGATGACTTTTCCGCATCAGTTAATGAGGTTGATTTTAGTTGAGCAGATTTATAGAGCGTTTCGGATTAATCGGGGGGAACCGTACCATAAGTAAAAGAGGTTTTTAAATTTTGAGAATAAAAATTAATAATTACATGCCATCATTTCGGTTAGTTTAGCATGTTAATATTCTTTATACACCGTGTATTTTCCACACTTTAAGTGCAAAATAACTGCATATGAAATTAAGATGGTGACTACTATGAAAACGGTGTGGCTTTTTCTATTTTTAGCAATTTTATCCTTTACTTCTTTGTACATTTTGATGAAGAAAAGGAATGTAGCTTACGTCTTGGGTTGTTATTTTTTATCCAATATACTTATTACAAATACAGGTGTCATCATTAATTTGAATTTAGAATTAACAAAGCAAGATCCCTCAAGTCAATTAATTTTTTGGACACAAAAAATTCCTGAGCTGTCACTCAAGCCAGCATTACTTTTATGGTTCATTTATATTTTGTTCTCTAAGAGAACTATTTTTAGTAAACTTATTTATCTCTTCATCTTCCTAACAGCACTTGTTTCCATTGAAATCTACTTTGTTCAAATTAACTATTTGGAATGGGTACATTGGAATATTTTTTATGGATATATAAGATACTTTCTAATTATCTTATTATTGGCTATCTACTCCTTTTATTTAGAAAAACGTATTTATAGAGACGAAAAGGGTGAAACGCATGATTCTACCCCTTCCTGAGAGATTTGATGCAAATGAAGTATTTATAATCATTTCCACAGTGCTTACTTTGGTCCTTTTGTTTCTATTACCTAGACGTTTGTCGGTTATTACCATAAATGTTATTTGGACGTTTAATGTTTTCCTTGCTTTGTTAGCTGATATTACCATTAGTGTAAAACCAAATGACTTTTACTTTACGATTGATCATAAAAAACATGAATTATTTGATGTAATATTGCACTTTGTCACGTACCCTACACTTCCTTATTTTGTAGTAAACTTCTATCAACAATACAAACCAAAGAGTTTAAAGCTTCTTTTTTATATTGTTTTTTGGGCAGGGGTTGCGATTGCTCTAGAATGGATTTCGGTGAAATTTCATGTTTTTACCTATACTGGGTGGAAATTGTCTTTATCCTTTATGGTTTATTTGGTTGTATTTGCTGCAAACATTTGGCTTTCTAACATTTTGGAAAAGAAACACCCTAGAACGTAACGATATATTTACTGAAAAGGTATTATAACGAGGAAGGCTTTTTTCCAAAAAGTAACTTAAAGTTTTCAAAAGTAATCAGTCTGAATGATGTATTTACAGTGGTAGGGATAAAGGCAGTTCCAAAGAAGTAATAGGAATTCATTAAAAAATATTACGGGTATTGGTGAGGAAACTTATATTACATACATCAAAAATATCATTTCCATCAAAGAGAACCGTATCACAAGTAAAATGAAATATGGTTTCCTCTGTACACAAAACCCCCTTTTATTCTAAAAAAGGGGGTTCATTATTAATACTAATTCTGCTTTAAAAAATTAGGATCTTTGTATTCAGGATTTGGGTATTTGTAGAAGCCTTCTCCGGTAGCAATTCCCATTTTTCCTTTATCAATCATTTTAGCCTTTAATTTATCTGCAATTACTCCATAAGATGGATCTAATTCGGCACGTGCTCTATTCAAATTATAAGGTGTTTCCATGCCAATGATATCTAGAGTACCGAATGGACCTCTTGGAGAACCAGTTGAAATCATCCAGTTTTTATCAATAGTGTGTGGGTCTGCAATATCCTTTGCCCATAAAGTTAATCCTGCGTTTAAGAATGGTACCAATAATGTGTTTAAGATATAACCTGGTTGTTCTTTTTTTAGAACAAATGGAACCATTCCAATTGAACGTGCAAAGTCTGTTACTATTTCTACATATTGACTATCTGTTCCAGGGTGCCCCATAATTTCGGCAGTGTTATTTTGCCAGATTGAATTTGCAAAGTGTAGTGCTAAAAACTTGCGAATTGACTAGGAAGCATCGTAGAGGAGTTTGATACAAAAACAGTCTTTTCAGGTGAAACAGCTGCTAGCTTTTGATAGAAGTCTTGTTTAATATCGATACGTTCAGGCACTGCTTCAATGACTAAATCAACATTTGCCATTGCTTCGGCTAAATCAGAACTGTATGAGATCACTTCAAGCGCAGCGTTTGCTTTCCCCTCGTCATTAAAATAGTTAGCATAAACAGGTTTTAATTTTGATATACGATCTTTTCCAAGGTTAATTGCGTCTTCATTAATATCATAAACCGTTACATTGTAACCAAAAAATGCAGATTGGAATGCAATTTGACTTCCTAAAACACCACTACCAGCAACCAAAATATTTTTAAAGTTCATAGTCTATTCTCCTTTAATTATTGAATACTTCAATTATTATCTCCACTGTTTATTCTAGTAAACAATTGTGGCATAATAAACCTAAAATTGTAGGTAATTTTAATAAAAACAAATATATGAATGTAGGTATAAAATGAAGAAAATTGATTTTCAATATTTACTATTTTATAAGATACACCGATCTGAAATATTGAAGAACTCAATGGTGCGATTGGAAAATAATCCTGAAATCGATAAAGAACAGAAGGAGAAGCTTCGTCAGTTCATTTCGGCGTTTATTGCATTTTTAATGATTCAAATGAAAAATACAAAAATTGAAGAAGATGCCCTGCATTATTGGGTACAAATGCACAGTAATGACATGCCCATTACTAAATCAAATACGTTCCAAGTGATTGTATTTGATTCATTCAAGAGTGTCTTATCTCAACTCCATCATCCTTATGAAGAAGAGTTGCTATTATTTCATAATGAATTGCTTAGTAAGGTAACGTCATTGTATCTAGCGTGGATCGAGGATCCTCCTAATTCCATTGATATAAAACAAGATTATATGAAAAAATTAGATGCATTTAGTGAAATTCTTATTCAATGTAACGGTACGGAAGATCTGCCATATCTCTTAACACGAACTGAAGAAATATTTAGTTTTAAAAGATGTATCTTTTTAAGTTATAATCCTTGGTTAAAGGAGTTTTCAGGAGCCATTGGTGAAGAATTATCAAAGGTACAATTAATGCGAGGGAAAATTGAATCGGAACCGGTATTCTCTTTAAAGAAGCCTTTATTTTTAAAAAAGCCTGATCCTTATGTCCAACAAGCAGCAATAGAGTTATTTAACCTATCTTCAATCATTTTCATTCCTATCACTTTCGAGCGACAATTATATGGTTGGCTGACGTTAGACCAACAGGGAGACACTTTTGACTGTTCAAAATTACAACTAGATGTACTAGAACAAGTTGGTATCCGTATTGGCATGTATTTAGCTCGTAAGCAAATGGGGGTAGGTGTGAAATATCCTTTAGATCTCACAGAGAAAGAATTAGGTATTCTTCATCTTTTATCAGAGGGATATAGTAACAAAGAAATGGCTGAGCTGATGTTTTTAAGTGAATTTACGATTCGTGATTATATTCAAAAACTAATGATTAAACTCAAGGCCAAAAATCGAACACAAATTATTTCTAGGGCGTTTCGAATGGGATTAATAGATTAGATAAAATTTATAATCTAAATCTTCCTTTCTAAAACACTAAATCAATTTGTTTGATTATGATCAAGAGATAGCTAAGGCAAGAAAAGCTGTACTAACCGAGAAACGTATCATAAATAAAAGATTTTTTGCTATATATGTAGATATATTCTACATCTAAAAAAACATATAACAACCCTGATCCTATAAAGTCAGGGTTGTTATATGTTCAATTAATAGTTTTCTCTTAATATAGGAAGAGTGCAACAACGAAACGATCCACCAGATTTAATGATTTCGGTAATATCAACTTCAATCACTTGAAAGCCTCGGGCTCGAAGTTGTTTGTTTACATTCTCATTGACTGGCAAACTTAATACGCGTTTGTTTCCGATACTTAAAACATTTGTACCTAATTGAAATTGTTCTTCTTCTGAGACTTCAATTAAATCGTAGCGGGAAGCAAAAAAATCAATGTCTTTTTGCGTTAAGGCATCAGGGTATATAATGGCCACTTCAGATGAAACAACATTAAATACACAATCTAAATGCAGATATTTTTCTTTAAATGGGATGGGAATAACATTGAATTGATTCAATAGACGTTGTAATTGGTCTGCTGCTTTTTGATCGGTTCGGTTGCTCAGCCCCACGTAAATGGTCTCACGATCGATCACTACATCTCCGCCTTCAATGAGTTCTTCAGCTAAATTATAATAAGAGATTTCTTCATCCTCTAGCCATTGCTTTAGAACATTTTCCTCTCCTGCTCGAACTTCTGTTGCCATCTTAGCAACGAAGATGGTCTGGCCAAGTGTGAAACCAACATCTCGTGTGAAGACCTGTTCAGGATATTTTTTATGATACGGTAATAAAATAACCTCGATACCATGATCCTTTAGTGTTTTGACAAATTCATCGTGCTGTTTAAGAGCCCGTTCAATATGTATACCTTCATTTTTAAAATGCTCCTGTGTTTCATTGATCACTTCGCGAATCGTCATATATTGAGGCTGACAAAGGATGACTCGTTTTAATACATCATATTCACTCATGCAAAAAGTCTTATTGTTTGTATTTGGACTTTCTACCATTTTTTTGCCCCCATTCTTCTCTATTTTAAGTTAGGTTTTCCAAAACGATAGTTATTATTAACATATGGTTTTCTTATTTCCACTGAACCAACAGGGTACAAGGAATAAGGGAGTATATTGGAAATGAAATGGCGATCAGAGAATTAGGGAGTACTAATGAGAAAAATGGTTATATTGGAGGTTAGGGAAGAGGGAATGGTTGCTTTATCATGAGAAGTCTCATAACGGACAAGTTCTCAAATAAAACTCATTTTCATTTTGGCAGGTAGAACTCTATCATAAGGAAAGGGTTAATAGATTTCAACTATAGCAGAACCCTGGGAATCACTTTGATCTCCAGGGTGTCTATCTAAATTTCATACCATGTTACCATTAATTAATTTTAAGCATCTTTAATAATCAATATCGGTGAAACATTCATAGCTTTGACGAAAAGATGCCTCAAAACCTTACTAACTTCCTGTTTCAAAACTTGTTAGAAAAACAACAGTCTAAACCAAAACAGCCTTAATAAATCACTACCGGTTCATAAACACTAAGATTATTATAAACAGCCCTCATAACGTTAGGCGGTACGTTAACGCAACCACCTGACCCAGCTGTTAGATAGGCATTACTTCTCCAATTACTTCTCCAGCTAGCATCGTGAAAGCCTTGCCCACTGTTCGTAAAGGGTGCCCAATAGTCTACATCAATTTCATAATTAGGATTTCCTGCAGTACTTCCAGTAAGTGTGTATGGCGTTCTTTTGTAAAGAATATACCAGACACCTTTTAGTGTATCTTGGTTTGTACTTTGTTTACCTGTTACGACGTTGGAGGTTAGCACTAGTTTGCCCTCTTTATAAAGCCAGATACGTTGTTCTTTGATTGAGACTTCAGCATATGTATCCCCAATGCCGTTATTGGTAATTGCCTCATATCCATATCCTTCTTTATTCCATCCATTTCCATGTACGTTTGCTGCTGTAATAGATTTTTCTCCTTTTTCAAAGGCCTCTTGAACAAGTGAAGTTTCACTTTCAATATCAAGTGCCCAACCATAACCTTGTCCTTTAACAGAAACCAAAGGACCTGAGTGGGTTTTGAAGGTGAAATCCTTCCCTAATGTAGACCTAGAGTGATTAATCTCCGTGATTTTATTTTGCAAAGTGTCCGGATTTATGGATACTTGCATATCTTTGGTCACGATAGCATTTTGAATAAGTTCGTTAGCTTTTAATGTATAAACCTGATCCTGAACTTTATAATCGACAGTATGATTCAGAAACTCTTGTAATTTCTTTTCTTCATTTTTAATTACCAGGCTATCTTCCCTGATTGGTTGTATGTACATGGACTTCATATGAATTTCACTAGTGTATTCTTGTTTGTCATATTCCTTCAATAGAGCAGGAACATCATATTGCGTTCCATTCGTACTTTTGACGATTGTTATTTTTCCTTGATTCAGTATTGCTTGTGCATCTTTGGGAGGTGATAGACTGTAATTCATGGTGATTAATTTTTGCTTTAACTCTGCTTTCATGGTAACCGTGCGATAAGGGTCCTCTTTCCCTGGATACAATGTATAATTCTTTTTCTTAAAGGATGGAAATACAGTCTTCTGACTTTTTAATAAATCTTTGAGGTTAGCCAAATCACTGTCTGTGAACTGCATCTTTGTTTCCTTCCCATCAAGAATCTTCTCGTTTCCAATATAAATATCATTTGTTAAGAGCGATGATTGCAATCTTACCAATGCCTCATCTTTAGTTTGTCCGCCAACTTCTATATGATTAATTGTTATATTGGTATTAAAGTGAGTAGCTTGGTAAATGCTAACTAGCCCAAATATAAGTGCCAATAGAATAAACAAACTACCCGTCACAAACTTCCAACTTTTATACCATTTACTTGGTCTCTTTCTGGATTGGTTAATAGTACTACTTTCATGTTTTAAAGTGATTTCCATATTAAACCCTCCATAATACCCTAAAAAATATACCTTTATTACCAATTTACTACATAGTATATTGCAGAACTTGTCGATTCCTGTAAAAATACTAAATTTTTACATATTTTATTTGTAATCTGATATATCTAACTAATGATACGGTACTTTTATCCCTATGTGAGCGGTGAAAATAGTACAAAACAACTTGCAGTTTACCTGTAAATGCGCGGAACCAAGCACCTGTAATGAAAATAGATAATAATATATAGTAAGCAATCTAAGGAGTGAATTAATAAATTTATGTTACAAATACCTAACTGAATACTCAATATTTCGGTATACTTGTGGAAGTACTTCTCACTTTAATATCGGCTCAAAGTAGTTTATAATTATCAGATAATAGTAGATATTTCAATCTATAAATATTTATAATAGATTTATGATATGGTTATATGGAAACGGTTTAAAAAATTACAGGTGGCGCGATGCTTGTTACGGTTTTTAGCAGGAGCGGCTACTCTTTTTATGCAAATATAGGGGATAAGGAAGGTTATCATGAGTAACTTACAGAAAAAAACAGATGTCATCTTAATTGGTGCTGGAGTCATGAGTGCAACTTTGGGTTCTCTGCTAAAAGAATTAGTACCGGAGTGGGATATCAAAGTATTTGAGAAGCTAGGCAGTCCGGGAGAAGAAAGCTCGAACGAATGGAATAATGCAGGTACAGGACATGCGGCACTATGTGAGCTAAATTATACAAATGAAAAAGCAGATGGGTCTATCGATATAGATAAAGCGGTAAAGGTTAATGAACAGTTTCAATTATCAAGACAATTTTGGTCCTTTCTTGTAAATAAGAAGATGATTCGTAATCCAAAAGATTTTATTATGCCTATTCCTCATATGAGCTTAGTTCAAGGTGAGAGAAATGTCGAATTCCTGAAGAAACGATTTGAGGCGCTATCTAACAATCCACTATTTCAAGGGATGGAGTATACAGAAAATCCAGAAAAGCTTAAGGAATGGGTTCCGTTAATTATGGAAGGGCGTACATCAAATGAACCAATCGCAGCAACAAAGATTGACTCAGGAACAGACGTCAATTTTGGTGCATTAACACGTTTACTATTTGATCACCTAAAGAGTAAAAATGTGGAAGTCAATTACAAGCACATCGTAAAGGATATTAAACGTAATAGAGATGGCTTATGGGAACTGAAGATACAAAATCTTGATAGCGGAAAGACAGAATATCATACGGCAAAGTTTGTTTTTATCGGTGGTGGTGGCGGTAGTTTACCGTTACTACAAAAGACTGGTATTCCAGAGTCCAAGCATATAGGAGGATTCCCAGTTAGCGGGTTATTTATGGTATGTAAAAATCCAGAAGTAGTCGCGCAGCACCATGCAAAGGTATATGGAAAAGCAAAGGTTGGTGCTCCACCTATGTCAGTTCCACACCTTGATACAAGATTTATAGATAATAAGAAAGCGCTATTATTTGGACCATTTGCTGGGTTTACTCCAAAGTTCTTAAAAACAGGCTCTAATTTTGATTTAATCAGCTCAGTTAAACCGAATAATATCCTAACAATGTTAGCTGCTGGCGTGAAAGAATTGTCACTAACTAAATATTTGATTCAGCAAGTATTATTATCTAATGAAAAGCGCATGGAAGAATTACGTGACTTTATTCCCAATGCGAAGACGGAAGATTGGGAAATGGTAGTAGCGGGTCAGCGTGTGCAAGTTATAAAAGATACGGAAGCAGGAAGAGGGACCCTTCAGTTTGGTACGGAAGTGGTAAGTAGTACTGACGGATCAGTAGCTGCACTACTTGGTGCTTCTCCTGGTGCATCAACGGCTGTTCACGTTATGCTTGAAGTATTAGAAAAGTGTTTCCCTGGGCAGATGAAAGGATGGGAACCGAAAATTAAAGAAATGATCCCGTCCTATGGCGTTTCACTTGTGAAAAATCCAGAGTTATTCAAAGAACTGCACACATCAACTGCGAAATCACTTGAGTTAATTGAAGAGGAACCAGTGTTAGTTCATACATTGGATGAAAAAACGAATAACGGCAACCTCTAACTACAAAACTAGGAACCTTAATCTTATTTAGATTAAAGGTTCCTTTTTTAGTATGCAATTGGCTATCCCCATTTAATACCATGTTTTCAAATATCAGGATTATAATGGGAAGTTCAGGGTAAAAAGCTATTAACCTTATTTATTAATCGAAAAGCATCGACAGACCTTGCCGCATAACAAACCTACCGCTTAAACATGTTAGTTAAGGGAGAGATTTTAGAAATCTTTCCATTTTTCATTATCTTTCAACTAGAATAAAGTAAGGATATAGGAGGTGGAGGAAAATGAAAGAAAAGATTGCTGTTTCTTGGAGTGGTGGAAAGGATAGTACCTTTGCACTTTACATACTGTTACAAAGTGATCAATACATGGTTGACTCCTTATTTACTACAATTACAGAAGATGTTAATCGTATTAGTATTCATGGTGTGCGAGAAAGTTTACTAGAGAAGCAAGCAGAAAGCCTTGGGTTTCCCTTAAGGAAAATGTACATTCCTAAGGAGTGCTCAAATGAAATTTATAACGAAAGACTAGTTGAACAATTAAGGGAACTAAAAAAAGAGGAAATTCATACGGTTATGTTTGGTGATATATTTTTAAAGGATGTTAGGAAATATCGGGAGCAATTAGTTTCCGCACAAGGTATGAAAGCTGTATTTCCTCTTTGGGGATTTAATACTGAAAAATTGGTATCTGAATTTTGGGCAATTGGATTTAAAACAATTACAACATGCATAGATACGGAGATACTTTCAACTAATTTTCTTGGAAGAATTATAGATTTGAATTTCATACATGAGTTACCAACTGAAGCAGATCCTTGTGGTGAGAATGGAGAGTTTCATACTTTTGCATTTGATGGGCCGATATTTACTAATAAGATCACTTTCAATTTAGGAGAATATATAGATGAAGGAAGATTCCATTTTGTAGACTTAGTTTTTTAGTAGAAAAGAGTTAATATTATTCATAATGTATCTATCTTCCTACATGACCCATAATATTAGTAATTTGAAAAAAGGATAAAATCAATGATATTAACTACTTTTATTGTGATTGCATGGATCATTACGTCTATATTTTGGGTACAAACTAACAACTTACGTTGATAGATTATTTAATTTTATGGTTTATTAACTCCATAGTGATTGTCTCTGTTCGAACTCTTCTCTCTTTAAATATTGGGTGGATAGAGGTATCAGAGGAATATAACTTCTGTATGGATTACCGATATATATGTTAACTCAATCAATATAATAGGGTTGTATACTTTAATTAAAATAAAACAAAATCATCAATAGATATCAAATAGCCGAGGCTTATATCTCCCTATATAGAAAGGGGGGTAAGCCTCGTTTTGTTACTTATATAAAAAAACCATCAAGTTATCTTTTGTGTCCAAGGTACCTAATAGAACATTTTCTACTTTAGTCTGATATAACAGATCTAATCTGGAGACCACCCACTCTTCATCCTTTTGTAGTTGTTTTATATCCTTCAGATTAATCTTACCTTCCTTGATAATTGTAATTGGTAACTCAAAAGGGGGTTTCTGCATTTGATAATCAGATGGAGTAAGTGGCTCATACTTTGGATCTAAAAAGACTGATAAATTTCCATTTGCTTCCCACATGGCTAGTGCTACTTTCTTTATATCCTCAACTTTACTTTCCCGTAATTCTTCCAATAACACATCAATAGAAATGCGTGCCTTTTTTAGACCTTTATTTAAGATTTCTCCATTCTTTACAAGGGTAATGGGTGGAGGGTTAAGGAGCCTTCTAAACAAGGGGAATTTTAGAATCATCCATATTCCAATAAGATATAAAATTACTAAAACCATGGTTGTGATTACAGACCCCTTTAATCCAAGACGTTCATCTGATAGTGGGTGTGCAAGAATGTTTCCAACAACAATGGCTATAGCAAAATCAAGTGGCCTTAATTGAGCAATTGCCCGTTGTCCTAGAACTTTTGCAACAAGTAATAAAACAAAAAATGCGATAACAGCACGAAGAATCCATTCTATGGCAGTAAGTGATTCCTGACTTTGAAGAAAATCCATTTTTAGACACTTCCTTTATCTCGTAAATCTATTATGTATTTTTAACAAATTTAGACCTTTTTACTATTCCTTATCTATCATAAATTTAAAAATCACCTAAGCTAACATAGGTAGTAGTATAAAAGACGTGAGGTGTGAAAGCATGAAGGGACATTACAGTAAGTTTACTATTAGATGTTAATGGAAACGATCAGGGACTCCATAGACATCATGGTTGATAAACTCGATACCTTTTGTTTGGACATAATTAAAAACAAGAGGTAGAAATTGTTCTTAATCAATAACTAGATTTTAAGTGTAAACTAATTGTTCTACGCTTTTTTTGTATGCTACTGAGACTATATAAAATCAATCTCTTTTGGAATAATAAAAGATACATATTATTTTTAGGAGGAATTTCAAATGAACCAAATTTCAACAACAGAACTTGCTGAAAAAATAAAACAAGGTGAAAAGGTTAATATTATTGATGTTCGTGAAGATGATGAAGTAGCTGCTGGCAAGATTCGGGGAGCGCGTCATATTCGATTAGGAGATATTGAGACTAGCTTAAATGAACTTGATAAAAATGAACATTACTATATTGCATGCCGTTCGGGTGGGAGAAGTAGTATGGCGTGTGAAATTTTAACGGAAAATGGCTTTGATGTAACGAATATGACTGGTGGAATGCTAGCATGGGAAGATGAAGTTGAAACTGGGAAGTAAAATTTCGTCCGGTTCATAATTTTTAATAGCCAATTTAAAAAGTGTAGTCCAAGTTCATCACTTAGTCTACACTTTAAGTTGTTATTATTATTCTTTTTTCAATGATTTATTAAATTTCATGAGTAAACTGCCGAATGATTGTTGTTCGTTTTCTTCCCAATCAGCTAGCAATTCTTTAATTTTTTCTATACGTTTGTCTTTATATTTGTTTAGTTCTTGTTTTCCTAAATCAGTAATTTGATAGGAATAAGCCCTTCTATCAAAGTTATCTGACACCTTTATTACATATCCCTTTTGATCAAGGGAGGAAGCTTGTCTACTCACGGTAGAAACATCTAGCCGTAAGGATGATGCGAGTGCTTTTACACCGATAGCACCTTGTGCTTGTAATTGATGTAATAATAAATAGGCTGCTCGATCTAACGTCCCATTTGAGGCAACAGAAATGATATGTCGACCAAGAAAAGCCAACTCGAGTTCAATAATTTCTATTAATTCTTCTTTCATGGTATACCACCTCGAAATATCCTCTATATAAATGATAATAACCTACATAACTTGTATGTCAATTTCAAACTCTCTATCCTGAAATGATGAACTAATTTTATGAACACTACTACAAAAATATAGAAATAGAATATGAAAAAATCTGTTTCTCTCATAACATTTGCTATTAGCCAAGGTGAGCCAAGGGCGATTTGATTTATTAAGACCATAACAGCAAGAATGAGGACGAAAAAAATGTTTACGAATTGCTAATATAAGTATAATGATGAAATAGAGGTGAACATGATTGGATGTGAAACGAGTGGTTAATCCCATGCAGCTTTCATTTGATGAGATGTGGGAAAAAATTATAAATTGTGACAACACGTATGATGGTTTATTTTATACAGCTGTGAAGACAACAAAGATTTATTGTCGGCCATCTTGCCGTTCTAGGAAGCCGAAAAAGGTTAATGTGGAATTTTTCTTTGACATGAAAGAAGTAGAAGAAGCGGGTTTTCGTGCCTGTAAAAGGTGTCAACCTGAGGTTGAATATTCACCGCATATAGCGATTGTCCGAAATGTAATTGCCTTTCTAGTGAAGAATCATAGGCAAATGTTAGTTTTACAAGATATTGCAGACCATGTAGGTGTTAGTTGTTATTATCTTGAACGTTTATTTAAGCAGGAGACGAGGGAAACTCCGAGATCTTATTTGGAGAAAATTAGAGTGGATAAAGCTGTTCATCTACTCAAATATACAGACCAAACAAATCTTGAGATATGTTATGAAGTAGGATTCCAAAGTACGTCTAACTTTTATCGGGTATTTAAAAGAATTCATAATTGTACACCAGGTGAATTCCGAGATCATTTAAGGAGTAAACAAGATGAATTGGCATGACGGTGAAACATATATAGAAATTTTTCCTCCCCAAGAGTTTAATTATGATGAATGTTTAGTGTTCCTAGGCAGGTCAAATAAAGAAGTGCTCTATCAAATTCGGGAACAAATGATATATAAATTGTTAAAGGTGGATCAAACGTTAGTTCTATTTAGAATAAAGTTTCAAAATAATGTCCTTTATGTTGATTTTCCATTAGAGACTCCCGATAAGGACTTCCGTATTCAGGTAGTGAATTATATTTGGGAATGGTTTGACTTTGACTTTGAGTTGTCCCAGTTTAAAAAATCCGCGAGCGGTGACGACATTTTGGGTCCTATTTCCTCTCAGTATGATGGGCTCCGAATCATTTGTATTCCTGATTTGTTTGAGGCATTAACATGGGCAATTATTGGACAACAAATTAATTTAACCTTTGCTTATACATTAAAAAAGAGGTTTGTAGAAGTGTTTGGAGAAAGTCTTATGTACAACGGGGAAACCTTTTGGTGTTTTCCAACCTATGAGAAAATTGCTGCTATTGAATTAGAAGATTTAACCGAGTTACAATTTTCAAAGAGAAAGGCAGAATATGTAATTGGAATTGCAAACATCATGGCGACTGAGGAACTTTCCAAAATAAAACTGTTAGAAATGAATGATTACACTCAAATGAAAGAAACATTAATTAGATTAAGAGGTATAGGGGCTTGGACAGCCGATTATGTGCTAATGAAATGCTTTCATCAGCCTGATGCCTTTCCAATCTCAGATGTTGGATTGCATCAAGCTTTAAAGCAACAGTTGGAACTGAACCGAAAGCCAACGATTCAAGAAATTGAGGAGATTGCTGTAAATTGGAAAGGGTATAAAGCTTATGCCGTCTTTTATCTTTGGAGGTCATTATATGGAACATCATAAACTAGATTATGCTTCACCTATTGGAGTAATTGAAATTATAGGAACTGAAGCTGAAATTCAGTCCATTTTATTCGTTGAAGGCGATTCGGTCGTGAATCATTTAACGAAGAATACACCTAAGGTTTTACAAGAGTGTTATGAGCAGTTAGATGAATACTTTAAAGGTGAAAGGCAAGACTTTACCTTCCCATATGTTCTTAATGGTACTGATTTTCAAAAAGGAGTATGGAAAGCTCTTACTACCATTCCCTACGCAGAAACAGGCTCTTATAAAGAAATTGCAGTGAAAGTAGGAAATGAAAAGGCTATCCGTGCTGTAGGAAGTGCAAATGGTAGAAATAAAATTAGCATTGCAGTGCCTTGCCACAGAATCATTGGTTCAAACGGAACACTTACAGGATATGCAGGGGGGCTTTGGAGAAAAGAGTGGCTAATTAATCATGAGAAACAAAATTCCCTGAAACAATAGTGGTAATTATTGCCGCTTTTATTATACTTGATTGTCTACTACAATAGGTCTCACCGTATATTCATATTTTAAATATCTAATACGTTTTAAGTTATTACAAAATGCTAGATTGACAGAAAAAGCATCGTATTGTAGGCTTAGTAGTGTAAATTAATTGAATAAGACCTCACTTTTGACAGTGAGGTAGAGGTGCGATGTTCAACAGTCTTTAGAAGAGCCAGAGGAGCTAGGATTCTAATGAGAAGGGAATATTGCCGAAGCAAGTATTTAGCCTCACTATTACTTGCTGGGTCTGTAGTTAATAGCTGCAGGACTGTCTTAAGTAAACAACCCGGTTTACTTAAGTTGTGCTATCTCATTTGGGAAAAGAAGAGGACTTTAGGGCAATTATACATATTGCGACCTGAGTTTATCTCAGGTCGTTTTTTATTTGTAAAAATTACCTACTAACCTATTGTTAGCACACATAAAATATATAAAAAATAGGGGGAAAAGAAATGAAAAAATTAATGATGTTATTCGTACTATCAATCTTTGGAATTGTGTTATTAGCAGGATGTGGTTCAAACGGAGATGATAACACATTTAAGGTTGGACTTGAGGCAGGATATGCACCGTTTAACTGGACGCAAAACGATGATTCAAACGGTGGAGTAAAGATTGATGGTAGTGCAGAATATGCAGGTGGTTATGATGTTGAGGTCGCGAAGAAAATTGCAGAAGGTTTAGGTAAAGAGTTAGTGATTGTTAAAACTGAATGGGATGGTTTAATTCCAGCTTTAACTTCAGGGAAAATCGATGCGATTATTGCAGGGATGTCTCCAACAGCTGAACGTAGTAAGACAATTGATTTCTCTATTAATTACTATGAATCAGATCTAGTAATGGTAGTGAAAAAAGGAAGCAAGTATGAAAATGCAACATCGATTCAAGATTTTAAAGGTGCAAAAGTATCTGCCCAATTAAATACGTTCCACTATACAGTTATTGATCAAATTACAGGTGTGAGTAAGCAAACTGCAATGGATAACTTCCCAGCTATGAGAGTTGCGTTAGAATCTGGTGTAATTGATGGATATGTATCTGAACGTCCAGAAGGTGTAAGTGCTGCTGCCGCTAACGAGAACTTTGCAATGGTAGAATTTACAGAAGGATTTGAAACATCTCCAGAGGATACAGCTATTGCTGTTGGCCTTGAAAAAGATAGTGAGTTAACAGAAAAGATCAATGAAATTTTAGCAGGTATTTCAAAAGAAGATCAAAAGTCAATTATGGATGCAGCGATTAAAAATCAACCTGCAGCAAAATAAGATCAAAGAAATAAAACCGGCTGTAGTTTTTGGGCCGGTTTTATATTTTACTAATAAGAAAGTATACAACTTGCTTAACGCATAAGTAAAACTGAGGCAAATGCCTGCGTCTGAAGACTTGGGCCTAGCCAAGTATTTACTAAGAAGGAGGGATAAGAAATGAGTGTTGAGTGGATTATTACAATATTTTCAGAGAACTGGCCAATGTTCCTTCGTGGAGCGGGAATGACTCTCTTGATTTCTCTAATTGGTACAATAATAGGTGCAACCATCGGTCTATTTATTGGTATTATACGTACTATTCCAATGCCTGAGAAAGGTTTGAAAAGAACGATTCTTAAAGTTGTAAATGCTATTCATTCTATATATATTGAATTTTTCCGTGGAACCCCAATGATTGTTCAAGCCATGGTTATCTTTTATGGCTCAGCCTTAGCATTTGGAATTGATATGGACCGTATATTAGCTGCTGTATTTATTGTTTCAATCAATACAGGTGCATATATGGCTGAAATTGTGCGTGGAGGCATTGTTTCCATTGAAAAAGGGCAGTTTGAGGCGGCGCGTGCTCTAGGTATGAATCATTTTCAAACGATGACAAATGTGGTACTACCACAAGTGATTCGAAATATCTTACCAGCTACTGGTAACCAATTTGTTATCAATATTAAGGATACATCTGTACTAAGTGTAATCTCGGTTACAGAATTATTTTTCCAAACAAAATCGATTGCAGGGAATAACTATAGATATTTTGAATCATTCTTCATTGCGTGCTTTATCTACTTAGTAATGACAATTACTGTAACAAGAATCTTGGCCTATATTGAAAAAAGATTAGACGGACCTGATAATTACATGTTAAATACAGCCCAAGTACAAGGAAAGACACTCGAAAAGTAAAGGAGGTGGGCGATATGGAA
Source organism: Bacillus suaedaesalsae (assembly GCF_016890225.1). GTDB lineage: Bacteria > Bacillota > Bacilli > Bacillales > SA4 > Bacillus_BS > Bacillus_BS suaedaesalsae. The sequence continues at coordinate 208,618 of NZ_JAFELM010000016.1, read as the reverse complement.
AGCATCATTGAAATTAGACACTTAAGTAAATCTTTTGGATCGCATGAGGTGCTTAAAGATATAGATTTCTCTGTTAAAAAAGGAGAAGTGGTATGTATCATAGGTTCTTCTGGTTCAGGAAAATCGACTCTTCTGCGTTGCATTAATTTACTTGAAAAGCCAAGTGGTGGCCAAATCATCTACAAAGGTGAGAATATATTAGATGGAAAGCATGATATTAACATGTATCGGCAGAAGCTGGGAATGGTTTTTCAATCCTTTAATTTGTTTAATAACCACGATGTATTAGGAAATTGTATTGTTGGACAAGTGAAAGTATTGAAGCGTTCAAAAGAAGAGGCAGAAAGAGTTGCATTGAAGTATTTAAAGGTTGTTGGGATGGACCAATACATTCATGCGAAGCCTAGACAATTATCTGGCGGACAAAAGCAACGTGTAGCGATTGCAAGAGCACTTTCGATGGAACCAGATGTATTGCTATTTGATGAGCCAACCTCTGCATTAGACCCTGAAATGGTCGGTGAAGTGTTAAAGGTTATGAAGGAGCTTGCTCATACTGGTTTAACGATGCTTATCGTGACACATGAGATGGAATTTGCTAAGGAAGTTTCAGACCGCGTCGTGTTTATGGATAAAGGTGTAATTGCCGAAGAAGGAAGCCCAGAGCGAATCTTTAATCATCCAACTGCAGAACGAACAAGAGAGTTTCTAAAACGAACAATTAAACAATAAACTTTGCACCCACACATTTGTGGGTGTTTTTTTAAATTCAATAAGTATAAAATTCTAAATTGTATCTTATAGGGTGGCATATTCATCATCCAGCTCCAAAACCCAGCCCACCTGAGGTCAAAGGTTCCCGAGACTAAACGGGCGCCTGCACCTTTTGTTCTTGGGCTTTGTTACATTACTGAATCAATATAGTAGAATTTGTTTGCCTTGGCCATATATATTAAACTAACAATTTCACACTACTAATGAACTATTTCATAGGACATAAGTTGACTTATTTCTACATAGAACTAAAATAAAGGTAGGAATATTTTAGGGATTTTGATGAACTTTGTCATTTTATGAGATTCGTAGCTTATATCCTATTACTATTATCCTTATTATATTTATATAGAAAATCTGGGGGAAAAGATCGTGACAAAAGAATCAACGAATAAACCAAAGGGCTGGTTTAAAGGGATACTCTCAAGTCCTGTAACGGAAGAAGAAGCGATTGAAGTAATAGAAGAGACCATAATTGAGGAAGAAAGCACTGAGGAAATTGAAGTGGATACAGTAAGTACTAAGTCTGTTTTCACAAAAGAAAATCAAGATAAAGTGTCCTTGGACTTAATTGTAGCATTAGAAAATATGCTCAAGGATCGACAACTAATTCTGTATAAAAACACAGGATTAGAAGATTCATTATATTCTACAAAAGAATCTGTCACACGTTTAAAGCAAGAACTTATGAAGAAAGAGCAACAATTGCAAGAAAAAATTAGTGAAATTAGTCTACTAGAAAGTAAATTAACAGATAAACAGATGAGTTATGACCAACTTCTAGAAGATTATAAAGAATACCAAAACACTTCAAACAGTGAATCAGATAACATAAGAACCGAACTAGAGAAAGAAGTTAGAAAGTATAACAAGCTTACAGAAGAAGCAACTCAGGCTCAATACCAAGCGATGCTTAAAAATACAGAGCTAGAAGAACGTATTCGTGAATTAGAAGTTGAAAATCAAAACAATCAAGAAAGATATGAAAAAGTGCATGCAGAAAAGGAACAATTGTTGCAAACGATCAACGAGTTTACACAACGCATATCTTTCTCTCCTCCTACTAAATAAAGCAAAAATCATACAACAATAGAGATGAGAGTGTATTGAATTGTCTATCTATCAGGGGAAAGTATTAGAGTTAGTATCTATAGAGAAAATAGAAGAAGTGCCCCATCTAATCATAAGAGCATCTTGGTATGACGTTGATAGACTTATCAATTGGAAGATTGATAGTTTGACAGCTGAACATATGCTGAGCATTGTAGAGAGGGATACAAGTAGTAAATATAGATTGTCGCTAACTTGTAAATATAATTGTTTGAGTACAATAACCAAAACATATCGTGATCAAAGTGAACATATTCAGTTTACTTGTTCGGAGAATTACGCTAATGAACTCATGACTCTAAAGGAACTAAGAACACCTGATGAGTTTCTTCAGCTGCCCTTCCTATCATTTGAAGAGGAAGAAACCTTTAAAGTTGTAAATACACCAACGATAGTTCCTCAAAATACGAGAAAGGCACCGTGGTTCTCGCTAGCATTACTTAGTGCGGTCTTAACTGTACTTTTAGGCTACTCTAGTCATTCTATTATGAATGAAACGAATTTGCCGAAGGAACAATACGTAAAGGCAGAAAAGGAACAGATTCAAAAGGTAGAAAACACAACCGAAGTATTAAGCACGACAACTGTTACAGAGCAAGAGATAAAAATGAATCCATTAGATTACACGCTTGAAAAAGAGTTGAATTACCAGTTGGCAAACGGCCATGTGGCGTTAACATTTGATGATGGACCATCAAAGTATTCATTAGAGATTGCTAGAATACTGAAAGAACATAATGCTGGTGGTACATTTTTCTTTATTGGGACGAGTGCCCAAAAGTACCCAAGCTATGTTAAGTCTATTCATCAAGATGGCTTTTCAATTGGTAGTCACTCCATGCATCATGCCAATTTAAGGCATCTATCATACTCTGAACAAGAGAATGAAATTGTTACTTCTATTGAGCTTATCCAATCCTTAACGGAAGAAGAGGTTGTACTGTTTCGACCACCTTACGGCTCAAAAAATGGTATTACTGAGGAAATTTTAAACAAATTACAGCATAAAGTGGTGTTATGGAACAAAGATACAGAGGATTGGAAAAATCGAAATCCAGATTCAATTATAAATTATATAAAAAACACCAATCCGTCGGGTTCCATCATTTTGTTACATGAATCTCAGGATGTAGTAGATGCCCTACCAACAATACTAGAGTATTTTAAAGAACAAAATTTAAAAGTTGTAAATTTAAAATAAAATTCTCTTTAATCGGGGAATTTTTTTATTTTTGCCTTATGCAAATGTTGAATTAAATGAAAAATAAAATAGTGAATGGTTGAACAATCAGATACACTGGTAATGAATAAATCGGCTTCCAATTATGATACTTAAAGAAGTGAAGATAAGAAGACGCTGTAATCATCTCGAAAAGTGTACTGGCTATGGTGCAAAAAACTAAGTAGGTAAATAATCTAACTCCATGAAACTTATATTTATCATATATATAAATGAAAATGTAACCAACTGTTTGGAAATGAGGATAAACAAAAGGAGAGTGGTTATGAACTAACTCTCCTTTTGTTTAAGCTAAGGCTGTACTGTCTTCATTCTTTTTGTAGAGTAAACACGGTATAATAAGAAAGCAATAATTGAAAAAATAATGCCGGATATATACGGTAAGCCAATAGAAAGTGAGAATAACAATCCTCCGACTGGCGGACCTAGGATTCTACCTAAAGAATCAAATGAAGAAAGGACTCCAGTTGTACTTCCGTGCCCTGCCTGCGATGTTTTCGTTAACAAAGAAGAAACACTTGGTCTGATAAATCCATTCCCAACACCAAATATGGTTAAAAATATGGCTGCTGTAACAAAGCTATCTATAAATAATATCAATGCAAAGCCAACCATAGAGATGAGTGTACCAATTTGTATAACGATACCTTCTCTGAATCGCTTAGTTAATCTACCGACAAGACCACCTTGTACAAGTGCACCTGCAAATCCCATAATCATAAATATATATCCAAGTTCTCTCGACCCTAACTGTGCTTTCTCATACGCATAATATGCAAATGTAGCTTCTAATCCAGATAATGAAAAAGAAACGAATAATTGTAAGATAAATAATATCGAAACAGGTTCTTTTAAAGCTTTTAAGAGTGACAATCTTTCTCTAGCTTGAGTACCTCTCTCCTCTGGTGTCAAAGATTCTTTTAACAGTAGAGTAACGAGTAGAAATGTTAGTAATGACGATGCTCCAGCTAAATAAAAAGGTAGATTTAAACTTTGGTTTGAGAAAATCCCACCGATTGCGGGTCCAAAAATAAATCCTAGACCAACAGATGCCCCGATAATCCCCATCCCTTTACCGCGATCCTCTTCGCTTGTCACATCCGCAACATAGGCCATGACAGTCGGCATATTGGCAGAGGATAAAAATCCACCAATGATACGTGCCACAAACAGCATCCAAAGTTCAGTAGAGAGAGCCATTAAGAAAAAGGAAAGAGAGAGGCCAAAAATTCCTATCATAATAACAGGCTTACGACCGATTCGATCGGAGATCTTCCCCCACATCGGAGCAAAAAGAAATTGCATGAGTGAATAGACAGCCATTAGTAAGCCTAATTGTGTAGGAGATGCCCCCATTGTTTCTGCGTAAAATGGCATGACCGGAATAATAATTCCAAATCCAACCATGACCAGAAACATAACGGTAAAAAGAAGTGGTAGTGCCTTATTTGATTTCAATTAATGTTCACTCCAGTTTAGTTATAAGTTAATAGGAAATAATATGAATTATATCAAAAACATGTTTTAATCTCATACAGTACATTATCATAAATTATGTGATAAAGAAAAGTTAATAGGTTTTCCCCCACTCTACATTTTCTATCAACAACGATTAAGTTATAATAGATAAAAACAGGAAAATCATCCTAGAAATAGAGAAGTAAAGTCTTATCTTTTAGGAGTAATGTAGAAATGAATAGCTCATATATACAACTTTTTATTGCGATTATTATTCTTGGATTATTGACTAATTATTTTCGTTTTAAAGTCAAACTTATTACACATAAATTAATACTTACAATCTCGAGTCTTCTACTAGTGATTATAGATGGGATTTTATTTCAGTTTTTACATTCCGAGTGGTTACTGTTAGTTTTGATTGGAATCGCTTCCATTTCCTTCAGCCTTTATATCATCCTTCCTATTTCATTTTTAGCATGGTGGCTGGTTGATGGAGACAATATGTATGTATTATTTGGATACCTCTTATTTGGAGCTATAATATTTTTTATTAAAGCTTATATTGCTAATGAGAAAGCGCAAAACGAACTATGGTTATCAAAAGCACTAACAAACTCGAAACAACTAAATGTTTTTAAGGAAGTTAGTTTTTCAATGCAACAATCCTTTCAGTTTGAAAAGCTTCTACAAACCATTTTGACTTCAGTTACAGCAGGTCATGGATTAGGTTTTAATCGTGCGTTGATTTTACTGAAGGATGAAGACGGAAGAAAGCTAAGAGGAATCATGGGAACTGGTCCGATGAGTGCGGAAGAGGGCTATGCAATATGGGAGGATATTACAAAGAATCGTTATAAATTAAGTGATTTAATTGAGCGAAAAGAAATAGAAAAAACAGCTGATATGGAGTTAAACCAGATTGTTAAGAAACTAGAAATTAAGCTAGATGAACCGAGCTTTTTGACAAGAACTCTTGAAAGTGGAAATCCACTACATATCTCTAAAAAGGATGTAAACGACGACATGCTGCAATTGTTTAGGCATCTCTTTAACATGGAAGAGATGGCTGTTTTTCCACTTATTAGCCAGATGGAAAAAGTAGGATTGCTGATTATAGATAATCCTGTAAATAAAAAACCAATAACGGCAACAGATATTGAAAGTGTTGTCCCAATTGCGAACCAAGCAGCTATTGCGATCCAACATTCACGTTTATACACAAAAATTGAAGATATGGCACTGAAGGATGGCTTAACAGGTTTATATAATCAACGTGCATTTCAGTCCTTCTTAGATCAATTGTTTCCTAAAGATAAGGAGCAGGATTTGTCATTAATCATATTAGATATTGATTTTTTCAAGCACTTTAATGACACAAATGGTCATTTGTTAGGCAATGAGGTGTTAGTTGAGCTTGCTAGAGTGATTACACAATCAATTAGGAATAATGATGTGGCATTTAGATTTGGTGGAGAAGAGTTTGTTGTGTTGCTTCCAAATACGACAAAAGTAGAAGCAGTAGAGATTGCGGAGAGTCTACGGAGAAATGTAGAAAAGGCAAAATTCCCTTCAGAAGAACATCAACCGGGTGGATGTTTAACAGTGAGTTTAGGTGTCGCTTCATCTGAAGGAATAGTAGGTTCTACGTCGTATGATTTGTTTGATTTAGCAGATAAAGCCCTTTACGAAGCAAAAGATACAGGGAAAAATAGAGTTGTTTCATAGAAAGGATGGTTAAAATGATTGGCTTTTACAGTATGCTTATCATAGTTGTGTTTTTTTCAGTCATCCTTTCAAGTAGCCGTTATTTTTATATGATGGAATTACGTGCATTTTCTAAGAAAGTAATGAAAAATTTACAAGTAGATATCATTAATCTAGACTTTTCATTCGGGCAAATGGTGTACTTTATCTCATTACCAAGTAATTTGCCGCATATAAAACATGCAAAAAAGGAAGACATTGTAGTTGAATTGGAATATAACTCCTATTTCTTTCCGAAAATTAGGGGGATCAAAGTATTAGTTGAAGGGGAAGAAAATACAGAAGTACTTGCGTATTTACCAATTTCCGATTTCCGATTACCTTCATTAGATCGCATCTTAGAAGAAGGAAGAATAAATGAAGAAGAATATTTAAAAATGAGCATGTATAAGTTAATGCATCCTGAAACAGTGAAAGAAATCGCTGAAGAAACCTATAAGCAAATACAAGTAGGTAGACTTGTATAGTATGTAGTTAATGCGGAACTATTTTACTAGAAACATATTCAAAATATGCTTATAATAGAGTGTGGATAGGGCGAAAGTATTAACGTTATGGAAAATAAAAGGAAAACCTACTGAAAGGTAGAGAAGCTAAGCTACAGGAATACGGAATTTACTATGACGGCTGGGTTACCTAGTGAGAAATTCACATGTGGCTACCTTGAAATAGAGGGGCCTTTTTTTGTTTCAATGATGGAAGAAAATAAGCGAAATTATAAAAAGAGCTAACTAGAGGTGGAAACATGAAAAAATTAGTTTTTGTATTTATGATTGCCATAATAATGATCATCTCAGCATGTGGAAATGAGAATCATGAGCATTTTAAAACAGTAGAAGAAGCGACTTCAAATGAACAAGGGCAGAAACCAACATTAAAGGCGAATGTTGAGATAAAAAATGGAAAAGCAATTTTGTATGTAGAAACAGATATGAAAATTTCTAAAGATAACTACGGGAAAGCAAGAAAAGAAGGAGAAGGCCACGTACATGTTTATGTAAATAACGGTGAAAAACAAGGCGTTTCGGGTTTCCCTTATGAACTTGAAGGTGTAGAAAAGGGAGAGAACATTATTAGTATCTCATTGCATAATAACGATCACACACCTTATGGAGTATCTGAGGAAATTAAGTTTGAATTAAAATAAGAATAGGGAGTATAAGAGTGGTAAATAAAATTAGATTACAAACAAAAATCATTCTTCTTTTTTCCGTCGTTATTTTGATTACGATGTCTATAGCCATTGTATTTAATACGTACACATTCAGTGAAGCATTGCGACAAACTTATGTCAGCCAATTAAAAGGAATTACGACGACCATCAATGGAGGATATGAGGAATCCCGTTCAATAGATAATGTCCAACAAATATTTGATTATATAAAGCACCGTGAACATAATGTGTTACAACTAAACTTACATGTTGATGAAGGCGGAGAAGAGTTAATAAAGGCTTCAACAGATCGAACATTAATTGATAGTCAAACCCCGGAAATATTAATCCCTGCTGTTATATCTGGCAAAACGATGATATCACACTTAGGTGAGAATAAAGAGCAAAGAGTACGAATGATTGCTCCTTTAATAGAAGATGGAAAAAGTATCGGAGCAATTGAGCTTTTGCTTGATACATCAAAGGAAGCGGCAATCATTCAACAACGAACAAAATCTGTTGCGATTTTCGGAATAGGAATTGCCCTATTATTACTTATCGTATTAGGAATCATTATTCGTCGTTTATTAGTTGTCCCATTAATGAAGATCAGAGAAGCTGCCGTATCCATACAAAGTGGCGGAGCGTATAAGGCAGTAGAGGTAAATGCTAGCCAAGAGATCAATGAGGTAGCCATTGCATTAAATGAACTGGTTTTTAATCTAGAAGACCGCTATCTAAAAAGTATAACGGATCCTCTCACGGGCACGTTTAACAGTGCTTACTTTAGACAAAAGCTAACTGATGAAATGAAGCAAACACGAGAGGCAAATTCATCGATGGCTTTATTGTTTTGTGACGTTGATAATTTTAAGAAGTTAAATGATTTTGAAGGTCACATTTATGGTGACAAGGTGCTAAATAAAATCGCACAAATTGTTAAGGAACACGTACGTCAAGAAGATATCGTCTGCCGTTATGGTGGGGAAGAATTCGTTGTGATTATGCCTGGAGCAAATCGTGAAACTGCATTGAAAGTTGCAGAGAAATTAAGGCAAGTTGTTGCCATACATGGTAATGAGAACATGTTAACACCCATCACGGTGAGTATTGGAGTTGCCATTTTCCCTGTTGATACCGATGAAGAAAATTTAACACATGTTGCTGACCAAGCAATGTATATGGCAAAGAGCTTAGGGAAGAATCAAGTGTTTTTGGCCAGCAATCTCCAATCAACTAAAAAAAGAGACTATGCTAGAAATGTGAATGAACAAAAATGGATATTGGATACGATTATCTCCTTAACAAAGGCGGTAGAGTTGAAGGATTCTTATACGCATAGTCACTCAGAAATGGTGTCTAAATACGCCGGGAGTGTTGCAAGTAGTATGGGCTTATCTGATGAAACGGTGCACCGAATTTCAATTGCGGGATTATTACATGATGTGGGCAAGATTGGCATACCAGATGATATTTTAAATAAAGAAGGGCATCTTACAGATGAGGAGTATGAAATGATGAAGGCGCACCCTGTTTTAGGGTATAATATCCTCGCTTCAGTCGACGAACTGAAAGACACGCTTCCATATGTGTTGCACCATCATGAACGACCGGATGGCAAAGGATATCCGCATGGATTAGAAGGTCACGATATTCCACTCGGTGCTAGAATTATAGCAGTGGTTGATGCCTATCATTCGATGACATCTGCTAGACCATATCGTAAAAAACCATTAACAATAGAATTAGCAAAAGAGCAGCTGATTATAGGAAAGGGAACACAGTTTGATGAGAAGGTTGTCGATCAATTCATTTCGATACTAGATGAAGTGAATTACTCAAAATAACGTAGAAAAGGCTCCAGGCAGTTTGATATACTCCCTTCAGTAAAACAGATTTTTCTTTTTTAATCTGTCTACCTTAGGGGAGCATATCATGTCGCCAAGGAGTCTTTCCTTATACTGTTATTGCAAATATTCCATTTTCAGCAGATAGCCTATTACGCCCGAGTTCTTTAGATTGCAAAAGCAACTGGTCTGCGTATATATATCCTTTTTCTAATGTGACAGCTTCATTTACCTTGAAGAAATAAAGACCAAAAGAAGAAGTATATTGGATTTCAACATTTTCACCTTTATATTCAGCATTTACATAGCTAGATGAGAGTCTACCAATCATCCCTTCGACAACAGCCTCACATTGTTCAAAGTTTCGATTTCTAAGAAAAACAGTAAATTCTTCTCCACCACTTCTAAATAAATAATCTTCTTCTTGGATACAATGCTTTAACGTATTCGCGAAGTGCTGAATAACCTGATCCCCAATGGCATGATTATATGTGTCGTTAATTGATTTAAATTTATCAATATCAGCAACAATGATTCCAATACATTCTTCTGTAACATTTAGTTCTTCGATTTTTTTATCCATGAGCGCACGATTTGAGACACCTGTCAAAAAGTCTGTATAGGCCATCTGTTCAAATTTATCTCTCTCTAACTTATCTTGTATACTTTGAGATTTGAAAACAAACGAACGACTCACAATGTAATTTAATATAAATAAGCTAATAACTGTTTCCCAGTTTCCATCCAGAAGAATAATTAGTAGCAAACCATTTGTCAATGCAGTTTTACCCATATCCAGTATGCTTCGGTTTTTGTAGAAGTTAGCTGCATCTGCTCTTGTTTTTATTTCCCCGTATATTTTCAAAACAATTACTAAACATGTATCAGAAATTAGAGTGATTACCCGAACTAACACGAACAGTAATAGCCAAAAGCCAAAAGGTACGTCTTCTACATAAGGCATTAGGAACTGGAATAGATAGAATCCAATTGAGTTACTAAGGACAAATGCCCCAATGTTATAGAATGTATCATAAAATTCTTCTTCGTCTGCGGTCTTTGTTATTTTTCGTTGGAAATAAATAATAAAACGATATAATGTCTCAAATAGTAATAACCCAATCGGACCGGCAAATAAGACAATGGATAAACTGTAGCTAATTGCATAATCATATGTAATATTTCCGCTCTTGCCGATGACACGTAATTGGAAATAAAGAGTCGAAAAGGCTAAGTAAATTAATAGAGAAATTAGATAGGTACGATTATCTATTAGAATATGGTCAGAACCAGCGAGGACAACAATGACAGAAACGATAAATAAAGCAATATTAAAAATTCTGGCCCATATCATGATTCCCACCCCTTTGTCTCTCTTTACTATAATAATATCCTAAAACCAAGAAGTATGAAATTATATATTTAAAATAATTTTAAGAAATTAGAATTTTTAAATAAAACATTGTGTATTTACGCAGGAAATTATTTCCCATGAAATATTTATAGATAATAGATAGATTTTTATTCAAGTTTTAAGTTGAGAGGTAACCCTTGTTAGGTTGCGTTGCGTTGTTAGTTTCTTATGTAGTATACCTAGAAAATAAAAGAATTCCCTCAAGGGAATCCTCTATTTACTAACTATTCTTTTCATAAAGCTTAGCAATCTCAATCATAACCTTCGTTGCCTTTATCATATTATCAACAGAGATGTATTCGTACCTTCCGTGATAGTTTTCTCCACCAGTAAAGATGTTTGGTGTAGGTAGTCCCATATAAGATAATTGGGCACCGTCCGTACCACCACGAATTGGTTTAATAATTGGTTCTATGCTTAAGTTTTTCATAGCTTGGAAGGCGATGTCTACTACTTCTTTAACAGGCTCTATTTTGTTTTTCATATTATAATACTGATCTTTTATTTCAATAGAGATACTATTCGAACCATATTTCGCTCTTAACTGATTAGCTATATTTTCTATGTGAGCTTTTCTCAAAGTGAATTGTTCCTGATCGAAGTCTCGTATAATATATGATAGTTTTGTTTCTTCTACATCTCCATGAAATGAGCTTAAGTGATAGAACCCCTCATATCCCTCAGTTAATTCAGGCACTTCTCCCTCAGGCAGCAAGTGATGAAACTCCATTGCAATTTTTGCTGAGTTTACCATTTTTCCTTTAGCGGTTCCAGGATGAACATTACTACCTTTAACTATAACCTTTACTCCAGCAGCATTGAAGTTCTCGTACTGAAGTTCACCTAATGGTCCTCCGTCCATTGTGTATGCATAGGTTGCTCCAAATGCATCAACATCAAACTTATGTGGTCCTCTACCAATTTCCTCATCAGGTGTGAAAGCTACACGTATTTTACCATGCTTTACTTCAGGATTTTGAATGAAGTAGTTCATAGCCGTTACAATTTCTGTAATGCCTGCTTTGTTGTCAGCGCCTAACAACGTTGTTCCGTCTGTTGTGATTAATGTATGTCCTCTGTAATTTAGTAAATCAGGAAAATTTGCCGGTGATAAAATCAAATCTAGTTTTTCATTAAGAACTAAATTTCCACCATCATAGCTTTCTATAATTTGTGGTTTTACATCTTTCCCTGTAAAGTCTGTTGCTGTATCAAGATGAGCAAGGAAACCGATAGTAGGGACATCCTTTTCTGTGTTAGAAGGAAGGGTACCCATTACATAACCATTTTCATCAAGAGTTACTTCTTCTAATCCTATTTCAATTAATTCTTGAACTAGCTGACGTGCTAATACAAGTTGCCCTGGTGTTGAAGGACAAGTTGTACTCTTTTCATCAGACTGTGTATCAATCTTCACGTATGAGGTCAAACGCTGTATTAATTCTTCTCTCATTATCCCGCAACTCCTTTTGATTGTATTATTTGTATTTATTCTACAACAGAGAGAGTGCTATTATATAGTAAAAACTTTTTGGACAAGTGAAAAATAGATGAAACTTTTTATCATACATTCTTCTCTAATAGGTTGATGGGAGGTTAGGTTATGGATGAATCGAGGTTAGTACGAAAAGCTATTAAAGGGAATAAAGAAGCTTTTCAACAGTTATTAGTTTTACATAGTGATCAATTATATCGAACGGCTTATTTATATGTTGGAAATCGAGAAGATGCATTAGATGTCGTGCAAGAGACCTCGTATAAGGCATACATGGCAATCAACAGCCTAAGAAATGAAGACTATTTCTTAACATGGTTAACGAAAATTTTAATCCATTGTTCTTATGACGTGTTACATAGGAAAAGGAAAGAAGTACTTACTGAAAATATGAAGGAGATATCAATTGATAAAAAGCCAAAAACAGAAGAGCATATTGACTTGGTTCGGGGACTAAGTGAACTGAAAGAAGAGTATCGGTCGACTCTCATTTTATTTTATTATCGTGACTTACCAATAGTAGAAATCTCCAGGATTCTTGAAGTTCCTGAAAATACAGTAAAAACCTATCTACAAAGAGGGAAAAAACAACTAAAACAAAAGTTAGGAGGTAGTAGCTATTATGAAGGAGAAATTGTTTCATGAAGAAGCAAAGAAACTAAATGTTCCAAAGGATGAAGTATTAGCAGCGATTAACTTAGGGATTGAGAAAGGAGAAAAGGCTAAAAGCAAACCTTCTTCTAGGAGAGTCCCTTTTATTATTTCGGCGGCAGCAACTGTTATGATTGTGTCGAGCTTATTAGTTCCTTCTATATCTCACGTTTTAGCCGAAGCACCCATTGTAGGGGGAATGTATGAAAAGTTTAATGATGTAGTGGGTAGAAGTCTAGAATCTCAACAATTAATCACCCAGCTTGACGAAAAGGCAACGAGCAGAGGAATTGATGTATCGATTACAAGCTCATACTTTGATGGGGCTGTAGTTGGTGTGACGTTTGAAGTAGAAGGAAAGGTAAAGAAAGACAGAGATGGAAACGTGATTGGATTTTATGAGATTTTTAATGGAGATAGTAGAATATCCGAAACGAGAGAATTAGTGTACTTAAAAGAAAGTAAGGATGGATGGAGTGGGCAAATCCAAATTAGCTACCCATATTCAGATCTACCAGCCAATACAACGCTGCCCCTTACCTTTATGAGCTTTGGTGAGAAAGAAGGTACGTGGAGGTTTGATGTTCCGATTAAGCAACTGCCATATGAAGAGGTGGCTTTAGATGTAGAACGGGAGATTCCGGACCTAGATTTGAAATTGAAACTGCATACTCTCATTAAGGGAAACTCATCTGCGGCCATTGATTATTCTGTATATCTACCTGAAAAATTTGATGATATAAGATTTGAGGTTTCAGATCAAGACAGAACATCGAATCAAATCTATAATCGCCAATCTGGTTTGAATAAAGGGAGATTAACAATATTGCAGGATGTTAGTGGAGAGTATCTAGAAGTAGTACCTCAATTTACTCTTCATGAGGTAGATCAGTTTATTACGTTAAATCAATTAACACCGGTTAAAATTATATCAAATAGACAAGACCTATCTGTACAAATAGAAAATATGAAAGTAGACGGGGAGCAATTTACCATTGATTTTCAAGTAAACAATGGTGATCGTAAAGGTAGAGAATTTAGCTTGTTCGATGGATTTGCTCGTAGTGATGTTACGTTAGTTAAGGAAACAAGAAAAGAAATATATGAGGAACCAATTGAACATACAATAAGTGTACTTGATAAAAAGTCACTTCGTTTTAGAAGTACCTTTAATCTCAAGGATATAAATGACTTTAATAAAAATGATTATGTAGTTCGAGTAAGTTTAGGAGCGCTCTCTACAAATCTACCTATCGAGCTAGAGCCAATTAAAATAGACTTAAAATAACTTTTAACACCTGAATTCTGTTCAGGTGTTTTTTCTGCTTGAAAAAATTAAGAAAATCTTAAGATTTATCCTCAATAACTATTAAGATTTACTTTTTATAATAAAAATACTTCCAAATATAAACATGATAAAATCTAGAAAGGAGAGTGAGCGAAGATGAATGTAAATTATTCCGTTTTAGTAGTGGATGATGATAAAGAAATAAGAGATGCGATTGAAATCTATTTAAAAAATGAAGGAATTAAAGTGATTAAAGCAAAAGATGGTATAGAAGCGATTGAGCTATTACATGAACATGAAATCCACCTTATATTATTAGATGTGATGATGCCACGGTTAGATGGAATTGCGACAACGTTTCGTATCCGTGAAACTAAAAACATCCCTATTATTATACTGAGTGCCAAAAGTGAGAATACAGACAAAATACTTGGACTTCAGGTGGGAGCAGATGATTACATCACAAAGCCTTTCAACCCAATGGAGTTACTAGCACGAGTAAAATCGCAGCTAAGGCGGTATGTCACACTCGGTACATATGGAGGAAAAGAGAAGGTAATCGATTTAAATGGGCTGACACTAGACCAGGCTGCAAAAGAAGTAAAGGTTAACGGTGAGATTGTAAAGCTGACTCCAATTGAGTACAAAATCGTAGAATTACTTATGCTTCATGCGGGGAGAGTATTCTCGATCAATGATATATATGAAAGAGTGTGGAAGGAACAAAGCTATAATGCCGAAAACACCGTTGCTGTACATATTCGGAAAATCCGTGAAAAGATAGAAATTGATCCGAAAAATCCTAGATATTTAAAGGTGGTATGGGGAATTGGATACAAAATGGAAAAGTAGAGGGCTCTTATTTGGGCTGTTATTTTTATTTACCTTTGGGGTAAGTAGTTTGTTAGTTGGGCTTTTTGAAGGGGACCGTTATTTCGAGACTAGTTATTTTAATTCTGAACAATTCGAAGATGAGTTCTCACACTTTCTGTATCTTTTAGAAGAATATGAGTTAAATTCTATAGTTAAGGAAGAAATAGTGAATTCCATAATAGTAACTAAGGAAGAGGTGGAAGAGCATCGCTATCGATTTGGAGATTTAAATGAGCAAATTACAAGTATAAAAGATCAATATGAAATTATCATACAAGAGGCAAAAGACGCGGGAAATCAGGATATAGCTGATCTTTATATTTCAGAGAGAGATAAAAAAATTGAGGATATTACGAAAAACTTTAACAGTGAAGATTATGTAAGTTCAAAAATTAAAAAGGAAAAGCAAGAGGCAATTGAAAACTATTATGCCGAGCAAGAGAATAACAAGGGAGAATTCGAACATTATAAAAAATCTTATAGTTATTTTCTCAAAAATATCAAAACAGGCGAGATCTTCACGAACATGAACATAAAAAGTGAAGCTGAATTTACAGAGCAAGACCTGCTATATTCAAGGAGTTTTAACAATAAAACCGGTAATTTATCAACGAATGGAAAAGTGATTGATTATGGATATTCTCCATCCTATATAAAAGTAAAAGATTCAGGTTTATTTGAAGGAGCCATTGGTGTCATTAAAGGATCAAATTCAATCGTCTTAGCTCAGTATGAAAACTATCACAAGCAGCAACTATTTTTCTTTATTTATGTTGGTTTAGGTATAGCGTCACTTGGAGTTAGTTTGTATTTGTTTAAGAAACATAGGGTATTTAATCGTCTATTATCAGATAAATGGAGAGAACTGTATAATAGACTTCCAGTTGATGTACGGATAATCATGTTTTTTGTTACTTCAATTGGTGTATTTATAAGTCTTTCGTTTATAGGAAGTGCCATATCCTATATTGGAATTAGTCATATTGATACGGTCTTTAGTATATTTTTAACTACAGTTATCATCACTTTATTCCTTGCAGCATCTTTCATCCAAGGAGAATACTTATTATCGCATTATAAAGACGTTTCAAATTTTGAGGTCGACTGGAAAAAAAGCTATATATATCGTGGTTTTGGTATATTTAAGGATGCTTTTTTAATAAGGAAAATAGGTACTCAGTTTTTAATTTTATTCATTTTTGTATTTGGGATGGGGGGTATCACCGCAGCTTGTTTAGTTGCTCCTCAGTTTATTGTATTACTTGTCCCATTTGTTATGGTGGCTGCACCATTTATTTTTATCATGATTAAGCAGTTAAGTCTTTTTAACAAAATCATCATTGCGACATCCGAGATCGCGAATGGGAATCTTGTCTCAGAACTTCCTGTAAAAGGAAAATCAATATTAGCAAAACATGCATCTCATATTAATCAGTTAAAACAGGGAGTTAAAACTTCTAGGCAAGAACAAGTAAAAAGCGACAGGTTGAAGACAGAGCTAGTAACGAATATTAGTCATGATTTACGAACACCTTTAACATCAATTATTTCCTATACAGATTTATTGAAAAATCCCGAGTTGGTCGAAGAGGACCGCCGAGCTTATATTGACATTATTGATCGAAAAGCAGGCAGGTTAAAGGTATTAATAGATGATCTATTTGATGTTTCCAAAATGGCTAGCGGAAACATTGAACTGGAGAAAAAAGAAGTAGACGTTGTGCAACTCTTACAGCAATCATTGGCAGAACGAGATGATACGATAAAGTCATCGGGGCTAGACTTCAGAGTGCAAAAACCTGAACATCCAGTAATAGCTACCGTCGATGGTCAGAAAATATGGCGAGTATTTGATAACTTGTTAGGAAATATCCTCAAATATTCGTTAGAAGGAACGAGGGTATACATTTCAATTAAAGCATTGGATCAGCATATTGAAATTGTCTTTAAAAACGTGACAAAGTACGAACTGAGTGAGAATGTAGATGAGCTATTCGAACGTTTCAAACGAGGAGATACATCACGTAATACAGATGGATCAGGATTAGGGCTGGCAATTGCCAAGTCGATTATTGATATTCATGATGGAACCTTAGAGATAGAGGTAGACGGGGATTTATTTAAGGCTACTGTGAAAATTCCAAAATAAATAGTTCATTAATTGGAAGGGTTAAAATAAACCCTTCCTTTTGTTTGCCATTGTGTGAAAGGTTCATGGATGAAAGAAGTCTGTAGGCAATGTCCTTTGAGTTAATATGTACAAACTCCGAAACTGATCATTATTTATAGAAGGGGAGATTAATAGAAAGTCTCCGCGATATCCGGCGATTCTTCATCATAAATCTTCTTAAATTTGTTGTTTTAGGATGATTCTGAGGAATTCGCATATCTTCTCGCCTTAATAACAATGTACCTTTTAGAAAGGGTATTACTCTAACAAACTATCTTTCAACACTCTAATATCCTCATCAGAAAGACCGAGGAATTCCTTTGCATATCGTTCTATAGATTCATATTTTGCTAGTAGTTCATCTAAAAAGGTGTGAATATACTCTGCCCTTGCCTCGAACAAAGCATCTAGTACATCCTGTTCGATATTCGGAAGGTTATTATAACCAATTTCCTGAAAGTTGGCTGATAGTTGTTCTAGTGTTTCATTGGTATATAAGTAGTCTTCCAATATGGTTTCCCGTGGAACTCCGAGTATAGAAAGAATAAGAGCAGCAACAGCTCCTGTTCGATCCTTTCCTGCCATACAATGAAAAAGCAATGGCTTTTTTGGTTCTGCCAATAACACTTCAAAAACTTTTTGGAAGGCTTGCTTAAACCCAACCATATGTTGATTCAAATTAATCAACAGTTCTCCTGGTTTAGTATTTCTAAGTAAATCAGCAAATTCTCTGTGTTCTCCTACCTGTCCTAGCATCTGTTCATCCGATAGAATGGGCGTGTGATGCCAAGTTACTCCATCAAGCACCGGGTCTGGAAATTTTTCTATTTCATCTAATCCGCGTAAATCACAAATTCTATTAATACCAAGTTGACTCACAATATGAAGATCACTTTCTGTCAATCTACTTAAGTTACCTGAACGATAGAGCATACCTCGTTTCAAACGGGAACCATTTTCTGTTATGTACCCCCCTAAATCTCGAAAGTTAAAGCTTCCTTCTAACTTAATCTCACGTAATATAATCGTCATTTTTAAACCTCTATTCTAAAAGGAACGTTAATTCTTTGCATTTTTCTTTATAATAATTATCTGTGTGGTAGTGTACTATCTTTGTCAAAGTATTTTTGAAGGACAGAGAATAGAACAAATGAGATTTGGTCTTCCTATTATTCTTCCGTTTCAAATTCACTCATTAACCCATGTAAGTTATCAAATGGATCTTTAAAAAATGTCATCCACGTTTCTCTGTTCCCCATCTTTGCAACTAGATGAGGCTGATCAATAAACTCGATTCCCTTTTCCTTGAATTCTCTATAGGATTTCTCGATGTCTTCTACATTAAAATAAACAACTGAGCTTGAATGCTGGTTTTGTTCGTTCTCTGGGAGACTTAATAGCAAGCGTACACCGTGTGCATCAAAGAATGCCATGTTATTTGTATTGAATAAAAGAGGTAATCCAAGCTTGTCCTTGTAAAAATGAATCGAAATCTCTAAATCGTTAATCGGAACTGCAATCTGACCAATACCTTTTATCATCTAAAATCCCCCATTTATTAATCTATTAACTTTATCTTATTACAAAAAAAGTAAATTGAATAGGATATAGTAGGAAGTCCATGAAAAAGTACAAATTCAAAGAGGGATAACACTACAAAGGTAGGAGTATATATTAAAAACTCGCAAAAAAAGAGGTGTTTACATGACTTCTACAACAAGGCGTGGTAAGGGTATGATTTACGTGGTGGATCCATCTCCACTAAATTGGCTTTATGTACTTTTTAATACGATGGAAGAAGCAGTTAGAGCTAGTCGTACAGGAAAAATTATTCCCTCTTTAGCAAGCCGCTTAAAATGGATAAATGAAAAGACACTCGAATTGCAGCTTAGGGACGGGGTAACGTTTCAAAATGGTGAAGAATTTACGGCTAATCATGTCAAACAGAATTTTAATCAAGAGGAACCGTGGATTGCTCCTCATCCCCCTGGGACGTGGCTCAATCTAGTAAAAGGACGAAAAGTTGAATTCGTAGATTTGTATAAGGTTCATATTCATTTCCCGTCTATTGATGGGCTTGCATTAGGAAAGTTAAGATCCTATCATTTTGCCAACCACCTATTTTGGCAAAAGCTAGGGTTTGGTTATGAGAAGTTTGGAACAGCTGAGGGACACTGGTGAGTACTTGATGCACCGGGCCAGTGGGGCACTGGACCATTTGTATTATCAAAGGGCTAATCAAGTATTGAAAACGTTCAAGCTATCATAGAAGAAACTCCATTTTCATCTACATGGATCACAACTAGAGAATTAAGAACAAAACAAGTAGTTTTAGAAGCAAATCAACATTATTGGGATAAGCAGCGAGGACCACGGTTGGATAGGTTAGTTTTCAGAAATGATTTATCAAAGCAAGAGGCATTAGAGAAATGTATGACAACAGAAGGAGAGGTTGATATTGTTACGGAGTTAACTCCTGTCGAGGCTAGCAGCGTACAGAAATCACCTTATGCAAAACTAGTAACCGTCCAGGGGAATAAGATGCTAATAGGAGTATTTAATTATTTTAAACAAGACATTCATTTTTATGATAGACGTATACGAGAGGCGATTAATTTTGCGGTGGATCGTGCATCGATTATTCAAAATGGATTTGGCGGTTATGCAGATGAAGTACCTGCCCTAACTCCACCTTGGGCTTTTGACTTTCCAAGAGAATTAACGCCTAGACAGTATGAACCGGAAAGAGCGAGGCAATTATTACTATCTGCAAACTATCCAAAAGGTAGAACATTAACAGTTGCTACAACGAAAAAATATGAAAATGTAGCAAATATAATATCAGATAACCTACGTGTCACACTTGGAATCAATGTACATATAACCGTTATTCTACCAAATGATGAGTTGAAGTGGAAACGTGTGATTGCTGAAAAGAAATTAGTGCCTGCATGGGACATTCTTTTAACAGATGCTTCTGCTTTGTTCCTAGAAGTGACACCAGCATTCTTTCATCGTGAGTTTTTCGGAAGAAGTGGGATGTATAGAATGAGTCCGGTGAATGATGAATTTGAGACACTGTTTAATAAGATGACCAATACGATTGATTACGAAAAACAAGTAGAGGCTTCGAAAGACATTGATCGCTATGTTTACAAAGAAGCGTTGGGACTTTTTCTATGTAGTCCTCGCAATTTATATGCAGTGAATAAACACGTTAACTTTAAACCTTACCGCACAAGTCTGGAATTTGCTGAAACAAGTGTAAACGATTCGCATTGGTCTAGGAGATGAGAGCCTTCTCAATTTATGAGGAGGTTTTCTACATAATGATTGATTAATAAGGTATAAACCACTATAATTTTCCTATTATTGCAAGTAAAGGTGTGAGCAGAAAAAAGATGATACGAAGATTTTTTACATACTATATTCCGCACAAAAAACTATTTATGTTAGATTTCAGCAGTGCTGTATTTGTTGCATTGTTAGAGTTAGCTTTTCCGCTTGCTGTTTCGTGGTTTATTGATCATTTACTGCCATCTCAAGATTGGCCTGCCATTGTATGGGTGAGTGTTGGTTTGTTAGCCCTATATTTAGTGAGTACATTTTTGCAATTTGTTGTGAATTACTGGGGGCATAAACTGGGTATTAATATCGAAACAGATATGAGGCAGGAATTGTTTCAACACGTTCAGAAGCAATCGTTCAGTTTCTTTGATAATACAAAAACAGGCCATATTATGAGCCGAATTACGAATGACTTGTTTGATTTAGGTGAGCTTGCTCATCATGGACCAGAGGATTTGTTTATTGCAGTAATGACGTTCATCGGTGCATTTTGGATTATGTTAACGATTAATGTAAAGCTGGCATTTGTTGCGATTATTGTTGTTCCGTTTTTAATTTTACTAATCATCTACTCAAATATAAAAATGAATAAAGCATGGAAGAGAATGTATAGCGATATTGCCGATGTAAACTCACGAGTAGAGGATAGTGTATCTGGTGTCCGTGTTGTTCAATCTTTTACAAATGAAAAATATGAGATAGCTAGATTTTCTAAAAACAACCAAAGATTCCGCCGGGCAAAGCTAAATGCGTATAAGATTATGTCTTTCAGTTCATCTGGTATTTATATGATGACGAGAATGATTATATTGTCTGTATTGGTATATGGAGCATGGTTAAGTTTTTCAGGTGAATTATCACATGGAGCCTTAGTTGGTTTTATTTTATATGTAAATGTTCTGCTAAAGCCAATAGATAAAATTAGTGCCATTATGGAACTTTATCCGAAGGGAATGGCAGGATTTAAGAGGTTTACAGAGTTAATGGATACTGAGCCTGATGTGCAAGATAAAAAAGATGCTGTCGATATTGTTTCATTACGCGGGAATATAACATTTGAAAATGTAAGCTTTCGTTATGATGAACATAAAATAGTGTTAGACAATATTGATTTATCTATATCAGCCGGAGAGACCGTTGCGTTTGTTGGCCCATCTGGTGCCGGTAAGACAACGATTTGTAGTTTAATTCCACGTTTTTATGATGTAAACGAAGGTTCGATTTCAATTGACGGAATTGATATTCGGGATATGACCAAACGGTCGTTGCGGTCTCAGATTGGAATTGTACAACAGGATGTATTTCTGTTTACAGGTACCCTAAAAGAAAACATTGCATATGGCATGTTACATGCAACAGATGAAGAGATTGCTGAAGCGGCAAGAAGAGCCCATTTAGAGGATTTCATTGCTTCCTTACCATTCGGTTATGAGACACAAATTGGTGAAAGAGGTCTCAAGCTTTCAGGCGGTCAAAAACAGAGAATAGCGATTGCTAGAATGTTTCTAAAGAACCCGCCAATTTTAATTTTAGACGAAGCAACGTCCGCATTAGATACAGAAACTGAGTTGATTATTCAAAAGGCTTTAACAGAGCTGGCAAAGGACCGTACAACGTTAATCATTGCACACCGTCTAGCAACCATTCGTAATGCAGATAAAATTGTCGTTGTGACGGAAGAAGGTATTGCCGAAGAAGGAAAGCATGAAGAACTAATTGAGTTAGGTGGAGTTTTTGCAAACCTTCATCGTGTTCAATATCAATAGAATGAAAGAGCCATAACCTACAATAAAGGTTATGGCTTTGTTTGTTCCAGACTCTATACGTAGGCATTTTTGCTATTTACCTAATCTAACTACATTTATATCTTCAATTATTTGTTATATTTATTGCTTTGACGAAAAGATGCCTAACCAAAGACGTGACTCATGACTCTTTCAAAAAGGCTGTTTTCGCATACTTTGTTGCTATTTTTACAAAAAAAGAATTTATTTTAGGTCCGTTGATTTCCACTTCAGGCACACGCTTTCCGCGGGGAGGGACGTGAGCCTCCTCGGCTCGCCTGCGGGGTCTCACGATTCCCTCTATCTCCCGCAGGAGTCGAGAGACTTCCGCTCCAATCAACTCAATGTTTTAACAGAGCTATCCAAATAGCAACAATCTTTAAGAAAAGAGCCTTCAAAAAATAATAATCAATGCGAAATCAGCCTTGTTCTAAAAAGGTGTTGAAAATGATAGGATAATATCTACATAATATATGTAATCTAAGTGAAAAAAGGAATTTAGAGATAATCATGACAAAAATGTTTACTAAATTTGAGCCTGCAATTAGACTACTTCCACTCAAACCAAAATATGAAAAGCAGAATTTGATAACTTCTAACTTTTTAATAAAAGAAGAAAACGACTTAAAAATGTACTTTTCTCCTCACAATGAATATATAAATGTGCATGCTAAGGTTGTCATAATAGGAATTACACCAGGTTGGTTTCAAATGGAAAAAGCAATTAGACTGTGCAGGATGTATTTAGAAAACGATATGCCAACATATGAAATTTTAAGGTTGGTAAAAAGAGAGTGTAGATTTGCTGGAGCAATGAGGAGGAACCTCATTCAAATGCTGGAGGAGTTAGGATTACATCAATATTTGAATATAGAGCACGCTGAAAATCTATTTCAACTTACGGATGAAGCTTTACATACAGTTTCACTTTTGAAATATCCAATATTCCATAATGGACGCAACTATACAGGGCATCAACCACCCATTCTTCATTTTATGGAAGAAATAGATAAAACAATTCAGACAGATATTTTATCGTTATCCAATCCACTTATTATTCCATTAGGAAAAGCGGTAGAGACAGTGTTAAATGTATATATAAAGGACGGAATACTATCCGAAGAACAATGCTTAGTAGGTTTTCCACATCCTTCAGGCGCGAACGGACATCGGCATAAGCAATTCGAAAATGAGAAGGAACAGTTAAAGGTACAAATACAACGCTTCTTTAATTAGAATGAAGCAAGGAAAGGAGAGGCGAATGAGAGAAAAAGTATACGAGCCATATGAGGTTATAGAGACTTGTTTATTAGCTGGAAAGATCATGTTACAAAGTGGGGCTGAAACATACAGAGTGGAAGATACCATGATACGTATAGCTGCTTCCTATGGCATTAATCAGGCACATAGTTATGTAACACCTACAGGTATATTATTTTCAATAGATGGTGTCGAGCCAACAAAGCTCGTTCGAATTTTGGAACGCTCTACTGATTTACAAAAGGTTACGCAGGTGAACGGAATATCACGAACGATAAGTAGCGGGGTTTTATCACCAAACGAAGCGATTCAAAAGTTAAAAGAAGTTGAACGAGAGCCTCATGCGTATCCAGTCTGGATCCAAATTATTGCAGCAGCAATCTCAAGTGGTTGCTTTATGCTAATGTTCAAAGGAGATTGGACAGATTTTGTTCCTGCTTGTATTGCAGGAGGAGCTGGTTTTACTTGTTTATTATATTTTAATCATCTACTGAAAGTTAAGTTTTTCGCAGAGTTTTCTGCCTCTCTTGTTATTGGGCTAGTTTCATTATTATTTGTCACATTAGATGTTGGAAAAGAGTTAGATAAAATTATTATCGGTTCAGTTATGCCGTTAGTACCGGGCTTGTTAATTACGAATGCAATTAGGGATTTAATGGCGGGTCATCTCGTTTCTGGAATTTCTAAAGGGGCAGAAGCATTTCTGACAGCCTTTGCTATTGGGTCTGGTATCGCAACGGTATTATCCTTATTTTAAGGAGGAATTTGAGTGATCGTACAAGTCATTACTAGTTTTATTGCATCCGCCGCCTTTGCCATCTTATTTAATGCGCCGAAAAACTCCCTTATCAAATGTGGATTTGTAGGGATGGTAGGGTGGTTTACTTACACATTATTAACATTGTTAAAGGTTGATGTCGTGATGGCAACGTTTGTATCTTCGTTATTCATTGCCCTTATCAGTCAATTTTTTGCGAAACGCTATCGAACACCGATTATTATTTTCAGTGTCGCGGGTATAATTCCACTCGTTCCAGGTGGCTTAGCTTATGACGCCATGAGAAATTTCGTCGTGAATGATTACGAACTAGCAATGCAACTTGCTGCAAAAGCCTTCATGATTTCAGGAGCCATTGCAATTGGAATAGTCTTTTCAGAAGTCATTAATCAGTTGTCACGAAAGCGAGCAGTAAAACAAACAAATACGCCATAAAAGGATGTGCCTTTTTTGAGTCACCTACATACATTAAAGTTAGAAAATCAAAATTTACATGCTTCTTTCAGTAGTAGTTATGATCCGATTTTGACAGTACAATCAGGAGACACAATCGTCGTAACAACACCAGACATTGCATTTGGTTTTGCGGAAGAAAAAGGAATGGAAAGAGTACAGTTTCATTCTAGAGAGAAAGAAACAGCATGGGGACATCCAATGATTGGACCTATTAAAGTTGAAGAAGCAAGGCAAGGAATGACATTAGAAATTACATTACATGATATTGAAACTGGTTGGTATGGCTGGAATTGTGCAGGTGGAAAGACGAACTGGCAGAATGAAGTGCTAGGCATTTCGAAGATGGATGAAGTGAGACTTGATTGGCATTTGGATGCTGAAAGAATGATCGGTACAACTAATGTTGGTGAACAGCCAATTTCAGTCGTATTAAAGCCATTTATGGGTTTGTTAGGAGTGGCTCCAAGTGAGCCGGGTATTCATTCGACAATACCTCCAAGACGTGTTGGTGGAAATATCGATTGTAAAGAGTTAGTAAGCGGTAGTACGTTGTATCTACCAATTGAGGTTGATGGGGCTCTTTTCTCCATTGGTGATGGACACGCCATACAAGGTGATGGAGAAGTATCGGGACAGGCAATTGAATGTCCAATGAATGCGGTCACCTTTACTTTAAAGGTCAGAGAAGACGTTCTAATTAAAAGTCCAAGAGCCAATACTCCCTCTGGTTGGTTAACCTTTGGTTTTCATGAAGATTTAAATGAAGCAACAGCGCTTGCACTTCAAGGAATGATTGAACTTATACAAGAGCAATATAAAGTGTCAAAAACAGAAGCAACGGCTCTTGCAAGTGTTGTCGTCGACTTGCGAATAACACAAGTGGTCAACCAGGTAAAAGGTGTTCATGCTCTGCTGCCACATGGAGCAATAAGATAGTAAATTTGGGAATTCTAGGACAGTGATGTTTTTTACTTGTAGTTTTATGAAATCTGTATAATAATCTCTTTATGATTTACAAATATAAAGGCTGCCTTTGAGTAGCTATATAGAGAGGGAGTAGAAATGAAAATTCGAGTATCTGCAGTTCAATATCATTTACACACAATCCAATCCTTTGAAGAGTTTGCACACCAATGTGAGCATTATGTAAGGACGGCTTCTGAATATGAATCAGAGTTCGTTCTATTCCCAGAGTTCTTTACCACCCAGTTATTATCCATTGGTAGTAATCAAGGGACAACGCTGACAATTAACGAATTGCCTGGTTTTACTGAGCAATATCGTACGTTGTTTTCAAGATTAGCCGTTGAATATAAGATGCATATTATTGGTGGCACTCATGTATTATCGAAAGGTGATAAATTATATAATGTTGCACATCTTTTCTATCCAAATGGGGAAATTGGTGAACAAGCAAAACTTCATATTACACCAACAGAAGTAACCGGATGGAATATGGCAGCAGGTGATGCATTTCAACTGTTTGATACAGAAAAAGGGAGAATTGCGATTCTTACTTGTTATGATATTGAATTTCCAGAGATTGTTCGAATTGCTAAGGCAAAAGGTGCTGATGTCATTTTCTGTCCTTCATGTACAGATGACCGACACGGTTTCCACCGTGTTCGCTATACAAGCCATGCGCGTGCGATAGAAAATCAAGTGTATGTTGTGTTAACAGGAACGGTAGGTTCACTTCCAACAGTTGATTTTATGCGTGCAAACTTTGGGCAAGCGGCGATTATTACACCGAATGATATTCCTTTCCCGCCGAAAGGTTTACTTGCAGAAGGTGAACTAAACAACGATATGATCGTAACAGCTGACCTAGATTTAAACCTATTATATGATGTAAGAGAAAAGGGTTCTGTCACAACATGGAGAGACCGCCGAACAGACCTTTATACTGACTGGAATGACGTAAAAGTTAAAGGATAAATGGGAGGATACCATATGGAATATATTCGTATTACAAATATAGATGATCCTTTATTTAAAAAGCTGCATGATTTAATGTCTACTATTTTTCCGCAAGAAGAGGTACTGGAATATTCGCTTTGGAAAGAACCATTAGAAGATCCAGGTATCCGGGTATTTGTTGCAGTTCATGAGGGAGAAGTAGTCGGTGCTACTGAGTATCGATATTATTCTGACTGGAATATTGCGATGACGGATTTTACGATTATTGGTAAGCCGGGACTTGGTATTGGTCACTTCCTCGCCTCTAACCGTATGGATGATTTAAAAAAGCTTGCAAATGAAAATGGAAAAGAGCTTGCAGGTATGTTCGCCGAAATTTATGATCCTTATAAAGTAGATGGCTCAAAATTTGAAGGAAACGATTTAATGAATCCTTTCGTTCGCAGAGAGGTGTTATCACACTTAGGTTATAAGCGTCTTGAATTTGCGTATGTTCACCCTTCTTGGGAAAACAATGGAGAAGCGGTTTCCGGCTTAGATTTGGGATACATGCCTTTAAACGGAGAGCAACAGACTGTTGATGCATCTTTAATTGTTGACTTTTTAACAACGTATTATACGGTTTTATCGAATAAGCCACAAGAGTGGTTAGATATGATTAACCATTTGAAACAAAAAGAGCGAGTAACGTTACTGCCGCTATAAAAAATGAGGGAGATGCAGATTGTGCATCTCCTTTTTACTATGTAAATTGTTCGAAAATTTAGATTCTACTCCCTCTTTCTATACATTATAATGGAGAAGGTGTATGTTCGGAATAATGGTCAAAGGGGGAAAATTGATAATGAGCCAAAAAAGGGATGAAGGATTACATACGAATTTTTCAAAAGATATGAGTTATGGGGATTATTTAAAATTAGATTCGATTCTTGATAGCCAGGAAAGATTATCTAATCATCATGATGAAATGATGTTTATTGTCATTCATCAAACGAGTGAGCTATGGATGAAGCTGATTCTTCATGAAATGGTTGAAGCAAAGAAGTGCATTGAAAAGAATGATTTGGAGCCTGCATTCAAAATGCTAGCTAGAGTTTCAAGAATTCAAGAACAGCTTATTCAATCGTGGGATGTATTATCAACATTAACTCCTTCTGAATATATGGAGTTTAGAGATCAACTAGGGAAGTCTTCAGGTTTCCAATCACATCAAAATAGAATGATCGAGTTTCTATTAGGTTCAAAGCGAGAAGAAGTATTATCCGTTTATAAACATGAAAAGGAAAAATACGAGCTATTAACAAACTACTTAACAAGCCCAAGTATTTACGATACTGCGATTAAAGCATTATCAATGCGAGGGTTTTCTATTGATGCTGAATGTCTACAAAGAGATTGGTCAAAAGAATATCAATATAATGAAAGTGTTGAAAAAGCCTGGTTAGCTGTGTATACAGACGTAAAAAAACATTGGGATTTATACGAGTTAGCTGAAAAGCTGGTAGATATCGAGACGAGACATCAAAAGTGGCGTTACAATCACATGCTAACGGTTGAGCGCATTATCGGGAATAAAAGGGGAACGGGTGGTTCTTCTGGTGTTGAATATTTAAAACGAGTTTTAGACCATAGATTTTTCCCGGAGCTATGGAGTATTCGAACTCAACTTTAAAGACTGCTCTTTGAACTTGTTGAATGAAGGTTTACGAGCGCTTTATCTCACCATTATTAATTAATTTAAAAGACCTATTCATGGCAAGAGTCTAATAAAAACTAACATTAATTGCCTCTAACTATACATCTGTTATCGTGCTATAATAAATTTGACGAAATTTGACGCATCATACTTTGAAGTGTGGTGCGTTTTTTATGTGATAACAGGAGGCTACCCTATATGTCAATTAAAAAGAAAATCTCCTTAACCTTTACTTTATTAGTTATGGTTATTTTAATCCTAAATAACTATCTACAATATATGCATTCGAAGGATCAACTGTTAGATTCTATTGAGAGAGAAATAAATCTCGTTACCGAAGAAGTGACCTTTCAAATTGAGAACGCTCAAAAAGGTGCCTTATATGTAGAGAACATGATTGGGAGAGAACTACGTACTGCTTCAATAGCAGCATTAAATTCATTACCACCTAGACATGAGGATATAACGAACGAGCAGCTCGTACAAATAGCAAAGGAACTAAATGTATCTCATATTACACTGTTTGCCAAAGCAGAAGATGATATTGTTGGAGTAAAATCTACAGATTCACATGAAATAGGAATTGGAACGAAAGAATGGGGATATTGGTATACAGCCTTTGAACAATTATTTGCATTAGAGCCTGTTACGGTTGAGGAAGGCTTAACATTACCAAATTACTGGTCGGGCCCGATTGAAATAGCATCGAGTAATCCGGATCATACGGATAAATGGGGTTACTACTATGATGGAACAACAAACTATATCATTAACCCTTATATGCGTGATAAAGAAGTACTCGAATATGAGGAGAAGTTTGGACCTGTGAAGGTGATGAACCGATTTACATCTAAATTAGATGGTATATTAGAAATTACCGTTTTTAATCCTGAAACGTTTGGTAAAGCTGACGCAACCGTTACGATAAACGGTAATAAGTTTATTAAAATTTCTGATGAACCAATATGGTATGGGTCTTATGAATACGAAAACACTGCAACGGATCGAGACTATATTCAGAAAACGCTTAAAACAGGTAAATCTGAACAATACACTGAACCTCTTCAAGGTAAGGATGTTCAAAAAACATTCATACCTGTTAAAGATAATGAGCAATCCTACGTAATAGGAATTGCGTATGATTATGGATTAGTTCAACAACAACTTACACATGATTTAATGGACCATATAGGGTTATTATTGTTATCCATGGTCATTGTCTTTATAGCAAGTTCAATATACTCACGTACAATTACAAAGCCAATCTCCTATGTTGTGGCACAAGTAAATGAAATTGCAAAGGGGAATTTTGGAAAGAGATTAAAAATGCAACGTACTGATGAATTTGGTGTACTTGCAGAGAATGTAAATGCTTTATCTGAAAGCTTGAAAATATATACAGATGATTTAGTAAAAAGCAAGAAAATCATAGAATTTCAAGCTTACCATGATCCATTAACATCTTTACCGAATAGAAGATTTATAAAAGAAAAAGTGATGGTTCTCGAGCAAACAGCTAAGGAGTTAAATCAACCAATTTCAATTATTTTCCTAGATGTAGATCGCTTTAAACATGTCAATGACACACTAGGACATAATATTGGAGACGAATTAATCGTTGAAATCTCTAAGCGGGTTCTTGCCTGTGTACAAACTGAAAAGAGTATTGTTGCAAGACAAGGAGGAGATGAGTTCATTATCCTTCTAGAAAACCACAACGAACGCGACACGATGAAGATTGCTGAGGCGATTGTGGAAACTGTTAAGCAACCATACAAGATGGGTGATCACGAATTATATGTAAGTGCTAGCTGTGGAATCAGTATGTATCCTGAGCACTCTCAAGACGTGGAAACATTAATTATGTACGCTGATATGGCTATGTATGAAGCGAAGAATCTAGGTGGAAACAAAGCAGTTCGTTACAATGAAAAAATGAATGACCAAAATAAAGAACGTGCTCAAATCGAAAGTAAACTTCGTAAAGCGATTGAAGATAATATGTTAGAAGTATATTATCAACCAAAAATAAATGCGAAAACGAATGAGTTAAAAGGTGTTGAAGCATTAGTTAGATGGAAGGATGCAGAGCTTGGGTTTGTATCGCCAGCTTTATTTATTCCGATTGCAGAAGATACAGGGCTCATTCAACCTTTATGGGAACAAATCATGGAGAAATCCTGTAAACAAGTAGCAACTTGGAATAAGAACAGAGAAGCGAAGTTAGCATTATCTGTTAACTTCTCTGCAAGACAATTCCAAGACACGCCTAATATTGTTGAAAAGGTAACCAGTATACTGCATAATTGTGGATTATCACCTAAGTTGTTTGAAATTGAAATCACGGAAAGTGTGTTAATGTACAACACGAACGAAACAATACAGGCACTTATTTCATTACAGTCTGCCGGTATGAAGATAGCCATTGATGACTTCGGAACTGGATATTCCTCTATGAGCTATTTAACATCACTACCAATTAACACATTGAAAATTGACCAGTCTTTTATCCAGGATATTACGGAAGAATACCAAAACAGTGAGATTGCTTCCGCTATTATTAATTTAGTTAAGAGCTTGCAACTAGAGGTCATTGCAGAAGGAGTCGAAAAAGAACACCAAAAGCAATATTTGCTAGATCACAACTGTGAGAACATGCAAGGGTTTTATTTTAGTAAGCCTATACCGGCTAATCTATTTGAAAAACAGTATATTAATAGAATTGAGTAAAAATATCTAAACTGCCGAAGTCTAATCGGCAGTTTTTTATTTTTATCCAATCAATAGATTATCTAGTTATTAGGAATAAATACCCACCTCTTCATGTCGTTTATTGTTGGAAATGAAGGAATAAAGACGTAATTCTGTTGCTTTCTCCCTATTTATAATATTCTGTATATTATGGTAAATTTTAAATAGTCTGAAAAATGGAAGGGGACAAGCTATGATTAACAAAAAGGTTTTAGCAGTTTTATCATCAAGTGCTTTGGCACTATCACTTTTAGCTCCTACAGTTGCTCCAAGTAGTAAAGTAGAAGCTGCAACAACAACTGCAAACTGGGATATTGAACGATATGGAGATCGTGTGGATATTGATGGGTATCTCAATAATCTTTCACAAAATGAAGATTTCTTAAAGCAGGCAGAAGCGTCTATATCAGAACAAGCTAAGAATATTAATTTTAATGAAGCTTCAAGCGGAGATGAGGATTCTGCTACAAGTACTTTTACATACAATGGAGGAACCAAGAAGTTTTTAAATCGTGGTCTTAAGTTTAAAGACTTTACTCTTCGCAGTGTAGGTGAAAATGTAGAAATTTGGGTAGCAAATGATCTAGGTTTTAAAGAAGGCGATCCAAGGCCAGCACACGTGGTTACTCAAGAACAAGTAGACAAGCTTAAAAATGAATTTGATGCTAATATTTATCCAAAAGCTACTGAGTTCTTTGGAACTCCGGATGTACATGATGGATCTCATTCACCTTTACCGGGAATGGTTGGATTACCTGAAGGTTATTATGAAGGTAGCGATAAGGTAATTATGCTAGTTGATAATATCCAAGATGATAACTACAATGACCCAACATACCCTTTCTTTGTAGCAGGTTTCTTCTGGCAAACACTAGAAAACTATATGGATCGTAATATCATTACAATTGATACAAATAGTTGGGAAACTCGCTTAGAGTCTACGTTCTTTGGAACAACAATCCATGAACTACAACATTTAATTCATGCAGATAATGATGGAGATGAATCTACTTTCTTAAATGAGGGGATGTCTACATTCTCTGAATATCTTGGTGGATATGGTCATGACGACCGTTCAATTAACTTCTACTTAGATCACCCAGAAAACTCACTAGTAAACTGGGATGAGCACAGAACAGCCACTACTGGACCAGAAACAATTGCAGATTATGGACAAGTATATTTATTCACTCTTTATATGAATGATAAGTTTGGACGTGAATTTATTCGCGATCTTGCATTAAATGAAACTAACTCAATTTCTAGTATTAATGAAACATTAAAAGCTCATGGATATGACATGGATTTCACAGAGCTATATCAAAACTTTATTACAGCACTAACTCTTGATAATGGTAACGGGGTTTACAATTTTGATAGTATTGATCTTCGTGATTTAGTTGTTGATACTAATGGAACAAAGCGTGGTAAGACTGTAGATTTTGAAGGTGCATTGACATTCGAAAAAGAAGGAGTGCCTGCATGGGGAGGCGACTTCAAACAGTTAGACTTCACAGACAAGATTGACCGTATCAAATTTGATGGTGTAGATTTCCTGGCAAGTCCTTGGCAATCAGTAGTAGACCCAATGGGTTCCGATAATCAAGTATTATGGGGGAATACTGGTGATGAAGCAGACAATGCGTTAATCTTTGGAGCAGACTTAACAGGTGTAGAAGATGCAACTCTTAAATTTGATAACTTTATTGATATTGAAGAACAATGGGATTTTGGTGTAGTTCAAGTCTCTACAGATGGTGGAGAAACTTGGAAGAGTCTAGCTAACGAGAATACTCGTTCTGATGTAGTAGATGAAGGTTATCCGAAAATTAAAGAAAATGTACCAGGGTTCACTGGACATTCTGATGAGTGGACAAACGAATCATTCGACTTAACTGAATACGCTGGACAAAATGTTCTTATTTCATTCCGTTATTTAACGGACTGGGGCTATAATGACAGTGGTTGGTTCATTGATAACATTGAGATCCCTGAAATTGGATATTCAAATGATGGCAGCTCAACAGATGCATTCCAATCATTAAATGAATTAAAAGGTGAATATGTAAATTACACAGTTACTTTCATCAATGAGAAACAAGTAGGTAAAGATGGAAAGAATACAAAATACAAAGTTGTAACAGTTGATCCATTCAATGTGTCAGAAGAAAATGCTCTGCAACTTCGACAGTTATTCAAGGATGGGAAGAACTATATGATTACTTCTTATGCGGCGCCAGAGGATGATTTAAATCCGGTAGACTTCACATATGAAGTAGTTACAAAAACAAGTAAAGGTAAGAAAAAATAATTTTAAAGTAGTGCTGAAACTATTCAGCACTACTTTTTTTTCATTATCCCCAAACACAGTAGACAATAAAACAATGTTTTGTTATATTGATAACAACAAGCGTAACAATGTTTTGTTTTATGGGAGAGGTGCAACATGGAAGAAACATTCATTTCAAAAAAGGAACTACTTGAACGAACGGGAATTTCTTATGGTCAGTTATATCGATGGAAAAGGATGAATATTATTCCTGAAAACTGGTTTATTAAGAAGTCTAGCTTTACGGGGCAAGAAACGTATTTTCCAAGGGATAAAGTTCTAGAACGAATTAATAAGATTGTAGAGTTGAAAGATGATTATTCGCTTGAGGAGTTGGCAAAGTTCTTTTCTCCGAATGCTACTGATGTGGAAGTTATGATTGATGATTTATCGTCATATCACATTATTAGTGAAAAGGTGTTAAATGCAAGTAAGCAGTCATTAGGTAAAGAGCTTGTATTTATGGATGTTTTTTATCTATATATGTGTGATTGGTTAGCAAAGGAATATACGTTTTCCCTTGAAACACTTCTTCAGCAATTAACATTCATTAAAAAAGCTGATCATAAAGCTGAAGATTTAGAACTAGTCGCTATTCGGAAGAATAGTGAAACGATATGGCTTGTAGTATCTTCCAAAGATTTTGTGTTAGTAGAAGATAATGCATCAGTCCTAGTAAAAGTGAATTTAGTAGAAAAGATGAATGAAGTGAAAATCAAACTATCTGAAGCAAAAGAATAGGGGGAAATCATTATGAGTATAGATACAACGGTAAAGCAAAATATCAAAATAAGTGGTTCGGGAACTGCTAGTGGTGGTAAGTATGATGAGGTGAGAATCAGCGGTAGCGGAAAGATAACTGGAGATATTGAGTGCAAAGAATTTAGAATTGATGGTTCAGCTCGAGTTGAAGGATCTTTGACAACAGAAGAGGTTGAAATTAATGGAACGTGCACGATTCAGCAAATTAGTAAGGCAGAAAAGATGGAGATTAACGGTACGTGTACAATTGAAGGAAAGGCTACTATCGGAGCACTCGAGGTGAATGGATCTAGTAGTTTCAAGAAGGACCTTCAAATAAAAGAATTTGAAGTAAACGGTTCTAGCAAGGTTGGCGGTAGGATTACGGGAGGAACTGTTGAAGTAAATGGAATGTTAAAAGTACAAGAAAGTTGTGAAGTAGAAAAGGTTTGTTCACATGGCTCCATTCAAGTAAAGGAACTGTTAAGTGCAGATTCAATCGAATTAAATGTAGGCTATCGCAGTTCAGCGAAGGAAATAGGCGGAGAGAAAATCGTTGTAAAACAGCATACCGCGAATAAATTTTTAAGACAGATTATCAACTTCTTTAAAAGTAATAGTGAGTTCCTTGAGGCAGAAGTCATTGAAGGTGATGATATTCAATTAGAAGTAACAAAGGCGAAGTTAGTAAGAGGGAAGAATATTATAATCGGAAATAAATGCGAAATTGAAAGAGTGGAATACACGGATACGCTAGAGGTACATCCAGAAGCTAAAGTAAAAGAATCTATAAAACTATAACAACCCATAAAAGTGGAAGGATAAAAGAACCTTCCACTTTTATGGTTAATCCTGTTCTTCGAGTTCTAGCTGTATATATCTTCTCGTATTAGGACCATATACCCCGTCGTCTGCTAATGCTGCATACATGGATTGAAAGCGACGGACAGCATTTTCTGTATTAGAGCCATAGATTCCGTCAATTGCTCCAGGATCAAAATTAATTTGTTTTAATGCACGTTGAACCTGTTTTACTTCTTCACCACGGTCACCGTTGCGCAAGACCCTTGTTGGAAGTGGGAATTCTGTAGCTGGACGTGGCTCGCTAAGAACTTGGTTTAATTTATTTAGTGTATTCGTACCAACTAGTCCATCGACTCTTAGCCCGTACTTCCGTTGGAAGCGCATAACAGCTACTTCTGTTTCATTTCCAAATGCCCCATCTGCACCGAATCTTGGTAAAGGGAATCCAGCTTGAATAAGATCTTGTTGTACCTCTCTCACAAACTGACCTCTATCTCCCTCTTTTAAAGGTAGGTCAACAGAGACGCCTTTCACTTGAGGTGGAACTGGAGTTGGTGCAGGTGCAGGTGTACTACCTGAATCTTGACCACCTTTGAAACTTGATTGATAGGTTGCTTTCACATCGCTTCTGAATTTTTCCCATGAAATTCCGTTTTGTTGAAGGGCATTTTGTGGATCACGCCTTCTAGATGGATCTAATGTGCTATGGGCCACAATATGCTTATCTGGATTTAATCCAAATAAATCAAGTAAATATGCATGGTACCATACGTATCGTGTATAAGCTTCAGTAAAGTTTATGCTCCCACCGAAGCAAAGCTCAACACCAATAGCAGCATTATTTGCATTTGCACCAAACATTCGATTATCTGTTGTGACATTGTTTCGAACATGATATGCTACTTCATCAAGTGGAATAATCTCTAAAATATATTTGTCATCTATAAAAGTATGTGCAGATGCAGAGGGCTGTGAATTGTTAAAGTAATTGCGGTTTGCATATGCAGTTGACCCAGGGTTTCCGGTATCGTGACTAACAATGAATTTAACATCACCATTTTTTGTTCCGGGACGTGAATTACCTTTTCGTATATAATCCCTTGTAATTGAATATGCCATAGTAACCTCCTTTTTAACGTATTCATAGCTACTATATGCAAAAAGTGGTAGAAATGCGTTCATCAAACTGTAAGATAAGCTAAAAGTACGATAAAACCATTAGAAAAACCCTGGCTTAGCCAAGGTTTAACCAAGTTAAATATCAATTCTTTTTAGTGGTTTTTTTGCTGGTCCTTCAATAACGTTACCGTCAAATGAGAATCTTGATCCGTGACATGGACAGTCCCACGTACGTTCACCATCATTCCACTCTACTTCACACCCCATATGGGTACAAGTCGTATCAACAATATGCAATTTACCATTAATATCTTTATAACAGCCAGCGCGTTGTCCGTTAACTTTGACTACAGCACCTTCATTATTTTGGAGTTCCTCAATTTTTTGATGAGTCATATCGAGCTTACCAGCTATAAAATGACCAGCAACATCTGAATTCTGTTTAATGAGCTGCTTCAGTGATGGATCTGTGTAGAAGCGAGACGGACTGAACAACTCTTCATATGGACTATTGCCATTTACAATCAGATCACTCAATATTAATCCAGCCGATGTACCGTTTGTCATTCCCCATTTTCTGTAACCAGTAGCAACAAAAATATTTGGCGTATTTTCTGTTATAGTTCCAATGTAAGGAAGTTTATCGAGTGTAGTCAAATCCTGTGCTGACCATCTGTTTACAATTCCTTCAATTTCAAAAAGTGAATCTCCGTAAGTGGCTAACTCTTCATAATGCTTCATCGTATTAGTACCGTGTCCTGTTTTATGGTTTTCTCCACCAATAATGACTAAGTTCTCACCTTCATATGGAGTATAACGAAGCGACCTTGTCGGTTCTTCTGCTGTTATATACATGGCACCAGGATACTTCTTTTTCGTACGAGCAGCTAACAAATAAGAACGCTCAGAATACATTCTTGTAAAGTAAAAGCCTTTGCCATCATAAAAAGGGAAATGTGAACCTACCACAACGTAGTTACAAGTAACTCGATGTCCGCTTTTTGTTACAACAGTTGGATTTGTTCCTTTTTCAATATCATCAACAGTGGTATGTTCAAAAATCCTCGTTCCTTTGTCAATCATGCTTTGTATTAGAGTTTTAAAGTATTTTAATGGATGAAATTGTGCCTGATCCTTCATTACAAGTGCACGTTTCATCTCTACCTCAAGTGGCATAGACGATACCATTTCACCAGATATCCCTAATTTTCTGTAAGCCTCAGCCTCTTTTTCAATCTTACTTATATATGAATCATCATTTGTATAAATATAAGCATCATCTTGAATCAAATCACAATCAATATGTAATTCTTTCGTCGTTTTATTGATAAAGTTTAAGGCTTCTGAATTGGCATTATAGTATTGCTTCGCCTTTTCCACGCCAAAGTGTTGGATAAACTCATCATAAATTAAGCCGTGTTGTGCAGTAATTTTAGCTGTAGTATGACCGGTTGTACCATTCAGTAGTTTACCTGCTTCAAGAAGGACGACTTTTACTCCCTCTTTTGATAAACGATAAGCAGTTGTTAGGCCAGTTATTCCACCACCAACTATGACAACATCAGCTGTCGTATCTTCTCTTAGACTTTGGAAACTAGGTAATTTGGTTGTATCACGCCAAAAAGGCTCTGGAAATTGTGGAAGTTTAGATTCCCAATTCATTTTACTCCTCCTACAGATTAGACCTTTACTTAATTTTCCACTTAAAAGTCTAATCTATTCTTATGAAGGAAAATAAAAAATGCTATTTTTCATAAATTTGTTTTTCGAAAAAGGTCTAGAAACACTTAAGAGTAAGGTTTCGGGTCATCTTTTCGTCCTAGCATAGAATGAATCAATTATCATGAGGATTTAAATGTAATTAAATAGGTAACTAGCAACAATGATAACGAAAAGAGCGATAAAAAAGACTAAGCTAGTCACAGATTAGCTTAGTCTAAATCATTAATTTTCTATAACATCTTTTCTGTTTTTCTTGAAAATCTTAGATAACACTTCGTATACAATTGGCACAACAATTAGTGTTAATAATGTTGAACTAGCAAGTCCTCCAATAACCGTAATACCTAGACCTTTGGAGATTAGTCCTCCACCGCCGCCAGAATCGCCAACTACTAATGGAATTAATGCCCCAATTGTAGCAATGGCTGTCATTAAGATTGGGCGCAGACGAGTTGCTCCTGCTTCAAGGATTGCTTCACGCATTGTCAGTCCCGCGCGTTCCATATGAATGATACGATCAACAAGAACAATAGCGTTTGTTACAACAATTCCTATTAACATTAGTAATCCCATCATAACGGATACACTAATCGTTTCATCTGCAATTAACAGTCCAACGAAAGATCCAATTACTGCGAATGGTAAAGAGAATAAAATTGCAAATGGTGCAACCCCTTCTCTAAATGTAACAACAAGGATAAAGTATACGATTGCAATGGCAGCTAGCATCGCTAAGCCAAGTTGTGTAAAGGTTTCATTCATATCTGCAGTAACTCCAGCGATACCGATTGTGACTCCTTTTGGTAAATCTAAGTCATTTACTTCCTCATCGATGTCCTTTGTTACCTTTGATAAGTCTTTGCCAATAATGGTTCCGGACACTGTTGCGTAATATTCACCTTTACTACGTGCTAATGTGTTTAATGTAGTTCCTTCTTCTACTTTTACAATTTCAGAAAGGGCAACAGTAGTACCCATAGCTGTTGGAATTTGCTTATCTAATATATCATCAACTGATTTTGCTTGAGTAGTTTGTTCTTGTTGTACGATGACATCTAACGTTTCACCGTCTTTTTCAATGGTTGTTAATACATCTTGAGTAGAGTTAGGGCTTAACATCATCACCATTTGACCAGTTGTTAAACCATACTTTAACAATTCTGCTTGGTCAACATTAAATGTGTATTCAACATACGCATCTTCTGTACTTGAAGAAACATCCTCTAATTTCTTGTTCTTACTCATGACTTTTTCAACCATATTCACAGATTCATTTAGCTTATCTAAGTCTTCACTGTAAAATGTATAGCTAACTTCATTTGAAGCCATCGATGTCGGAGCGAAGTTTTGGCTCTTCCATTCCCCAGATTGTCCAAGATTGAATACATAGTCTTCAACCTCTTCACGAGCCTTAGGGAAATCCTCCATGTCTGGGTCAAAGATCAAGTACATTAATGCACCATCTCCCGCGCCACCCATCATCGCTGCCATTGGGTCTCCACTTTCTGTTACAGATAGTTGAAGAATATCAATGTCATCACGCTTTAATAACTCTTCTTCTACTTTTTCGATATTTTGTAATGTTTCATCCATTAATTCGCCTGTGCCTGGAGTATATGTTAAATACATAACTTTTTCTTCTTCACTACCCATAAAGCTAAATCCGATTAATGGAGTAAGGGCTAAACTTCCTACTAATAACACAATTGAAACAATAGACGTAATAATTTTATGGTTTAGCGTCCAACGAAGGATCCCTTTATACCATAACGCTAATTTACCAACTTCTTTATGGTTGCTTTCTGTTTTCTCACTATACAACTTCTTTTTGAATAAGGTGTGAGATAAGGCAGGAACAACCGTAATCGCGACAAGTAATGAAGCTCCAAGAGCAAATGTCATCGTTAATGCAAATGGTGTGAATAGTTCTCCAACCATTCCTCCTACAAAGATCAGTGGTGCGAATACTGCGACTGTAACTAATGTAGAAGATAGGATAGGAATGAACATCTCAATTGTCGCTTCACGAATTAAAGCACGACCTGTAAGTTTTTCCTCTTTTAAATGAAGACGGCGATATATGTTTTCAACAACAACGATGGAGTCATCAATTACACGTCCAATTGCAACCGTAATAGCTCCAAGTGTCATTAAGTTTAAGGTAATATCCAACCAGTTTAATAATAATAACGCCATAAAGATTGAAACAGGAATGGATATGATTGAAATAATCGTTGATTTTATATTACGTAAGAAAAGAAGAATAATTAATACGGCAATTAATCCACCGAATAATGCTTTTTCAACCATTGTAGAAACAGCCTTTTCAATTGGTTCACCCTGGTCTAACGAAATGTCGATGACGATTCCGTCAATTTTCTCTTTTTGTTCTTCTGCTAAGTCTTTTACTTGATTTACAACATCAACTGTATTTGCTTGTTGTTCTTTCACGATTTGAATAGCGATCGCATCCTTACCGTTTGTACGTGAAACAGATTGAACTTTTCCTACTAATTCAACCTTGGCTACATCGCTAAGTTTTACGAATGGTGAGGGATTTGTCTGAGATGGTGTTACGGGAATTAACATTTCATTTAGTTCCTCAGTTGTCATGAATTTACCATCAATCGCAACTGCTTGTTCACCTTCTTCAAACTCTTGTAATCCTAATGAAACAGCAAGATTGCTTGCTTGAATCATTTGTTTCACTGTATCTTCTGTTAAACCGAACTCCTTCAGTTTACCTTGGTCATACGTTAGCTCGATTTCTTCAATATGTTGACCAGTAATTGTTGCAGAAGCCACTCCTTCCAACTTTTCAAGCTTAGGTAGTATTACTTCTTCAACTGTAGATGTTATTTCAATGATGTCCTCTTCATCACTACTCACACTAAGAGCGACTACAGGCATCATGTTCATGCTAATAGCAGTAACGATTGGCTCCTGTGCCCCTTCTGGTAATTTCACAGAATCTAGAGCAGAACGCAAGGCACGATTGGCCTCGTCCATATCTTCACCATATTCATATTCCACTTGAAGACTTGCCATGTTTGAATATGAATTTGAGTAAACAGCTTTCACACCTTCTAGTCCTTCTAATGCCTTTTCGATCGGCATAGAGACTTCTTCCATTATCTTCTCAGGAGTGGCTCCTGGGTAAACATCCATAACCATTAAGTATGGAATGGAGATATTGGGAATTGTTTCAGTTTTCATTTGTGTTCCGGAATAAATACCAGAAACTGTAATGATGATTGTAAGTAACCATACTGCAAGCTTGTTGCCTATGACGAAATTAACGATTCCTTTCACGTTTACACCTACCCTAATTGACTTATTAATTCTAATTACATATACTAATGACTAATGGGTCAAATGTCAACGTATAAACTAGGAGAGTATGAGAGATGGCAAAAAAACAATTAATTATGGAAAAGGCATTAGAGTTGTTTGCTGCACAAGGGTTTGAGTCTACTTCAGTGCAACAAATAACAGAGCACTGCGGGATTTCTAAAGGAGCGTTTTATTTAGCCTTTAAATCAAAGGATGAGTTAGTTGTAGCGTTGATCGACCACTTTATGATGCAGTTCATATCGGATATTGACCACTCGGTCAAAAATGTGACAAATAACCAACAATTACTATATAATTTTTATTATGCAACATTTAACTCCTTTTATAAGCATTCAGACTTTGCCAAAGTTCTTATGAAAGAACAGAGTCAAACGATAAATAATCATGAACTCATTTTAAAAATGCGGTACTACGATCAGTTACTGGATAAGATTATATTAGCAATGATTAAACAGTTATATGATAATACTGTGGAACAAATTCAATACGACTTGTTGTACTGTATAAAAGGATTAATAAGAATTTACTCAGAATTATTTATATTTTCGAATGTTCAGTTGGACTTAGATTTATTGTCAAAGTCATTAGAAGATAAGACGAAAATACTAGCTAGTAATATGACAGTTCCTTTTATAACAAGTGAATTAATTCAACTATCTCAGTTACCTATTAATGAAGAAGAACTTTCGCCACAACATATTGTGAAATTTATCGATCAAAAAATTGAAGAGTTAGGCGATTCTGTTGAGAAGGAGTCCTTACTTCTCATAAAAGATCATATTCTAGAGCCCAGGCTACCACAAGCTATTGTAATTGGTCTCTTGGGTAACATACAACATCACCCACATTTGAAATGGGTTTCTTACCTACTTCGCAATTACTTATTAAATTAAACAAGACTGTCTTCGTAGATAGTGTTTTTTCGAAACGTTATGTTTTGGGGTGAAATAAGTCTTAAACAAAAAAAACCTGCCAGTTGGCAGGTTGTTCATTTTTATTTAGTCTCAGCTTGGTTTGCCCATTCCTCTACATCCCAAACCTTCGTTATCCAGTCTTCGTAAAAGTCTGGTTCGTGACATACAAGGACAATTGTCCCTTTATAAGCTTTCATTGCTCGCTTTAGTTCTTCCTTTGCGACAACATCTAAATGGTTTGTTGGTTCATCAAATAGAAGCCAGTTACTTTCTTCCATTAATAGCTTACATAAACGAACCTTTGCTTGCTCTCCACCACTTAATTGACTAAGTGGGCGCGAGATATGTTCATTTTTGAGTCCGCATCTTGCAAGAGCTGCACGAACCTGGTGTTGATCCATGCTAGGAAAGGCATTCCATACATCATCGATCGGTGTCATATTCTCTGCCTTTACTTCTTGTTCAAAATAAGATGGAAATAAGAAGTCACCCTGAACAGCTTTTCCGCCTAATGGTTTGATTTTACCTAAGATAGTTTTTAATAATGTAGATTTCCCTACTCCGTTACAGCCTACAATCGCAATTTTTTCTCCACGTTCAATGGTCATAGACATTTTCGGAAGAAGTGGCGATGAATAACCTATTTCTAAATCTGTTCCTTCAAATACGTAACGGCTACTACCTCTAGACTCTTTAAACTCAAACGTAGGCTTAAGTGCGGTTTCGGGCCTGTCGATACGTTCCATACGGTCAAGTTGCTTTTGACGGCTTTTTGCACGACCGGTAGTTGAGTAACGTGCTTTATTTTTTGCAATGAAATCTTCTTGTTTCTTGATGAACTCTTTTTGTTTTTCATATGCATTAATGTGCTGATTTTTATTAATTTCCGCAAGCTCTAAAAATTTCTCGTAGGTTGCTGTATATCGAGTTAATTTGCTGAATTCTAGGTGGAAAATAACACCTGTCACTTGATTCATGAATTCGGTATCATGTGAGATTAATAGAAATGCATTCGGATATTCTCTTAAATAAGATACAAGCCATCGAATGTGCTCCACATCTAAATAGTTTGTAGGCTCATCTAGTAATAGTACTTCTGGTTGCTCAAGCAATAGCTTAGCGAGAAGGACCTTTGTGCG
Organism: Bacillus suaedaesalsae; assembly: GCF_016890225.1. Lineage (GTDB taxonomy): Bacteria > Bacillota > Bacilli > Bacillales > SA4 > Bacillus_BS > Bacillus_BS suaedaesalsae. The sequence goes on along the minus strand of NZ_JAFELM010000016.1, from coordinate 165,263 downwards.
TTGTCCACCACTAAGTGCTGATACATCACGATCTAAACCGACTGCATCAAGACCTAGACCTCTAGCTGTTTCTTCGATCTTAATGTCTAGCATGTAAAATCCGCCAGCTTCTAGTCGATCTTGAATTTCTGCCATTTGTTCTAACAGTTCCTCAAGTTCTTCTGGAGAGGCTGTTCCCATTTTTTCTGTTACTTCATTTAATTCCTTTTCCTTCTCATATAAAGGTAAAAAGGCATCACTTAAAATATCACGAATCGTTTTACCAGGTGTTAATACTGTATGCTGATCAAGATAACCGTATTGAACGGTAGGTAACCATTCTACTCGCCCTGTATCGTAAACTAGTTGCCCAGTTAAGATGTTCATCAACGTAGACTTCCCTACTCCGTTTGCCCCTACTAAACCAATATGCTCACCAGCTAATAGACGGAAGGAAACATCTTTAAATAATGTGCGATCACCAAAGCTATGACTTAACTCTTCAACTGTTAGTAAGCTCATAATCTATTCAAATCCCCCAATTTCACTAATAATATCTTGCATCATCATACTATTTTCTAAGGAAAAACGCTATACTCCACTTTTTAGTAGGAATAAATGAAATGCTCTTTTCGTAAACATGTTGCTTGTTACCTATTCTAATTTCAGTTAAATCTTCAGTAATATGTGATATTCATTTCTTAAACGAAAAGATGCCCGAAACCTTACTAAACTACGTGATTCTATACTTGTTTGTAAAACAACTACTTATGCAAAAACAACCTAAATGAAAGAGTTGATTGACACCATTTGCGTTATATAGTGAGTTTCAATAAACTAGTAATACTAGGTATAAATAAAGGAGAAGATTCAAATGAACGAAATTCATCCGATTTTAAAAAAGCTGAATGTAAAAGATTTAAGCAAGCCTATCTTAATTTTGAATGCACCGAAGGAATATCAAGTGATGATGGCTTCTTTTGATGCAAACATTCATACTGAAATAAAAGATACTACATATTCTTTTGTACAACTATTTGGTACATCAAATGAAGAAATTCAGGAGCTTGGCTTTAAAGCTACAGAAGTTATCACTGAAGATGGATTGTTATGGTTATGTTATCCGAAGAAATCTTCCAAAGTTTATAAAGGCTTAAACTGCAGCCGTGATACGGTTGCCCCACTTCTCGCATCGCAGGGGTATGAGCCAGTGAGACAAGTTGCGGTTGATGAAGACTGGTCAGCACTAAGGTTTCGCCTTGTAACGAAAATTAAAACGATGACAAGAGGTTTTGCCCATACAGATGAAGGAAAACTACGAACAAATTCGTAAAATATGTTATTCTATAGTAGGTAAAAAAAGAAAAAGAACTGATGTCTTTCAAATTTGAAGGCATCTGTTTCACATGGGTATAGAAAACGCTTTCAATAATACATAAAATGAAATCGGAGGGATTAGCATGTCTAGTAAAACATTAGAGCTATTCTTAAACGAAAATTTAGAAGATTTAAAAGCAAGAGGATTATATAACGTAATCGACCCATTAGAAAGTCCGAATGGTCCTGTCATAACAATCGGTGGTAGAGAACTCATCAATTTATCGTCTAACAATTATCTTGGTTTAGCAACTGACGAACGACTTAAAAAGGCAGCAGATGAAGCAATTGAAAAGTATGGTGTAGGAGCTGGTGCAGTCCGTACAATTAACGGTACATTAAAGCTTCATGTTGAATTAGAGGAAAAAATCGCTCAGTTCAAACAAACAGAAGCAGCGATTGCATACCAATCTGGATTTATGTGTAACATGGCAGCGATTTCAGCTGTAATGGATAAAGATGACGCGATTTTATCAGATGAATTAAACCACGCTTCAATCATTGATGGATGTCGTTTATCACGTGCGAAAATCATTCGTGTAAATCACTCGGATATGGATGATTTACGTAAAAAAGCAAAAGAAGCGAGAGAATCGGGTCAATATAAAAAGTTAATGGTTATTACAGACGGCGTTTTCTCTATGGATGGAGACGTAGCAAATCTTCCAGATATTGTCGATATAGCTGAAGAATTCGATATTATGACTTATGTGGATGATGCGCATGGTTCAGGAGTACTTGGAAAAGGTGCAGGAACTGTGAAGCATTTTGGATTACAGTCACGAGTTGATTTCCAAATTGGCACACTTTCAAAAGCAATTGGTGTTGTTGGAGGATATGTGGCTGGTAAACAAAACTTAATCGATTGGTTAAAAGTACGTAGTCGTCCGTTCTTATTCTCGACTTCATTAACTCCAGCCGACGTTGCAGCAAGTATGAAGGCAATTGAAATTCTTTCTTCAAGCACAGAGCTTCATGATAAGCTTTGGGAAAATGGAAATTACTTAAAGAAGGGCTTAAAAGAGCTTGGCTTTAACATAGGTGATAGTGAAACACCGATTACTCCATGTATTATTGGGGATGAAACCGTTACTCAGACATTTAGTAAGAGATTAAACGAAGAGGGAGTATATGCAAAGTCAATCGTATTCCCGACTGTTCCACGTGGTACAGGACGTGTGCGTAATATGCCGACGGCTGCACATACAAAAGAAATGCTTGATTCAGCTATAGCGATTTATGAAAAAGTAGGAAAAGAAATGGGAATTATTTAGGACTTTGCGAAATCTTGTATTAATGGGGGAAGAGGAATGAAAAAGATACTAGTTACAGGGGCTCTTGGACAAATCGGTTCTGAGCTTATCGGGAAGCTAAGAGGAATCTATGGGGCAGAAAATGTAATTGCTACAGACATTCGTAAGGTAGAAAGTGACGTTGTGACGAACGGACCTTTTGAGCTGCTCGATGTAATGGATGATAAAGCAATGTTTTCGATTGCGAAGAAATATGAAGTAGATACAGTTATGCATTTGGCTGCATTATTATCTGCAACAGCAGAAGCGAAGCCGCTTCTTGCGTGGAACTTAAATATGGGTGGGCTCGTTAATGCATTAGAAGTTAGTAGGGAATTAAATTGTCAATTCTTTACACCAAGTTCAATAGGTGCTTTTGGTCCTGCTACACCGAAGGATTCAACACCACAGGATACAATCCAACGTCCAACTACCATGTATGGTGTGAATAAAGTAGCGGGAGAGCTTTTATGTGACTACTATTTCCATAAGTTCGGATTAGACACGCGAGGATTACGCTTTCCTGGTTTAATTTCATATGTTGCACCTCCTGGTGGTGGTACGACTGACTATGCAGTAGAAATTTATTATGAAGCAATTAAAGAGGGGAAATATACGTCTTACATCGATAAAGGCACATATATGGATATGATGTACATGCCTGATGCATTGCAAGCAATTGTTTCTTTAATGGAAGCAGATCCAGCTAACTTGAAACATCGTAATTCCTTCAACGTTACGGCAATGAGCTTTGAACCAGAACAGATAGCTGCTGAGATTCGAAAGCATATCCCAAGCTTTGAGATGAGCTACAATGTCGATCCAGTAAGACAAGGTATTGCAAACAGCTGGCCAAACTCAATAGATGCAACATGTGCAATGGAAGAATGGGGCTTCAAAGCAGAGTATGACCTTGAGAAAATGACAAAGGACATGCTAGAAAAGCTAAAACAAAAATTATCGTAATGGAAAAGTTGATCATGTTAAAAGCATGATCAACTTTTTTACGATGCCTAAAATTTGGTAATAATGATTGTAACGATAAAGAAAACAGGTGTTTATGAGATGAAAAATGAAAAAGTAATACATGCATTAGTAAAGCTTTCGGAGCTTCTAAATAAACAAATTCCTTATCAATTTATACAAGAAACTGCCCTTTTACTTCAAGGGGTAGAAGTTCAACTTTCTAAGTGTGAGTATGTAGAGGTACAGTGGGATTCATTCGAACAATTATATTCACAGCTTCAAGATAAGGTGATAACACCTATAACTAAAACGGCAAGACAAGCCGATTTTTCAATCAAGATAGACGAAGTAGAAGTGCAAATACTATGTCACTTTAATACAACGATTAAAACAAATCCATATCGTATTGTGATTGAGAAAAATGGTGTGGAAGTATGGGTTCAGTCTCTCTACTCGTACTTGTATCAACGAAACAAATATGAGAAAGAAATACATACTTATTTAGGACAATTACAAAATGAAATAACGTCAATTAATGAACAAGCATGGAATCAAGACCAGTATGATGCTCTTGTCACTCGCTATGGAGAAGAAGAAGTGATGGCCCAAAAAATCATAGAAAACCCTGCATGGCGTCTTCATCCTTTTTACAAGTATTTTGGTAATGTGAAAGATAAAAAAATCGTTCATCTATTAGGGTCTAACGGAATAAAAGGAGTAGCATTGTCCGTACTTGGAGCTCATGTAACGGTTGTAGACTTTTCACAGGAAAATGAACGATACGCTCAGAAGTTAGCAGAAGCAGCGGGAGTTAAAATGGACTATATTCGTACTGATGTGTTTTCGATTCCAATGGAAACGGTCCAAGACTCAGCGGATTTTGTATTAATGGAATTAGGTGTCCTTCACTACTTTGTTGATCTTCAGCCATTAATACAAGTGATTCACTCTTTATTGAAGCAAGGTGGACAATTCATCCTTCATGAGTTTCATCCTATTTCAACAAAGCTTATTACTTCTTCAGGTAAGAAGCATAAAGTGACTGGAAATTACTTCACGCCTAATTTTGAAGAGCAACGTGTAGCGTTCTCAAAGCATATGGGTGATGAAGCAGAAGGAAGTTTAGGAAAAGTGCTTCAACGTAAGTGGACAATTGGAGAAGTGGTAACGTCAATTGCAAACGAAGGACTCGTGATCAGGGTTTTAGAAGAAGAGCCGAATCATAAAAATCATGACATAGGGCTTCCTAAAACGTATACAATAGTTGCGGAAAAATCATAATTAGCCATGTGCCTCAAGCATTAGCTAAACTGTTGACTACATAGGAGGGGGGAGTTAGCTCTTTTCTTCCTAATGATCAACTAGTTGAAGCTGCGTTGGATGAAGGCAACTATCTTTCACAAGTAATTACGAAAAAAATGCAGAAAAGACGCTAGTTGTTATTCTAGCGTCTTGTTTTTATCCAGAGCTTTTTTACCTTGAAAAAAATTATCAAGTCTTAAGGCAAGGCGACCTTACTCTTATAAAGCTTCAGTAAGAACTCAATGGAAACCTGATTAAATATCTCAGGTTTATCGACATTACATACATGGCCACTGTCTTGTATAACCTCTAACCGAGCTTGTTTACTCTTTTTCACAACTTCTTCTACAGGATAGAGAAACATATAATCCTCTTGCCCCATCACATACAAAGTTGGAATATCAACCTTATTCTCTTCAAATTGAACTAATAGAGGTACTACATCACTTGTTAACTTGAACCATTTAATAAATTCCTTTTGACATAGTTTTTTAGCTTGATTAACAAATAGCATACGAGATTCATGATGCCTTTTTTTAGGCATTAAGCACCAAGCAAAGAATTTATATAACCACATATACGGAATGATTTTCTTTGAGAAATTACCTAGACTTATGAGTGTTTTAACACGAGTATTTAGGCGAATTATAGCTCCACCTAAAATCATTGATTTTACTCTATTAGGATTTATTTCAGCAATATTTCTAATTAGTATTGTTCCTAATGATATCCCCACAAAATGGGCTTCCTTAATATTGATATGGTCTAAAATTTCAATAATATCCCGGCTGACATTATCAAAGGAATATTTCCTATTTAAGATCTTCGGGTTTCTAGACTTACCATGACCTCTTAAATCTATCAACAAAACATTAAAATGCTTTTTAAACTCTTTCACTTGCTTATACCAAACAGACGAGCTTCCACCTGCACCATGAATAAAGACTACCCATTCATGAAAATCACTTAATTCATAGGATTTATAATAGAGCAATGTTACCCACCTCTACCTTCAATATCAAATAATCTATTAACCATACACCTTATATTAGCAAATCTTCAATAGTAGTTCCTAAGAAAATATTGTCAGAAATCCTACATTAGCTGAAAATCAATTATCTATTATCCTACTATGCTTAATTATGTTCACGATTGTTAGTATTCTGCCTCCATACGTTCCCATAGTGGTGAATTATGTTATCTTGTAGTTTCACCTGTAATCTTAGTAAAAGAACTTCTACAAACGTTGCATGAATCCTGAAAAAGAGGCTGGGCCAAAAGTATTTTCGGCGAAGAAAAATCCGAACAATCATCTCAAATTCGTTTAGGATTTGAATGAGTTCGGATTTTTTTATTTGTTTTGTTAGAGACTCCGTTTTGTTTTAAGTTTGTTCTAGCTGTTAATTGGAGTGCAAGATGAAGACTCCTGCGGGAGAAGCGAGTTAGGTGAGACCCCTCAGGAGGAACGACTGAGGAGGCTCACCAACCGCCCGCGGAAAGAGAAGTCTTGCACGGAAATTAACAGCTGTATTAAAAGGCTATCTAATTTCAAATTGTTCGTCTTTAGAGTATCGTGTTTTAGTTTTGTCCCAACCTCTAATTTAAACAATTTTAATATTCAGCAAAAGACGTTACAAGTTTATGCAGTATACTTTTTCTTGTGGGCTAACATCTTCGTTTCAAGTGCAACAAAAATTTTAGACTTAGATAAATAATAAATCGCAAGTGCTGACCAAATACATACAAAGGCAATTAGATGATATTTCGTAAATGGTTCATGATAGAGAAATACACCAATGATTAACATTAAGGTTGGTGCGATATATTGTAAAAAACCGATCATTGAAAGTGGAATTTTCTTAGCACCACTTGCAAATAAAAGTAACGGAACTGCAGTAGCAACACCGGCTCCCAATAAGAGAAGAGAATCTAGTGTACCGCTTGCAAATTTACCAGTGCCATCTATTTGAATAAAACTTAAAAATAACAAGGCAATAGGAGTAATAAGCATTGTTTCGATAGCAAGGCCAGTCATAGGACTTAGATTTACCATTTTTTTAATCAGTCCATATATCCCGAAACTAATAGCTAATAATAAGGCGATCCACGGAATCGTACCGAAATGAATGGTTAAATAAAGTACGCCAACAGTGGCAAGTGCAAACGATATAGTTTGCCAGAATGTTAGTCTTTCTTTCAACACAAAGATACCAAGTAATATACTAATGAGTGGATTAATATAGTATCCGAGACTTGCTTGAACAACTTGATCTGTATTCACAGCCCAAATATATAACACCCAATTTAAGCTGATAATGATGGAAGCAGATGTAATAGCGATGAACCTCTTTCGGTTTGTTATCAGTTCTTTAACATCAGTCCAAAATAACTTTAACTTGTTGGCAATGAGTAATATCACGATCATGAAAACAAAAGACCAAACAATTCGATGAGCAAGAATTTCACTCGCAGAGACATGGTCGAGTAGTTTCCAGTATAATGGGAGAAAGCCCCAAATTACATAAGACAGGGCAGCGGCTATGATCCCTGCTCCTTGAGTATTATTATTCATCTCTAGTAACCTCTTAGTTTATGACTTGATAATAGTTTAGGAGCGAAATAGAAAAAAAGCAATGGAAATGTTTCGAGTCTCGAATTTTTTAAATACTTTTAAAATTTAATGGAGAAAAGAGGAAAATTATGCGTGAAATTAAAAAAATTACTTTGGATGAATTCGATAAAAGTTTAGAGCTTTCGCAATATGCCTTTCAATATTCGTTGTCTGAAGAATCCAAACAGAAGAGACGAGAAAGCTTTCATCTACATGATGTTTGGGGAGAATTCGAAGGTGACACATTAACATCAAAGCTACATCTATATCCTTTATCTGTTTTTATTGGAAAAGCAGAGGTTAAAATGGGCGGTGTAGCAGGTGTTGCAACATGGCCGGAGTATCGCCGTGGTGGAAGTGTTGCACGATTAATCGATCATGCTTTAAAGACTATGAAAGAAAAGGGTCAAGTTCTTAGTTTTCTGCATCCTTTTGACATAGAATATTATCGTCGATTCGGCTGGGAACTTTGCTTCTCTCATAAAAAATATACAATTGAAAAATCCGACCTACAGTTTATGCCGGGAGTCCCAGGTACAATCAAACGATTATCCGTACAAAAAGATTTAGAAATAATTAATACAATCTATGAACAGTTTGCTCAAAACTATAACGGAATGTTAAAGCGTGATCGAAATTGGTGGGAAAACCATGTTTATTCTGAAGGATATCAGTTTGCCGTATTTTTTAATGAAGATCTTAGACCAACAGGTTATTTATTTTATAAAGTATCTGATAAGCTTCTAGATGTTCAAGAATTTTTTTATTTAAACGGAGAGTCAAGAAGAGGTCTATGGAACTTTATTTGTCAGCATGATTCGATGGTGGAAAAAGTGAAAATAATTGTCCCGGAGAATGAGCAACTTCATTATCTACTAAAGAATCCAAAAGTAAAAATCGATGTAGAACCTTATTTTATGGCACGTATTGTAGATGTTGTAGGATTTTTACAACAATACACATTTAATAAAGTTGATGAAAGACTTTTACTTCACGTAAAGGATGACAAAGCAGATTGGAACAATCAATCGCTTGTCATTGAAAATGGTGAAGTAGTTGTCGGAAATGCTGAAGAGGAAGGGATAACTCTAACAATTAAAGAGTTAACGGCTATCATTCTTCAGGCACAAACAGCTCAGTTTTTATACGAAGCGGATATGATTAAAGGTACTGTGAAAAAGGTACAGCTGCTCGATCAAATGATACCAAAGCGTTCCGCGAGTATTATAGACTTTTTTTAATGAAAATAGAGGCAGGCGGTAACGCTGAGGAGGCTCATCGCCACCCCGCAAGCAAGTAGTCGGAGCGGAAATCACAAAGTTATACTGAAAACATGAAACTGCCTTCCATATAAAAAGGCAGTTTTTTTAAAATTATTTAGTTTTTGGCTTCTTAAAAGCTTTGACTTCATTCCCAAATTCCTTTAAGAGAGAGATACACATTGCGATGAGGATGATTGTTAAAGGAAAGGCACTGACAATAATTGCTGTTTGCATCGCATTTAATCCACCGGATATCATTAAAACAATTGCTGATAAGGATAATAAAATACCCCATGTAACTTTAATGAAGTTATTTGGATTTAAACTTCCATGTGATGTTTGTACACCTAACACGAACGTTGCAGAATCAGCAGATGTAATAAAGAATGTTGAGATTAGGACAAGTGTGACGATTGTAAAAATACCTGTCAATGGTAGCTGTTCATACATATAGAACAAGGCAGTTTCTAAGCTTTGACTTGCAATGTCTGTATTAAAGTTAATGTCAAGATGGATAGCGGTACCACCGAATACAGAGAACCAAATTGCACAAACGAGTGATGGAATAATCAGTACGGCTAAAACGAATTCTCTAACTGTTCTCCCTTTTGATACTCTAGCGATAAAAGTACCAACAAACGGTGCCCAAGCAATCCACCAAGCCCAATAGAAAATGGTCCAGCCTTGAATCCAAGAAGCGCGTTCTTCATTAAATGGGGCTAATCTTAGTCCCATGCTTGGTAGGTTTTGAATATACTCTCCAAGTGTTGAGACGAAGAAGCTTAATAAGAAAACAGTAGGTCCTAAAAATAATACACCTAAAAATAATAAGACTGCTAACCCCATATTTGCATTACTTAAGTATTTAATTCCTTTCTGAATTCCAGTTGAAGCAGAAAGGATAAAAAGTACGGTTACAATCGTAATAATAATAATCTGGACAGGAAAAGTATTTGGAATTCCAAATAAATAGGATAAACCACTGTTAATTTGCTGTGCACCTAATCCAAGGGAAGCAGCCACACCAAAAATGGTGGCAAACACAGCAATTACATCGATCGTAATTCCAATGGGTCCTTTAACCCTTTCACCTAAAATAGGATACAACGTTATACTCATTAGTCCTGGTAACCCTTTTCTAAATTTGAAGTAGGCTAAAATCAGTGCAATTGTTGCGTATATGGCCCATGCATGAAGCCCCCAATGTAAAAATGTATATCTCATCGCTAATTTAGCTGCTTCAGGTGTTCCTCCCTCTCCCATAGGTGGATTCATAAAATGTGACATTGGCTCTGACACACCGAAGAATAATAAACCAATTCCCATTCCGGCGCTAAATAACATTGCAAACCATGTGACTCGATTAAACTCTGGCTTGTCTTCATCCTTGCCTAATTTGATTTTTCCGTACCTACTAAAAATGAGGAAGACCGCAAATATAATAAAGAAAGTCGCTGCCAACTGATAGAACCAACCAAACTGAGATAGAAAGAAAGCTTTTGTAGTATCCATTGTTTCCCCTAAGTGAGTTGGTGCGATGACTCCCCATATGACAAATGCTAAAGCAATCACAACGGAAATCCAAAAAACCTTTGATGTTTCTTTCATTTTTTTCTCCCTTCAACCACATTTCTATTACCATTACTTTTCCCCTATTATGGAAAAATAATGTTTAATCTTTACCCTAGAATTGTATTTTTAAAACAAATAACGTAAGACTAGTGACTGAAGTAATGGGTATATCTATTTATTGTTAGAAATTACCACTTTTGTTAGAATGAATGAAAGGGACAAAGTATATACATGAGTAAGGACAAAAACTAAATATCACAGATTAATTTAAGTCAGGGAGCAAGTTTCTCTGGCTTTTTTTGCTAATATAAGCGCTTTATACGTGGCAGATGTTACGCCAATAATTAAAGCCCAGAAAATGGTTATGAAAATAAGAGGAGGGGTATGATGGAATTAACGGCTATGAATCTTATGATTGTAAGTTTGACAGGTGCGTTAACTGGTTTTGTGGCCCATCTAATCAAGAATGACCGCATTGTTTTGTTTCCAAAAAGAAGATATCGACCTCCTGGCATTGATCTTGGTTTTTTGGCAGATATATTTACAAGTGCTTTGGCTGCGTTATTTGCAAATACGTATTTATTTTCACCAGCTGACATTGGTGACATGATCGGTATTGCGGTGATGGCAGGAATGGCTGCGGAGAGTGTATTACTTCAAAAGGAACTACAAGTTGAAAAGCTAAAAACAGAGGAATTGAATAAAATTTCAAAGAGAGCAAACACATAATATGATAATTAGCTAATATAATGTTTGAGAAGACGATATTGAGTAGTAAAAAAGAAGTGTGTAAAAAGTAATGGTTTTGTTGTAAAATAGTGTAAAAAGATAGAGAGAGTTTTTCGGGAGGAAGTATTGTGACTTTACTGGATTCCATGACAGAAAAACAACGAGAGCTATACGAAGACTACCTAGAGGATTTGAAAAATGCTAAAACTGTAAAAGAAGTAAGATACCTTTCAACAGAGATTAACAAACTTCTAGATCAGATAGAGAAAAAAGAATAGTTACACCATTTCCTTTCTGGTTTGAGAAAGGTTTTTTATTTTTCTGAAGAAGTTTGTAGGCTTCTCTGAGATAGGATTGTTGAATCATAAAAGATAATTTATAAAAGGTAGGTATGTGCACCTAATTTGAAATCACGGCTGGATTTCACTACTATAAAATAAGAATAAAAGCTAAAGAAGGTGCTGTAATGAATTCAACGATAGAAACAATATTAAACCATCGCTCCATCCGAGACTTTGAGGACAAGCTGCTATCCGATGAGCAAATCATAACCATTATAAACTGTGCACAAGCTGCATCCACCTCAAGTTTCATCCAAGCATATAGCATTATTGGTGTAAATGACGTTGAGAAGAAAAAGGAGCTTGCACAGTTATCAGGAAATCAATCGTATGTTGAAAAAAATGGTCATTTCTTCGTATTTTGTGCAGACTTCCATCGTCATGATGTTGTTTCTGAAATGGAAGATGTAGATTTAGAGCCTGCATTAGAAAGTACAGAGAGGTTTATGATTGGCTTGATTGATGCTACGATTGCTGCTCAAAACGCGGCTCTGGCTGCAGAGTCAATGGGACTAGGCATATGCTATATTGGTGGCATACGGAACAATCTTGAAGCCGTTTGTGACGTATTACAAACACCAAAACGTGTTATTCCGTTATTCGGACTAGCAGTAGGATATCCGAAAACAATTACCGGACAAAAACCGCGACTACCTTTTACCAATGTGTATCATGAAAATGTATATCAACAAGATCATAAGCATTATACAAAACAACTAGAGCAATATAACGAAACAATTACTGAATATTATCAAGAACGAACAAACGGAGCACGTAAAGACACATGGACCGCTCAAATGGCGAATATGTTAAAAGAGCCAAAGAGAATGTATATGAAGAAGTTTGTAGAGGAAAAAGGATTTAATAAAAGGTAATTGAAGTTATAAACAGGGTGAGGTGCATATCCACAGGAAATGCACCTTTTCTGTTAATTACTCCACTTATCCACAAAGGTTGTTTGTAAATCGTTCATTTTTTGTAGAAGTGTGACAAAGTTATCCTCAATGATGACGTTTTGTAAAAACTCCTTTTTTAAGAAGCCTTCCTTTATCATATGTTCGAGTAGATGAAGTAACGGTGTATAAAATTGTTGTACGTTAAACAATCCAATCGGCTTTGAATGATATCCAATTTGAAACCATGTCATTACTTCAGCAACTTCTTCGAGCGTCCCAATCCCACCCGGTAACGCAATAAACCCATCAGCTAGCTCATACATTTTAGCTTTCCGCTCATGCATATGTTCCACAATATGTAGGTGAGTTAAGTCAACGTGTTCAACCATGTCATATATTTTCTTTGGAATAACTCCTGTGACTTTACCACCATTCGATAATACCGAGCGGGATAACTCGCCCATTATTCCTACGTTGCCACCACCGTAAATAAGCTCTATATTTTTCTCAGCTAAGTGCATGCCAAGCTCTTTAGCTTGAGCTACATAATCGGGATGGTTTCCTTCACTAGAACCCATAAATACACAAAGGTTTTTTAAAGTTGACATATTGATCTCTCCTTATTTCTGATTATATTAGAGGAAATATATCATTTTTAGTATTGAATATAAAGTGTTTACATTATCGAGATTGCTTTAGGTGTTGTTTATAAACTAAAATAGATTGAACTCTAAACGTTTTCTGGTAGCATTATTCCAAGAAAAGTAGTGATATTCCTACTGAATTCCATGATTATTATGGAATATTTTTGATATAATGATTTTTAGGGTTTAATAAAGGAATGAACCTACACATAAACGTTTACATTAAGAAGTAGAATGTTTAAGTAATAGGTGCAGGATAAAGGAGTGAATGTGATTGAATAAAGTTTGGTGGAAAGAAGCTGTAGCTTATCAAATATATCCTCGTAGCTTTATGGACTCAAATGGAGATGGTATAGGAGATATAAAAGGAGTTATCTCGAAGCTTGATTACATAAAAGAGCTTGGAACTGACGTAATTTGGATTTGTCCAATCTTCAAATCTCCAAATGCAGATAATGGGTATGATATTAGTGACTATCAAGATATCATGGATGATTTTGGAACGATGGAAGACTTTGATGAATTACTTTCAGAAGTACATAAAAGAGGAATGAAATTAATATTAGATCTTGTAGTAAACCATACAAGTGATGAGCACCCTTGGTTTATTGAGTCTCGTTCTTCAAAAGACAATCCGAAGCGTGATTGGTATATATGGCGTGACGGTAAAGATGGTAAAGAACCAAGCAACTGGGAAAGTATATTCAGTGGTTCGGCATGGGAGTATGATGAAAAAACAGAGCAATACTATTTACACGTATTTGCTGTAAAGCAACCAGATTTAAACTGGGAAAACAAAGATGTACGAGATGCAGTATATGAAATGATAAATTGGTGGTTAGAAAAAGGAATTGATGGATTCCGTGTTGATGCTATTTCTCATATCAAGAAAAAAGAAGGCTTCCCTGATATGCCTAATCCGAAGAACCTGGATTATGTTCCATCATTCGACGGTCATATGAACCAAGAAGGAATTCAGGAGTACCTAGAAGAGCTTAAAGAGCAAACGTTTGCACGCTACGATATTATGACAGTTGGAGAAGCAAATGGTGTGAAGCTTGAACAGGCTGATGACTGGGTTGGCGAGAAAAACGGAAAGTTCAATATGATTTTCCAATTCGAGCATCTGGGTTTATGGGATAAAGGCGACAACGGTGAGGTTGATCTCATTCAACTCAAGAAGACTTTAACAAAATGGCAAAAAGGCCTTGAAGATAAAGGATGGAACGCACTCTTTTTAGAAAATCATGACCAACCAAGATCTGTTTCAACTTGGGGGAATGATCAGGTTTACCTAATTGAAAGTGCAAAAGCACTTGCAACGATGTACTTTTTCATGCAAGGGACACCATTTATTTATCAAGGTGAAGAAATTGGAATGACAAATGTTCGCTTTGAGACAATCGATGAATATGATGACGTTGGTATGAAGAACTACTATGCAATTGAGACGAAAAAAGGTAGATCCCATGAAGAAATTATGCAAATAATTTGGAAAAGTGGACGTGATAATTCACGAACGCCAATGCAATGGAATGATAGTGAAAATGGTGGTTTCTCTACTGGTAAGCCGTGGATTGGTGTAAATAAGAATTTCAAAACAATCAACGTCGCGAGCCAGGAAAAGGATCCTAACTCAATTTTAAATTTCTATAAGTCCATGATCAGACTCCGTAAAAGCGAAGAGGTATTCGTATATGGTAACTATGATTTATTATTAGAAGATAACGAGCAAATTTATGCGTATACGAGAACTCTTGGTTCTGAAGTTGCATTGGTGATTAGCAATATTAGCGGTGAAGAAGCGAAATATAGCTATGAAAGTTTGACGCTATCAAGTGAACAGTTAGTAATAAAAAATTATGATGTAGAGGACCATAAGAACGCGACTTCATTTGTATTGAAGCCTTGGGAAACTAGAGTTTATGTAATTAAATAGTGACTTTTAAGACTTAGCTAATGATTAAGCTAAGTCTTTGTTTTAGACTCTTTTCGTAAAGATTGTCGCTATTTGGATAGCGCTGTTAAAACATTGAGTTGATTGGAGCGGAAGGCACTCGACTACTGCGGGAGATAGAGGGAATCGTGAGACCCCGCAGGCGAAGCCGAGGAGGCTCCCGTCCCTCCCCGCGGAAAGCGTGTGCCTGAAGCGGAAATCAACGGACCTAAAATAAATTCTTTTTTTGTAAAAATAGCAACAAATTATGCGAAAAAACAGCCTTGTTTTATGAAACCTAACGAAAGATAATTCGTATATTAGGTACATTGAAATGGGGAATGAATTAAAAGACAGCGCATATATTTTTAAGGTTGCAGCGTTTTAAATTATGCTATAATTTCCCTAGAAAGAGAAAAAGGATGTGTGTTCATGAGGATTGGAGAAGTTAAATCACAAGCAAGAGCAGCGTTGAGTGGTAAATGGGGGTTAGCAGTAGGGACAGCTTTTTTAATTGGACTTATTTCTAGTGTTATTCCAGGTTTAGTGGAAGTGTTTGTAAGTGGAGGATTTAGTAATTACTTTGCACAAGAAGAGCCAACACTTACAGCTACAATTGCCAATTTAGTTACTACAGTATTATTAATTCCATTAGGAATTGGACTTTATTGGTTTTTCTTACGTCTAGTTAGAGAAGAAAACCCAACTCTTGGATCAGTTTTTGAAGTATATGCTGATCTTAAGACAAGTATTAAATTGATTGTAACAAGTATTGTAGTTGGATTTTTTGTATTACTTTGGTCATTATTATTAATTATTCCTGGTATTATTAAAGGTATAGCTTACTCACAGGCTTTCTATATATTAAAGGATAAGCCTGAGTATGGTACTTTACAAGCAATCACAGAAAGTAGAAAGCTTATGGATGGCTATAAGTGGAAATACTTCCTTTTACAATTAAGCTTTATCGGCTGGATTTTATTATCGATTTTAACACTAGGAATTGGTTTACTATGGGTGATTCCGTACATGAACGCTTCATATGCGACGTTTTACCAAAACCTTGTTACTATAAATAATACTACAATTGAAGAGTAATAGATTTATAGTAAGCGTCTCATAACATAGAGGCGCTTTTTCTATAGGCTATTATTCCTTTCTAGTATCCTTTTGCGTATGCCAGATGTCCTCTGCAGAACGTCATTAACACCTCAAGGTTTTGATTCATAACAATTACATCTGCATCCTTACCTTTAGCGATACTCCCTTTTCGATTGTATATATTTAATTGTTTTGCTGGATTAGTCGAAGTCATCTGAATGATATCTCTTATTGAACAATCTGTATATTTTTGAAAGTTTTGAACAGCCTTCTCCATGGACAAGATACTTCCGGCGAGTGTTCCGTCTTGAAGAGTTGCTTTTGTTTCGTCAACGGCTACAGTTTGCCCACCTAAGTCAAATAAACCTGGTTTTAAACCTTTAGCACGGATCGAGTCTGTAATGAGAATGATTTTGTCCTTTGTCTTGTTCATGTATGCTAGCCGAATCATTTCAGGATGTACATGCTTTCCATCGGCAATGATCTCGATAAAAAGTGCGTCCTGTAATAAAGCTGACCCTGTAAGTCCTGGCTCACGGTGATGAATACCACTCATCGCGTTAAATAAATGAGTAACGTGCGAGGCACCGGCTTGAATGGCTTTATTTACTTCCTCGTAGTTTGCATCTGAATGGCCAAGGGAGACGATGACTCCATGGTTAACTAGATATTGGGTGAATTCAATTGCCCCATTTATTTCTGGTGCAAGTGTAACAAGTTTAATGTTGTTGTTAGAAAGCCTTTGCCAATTTTGAAAGGTATGTAAGTTAGGATTTTGAATATATTCAATTGGTTGCGCCCCTGCACGTTTAGCCGAAATGAATGGACCTTCGAGGTGAACACCGAGAACTTCCGCTTTACGGTCGTCTTGGTTCTCTATATAACTAGAAATGTTTTTTAATGCATTTTCGATGGCTGCAGGTGATTGAGTGATCGTAGTTGTAAGAAAGCTCGTTGTCCCCTCTTTAGGAAGAGAGGTTGCCATAGTATGAATCGCTTCGAATGATGCATCCATTGTATCTGCTCCTGCTACTCCGTGAATATGAATATCAATCATTCCTGGGAGTAGTTTACATTTTGGAGGGACGAGTATATCTTCAAAGTCTAATATATCCTCTTCTTTTAATGACACCATTTCTCCTATTTCTTGAATTATTCCATTGTTAAGAATTATATAGCCATCCTCAAAATCTCGATCTTCAGCATAAATGTAAACATTTCTTAATATAACAGGTTTTGAATACACCTTCTTCACCTACCTCGGTTGCTTATTCTTTACTCTACATTATATACTCGAGCATCATGAAACAATATAAAAAGTCCTATGCAACATGCACAGGACTTTTTCTTCACCACTTTAAAGCGGTGGGGGCCTGTCCCCCATTACTTTAAAGTGTGAAAGTGGTAAGTTATTTATTCTCAAGCTTAGCAAGCTCGTTGAAAATTTCATCGTTTTCAGGTAGTTCGCTAATTGGATGAACATCGATAAATTGGATAATTCCTTCTTTATCAACGATAAATAGCGCACGTTCTGACATACCTTTTTCATGGCGAACGCCATAAGCATCTGTAACTGCACCTTGTGGGTGGAAGTCAGATAATAATGGGTATGTAATACCACCAATAGATTTTTGCCATGCTTCATGGCTAGGTACACTGTCTACACTAATACCCAAAACTTGGGTATTTAAGCCTTCAAAATCTTCGAGAGCATCCTCGTAAGAAGGCATTTGCGCGCCTCAGACAGGTGTCCAATCTAAAGGATAGAATGCAATGAATACATTCTTTTGGCCAAGATAGTCAGATAGACTAACTTCGCGATCGCCGTGAGCTTTGAGTGTAAAGTTTGGTGCTTTATCACCGATTTTGAGCGTTTTTGTAACTGTTGCTCCTTTTGGCATCGTACATCCTCCTTAAAAAATATATAATCTATATAATTAACCAGGAGAGAATAACCTCTCCAAGGTAATTAACTATACTGGGCTTTCATTTTCTTTCGCTTATTCACATGCTGATCTGCACCTAAAGCGGCAATACAACCATCAGCAGCAGAGATAACTGCTTGTTTGATTGGTGTTCGTCTCGCATCTCCACCAGCAAAGACACCATCAACACTTGTACGTAATGTTTCGTCTACATTTACATAGCCTTCTTCATCACGTTCAACCGCGTCTTTTAGGAAGTCAGTACCTGGCTTTAGGCCTGCAAGGTATAAGAATACACCATCAATTTCCCAAGTGATTTCATTTTTCTCAGCGTCACGAACAACAATTCGTTCAACCTTCTTTTCACCTTGAATTTCTTTTAAGCGATGATTCCATAGTACCGTAATGTTCTCAATGGACTTTAGCTCATCTGCACTCGTGTCACCTTTTAACTTATTAGTAGGTACTAATAAATTCACTTCTTTTGCAAATTTAGAAAGTGCAAGTGCTTCATGTACTGCTTCATCAGTATCTCCAACTACGGCAACAGTGCGATCTTTAAAGAAAGCAGCATCACAAGTAGAACAATAGCTTACGCCTCTACCTGTAAACTCTTCTTCACCTTTAATTTTGCTTCCAGGTGCTTTTGCTCCAACAGCAATGAATACACTCTTTGCTTTAATTGTTCCTTCAGGAAGCTCAAGTAACTTAATATCCTCATTTGAGAAATCTACATTAAGAACATTAGAACGAATCATTGTAGTTCCGAAATCTTTCGCTTGGATATGCATCTTTTGAAGTAATTCTTGTCCTGTTACTTCTCCAGGAACTCCAGGATAGTTAGCGATCTTATGAGTAATCGCAAGTGTACCTGATGTTGGTGACTTATCAATGATTAAAGTTTTTAATCGTGCACGAGCAGCATAGACTGCAGCGGATGCACCAGCAGGTCCACCACCAATTGTAACAAAATCATACACTTCTTCAAAGATTTCTTTTGTAGGTTCTTGGAATAAAACCTCTTCATTTACTTCTGTAGTGTTAGAAGTTGCTTTAGAAGCACCGTCTCCGGTCACACCTAAAGCCTTCTTCATCTTGTTAGGGCGATAGCCAATAAAAGCTTCACCATCAATAAACGCTACAGGGGTTGAAAATATCCCTTGTTCATGAAGATCCTCAAAGAATTGTGGATTTTCAGTCACATTGCGCTCTTCATACTCAAAGCCCCACTCTTTAAATTCATTTTTCATCTTCTCACAATATGGACAGCCTGTACTACTATATAAAATAATGTTAGCCATTAATAAGCCTCCTCCGATCAATATAACAATTATTACTTTATAATAATGATAAAGAAGAGTCAAGTTTGATACATTCTTCAAAGAATGGGTAAATCAATGCCAACAAGACTTGTATAAAATTACCTATTGGGATTGATTTTTTTAGTCAGCTTCTTCTATCAACTTTTATAGTAAAAAAACATTCGTCAAGGTCGAATGGTGTCGAAATGATATTCTTTACTTCTAAATATTGGTGATTTACTATTAATAGAATAAGGACATTTGTCACGCTTTTTATATACCGATATAACTAAAGTACTATATAATAGGGCAAACTACTCGAAAGAGTACGACGCAAAGCTATAGGGGCTACAGCATTTCGTGCTATGCCAGCCAGCTACGACTTATTTTGCCCATTTTTATTGTATTTGATAAAGGTGGGCATTTTTTATTGGGTTCGCTTTTTAGTAAGCGCTATAAAGAAATGAATTTTCCACCACTCTTCAAAAGATTAGAGGAAACCTAAAGGAAGTGTAAAATGTGCAGAACAAAAAGCTGAAGCTGTATCATTATAGTTACTGTACGATCTTTGCTGTCATGTTTCTTTACTTATATGAGCCAGTAAGTGCCTATGGTTGGTTGGTGATCATTACGTTCTCTCTTGTAGCAACTGTATATGATTTACGTCCCATTGTATTACACTCAGGAGATAATCTCACACTTGCAACACCGTTATTATTTACTGCAGGAGTATTGTACGGTGTATCTACGATTTTCTTCATAAATCTGTTAGTAACAATTCTCCTCATGTTTTTTGTCCCTAAGAAATGGTTTATCCATATTTTTAATGGAGTACAGTATACGATTTCAGGAGTAATAGGTTTATGGGTTTATAAACTTATAGAATCAAATTTTACTTTTGAATGGAATGAACTTGTTGCATTTGCAGGGTTTTCTATTGTCTTTTACATTATGAACGTACTACTTCTTACAACTTTTATCCACTTCCAGGATGGAAGAGAATATCGGGAGATGTTCCCTATATTTATGGAAAAAAAGACAATTATTATTTATTTCACTACCTTAGCCATCGGTCTGTTAATGGTGACTGTTGTAAAGCATGAAGGCTTAGTAGGATTTCTTGTCTTTTGCTTAATTTTATTTGGGCTAACACTTACGTATCGAAGTTTTTATTCAATGTTTGATCATTTTAAATCACTTTCTGAAAAAGATGAGTTAACAAGACTATATAATCATCGGTATTTTCAAGAATATCTTGAGAAAGTGATCGAACAAGGACAAAAAGTATCTCTATTAATCATTGATTTAGATCATTTTAAAAAGTATAACGATACATTTGGTCATCCGAAGGGGGATGTATTACTTCGAGACATCGCGAATATTATTAAGCAAAACATCTCAGAATCTGCAATTGCGAGTCGTTACGGTGGTGAGGAATTCACTGTAATCCTACCGGATGTTGATAAAAAAAGTGCTGTTGCCATTGCAGAACGAATCCGCGTTGCCGTAGCAAGTCATCAGTTCGAAGGTAGCGAACAGATGCCCTATAAATGTATAACGGTCTCTATTGGAGTTTCAGTTTTTCCAGAGATGTCGATGACGAGAGAAGGCTTAATTGACCTTGCTGACCAGGCATTGTACACAAGTAAAAACACTCGTAATAAAGTAAGCTATTAATGATTGCTATTTACTTACTCTAGTTATATTTAAAACTTGTGGTCGTAATCTTTTTGACGAGTAGATATCCCCAAAAATTCGTAAAACAAACCAAAAACCATCCGAAATGGATGGTTTTTATTGTTAACTATAAAATTGGTTCAAAATATTTATTTTCCAATCCGAGAGAACAATCTTTGCCCGTATCATACGATATGTTTCCAATTTTTTCTTCTAGTTGAGATAACAATTGATTTTCTCCTGTTGTCCAATACTCTTTAATAAGGGAAAGAATTTGGTAACCTTCCTTTTCAGCCTTCTCAAACAGAGTTAGGAACGATTCTACAGATGCTTCTTGTTCATCTGTAGGATGTAGCCATCTCGTTTCTTTTTCATTTAAATAATCTTTTTCATCTACATATTTTTGATAGGAAAAAGGAGAAACTTTATTTTTTAATAATCTATTTTTCCAACCGTAGGGATCATGTAAAATTTGTAAAGCCCGTACCATATGCTGATAAGATTGGTTCACATAACCTGCTGGCATTTCGCGTGCTTCAGTAGGAAATGTATCTTCAATCAGTTCTGTTAGCATATGGCTAATCGGATCATATAAAGTTTTACCAACGTAAATTTCTTTATGTACTTGCATTTTATAGGTGTCGATATTTTTCCATCTTTTCATTAATAGCGTATCTATAATAATTTCTAGTCGTTGATGACGGTTGCCTTCATTACCAGATCGATAATTAATATACGGGTGAGTGTGACGATCTAGTAAATGATGCGTCACAAATCCTGCTATATATGCCTGTAGTTTTCGGTCTTTATTTAGTAATCCATACTGAATCATTTTAGATAAAAACGATCCGCATTTTTCATAATGGATTTTGCTACCGATTACACCGACTGGCTTTGATTGCCAAGGGAAAAAGTTGTGATAAAAAAATGGATCAGGACCTTGAGTTCCAAGCTGATAAAATGGTTTATAATCCCGTGCAAATACCTCTAGTCCAGCTGCTTTTGCCACCTTTTCACCAAATAAAATATGAGTCCAAACATTTGGCATCTTCTAACACCCCTATTCTCGAAATGTTCCGTTATAACTATATGTATGTTAAGTATAACTTTTGAGTTGATTGGTTGGAAAGGTAAAAAGGAAGCTGGGACATAACTAAATAAATCATCCTCAAAGGCTAATAATATCGAAATTATTCTACCTATTAAATATTATACTTTTTTCGTACCCTTTGTTATTTATTAATCAGTTCAGTGGAAGAACTAGTTTGTTCCATTGCGCTGCAGACACTCGCTTTCCTCTACTTTCCGCAGGAGTCGAGTGTCTTCCGCTCCATTACACTAGTTTAGAACAAAAGGCTCAGGGCGCCCCGTTTTGCCTCAGGCGGGCTGGGCGCTGGAGCTGGATTAATAAAACACATATATGTAAGATACACCCAAAAATTTTATACTTTCTTACTGTAAAAATAGTATGCAAAATCAAACAAATCTAAAGCAACAACTAAAAACCCGAACTAATAGGTAAAAGATATTGCCTAATAGTTCGGGTTTATCATTGGCTGAAATACTTATGTCCCAGCCTCTTTAATCATCAGAATACAAACGGCCCAACCATAATAACCATCATGAACATATGAAGGGATACGATATAGACCACATTTACTTCTTCACTCCATTCTTTGTTTCGAACGAGGAAGTATAGTAAGAAAGCTAATGCAGCTGTCACTAACGGCAATATAAACTGACTGTACGAAAAGTTAATGAAGAAAGGTCCGAAACTAATACTCGGTGAATCAAAGAAACGTTGAATGAAATAAAATTGTGTAATAAAGTATGACGCAATGGCCATCCACATAAATCTAGTTTTATTGTAAACGTTAAAGTAGTTCATCCCTATGAGTAACACAGTTGGTGGAATGAGGACAAGGAATGAAACAGCTAAGAAAATTAAGGCTCCAGATAGTGAGAAAATGGTTCGAGAAACAGCATGCACATAATCTGTTTTTGTAAGTTCTAAACTTGATGCAATCGCCTTTTCATTTGTACTAGCACCCATTACATAATAAATATCTTTTTTAGCGTCAAAGTCTAACCAAGTAATGAGTCCTTCACCTACCATTACTGGTTTAGAGGATTGTAAGTCACTAGTTCCTATACGACTTGCTGTCCACTTTTCTTTATCAAGCTCAGCCTTGAAGACATTCGTTAGTTCCCGGTCATTTACTTCGTTTGTAGAGGCAAATAACAGATTTACCTTTTCGTCCATTTTAACAATATTAAAATTTTTGATAAGTGGAAGTTGATTCTCCCCATCATAAATTTTTAATTTATTGAATGCTAGTTCACCGGGAAGACTTGCCAATGGTGCTTTTGCATAGAAGTTTGCTATTTGTAAGTCTCCTCCACCTTTACGGCTTGTAGATGTATAAATAATATGCAGTGTTCCATCAATAATGGAATAATCTACACCAGCGTATGAGTCAAGATTTGTGTCATATTGAAATAGTTCAGTTACACTCCATTTGGATTGAGCGAATTGGTATAATGTGAATGTTAAAATACTTGCATCTGCATTAGTAGCAGTAACAAAGGAATTCGTGTCAAGTGTCACGACTAAGTCTTCCACTTTGCCAGCTAGGTTTGATAGTTTAACAGGCTCGAAGGTCTTAGTATTGATAGTGAAGATTTCATTATCTGTTACAGCAACTGCTAGGCTTTCATTTGCTTTAAATTGCTGAACACCTTCTAGGAGAATTTTCGATTCACCAGATGCAGTCAATACAGTGAGTGTATTGTTTTTTGCATACATAACATCAGATCCATTAGTCCAGAACGAATCTTGTGAACCAATTGGTGCTTTAATGTCTGTTTGTTTTTGCAAAGTTAGATCTGGTTTTACAGTTTGATGTTGAATAATGCCGTTATTAGAAGTATATAAATCTATTCCTTCATCAGTTGTTACCATTAACGGAGAACGGTTGTCTGTTTCTAATTCTAAATTAACAGATCGACTCCAAGACTCATGATTAGAATTTTGTTCAGACTCTAAAAAATTAAAAAACTGAACGGCAAGTACAAAAATTAATAGTAAAATAAACGGCAAACCAGCTTTCAATTTCTTCATAATACTCCCCCAAAGCTAGGTCATTTTCACAAAACAGATGTGAACGACCCTTTTTTATAAAAGCATAACACAATTGGAAAAAAAAGGCACTAGGGAATTCCCCTTAGTGCTTACTTCACCCAGCTTCCGTTTCGGAATAGTGGTTCTATTTCTCCATCTGCAGTAATAGCGTCAATATCCATTTGTGCAGAACCGATCATAAAATCTACATGTACTAAGCTAGTGTTTGACCCATTTTGACTTAGCTCTTCTTGACTCATACTTGTACCGTTTTCCATACATATTGGATAAGCAGAACCAATTGCAAGATGGTTGGATGCGTTTTCATCAAATAGTGTGTTATAGAAAATCGTATTTGATTGAGCAATAGGAGAGGAATGAGGGACAAGAGCTACTTCTCCTAAGAAACTTGCTCCTTCATCTGTTTCAATTAATCGCTTTAATGTTTCATAGCCTTCTTCTGCTGAAATTTCTACAATCTTACCTTCTTTAAATGTTAATGAAAAACCATTAATAACATTACCAGAATAAATTAGTGGCATAGTACTAGTGACAATACCGTTTACTCCGTCTTTTTTAGGTGTTGTGAACACTTCTTCTGTTGGAATGTTTGGTGTAAAGGAGATTCCTTTTGCATTTTTACCTCCACCGCCAACCCACACATGCTTTTCAGGTAGTTCAATTGTCAAATCCGTACCTGGTGCACGATAATGGAGCTTCTTGTATTTCTTTTCATTTAAATACTGAACACGACTTAATAGATTTGAGCTATGCTCTTCCCATGCCTTAACAGGATTATCTAAATTCGCGCGAGTACATGTAAAAATTGCTTCCCATAAAGCATCAACTTGGTCTTCTTGAGAAACTTTAGGAAATACCTTTGCCGCCCATTCCTTAGTTGGGACAGATACAACACACCAGCTAATTTGACTGGATTGAGTTATGTTTCTAAATTCCTTCATATGCTGAGCCATTGTTTTATTCGCTGTTGAGATTCTGTCAGGATTAATCCCTTTTAACAGATCAGGATTTGATGCGTAGATTGCTAAATACGCACAACCTTCCTTTGCCATTTCTTCATAGCCTTTTGCTTTCCATACAGGAAACTCTGAAAAAGCTTCATCAGGTGCTTGCTCGTATTTAATGCGAGTTAATTCTTCATCGTTCCACTCTACATGCACATTTTTTGCACCAGCACTGTACGCAGCGGTTGCAACAGCTCTTACATAATCTACTGCAACTAGAGGAGCTGCTACTAATAACGTTTGCCCCTTTTGAATATTCAATCCGATTTTAACTGTAACTTCTGCATACTTCTTGAGATTTTCAGTAAAGTTTGTCATGAGTTTCTCCTTTTCAACGTTATACAACTTATTCTAGAAGATATTCTACTAAAAGGAAACTAGAATATAGAAAGCATCAGTTGTTTGCACTATACTGAATATAAGAAGGGGAAAGGGTTGATTAACAATGAACCATCCTTTAGTTTTATTTGATGGTGTCTGCAATTTGTGTAATGGTGCCGTCCAATTTTTGATCAAACACGATAAAAAAGAAAAACTAACATTTGCGTCACTTCAATCTGAATCAGGTCAAAAGGTATTATCTGAGTTTGGCTTTCCAACTGATCAGCTCAATAGCTTCATATATGTTTCAAATCAAAGGGCATATGAAAAGTCAGATGCTGCGTTAGCAATATGCAGAGAATTAGGCGGCATTTTCACCTTATGTACAGTGTTCTATATCATCCCAAGAAAGCTGCGAGATAAGCTATACTCATGGGTCTCTCGCAATCGCTACAAATGGTTTGGTAAACAAGAGCAGTGTGTGTTGCCAACTCCAGAATTAAGAAAACGTTTTTTAAAATAAATTAATAGGAAAGTACTCAAGTTATAGGTCGAAACTTAGGTTTTATGCCGTAATACAGGTATAATAAAAAGAAGTGACAACTTGATTCTTGTCAAGGCAATATGTTATTTTCTACTAGTATTGTAAGCAGGAAACGGAAAGGGCGTTTGACATGTCAAAACAACAAATCGGTGTAATTGGATTAGCAGTAATGGGTAAAAACTTAGCACTTAATATTGAGAGCAGAGGCTACTCAGTATCTGTATATAACCGTTCAAGAGAGAAAACAGATAGTATGCTGCAAGAAAACCCAGGAAAGAACTTAAAACCTACATATACAATGGAAGAGTTTGTAGATTCATTAGAAACTCCTCGTCGAATGCTACTAATGGTACAAGCGGGTCAACCAACAGATGCGACGATTGAGCAACTAGTGCCATTATTAGATGAAGGAGATATTATTATCGATGGTGGGAATGCGTATTTCCCTGATACGATGAGAAGAAATAAAGAGCTTGCCGAAAAAGGCATTCGCTTTGTTGGAACAGGTGTATCTGGTGGAGAAGAAGGTGCACTTAACGGCCCGTCAATCATGCCTGGTGGTCAACGTGAAGCGTATGCATTAGTGGAACCGATCTTAAAAGATATTTCAGCTAAGGTTGATGGTGATGCTTGTTGCACATATATCGGTCCAGATGGAGCAGGTCACTATGTGAAGATGGTACATAACGGTATTGAATATGGTGATATGCAATTAATTAGTGAGGCATACTTCTTGTTAAAGAACATTGCTGGTGTATCTGCGGAAGAACTTCATGAAATTTTCTCTGAATGGAATAAGGGAGAATTAGATAGCTATTTAATTGAAATCACGGCAGACATTTTCACGAAGGTTGATGAAGAAACAGGAAAACCTATGGTTGATGTGATTTTGGATAAAGCAGGACAAAAAGGTACAGGTAAATGGACAAGCCAAAGTGCACTTGATCTAGGCGTACCACTTCCAATTGTTACAGAATCTGTGTTTGCTCGCTTCATCTCTGCTTTAAAAGATGAGCGTGTAAAAGCTAGTAAGATTTTAAAAGGTCCTGAAAAGAAAGAGTTCGTTGGAGACAAAAAGCAATTTGTTGAGTCTGTGCGTCGAGCTTTATATGCAAGTAAAATTTGCTCATATGCACAAGGTTTCGCTCAAATGCGTGCAGCGTCAGAAGAGTATGATTGGAATTTGAACTATGGTGAAATCGCCATGATTTTCCGA
Organism: Bacillus suaedaesalsae; assembly: GCF_016890225.1. Classification (GTDB taxonomy): domain Bacteria; phylum Bacillota; class Bacilli; order Bacillales; family SA4; genus Bacillus_BS; species Bacillus_BS suaedaesalsae. The sequence continues at coordinate 138,125 of NZ_JAFELM010000016.1, read as the reverse complement.
GGTGGATGTATTATACGTGCACAATTCCTTCAAAAAATTAAGGAAGCCTATGATCGCGATCCGGGTCTAGCAAACCTACTGCTTGATCCATACTTCCAAGACATTGTTGAGAATTACCAATCTGCAATGCGTGAGGTTGTAGCAGTTGCAGTTCAAAACGGTATTCCAGTACCATGTTTCTCAAGTGCAATTAGCTATTTCGATAGCTATCGTACAGAAACATTACCTGCAAACTTATTACAAGCACAACGCGACTACTTTGGTGCCCATACGTACCAACGTGTGGATAAAGAAGGAACATACCATACGAATTGGATGGAAAAGTAATAACTGTAATCCCCGTTTCGAAAAAGAAGCGGGGTTTTTTATGTTAATTTTAAGACAAGGGTGTTGCTTAACTTGTACTTTAACTACCGAAAAAGCATCTATTGGTTTACTAGTGTAATAGTGCTGAAAGAATTCATAGAAGTGTATTATCCTTTGCTAGATTTGGACATAATGAACATATATGAGGAGAATAGGTAGGTGGACAGGATGATAGAATTAACGCTAGAAGAGAGAAAACAAAAGATAAAGGCACTTTTACAGGATGATAGTCTCGTGGATCTTCTTCAAAATTACATTACATTATCTATAGAAAGTAAGGTATTGAATGATAACATGGCTGCTAGAATTCATCATTCCGATAATGAAGCCTTGATTAATGTGAGTTCAGAGATTGAGACATTATTATATTCCCAATTGTATAAGTTAAGAAACTTAATTTTAAGGAAATGTGGAATTCAAATTGAGTTATTCGAAGAAATATGGGAAGACAAAGAGGGAATTGCTCTATATGAAATTTATATGAGCAAAATGATAGAAGAAGATGTTTATCCTCATGGAATCATTAATAAGTCTTATATAAAATTACTAGTAGCATCATTAGTTAATATTGAATTTTACCGAGTATAGATAGCGAAAAGACGCAGGGACATAACTAAATAAATCATCCTGAAAGGCGAATAATATCTAAATTATTCTACCTATTAAATATTATACTTTACTCGTACCCTTTGTTATTTATTAATCAAGTTAAGTGGAAGAACTAGTTCGTTCCATTGCGCTGCAGACACTCGCCGGATACCGCGGGGAGGAAGCTGATGGTTATTTTCACTATCGTGAAAAAACCTACCTCCTCGCTACGCCTGCGGGGTCTCAGCCTTTCCTCTACTTCCCGCAGGAGTCGAGTGTCTTCCTCTCCATTCCACTAGTTTAGAACAAAAGGCGCAAGCGCCCCGTTTAGCCCCGACAAGCAAATGTTCCGGAGAGAAGAAAAGGGTGCATTTTCCCTTTTCTTCTCTCTGGGTTATTTGACCTCGAGGAGCTGGGCGCTGGAGCTGGATTAATAATACACATATATGTAAGATACACTCAAAAATTTTAAACTTTCTTTACTGTAAAAATAGTATGCGAAATCAAACGAATCTATTGAAAGCAACAAATAAAGACCCGAACTAGTAGGTGAAAGATATTGCCTAATAGTTCGGGTTTATCATTGGCTGAAATACTTATGTCCCAGCCTCTTATCATATATTCATATCTTCAAACAATAAAACACGGGTTGGTGAGGCATCTGTTCCAATTAACTTCATTGGAGCAGCTACCATAAAGAAATTACCAGTTGGAACATCCTTAAGACGTACACCCTCGATTACCACGATGTCTTTTGAAAACAGCGCTTTATGAGTGGGATGTCCTTCTTGGCTACGTTCCACCCCAAGTGCATCAATCGCGAGTCCTCGTACTTCTAACTCAGCTAAATACTGAGCTCCATCTTCTTTTAAGTAGATAAACTGAAAGTTGAATTCTTCATCAAAGGAATTTTTCGTCTTAAATAAGAGAAAATCACCTTTTTGGATATCATGAGCTTCTAAGTCCTTTTTAGTAATTCCATCCTCAACGTGAGTTAAGTCCAAAACCTTCGATGCACCAACAATTTTTTCGATATCTATCGTTTCAATTGTTGCACCGTCGTTCATCATGTGAAGAGGAGCATCCATATGCGTACCAGAATGAACATCAAGTGATATTCTCGTTTCGGTTACATGTCCATTTGTTACGGTATCAAAGGTTGGTTGCTTTTCGGGTTTGTTTTTATAAACAGGCATTCCAACAAAAACGGGAGCTGTTATATCGTAAATTTTCATTCATTTCACCTCGAGTTACTCGCTTAACGGCCACCAGTAGAAGCCGTCCTTTTCCAGGAGCTTGTCTGCTTTTTCTGGGCCGAGCGAGCCTGATTTGTAATTCGGGAAGTCACTTGCTTTATTTGTTGCCCAAGCCTCAGAAATTGTATCAATAAACTTCCAAGACAAACCAACTTCATCCCAGTGAGCAAAGTTTGTTGCATCACCGCGTAAGCAGTCATAAATTAATCGTTCATATGCTTCAGGCGTATTAATACTATTTTGGCTTTTACTACTAAATTCCATCTTAATAGGTGTTGTTTCACCGGTGGGACCTGATTTTTTCGCATTGATATGTAGCGTAATCCCTTCCTCTGGTTGGATGTGAATAACGAGTACGTTCGGGCGTCTTTCTTCTCCCTCAGGGAAGTATAAATTCATCGGCATATCTTTAAACTCGATAACAATTTTCGTTGATTTAACAGCCATACGTTTTCCTGTTCGGATGTAAAATGGAACACCTGCCCAACGGAAGTTATCAATCAATAGCTTTCCAGCTACAAAGGTTTCTGTATTCGATTCAGGCTCTGTCCCGTTTTCATCTCGGTAGCCCATAACTTCCTTGTCAGCGACGATGCCAGAACCATATTGACCTCTTACAAAATATTGGTCCACTTCATCCAAGGAAATTGCTCGCAATGAACGTAATACTTTCACCTTTTCACTACGAACTTCTTCAGTATTTAAACGACTCGGTGGCTCCATCGCTAGCAGGGCGACCATTTGAATCATATGATTTTGCACCATATCACGAAGTGCACCTGATTTTTCATAGTAGCTTGCTCGTTCGCCTACACCTAGAGTTTCACTAGAGGTAACTTGAATGTTTGAGATATAGCGGTTATTCCATAGCGGTTCAAAAAGTGCATTAGCAAAGCGGATTACTTCAATATTTTGTACCATTTCCTTGCCAAGATAGTGGTCAATTCGGTAAATTTCATCCTCAGAAAATGCGTCGCGAATTTGTTTATTCAACTCTTTCGCAGATGGTAAATCCCTGCCAAACGGCTTTTCAATCATTAATCGCTTCCAGCCAGTTGTATCTGTTAATCCTTCAGATTTTAACTTTGATGCAATCGTTCCAAAAAACTCAGGAGCCATTGCTAAATAGAAGATTCGATTTCCGAAAGTATGATATGTAGAATCCAGGTTTTCTAATAATAGCTTTAATTCAAGATACGACTCACGGTTTGTAACGTCAAAAGGGTGGTAATAAAAGTGCTCGCAAAATTGGTCGATCTTTGAATCATCGAGTTTTGCTTCAAGTAGAGCCTCGCGAACATTTTCACGGAATTGCTCATTGGAATTTGGTCTTCTTGCTACACCGACAACCCCAAACTCCTCAGAAAGTTTTCCATTCAAATATAAACGATAAATGGATGGGAACAGTTTTCGATTTGCTAAGTCTCCTGTTGCTCCAAAAATGACAATTAGTGATTTAGGATTTTCTACGTTCAATGCCTTAGACCTCACTTTAATAGGATGCTATATGTAAACTTGCTTATTTACTTTCTTATTGTATAGGCTCTGTTAAACAATAATGTTGATTTCCGTGGAAGGCACTCGCTTTCCGCGGGGCGGGCGGTGAGCCTCCTCGTAGCTATGCTCCTGTGGGGTCTCACCTGACCCGCTGCTCCCGCAGGAGTCTCGCACCTTCCACTACAATCAACATATAGTTAAAATTCAACACTGTACTTTAACAGAGCCATTGTATAAGAAAGTATAGTTTTTCAAGTGGCTAGTTACAGAGTAAGCCCTGCGTTTTATATCTCCTGGAAAAAAAGGGGATTCCTTGCTTCTCTTGAGGCTATGCGAGGTGCCTCTGCAATTCTTAGTATTAGCAAAAAATAATAGATGAAACAAATCTTCATTATTGTAACAAATATCTACTGAAAAGAACATTTGTATCCTCACATTATCTAGAAATCGTGTGTTTTATTTACCATTTTATTTTTGATTATAAGTACTAAGGGTTACTTCAACGGCTGTTTATTTCACAAATGAAAAAAGCTCGTCTTTTCGTGAGGGCTTATACATATAGTGTAACAAATACAATATTTTATAATGAAGGTGAGTAGATGAGGAACGTAAAGGCCATTTTACAGGTTGCAGCGACATATATTGGGACAATCGTCGGAGCTGGTTTTGCGACTGGAAAAGAGGTTGTTCAATTTTTTTCTCAATATGGAATGATTGGAATCATCGGGATCTTAATAAGTGGCTATTTTTTCATTTGGATTGGGACAAAATCGATGCTAATGGCAAAACGGATTAATGCCAATTCGTATCAAGAAATTAATGAGTATTTATTTGGCCAGAAAATCGGAAGAGTCGTCAATACTGTGTTATTAATTATGTTGTTTGGGGTTACGTCTGTTATGTTTTCTGGAACAGGTGCTGTCTTTCGGGAACAGTTAGGGTTACCATCGCAACTAGGAATCTTATTAACGATTGTTCTTTGTTATTTAGCAGTAATTAGAGGGATGAAAGGGCTTCTGGCTGTAAACTCTATTATTGTTCCTATGATGCTTTTGTTTAGTATTGTAATTATCGCGGCTTTCCCAGGATCAACTGTTTATTATGGAGAGTCTCCGAATTTCGCAAAAGTGCTAATGAGTGCGCTTGCATATGCTTCTTATAACATTGTGCTTGGTCAAGCTGTGCTTGTGCCACTAGGTAGAGATAGCGAAAATGAGACCATTATTAAATGGGGCGGTTTTTTAGGCGGATTAGGTTTAACACTCATTCTGATTACTAGCCATTTAGCACTCATTACAATTCCGAATATGACAGCGTACAGCATTCCAATGGCTGAGATTATTAAACAAATTGGGACAGTTCTTCATATCCTATTTGTTATCGTTATTTACGGGGAGATTTATACAACGTTAATCGGAAACGTATATGGCATTTCTAGAAAGCTTTCTGGTTCTTCTACACCAAAAAAATCTATCATTATCTGGATTTTGTTCATTTGTTATCTTGTTAGTTTAATTGGTTTTGATTCATTAATTAAATATTTATATCCTCTCTTTGGCTACATTGGTTGTGTTGTTTTGTTATCTTTAATGGTTAAGAAAATGCCAGTGAAGAGGTCGTGAAAAAGTTCGCAATAATTGCGAACTTTTTTTTTAGCTTTTCAGATACTATCCTTCGTTCTTATAATTTATTTTCATCAACACCAAAATTTCTAACTTCTCGAATCTGTGATTCTAGTCTAGACAAACTCAATTAAAACTAAGGGACTAAACCTATGCATATCTCTGTTTGTAGGGGGGATTTAAGAAATACTTGACATTACATGTAGGACTCATTATATTACTTAATAAATCTATGCAAATTAACAATAAAAATAAACGTTGATAAGGACTAGTAAAGTGACGAAGGTTTTATCCAGAGAGGAAACCAAATGCTGCAAGGTTTCTATAAAACACCACTTGAACCTGCCTTTGAGTTCTGTATCGATAAGATATAGCGGAGAAGTCCGTTATCCTGCTTAAGTGTATAAGGTATAGTCATACTTTATAAATGAGGGTGGTACCGCCAAGCTATGGTCCCTTTTTGGGATTATGGCTTTTTTGTGTTCTTAGAATATAAATTTATCAGAGGTGAAAGAAGATGGCGAAGGAATTTGTAAAAGACATCACATCGATGGAAGAAGATTTTGCACAGTGGTATACAGATGTTGTGAAAAAAGCAGACTTAGTCGATTATTCGAGTGTAAGAGGATCGATGATTATCCGTCCTTATGGCTATGCCCTTTGGGAAAATGTAAGGGACGCTCTTGATAAACGAATAAAAGAAACAGGTCATCAAAATGTATATATGCCTCTATTTATTCCAGAAAGTCTTCTACAAAAAGAAAAAGATCATATAGAGGGATTTGCACCAGAAGTAGCATGGGTTACTCACGGAGGATCAGAGGAATTAACAGAAAGGCTAGTAGTAAGACCAACATCTGAAGTATTATTTTGTGAACACTATAAAAATATCATTCATTCATACCGTGACCTACCAAAGTTATATAACCAATGGGCAAATGTTGTGAGATGGGAGAAAACAACAAGACCATTCTTGCGTACGTTAGAATTTTTATGGCAAGAAGGTCATACAGCTCATGCAACAGATGAGGATGCGCATGAAGAAACAACAAGAATGCTTGATGTGTATGCTGAGATTTGTGAAAAGGTACTCGCCATTCCAGTAGTGAAAGGTCAAAAGACAGAAAAGGAAAAATTTGCAGGTGCTAAGTTTACGTACACAATCGAAAGCTTAATGCATGACGGCAAAGCATTACAAACAGCAACATCTCATCATCTTGGTGATGGCTTTGCGAAGTCATTTGGCATTCAATACACAGATAAAGAAGGTAAGTTGCAGTATGTTCATCAAACATCGTGGGGCTTCACAACGCGTGTAATTGGTGCACTGATAATGGTACACGGTGACAATCGTGGGCTTGTTATTCCTCCAAAAGCTGCACCAACTCAAGTGATGATTGTGCCAATTGCCCAGCATAAAGAAGGTGTATTAGATTATGCCTATGGATTAAAGGGTGAGCTTTCTAAATTAGCACGTGTTGACATTGATGCTAGTGATAAAAAGCCGGGCTGGAAGTTTAATGAATATGAAATGAAGGGGATCCCACTTCGTTTAGAGGTAGGACCAAAGGATATTGAAAACAAGCAGGTAGTTCTTGTTAGACGTGATACCGCTGAAAAGATTGTAGTGGCAACAGATCAACTACATGAAACAATTGAACAGCTGTTAGAAGATATCCAACAAAATTTATATGATAAAGCACTACAGCTACGCGAAGAAAAAACAAAATCCGTAACAAACCTGGAAAGTTTTAAGGAGAAACTTGAAGCTGAAGGTGGATTTATTAAGTCAATGTGGTGTGGCGATCAAGCTTGTGAAGATCGTATAAAGGAAGAAACAGGAGCAACATCTAGATGTATACCTTTTGAACAGGAAGAATTGACAACGACTTGTGTTTGCTGTGATAAAGGAGCGAAGCAAATGGTATATTGGGCAAAGGCCTACTAATTCTGAAAAAGAAGTGACTCTTATTGACGAGAGTCACTTCTTTTTGGTTATTCATCTAATAACAGGGATAAAAATTATAATTGGTAGAAAACTATAGAAAAAACAATGTAAGGTGGCATCATGGAAAACTACAATAATGATAATAGTGCCAGGCGATATAAAGCTCATGTAAGTATTTTAGGAACTACTCAGATCCATTTAAGAAGTCCGTATATTATTGCTTGGTGGTCTGCAGCATTCCCAGGTTTCGGTCATCTCCTATTATCAAAATATATTAGAGGATATCTACTATTTATGTGGGAAGTGATTGTGAATATTCAAGCGAATGTTAATTTGGCTATGATCTATTCTTTCCAAGGAGATATTGAACTAGCAAAGAGTGTATTGGACACAAGATGGCTGCTCATGTATATACCTGTTTATATTTTTGGGATATGGGACAGTTATCGAACAACAGTGGATTTAAATAAGGTTTATCTCCTGGCAGATCGAGAGGACCATCGTTACAACACATTTAGTATAGGATCATTAGAAATTAACTATTTAGATAAGCGAAATCCTGTATTTGCTGTCTTATGGTCGCTTTTTGTACCAGGGCTTGGACAACTCTACTTACATAGAATCTTAACATCCTTTTTCGTCATCATCTGGGTCGTTATCTTTTTTTACAATTCTCATGCATTAGAAGGGGTATCTCTATTGTTGTTAGGGGAAATTCAAAAGGCAACTTCTGCTTTGGATCCAGAATGGCTATTATTCTTACCATCTGTTTATGGATTTGCTATATATGACTCTTATATGAATACCGTTGAAAATAATAAATTATTCAAAAAAGAACAAAGAAAGTTTCTAAACGAACATTATCATTCACCAAGTTTTCACGTATTAAAAGGAATTAAGGTGAAGAGATGAACATGCAATTATTTTCTACATATGAAAGTACCATTTTTTTAGAGATGGCTATTTCAACATTAGAGAAAAAGGGAATAAATAAGGAGAATATTTTTGCGATCCCATTAGATAATCGGTCAGAAAACCGAAAAATTTTTGATAACATTCATCGTTCCGATGGTACTTCACTTATTGATATAGGAATGGCTCTTGCTACCGCATTTTCAGTTGTTGGTGCAAGTATCGGATTTAAATTGAAATGGGGACCAATCTACTGGGGGCTAATCTCGGCGTTTATTGGCTTCCTTTTAGGATTTTTAATTAGCCTCTTTATTGAGTTAGTGGTTAAGAAAAGAAGAAGGAGACTAAAGGGGAAGCATTCGGAAATTATACTCATTATAGAGTGTGAGGAGTCGCAAGCTGAACTAATCGAAAACATATTGTGGAGTCATTTTGCTCTTGGAGTGGCCAAAATAAAAACACGGTAGCGATTGCTTCCGTGTATTTTTGTTACGCTTCATCAATTTGAATACGCTTTTTCACCTTTGTACCTCTTGGTGCTGTAATCGTCAAGATACCATTTTGATAGGTAGCCTTACAGTGTTTCTCAGAAATAGCATAGGGCAATTGAATGCTGCGTTCTGAGTGTTGATATGAACGTTCTCTACGGTAAAAGTTATGATTACGATGAGTCACTTCGTTTTCTTCTTTGTGCTCTACAGAGATCCGAAGATAATGTCCTTCAATATCTAATTGGATTTGCTCACGCTTTACCCCAGGGATTTCAGCCTTTATGACGAGTTCTGTATTTGTTTCATATAAGTCAATGGGAATTCCAAATGCTTTGCTTCGACCGAAAAACTCATCAAGGGAGCCTATTGCACCTTGCAAAGGCCTAGAGTGGAAGAAGTTATCAATTGATTTCATAATATGATGTATCGGTTCATCTCTTTTGGAGAGAGGATTTTTATTTTCTTTCATTATCATCTCATTCCTTTCTTAAGCAAAAATTTCCATCTTGTTTACATGCGCAAGTGGAGTTATGATATATAATTATTCTATTGCTCAAGTAAAAGATATGAGAATGGGCGATAGCGGAATTCATGAATTCAGGGTAGGGTTGATATGCATGACACAAAAACGTGTAAATTGTTTTCAATGCAAACATTTTTATACAACATGGGATAAACGGTTTCCAAGAGGTTGCAAGGCGTTTAATTTCAAAACACCACATATGCCGTCAGTTGCTGTTCATCAATCGTCAGGGAACCCATGTATGAAGTTCGAGGCAAAACAAAAATAACACTTCAATGAAGAGAGCAGGAGAAACAGGATGAGGAAAACATTTAAGTCCTATCATCCTATTGTATGGACATTATTAGCGGGCACAGTTTTCGCTAGAGGAGCTAGCTTTGCGGCCATGCCGTTTCTAGCGCTATACTTGTCAAGGACAACTGATGTTAGTCCTATATTAATTGGCCTTACAATTGGAATAGGCCCTTTAACAGGGACAATAGGTGGTTTTATTGGTGGACATTTGTCCGATCGTTACGGTAGAAAAGTCGTCATGTTAACAACTATTTTTGTGTGGGCAGCCGTGTTCTTTGGATTCGCATTTTCAGAGCATGTACTGGCATTTATGCTATTAAATGCAGTAAACGGCCTTTCAAGGTCCTTTTTTGAACCGACCAGCCAAGCATTAATGGCTGATGTAACGGAAAAAGAAAAGAGACTAAAGGTTTTTTCCATGCGTTATATGGCCATTAATATTGGGGCATCGGTAGGACCGCTTTTAGGAGCCTATTTAGGGATGATCTCAGCCAACTTAACGTTTGTTATTACGGGGATTGCATATATGATTTATGGAATCGTCTTATTAATCCTAATGAATAAATATAAAATCACGAATGTGAATGAAGGAAAAGCAGTTGCTTCGTTTAAAGAGGCTTTTCGCGTGATTGGTCGAGATGTATCATTACGCTATTTTATAGTGGGTGGTATTCTAGTCAACATCGGTTATTCTCAAATTGAATCTTCACTGCCACAGCATTTAAATTCATCATTAGAAGATGGTGTTGTACTATATTCAGTTCTTTTATCAGCGAATGCGATAACAGTAGTTCTCCTGCAAATACCTCTTAGTCGGTTAGCAGAGAGATGGAAAACACTTCATGCGATGATGATTGGTAGTTTATTGTTTACAGCGGGCTTCATCGGCTTTGGATTATCAGGTGGCTGGACGGGATTCATCCTTTCCATGACAATTGTGACGATTGGTGAGATTTTCTTGTTTCCTTCTGGAAGTGTATTCATCGATAAAATTGCTCCAGACGAAATGAGGGGAACTTATTTTGGGGCGGCGCAGTTTCGATCAATTGGTCATTCAGCAGGTCCGATGTTCGGAGGTTGGATATTAAGTCAATATAGCGGACAGCTATTGTTCTTCATAATTGGTGGCGTAATTGCGGCAAGTATGTGGTTTTATTATGCTGGAAATGCACGATATGAAAAACAAATACAGCAGAACACATTGTCTGCATAATGAAAGTGGCTGACTCTAAAGATAGTTTAATGACGACCCATATAGAGTCAGCTGCTTTTCAAGGTAATTCATCTACTACATAGTGTAATGGAGCAAACATATTTTAAAGAAATAAAAGAGGCGGCCCAATTAGTCAACTTTTCATGACTTTTGGGCAGCCTCTTATGATTGTTATTACCAAACATTCGCCAACGTAGGGATTGTAAATAAGTTTTCATTACGTTCGTCTGAAGCGGAGTGAATGTAGACGGCCTTCATTCCAAGCTTAAGAGCGGGAGCAATTTCATTTATAAAGTTATCACCAACTGAAACGGCTTCGTGTGGCTCAACTTCATATTGTGCTAATAACTTTTTGAAATGTTCTTCTGTTTTTGTAGGCTTCATGGAAGAAGTTAAGATATGTTCAAATACGGTATCGAGTTCTAATTCTTTTAACAAACGACCAACATCATCGATATCACTGTTCGTACATAGAACAATTTTTTTCGATTCTTTTAGTTCGAGAAGTCCTTGTTTAAGTCCTGCAGTTTTTGTTAATTGAAAATTGTCTGTTACCATATACTCTTTTGTCTTATTGTAGCTAGTATAAGTGTCTTCAACTCCATAATGTTTGGCTGCAGCAAATGGAAGCCACCAACCATCCCCAATGGCAATCATATTTTCAAAATTAAATGTAAGAGGCTCTGCATACATAGAAGAAGTATCTACTACATTTCCATCCCAGTCGTGTACTTCTGTAACGGTTAAGCTCATTGGATCAAGCGTTAACACATAATCATTTTCAACATCATATGCTTTTCCAATCTTCACAACATGGTTACCAGCTTTCATTGCCTCATAATCCTGCTGGAATTTTTGTTGAAGTTCTTCGTTATGTAACTGTGCCTTCATAAGGTCAGCGTAATAATCAAAATGATCCGTATCTTCATATAGAGTACCATCTAAATCAAAAATCACTAGCTTAGCTTCTTCAATAAATGACTTCATACGTTTAACTCCTTTTTCTATATATAGGCTTGTCATTCCATTATATCATTACACGTTAGGTAAAAACTCCAAACTTTGTATGAATTGACAGTTACAAGTGAAAAATAGTGCATTGTAAATTAGTATGCTATGCGATACGATAACGTCAATAATAAGTTAGGTTGTGAGACAATGGAAGTGACAATTTCAACGATATTAAATAAAATGGACCGCGAATTACAAAAAGCATATGAAGCCAAAGACAACCATGCATTACGTGAGCACCTCATTGTGATTAAAACGCTTTGTGGACTTGTTTTAGAAGAAAGAATGACAAGCGAGGAGCATATACGTTCAAAGCAGACACCGATACATAAAATAGAATCTGTTACAAACAAGAAAGAAGACAATGACGTAGATTCAAATAGTGATTCATTATTTGACTTTTAAACTGTAAACATTACCAACCATATTTCATTCTTTGTAGGAAAAACTGACTGTAAAGAAATGAAAAATGGAGGTACTTACATGACGAATAATACAAATGGATTGTATAGTGGTGCTTTTATATTCGATGAGATACATTCGAGTACGGATACGAAATTAAATCATGATCGCTATGATGTTTATGTAAATGGTGAGTTTGTTGGTCATAAAACGTTATTAACTCAATCAGAAACCATTTCAGATGTTAATGATTTCTTACAGGCGCAAGGTTATCAAAATCTTGAAGCAAAGCTAGATGGTGATCATTATGAATTCCAGGTAGATGAGGATGAAGCTGGTGTGAAAGAGGCTCTTCAAATTTACCTGTCAAGTCGATAAGAATAAATGAGGATGGAACATAAGTATTTCGGCCAATGATAAACCCGAACTATTAGGCGATATTTTAATGAATCTTTTACCTAATAGTTCGGGTTAATTTGTTGCTTTAGATTTGTTTGATTTTGCATACTATTTATAAAAACTAGCGCAATGGAACGAATTTGATCTTACAGCTTAACTGATAAATAATACTTAATAGGTAGAATAATTTAGATAATATTCGCCTTTGAGGATGATTTATTTAGTTATGTCCCAGCCTAATTGTAAGTAAAGATAGACCTTCTATGTAATTGTTGTGCTTTTTCAACTGAAATTGGATAAAACGACACTTTACCTTGAAGAGGTAGTTGTACGAATTTAGGGATATCGTAACTAATGATCGTCCCAATTCTTGGATAACCTCCTGTTGTCTGACGGTCAGCAAGTAAAACAATTGGGCAACCATCTGGAGGGATTTGTATTCCGCCTAAAGGGATTGGGTCGGAAGGTAGTGATTGTTGTTTAGATTGTATAGGGCTTTCTCCCTGTAATCGAAATCCCATTCGATCCCCAAGCGTGTAGGTGAAAATTTGTTCTTCAAAGTTAGAGACAGCATCTTCTTGCAAGTAATCTAAATGTGGTCCTCTAATATAACGAACTTCTATATGATGATGATACGTAGGGATTTCTTTTTGTATAAGTCCTCGATTTCTTTTTAGCAGGGTAGAGTGAGTACTATAGTATATCGTCTTCGGGGTCACTGTTGTCCCAATTTCGGCCTTTGTATAGGTGGATTTACTTCCTAATACCTCTTCAACTTCAAAACTACCTCTAATTGCTAAATACGCAAAGGTTCCTTCGATTTGTTTTCCAAATTCGAGTGTATCACCTCTTTTTGCGGTATATGTTCTCCATCCTAAAATTGGCGTTGAATTTAATATCGGAGAAAGGTTTGCACCACATATAGCGAAGGTAACAGTGTCAAGGAAGGTGAGAGTGGGGCCAACTATACATAGTTCAAGACATACTGCGTTTAGAGGATTCCCTACTAGTCCATTTGCTGTTTGAAAAGCGAAAGAATCCATGGCACCAGATGTAACAACCCCATAACGCTGAAATCCATATCTCCCTTTATCTTGAAAGCTAGTTGCTAATCCTGTTTTCTCTATATGAATAATTGGTTTCCTACTCACTTTTGTACTCCTAAAGGTTTTATTTGGACACCTCTATTGGTTAGTGCCTTTTGTAATTCCTGTGCTAACTTTACAGAGCCTTGATGATCACCGTGAATACAAAGTGTATCTGCTTCTATTCGAATAGTTGAGCCAGATATGGTTGTAACTTCATTGCTTTCAATAATGGATAGGGCTTGTGCAACTGATTCCTCAATTGTAGCTATGGATGAATTTTCAAGATATCTTGGTGTTAACGTTCCATCATCTTGGTAAGTTCGATCGATAAATGCTTCAATGGCATACGGTACATTTAAATCGATGCAAGCTTGAATAAGTTCACTATCAGCCAGACCATAGACAACTAAATTTGGATCAAATACTTTTACAGCTAGGGCAATTGCTTTTGCGATATACGGTTCAGTTGAAGCCATATTATATAAAGCACCGTGTGGTTTAACATGGGTTAACGTTACATGCTCTGCATAACATAGGGCTTGAATTGCACCAAGTTGATAAAGCATTAAATGCTTGATTTCGTCTGCCTCTAGGTGAAGGGGGCGTCTTCCAAATCCGTGTAAGTCATAGAATCCTGGATGTGCGCCAACATTCACTCCCTTTTCTTTTGCCTTTTTGATTGTGGCATTCATAATATTCGGGTCACCTGCATGAAATCCACAGGCAATATTTGCTGATGAAATATACTGCAGAAGCACATCATCCTGCCCTATTGTATAGTGTCCAAATCCTTCACCTAAGTCACAGTTTATATCAATTTGTTTCATTTAGTAGCCTCCAATTCCTCAAGAGTTATTGCATAGAATGATAACGTATCTCCCGGTTGAAATAAAAAGGGTTTTGTATTGGATAGGTTAAAAAGCTGGATAGGAGTTTGTCCGATAATATTCCAGCCACCAGGAGATGCAAGAGAATAAATACCTGTGTAATTTCCTCCAATTCCGACTGCTCCTTTTGAAACATAGGTCCTTGGTGTTGACTTTCGTGGTGTTTGTAATCGTTTATCAAGTCCCGTTAAATAAGGAAATCCAGGGAGGAAACCCATGAGCGCAACTTTATATGTAGTTTCTTGATGAATCGCAATTACTTCTTCAGGAGTGAGGTTGTGTGTATGAGACATTTCAATAAGGTCTAGGGCAACCTTTTCATCATAACAAATCGGTATTCTATGATGTGCAGGAGCAATTGAGATGGAATTTCGTTTTTCTTCAAGATAAGGAATAACGACCTTTTTCATGTGTTTAAACGTACATAATGATACGTCATATTCAATGGCTATTGTTTCAAATGCTGGAATAACATCTATCATTGCGGGGTGCTTTATTTCATATAGTATTCGTGCAGTATCGTGAATATGGTTTAGTAACTTATCTGGCTGATTGTGTGAGTATGTTATGAGTAAGCTAGTATCACCGAGTGGTTGAATGTTGTACGGAAACATATATGCCTCCTAATTATTTTTGGAATATTAGGATAATTATATCATAATTAGGGCAACAAGGAATTATCTTGGATTTTTGAAGGCTAATCTATTATGATGGAAGAAAAAATATATATAAGGTGTGAAAAAAATGAAATTATTTATCGTATTAGGTGCGATTAATGCATTAATTGGAGTCGGCCTAGGTGCATTTGGTGCACATGGTCTAGAAGGTAAGCTATCAACGAAAATGCTTGAAGTTTGGAAAACCGGAGTAACATACCAAATGTTCCATGCTCTTGGTCTATTAGTTATTGGTCTACTAGTAGGCAAGTATGAAAATGTTGCGTCCTTTACATGGGCAGGATGGCTTATGTTTATCGGCATTGTTTTATTCTCTGGTAGTCTATATGCATTAAGTACAACAGGTATTAAATTTTTTGGGCCAATCACTCCATTAGGTGGAGTTGCCTTTTTAATTGCTTGGTTAATGGTGATTATTGGGGCTGTGAAATACTTGTAAAATAGAAACAGAGTATCCAAAGGTAGTGGATACTCTGTTGCTTTTATTGGCCATTGGTGGAATAAGTTATTTCTTTTAAGTAGTATGTTGCTTGAAATGGAATGTGCTCTATTATAAGGATTTTCAGCAAACTATAGGGGGCGTTACACCCTGGGCACAACACTGAATTCAGCACATTCTGTTCAAGTGTGGGAGCATGTTGCCCCTATAGCCATATATTTTTATCTAGGGCTATAAGTTGTTATTGGTTGTGCTGCAGATGCAGAACCAAAAGGATATTCATAAGCTAATTCTTCATCGAATGTAATGTAATTTAGGTATACCATTAATAGTAAGTATCTCATTCCAGTTTGAGGATCACTTAATATGATATGGTCACGACCTGCCGCTTCAACAATTCCTTTAAATACCTCACGATTGTTCTCGAATGTCATGTAAACAGTTGCGAGCTTACCTTTGTTTAAACGTAAAATATTTTCAATATAGGATTGTTCTAAGGGAAGCATACCAGGTACAAAATCAGCTGGATTTTGCATCCCTACATTGGGAGCACCAGGCTGAACTAACGGTCCACCTGCTTGAGCATACGGGTTATACGTCAGTCCTGGAGGTACTTGTTGCATCCCTTGTGTTGGAAACGAAGTACCATAATATCCATAAGGACTTGTTTGTGCATACTTTTGATTCATGAAAACCCCTCCTAGTAATGAAGATTAACGATACACATCTGGACAATTCTCCGAAGTTGGTTTGTAAAAGCAGTGTGATTTAAATCTCCCTGTGTTCCACTGGTTATACCACTGAGCAGGGCAATTCCCTCCTGGCTTAAAGAACCATAACGAAAATTCAGCAGGGTTGAAACGTTGACCTTTTAGAACTCTTCGTGCTAATTCAATTTCAGTTGGTCTAGCAGCTTGATAAAAATAGCCCTTTTGTGTTGCTTCAAAACCACCAGGACTTTGATACACCATTTGGCGGATATTGGTGATTTTCTTAAAATCTAAACAAGCAGCACGAGCACGATTGACCCCTACATTTCCAACCAATAGCATTCCTTGTTTTCCTTCTCCTTCAGCCTCAGCACGTAAAAGTCGAGCTAAAAGCTTCACATCCTCTTCAGTATGAGCAACTACAGCCATCCTCTCACCCTTCCTATTCACAGTAAAATCCTTTACTAGCATATGGGCTGGTGTTGAAAATGGTGCAGCAACTTTTATTGAAAAGGACTATCAATCCACTATTGATACTATGTATGGTGAAATCAGATTATGACTAAAAAAAGAAAAGCCCCCTTATTAAAATAAGGAGGCATCATGTATTAATTAACGTGTAAAAATTGAGGTAGCTTTTCGCTTGGAAGAATGTTCCCAACAAAGAATGAACCGAAATCACCAAAGCGTGCGCTTACTTCATCAAATCTCATTTCATAGACTAGCTTTTTGAATTGAAGTGGGTCATCTGAGAATAGCGTTACTCCCCACTCGTAATCATCAAAACCAACAGAACCTGTGATAATTTGCTTCACTTTACCTGCATATTGTCTACCAATCATACCGTGGCTTCTCATCATGCTGCGGCGGTCTTCCATAGGAAGCATGTACCAGTTATCTTCACCATCACGCTTTTTGTCCATTGGATAGAAACAGATGTGCTTCCATTTTGGTAAAGTAGGGTATAAACGGGCAAGAATTTCAGGATTTTGATATGGATCTTCACCTGCAGGAAGGTAGTTACTTAATTCTACGACTGATACATATGAATATGTAGGGATTGTAAATTCAGCCAACATAGTTTTGTTGAATTCCATCTCTAATTCATTAATTTCTTCTAGAGTTGGACGTAATAGCATGAACATAAAGTCTGCTTTTTGACCAACAACTGTGTATAGTGCATGGCTACCTGTTTTACTATTTTCAGCCGTACCCCACTTTTCAAGTAAACCTTGAAACTCAGAAATTGCCATTTGTCTTTCATCACTGCTTAGGCTTTTCCAAGCAGTCCAATTCATAGAACGGAATTCATGTAACGAATACCATCCATCAAGAGTTTTTGCTGCTTCACTCATCTATAACACTCCTTTATAATAAATAATTGTGCATTCATGAGCATACCTTCGCTCATAGAACAAAAAGAATATGTATACATCAATACTATATCATAGTTTTACCTAAATAGATGTTCGTAAACCCATGTGTATTCTTAACGATTTTGTGACGAATCATACGATAAGTTTTGGTATATTTGGGAAGGATAGAAATGGCCTTACAGTTTGTGTACATACAGAAATAGTTGACTATTTTAGAGCATTGTTGATTTTTTGGCACTTGCCAGCAGTCCATGGAAATCAGAATATACCCCGTTATTAAAAAACAGTAGGAGGAAAAAGAGTGAGTGATTTATTTCAAACAGTAAAGAATGCAGTTGAAGGAAAAAATATTAAAATTGTATTTCCTGAAGGAACAGATGAGAGAATTTTATCTGCAACAAATCGTTTAGCAGAAGAAGGGATACTAACTCCCATTTTAATAGGTAATGAGACAGAAATAAAAAATAAAGCAGCTGAAAAAGGATTAGGGTTAAACGGAGTCGAGATTTTAGACCCTGCCAATTATGAAGAACAAGATGAGATGGTTCGGGCTTTTGTTGAAAGAAGAAAAGGAAAAGCAACGGAAGAAGGTGCGAAAAAAATTCTGATGGATGAAAACTACTTTGGTACAATGCTCGTCTATATGGAAAAGGCAGCGGGCTTAGTAAGTGGAGCAGCACACTCTACAGCAGATACAGTCAGACCTGCTTTGCAAATTATTAAAACGAAACAAGGTGTGAAGAAAACATCCGGTGTGTTCATTATGGTAAGAGCTGAAGAAAAGTATGTTTTTGCTGATTGTGCAATTAACATTTCTCCAGATAGTCAGGATTTAGCGGAAATTGCAGTTGAAAGTGCAAAAACAGCTAGTTTGTTTGGAATTGTTCCACGTGTAGCAATGCTTAGTTTTTCTACGAAGGGCTCAGCAAAATCACCTGAAACAGAAAGAGTAGTAGAGGCAGTGAGAATAGCAAAAGAATTAGATTCAAACTTAGTGCTTGATGGAGAATTCCAGTTTGATGCAGCTTTCGTTCCTTCCGTAGCTGCGAAGAAGGCACCTGATTCTGTGTTAAAAGGGGATGCGAATGTATTTATCTTTCCAAGTCTTGAAGCGGGTAACATTGGCTATAAAATAGCGCAACGACTAGGAAACTTTGAAGCAATCGGACCAATTTTACAAGGCTTAAACAAGCCAGTTAATGATTTATCACGTGGTTGTAATGAAGAAGATGTCTATAAGTTAGCATTGATTACTGCAGCGCAATCGTTATAGAGGAGAAGAAGGCTTTGACATAAGTATTTCAGCCAGTGATAAACCCGAACTATTAGGCGATATTTTAATGAATCTTTCACCTATAGTTCGGGTCTTTATTTGTTGCTTTAGATTTGTTTTATTTTGCATACTCTTTAAAAAACTAGTGGAATGGAGCGAAAGACACTCGACTCCTGCGGGAGATAGAGGAAAGGCTGAGACCCCGCAGGCGCAGCCGAGGAGGTAGGTTTTTTCACGATAGTGAAAATAACCATCAGCTTCCTCCCCGCGGAAAGCGAGTGTCTGCAGCGCAATGGAACGAACTTGTTCTTCCGGAATTATTAACCGTTTAGGATGATATATTTAGTTATGTCCCAGCCTCTTTCTTATCAATGGGATCAATGAAGTTTTACAATGAAGGTGGGTTATCGTGCATCGTATTAGCGAGAATAATATAGATGAGTAAATTAGCAGGTAAAAAAATGAATATTAACCTCACAGCAAGAGAAGAAATACCAAAAAACTCTGCTAAACCACCGCAAACACCGGATATGGATTTATCTTTGTAAGACTTTCTTAATTTGTTTTGCAAAAACAATTCTCCTTTCGGTTACTATCATAGATGATCATTGTTGGAATGATGAGAAGGGACAAATAAAAATCTATATAGTCTAATGAGTAGGCTAATCATACAGAAAAGGATGGCGAAATTAATAAGAAGACCAAGGAAATTAATACCGAAATTCGATCCTCCATAATAAGAAAAAACGATTGTGGGCTTTCCGTAGTAATGAGAAGTTTCATATTGACCGGTAGTTGGATTAATAGAAAGGATAAGAGTTAACAAAAAGCAAACAAGATAAAATGGTTTATTTCTCCTCATGCTTCACCTCTGTTTTTCCTTATTTTAACATGTAGGATGTAGAAAAAGGAGCACAAATTTTACATGTGCTCCTTTTCAATAATCGATATTTAATTTTGATGAGTTTAAGATTTATTGGTTCGTTCCTAAGCTACCTAGTGCCTTATCATTTCTTTCAATCATTCTGTCTAAGTTTCCTTCATATACGGGAATTTCATCTAGCGTTAACCCAGAGTTTTCTAACGTTGCACCAAGATTCCTTAACGCAACCATGCATGAGAACATAATTTGTGGTATTGTTATCTCTTTATTTAGAAGCTCCGAAAGTGAAGCCATTGTTGTTGGTACAATAATCGGTGGTGAGAATTTTGATTCATCTTCTGACTTTCCAATTTCATAAAAGTTTTTGATTAGTTCAGCCCGGCCAGATCCGCTTCCGGCAACACATAAATAGATTTGAACAGCAATACCACCACGTAATCTTCGTTGGGAGATCCCTGCGAATTTTTGACCGTCAATGCTCAAGTCATAACTACCCGGGCAGTACGATCCAACTATTTCTCTTGTTTCGAAGGCTACTTGATAGTCCTTTAGTATATAGGTAACAAGCTCTACCATCGCATCATATCCACGATTTATATCAATTCCTTTTTCACTATCAGGAAAAATTATCGATAAATTCAATACATCTCGATCTAGAACAACTGCCAATCCACCGGAATTTCTCACAATGGAGTGATAGCCTTGTGATTGCAACCAAGAAACTCCTTCTCTTAAATGAGGTAAACGAGTATCTTGGATACCAAGTACAATCGTATTATGATGAACCCATGAACGGAGAACAGGAGGTGAAAGCTTACTTCCAACAGAAGCACAAAGTGTGTCATCAATGGCAAATGATTGTTTTGCCTCAAAAAGTGACCCTAATGAACTTTGATCAATAATTCTCCAATGTGGTTGAGTGAGTAGTGACATATTCTTAACTCCTCTTACGTATAGTTGCGCTCCATATTATATCATACCATGCTATAGATATTACTTAGGACTATTGGGTGATGTTTGTACATTCTCTATTTCCTTTGAACTAGTAATGTAAATAGGAAAATAAGTGTTACAACCTATGGTTGTCTAAAATGGTATCCATTACAATGAGAAGGATTCGGAAGTAATCGACAAATTTTGGAAAATGAGAGTGCGGTACATGGAACCTAGGTCAAGAAAAGAAACGTACAAACAAAAACGCAAGAATAGAAGAGCAATACAACTAGTAATACCGTCTATTATAATATGCATTTCAATTTTTTTCTTATATGAATATCAAAGTGTAGAAGTGGAGAAACCAATTGTAAAAACGGATATGGTGAGTAAAGAAAAACAAGTAGAAAAATCAGAGGAAACTAAGCCGGTTCAAGAAATTGAAGTGAAACAAGAGCTTGTAGAAACAGAGAAACCAAAAGTTGTGATTCAAAAAAATGAAGGGAAAACGGTTTCTCCTCTAAGTTCACCGATTGTTAAAGGAGTGAACAAAAAAGAAAAGCAGGAATCTATCAAGCCACAGGCAACTAGTGGAGTTGTAATCATTCATCATACGTTAGATGAGAAAGAAACCTTATATAGTATCGCCAAGCGATATTACAAGAACGATAAACTTCAGTATTTGATTAACTACAATGGTATAGATGATCCTAGTGTAGACGTAAAAGTTGGAGATACAATCAAAGTTCCAAATCCATATTATTTAGGGAAACATGTAGTTCATAAGGGAGAAACGCTATTTTCAATAGGAAGAAAATATTTTAGTAAATCACAAATCGTTCAGTATATGACTGAAATTAACCATTCCTCTGAGGTGAAAACTGGAGAGAGTTTGATTGTGTTTAATCAAGGGAAACTAACGAAACATACGGTGAAAGAAAAAGAAACGTTATTTGGGATTATGAATCATTACTATCAGTTCTCAGACTATTTAAAGTTGATAAAAGATGTTAATAGCATAGGAGAGCAGGTTCCTGCAGGTCAATCTCTATTCATTCCAAATCCCTTCTATAAAGCAAGTGAACCTATAAACGAAACTAGCTGGTCAATCGAAATTCTACTAAACAATCATACTTTAACCTTATATAAAGATAAAAATGTCTATAAAACGTATTCAGTAGCAACTGGTAAAGAGTCCTTAACACCAAGAGGGACTTTTCAAGTCATAACAAAATTTAAAAATCCTGAATACACACCAAAGAAAATAGCTGGAGGTGACCCTTTAAACCCATTAGGGACACGCTGGATCGGGCTAAATGTGCCGGATACAACTGGAAGAACATACGGTATTCATGGTACGAGTAATCCGAATTCAATAGGAAAAGATGTTTCCCAAGGTTGTGTACGACTACATAACGCTCATATCGAGCAGCTATTTGAAATCGTTCCGATTGGGACAGAGGTTATCATAAAATAAATGGAGCCTAGTTTGAGAGGGAATCTTCAAACTAGGCTCTTTTATTATTCAGCAAGCTTTTCTAAGTTACCGTTACGGTCCATTTTAAACTTAGTCGCAGGCCTTTCTTCTTCATCAAACAATACGAGTTTTCTTGCGCGATTCATGATTTGTAGTAATGTTTGGTGGTCTTCTTCAACTGTTTTGAATTCACGATCTAACTGTTCAGCTTTTCTCTCAAGTTCTTCATTTTGTTTTTTGAGCATTTCGTTTTCACGAGCAAGTGCCTCGTTTTCATACCTCATAATGGATTGGTTATATTGATTTCCATTCATGGAGGATAAAAATTGAATAACATCTTCTAATGAAAGAGCAGACTGATTCTGAGCGACTTCTGATACAGTTGTTGGATAACTAGAAGAGAACTCCATATTGCTAGTCTCTGTAATTGTTGTTGGCATAGGTGGTGAATACAGTAATTGCTTTTTAGCGGGTTTTCCTTGACCCATTGCACGTAAACGTTGTTTGCGTTGTTTTTTTGCTAAATCTAGTGCTTTTTCATATTGGTCACGAACAACTGCATTCCACCTAAAACCACAAGCGGATGCTGTACGGTTTAATTTGTCACCAACTTCTTCAAAAGCGTTTAACTGTGTGCTTCCTTCTCTTACATGACGTAATACGGTTTCTGCTAGTAGTAAATCATCTTCTTCTGACCAAGCATCTTGGCGTGTTTTCATTATAGTCATCTCCTTATCTATGTTTCTTTCCTGTTTTAGTAAACACATACGTAGAAAAACATTTCACGAATTTACTATCAGTATGGACAGAATCTCAGGGTTTTATACAAAAAAAGTGAGGGTAGTAGATTGCTATATGTGAAAGTTACGAATGACAGAGTGCTAAATGTAAACTTGCATTGTCACAATGAAGAAGGTAAAATACCGTATAGTGAACTGAGAGAGAAGGGATTGTCTCTAATGGCAAACGAATTTCGTATATGTGATGATTGTCAGGCTACTAATATCAAAACATTAGTGCCGCGTCTTGAAAAAATAGATAAAGATGCATCAATTGATATTGGTTGTCAGTCTTATTGTGGACCAGGACGAAAGAAGTCCTTTGCGTTTGTAAATAACCGTCCGTTATCGGCTCCAACTGAAGATGAGTTAATCGAGAAAATTGAGAAAAAACTCGGTTTATAAAACCTTTCCCCCTGTATAGCGATACAGGGGTTTTTGCTATTAAAATAAGGTGAAATTTCACTAGTAGAGTCATGTTTTTTTAAAACTTTTGTGAATAAGGTGCCTGTAAGGGTTTAGGCGTTGCCCGAAAATCTTATAAAACGGATTTTGTCAAAAACAAGGTTTTTTTATCGAATAAAAAAAGCTATAATAAAATTCATACTTTAAAAATGAACGTTCAAGACTTTTTAACTATGTAAAGGGATAATGATTTTACCGATAGAAGAGCGAAAGGGGTAATGGAATGACATATCCCAATGGAAAACTAAGTGAAGAAAAGGTGTTTAAAGATCCTGTACACCGCTATATTCATGTGCGTGATAAGCTAATCTGGGATTTAATTGGTACGCCAGAGTTTCAAAGATTAAGACGAATTCGACAACTAGGGACTACATACCTTACGTTCCATGGAGCTGAGCATAGTCGATTTAATCATTCACTAGGTGTTTATGAAATTATTCGTAGAATGATCGATGATGTATTCGTAGACCGAGAGCAATGGGACAATAATGAACGCCTGCTTTGTTTGTGTGCAGCATTATTACATGACCTAGGACATGGTCCTTTTTCACATTCCTTTGAAAAGGTATTTCACCTTGATCATGAGGAATTTACGAGGGCAATTATATTAGGAGATACTCAGATTAACAAAGTGTTAAGTCGTATGGGTAAAGATTTCCCTAAGAAGGTTGCAGAAGTTATTGCTAAAACGTATGAAAATAAACTGGTTGTGAGTATGATTTCAAGTCAAATTGATGCAGATCGTATGGATTATTTGCAACGGGATGCTTACTTTACAGGTGTTAGCTATGGCCAATTTGATATGGAACGTATTTTGCGTGTCATGAGACCAAGAGAAGATCAAGTTGTGATTAAAAAGAGCGGGATGCATGCGGTAGAAGATTATATTATGAGTCGCTATCAAATGTATTGGCAAATTTATTTTCATCCGGTATCTCGCGCTGCAGAAGTTATTTTAACGAAGATTTTACACAGAGCAAAACATCTTCACCAAGATTTTTATAATTTCAAAACAGAACCTGTTCATTTTTACTCCCTATTTGAAGAAGAGGTAAATGTACATGATTATTTAAAGCTAGATGAGTCGATTATTTTATTCTATTTCCAGGCATGGATGGAAGAGGAAGATCCAATTTTAGCTGATTTATGTTCTCGTTTTGTCAATCGTAATCTTTTCCAATATGCAGAATTTAATCCGAGTTTACAAATGCAACAGTGGTTTGATTTAATTCAATTATTTAAAAAGGCTGGCATCGATCCAGACTATTATCTTGTATTGGATTCTTCTTCCGATTTGCCATATGACTTTTATAGACCAGGTGAAGAAGAGGAAAGAATGCCTATTCACTTACTTATGCCAAATGGAGAGCTTCGTGAATTATCGAGAGAATCTGAGATCGTAGAGGCAATATCAGGTAAGCGCAGAACGGATCATAAGTTATATTATCCACTTGACTTGATTGAGGACCTTTCTACGAAGCGAAAGGTGAAGGAACAAATTTTAGAGATTTTAAAGAAGCCTTACTAAAGACATATACGTGTGAAGCGTTTGAACATATAGATGGAGTTAGGAGATGAAGACGGTTGTTAAAGGATCATGTAAAAGTAATGAAAGTATTTGCAGAGGCTGGGGAAGTGATCGGCAGAAAGAAGCTTCAGAAGATGGTGTACATCGGAAAAAAGCTACAACTACCCTTTTATGAGCGCTACGATTTTCATTTTTATGGACCATACTCTGAGGAGTTAACGTTACGAATTGAAGAGCTTTGTAACCTTGGTTTCATACAGGAAGTAAAAGAAAATAAAGGGGGGTATTCGCAATATCGATACTCCTTAACAGAAGTTGGCGAGAATTTCTTACAACAAAACGAACAAGATTCTCCAAAACTTAACGGCTGTATGAAACACATGAACGATCAAAATGCCAGATTCCTTGAACTCGTATCAACCGTTATGTACTTTGAAGATTTAGAAAAAGAAGAAGTAATCGAAAAAGTCTTCACACTAAAAAGCAAACAACGCTATACAGAAGAGGAAATTGAAGAAGCGTACAAGTACATCAATCAACTAAAAAACCAACTGCAGCAATAAAAAAATGCACATTCTCCTTTGGCGAATGTGCATTTTTTTATGTTTATAAGTAGCGGGGACAGGGTAGTTGGGTATTGTAATTTATAAAACTCAGCAAAGATTAGATATTGATGAACTTATTCCTTTTAGATACATACTAGCATCCTAATTATTTGACCATTTACTTTCCTTATTTCCTCGATTACCACTAGTTAACTGGTAAGGTCCTATTGAAGAACGATACAATCACAATTTTTACCACTCATTTAATATGTTAGTTGCAGTGAATCGCTGTAAAACGTCAATTACTCCCATTTCTGTTACAATCTCTTTTTACTTTTTTCGTGAAATGAATGATAAAATTACATGTTAGCTTTTTAAGTAGAAAAGCAGATATAGTATATTCTTAATTTGTTAGAAAGTGATATCAAAGTAAACTGGTGGTGAAGATACGTGATGAGTAAGAAGGTCTTGATCAGTGCCTCTAGTGTTCTCTTACTTTTTTCCCTTCTTTATTTCATTCTTCCGGACTTTATTCAACTAAAGGAAGAACGTGTGATAGTTACAAATCTTCATATCGAACAAGACAGTCGATCTGTTGAAACTTCAGTGAAAGAAGAAGTAAAAATAGAAACAACAGACCTTGATGATAAAGCAGTGGCGGATTCTGTAAAAGAAAAGTTCAGAGAAGTTATAGAAGGTGCCATCAATTTTTTAAGTCATGATAAGAAAATCGTTTCTATTGGTGATTCTTTAACTGAGGGAGTTGGAGATGAAACAGAAAATGGTGGTTATGTAGGGATTTTAAACAACACATTTGAAGATAATGAACTAAATATAACCATAGAAAACTTAGGGAAAAGAGGCAATAGAACAGATCAATTGTTAAAAAGATTGGATAAAAAAGAAATTGCAACAGCAATAAAAGATGCGGATATAGTCTTAATTACAATTGGTGCAAATGATATTATGAAAGTTGTTAGAAGTAATTATACAAATCTTCGTATAGAGCCTTTTCAAAAAGAAAAAATCGGATATGTTGAGAGGTTAACTGCTATTTTTAATAAAATTAATGAATTAAATCCAGATAGTCAAATCTATTTGATCGGATTTTATAATCCGTTTGAGCTGTACTTTAGTGATATTGAGCAGTTAGAGATCATTCTGGATGATTGGAATCAAACAGGTAAATCCGTTACAGAAGAGTTTGAGAATGTATACTATATTCCAACAGAAGACTTATTCTCTACTAAGACGAGTAACTTATTAGCCGATGATAATTTTCACCCAAATACGAGTGGGTACAAATTAATGGCACAGCGAGTTATTGAGTATTTAAATAAATATAATGAAGAAGCTGAGTTACCAATTGAGGCTATCGAATAGAAGGTGAAATGAATGGAAATACAGTTTAAAACAAAACCGTCATGGAAACAATTATTTTTATGTGTAGTCGGAGTGAATGTATTCTTCGTGTTATCTTTCTTCATTTTTTTACTATGGCCCGTATCTGATTCAGAAATACCTATAAAAGAATTTATAGAAGATGAACCAGGGGCAGAATTTACGATTAAATCGAGCAAGCAAAACTTAAATGAGCTAGTTAATGAATATGTAGATAAATTTATGAAGGATAAAGATGATAAATATACTGTAAAGCTTGATGAAAATGTTCAATTATTGGGGTCAATTGAAGCCTTTCAGACCGAAATACCAATATCCATCACATTAGAGCCCTCGGTCCAAGAAAACGGAGACCTTGTCTTATATGCATCAGATATGTCACTTGGATTACTGAAATTGCCGGAAAAGAAGATTCTTGAATACGTGAAGAAAGAATTGACAACACCTGAATGGGTTGAAATTAATCCTGATAATCAACTAATCTATATTGCCGTAACGCAAATGGAGGTCAAAAGTAACTTTAAAGTAAAGGTACAAAGCTTTGATTTAAAGAATGACCAAATTACGTTCAGAATTAAGGTTCCAAATGAAACGTTAGGATTATAGATTTACCTAATTTCTCTAAAGAAACTCCTTTGTAGAAGGTTTGCTTTGTAACAACTTCTACAAAGGAGTTTTTAATTTACTTAATAATTACTTACTAGTTTAAAGGTATCAAGCAAATGATTTATTCGTCGCTTAGACGTTTGCCACCTACTGCGTAGTGGTTTTTGCTCATTTCTTCGATGAAAACGACGATTTTATCTTCTGGTGCACCAGTTGTTTCAGATACAGCATTTGTTACTTTTTCAACAAGTGCTTTCTTTTGTTCTTCAGATCGACCTTCTAGCATTTTTACTGTTACGTATGGCATGGGAAATCCTCGCTTTCTATTTTTGGATGATAAGAAATACAACCTGATATAAGTCTTGAAAATGGTTAAGTATTTCTAATCGAGTGTGTAAGTATAGTATACTAATGGGAGAATTATATATAAAGAATAGAGGAGAAAGCAAATGGAATTCCTTCCGTTTTTAAGATATAGTCTACAGGAGCTTCCTTTCGTCATTATTACCTTACTTATTGCCTTTACCATTCATGAGTTTGCACATGCATTTGTAGCGTATAAGTTTGGGGATTCAACGGCAAAGGACCAAGGAAGATTAACATTATCCCCACTTGCACATCTAGATCCAATTGGAACGATTGCCTTATTTATACTAGGATTCGGTTGGGCTAAGCCTGTTCCAGTGAATCGTTTTTTCTTTAAAAATCCACGCTTAGCGGGTATCTCGGTTTCATTAGCAGGTCCGTTCAGTAACCTAATACTTGCATTAATTGGATTTATAGTGTGGTATAGTCTAGCACCTTTAGGGATTTTAAGTAGCGTTTCACTAAACGTTGTAGAGAGCATTCATTTGTTTTTTGAAACATTTATATCCATCAATATTGCCCTATTTGTGTTTAATCTTTTACCTTTCCCTCCCCTTGATGGATATCGAGTTGTAGAGGATTTAGCACCGTCTGGAGTTCGTGCAAAATTAACGCAATATGAACAATATGGATCAATTATCTTTTTAATCTTAGTAATCACACCACTTGACCAATATACAATAACACCAATTTTTATCACAGCTATTCCATTCGTAGCTGAGCTTTTATCAGAAGTCACTGCCCTAATATTGAATCTAGGCTCTTAAATTCGTTACAATGTAAACACAAGAGGAGGTCGCAGTATGGAACAAGAAAAGAAAAAGAAAACAATTGGTTTTAATATAATTAAAAATGACCCAACGGACGGACACGGGGGATTTGGTGCAGGCGGTGCTCTCAGTCTTGAAAATATCTCACCAGTATTTGTTGATCCCGAAGAAGGAGAAGCATTTGTAGATATCGGAGCAATGCATGCTCGAAGTGTTGTTGAAAAGGGTATTAAGTTTTTACCAAACAAAGAAGATGTACCGAATGGTAAGTTATATTGGCTAGTATGGGTTACGATTGAACGCCTGGAAAACGGCCCTTATTATGCAGGAGTAACAGGTTGTGAAATGACGGTAGATCGTGAAGTTCGCCGTGGCTACAAGATTCTGGCAGAACATGTGAATCTTATGGATAAATCGCTAAAGCGCAAAATTATTGTAAATCATATGGACGAAAAGTCTCGTAAGATTTTAGCTGACTTTTTACAAAAGCATGATGAAGGTACGTGGAATCGATCATCTTCTCAACTTAAAGATGATCTTTTATCTTAAAAGAATGTGAAACTTTTATGACATTTGCGGGGAACGTCATAAAATAGTTGAGGTTTTTTTCGAAAAAAAGTAAACTTATTTTACAGTCTTTGCACTGTAAAACTAGGACACAAAAAACCGCGGGGAGTTTTCCCTGCGGTTTTTTGCATATATATTTAGTCAAGGCTGTTATCACATAGATTGTTATTGTTCGAAGGAGCAGAAAAAACATAAAGATAAAGGTGGTTTCGGGACATCTTTTCGTCAATGTAATAGATATCTTAAATGTATTGGATTACTAAAGATACACGAAATTTAATAAATAGCAGCAAAGTTTACAAAAAGAGCCCTTAGTCAAACCAATTAAAAATCTTCTTAAAAAAGCCTTTTTCTTCTATTTCCTCTTTTATCTTTTTCTTCTTTTTATGTTGGTGTGGAAGATGGTCCTGACAATATTCTGTTGGTTCTGTACCTTCAATGAAGTAGGTTAACCTCATGACCGGACAGCCTTCTGTTGCAAGCATGCCGTTATCTGGGTTGACGTAAACTCCAACTACGCCAGAAGTCGGCTTAAAGGCTTGTACAGGTTTTTTCTTTAGTGCATCCTCCATAACACCAGCCCAAATTGTTTTGGAATAGGTTTTTTCATCTGCTAAATCGAGTGTGTGATCTTTATCGTACCCGACCCAAACTCCAGTAACGAGCTCTGGAGAATAACCAATCATCCAACTATCGGTTTTTGTTGTACCTGATTTACCAGCGTAGATTCTTGTTAATTGGTCTGATATGGTGCGCCCCGTTACTTTTGTATAGTCATTTAACTTTTCATCAAACATTCCAGTCATCATATGAGTAGTTACAAAGGCTACATCTTTATCTAATACTTGTTCTTTCGTTTTCTCCTTTTCATAGATCACTTCGCCGTTGTGATTGACGATCTTCTTTATAAAGGAAGGTTCTGTTTTTTTACCGCCGTTCGCGATAATTCCATAGGCATTTACCATATCTATCATTTTGACAGTTGACGTTCCGAGAGCCAGTGATGGTACTGCAGGTAGTTTTCCAGTAATGCCTAATCGTCTACTCGTATCGATTAATGAGTTTACCCCTAAAAACATATGGGTTTTTACAGCATAAACATTATCAGATAGAGCAATCGCTTGAGCAAGAGTAATAGAATCATTTGCATAATAGTCATTATAATTACTAGGCGAATACGTTTTGTTGTCCTCACCAAATTGAAAGGTTGTATACTCGCTTTTTAACATTGTAGAAGGAGTAAAGCCTTGTTCAACCGCCGTATAGTATAAAAATGGTTTGAATGTAGACCCGGGTTGACGTCTTGCTTGTGTAGCGCGGTTAAATTGACTTTTTGAGAAATCTCTACCGCCGACGAGTGCTTTTACATCGCCATTTGCAGGGTTCGTTACGACAATTGCTGCTTGTATTTCAGAATTAGGGTTAATAACCTCTTCCATCTTCTCTTCTGCAATCTCTTGAATCGTTGGGTCAAGAGTTGTATAGATTTTTAAACCGCCCATCTCAATCATTCTTGGTGTGATATCTGTTTCTGACAGTAAAGCTTTTTTCACTGCTTCCTGGAAATATGGCGCGATATTTTGTTTTTTGACATCAAACTTCCCATAGAAATCTAGTTTTTCAGCAAAAATCAATTTCGCTTGTTTTTTTGAGATAAATTCATTTGCAACCATGGAATTGAGTATAATTTGTTGACGTTTCTTCGCATGATCTAGATTTTCCAAAGGAGAATAATAGGTTGGCCCTTTAGGAATACCAGAAAGCATGGTGGCTTCTGCTAGAGTTAAGTCTTTAGCTGATTTATTGAAATAAAATTGTGAAGCGGCTTCGATCCCATAAGCACCATGCCCATAGTAAATCGTATTCAAATAGCCTTCAATAATCTGTTCTTTCGTATAATTCATTTCAAGTCGAAGCGTATAAAGAGCTTCAGTCATTTTACGCTTCCACGTCTTGTCATGCTCTAGAAATAGATTTCTAGCATATTGCTGGGAAATTGTACTTGCCCCTTGAACTTTAGACATCGCTCTAATATCCGCAAGTGCAGCTCCAACAATTCTCTTATAATCAAAGCCATTATGATCATAAAAACGCTTGTCTTCAATTGCAACTGTAGCGTTGACTAAGTGGGGAGATATTTCGGCTAGCGGTACCCAATAACGAGTTTGTCCTTGATGGCTTTCACCGATAATACTATTGTCAGTTCCGTAATAGATTGTAGACTGTGGCACAGCTAATGGTGGAGCACCCTTCACTTTGGCATACGTTAATACACCTACCACTCCTAAAACAAAGAAGATTGCTAGAAATAACCCTATAAATAAAAGTGCACGCACATATTTCAACGTCTGCTTCAACCGTTCATTCGTGATGACTTCCATCATCGACTCACCTACCAAAAGGATCCATATTAAAGACATAATCTTCATCATTATTGAGAAAAAAGCCGTATTTTAAACATAAAATCGTATATTTTATCACTTTAAAGCAGTGGGGGACAGGCCCCCACTGCTTTAAAGCTTTAGTTGAATAAAGCATCGTGTCGTATTTTTTAAAATTTTATGCTTAACATTTTTCATAGATTGGGCTATACTTTGACTTGCTGTATATTATTTGCATCATTGTTTAACACAAGCTTATGCGGTAAAAATATGGTTTTTTATCGTTGTAACAGGGAAAGATACAAATGTAAGAAAAAGTACATACATACTGTGGGAAATAACTAGAAAGGTGTGACTAAAATGGAATTATGGTTTACAGAGAAACAGACTGAAAAATTTGGTATTACGGCTAAGATTAAGCAGACTTTACATACGGAGCAAACGGAGTTTCAAAAGCTAGATATGGTAGAGACAGAAGAGTTTGGAAACATGTTAATTCTTGATGGCATGGTCATGACTACTCAAAAGGATGAGTGGGTTTATCATGAAATGGTTGCTCACGTTCCTTTATTCACGCATCCAAATCCTGAAAACGTACTTGTAGTTGGTGGGGGAGACGGTGGTGTAATCCGTGAGGTGTTAAAACACCCAAGTGTGAAAAAAGCAACTCTAGTTGAGATCGATGGTAAAGTTATTGAGTACTCTAAACAGTACTTACCTGAAATTGCAGGTATGCTTGACGACGCTCGTGTAGAAGTGAAGGTAGGAGACGGATTCATGCATATCGCTGAAAGCGAAGCAATCTACGATGTAATCATGGTTGACTCTACTGAACCTGTTGGTCCTGCTGTTAACCTGTTCACAAAAGGATTCTATGCTGGTATTTCTAAAGCATTAAAGGAAGACGGAATTTTCGTTGCACAATCAGACAACCCTTGGTTTACACCTGATTTAATTCGCAACGTACAACGTGATGTAAAAGAAATTTTCCCAATAACGCGTCTATATATTGCTAACATTCCAACGTATCCAAGTGGTATGTGGACATTTACATTAGGTTCAAAGAAGCATGATCCACTTGAAGTTGAAGAAAGTCGTTTCCATGAGATTGATACAAAGTACTACACAAAAGAGCTTCATAAAGCTGCCTTTGTCCTACCAAAATTTGTATCAGATCTAACAAAGTAAGTAGGAGGGTTAGCTATGCGTTTTGATGAAGCCTATTCAGGAAATGTGTTTATAAAAAGTCACCCTAGCTTTGAAGAAAGCAAGGCAGTTTTATACGGTATGCCAATGGACTGGACAGTTTCGTACCGTCCTGGCTCACGTTTCGGTCCTTCTCGTATTCGTGAAGTGTCAATCGGATTAGAAGAGTACAGTGCGTATCTAGACCGAGAATTAGAAGATGTAAAATACTTCGATGCAGGAGATATCCCCCTGCCGTTTGGTAACCCACAAAAAAGTATTGAAATGATTGAAGAATATGTGGACTCTCTTCTAGCGGAAGGGAAATTTCCACTTGGAATGGGTGGGGAGCATCTTGTATCATGGCCGGTAATTAAGGCAATGTACAAAAACTACCCTGATTTGGCTATTATCCATATGGATGCACATACAGACTTACGAGAGCATTACGAAGGCGAGCCTTTATCTCACTCCACTCCAATTCGTAAAGCAGCAGAATTAATGGGTCCTGAAAATGTCTTCTCATTCGGAATTCGTTCTGGAATGAAGGAAGAATTCGAATGGGCAAAAAATGTTGGAATGCACATCTCGAAATTTGAAGTGCTTGAGCCACTAAAGGAAATCTTGCCTAAGCTTGCTGGACGTCCTGTATATGTAACGATTGATATTGATGTATTAGATCCTGCACATGCTCCTGGAACAGGAACTGTGGATGCAGGAGGAATTACTTCTAGAGAATTACTAGCATCCATCCACGCAATTGCTCGTTCTGAAGTGAATGTTGTAGGTGGAGACTTAGTAGAAGTAGCGCCGATTTACGATCACTCTGAACAAACTGCTAACACAGCTAGTAAACTCATTCGTGAAATGATTTTAGGCTGGGTGAAATAAAAGAAATGAACCATAGATGAAAAAGTCTATGGTTCTTTTTTTATGCAATCCTGTTCTTATCAATGAAAAATAGGAGGTGTCTTGATATCCTGTTGATGCAAAGTGACTTGAAGTTGTTTATTTACATTAATGGATGCAAAAAATACTTGGTTGATTTGAGTAATCCCTTTTGACTGAAGCTCATCCTCCAACCATGCCTTATCTAAAGAAAATTCTTTTAAAATCGCTTCATATACCGTTCCTTCAACGATCAAGGGATAGCCTATAGAAATGTTATCGTTAGACAAGGACAGGTCCTTTCTTGTAACAGGTGTACTTTCTCCTTTTCGCAAAACGGTAATATTTCCACTTCCTTCAATTATAGCTAAGTGAACCTCACTGATATCAAAGATATCCTTTTCACGAAGCATCAGGAGAATATTATCCACTGAATACTGTATTCTGTTAATGTTTTTAACAATCATAACGCCATCTTGAATAACGACTGTTGGTTCAAACGTAACCAATCTTCCAAACCACCTGTTATGTATTTTTAACCGTGCAACAATTTTTTGGAAAACCGCAATCATGACGATAGCAAAAGCCGTATGAATGTGTTCAATCTTCGGATCCGCAATATCAGCCCCAACCACAGCCCCTAAGGTGATAATCGCCAGAAAGTCAAAAATCGGTAGTTGTCCGATGGATCTTCTTCCCATATAAAGTGTCATAAATAAAAGTAAAGGTAATATCGTTACAATTCGACCTAATACAATTGCAAGTTCTTTTAAAAGTTCCATCAATAACTATTCCCCCAAAAATAATTAGAAAAAAATGTAAATTAGTTAATCCGTTTTTACTATTCTCTTCTGTTTTTTGTGATATTATTTAATTTATGTTGAAATTAATTGAGAGAAAAATCAAAAAAGAGAGAAAAAACAGTAGGGGGATCAAAAATGCCACGCATACTAGAAGTGAGTCTACAGTTTATTGTGGCGTGTATGGGTATTATTTTAGTAGGTGCAATTCCGGCTTTATTTTCGGCATCAGGTGAAAGCCTGCTTAACTTTTCCCAGTACGTCACTGCATTAAAAGAGATTGTAAAAGGTTTAATGGAATATGATACGTTAACGTATGATTGGAATGGAAGACCGCGTAATTTATTTCCATCTCTGTTTAGTCCAGTGTTATATTCGTTAACTCTTTTAATTGGTGCCCTTTTCATCGCTTATGTTATTTCCACTGCATTAACCATCATTACTATGTTATTTCCAGAGAGGCACCGTGGGAAAACGAAGCTATTTGTCTATATATTCGAGTCCTTACCAGACATTTTTATTGTGTTCCTTATGCAGTTTTTTATTATTTTCTTCTACCAAAAGACTGACATCCTATTAATTAACTTTGTCACACTTTCAGAAGAACGAGTGTATTTACTGCCAATGCTGTGTTTAGCTATTTTTCCAACGATTCAACTTTACCGTTTAAGTTTCTTGTTGTTTGAGCAAGAATTGAAAAAGGATTATGTGGACTTGGCAAGAATGAAGGGAGTTACAAAATCTACAATTCTTTTTATACATGTCTTACGGAACGCATCAATCAGCCTGTTTTTCCAGTCGAAGAAAGTCATTTGGTTTATGCTTTCCAATCTATTTATCATTGAATATTTATTTAATATTTTTGGAATAACGAGATTTTTAAGTCAGTACATGACACCGGTTTTATTTACAATTGGAGTATTATTATTCTTTATTCCGATTTTCCTTCTATACAACATTACAGAGGCTGTTCTAAAGAACGTGGCAAACGGGGGAGAATCTATATGATAAAAAAATTGTTTACTCAACCAATGTTTCTGATAGGTTTTGTGATTATCGCAGGACTTTTGATTTCAAGCTTTGTTTATACGGCTGTTTATGATGACGTAGTGCCGCAGGATCGGTATATTTATGATGAGAATGGGAGTGTCGTAGATTCTGCTCCACTTCCACCGAGCAAGGACGCTTGGTTTGGGACAGATATGTTCGGCTTCCATATGCTTCACAAAATGATTATTGGTGCAAAATTTACGATTTTAGCTGCGTTAAGTATTGCTCTATTGCGTGTAATTGTGGCGATACCAATTGGGATCTTCTTTAGCTCCTATTTAACAAAGTTTAGAAAATATTTGAATGGGTTTATTGATTCCTTTCACTATATACCGTTAACTTTGATCGCTTATTACATTCTATATCCGGTGCTATGGATGGGGCCAGAAGGGTTTCACTATAGTTTTTTTGAGAGAATTTCAATCGAAGTAGTGGTGCTCACGGTGTTAGCGGTACCAATATTAGCAGTATTAATAAGCAACGAAAGTGCTGAAGTTATGAAAAAGGACTTCGTCATAAGCTCACAAACACTTGGTGCAAGTAAGTTTTTTATGATACGTAAGCATATATTACCACTTTTAAAGGAAAAGTTTGTGATTATGTTTGGACAACAAGTAGTTCAAGTCCTTCTTCTTTTATCACATTTAGGATTAATGAAACTGTTCTTTGGAGGAACGGTCGTATCGTTCGACCCGATGATGGGAGATCCACCAACAACGCTCTCAATGGAATGGTCAGGGCTAATTGGTGATGCACAGAGATTTATGAAGACATCCATTTGGATTCCGTTCACGCCAATTCTGTTCTTCGCCATCTCTATCTATGCAGTCAACCTTATGACAGAAGGTTTCACCAAAATTAGCATGGGTGAAAGTAAAAGAAGAAAAAAACGTAAATCAGAAGAAGCCATTCAAGAGAAAATCCAAATTAACAACCAAAGCTTTGAACTCAAACACAAAACTACATCGCAGTCTAAAGCAGTATAGTATTTGCCAAACCCAGCATATGCTGGGTTTTTTGGTGCCAGGCACCACCCGGATTTTGTCGAATAAAAACTCTTGATATTGAACTTCTTCATAGAAATCTATATACTTATTAAGTTATAAAGTGAAATTTCCATGAGTGATGGTATTCCATAGATGGAAAGAGGAACTTAGGTTAACAGTGGAACTTCTGTTAAGAGCGTTGACGTCCTGTCAGCAACACAGAAGTTAGCACATCCTGCGTGAGTAGGCCTATGGCAACACCTAAGTGACCACCATCCTGCGTGCGAAACAATCGGGGTGTTAGCTAATCATCATCTCCACAAAAGGGTTTTAAGTGGGGAATTACGGACGGTTTATACCGGGATAACGGATAAGGACGTGAACGTATGCAACAGATGAATGGTATTCCTGTGCACATTACCTTTTCTAGTGATATTCAAGACCAGGACGAGAAGGCGCATTTTTCTTTTGAGACAAATGGTCTATACTACATAAAGGATCATAAAAGTTTTTTGTTGTTTGAGGAGAAAATAGAGGAGCAGGGTCCCGTGAAAACGACAGTTCGCTTCGGCGGAGATGAAGCATGGATTCGTAGAAGTGGCTCGGTAAATATGAGAATTCCGTTTCGACTACATAACAAGACAAAAGGAATTCATGAAACACCTCATATTAAATTAGAAGTAACGGCAACTACGGATGACATCTCTCATGAATGGGACGAACAAAATCGCACGGGGTTCTTTCGATTAACCTATAGACTTAGTATGAGAGGCGAGGAAGTCGGAACATACTTGTTACATATAGCATTTAAGGAGGAATAGACAATGAACGTTGTCGATCAAGTAAAGGATCGGTTAAAAGCAGAGATTAAAGAAGCAGTTATAAAAGCAGGTCTTGCTAATGCTGAAGAAATACCTGAAGTTGTTTTAGAATTACCAAAAGAAAAGGCTCACGGTGACTATGCGACAAATATGGCTATGCAGCTGGCACGTGTAGCGAAAAAAGCACCACGTGTGATTGCAGAAGAGCTTGTGAACAACTTTGACAAATCAAAAGCTTCAATTGAAAAGATAGAAATTGCTGGACCCGGCTTTATTAACTTTTACATGAACAACCGTTACTTAGCAGATTTAATTCCAACGATCGTTGATGCAGGAGACAGTTACGGTGAAACAAAGGCAGGCAATAATGTAAAAGTCAATGTTGAGTTTGTATCGGCAAATCCAACAGGTGACCTTCACTTAGGACATGCTCGTGGTGCCGCAGTAGGGGATTCATTAAGTAATATTCTTGCAAAAGCAGGCTATTCCGTAACACGAGAATATTACATAAATGATGCAGGTAATCAAATTCACAACTTAGCTCTTTCTGTAGAAGCTCGTTATTTCCAGGCGCTTGGTCAGGACAAGCCTATGCCGGAAGATGGCTACCATGGAGCAGATATTATTGAAATCGGAAAACAACTTGCAAGTGAGTACGGTGACCAGTATGAATCGAAGTCAGATGAAGAGCGATATGAATTTTTCCGTTCGTACGGTTTGAAATATGAACTTAAAAAGCTTCAGAAGGACTTAGACAGCTTCCGTGTTCCATTTGATGTTTGGTTCTCTGAGACATCTTTATATGAGAACGGAAAAATAGATCAAGCACTTGCGAAGCTAAAAGAGCAGGGAATGATTTTTGAAGAAGAGGGTGCAACGTGGTTGCGTTCTATGGACTACGGTGATGACAAGAACCGTGTATTAATTAAAAATGACGGCTCTTACACATACTTAACGCCAGATATTGCGTACCATAAGGATAAGATTGAACGAGGGCACGATAAGTTAATCAACGTTTGGGGAGCGGACCACCACGGTTATATCCCTCGTATGAAAGCGGCGATTCAATCACTAGGGTACGGTGCAGATGTACTTGAAGTTGAAATCATTCAAATGGTTCAACTATACCAAAACGGTGAAAAAGTAAAAATGTCAAAGCGTACAGGAAAGGCTGTTACACTCCGTGAATTAATGGATGAAGTTGGAGTAGACGCGATGAGATACTTCTTCGCCATGAGAAGTGCTGATTCTCATATGGATTTTGACATGGACTTAGCTGTTTCGAAATCAAACGAAAACCCAGTCTTCTATGCTCAATATGCGCATGCACGTATATGCAGTATTTTACGACAAGGTGAAGAGATGAACCTACAAGGCTCAGATCTGAATCTGGATCTTGTTACATCAGAAAAAGAATATGAACTACTTAAGAAGTTAGGGGAATTCCCGGCAGCTGTTACAGAAGCAGCAGAGAAACGCATGCCTCACAGAATTACAAACTATGTATTTGAATTAGCTACAGCACTTCATAGCTTCTACAATGCGGAGAAGGTGTTAGATGCTGAAAAGCTTGAATTAAGTAAAGTTCGTTATGCATTAATGAAGGCTGTTCAAATAACATTAAAAAATGCATTATCATTAATTGGAGTTTCTGCTCCAGAAAAAATGTAGTGTGTCTATTTAAACAATTTATAAAAATTGGGAAGTTCTCATAATGCTAAGTAAAGGCATTGTAAGACTTCCCTTTTTTGCGCGTAAGAAAGGATGAGGTAAACCATAGGTAATCTCCAGCTTCGAATGATCTGCTCTTGGCCAAGTATTCTAATCTATTTTCAATAAGAAGAGTTTCTGTTAAAATGTTATTTTGTGGCTTTCTTTATAGAGAGCGGGTAGGGAGAGGGCTAATTGAATAAAGGTAGTAGCATCATGAAAAACAAATGGTTATACAGGCAATTTCAGCTTGAGCAAAATAAGACAACAGCTAAACGAGAGGTAATGGCAGGAACAATTGGCTTTTTTACAATCGTATACATCATTGCTGTCAATTCTCTCATTTTATCTGAAGCTGGGATACCAATGGAAGGGGCAATATTAGCAACTATTTTTACATCAGTTGTCGGTTGTTTGCTTATGGGCTTTTTTGCGAATGTACCCATACTCCTTGTACCAGGGATGGGCATTAATGCGTTGTTTTCCTACACAATGGTCCAATCAATGGGATTATCATGGCAGGAAGCATTAGCTGTCGTATTTGTTTCCGGTCTCATTTTTATGCTGGTTGCATTTTCTCGCTTTTCAAAAACGCTAAGCGATTCAATTCCGCACTCCTTAAAAGAGGCGATTTCGGTTGGACTTGGAATGTTTTTGATATTGATTGGTCTTGAGAAGGGTGGAATTGTAGAGAAAGGAACAAATTCAATTATCCAACTGGGTGAGTTAGGAGAGCCTTTAGTTCTTTCAACAATTGTGACTTTTCTAATTGCGCTAATATTGTTTATACGCAATATACCAGGAAACTTCTTAATTACAATCGTTTTGGGGACAATTATTGGATCCTTATTTGGTATCATTGACTTCGCGCAGCCTGCTGGAGAAGAATTCTCTCTAGCTGACTATATGGAAGTATTCAGCGCAATGTCCTTTGCCAAGATTTTATCGTCCACCTTTTGGATCGCTGTTTTCTCACTAACGATGGTTATTGTTTTTGAGAATATAGGACTTGTTCATGGTCATGTAGCGTTCATTGAGCGAAATGAAAAATTTGCTCGTGCGTTTCAAATGAATTCTATATCAGCCATGCTATCAGGGTTGTTCGGAACAAGCCCGACTGTATCAAGTGTCGAGAGTGCTGCCAGTATGGCTGCGGGAGGCAGAACAGGACTAACCTCAGTAACAACAGGACTTTTGTTTTTACTGTCCGTATTTGTCATCCCTGTTATTAAATTAATTCCAAATAGTGCAATTGCACCGATCTTGATTATCATTGGTGGATTAATGCTCCAAAATATTCGCAATCTAGATTTAGAAGATTTAACAGAGAGTTTCCCGGCTATTCTTATTATTGCTATGATTCCTTTTACTTACAGCATCGCTGATGGTATTGCAATTGGATTCATCTTATATCCAATTCTTAAGTTTGCTACAGGTAGAGGTAAAGAGGTTTCATTAATATTACTCGTAATCGCGACACTATTTTTGATTAACTTTATCTTGCATGTGATGAGTTAATGAAAGCTAAAAGGCTTGGCCAAAAGTATTTTTGGCGAAGAAAAATCCGAACAATCATCTCAAATTCGTTTAATAGGATTTGAATGAGTTCGGATTTTTTTATTTGTATTGTTAGAGACTACGTTTTGTTTTAAGGTATGTTCTTGCTGTTAATTGGAGTGCAAGACGAAGACTCCTGCGGGAGAAGCGAGTTAGGTGAGACCCCGCAGGGAGGAACGACTGAGGAGGCTCACCAACCGCCCACGGAAAGCGAAGTCTTGCACGGAAATTAACAGCTGTATTAAAAGGCTATCTAATTTGAAATTGTTCGTCTTTAGAGTATCGTGTTTTAGTTTTGTCCCAACCTCTTATTAATTTTTGGTTCCGGAAATATGTGGCGCCCAGTCGAAGCATATGACTGGTGCGCTTTCTTTTTTTGAGAGTTATGACCACAAAATTAGGTCATACTTATAATAGTAAAACTTAGAATGTGAAAAATGGAAGGATGTTTGAAGAATGAGAGAAGTCTTCTTAGCACTTATCACAGGTGTTATTGTAGGTTTTTTATTTGCTTTATTACGCTTACCGATTCCTGCACCACCAGCGTTAGCGGGAGTAACCGGTATTGTAGGTGTTTATCTTGGTTTTAAATTATTCATGTGGGTATCACCACTATTACCTTGGGTAAAATAATAAACCAAAAATCCCTTCTCATTAAAGAGGAGGGATTTTCATTTCCACTCGATTGCGCCGCCACGAACTCTCTTTATACCTCTTATGCTAGAAATATCTTCGACTAGCTTTAGGGCAGCTCGATCCTTTTCCTTCGCTTCAATCATAATATCAAAGTCTCTTCCGATTGATTTAGCAACTTTTAAAAAAGGTAGAATGAATTCTAAATCTACAAAGTCAGCGTGATGTCTAAATTGTTTTTCGGTTTTTGGTGAAGAGATATGTACCTTTGGAATCAATCCGAAGTGATCCCATGTTTCAAAAACGGAAGGTAATAGCTCTTCTAAACTTTCCTCACTAAGGTTAGCCATATGGTGATGGTAATCAAACATTAACGGTATGGAATGCTCTCTACAAACGGCAAGTGTTTCTGCCATTGTGTAGGTTTTGTCGTCGTTTTCTAATGTCATCCGACCTTTCACATCAGTAGGCAAAAGCTGAATGTTCTTGTTAAATCGTTTAAGGGCTTCCTCTTTATCGCCATATGCTCCGCCAACATGAATGTTAATGAGGGAGGCATCTTCAATGGTCATCCCTTTAAGTACGTTATAGTGATACTCCATATCTTTAACTGCATTTAACGTGACTTGCTTTTTATCACTTGTAAAAAGAGTATACTGGTTTGGGTGAAAGCTAAGTCTCAGTTTATGTGTTTTTACAAACTCACCAATATCCTTAAGTTCCTCTTTTAAGTCGCTCATATAGTCCCAGTTTACTTCTGGATGTGTCGCAAGCGGAACAATAGACGAGGAAAGGCGGTATAAATCGATTTCATGTGCAACATTGTACATGAGCGCCCGTTTTGTGTTGTGAAGGTTCAGTTTAGCGAGTTCCACTAATCGAGGAATTCTTTCCTCTTTCATGAGCTTTTTCCAATTTGTAAAGGTGATTGTTTTAGAGGGGGAGCTTTCCCACAGTGATAATGCTGTGGAAACATACCCAAATCGTATTCTCATAACTTTCTCCATATATCTATAATAGTTTTGATATAAGTTTTGAAAAAACTTCTTTTAGCCTTTGCAGTATTGAGCGATTTTGCAGAAAATCCATCGTTACCTTTTCAGAAAAGTCAATATCCCTCAATAAGCTTTCTCGTACTTCATCAATGAATGGTCTATCAGTAATAATGCAATTAATTTCATGATTCAAAAATAAACTGCGCTTATCAAAGTTGGCGGTTCCGATATCACATATCTCTCCATCCACTACAATGACTTTTGCATGAAAGAACCCATAATAATAACGATAAACGTTGCAACCTGCCTGCAAGAGTGGTTTGAAGTACGGTATGGCGGCTTCTTTTACGAAGGGATGGTCAGCTCTCATAGGAACAATAACATGAACATTTACGCCCCTTTTAGCAGCCTGTAAAATCTCATTAAATAGCTTACGACTTGGAATAAAGTATGGAGTACCGATAATAATCTCAGATTTTGCTCCACGTATTAAATCAATAAATACGTCCTGAAGAAAAACACCGTGTGTAGGAACAATGCTATGTTCATGTTTTCCAGGTAATTGCTGCGGAAAATAAGCATCATTATCCAATGCATTTTCCTTCGTTGCTTTTTTCCAGTCCTGTAAGAACTGCGTCTGCAGATCCTGAACTCCTTCCCCAACAATGCGAAGATGGTAATCTCTCCAATCCCCGAGCTTGGGGTCTTGTCCAAGGTATTCCTTTCCAATATTAAATCCGCCAACATAGCCGGTTTTTCCATCTATCACTGCAATTTTTCGGTGATTTCTTTCATTAATCGAGTAAACAATAAACGGAAGTTTTGGAACATGACAAAAAGAAAATTGAACACCACTATCTTTAAGCTTTTGAATCATGAGTTTAGTTAAATTCACACTACCGATGCGATCTAACAGTAGTCTTACTTCAACATCTTGTTTCGCCTTATCCATTAATAGCTCTAGAAAGGTATTACTGATATTATCATCTTTCACAATGTAAAATAAAATATGAATGTGCTTTTTCGCATTTTTGATTTCATAAAATAAATCATCATACAGCTTTTGCCCTGTAATAAATAATGCAATATCACTTTTACGAGTAGGATAGCTTCGCTTTTTCATACGTCTAATATGAAAAAATCGGCCAAGTTTGTAATCAACTATCATCCATATAAATATAATCAATAGTACAAGGAAGAAGATGGCCATTCATGAGCCTCCTAACATCATCACACATACCTTGAACGCTAAACTTTATCTTCCCCTAATGGATGGGAAAAGATTCATTAATAAAATGTGTTGACTGAATGCTCATTCATATTATAATGGAAGTATAGAAATAAAAATCTGAAAATTTATTACTGTTTAAATTATTTGTTATGTAAGGGTTTCCTAACTTGACGAAGTAATAAAACTTTCATTTT
This sequence comes from Bacillus suaedaesalsae, assembly GCF_016890225.1. Lineage (GTDB taxonomy): Bacteria > Bacillota > Bacilli > Bacillales > SA4 > Bacillus_BS > Bacillus_BS suaedaesalsae. The sequence continues at coordinate 94,402 of NZ_JAFELM010000016.1, read as the reverse complement.
TTAAAGGAAGGGGTTAAACGATGAATCCGCTATTATGGATTAACTTCATTGCATTTTTACTTGTAACCGCTTACGCTGTCCATTTGTTTGTGTACTTAATTCAAACTCGTCTTGCTTACATTAAGCTAGGAAAAAAGGTTGAATTTGATGGAAAACTAAAAGAACGTATGGAGAAGATTTGGGTTAACGTTTTTGGTCAGAAAAAACTATTAAAAGATAAAAAAAGTGGAATTATACATGTTATGTTCTTTTATGGTTTTATTCTTGTCCAATTCGGAGCGATTGATTTTATTTGGAAAGGTCTAGTTCCCGGATCGCACTTGCCGTTAGGACCATTATATCCAGGTTTTACATTCTTCCAAGAAATCATCTCATTAATGATTTTAATTGCGGTAGTTTGGGCTTTTTATAGACGTTATGTTGAGAAACTAGTCCGCTTAAAAAGAGGTTTCAAATCAGGGTTAGTTTTACTATTCATTGGTGGATTAATGCTATCTGTTTTATTCGGAAACGGGATGGGAATCGTCTGGCATGGTCATGAATTAACATGGTCAGAACCTATTGCATCTAGCTTTGCCTTTTTATTAAGTGGAATTGGTGAGACTGCATCGATAGTTCTGTTTTACGTAGCTTGGTGGATTCACTTATTGTTCCTTTTAACTTTCTTAGTTTATGTGCCGCAATCCAAGCATGCTCACTTAATTGCAGGACCTGCGAACGTATTTTTCAACAGATTATCAAGACCAGGAAAACTAGAAAAAATTGATTTTGAAGACGAAACACAAGAATCATTCGGTGTTGGGAAAATTGAAGATTTTACTCAATCACAATTAATCGATTTATATGCTTGCGTTGAGTGTGGACGCTGTACAAATATGTGTCCAGCAACAGGTACAGGGAAAATGCTTTCTCCAATGGACTTAATTTTAAAGCTTCGTGATCACTTAACGAATACAGGTGCGGCAGTAACATCACGTACTCCATGGGTACCAGCTGTAGCTTTTTCTAACACACAAGGTAATCAGATTGCAATGATGGCTTCTGGTAAAGGTGTAGAAGAATCTGCAGGTGCTCTTGATATGTACAGCCCAAGCTTAATCGGTGAAGTAATTACTGAAGAAGAAATTTGGGCGTGTACAACGTGCCGTAACTGTGAAGACCAATGTCCGGTTATGAATGAACACGTTGATAAAATTATTGACCTTCGTCGTTACTTAGTATTAACAGAAGGTAAAATGGATGCGGATGCACAACGTGCAATGACAAACATAGAGCGTCAAGGTAATCCGTGGGGATTAAACCGTAAAGAACGTGAAGACTGGAGAACAGCTCGCGAGGATGTAGTCGTTCCAACAGTGAAAGAATTAAGCAAGCAAGGTGAAGAGTTTGAATACCTATTCTGGGTAGGTTCAATGGGTTCATATGATAACCGTAGCCAAAAGATTGCATTATCTTTTGCAAAGCTTTTAAATGAAGCTGGTGTGAAGTTTGCGATTTTAGGAAACAAAGAAAAGAACTCTGGAGATACTCCTCGTCGCTTAGGAAATGAATTTTTATTCCAAGAGCTAGCAACGAAGAATATTGAAGAATTTGAAAAGAATGAAGTCAAGAAGATCGTAACAATCGATCCTCATGCTTACAATATCTTTAAAAATGAATATCCTGATTTTGGATTAGAAGCTGAAGTGTACCACCATACAGAGCTACTGGCTGAGTTAGTAAGAGACGGACGATTAAAGCCTAAGTACGCAGTTAATGAAACGATTACGTTCCATGATTCTTGTTACTTAGGACGCTACAACGAAGTGTATGATCCACCACGTGAAATTTTAAAAGCAATTACCGGTGTAAAGCTAGTTGAAATGGAACGTAACCGCGAAACGGGTATGTGCTGTGGAGCTGGTGGAGGATTAATGTGGATGGAAGAACATTCAGGTACTCGTATTAACGTTGCGAGAACAGAGCAGGCATTAGCTGTGAATCCATCTGTCATTAGTAGTGGATGTCCATACTGCTTAACAATGATCAGTGATGGTACAAAGGCGAAAGAAGTAGAAGATAAAGTTCAAACATTAGACGTAGTCGAAATTTTAGAAAAGGCTGTTTGTGGTGATACAAAGGAATTAGCTTCTTAATACTAAGTAAGTTTATTTTCACCATAAGAACGGGATAAAACTAGTAAACTACGAATATAGTATAGGTGAAGGTGTACGATTAAATTGTCGTACACCCCCTTTTGTGAAAGTAACCGAGCGAGCGTTCAATCGGCATGTACAAAGCAATAGGTGCCGAGGAATTGATATATTTTTTGTTAGGTGTTGAAAGCGTTTACTACATTAGTGAGGTGGATTGAAATGGGAAGAACTGTGATTTTAAGTGGAGTTCGTACACCGTTCGGTAAATTTGGCGGAGGATTAAGTACTTTTACAGCATCTGAATTAGGTGGAATGGCAGTGAAGGAGGCGTTGAATCGCGCCAATGTTACTCCAGAAGATGTTCAAGAAGTTATTTTAGGAACAGTCCTTCAAGGTGGTCAAGGGCAAATTCCATCTAGACAGGCTGCTCGTCATGCAGGTATTCCGTGGGAAGTGAAGACGGAAACAATCAATAAAGTTTGTGCTTCAGGATTAAGAAGTGTGACACTGGCTGACCAAATTATTCGTGCAGGTGACGAAGAAGTCATTGTTGCTGGTGGAATGGAATCGATGAGTAACGCACCTTATGTTTTACCAAAGGCAAGATGGGGATTACGTATGGGAGATGCAACTGTGACTGACCTAATGGTGCACGATGGACTCACATGTTCCTTTGAAGGCGTTCATATGGGGACGTATGGAAATGGAGTGGCAAGTGAGCTTGGACTTACAAGGGAAGAACAAGATGCTTGGTCATACAGAAGTCATGAACTAGCGATTAAAGCAATTGAGAGTGGAAGATTAGCTGAGGAAATCGTTCCTGTCGAAGTTCCAAGACGTAAGGGAAATCCGGTAGTAGTAGAGAACGATGAATCTCCACGTAAGGAAACGTCGATAGAAGCGTTAGCGAACTTAAAGCCAGTATTCGGAAAAGACGGTACGATCACAGCTGGAAATGCACCAGGAATTAATGACGGAGCAGCTGCACTTGTGTTAATGAGTGAAGACCGAGCAATTAGTGAGGGACGCAATCCACTAGCTACGATCATCGGGCATGCAGCAATCGCAACTGAAGCAAAAGACTTCCCGAAAACACCAGGAATCGTGATTAACGAACTACTTAAGAAAACAGGGAAATCCATTGAAGAGATCGACCTTTTTGAAGTAAACGAAGCATTCGCGGCCGTGGCACTTGCAAGCGGTAAAATTGCGGGTCTTAATCCAGAAAAAGTGAATGTGAACGGCGGAGCAGTAGCACTGGGTCATCCAATCGGTGCAAGTGGAGCACGCATCATTATCACACTAGCGTACGAACTCAAACGACGAGGCGGTGGAATCGGAATCGCCTCCATATGCTCAGGTGGCGGCCAAGGCGACGCAATTATGATTGAAGTAAAAGCATAAAGTGATTTAGCGCTTTAAAGCATCGGGGGCCTGTCCCCCATTACTGTAAAGTGTTAAAGCGAATCGTGCGCGAAAAATAGATTAATATTATTTTAGATTCGGAGGAGAAACGATGAGTGTTGAAAAGATTATGGTCATTGGTGCAGGTCAGATGGGTTCAGGAATTGCGCAAGTTTGTGCAATGGCTGGATATAGCGTGTACTTACAAGATCTGAAACAAGAGTTTGTTGATAGAGGATTAGGAATCATCAACAAGAACTTGTCTCGCCAGGTAGAAAAGGGACGTATGGCTGCAGATGAGAAGGAAGCAATCTTAGCAAGAATTAGCAGCTCTACTGATATAAACAATGCAAGCGAAGTAGATCTGGTTATTGAAGCAGCAGTTGAAAACATGGAAATTAAGTCAAAGATCTTCGCAGAACTAGACAAAATTGCGCCAGCTCATGCAATTCTTGCAACTAATACTTCATCATTACCGATTACAGAAATTGCGGCAAGTACAAACAGACCTGAAAAAGTAATTGGCATGCACTTTATGAATCCTGTACCAGTTATGAAACTAGTGGAAATTATTCGCGGCTTAGCGACCGCAGATGAAGTATATAGCACAATCGAAGAAATTACGAAAAAACTTGATAAAGTACCAGTAGAAGTAAACGACTTTCCAGGATTCGTATCAAACCGTATCCTAATGCCAATGATTAACGAAGCGATCTACACATTGTATGAAGGTGTAGCATCGGTAGAAGCAATCGATGAAGTAATGAAGCTTGGTATGAACCACCCAATGGGTCCGTTAACTTTAGCTGACTTTATCGGATTAGATACATGTCTATACATCATGGAAACATTACACGAAGGCTTTGGTGACGACAAATACCGTCCATGCCCACTTCTACGCAAATACGTAAAAGCAGGCTGGTTAGGACGTAAATCAGGACGCGGATTCTACACATACGCGTAACGAAAAACGAGCGGTGCTTTCGCGCTTTAACGTAGTGGGGGCCTGTCCCCCATCGCTTTAAAGAGCTAAAGTGCAGGGGCGAGCGCATAAGGGATTTGGCATCTAAGGAGGTTCATAATATGGATTTGAGATTTACAGAAGAGCAGGAAATGATGAGGAAGATGGTTCGAGATTTTGCTCAAGGACAAATTGCTCCATTTGTTGAACGAATGGAAGCAGGGGAATTTCCACACGAAATTCTAAAAAAAATGGGTGAGCTTGGATTAATGGGTATTCCAGTTCCAGAGCAATATGGCGGAGCTGAAATGGACTTCATTTCTTACATTATTGCCATTCATGAAATATCAAAGGTTAGTGCAACGATAGGGGTGATCCTCTCTGTACACACGTCTGTAGGGACAAACCCAATACTCTATTTTGGTACAGAGGAGCAAAAGCAAAAGTACGTTCCAAAGTTAGCGACAGGAGAATACCTAGGAGCATTTGCCCTTACAGAGACAGGTGCAGGATCTGACGCGGGAAGCTTAAAAACACGCGCAGTGAAAACGGGAGATCACTACATCTTAAACGGATCGAAAGTATTCATTACAAACGGGGGAGAAGCAAATACGTATATTGTGTTTGCATCGACTAATCCAGAAGAAGGAACTAAGGGAGTTTCAGCATTTATTGTTGAAAAAGATACGCCAGGTCTTGTCATCGGAAAAGACGAACACAAAATGGGTCTTCACGGTTCACGCACAGTGCAGCTTTCCTTCGAAGATATGAAAGTACCTACAAGTAATCTACTTGGAGAGGAAGGACAAGGCTTTAAAGTTGCAATGGCAAACTTAGATGTTGGACGAATTGGTATTGCAGCTCAATCCTTAGGTATTGCAGAAGCAGCTCTAGAACATGCAGTAGACTATGCAAAAGAACGGAAGCAATTCGGCAAGTCAATTATTGATCTTCAAGGAATTGGCTTCAAGTTAGCAGACATGGCGACAAATGTAGAAGCTGCAAAGCTATTAACCTACCGCGCGGCCTTCCTAAGAATGAATAACCAGCCATGCGGTGTAGAAGCATCGATTGCAAAGCTTTTTGCTTCGAAGACAGCGGTTGAAACAGCTACAGAGGCTGTTCAAGTATATGGTGGGTACGGCTTTACAAAGGAATATCCAGTAGAAAGATTTTTCCGTGATGCTAAAATTACCGAAATTTATGAAGGTACTAGCGAGATACAACGACTTGTTATTAGCAAACGTTTATAATTTTCACATTTAATAGATTACAAGAGGAAACCTACTAGGAGGATATAAAAATGAACTTTAAACTTTCTGAAGAACATGAAATGATTCGTAAAATGGTACGTGACTTTGCAAAAAATGAGGTAGCACCAACGGCTGCAGAACGTGATGAAGAGGAACGCTTTGACCGTGAAATTTTTGACAAAATGGCAGAGCTGGGCTTAACAGGTATTCCATGGCCAGAAGAGTACGGTGGAATTGGAAGTGACTACCTTGCATACGTAATCGCAATCGAAGAACTTTCCCGCGTTTGTGGATCAACAGGGGTAACACTTTCAGCTCATACTTCACTAGCTGGATGGCCGGTATACAAGTTTGGTACAGAAGAACAAAAGCAAAAGTACCTTCGTCCAATGGCAGAAGGAAAATCAATCGGTGCATATGGCTTAACAGAGCCAGGCTCAGGTTCTGATGCAGGTGGAATGAGAACAACTGCACGTAAAGACGGAAATGACTGGATCATTAACGGTTCGAAAATCTTCATTACAAACGGTGGAGTAGCAGATATTTATGTTGTATTTGCTGTAACAGACCCTGAAAAAGGTTCAAGAGGAACAACGGCATTTATCGTAGAAAGTAACTTCCCAGGATTCTCTGTAGGTAAGAAGGAAGCAAAACTAGGAATTCGTTCATCTCCTACAACTGAAATCATGTTCGAAGATTGCCGTGTACCTGCTGAAAACGTACTTGGCGAAGAAGGTATGGGCTTCAAAATTGCGATGATGACACTTGATGGTGGCCGTAACGGGATCGCAGCTCAAGCAGTTGGAATTGCACAGGGTGCACTAGATGCAGCTGTAGATTATGCAAAAGAGCGCAAACAGTTTGGAAAAGCAATCATCGAACACCAAGGTATTGGATTTAAACTAGCGGATATGGCTACAAGTGTAGAAGCTGCTAGATTGCTAACATACCAAGCAGCATGGTTAGAGTCAGAAGGTCTTCCATACGGAAAGGAATCGGCAATGTCAAAATTATTTGCTGGAGATGCAGCAATGAAAGTAACAACAGAAGCCGTTCAAGTATTCGGTGGTTACGGCTACACGAAGGATTATCCAGTAGAGCGCTTCATGCGTGATGCGAAAATTACTCAAATTTACGAAGGAACACAAGAAATTCAACGTCTAGTAATCTCAAGAATGCTAGCGAAATAAGAAAAGTAAAAGGTAGCCTAGCATCATAAAAAGTTAGGCTCCTTCCTAACTATTGGCGGTGTGAAGATGAAAAAGCAAAACGTGCCTGCTTCTGTAAAAGATGAGAAGCTCATTGAAATAAGAAGGAATCAAATGATCAAAGGGGCAGTTTCTTTATTTAAAGAAAAAGGCTTTCACCGTACAACAACACGAGAAATTGCCAAAGCAGCGGGATTTAGTATTGGAACGCTTTATGAATATATTGGAAAAAAAGAAGACGTCCTCTATTTAGTTTGTGACCGAATCTATGATGAAGTAAGTGAACGATTAAAACGAGACATTGATCCAAAGAAAGGCGATACAAAAAGCCTGCTACTTGCCATTAAGAACTATTTTAAAGTAATGGATGAAATGCAAGATGAAGTGCTAGTTATGTATCAGGAAGCAAAGTCTTTATCTAAAGAAGACTTACCATATGTATTAAAAAAAGAATTAGAAATGGTTGAGATGTTTGAAGCAATTTTAAAGGCTTGTGTTGAAAATGGTGAATTCGACCTCCATGAAAATGAGAGGAAATTAATCGCTCATAATATTTTCGTACAAGGACAAATGTGGGGCTTTAGACGATGGGCACTGCAAAAGCTCTATTCCTTAGAAGAGTATACAAATTCTCAAATTGAAAATTTGTTAACAGGTATTAATCGATAGACAAGAAGTTAAAGGAGGGTTACGTATGACGGTTACTGAAATTTATAAGCCGAAAAATCATATTCGTTTTGTGACAGCGTCATCTCTTTTTGATGGGCATGATGCTTCTATTAACATTATGCGTCGTATTATCCAAGCAAGTGGGGCAGAAGTCATTCACCTTGGTCACAATCGTTCAGTTGAAGAAGTAGTTTCTGCTGCCATTCAAGAAGATGTTCAAGGAATTGCAATTTCTTCTTACCAAGGTGGACACGTGGAATACTTCAAATATATGTACGATTTACTAAAAGAAAGAAATGCTTCACACATCCGTATTTATGGTGGCGGTGGCGGGGTTATTATTCCTCGTGAAATTCATGAACTGCATGACTATGGAATTGCTAGAATCTTCTCGCCTGAAGATGGCAGACAGTATGGTCTTCAAGGAATGATTAACCGCATGATCGAGGAATGTGATTTCCCAACAGTTACATCCATTACAAACGAGCTTGAAGGGCTTAAAGAAGGCAATATTCAAGCGATTACGAGACTTATTACTCTTGCTGAAGGGCAAGTCAATGCAACAAATGAAGCAGCGGCTGCAGCAGAATCTGTATTAGAAAAAGTGAAAGAGCTTGCAACTGACACGCCTGTATTAGGAATTACAGGTACAGGTGGTGCTGGAAAAAGCTCGTTAACAGATGAAATCGTTCGTCGTTTCTTAAATGAAATTGAGGATATTAAAATTGCCGTACTATCTGTTGACCCGACGAAGCAAAAAACAGGTGGAGCACTACTTGGTGACCGCATCCGTATGAATGCAATCTTTAACCCGCGCGTATTTATGAGAAGTTTAGCAACTCGTGGTTCTCGCACAGAACTTTCTCTTGCAATTAAAGATGCAATTGCAGTAGTTAAAGCTGCTGGCTTTGACTTAGTCATTGTTGAAACAAGTGGAATCGGTCAAGGTGATGCAGAAATTAGAGAAATCTCTGATGTTGCGATGTACGTGATGACAAGTGAGTTCGGGGCGCCTTCACAGCTTGAAAAGATCGATATGATTGATTATGCAGACTTAATTGTCATCAATAAGTTTGAGCGTAAAGGCTCTGAAGATGCAAAGAACCAAGTTCAAAAGCAATACCAACGCAGTCATCTGTTGTTTGATAAAGATTTAGCAGGAATGCCTGTTTACGGTACGATTGCAAGTCAATTTAACGACCAAGGAACGAATTCGCTTTTTGCTGCGCTAGTTGACTTAATTAATCAAAAAGCAGGAAAAGCTTGGACTACAACTTTTTCAAAAGATAATCTTGTTGAAAAGCAAAACGTGATCATTCCGAACAACCGTCGTTACTACTTAAGAGAAATTTCAGATGCAGTACGCGGTTATCATAAGATGACAGAAGAACAAGTTCAAGCAGCACGCAAGCTGTTCCAATTAGAAGGTGCAATTGAGGCAGTTAGTGAAAAAAGTGAGGCAGTTGCGGTACTGGAAGAAGCAAAGGCTGCATTTGAGTATAAGCTAACTCCAGTATCGAAGAAGTTACTTGAAGGCTGGTCACAGTTAAAAGAAAAATATACTGGTAAGCAATTTGTAACGAAGGTTCGGGATAAAGAGATTGTTACTGAGTTAACAACGAAGAGCTTATCTGGCTTAGATATTCCAAAAGTTGTACTTCCGAAGTTTGTAGATTACGGTGAAATCCTACGCTGGATTTACAAAGAAAATGTCCCAGGTGCATTTCCGTTTACGGCTGGAGTATTCCCTTTCAAACGTGAAGGAGAAGATCCGAAACGTCAATTTGCTGGTGAAGGTACACCAGAAAGAACAAACCGTCGTTTCCATTACTTATCAAAGGACGATAACGCGAAACGCTTAAGTACGGCGTTTGACTCTGTAACGCTTTATGGAGAAGATCCAGACTATCGCCCAGACATTTACGGTAAGGTTGGGGAAAGTGGAGTAAGCATTTGTACACTTGAAGATATGAAAAAGCTATATGATGGCTTTGATTTATGTGCACCTTCAACGTCTGTGTCGATGACAATAAACGGCCCGGCACCAATTATTCTGGCAATGTTCTTTAACACTGCAATTCACCAACAAGTTGAAAAGCGTGAACAGGAACTAGGTAGAATTTTAACAGTAGAAGAGTATATGGAAGTGAAAGCACAAACTCTTCAAACGGTTCGTGGTACGGTTCAAGCAGATATTTTAAAAGAAGACCAAGGGCAAAACACATGTATCTTCTCAACAGAATTCGCGCTTCGTATGATGGGAGATATTCAGCAATACTTTACGGATCACCGCGTGCGAAACTACTATTCAGTTTCAATCTCTGGTTATCATATTGCTGAAGCGGGTGCAAACCCAATTTCTCAGTTAGCCTTTACATTGGCAAATGGCTTTACGTATGTTGAGTACTACTTAAGCCGCGGCATGAACATTGATGATTTTGCTCCTAATTTATCTTTCTTCTTTAGTAATGGCTTAGACCCTGAATATACAGTAATTGGTCGTGTAGCGAGAAGAATTTGGGCAATTGTCATGAAAAATAAATATGGTGCGAATGAGCGTAGCCAAAAGTTAAAGTATCATATTCAAACAAGCGGACGTTCACTGCATGCTCAAGAAATTGACTTTAACGACATTCGTACAACGCTACAAGCGTTAATGGCAATTCACGATAACTGTAACTCCCTTCATACAAATGCGTATGACGAAGCAATTACAACGCCAACTGAAGAATCAGTTCGTCGTGCCATGGCCATTCAAATGATTATTACAAAAGAGCATGGTCTAACGAAGAACGAAAATCCATTGCAAGGTGCGTTTATCATTGAAGAGCTAACAGATTTAGTAGAAGAAGCGGTACTACAAGAGTTCGAAAGAATCAACGACCGCGGTGGCGTGTTAGGTGCGATGGAAACGCAATACCAACGTGGTAAGATCCAAGAAGAATCCATGCACTATGAAATGAAAAAACACTCAGGTGAATTACCAATCATTGGTGTGAACACTTATTTAAATCCAAATCCACCTTCAGAAGAAGAGTTAAATAACATCGAGCTAGCTCGAGCATCACAAGAAGAAAAAGAACAACAAATTCAAAATCTGCGTGCATTCCAAGGCGAACATGCAGAAAAAACAGAAGAATCACTAAAACGCCTAAAACAAGTGGCGGTATCGGGTGGAAACATCTTCGAAGAGCTACTAGAAACGGTAAAAGTAGCAAGCCTTGGCCAAATCACACGTGCCCTCTACGAAGTAGGCGGACAATACAGAAGAAATATGTAATAGAAACAAACAAGGAGAGCAGTAAAGCTCTCCTTGTTTATGGTGTGAAATAAAGATAATTCGACAAAATTCGGGTGGTGCCTGGCACCTGTCGAATGGTTTAAGGCACTTTTTACTTAAAAACGTTACACATGTATAGCATATTTGGTATAAATTTGTTTATAATGAAAAGTATGTTTACTATTAGTTTTATCTTCTTGCATTACTATTATCATAATCTTTCATTTATACTATTATGATGGAAGCAAGAGTTATACATAGGAAAGGGAGTGCCACGCCTTGAGTTTAAAACAATACTCAACGGAGCAAATCAAGCAACTGTCAATGATTGAATTGGCATATGAGATTATGGCTTCAAAGAAAGAAGCAATTGTATTTAAGGATCTTGTTAAGGAAATTGGAAAACTTCTTGAACTCTCCGAAGATGAATTGAGAAGTAAAATGGCTCAATTCTATACAGACTTAAACATAGATGGTCGTTTCCTTACTCTCGGTGAAAACAGATGGGGATTACGTAGTTGGTATCCGTATGATCAAATCGAGGAAGAGACACCTCAGCCTGCAAAGCCGAAGAAAAAAGGTAAGAAGAAGGCTGCGGTTGAGGACGAAGATGATTTAGATCTAGATATTGAAGAATATGATGAGTTAGATGATGAAGAATATGACGATATTGATGATCTTGAAGAAGAAGACGACGATCTACTTGATGAAGACGACGATGAAGACGACGATGATGATGATGATGACTTTGATGACGATCTTCTAGACGATGATTTAGACCTTGATGCAGATGCAGATGATGAAGAAGAGGATGAGTTTGACGATCTAGAGGACGAGGACGAAGAAGATTTGTAATCTAGTCCTTGACTTTTCTTAAGCCTCTATATAGAATCATATTTGGGCTCTAGAAAAACGGAACGTCACGAGAGACGTTACTTAATTAGCAGAGATTGCTCCCTTGAAAAAGGTGAGCAATTTCTGCTTTTTTTGTTGGCATTTATGAAAAACCATGGCAATGTTCCAGTCATTCGACTGGGCTAACTTAAGTTTTTCTAAGGTTCTTTTCGTAACCATTGTTGGTATTAATCAAATTGTGGGCATCTTTAGTAAATCAATACAGCTGAACCATTCATGGCTTAGACAAATAAGATGCCTCATAACCTCAATAGGCATGATAAACAACAATCTATGCGAAAACTGCCTTCCTAATGACAACTCATAATAAAACCGGTAACTGTAACATGTTTGAGGACTTTGTGCCGGTGAGTTTTCCGAAATTGCTCTTTTCATAAATTTTAATAGGTTTTAGCACAACAATCATACTGGAAAGGGAATGTTATATACAGAAAACGAAGACCCTTTAAAGTTGAATGTGCTACCAAATAATTGGAAGGGCTTTTGTGTTTTATGCATGAACAATGAGGCGTTACTTCATAATGAGTTAAAGAACAGATGAGGGGGATCAACATGACAAAGTATATTTTTGTAACAGGTGGAGTGGTTTCATCACTAGGTAAAGGAATCACAGCAGCATCATTAGGAAGATTATTAAAAAACCGCGGATTAAGCGTAACAATCCAAAAATTCGATCCATACATAAATGTGGACCCAGGTACAATGAGCCCGTATCAGCATGGTGAAGTATTCGTAACTGATGATGGCGGAGAAACAGATTTAGACTTAGGACATTACGAGCGTTTTGTTGATATTAACGTAAGTAAATATTCTAGTGTGACAACAGGTAAAATTTATTCTACTGTATTAAAAAAGGAGCGTCGTGGAGATTACAACGGTGGAACGGTTCAAGTTATTCCTCATATTACGAACGAAATTAAAGAGAGAGTTTACCGTGCAGGTCGTGAAACAAATGCAGATATCGTTATCACGGAAATTGGTGGAACGGTAGGGGACATCGAATCACTACCTTTCCTAGAAGCAATTCGCCAAATGAAGAGCGATGTCGGACGTGATAACGTCATGTACATTCACTGTACGCTAGTTCCTTACATTAAAGCGGCAGGTGAAATGAAAACAAAACCAACTCAGCACAGTGTAAAAGAACTTCGTAGCTTAGGTATTCAACCAAATGTGATTGTAGTACGTGCGGAAATGCCACTCACACAAGACATGAAGGATAAAATCGGTTTATTCTGTGACATCGATCCTAAAGCGGTAATTGAAGCAATCGATGCAGACACATTATATGCTGTTCCACTATCTCTTCAAGCACAAGGCTTAGATCAAATTACATGTGAGCATTTAAAACTAACATGTAAAGAAGCAGATATGACAGAATGGACAGAGTTAGTAGATAGAGTTAGAAATCTTTCTAAGAAAACTACGATTGCTTTAGTAGGAAAATACGTTGAGTTACAAGATGCTTATATTTCAGTAGTTGAAGCGTTAAGACACGCTGGATATGCTTTTGATAGTGATATTCAAGTAAACTGGATTAATGCTGAAAACGTATCACATGAGAATGTACATGAATTACTGAAGGACGCAGACGGAATTTTAGTACCGGGTGGCTTTGGCGACCGTGGTGTGGAGGGAAAAATCGCAGCAACGAAGTATGCACGTGAAAAGCAAGTTCCATTCCTTGGTATTTGTCTAGGCATGCAACTAGCGTCGATTGAATTCGCAAGAAACGTATTAGGACTAGAGGGTGCTCACTCGGCAGAAATTGATCCAAATACGCCGCATGCAATTATAGATCTTTTACCAGAACAAAAAGATGTTGAAGATTTAGGTGGAACACTTCGCCTTGGCTTACAACCGTGTAAGCTGAAAGAAGAAACTCGTGCATTCTCAGCGTATCAAGATGAGGTCATCTACGAGCGTCATCGTCACCGTTATGAGTTCAACAATCAATATCGTCAAGCGATGGAAGATGCAGGATTTGTGTTCTCTGGAACTAGCCCAGACGGTCGTTTAGTAGAAATTATCGAGATCAAAAATCACCCATGGTTTGTTGCGTCTCAATTTCACCCAGAATTTATTTCTAGGCCAACAAGACCACAACCATTATTTAGAGATTTTGTTCAAGCATCCTTACAAAATAAAGAATCATAAAAAAAGAGCCTTCGTTTGAAGGCTCTTTACTCATTTTCTTCCAAAAATTCTTTAACCGTAAAATATAATCCATAATAAGCATACAATGCTCCAATCGTTGTTGGTACACCATAGCGGTTTCCGGTTTCATCTGGGATCAATCCCTTTGTAACATAACTGTCGATATGTACATCTACAATAGAAGGCAAACGACCATCATCTCCTTTATTAGAGACTGCAACTACTGAGATTCCTTTTTCACTAAGAACTTTTGCTAGTTCAACAGCAGATGTATCTGCAGAAGTTCTAGTTATTAATAGTACTCGATCTAGTGAAGTCACATCAGCAAGGACGCCGTCATTATACAAGGGTAATGCCTTTGGGAACACTTCTGGTCCTTCTAGAGCAGTTAGCTCTACTGCTTTTAACTCATCAAATCCATGAATATAAACCGTTCCATCCCCAATTATGGCTTGTGATAGTAGTCGTGCACCATCCTCTAAGTTCTCTTCCTCTTTTTCCTCAATTTTTTTAAAAATACCTTGTAGTTGTGTTGCGAAAATTTTTAACATAATTCGCACCTTTCTTACGTTTAATTTGCTATTATTATAAAACAATACGTGGTAAAACACGAATGAAAGAGAAATAAGTAGGAATTTGTCGGAAACTATTCTTAACAAAAAGAAGGAAACCTGGCATGAAAAGGAGAATTATTCTCATAGCTAAAGACTAGGAGTGAATAATGGTGAGTGGAAAACTATTAATTGTAGACGATCAATTTGGAATTCGGATTCTATTAAATGAAGTATTTCAAAAAGAAGGCTATCAAACATTTCAAGCTGCAAATGGTTTTCAAGCACTTGACATCGTAGATAAGCATTCTCCTGAACTTGTTTTGTTAGACATGAAAATTCCGGGTATGGATGGAATTGAAATATTGAAGCGAATGAAAGTGAAGGACAAAGATATTCAAGTTATCATCATGACAGCATATGGTGAGTTGGATATGATTCAAGAAGCAAAAGATCTTGGTGCAATCACACACTTCGCAAAGCCGTTTGATATTGATGATATTAGAGAAGCGGTTAGAAAGCATTTGCCCATTCGTTCATAAACATGTACCTGCTTAACAATTGCTGTTTTCAGCATTAGTTGGTATGCTATAAACTGAAACCTGAGCCAATAGTTTAACTAATTTGGCTTTTTTCAGTGTAAAGAGCTACATAATTGGTGGTAACTAGGGTATGATAGTAGAGATTGTGTTGCGTACCGAGGTTATTAGGAAAGATACATAAGGAGGATTTAATATGCCTTTAGTTTCAATGAAAGAAATGCTAATTAAAGCAAAAGAAGAAGGTTACGCTGTAGGTCAGTTTAACTTAAACAATTTAGAATTTACACAAGCTATTTTGCTTGCGGCACAAGAGGAAAACTCTCCTGTAATTTTAGGGGTATCTGAAGGTGCTGCTCGTTATATGGGTGGTTTTAAAACAGTTGTAGCAATGGTTAAGGCGCTTATAGAAGATTACAACATTACAGTACCTGTAGCGATTCACTTAGACCACGGTTCAAGCTTTGAATCTTGTGCAAAAGCAATTCATGCAGGATTTACGTCGGTAATGATTGACGCTTCTCACCATCCATTTGAAGAAAACATTGAAACAACAACCAAAGTTGTAGAACTAGCACACTTCCATGGAGTATCAGTTGAAGCTGAACTTGGGGTAGTTGGCGGGCAAGAAGATGACGTAGTAGCAGATGGCGTTATCTACGCTGATCCTAAAGAGTGTGAAGAGTTAGTGAGCCGTACAGGTATTGACTGCTTAGCTCCAGCACTTGGTTCTGTTCACGGGCCTTACAAGGGTGAACCTAACCTTGGCTTCAAGGAAATGGAAGAGATCGGAAAAGCAACGGGTGTACCTTTAGTACTTCATGGTGGTACAGGAATTCCTACAAAGGATATTCAAAAAGCAATTTCCTTTGGAACAGCTAAAATCAACGTAAATACTGAGAATCAAATTGCTTCTGCTGCAAAAGTTCGTGAAGTTCTAGCGGCGAAGCCAAATGAATATGATCCACGTAAATACCTAGGACCTGCTCGTGATACAATTAAAGAAACGGTACAAGGTAAAATGCGCGAATTTGGTTCATCTAACAAAGCATAGACGAATGAAGACCGCCTAATGAAGAGGCGGTTTTCTTATCTTAAATAAAGGGGGAATATATATATGAAGTTTTTTATTGATACAGCGAATATCGAAGAAATTAGAGAAGCGAATTCTTTAGGGGTTTTAGCGGGTGTCACGACAAACCCTTCATTAGTAGCAAAAGAAAAAGGAGTTTCCTTTGAAGACCGCCTGAAGGAAATTACAGCCGAAGTAACAGGCTCGGTTAGTGCTGAAGTAATAAGTCTAAAAGCAGACGAAATGATTGAAGAAGGAAAGAAGTTAGCGGCGATTGCACCTAACATTACAGTAAAAGTGCCAATGACTCCAGATGGACTAAAAGCAGTAAAAGTTTTCACGGAACTAGGCATTAAAACAAACGTAACCCTTATTTTTTCTGCAAACCAGGCACTTTTAGCAGCAAGAGCTGGTGCAACGTATGTATCACCATTTTTAGGTAGATTAGATGATATTGGTCATGATGGACTAGAGCTAATCTCAAAGATTGCAGATATTTTCCATGTTCATGGGATTCAATCAGAGATCATTGCAGCATCTATCCGTCATCCTCAACACATTACAGAATCAGCACTACGTGGAGCACACATTGCAACAATTCCATTTAAAGTAATCATGCAAATCTTCCACCACCCACTAACAGATAAAGGAATTGAACAATTCCTGGCTGACTGGGAAAACCGTTAAAAAATCGGCCTTTGGTCGGTTTTTTTTTATATAAATGACTCTGTTAAAGTACAGTGTTGATTTTTATCTATATGTTGATTTTAGTGGAAGGTGCGAGACTTCTGCGGGAGAAGTGGAACAGGTAAGACTCATGCAGGAGCAAAGCGACGAGGAGGCTCACCGCTCGCCAAGCGGAAAGGGAGTGTCTCCCAGGAAATCAACATTATTGTTTAACAGAATCCATATAAATAAAAGACTTTGTAGCGTCTCATGGATTGTTCGTTATATCGCCTTAAACAAATGCTAAATTCTATGTTATGATAGTGTCTAATTAAAATAAAATACTAATTCTTCCTAAGCTAGATATATTGTCACAATTTTACCTTTTCATTACATATTTTTTTACATTTCGTGTAAACTAAAAAGTAATAGAATTGTGGAAGGGCTATTGGTTATAGCCAGTCGTCTATTTAGCCTTGCGTCTTTTGAGGAAGAAGGGAGACATATATGGATATGGAAAAGCTTAAAATTGAAGGTGGAAATAAATTAAGAGGAACAGTTCGTGTTAGTGGAGCGAAAAATAGTGCAGTTGCATTAATTCCTGCAACGATACTAGCAGATTCGCCAGTAGTTATAGATGGTTTACCGAATATTTCAGACGTTCAAATTCTATCAGATTTATTACAAGAGATCGGTGGTACCGTTTCTTTAAATGAAAATGAAATTATTGTTGATCCATCAAGAATGATTTCCATGCCATTACCAAATGGAAAAGTGAAAAAGCTTAGAGCTTCTTATTATTTAATGGGAGCCATGCTTGGTCGTTTTAAAAAGGCGGTTATCGGTCTTCCTGGTGGATGCCACTTAGGCCCACGTCCAATTGACCAACATATTAAAGGATTCGAAGCACTAGGAGCACAAATAACAAATGAACAAGGTGCAATCTATTTGCGTGCAGATGAATTAAAAGGAGCGAGAATTTATTTAGACGTTGTGTCTGTAGGCGCAACCATTAACATAATGCTTGCTGCTGTACGTGCTAAAGGACGTACAATCATTGAAAATGCTGCAAAGGAACCAGAAATTATTGATGTAGCAACACTTTTAACGAGCATGGGTGCAAAAATCAAAGGTGCTGGAACAGATGTCATCCGTATCGATGGTGTTGATTCCCTGCATGGTTGCAGACACTCTATCATTCCAGACCGAATTGAAGCAGGTACATACTTAATACTTGGCGCGGCTATGGGTGAAGAAGTTTTAATTGATAACGTTATTCCATTACACTTAGAATCTTTAATTGCAAAGCTTCGTGAAATGGGGATTTCAATAGAATCAAAGGATGATCAAATTTTAGTACGAGGAACGGATAACTTAAAACCTGTTGATATTAAGACATTAGTATATCCTGGTTTCCCAACCGATCTTCAGCAACCGTTAACTTCTTTATTAACGAAGGCAAATGGATCAAGTATTGTAACGGACACGATATATGGAGCACGTTTTAAGCATATTGATGAACTTCGTAGAATGAGCGCAACGATTAAGGTAGAAGGACGTTCTGCCATTATTAATGGTCCCTCTAAATTACAAGGGGCGAAAGTTCGGGCAAGTGACTTAAGAGCTGGTGCTGCTTTAGTTGTTGCTGGATTAATGGCAGAAGGAATTACAGAAGTAACAGGCCTTGAGCACATTGACCGAGGCTATGAAAACTTAGTAGATAAGCTAACAGGTTTAGGTGCAGTTATTTGGCGTGAAAGCATGTCAAAGCAAGAAATCGAACAGCTTCAAAATTCATAATCACATATTTCAATATATATGTTATACTAATTGTGGAAACGAACAATTGGTATAACATATTTTTGTTTAAAAGAGTAAAAAAGATGATCGTGATTGGCAAGGGAGAGGAAAAGAATGGAACGTAGTTTATCAATGGAACTTGTCCGAGTTACTGAAGCTGCAGCATTAGCATCAGCAAGATGGATGGGAAGAGGATTAAAAAATGAAGCAGATGATGCAGCAACCTCTGCAATGCGTGATGTGTTCGATACCATTCCGATGAAAGGTACAGTTGTCATTGGTGAAGGTGAGATGGATGAAGCGCCAATGCTTTATATCGGTGAGAAACTAGGTACAGGCTATGGACCTCGTGTTGATGTTGCCGTTGACCCGTTAGAAGGAACAAATATTGTCGCAACAGGTGGCTGGAATGCATTAGCAGTTTTGGCAGTCGCAGACCATGGTAACCTCTTGCACGCGCCAGACATGTACATGGATAAAATTGCAGTAGGTCCAGAAGCTGTAGGTAAAATTGATATTAATGCGTCTGTTTATGATAACTTAATGGCTGTTGCCAAAGCGAAAAATAAAAACATTGAAGACGTTGTAGCTACAATTTTAAACCGTCCACGACATGAGAAAATTATTAACGAAATTAGAGAAGCGGGTGCTCGTATTAAGTTAATCACAGATGGTGATGTTGCAGGAGCAATTAATACAGCCTTTGATCATACAGGTGTCGATATTTTATTCGGTTCAGGCGGTGCACCAGAGGGTGTAATTGCAGCTGTTGCTCTTAAATGCCTAGGTGGAGAAATTCAAGGTAAGCTTCTGCCGCAAACAGAAGAAGAACTGATCCGCTGCAAGAAGATGGGGATTGAAGATGTAAATCGTGTTCTTCGTATGGAGGATTTAGTAAAGGGTGACGATGCGATTTTTGCAGCAACGGGAGTAACAGATGGAGAACTTTTACGTGGTGTCCAATTTACTGGGACAAGTGGAACAACTCAATCACTAGTTATGCGTGCAAAATCAGGAACTGTCCGCTTTATTGACGGACGTCATAGCTTGAATAAAAAGCCAAATCTCGTAATTAAGCCTTAAGAATATGTAGGAGCAGTGTCAAAATATGAGCTGCTCCTTCTTGATTTGACAAAAGATTTGTTAAAACTGCAAAATGTGTCTAAATGTTTTGTACAATTCGGGTGTTGATTAAATCGTATAAATAAGGGTAAAATAAGAATTGCTACGTGTTTCATTCGCTTAACACTTCTTCAAACATAACTTCGAAGAAATCTTCTATTATCTTATCCTTTCCATCCTTTATCATTTCTTACTTAAGAATTGATATTGTAATTTTGAAAAGATGGATACCTAAGCGCTTGCATGTGACGTACATAAAAATTCCAAAAGAGTGGTGTTTTCATGAGTAATAGTCTTACTCTTTCACATTTAGAAGAAATGAAGCTAAAGGATTTATATGAGCTTGCAAGAAATTTTAAAATCTCATACTACAGCAAATTAACAAAGAAAGAATTAATCTTTTCCATTCTCAAAGCACAAGCTGAAAAAGATGGCTTTATGTTTATGGAAGGGGTATTAGAAATTATACAATCAGAGGGCTTTGGATTCTTACGTCCAATTAATTATTCACCAAGCTCAGAAGATATTTATATTTCTGCTTCTCAAATTAGACGTTTTGATCTTCGAAATGGGGACAAAGTATCCGGAAAAGTAAGACCTCCGAAGGAAAACGAACGTTACTATGGATTACTTCATGTAGAAGCAGTAAACGGTGAAGATCCTGAAACAGCTAAGGAACGTGTTCATTTCCCTGCTTTAACACCTTTGTATCCGGATCGTCACATTGTACTTGAGACAACCCCTACTTCTTTTTCAACGAGAATAATGGATTTAATTGCCCCAGTAGGTTTTGGACAACGTGGATTAATTGTTGCACCTCCGAAGGCAGGGAAAACAATGCTATTAAAAGAAATTGCCAATAGCATTACAACAAACAATCCAGAAGCAGAGCTAATTGTTCTTCTAGTTGACGAGCGTCCAGAAGAAGTAACGGATATCGAACGATCTGTTGCAGGAGATGTAGTAAGTTCAACATTTGATGAGGTTCCTGAAAACCACATTAAAGTGGCAGAGCTCGTACTAGAACGTGCCATGCGTTTAGTTGAACATAAAAAAGACGTTATTATTTTAATGGATAGTATCACTCGTTTAGCGAGAGCGTATAATCTAGTAATTCCACCAAGTGGACGTACATTATCCGGCGGTATTGACCCAGCTGCATTCCACCGTCCGAAGCGATTCTTCGGTGCGGCTCGTAATATTGAAGAAGGCGGAAGCTTAACAATATTGGCAACAGCACTTGTAGAAACCGGGTCACGTATGGACGATGTCATTTATGAAGAGTTCAAAGGAACTGGTAATATGGAGTTGCATCTTGATCGCTCTCTTGCAGAAAAGAGAATTTTCCCAGCAATCGACATACGTCGTTCTGGTACAAGAAAAGAAGAGCTGCTTGTTCCAAAGGATCATTTAGAAAAGCTATGGTTAATCCGTCGTGGTTTATCCGATGCGCCTGATTTCACGGAACGCTTCATGAAGAGAATACGTACAACAAAAACAAATGAAGAATTTTTTGAACTGATGAATGAAGATAAAAAAGGGACAACTTCGACAAGATCGTAACTTTTCACAATTTTTGTATGGTTGCAAAACGAGTCTAGTCCTGTTATAATTTCAACATGTGTGATTTTGGCTGTAGGTGGTTAAAAACCTACTATAGATCTCATGTATGATAAAACTTACTCTGATTCAAAAAGGTTTCAGGGCCGAAGGAGATGAAAACATGAAACAAGGAATTCACCCAAACTATAAAAAGATTATGGTTAAGTGTGCATGTGGTAACGAATTCGAAAGCGGATCTGTGATGGAAGAAGTTAAAATCGAGGTTTGTAACGAATGTCACCCATTCTATACTGGACGTCAAAAGTTTGCTACAGCTGACGGACGTGTGGATCGATTCAACAAGAAATACGGTCTTAAATAATCTCTACTTTGCGTGAGTTTATTGCTGTGACCATATTATAGAAACGCAGCTTATCAAAAGTTAAAACTTAAAGGCAGGCAAGTGTGTTCATCTCTTGTCTGCTTTTTTACTTTTTTATATAGAAAAAACAAGGATTTCGCCATTATAATACATTGAAATGAATGAGAAACTATAACATATGGCAGTGTAAAGGCAGGAAGGGAGAGTCCCCGTTATGTACGAAATGAGGAAAAGCGGTTGGGTTGAAGTAATTTGTGGAAGTATGTTCTCAGGTAAATCTGAAGAACTCATTAGACGAGTGAAAAGAACACAATATGCAAAGCAACATGTGCAAGTATTTAAACCAGCAATTGATAATCGCTATAGTGAAGAAAATGTAGTCTCGCATAATGGTACTTCTGTAGTAGCAAGACCTGTATCGTCTTCTCATGATATTGTGAAGCTTGTGACAGCAGATGTTGATGTAGTAGCAATTGACGAAGTTCAATTTTTCGATGCGGATGTTTTAGAGGTTGTCGAAATTCTTGCAAATCGTGGGCATCGAGTAATTGTTGCGGGATTAGATCAAGATTTCAAAGGAGAGCCGTTTGGTCCAGTTCCGAGGCTTATGGCAATCGCAGAGCATGTAACGAAATTGCAAGCTGTATGTCAATCATGTGGTTCACCAGCTAGCCGTACTCAACGATTAATTAATGGAATTCCTGCATCTTATGATGATCCAATCATTTTAGTAGGTGCATCCGAATCTTACGAGCCGCGTTGTAGACATTGTCATGAAGTGAAAAACAAGCCTGTTCGTTTATCACTAAAACAAGAAACATACTAAAATTTCCATGTAAGCAGTATGAACTCGGGGGGAACCTATCCATAGGAGGGATAGAACCATGAGAATCATACTGCTTTTTTGTATAAGTTTACTTGTAGCGATGAGTACTGCTTGCTCTAATGTTGAGACAACAGAAGATGCAAATGGTAAAAATCTGATGAAAACAGGAACAAACAAAGATGGATTTTATGAACGTGATCTTGGCGAGGGGGAACAATTCATCCCAAATCAAAGTTCTACTAACTATATTGATGTAACAGAAAGCAGACCAAACATCGGTACCGATCAAGATAAAATCAGAGAAGTCATCGATATGCACAAGAATGTAACACCTGGATCTGTCTTCATAAATGGACAAGATGCATATGTAACTGTACACTCTACAAAATCTTTCAACGAAAAAGACCGTGACAAACTCCGTCACAAACTACTAAAAGACATCACCAAAGCTGTCCCACGCTACCACATTCACGTACGCGTACATGATGGGGATGGGGATTGAAATTGATATGAGAAAAAACCGGGTGGTGCCAGGCACCACCCGGTTTTTGTCGAATTTTATTTAAATTTTGCAGGAAAATAATACGAGAAGAGAGAACTATTTAGTAGATCTTTTACCAACGGTAACAGTTCTAACTACGCAATTCCCTCTAAAGGAGTGAAATTATGCCGAGAAGCAGGCGTATTTGGAATCCCGATATGTTTTATCATGTTGTTTCGAGAGGGAACAGAAGAGATGCATTATATTTAGATGATCGTGATTTTCGTGTGTTTCTTTCTATCCTAAGTAAAACTATGTTAGACCACCCGTTTGATTTAGCCTCGTATTGTTTAATGACAAATCATTATCACCTTCAGCTTAGGACATCCACAACATCTATATCCACATTAATGGCGATCATTAATAAAAGATATGCAACCTACTATAACAACCGTTATCGATTAACAGGTCATGTTTTTGAAAGCCGGTTCTTTAGTGATCCAATTCCTAATTCCTTTGGAATACTAGAGGTTAGTAGGTATATCCATTTAAATCCTGTCAGAGCAAAAATTGCAGAACGTCCGCAAGATTACCCATACAGCAGCTTCCGTTACCTCATTGGTGAAGCAAAATATCCACCGTACTTCCTCAATTCTTCAATACTACTATCTATGTTTACTGGTAAAGAAGCGGAAAAAAAAGAAAAATACAGAACCTATATTCATATCAACACTGAAGTTGTACGAGAAAAGTACATGTTACTTGAAATGAATCACTAAAACTCGACAAGTGACAGGCACCAACATGATTTGCTTTGACTAGGTATTTTCTCTATACTATAATTAGAATGTTATGGCAAAAAAATGAGGTGAATTGTCGTGCTAGATCGTTTACAGGCGGTAGAAGATCGTTATGAACGTTTAAATGAGCTTTTGAGTGATCCGGATATTGTGAATGATCCGAAGAAGCTTCGTGAATATTCAAAGGAACAATCTGATATACAGGATACGGTTATGGCGTACCGTGAATATAAGAGTGCTCGGGAGCAGTTAGCGGATGCAAAAGAAATGCTTGAGGAAAAGCTAGATGCAGAGATGCGTGAGATGGTGAAGCTTGAGGTAAGGGAGCTTGAGGACCAAGTTACTGAACTAGAAGAGCAACTGCGAGTTTTATTATTACCGAAAGACCCGAATGATGATAAGAACGTTATCGTTGAGATTCGTGGAGCAGCGGGTGGAGATGAAGCTGCGCTGTTTGCAGGCGACCTTTATCGTATGTATTCTCGTTTTGCTGAAGCTCAAGGTTGGAAGACTGAAGTGATTGAAGCATCCTCCACTGGTGTAGGTGGCTATAAGGAAATTATCTTTATGGTAAATGGTAAAGGAGCTTACTCTAAACTGAAGTTTGAAAATGGGGCTCACCGTGTTCAACGTGTTCCAGAGACAGAATCGGGAGGACGTATTCATACATCGACTGCTACGGTTGCTGCACTTCCAGAAGCAGAAGAGGTAGAAGTGGATATACATGAAAAAGATATCCGTGTTGATACGTTTGCATCAAGTGGAGCCGGTGGACAATCGGTAAATACAACGATGTCTGCTGTGCGTCTGACACATATACCAACTAATACGGTTGTTTCCTGTCAGGATGAAAAATCACAAATTAAGAATAAAGAAAAAGCAATGAAAGTATTACGTGCACGTGTGTACGATAAAATCCAAAGAGAAATTCAGTCTGAACTGGATGCTACTCGTAAATCAGCTGTTGGTACGGGGGATCGTTCAGAACGTATCCGTACGTATAACTTCCCGCAAAATCGTGTAACTGATCACCGTATCGGATTAACGATTCAAAAGCTCGATCAAATCTTACAAGGAAAGCTAGACGAAGTGATTAACACATTAATCATGGAAGATCAAGCATCCCGTATGGAGTCAGCAGAGTAATATGTTTTCGAAAGTTTACGAAGCCCTGAACTGGGCTTCTTCTTTTTTAGAATCAGCAGGAAGAGAAGCGAAAGCGGGAGAGCTTCTTCTCATGCATGTATTAAACGTTAATCGTACTCAGTTTTTTATGAATATGAGAGATGAAATGTCGAACGAGCAAGTAGAGGAATTCATTGCTATCGTTGAAAAACATAGAGGTGGCATACCAGTACAGCATATTATTGGTCACGAAGAGTTCTATGGAAGACAGTTTATTGTTAATGAAAATGTGTTAATTCCTAGACCTGAAACAGAAGAGCTTGTTCTTGGTGTAACGAAACGTATCAAGCAGCATTTTTCTAAAGATGAAAAATTAGTTGTAGTGGATGTAGGTGCAGGAAGTGGAGCAATTTCCATTACATTATCACTCGAGGAACCGAGGCTTACTGTCTATTCTGTGGATATCTCTGAATTTGCATTAAAAGTAGCAAGTGAAAATGCAAAACAATTAGATGCAAACGTCGAATTTATACATGGAGATTTATTAACACCGTTTATTGAAAGACAAACGAAAGTCGATATTGTCGTCTCAAATCCTCCATACATACCAAATGACGAAAAACTTTCAGATATCGTAGTAGACCATGAGCCGCATTTAGCATTATTCGGAGGAAATGACGGCTTAGATTTTTACAGAAGATTTATGGAACAGCTTCCACTAGTCCTGAAACATAAGGCCCTAGTCGCATTTGAAGTTGGAGAAGGCCAAGGAAATGCAGTTGCCGAACTTTTACTCACAACTTTTCCACAATCAACCGTTGAAGTGCAAAATGACATAAACGGAAAAGACCGAATGGTATATGCGTTAATTGGATAACAAAACTTTAACACAGTAAAGCAGTGGGGGCCTGTCCCCCACTGCTTTACTGTGTTAAAGAGCAGAATATAAAAAATAAAAGTTTACTAGATTTTTTTAATTTACTAGTTTAAGATTTTTATTTTTTGTCCACACTGTTTGTGAAGGGATGGGGATAAATAATGAAACATACTAAACTAGCACTTATATATATGTTATTACTTTTTCTTGGAGCGAATATTTCCATTACATTTAAGTCTGCTCAGGCAGAAGGTACGCAGTTGAATGAACAGGTGATGATTCCAGACGAAGCGATTCGCCTACGTATACTGGCAAACAGTAACTCTGATGAAGACCAAGCATTAAAAGAAGAGATTCGTGATGAAGTGAATAAAGAAATTACAAACTGGGTGGAAGAATTAACATCTATTGATGCAGCGAGAACATTAATTCAAAACCGTTTACCTGAAATTGAAACCATTGTAGAACGAGTGTTAAAGGAAGAAAACAGTAACCAGTCTTATAAAGTAGATTATGGTAGTGGTGTTAAGTTTCCTACAAAAGTTTATGGAGAATATGTGTATCCATCTGGTGAGTATGAGGCGATTTTAATTAGCTTAGGCGAAGCAGAAGGAGACAACTGGTGGTGTGTATTATTCCCACCGTTATGTTTCTTAGATTTTGGCAACGGCGAGGCAGTTGATCCTCAATTACAAGAAGAAGCAAAAGAAGAACCAAAGATAGTAGTAGAAGAACAAGAAGAAGAGGTAGAAGTGAAATTCTTTGTAGTAGAGTGGTTTTCGGACCTTTTTAGTTAATAGTTTAAACAGAGAAAAATCAACGCAGAATGATTAAAAAAAGAATCTAGTAAAATGTTCTATTCTTTCTCGTATCCTCATAGATTAGATTAACAAGAAAACGATGGACTTAAGGAGGAGTAGAACATGACAACTGTAATTCGTGCTGCTGAAACAAAAGATGTACAAGTAATGAAGTCTTTTTTAGGACAAGCTAATGTAAGTACTAAGGGATTAGAGGAACAAATTGACCACTTTGTTGTAATGGAAGATGCTAATGGTAGTATTCTAGGGACGTTAGGCATTCAAAGAATTGAACAGGACGGGCTACTTCGATCATTAGTGATTTCAAAAGGTGCTGACAAAACAAATATTCTAGATATGTTCAGACAAATTTTAATGTTAGCGAGAGATAAAGAATTAAAGCGTTTATATCTGGCAACGAACAAAATCGTGTCGATCGAGTTCTTTGCACTCATGGGCTTTACGCGACAAAATATAGAAGATGTACCACAACATATTAAATTAGCGGAGCATGTTGTTGAAACGTTACATATGGATGAAACAGTCATCATGGAGTTTGTAATTTAAGTTATTCACAAAGTTTTCCACAAAACAGGAAAGTTATCCACAAAAATGTGGGTAACTTTCCTGTTTTTGTGTATAAGTTCATAAATTACCACAAAAATTGTGAAGATGTTTATTAAAAATAACGTTTATGGTTTAATAATAAGACAATGATTCACAGGTAGAGGGGTTTTATTATGAATACAAAGGTTTGGCTTGTGGATAATACGGATAATCTATCCACAAGTTTTACACATATTACAGAAGCTGCCCACTTTTTACAACATAACGAAGTGGTCGCATTTCCGACTGAAACAGTATATGGACTTGGTGGAAATGCAACATCAACAGATGCTGTAGACAAGATTTTCAACGCAAAAGGAAGACCGGGGGATAATCCGTTAATTGTACATATTTCAAATGTGTCACAACTAAATGCGCTTGTAACTGATGTTCCGTCAGTTGCAGAAAAGTTAATGGATGCATTTTGGCCAGGGCCGTTGACGATCATTTTTCAAGCGAAGGATGGAGCGGTTTCTGACCGAGTAACAGCGGGTTTATCAACAGTAGCAATTAGAATGCCAGATCATCCTGTTGCGCTAGCTTTAATAGAAGAATCAGGTCTTCCACTTGCGGCTCCGAGTGCGAATTTATCAGGAAAACCTAGTCCAACTACGGCGCAGCACGTGTTTGAAGATTTAAATGGTAGAATCGCAGGAATCGTCGACGGTGGTCCGACTGGAGTTGGATTAGAATCTACCGTTGTGGATTGCACGGAAGTGATACCGACAATCTTAAGGCCTGGCGGAGTAACGAAAGTACAAATAGAAGAAGTGGTTGGACGAGTGGGTATCGACCCGGCAATTAAATCAGCACATGAAGCGCCAAAATCACCCGGAATGAAGTATACACACTATGCGCCAAAGGCACCTCTTTTTATCGTGGAGGGAACGACTGATTTTTTACAAATGCTTGTGGATCAAGAAAAGGCTGAAGGTAAAAAAGTAGGTGTATTGGCGACAACTGAAACAGTGCCTAGATATAAAGCAGATGTTGTTTTATCTTGTGGCTCACGTGAGGACCTATCCTCAATCGCTCAAAACTTATATGATTCTTTAAGGCGTTTTGATCATGAAAATATAGATATCATACTTTCTGAAACTTTTCCTGCTACTGGAGTTGGAGAAGCGATCATGAACAGATTAGAAAAGGCAGCAGGGTTTCAAAAGATAAGTGAGAAATAAAATCCATTCTAATTTTCCTTGGACGTGCATATGTTGAATTAGCAAGTCCGAGGAGGGTTAGAATGGATACAACAGTGATAGTAGGAGAAGTCGTAACCTTATTCATCATGGCGTTTGCATTAGGAATGGATGCATTTTCAATAGGGCTTGGGATGGGGTTAATCAGGCTTAGATTAAGGCAAATACTATACATAGGCGTTACAATCGGCATTTTCCATATGTGGATGCCACTTGCTGGGATCATTATTGGTCGCTTTTTATCTGACCAGTTCGGTACAATTGCTACCATAATTGGTGGAGTCTTATTGTTGCTACTTGGTATTCAAATGATGATTTCTTCGTTTAAAAAAGACGAGGAACCAATGATCACACCCGTTGGTTTCGGATTATTTGTTTTTGCGTTAAGTGTGAGCTTGGACAGTTTTTCTGTTGGGTTAAGTCTTGGAATTTACAAGGTTCATCCTATTGTTGCCATTTCCATCTTCGGTTTGGTCAGTATGCTATTAACGTGGGCTGGTTTATTACTCGGAAGACGAGTGCAAGAGTGGTTGGGGAAATATAGCGAAGCCTTAGGCGGTTGTATCCTTTTTGCATTTGGTATTAAACTATTGCTACCTTTTTAATGGAACTAGTAGTTGCTAGTTCTTTTTTTGCAGTTTAAGAAAGTATAAGTGTATCTTATGTATTTGTGTATTCTTAATCTAGCTCCAGCACCCAGCCCGCCTGAGGTCAAACCTGGAGAGATGAATAGGGAAGTGCACCCTTTTATTCTCTCCAAAACATTTGCTATGCCTGAGGTTAAACGGGGCGCTCTGAGCTTTTTGTTCTCTAAAGTGAAAAACTGTATTCCATATGGTCAATGCTATATAATATACATATAAGAAATGCAGAAAATAAGGAGAATCGACCGTGAAAAACATATTATTTGTATGTACGGGAAACACATGTAGAAGTCCGATGGCAGAAGCAATTGTGAAGCATAAATTAAAAGATATACATGTAAAGTCAGCTGGGGTTTTTGCCGCAGATGGTAGTCCTGCTTCAATGAATACTGTGGAGGCATTAAGAGAACAAGGAATAGGGATTGAACATTCATCGAAGCTTCTTACTGAGGAGCAAGTAGAATGGGCAGATTATATCTTTACAATGACCAGTTCGCATAAGCAGCTTGTTGTGGACCGTTTTCCTGGGGTAGCTGCAAAAGCTTTTACGATAATGGAATTTGCTAATGGTTCTGAGGGTGATATTATCGATCCGTATGGTGGATCACTTACAATTTATCGAGAGACGTATAATCAGCTTACAGCAATGATTGATTCAATGATTGAAAAGCTTAAGTGAGAATAAATAAAGGGTATTGTAGAAAGCTAATCAATATTAATGATAGAGGTGTAGAAATATGAAAGTAGCAATTGCATCAGATCATGGTGGATTAAATATTCGAGAAGAAATTAAAAGCCTTATGGACGAAATGGGCATTGAGTATGAAGATATGGGATGTGACTGTGAAACATCAGTTGACTACCCGGATTATGCTGTACCAGTTGCGGAAAAAGTAGCAAATGGCGAGGTGAACAAAGGTATTTTAATTTGTGGTACGGGTATTGGAATGAGTATTGCAGCGAATAAAGTCAAGGGAGTTCGTTGCGCTCTCGTTCATGATATGTTTAGTGCAAAAGCAACCCGGGAACACAATGATAGCAATATTTTAGCAATGGGTGAGAGAGTAATTGGACCTGGATTAGCACGTGAGATTGCGAAGATTTGGTTAACCACAGAGTACGAGGGTGGAAGGCATAAAAATAGATTAGATAAGATCTCTACTTATGAAAGCAAGTAGGATTTAGGGAAGGATGTTGTAAAACATGAGCCCGGAAATTGAAATTTGGAGAGTTCAACTCTCGCAAATTATTCGTGATTTTAAGGAGCAGGCTAGCCTTACAAAAAACAAAGTAATAGTGGTAGGCTGCAGTACAAGTGAAGTGCTCGGTGAGAGAATTGGAACGGCTGGATCTGAGGAAGTGGCGGAACTAATATTTGAGGAATTACAAAAGGTTTCAAACGAAATCGGGTGTCAATTTGTGTTTCAATGCTGCGAGCACATTAATCGTGCCATCGTCCTTGAGCGAGAAACTGCAACGCGATTTCAACTAGAAGAAGTAACCGTTGTACCAGTTCGTACAGCAGGTGGAGCAATGGCAACATACGCATATCAGCACTTGAGTGACCCGGTAGTTGTGGAACATATTAAAGCAGATGCAGGCATCGATATAGGTGATACCTTTATCGGAATGCACCTTAAGCACGTAGCAGTACCGATTCGCTCTAAAGAAAAAACACTCGGACATGCCCATGTCACAATGGCCAAAACAAGACCAAAACTCATCGGCGGAGCCCGAGCAGTTTACACAAATGAAAAAAGTAATTTATCATGCTGATTCGACAGGTGCCAGGCACTTGTCGAATTTTCTTTATTTTTCAACTTCATAAACAAATGAATATGAGGTTTTTTTGTAGTTCATTTTCTCTTCGTAGAAGCGGTGGGCATCGGTGCGTTGTAATCCAGATGAGAGGGCAACGTACCTGCAGTCAGATTCTTCAGCTAGAGTGTGAATGTACGATAGTAATACATCCCCATATCCTTTTGAACGCTCTGTTTCTTTTGTTACAAGGTCATACACATAGAGATGTTTGAAGTTATAGAAGTTTACGAGTTCAATTACCCCTGTTACGGCTACTACTTGCTCTGCGTGGAACGCTGCAAACATTCGGAAGCCTTGTGGCACCATTTTGTCTAGTAGCGAAAAATAATCCTCTAAAGATAAATGAGTACGCAGTTCGTGCATAACAGGATAGGCACTCTCGAAGTCTTTCTTTGTTTTCATTTCTTTTATAACCACATTATGTTTTGTCATATCTATTCCTCCTTCTTCCTATATAATTAAAGTAATAAAAAACTGAACCTGTTGTTAGTGTCAGTTTTAAAGAAGTTAGTGGTGTCAGAGGAGGCGCGAATGATGACAGACCTTACGATCAACTTCACAAAAAATCAACCTTTATATCAGCAGCTTTACGTACATATAAAAAACGACATCTTAATAGGAAAAAGAATAGCGGGAGAAAAACTGCCTTCCAAGCGAAAGTTGTCTACGCTTCTAAACGTAAGCCTAAATACAGTAGATGCTGCTTATCAGCAGTTACTAGCGGAGGGATACATTGAAAGTCGTCCTAGAAGGGGTTTATTTATCAATGAAATAGAACCTACACATCCTTTTGGCCAGGCGTCACATTTTCAACACAAACCAATTACGAAACAGCCTGACAAACTTATTAATTTCAGCCAAGGTGATATAGATTTAGAGCATTTTCCTCATAAGGCTTGGCGAAAATGTACCATTGCAGCTCTAGACAACCCTCAAAGCCTGCAGCTTGGTGAAAATATGGGGGAGATTGAACTTAGAAACCAGATTGCAGATTATTTATATCGTGCAAGAGGTGTAAGGTGTACTGGTGAACAAGTAATCATTGGTGCTGGTACACAAGCATTGCTTCAGCGACTTTTATATTTATTCCCTAAAGGATCAACTATTGCGATGGAAGACCCGGGCTTCCACCGGGCAAGCCTTATCTTTAAGCAAGCGGGAATGGAGGTTGTTCCAATACCGGTACGAGAACACGGGATTGATGTGGACCAACTAGATTTGTTAACGTCTACTATCAACCTAGTATATTGTACGCCATCACACCAATTTCCACTTGGGATGATTATGCCAGTGCAACAGCGTCAAAAGCTCATTCAATGGGCCAATGACAACGACGGATTTATTATTGAAGATGATTATGATGGAGAATTCCGCTATGAAGGGAAGCCAATTCCTTCACTACAAGGATTAGATTCTTATGGAAAAGTTATTTACTTAGGAACTTTTTCAAAATCTCTTATCCCATCATTACGAGTGAACTATATGGTTTTACCAGAGCCGTTGCTAGAAAAATATAAACAAGAGCTTTTTTACATCAAACAAACGGTCTCGAAAATCCATCAACTAACGATTTCCCTTTTTATAAAAGAAGGTCACTGGGATAAACATATAAATAAAATGAGAACACTGTATCGAAAAAAGAGAGAAACAGTGATAGAAAGCTTAAATCATTATTTTGACACGGAAAAAGTAATAATAAAAGGTGAAAAGTCAGGCTTACACGTAGTGATTGAGTTTTTAGATTCTAGTTATACGGAGTTAGAGCTGATCGAACTTGCTAGAAAAAAAGGATTAAAAGTGTATGGAACCAGTCTATTTTATGAAACTGTAGACTATCGCAATCCGGAAATTTTGCTAGGATACAGTGGATTGAGTATTGTTGAGATTGAGCGAGGGATTAAACACTTATCTGAAGTATGGATATAAGATAAACGAACGATAAATGATGTGAATGTTTTAATAATTCGGCTTCTATCTATTTCACAATAATGGTAAAATAAAATGGATGTAATTTTTAAGGGGGATGGCAATGGGAACTTTATCACAGCAAGATCAACTTGTATTCGAAGCGATGGAAGCAGAGCGTAAAAGACAGCAAGATAATATTGAATTGATTGCATCTGAAAACTTTGTAAGTAAAGCAGTAATGGAAGCACAAGGATCTGTTTTAACAAATAAATATGCCGAAGGGTACCCTGGCCGTCGTTATTACGGTGGTTGTGAGCATGTAGACGTTGTAGAAAACATCGCGCGTGACAGAGCGAAGGAAATTTTTGGCGCAGAGCATGCCAATGTTCAACCTCACTCTGGTGCTCAAGCGAATATGGCTGTATATTTTACTGTGTTAAAGCCTGGAGATACTGTCCTTGGTATGAACCTTTCTCACGGTGGACATTTAACACACGGTAGCGCTGTTAACTTCAGTGGTATTCAATATAATTTTGTGGAGTATGGTGTGGATGATAAGTCGCATCGTATCAGCTATGAAGATGTGTTAGAAAAAGCTAGATTACATAAGCCAAAGTTAATTGTGGCAGGTGCTTCTGCTTATCCTAGAGAAATTGATTTTAAGAAATTCCGTGAAATTGCAGATGAAGTGGGAGCTTACTTAATGGTTGATATGGCTCATATTGCTGGCTTAGTGGCAGCGGGCTTGCATTCAAATCCAGTACCACATGCACATTTTGTCACAACTACTACTCATAAAACACTTCGTGGACCACGTGGTGGAATGATTTTGTGTAAAGAAGAATTTGCAAAGCAAATTGATAAATCAATTTTCCCTGGTATCCAAGGTGGGCCGTTAATGCATGTCATCGCAGCAAAGGCTGTAGCGTTTGGTGAAGCAATGCAAGATAGCTTCAAAACTTATGCACAAAACGTTGTGAATAATGCTGCGCGTCTTGCAGAATCGTTGAAAAAAGAAGGTCTAACGATCGTTTCAGACGGAACAGATAACCATTTATTATTGGTAGATGTTCGTTCGTTAAATACGACAGGTAAGGCTGCAGAAAAACTTTTAGATGAAGTGGGAATAACAGTCAATAAAAATACGATTCCGTTTGATCCGGAAAGTCCATTTGTGACAAGTGGGATCCGTATCGGGACGGCAGCTGTAACAAGCAGAGGGTTTGGAGTAGAAGAAATGGAAGAGATTGCATCCATCATCTCGTTTATTCTACGTAATCCAGAAGATTCTGCAGCAATTATAGATGCAAAAAATCGCGTATTAGCACTAACGAAGAAATTTCCGTTATACGAATAAATGGTAAAAGGGCAGATCTTAAAAGGTCTGCTTTTTCTCGTGAATTGATATATATAAGACCGTTTCAACATTTTTTATATATGTCGCTTGAAACAGGAAAACTTTTTCTGTAAAATCAATGGAAGTGTGACTAGATGGACAAGTCTTGTACCAGAGTCCTTGGTGGAAGTAGGTTCATAACTTTTAGCTATTAAAGGAGCTGTTAATATTGAGTAAAGTGTATGTGTTTGATCACCCATTAATTCAACATAAACTATCGTACATAAGAGATAAACATACAGGTACTAAAGAATTCCGTGAGCTTGTGGATGAAGTAGCAAGCCTAATGGCATTCGAAATTACTCGCGACCTACCTCTGCAAGAAATCGAAATTGAAACACCAGTTGCCATAGCGAAAACAAACGTATTGGCAGGGAAAAAGCTGGGCTTAATTCCAATCCTTCGTGCGGGACTAGGAATGGTAGACGGGATTTTAAAGTTAATCCCAGCTGCAAAGGTAGGACATGTTGGGTTATACCGTGACCCTGAAACATTGCAACCTGTTGAGTACTATGTAAAACTTCCAAGTGATGTGGAAGAAAGAGAGTTCTACGTATTAGACCCAATGCTTGCAACAGGGGGATCTGCGGCAGAAGCAATCAACTCCTTAAAGAAACGGGGAGCGAAAAACATAAAACTTATTTGTATCATCGCTGCACCTGAAGGGGTACAGCTTGTACAAGAAGCACACCCAGATGTAGACATCTTTGTCGCTGCAATGGACGAAAAACTAAATGACCACGGCTACATCGTACCAGGACTAGGAGACGCAGGAGATCGTCTCTTCGGAACAAAATAATAAACGCTTTAACGCATTAAAGGAGTGGGGGCCTGTCCCCCACTCCTTTAATGCGTTAAAGTCCACTTTCTTTAAGAATGATATGCTGCTAAAAGGCGCAATATATGGTAAGAGGTGGATGGGAAATGTTAAAGGGAATGAAGTGGATCGTAATTGGTTTACAAATATGTACTCTACTTATCCTGACGGGTGCAAGTGGTGGAGCGTATGAGGTTCTGGCAAAAGATGTAACGTTCCCTCATTATCCGCCGTTACCTGATTCACGGGTTGAAGGGATCAAAACGGTCATTATTCAAGCAAAAACGATGAAAAAGAGCGAAGTTTTAGACCGTTTAAAACAACTTCCTTCTATTAAAGTAAATAAAGAGTATGACACTGTGTTTGAGGGTTTTTCGGTTACCGGAAATGAAGAGGATTTAAAGAAGCTCACAGAAATGACGAGTGTTGAAAATGTATACCCAAATCAAACCTACAGTGTGACGGTAGAGAAAAGTGTTCATTATATCGGAGCAGAAGATATTCGAAGTTATTTAGATGCAGACAATCACCGTCTTACTGGTGAAGGAATCAAAGTAGGAGTGATTGACACAGGGGTGGATTACTCACATCCCGATTTAAGGAGAAATTACAAAGGTGGCTATGACTTAGTTGATAAAGATAGTGACCCAATGGAAACAAAGGCTAAGCAAGGGATGCCGACAATACATGGAACACATGTAGCAGGAATTATCGCAGCGAACGGCAAAATTCACGGTGTTGCACCTGAAGCTGAAATTATTGCGTATAGAGCACTTGGACCTGGGGGAATGGGAACAAGTGAGCAAGTCATTGCGGCTATTGAAAAGGCAATAAAAGACAAGGTAGATGTTATCAATTTATCACTTGGAAACGACGTGAATGGTCCCGATTGGCCAACAAGCCTTGCATTAAATAAAGCTGCTGAAAATGGAATTGTAGCCGTAACCTCTAGCGGAAACTCTGGCCCCAATATGTGGACAGTCGGCTCTCCTGGAACAGCATCAAAAGCAATTTCAGTCGGAGCCTCAACTCCTCCTATTCAAATTCCGTACGTTACAATCGGTGTTAATGAAAGGCAGATAAACGTAACGCAGATGCAAGGAGCCAGTGAATGGAGTTTTAATCGAGAGGAAGAAATAGTTTTCGGAGGAAAGGGTTATCCACAGGATATCCCCAATACTGTAAAAGGGAAAATCGCACTAATAGAAAGAGGAACCATTCCATTCACAGAAAAAGCGATCAATGCGTTAAAAAAAGGTGCAATAGGCGTTATGATTTATAACAATGTAAAAGGTGAGTTCGCGGGTGGATTAGAGGTAGGGATTTCAATTCCGGTTGTTTCCGTTTCAAAGGAAGATGGCCTTTTCTTGAAGAAGAAGATGAAACAACAACCCTATATTGAAACAAATTATAAGAAGGTAGAAGATAGTATTGCTGATTTTAGCTCACGTGGTCCCGTTACGTATACATGGGATATTAAGCCGGATGTTGTAGCGCCGGGCGTTGCCATTGAGAGCACCATTCCAAATGGCTATGAATCTCTGCAAGGAACTAGTATGGCTGCTCCACACGTAGCAGGAGCAGCCGCGCTCATTAAACAAGCCCATCCAACTTGGAATCCTGAGCAGATAAAAGCTGCCTTAATGAATACAGCAAAACTGTTAGTAAACAAAGACGACTACTATTCCACGATTGAACAAGGTACTGGAAGAATCCAAATTGACAAAGCGGTTAAAGCGGATACGCTCATTTATCCAAGTTCGTTTTCATTTGGACTATTCCACAATGAAGACGAAAGACAACAAAAAGTGATCACGCTAACCATCGATAACCAGTCGCTGATGAAAAAGTCATACTCTTTTGATCTCCCAAAAGCACAAAACGGAATTCAGTGGAAACTCCCGAGAACGTTTACAGTCGAACCTAAGTCTAAAAAGAAGATATCCCTTTCATTAGATATCACACCTTCTGTCCTAGGAAAAGGGATACATTCTAATTGGCTAACAATATTGGAAGACGGAAATGAGATAAAACTTCCTTATATCTATGTCATTGAGGAACCTAATTACCCAAGAATCATGGGCTTTCAGTTTGGACCAGGAGATAAACCAAAAACGTTTAAGTACGAAGCCTATCTTCCAGGAGGTGCGGAAGAGTTTGGGATCGCATTGTACGATCCAGATACATTAAGGTTCATCAAATTTCTAGATTTCTCCACAAATGTAGCGAGAGGAATGCTGAAAAAAGAACTAACTCAAAAGGAAATAGGAATAGAAGGAACCTTCAAGGCACTAGTATTTGTAAAAAATAAAGGAAAAGAAGATACAATAGAAGTAATGATATCAATCGAAGATTCAGTTGTACTAGAAGAAGAGTAGGGAGGTGAGCAGATAGTAGCTCACCTAATCCCAATCGCCTTGTTTCTAGTTGAATATATAAATTTTTATAAAATGTGAACAAATTGTAAACACCCATTTTTCCGATTAACTTTTTACAGGGAATACGTTGACATTGACATAGCCCTATTGTATGCTTACAAAGGGTATAATGATAAGGTTTACAATTGTATCCTAGCAACGTTTTTGTGGGAATTTTCACTCAAATTTGAGTAGCGAATTTGCTTATAAAGGAGCAGGTGAAAATGAACAAAAACAATCGTCATCCTCTGCAAGCGATGGCGTTAATGACCGCAATTCTTTCCCAATTAGTTGGGTCTGTTCTAGTCGGGATTTTCCTCGGCAGATGGGTAGATCAAACAGTTGGAACCTTCCCACTGTTTTTAATTATTGGCCTTCTGCTCGGACTTGCAACTGGCGTTTATGCTATGTTGAGGCTGATTAACCATTATTTCTCAGGAGAGTAATCAATGTCCGAATTAAGAGACATCTATATTAGACATAGAAAATACATACTCTATCTATTGGCTATATATGTATTGGGCTACGGATTCACATCCTATGATTCAGTATTTCTAGGCTTGATAGTCGGAACGTTGCTTAGCTTCTATAATTTGTGGGTAATGGTTAGGAAGACAAAGAGATTTGGACAAGCGATTGCGGAAGGCAGAAATGCTAGGTCCATTGGAACATTCACTAGATTAGCATCTGCTGCACTTGCCGTCTTGTTAGCAACAAAATATCCAGAGTTATTTCATATCGCTGGAACAATCTTGGGATTAATGACATTTTATATTGTCATTTTGATAGATATTATCATCCAAACTATACGTAAGTAGTACCTGGAAGAGAGGTGAATACATTTGGAACATGCTGCTCCTAGAGTAGAGTTTTTAGGGCTTTGGTTTAGTTTATCAAACATGATGATGACAACCATCGCTGCAGTTATCGTGTTTCTTCTTGCAATTATTGCAACTCGTTCATTAGCAATGAAACCTACAGGAATGCAAAATTTCATGGAGTGGGTAATGGACTTTGTGAGAGGTATTATCAGCAGTACAATGGACTGGCACACAGGAGGAAGATTCCTAACTCTAGGGATGACACTTCTAATGTATGTGTTCGTTGCGAACATGCTAGGATTACCATTCTCCATTATTAATGATGCAACTCATGAATTATGGTGGAAATCACCAACGGCTGATCCAATCATTACGTTAACATTAGCTGTTATGGTTGTTGCACTTACACATTTTTATGGTGTGAAGATGAAGGGTGTAGGAGAATACGGAAAAGAGTTTTTCAAACCGATGCCGTTTTTATTCCCTTTAAAGATTATTGAGGAATTCGCTAACACATTAACGTTAGGTCTTCGTCTATACGGTAACATTTTTGCTGGTGAGATCCTGTTAGGACTTTTAGCTGGCTTAGCAACAAATGGGTACTTGGAAAGTATCGGTGGAGGAATTGTCGGATCGCTTGTTGCCGCAATCCCAATGTTGGTTTGGCAAGGATTTAGTATATTTGTTGGTGCAATTCAGGCCTTCATTTTTGTAATGTTAACAATGGTTTATATGGCACACAAAGTGAGTCATGACCATTAATTATATTTTTAAAACAAATTATATATTTTCTAATTCTAAGGAGGAAATTTTACAATGGGTTTATTAGCAGCTGCAATTGCAATTGGTTTAGCCGCACTAGGTGCAGGTATTGGTAACGGATTAATCGTGTCTCGTACAGTTGAAGGTATCGCTCGTCAACCAGAACTTGGTGGAAAACTTCAAACTACAATGTTCATCGGGGTAGCGTTAGTAGAAGCGATTCCAATCATCGCTGTAGTTATCGCGTTCATGGTATTCGGTGCTGGTCAATAATAAATGCTTGAACCAGTGGTCAGAGCGCTTAGTAACTGCTATGCCACTGTCTATGTAATGGCGAAGTAACTTCCTAGTGACCTTCGCCATTCCTTTATGTTTGTATCTTAATTTAACTTATCCTTAAATGGGATTCATAGATACACGTCATGCCTGAGAAATGCAGGTGGAACTCTTCGAAGGGAGTGAACAATGTGCCGTTCAATTTAGATTTATTTATCCTTGGAGCTGAAGCAGCACATGGATTTGAGTTAAATATTGGTGATATTTTATACCAGTTGTTTATTTTCTTAGTTCTATTAGCGTTACTACGTAAATTTGCGTTTGGACCGTTAATGGGTATTATGAAGCAACGTGAACAACACATCACTAGCGAAATCGCAAATGCTGAGCAAAGCAACGCTGAAGCAAAGAAACTAGTAGAAGAGCAAAAAGAAGCGTTAAAGCAATCACGCTTTGAAGCTCAAACGCTAATCGAAAATGCGAAGAAGCTTGCTGAAGATCAAAAGAATAGTATTATTCTAGAAGCTCGCAATGAAGCAACTCGTATTAAAGATGCTGCAGTAAAAGAAATTCAATCAGAAAAAGATCAAGCTGTTGCCGCACTACGTGAGCAAGTAGCTTCATTATCTGTTCTAATTGCATCAAAAGTTATTGAAAAAGAACTTAACGAGCAAGACCAACAAAAACTGATTAACGAATATATTCAGAACGTTGGGGAAGCACGATGAGTAACGGAACAGTAGCAAAACGCTATGCAAACGCTCTTTTTCAAATAGCAAACGAACAGAATCTATTAGAACAAGTTGAACAGGAACTAGTTGCGATTCGAACTGTTTTTACTGAGAACAAGGAATTGAGTTCAGTACTAAACCATCCAAAGGTTTCAAAAGCAACGAAGAAGACATTAGTGCAAGATAGCTTCGCTAATTTTTCAGCTCCTGTACTAAATACTTTACTAATTCTTATTGATAGACACCGCCAATCCATTATTACAGAAATGGTTGACTTCTTTGTTCAAGAAGCAAATGACGTAAGAGGGATTGCGGATGCAAAAGTATATTCAGTAAGAGAGTTAACAGAAGACGAAAAAGCTGCTTTATCCCAAACTTTTGCTCAAAAAGTAGGGAAAACAGCATTACGTATTGAGAATATTGTAGATCCTTCCGTGCTAGGTGGAGTAAAAGTCCGCATTGGTAACCGTATTTACGACGGAAGTGTTAGTGGAAAATTAGCTCGTGTTGAACGTGAGCTTTTGACTAAAAGATAACAGATAGGGGTGAAATTCATGAGCATCAAAGCAGAAGAAATCAGTGCGCTGATAAAAAAGCAAATTGAAAACTATCAGTCTGAAATTGAAGTGAATGATGTAGGTACTGTTATCCAAGTTGGGGACGGTATCGCTCGTGCTCATGGCCTCGACAATGTCATGGCTGGAGAACTTGTAGAATTTTCAAATGGTGTCATGGGTATGGCACAAAACCTAGAAGACAACAACGTAGGTATCGTTATTTTAGGACCATACAAGGAAATCCGTGAAGGTGACGAAGTACGTCGTACAGGCCGTATCATGGAAGTACCAGTAGGTGAAGCACTTATTGGTCGTGTAGTAAACTCTTTAGGTCAACCAGTTGATGGATTAGGACCTATCGAAACTTCAAAAACTCGTCCGATTGAAAGCCCGGCACCAGGTGTTATGGCTCGTAAATCAGTTCATGAACCATTACAAACAGGTATTAAGGCGATTGATGCCCTAATTCCAGTTGGCCGTGGACAACGTGAGTTAGTAATCGGAGACCGTCAAACAGGTAAAACATCTGTTGCGATCGACACGATTCTAAACCAAAAAGACCAAGACATGATCTGTATCTATGTTGCAATTGGTCAAAAAGAATCAACAGTTCGTGGAGTTGTTGAAACTCTTCGTAAGCATGGTGCATTAGACTACTCAATCGTAGTAACTGCATCTGCATCACAACCTGCTCCACTGCAATACCTTGCTCCACTTGCGGGTATTACAATGGCAGAAGAGTTCATGTATGATGGAAAGCATGTTCTAATCGTATATGATGATCTTTCTAAGCAGGCTGCTGCATACCGTGAGCTTTCATTA
This sequence comes from Bacillus suaedaesalsae, assembly GCF_016890225.1. Classification (GTDB taxonomy): domain Bacteria; phylum Bacillota; class Bacilli; order Bacillales; family SA4; genus Bacillus_BS; species Bacillus_BS suaedaesalsae. Next base: position 53,060 of record NZ_JAFELM010000016.1, on the reverse strand, counting down.
CTATTAAAGCGTCCTCCAGGGCGTGAAGCATATCCAGGGGATGTATTCTACTTACATTCACGTTTATTAGAACGTGCTGCTAAAATCAATGAATCACTAGGTTCTGGTTCTATCACAGCACTACCGTTTGTTGAAACACAAGCTGGAGATATTTCTGCTTACATTCCAACAAACGTAATTTCTATCACTGATGGACAAATCTTCTTACAATCTGACCTATTCTTCTCAGGTGTACGTCCTGCGATCAACGCTGGTTTATCCGTATCCCGTGTAGGTGGATCTGCACAGATTAAAGCGATGAAGAAGGTTTCTGGTACATTACGTCTAGACCTTGCTGCATACCGTGAACTAGAAGCTTTCGCTCAGTTTGGTTCAGACCTTGACAAAGCGACTCAAGCTAAGTTAAATCGTGGTGCTCGTACTGTAGAAGTACTAAAGCAAGGATTAAACAAACCACTTAAAGTTGAAAAGCAAGTTGCGATTCTTTATGCGTTAACTCGTGGTTTCTTAGACGATATTCCAGTAACTGATATCACTCGTTTTGAAGATGAGTATTTAAATTGGTTAGAACATAACCGTAAAGAACTTCTAGACCATATCGTGTCTACGAAGGATCTTCCTGGCGATGAGGACTTTGCTAAGGCGATTAACGACTTTAAGAAAACATTTGTTGTTTCTGAGTAATAGATTTAGCTAAGCAGTTTTAATGACTGCTTAGCACTTTACTGTAACGTGTAACTTCACAAATCAGTTTAGCTAATAGGTATTAAAAAAAAGGTGGTGAAAACCTTTGGCATCCTTACGTGACATAAAAAACAGAATTAATTCAACCAAAAAGACGAGCCAAATTACCAAAGCGATGCAGATGGTATCAGCATCAAAGTTAAATCGTGCTGAAAACAATGCAAAAGCATTCGTTCCTTACATGGAAAAAATCCAAGAAGTAGTAGCGAATGTAGCTCTTGGTGCTTCGGGTGTTAGTCATCCAATGCTTGAATCTAGAACGGTTAAGAAAACTGCCTATATCGTAATAACATCTGATCGTGGGCTAGCAGGCGCTTATAATAGTAATATTATTCGTTCTGCGTATCAGGCAATGACTGAACGCCATAAAAGCAACGATGAGTTTGCTGTTATTGCAATAGGTAAGATGGGGTTAAACTTCTTCAAAAAACGTGGAGTACCTGTTATTTCAGAAATTACAGGACTCGGTGACCAACCTGCATTTGCGGACATTAAGGATATTGCAAGTAATGCAGTAAATATGTTTGCAGATGGAACGTTTGATGAACTTTACCTTTACTATAATCACTTTGTAAGTGCCATTGAACATCAAGTAACCGAGAAAAAACTACTTCCTTTAACGGATATTTCTACATCTACAAAAGTAACTTCGTATGAATTTGAACCTTCTCAAGAGGAAATTCTTGAAGTATTACTTCCACAGTATGCAGAAAGCTTAATCTACGGTGCTTTATTAGATGGTAAAGCAAGTGAGCATGCTGCACGTATGACTGCAATGAAGAGTGCGACTGATAATGCGAAAGAGCTTATTAGTAACCTTACTTTATCTTTCAACCGTGCACGTCAAGCTGCAATTACACAAGAAATTTCAGAGATTGTTGGTGGAGCAGCTGCTCAACAGCAATAGTTTCATAAATTAGTTTCAAGTTTGAGTTAGGAGGGAAAACGATGACAAAAGGACGCGTTACCCAAGTTATGGGTCCTGTTGTAGACGTACAGTTTGAATCTGGACATCTTCCTGAAATTTATAACGCCCTTACAATTAACCACCAAGCAACTGGTGAAAACGAAGTTAACATTAACTTAACACTTGAAGTTGCTCTTCACCTTGGTGATGACACGGTTCGTACAATTGCAATGGCTTCTACTGACGGAGTTGTTCGTGGATTAGAAGTAACTGATACTGGTGCACCAATTTCTGTACCAGTTGGTGATATCACTTTAGGTCGTGTATTTAACGTATTAGGTGAAAACATTGACCTTGACGAAGCACTTCCTGCTGATGCTCGTCGTGACGCAATTCACCGACAAGCACCAACTTTCGAAGAACTTTCTACTGAGGTAGAAATTCTTGAAACAGGTATTAAAGTAGTAGACTTACTTGCTCCTTACATTAAGGGTGGTAAGATCGGATTATTCGGTGGTGCCGGTGTAGGTAAAACGGTATTAATCCAGGAATTAATCAACAACATCGCTCAAGAGCACGGTGGTATCTCGGTATTCGCTGGTGTAGGTGAGCGTACTCGTGAAGGAAATGACCTTTACCACGAGATGAGTGATTCTGGAGTTATCAAGAAAACTGCCATGGTATTCGGACAAATGAACGAGCCACCTGGAGCACGTATGCGTGTTGCGTTAACAGGATTAACAATGGCTGAATTCTTCCGTGATGATCAAGGACAAGATGTTCTATTCTTCATCGATAACATCTTCCGTTTCACACAAGCAGGTTCTGAGGTTTCTGCCCTACTAGGACGTATGCCTTCTGCGGTAGGTTACCAACCAACACTTGCTACAGAAATGGGTCAATTACAAGAACGTATTACATCTACAAACAAAGGATCAATCACTTCTATCCAAGCGATTTATGTTCCTGCGGATGACTATACGGATCCAGCTCCTGCAACAACGTTTGCTCACTTAGATGCGACGACAAACCTTGAGCGTAAGCTTTCTGAGATGGGTATTTACCCTGCTGTTGATCCACTTGCTTCAACTTCACGTGCACTTTCTCCTGAAGTTGTTGGTGAAGAGCACTATACGGTTGCACGTCAAGTACAACAAACTCTGCAACGTTACAGAGAATTACAAGATATTATCGCGATCTTGGGTATGGATGAACTTAACGACGAAGATAAGTTAGTTGTTCACCGTGCTCGTCGTATTCAGTTCTACTTATCTCAAAACTTCCACGTTGCTGAGCAATTTACTGGTCAAAAGGGTTCTTATGTTCCAGTAAAAGAAACAGTAAAAGGATTTAAAGAGATTTTAGAAGGTAAATACGATCACTTACCTGAAGATGCTTTCCGTTTAGTGGGAAGAATCGAAGAGGTAGTAGAAAAAGCGAAATCAATGGGTGTAGAAGTATAATATAAGGGACTTAGGAGGTTTATGAAATGAAGACAATCAAAGTCAGTGTAGTGACTCCTGATGGCCCCGTTTATGAATCTGATGTAGAAATGGTTAGTACAAAAGCTAAAAGTGGTGAACTAGGTATCTTACCAGGCCATATTCCAATGGTAGCTCCACTTGCAATCGGAACTGTTCGTTTAAAGAAAGAAGGCAATACAGAACTAGTTGCTGTAACTGGCGGATTTTTAGAAGTTCGTCCTGATAAAGTAACAGTTCTTGCACAAGCTGCTGAGCTTGGTTCTGAAATCGATGTAACTCGTGCAGAAGAAGCAAAAAAGCGTGCAGAACAACGTCTTCAAACGAACGACTCGAGTACTGATTTGCGTCGCGCTGAACTAGCCCTACAACGCGCATTGAACCGCCTAAAAGTAACGGGACGAATTTAAGATTAAAATGCCTTAGGAGTTTGACTCCTAAGGCATTTTTTGTTCTATTTCAATTTTAAGTGGTTAGTTCTCATTACATTTCTATCATTTAACTTTATGAGTAAATTTTATTAGAGAAGTAGAGGGCACAATCTTCTAAATCTGTTCATGAATTAAGGTCATACATCCAAACCACTCTCATACATTAAAAATGGACAAAATTTCTAGGAAATCAGTTGAAACGTTTACCGATGCTCTGTCGACACAATTTTTTGTAAATGGTATAATGTTTACGGTTACAAGGAATTATTTTGAAAAATAATAAAATTTCTATGGCTAATAAGAAAGTATAAATCTTTCTTAATGCATAGGAAAAACTATTGCAATCGCTGTCGTCATAAGACTGGCGCTTGCTACGTTTTTCTAAAATGAATGTTTACCTAAGGAGGGGACCGGTGTGGAACTTCTAAATCTATACCAAAATAACTATTTGATTGTATTTATCTTTTTAACATTAGGAGTTATTTTGCCAGTTGTCGCACTAACGGCTGGTCGCATATTGCGTCCTCATAAGCCTACTGAAGCAAAACAAACAACCTATGAGAGTGGTATTGAACCCTTTCATAATGCGAGAGTCCAGTTTAATGTAAGGTATTATATTTTTGCCCTAATGTTTGTAATTTTTGATGTGGAAACAGTGTTCCTTTATCCATGGGCAGTAGCATATGACCAACTTGGATTGTTCGCTCTTATTGAAATGTTAATTTTCGTCGTTATGCTATTTATTGGTTTGATTTATGCTTGGAAGAAGAAGGTGCTGAAATGGATTTAAAACTTGAAAATATCACGCCAGAAGAAATGGAAGAATTACAACGTAACGTATTCCTTTCAACGCTTGAAGAACTTAAAGGATGGGCACGTAGTAACTCTTTATGGCCATTAACATTCGGGTTAGCTTGCTGTGCAATCGAGATGATGGGGGTTGGGTCTTCACACTATGACTTGGATCGTTTCGGATCATTCTTCCGTACATCACCTCGACAATCTGACGTTATGATTGTATCAGGTACGGTAACGAAGAAGATGGCACCTGTATTAAAGCGTTTATATGATCAAATGCCAGAGCCGAAATGGGTAATTGCAATGGGTTCTTGTGCAACTGCAGGCGGTCCATATGTGAAATCGTATGCAGTAGTTAAAGGGGTTGACCAAATTGTACCTGTTGATGTGTACATACCAGGCTGTCCTCCAAATCCAGCTGCACTTATATATGGAATAAATAAATTAAAAGAGAAGATTAGATATGAGGCGAAGACTGGGAAGCAGGTGACTAGTCGATGAGTGATGAAAAGAGCCTAGAACAGCAAAAGCGTGAAGCTGCCCAAAAGGCAAAGGAAGAAGCGTTAAAGAAATTAGCTGAAAGAAAAACTCAAGAAGCACAGAATGAAGCTGGTGAAATAACTGAAGTACCAGCCGAAAAAACAAAAGAAGAACTAAAGCGAGAAGCAGCAGAAAAAGCAAAAGCAGCAGCTCAAAGAAAGCTAGCTGAAAAAGCGGCAGAGGAAGCTGGTGAAACAGCAGAAACTGGGCCAGAAAAAACAAAAGAAGAGCTAAAGCGAGAAGCAGCAGAAAAAGCAAAAGCAGCAGCTCAAAGAAAGCTCGCGGAAAAGGCAGCCGGGGAAGCTGGTGAAACAGCAGAAACAGCGCCAGAAAAAACAAAAGAAGAGCTAAAGAAAGAAGCAGCAGAAAAAGCAAAGGCTGCTGCTCTTAAAAAGCTTGCTGAGAAAAAGGCACAAGAAGAAGGAACGACTGAAGACTCTTCTTCAGATGATGCAGATTTAGCAAAGCAAAAAGCAATTGCCGTTGCAAAAGCGAAAGCTGCAGCAGCTGCGAAGGCTAAGGCTGCAGCATTAGCAAAACAAAATGGTGATGCACCAAATGAAATGGATGATGAGGAAAAAGCGAAAGCGAAAGCCATCGCAGCCGCGAAGGCAAAAGCAGCTGCCGCAGCTAAAGCAAAGGCTGCAAGCAGTGGAGGCGCTTCATCTGATGAAGAAAAGGCAAAAGCCATTGCCGCTGCAAAGGCAAAGGCTGCTGCTGCGGCTGCTGCAAAAGCGAAAGCTGCAAACGGTGATGCCGCGCCTGCTGAGGAAGTGAGTCTTGCTCCGTCACCAAATCAACCATTTTTAGATAAGTATGTAAAGGTCATTCAAGAGCATCTTTCTGATGTTTTAGAAGAATCCTATATTAATCGTTTATCAAAAGATGTGCCGACTTTAGTCGTGAAAAGGGACATGTATTTAAAGGTTGCTGAATTCTTAAAGTATAATGAGCAGCTAGCGTTTGATTATTTATCCGAACTCCATGGTACAGACTTTGTGACACACATGGAAATCTACTTGCACTTATATTCATATAAAAATAAACAGTCAGTAGCAGTTAAAGTAAAAATTGACAGAGATGAGCCTGTTATTGATTCACTTGTTCCTTTATGGGAAGGATCAAACTGGCCAGAACGAGAAGCATACGATTTGCTAGGAATCAAGTTTACTAATCATCCAAACATGACTAGAATCATGCTTCCAGAAGACTGGGTAGGGCATCCGCTAAGAAAAGACTATGAACCGTACGATGTGGAGGTGTAGTCATTGATTCGCACAGAAGAAATGCTACTTAACGTAGGACCACAGCATCCAAGTACACACGGAGTTTTTCGTATTGTACTAAAGATTGATGGGGAAACCATTATCGAAGCTACACCTGTAATCGGTTATTTACACCGTGGAACAGAAAAGCTTGCTGAAGACCTGCAATATACACAAATTATTCCTTATACAGATAGAATGGATTATTTATCAGCCATGACGAACAACTATGTCATCTGTCATGCAGTTGAAACGATGATGGGTATCGAAGTTCCTGACCGTGCAGAATACCTTCGTGTATTAGCAATGGAATTAGGCCGTATTGCCAGTCACTTAGTTTGGTATGGTACATACTTACTTGATATCGGGGCAGTCAGCCCATTCCTATATGCGTTCAGAGAACGAGAAATGATTATTAACCTATTGAACGAACTTTCGGGTGCTCGTTTAACGTTCAACTACATGCGGGTTGGTGGAGTGAAATGGGATGCTCCAGAAGGATGGATTGAAAAGGTTGAAGAGTTTGTTCCTTATATGAGGAAGCAACTTGCAGGTTATCATGACCTAGTAACAGGAAATGAAATTTTCGTTTCCCGTGTGAAGGGTGTTGGAAAGTACTCGAAAGAAGAAGCAATTGCTTATTCTCTGAGTGGTGCCAACCTTCGAAGCACAGGTATAAAGTGGGATCTTCGAAAAGATGAGCCATATTCAATTTATGACCGCTTTGATTTTGACGTTCCTGTACGAGAAGAAGGCGATTGCTTAGCACGTTACTTCTGTCGTATGGAAGAAATTGAAGAATCTCTAAAGATTGTAGAGCAAGCAGTAGAACAATTCCCTAGTGAAGGCGAAATCATGGCAAAGGTGCCTAAGATTATTAAAGCCCCTAAAGGGGAAGCGTTTGTAAGAATTGAATCACCACGTGGGGAAATTGGTTGCTATATTGCAAGTGATGGAAAGAAAGAACCGTATCGCTTGAAGTTTAGACGTCCTTCTTTCTATAACCTTCAAATCTTGCCGAAGTTATTAGAAGGCGAAAATATGGCGAACTTAATTGCAATCCTAGGTGGAATTGATATTGTACTTGGGGAGGTAGATGGATAATGATTGAAGGATTATTACAATCTTCTCCAGGGTTAACAAACTTTTTAATCTTTTTTGGACTAGGAACAGCTTTTCTATTAGCTCTTCTTGGATTCGTAACATATGGAATTTTAGCAGAACGTAAAGTAATGGGTTTCATGCAAGGCCGTATTGGACCGAACCAAGTTGGAGGTAAATGGGGACTTTTACAAACTGTTGCTGACGTAGTAAAGCTTCTATTAAAAGAGGATACCATTCCGAAAGAAGCAGATCGTCCATTGTTTATACTAGCTCCTGTTATTGCCTTTGCACCTGCGTTTATGGTGCTTGCAACGATACCGTTTACAGATGCATTTCAATTTGCTGATATCGGTGTTGGTCTTCTTTATTATATTGCCGTTTCGGGTATTACAACGATCGGAATTGTAACGGGTGGTTGGGCTTCAAATAATAAATACGCTCTTATGGGTGGTATGCGTGCGGCTGCCCAAATGATTTCATATGAAATTCCACTTGTTATGTCAGTTATTGGGGTTATCTTGTTATCAGGAAGCCTCAACCTAAATGACATTGTTGCCGCACAGGGAGATACAATGTGGTTTATCCTTCTTCAACCGGTCGCATTTATTGTATTTTTCATCGCAGCAATTGCTGAGTTAAATCGTACACCGTTTGATTTACCAGAAGCTGAGTCAGAACTTGTTGCAGGATTCCATGTTGAATATTCAGGATTCCGCTGGGCATTCTTCATGCTTGCAGAGTATGTGTATCTTTTTGCAATGTCGGCATTAATTACGGTCATATTCCTTGGAGGCTGGCTACCACCGTTTGAATTTTTGTCATTCATTCCAGGTGCTGTATGGTTTTCTATTAAATTCATGGTCATCGTTTTCCTATTAATGTGGATTCGTTATACATTCCCACGTTTACGTGCCGATCAACTGATGGAATTCGGATGGAAAGTATTATTACCAATTGCACTAGTAAACATTTTCTTTGCAGCATTGATTAAAGAACTATTTTTCTAAGCGAAATGAGATAAACTTCTAAGCTAGAATACTAATACGAACGATTGTTATAGACGTTCAGATAAGGGGTGTGAATGCATGCTAGGATTAGCGAAAGGTTTGAAATATACCCTTCAAAACTTAACGAAAAAGAAAGTAACCTATGATTATCCAAACGAGCCACTTCCCTTACCAGATAGATTTAGAGGAATCCAAAAGTTCTATCCGGAAAAGTGTATTGTTTGTAATCAATGTGCCAACATTTGTCCGACGGATTGCATCCAGTTAACAGGGAAAAAGCATCCGGACCCAGCTAAGAAAGGGAAAATTATTGACACATATGATATTAACTTTGAAATTTGTATTTTATGTGACCTCTGTACAGAAGTTTGTCCGACAGAAGCGATTGTCATGACGAACAATTTTGAATTAGCAGAGTATAGCCGTGATTTCCTTTTCAAGAATCTAGAGTGGTTAGATGAAAACGATGAAAACGTACGAAAGGAGAATAAAGCATGAGTGGCGAATTCATAGCATTTTTACTATTAGCACTAGTAGCCATTGCAGGCGGCGTCCTCATGATTAATCTTACGAAAGTCGTACACATGGTTCTAGCTCTAGTATTTTCATTTATCAGTATCGCAGGGATTTACGTACTGCTTTCTGCTGAATTTGTAGCAGCAGTACAAATCTTAATCTACTCTGGTGCCATCACGATTATTATGCTATTTGGTATCATGTTGACTAGACATAATGATACGAGTGAACCAGTTTCAAGTATTGGAAAAAGAATTTTAGTCATCGGTGGGATTTCGGCTTTTGCCATTACGATGTATTTCGGAATTTATGATTTAGACTTGCAAAATCAAGCAAAGGACCTGCACATCGATAATACGAAACAAATTGGAATTGAGCTATACACAAAATATATTATTCCGTTTGAATTAACTTCTGTTGTCCTTTTAGTTGCATTAGTTGGTGCTGTTATTTTAGCGAAAAGAGACGAGAAAAAGGAGGCGAATGAGGAATGAGTTCAGTTCCATTATCAGCCTACCTTGTATTAGCATTAATTTTATTTTGTATCGGACTTTATGGTGCATTAACGAAACGAAATGCTGTGATTGTATTAATTTCCGTTGAATTGATGTTAAATGCAGCAAATATCAACCTGGTAGCGTTTAGTAAGTACGGAGTGAATCCGAGTATTACAGGACAAGTTTTTTCATTATTTTCTATCGCAATTGCAGCGGCTGAAGCGGCAGTTGGATTAGCTATTCTAATAGCTCTTTATCGTAATAGAGCTACTGTAAATGTAGATGAAATGAACATACTGAAAAAATAATAAAGAAGTTTAGAACTAGTGATTCGTCACTAGAATAAAGGGGATTGTGATAAACATGATGGGATTTGCATGGTTAATACCTCTTTTTCCACTAGTCTCTTTTCTACTTTTATTAGTAGTTGGGAAACGGTTAAAAGAAGGAAGCGCATATGTAGGCATCTTGTTCACGTTTCTCTCACTCGTTATTTCCATCTTAGTTCTGATTAATCGTCTTACAGAGTCGACTATAATATGGGATTTTACATGGTTAACAATTGGAGAGATGCGCTTAACAGCAGGCTTTGAAGTGAACCAGTTAAATGCGTTAATGCTTGTAATTGTTTCACTAGTAAGCTTTTTAGTACATATGTATTCAAAAGGTTATATGCATGACGATGAACGTTTTCATGTGTTTTATGCCTATTTAGGATTGTTTACTTTTGCAATGCTAGGGTTAGTTCTTTCACCGAATCTCCTGCAAACATATATTTTCTGGGAGCTTGTCGGGGTAGGATCGTTCCTATTAATTGGTTTCTACTTTTATAAGTCAGAGGCACGTGCGGCAGCGAAAAAAGCATTTATTATGACCCGTATTGGTGACGTTGGTTTACTGATCGGGATGATTTTATTATTCTGGCAGGTTGGCAGCTTTGAATATAGTGTGATTTTTGAAGCAGTTGAAGCTGGAGCGATTTCAGCGGGCATGTTAACGCTAATTGCCATTTTAATTTTCATTGGAGCGATGGGGAAATCAGGCCAGTTCCCTCTTCATACGTGGTTACCTGATGCGATGGAAGGTCCCACTCCAGTATCAGCTCTTATCCATGCTGCGACAATGGTAGCAGCGGGTGTATATTTAGTCGCTTCACTATTCCCTCTTTTTGCAGCAAGTGAAACAGCACTATATACAGTAGCAGTAATTGGGGCAGTGACGGCAATCTTCGCAGCTTCAATCGGTTTAGTTCAAACAGATATTAAGCGTGTACTTGCTTATTCAACAGTGAGTCAACTAGGATATATGATGTTAGCGCTTGGTTCTGCTGGTTATGTAGCGGGAGTATTCCATCTGATGACTCATGCATTCTTCAAAGCACTATTGTTCTTAGCGGCAGGTAGTGTCATTCATGCGGTGCATACGCAGAACATTGAAGAAATGGGTGGACTTTGGAAAAAGCTTCGTTACACGGCACCATTATTCTTAATCGGTACGTTAGCGATCAGTGGAGTTCCATTATTTTCAGGATTCTTCAGTAAAGATGAAATCTTAATTGCTGCATGGGCACATGGTAATTACGGCCTCTTTTGGTTAGCGGTAGTCGCTGCGTTCTTTACAGCATTTTATATGTTCAGACTTTTCTTCCTCGTGTTTACAGGTACACCTAGAGGAAATCAAAAACATGTACATGAATCTCCTGGTGTCATGGTATTCCCTATGGTTGTATTAGCAGTTCTTGCGGTTGTTGCAGGATATGTGAACACACCTTGGTTTGGAACATTTTTAGGAGATTGGTTAACGATGGATAATCATGCACTTGGTCATGGTCATATTGAAGGACCAGCTTGGATTATGATCGTTGCGACAGTTGTATCGCTTCTCGGTATTTTACTTGCGTATTTAATGTACAGTAAAAAATCAATCAAGCGTGACTGGTTGAGTAGCATTTCACCTACTGGATACGGAGTTTTATACAACAAGTATTTTGTAGACGAGTTTTACCAAATGACAGTTGTGTTCTTTACGAAAACATTTAGCTTATTCCTCAAATATATTGAAATCTTTATTATCGATGGCATTATTGCTGGGGTGAAAGGCATTGTAAATAGTTTAAGTAAAGTAGGAACAAAAGTGCAGAATGGTCAAGTTCAAACATACGGTGCTGTTGCATTTGTAGGTTTAGCGTTATTAATTCTCGTTTATACATTGACACTGAGGGGGCTTTAGGATGAATCAGTCAATTCTTTTATCACTCTTAATTTTCTCCCCAGTGTTAGGTATTTTACTGTTAGCATTCATACCGAAAGCACAGGAGAAAACCATTAAGCTAGTTGGGTTCTTAAGCACTCTTTTACCACTTGCAGTTTCGATGATTATATACATTCAGTATCTATTAGGGAAGAAGTTATCATCCTTTGCGGAAAGATATGAATGGATTCAAATTGGAAACTTTGAAGAGATAATAAGAGATCGAGTGTTTGCGATTGATTATGAGTTGGGTATTGATGGTTTCGCACTTGTACTACTTCTTTTAACAACCGTAATAGCAACATTAGCTTCTATTGCATCCATTCACATTAAGAAAGAATGGAAAGGGTATTTCATGCTTTTCCTCTTACTTGAATTGGGGATGCTTGGAGTATTTGCTGCACAGAACTTAATTTTATTCTTTATTTTCTTTGAATTAACGTTAATTCCAATGTTTTTCCTTATCGGAAAATGGGGTTACTTTGAACGTGAAAAGGCAGCATATAGCTACTTAATCTATAATGGTTTGGGTTCAGCTGTTTTATTAATCGTTATCATCGTTCTATTTGCTAGAACGGGTACAACAAATATTGCCTTGTTATCAGATTTTATTAGTGGGAATGTGCCACCTGAAAAAATCTTACTGCCAATTACACCTGAGATACGTTGGGGATTATTTATCGGTTTACTAGTTGCATTTGGGGTAAAGCTGCCAATCTTCCCATTACATAGCTGGATGTTAAAGGTGCACGTACAAGCACCACCATCCGTTGTTATGCTACACTCCGGGATTCTATTGAAAATTGGGGCATTTGGTTTAATCCGCTTTGGAGCAGGATTATTTCCCGAGGAATTTGTTAAAATCTCAGTTGTCCTTGCAGTGCTTGGTGTTATTAACTTATTGTATGGTGCATTTCTAGCATTTATCCAAGATGATTTTAAAATGGTGTTAGCCTACTCCAGTATTTCCCACATGGGAATCGTGTTAATTGGATTAGCTGCTTTAAATGAAGCGGGTATTCAAGGGGCTATCTTCCAGGTTGTGTCACACGGTCTGATTTCTGCACTACTTTTCTTCTTAGTAGGTGTGATGTATGAGCGTACAAACACAACGATTCTTGGAAACCTTGGTGGATTATCAAAAGTAATGCCGCTTACAGCAGGCTTCTTCTTAGCAGGAGCGATGGCTTCGTTAGGACTGCCTGGTATGTCAGGGTTTGTTAGTGAATTTATGGCATTCTTAGGTTTATTTAAGGAAATGCCAATTATCGCGGCAATTGGAACAATCGGAATTATTATGACAGCTGTCTATTTATTACGTGCGGTACTTTCCATGACATTTGGTCCGCTGAATGAAAAAATGACAGAAGTAACAGATATGAAAAAAGTGGAGTTAGTGCCGGTACTAGTGCTGGTTGGATTAATCGTTTTAATCGGTGTATACCCAGACGTACTGACTGGTCCGCTAAAATCGACTGTTGAAGCAATGATGTTAGGAATAGGGGGGTAAGAAGGATGGATTTAGAGACAATTTTAAGCTTTAATTGGGGAGCTATGGCACCAGAATTCATTATTCTTGGTGTAGCCACCCTTCTCTCCTTATTAGATCTTTTTGTAAAACAAAGTGTAGACCGAAAGCAATTTGCTTGGCTCGGTTTAGCGGGTATTATCGTTGCCCTTGGTTTTGTATTCATGCAATTAGATGATCCAGCTACGCAAATATTAGAAAATACGTATCGCTTAGATTCGTTTTCGAAAATATTTAAAATTGTATTATTAATTGGTGCAGGGTTTGTTATGTTACTCGCTGCAGGCTATGAGCCAAAAGAAAAGTTAGAGGATAAGGGTGAGTTTTACTACTTATTCTTAACTGCTCTACTTGGAGCTATGATGATGGCTTCAAGCGGAGACTTAGTTACATTATTTGTTGGGTTAGAGTTGTTATCACTATCTTCTTATATTCTTGCTGGATTAAGAAAGAAACACTTACCATCGAATGAAGCGGCAATGAAATATTTGATCAATGGTGGAATATCTACAGCGATTACACTATTTGGGATGAGTTATGTTTATGGATTGACAGGTTCAACAAACTTAATAGAAATTAGAACACAATTAGCTGGTTACATTTCACCAGACTTGCAATATTTAGTTGCAATTTCGTTCTTCATTCTTTTTGTTGGTCTTGCGTTTAAGATCGCATCTGCTCCATTTCATATGTGGGCTGCTGATGTGTACCAAGGCTCTCCAATGCCAGTTACTGCATTTTTAAGCGTAGTTTCTAAAACTGCTGGATTTGTGATTATCCTTCGTCTATTCTTAACGATTTTCTCACAAGCACCTGCAAATGGTGGAACGACAGGCTTATTAACTGCAATGCAAGATTATATTGCAATTATTGCAGCGGTGACAATGATCGTTGGGAACTTACTTGCATTACGTCAACGTAATGTAAAACGATTATTTGCTTACTCGAGTATCGCGCATGCTGGTTATGTATTAGTTGCCTTCATGGCACTGTCGCCATTTATGTTTGATGGTATTTGGTTCTACCTGCTAGCATACGTATTAATGAACTTAGGGGCATTTGCCGTGTTGCAAATCGTAGTGACGAAAACAGGAAAAGAAGACATTGCAGAATTTGCTGGGTTGTACCGTACTTCCCCATTTCTTGCAATCGCACTAGGAGTTTTTATCCTTTCATTAGCTGGTATTCCTGGAACAGCCGGGTTTATTGCGAAGTTAAACATTTTCCTAGGTACACTATTTATGGAACATTACGTATTAGCCGCAGTCATGATTACAGTTACGGTTATCTCGTATGTTTACTATTTTGGTTTGCTCACGCAGTTGTTTTTCCGACCTGCTGCTCACAAGGAAGGCTACAAGCTTCCGGTAAGCATTATCATCGTAATTGTTTTAGCTTTGGCTGGTACGATTGCTCTTGGAGTATTCCCTGACTTAGCTTTAAACTTATTTTATGACAATACTAACTTTGGATTTGATTTCTTACAATAAATTATGGAGGGGAGGCTCATAGTAGCCTCTTTTCCTTTTTAAAAGGTACTTTTCGTAAAAATCTTTTCTACTTACTATTGGAATATTGAATGCTCTGACGAAAAGATGACCCGATATGTTACTCATTACGTGTCTAGACTTACTCATTTAACAACAAGCTATGCAAAAAAGTCTAATATATAGGAGGCTTTGTTATGGATCAGCTCTTTGGACAGCAAGCGTTATTAAGTATCATTTCACATTTACTTTTTATTACGATAACATGGTGGGCCTTGCAAGCCGTTAAAATTGACTCTCTTATTAAGCCCAATCATGTTTGGCAAGCGCGAATTCTGTTAATATTGTTAACCATTTGTATCGGATCAACGGTTAGTAATTTCTTCCTTGATTATTTAAATTGGTCACAGCAGATTCCATTGATTTTATAGCTCGGTGTATACCGGGTTATTATTTTAGCTGTAGAAAAAAGACTAAATTTTCTAACATTACGGATAAAGCATTATTCAAATTATTTCATCATAATAATGCTTTAGTAATTATTTTATTTCTAATGTCTGACGACTTTTACCACGTATGCTCAATGACAGTTTGGCAAGAATGAGTAATAAGGAGAGGGCTTTGAGCGGGTTCATATTTAAGAAAGAAAACAATAAAGGAAAGAAGGAGATAGTTTATCAAGCAGAAATTGTCGAACACAAACTTCCATATACACCCTCAAAAATAGTTAGTCTAATACGTAATCTATTTACGTCTCATCAAGAAACAAGTATGAAGAACACGGTATAAAATTCGACATATATCTTGTTTCTCCTACAAATTACCCTTGTACAAAGGTCGGAAACAGTGATATTATGGAAGTTGATTTTACATCATCAGGCTAAGGATTAGAAACGTATTATATAACTAATAGGTTGAATACAGAGACAAATATCATTCTTCCTGCATATACTGGAGCAGTGGAACTTTTTAGTTCTAACTATCGAAAAAAAGTATACGTAAATAGCCTTAAGAACGTGAATTGGATAAAACTACTGCCACTAGGTAGGAACACCAATCATAACTTCTGAATATTAATATATAGAATTTAGGACGCGGAGGGGAAATACCTTGGAAAAAATCATCGTCCGTGGCGGGAGGCAATTGAACGGCTCAGTAAAGGTCGAAGGAGCAAAGAATGCCGTTCTGCCTGTCATCGCTGCATCCATTTTAGCAAGTGAAGGTAAAAGTGTAATCACTGATGTACCTGCTCTTTCGGATGTATATACAATCAATGAAGTATTACGTCAATTAAACGCTGATGTAGTATTTGAAAATGGAGAAATTTTTGTTGATGCTTCAGCTGAGCTTAAAACAGAAGCTCCATTTGAATATGTATCCAAGATGCGTGCATCTGTCTTAGTTATGGGTTCTTTATTAGCAAGAAACGGAAAAGCGAGAGTAGCACTTCCTGGTGGATGTGCAATCGGTTCCCGTCCTATTGATCAACACCTTAAAGGGTTTGAAGCAATGGGAGCAAAAGTAAAAGTAGGTAATGGTTATATCGAAGCTGAAGTTGATGGACCATTACATGGAGCAAAGATTTATTTTGATTTCCCAAGTGTTGGTGCAACTGAGAATGTCATGATGGCAGCAACTTTGGCAAAAGGCACAACGATTTTAGAAAACTGTGCAAAAGAACCGGAAATTGTGGATTTAGCCAATTATCTAAACAAGATGGGCGCAAAAGTTCGTGGTGCTGGTACTGGTACAATCCGCATTGAAGGCGTTGATAAGCTACGTGGAGTGAAACATGCAGTCATTCCAGACAGAGTAGAAGCTGGTACCTTTATGGTGGCTGCTGCGATTACTGGAGGCAACGTGTTCGTTCAAGGTGCAGTACTAGAGCACTTAAGTGCTCTTTGTGCAAAGCTTGAAGAAATGGGTGTTACCATTATTGAAGAAAATGACGGACTTCGTGTAATCGGTCCTGAAAAATTAAAAGCAATTGACTTAAAAACGATGCCACATCCAGGATTCCCAACAGATATGCAGTCTCAAATGATGGCATTATTATTGAAAGCTAGCGGCACGAGTATGATTACGGAAACAGTATTTGAAAACCGCTTTATGCACGTTGAAGAATTCCGTCGTATGAATGGTCAAATTAAAATTGAAGGTCGTTCTGTCATTATTGATGGACCTGGCACCTTACAAGGTGCTGAAGTTTCAGCAACTGACCTTCGTGCAGGTGCAGCTTTAATTATTGCCGGCTTAGTAGCAGATGGATATACACGTGTAGGTGAATTAAAACACTTAGATCGTGGATATGTGAACTTCCATGGAAAACTAGCGGGACTAGGTGCAGATATTGAACGCATCACGGAAGAAGTTCCTGCTGTAAATGTAGAAGTAAAAGTATCAGACTTAAATGCATAACATAATAGGAAGCCAATTGTGGCTTCTTTTTATTTTGTTTTAATTATGCTTTTCCTATTTATTTCCTTTTTCACATACAAAAGTGTATGTTTTTTTTCTGAAAAATATTCCATAAGTACTATTCTAAATTTTTTACACCGTAGTAACGAACTCTAGTATTTTTTTAAAAGAGTTACGAGATTTTAGTCATAATAGATTGTCTAGTTCCATAAAAATGAAGTATAGCTTAAGGAATTCATTTGGATGGAGGCTGGACTATTGAAACCATTAAAACCACTCGTCGTACTAGGATCATTATTGTTTATTGTTACATTACTCATCCCAACATTACTTGTACTACCGTTTACCGACAAAACGCATGGAACATTAGTAGAAGAACTGAAACCACAGGTGATGTCAGCACCAGAGGTTAAAAATAACTCATCAATTGATATTCCGGTGTACCGTTCGGTGGAAAAGCAAATAGAGAATATCCCGTTAGAACAATATGTAGTTGGAGTTGTGGCATCAGAAATGCCGGCTGAGTTTGAAAGCGAAGCATTGAAGGCACAGGCATTAGCTGCAAGAACATATGTTGTACGAATTTTGTTAAGTGAAACAAAACTAGGGACGCCTGAAGGAGCTAAGTTAACCGACAGCTTCAAAGAATATCAAGCATATAAGGATATGGAAGACTTAAAGAAGCAATGGGGCAGTGATTTTGATGCGAAAATAGCAAAGATAACGGAAGCGGTGAATGCAACATCTGGCCAGATTCTTTTGTATAATGGATCACCAATAGATGCATCTTTCTTTTCAACAAGTAATGGATTTACCGAGAACTCAGAGGAATATTGGAAAAATGAAATTCCTTATTTAAGAAGTGTGCCAAGCCCGTGGGACGAGAAATCACCAAAGTTTACAACAGCTGTTGCATTCTCAGTTGCTGATTTTGAAAGGAAACTAGGCGTAAAGCTGCCAAGTAAGGGTGATATCGGAAAAATTGTTTCACGAACAACGGGTGACCGTGTTGGTGTTGTAGAGATTGGTGGGAAAGAGCTTAAAGGTACATATGTAAGAGATGAACTCGATTTAAACTCCTCTGATTTTAGCTGGAAGAGAAAAGGTAACGAAATAATTATCACTACAAAAGGTTTCGGACACGGTGTAGGAATGAGCCAATATGGAGCCAACTTTATGGCCCAAGAAGGCAAAACCTACAACGAAATCGTTTCCTACTACTATAAAGACATCGAAATCAGCTCCATCGACCCATTCATAGAAGAAATAACAGCACAAATAAAAAAATAATTTAACACATTAAAGCGGTGGGGGCCTGTCCCCCACTGCTTTAATGCGTGAAAGGGTGATTATTGTTGTCTTGTTTGTTCAGGTTCATGCTCGACATAGAGATAGTAGTTGTTGTGTTCCGAAAAGAGTGAAAGAGTTTTGGTAGTGTTAAGAAAGGATGGTGGGATTACGGAGTTAACATGACGATAATACATGTAACTGCTCCATGGATAGTCAGCGGGATCGTCGACAAGAGACGCTTTGTACGGATTTAAATGAATGTAGCGACTTGCATCAATGAAATATTTTTGAGAATTAATCATTTCTGAACCATATCGACCTTGAAATACGTGGCCGACCAAATCGTACTTTTTGTTAATATACCTTGCATAAGGGGTTTGAATAGACCACATGATGTCACGAATGTGGGTGTCATTCGTTTCGAGAAGTAAATGCAGATGGTTTGGCATGAGGCAAAAGGCGTGTAATTGAAACGGATATGTTTGCTGAGTTTCACTGAGTAAGCTTAAATACTTGGTATAATCATGATCATCACAGAAAATGGTAGCCCTCCGATTTCCTCGACTTGTGACGTGGTAAATGGCTCCTGGATACCAGATACGATTTTTTCTACTCAAAGACATCAACTCCTTTTAAATTTTCATCTATTAATTTACGATATGAGTGAAAAAAATCCTTCTAACAGGAAGAATCTAGCAGCAAATTGTTAGTAGATTCTATATATAAAGTGTAGATTTCCCTTTCATACAATATAGAAAATGGTCCATTTTTTCTAATGGCTCTGTTAAAGTACAATGTTGATTTTTCAAGATTTGTTGATTGCAGTGGTAGGCGGCAGCTCCTGCGGGATATCCTGCGTGTCCAAGTGCGCAGGAGCGGAGCGACGAGGAGGCTCACGGACCGTCCGCGGAAAGCGCACGACCTTCACTGCAATCAACAAAGTTTAACAGAGCGTATCTAATAGAAATCGTCATTTTTCCAAGGGGTAGAAAATATTTTCCCATTCTATGAATAATTCATATCACTTTGTCGAAAAATAATCAGAAAATTTTTTTTGTTAAAATGTATAGATTTACGAGATTCTGTTCAGAATGGTTGTTGAGGTGATGAAAATGATGAGAGAGGAAGAAAATAAGAATCCTCGTAAGTCTAAAACAAATCAATTTTTCAAAAAGCGTTGGGTATTCCCAGCAATCTATCTAGCAAGTGCAGCAATTATACTGACAGCAGTTTTATGGTACCAAAGCAGCACGAACGATTTAGCTGATTCAAAAGGACAAATTGAAGGTAATGAGCCTGGAACAGCAATGAATGGTGAAGATGCAGTACCAGTAGTAAGTAATGTTGAGAAGTTCAATATGCCTGTAGTTGATGTAGATTCAGTTGAAATTCAAAAGCACTTCTATGATAGCGATGCTAGTAGCGAAGAACAAGAAGCAGCCCTAGTATTCTATAACAATACTTATACCGAGAACACTGGTATTGATATTGTTAGCAAGAACGGGGAAACATTCGACGTAGTCGCATCATTAAGTGGTACAGTAACAAAAGTAGTAAAAGATCCATTACTAGGTTTCGTAGTTGAACTAGATCATGGTGATGGAGTTACAACAATGTACTCAGCTTTAGAGAATGTAAAAGTTGAAGAAGGTGCAGCTGTAACTCAAGGTGAACTATTAGCAACAGCAGGTCGTTCCCTATATAACGAGGAAGCTGGCATTCATGCTCACTTCGAAATCCGTAAAGGCAATGAACCTGTAAATCCATTAGACTTCTTCGAAAAGAGCTTAACTTCTCTAAAACAAGAAGAAATCAAAATGGATGAAACGCAAGAAACTTCATCTGAAACAGAAGCTGACAAAGAAGCAGCAACTGAAGAAGAAGGTAACACTTCTGAAGAAGGAACAGACAAGGATAAATCCGCTGATGAGGAAAAGCCTGAAGAAGGCGAAGGAGATGCAGCAGAAGACACTACTGACACTCCAGACGCATCAATCGGACAAGCAAAAGCTTAAATCCCGTAAAAATGTACTAACACAACAACTTGACCAAAACCTGCCTCTGCACAAGGCAGGTTTTTTCGTGCTTTAAAGCGGTGGGGGACAGGCCCCCACCGCTTTAAAGGGATAAAGAGGTGTAATTTTCAATATTTTCTGATATAATGTTGCGTAAGGTTATTTCGAATGGCGAAATGATTTATACGCATGTATGTAATAGGGGGACTATGAAGATGGACTATTTACATTATCCTTACGCTTCACAAAGAATGGCGACAATTGCTAGAAAGGGAATGGTGGCAACTTCCCAGCCATTGGCAGCACAAGCGGGATTAGATATTTTGAAAAAAGGCGGAAATGCAATTGATGCTGCAATCGCAACTGCAGCATGTTTAACAGTTGTTGAACCAACATCAAATGGTATCGGTGGAGATGCTTTTGCTTTAGTGTGGGTAAAAGGTGAACTACACGGACTAAATGCAAGTGGTCCTGCACCTAAAAGTATTTCGATTGATGCAGTAAAGGAAAAGGGCTATGAAACGATGCCGAAACTTGGCTTAGTTCCAGTGACTGTTCCTGGGGTTCCATCAGCATGGGCAGAACTATCAAAGAAGTTTGGTAGATTACCTTTAAGTGAGGTACTTCAGCCAGCTATCGAATATGCAGAAAATGGGTACCCGGTTTCTCCAACTTTAGGGAAGTATTGGAGTTATGCCTTTGAATCGTATAAAAATGCAGTAGGCGAAGAATTCAATCATTGGTTTGAGACGTTTGCACCTAATGGACGCGCACCGAAGATTGGGGAGATGTGGAGTTCACCGGGGCATGCAGCTACATTAAAAGAAATCGCAGAGACGAATGGTGAATCTTTTTATCGAGGAAGATTAGCAAAGGAAATCAGTGATTTCTCTGAAAAAAATGGTGGCTTTCTAAATGAAGAAGATCTAGCAAATTATTATCCAGAGTGGGTTAACCCAATTAAAGTAAATTATAGAGGTTATGAGGTATGGGAGATTCCTCCGAATGGCCAGGGACTCGTGACGTTACTTGCGTTAAATACGTTAAAGGAGTTTGAGTTTAACGAGAGAGACAATGTCGAGGCCATACATAAACAATTAGAAGCTATGAAATTAGCATTTGCTGATGGAATGAAATACATTACAGATCCAGAAAAGATGAAAGTGCGAACCGAAGATTTACTTTCTGAACAGTTTGCGAAACAACGGAGGGAATTAATAGGGGAACAAGCAGTTACACCTGAGCCAGGAACTCCTCCTAAGGGTGGAACCGTTTATTTAGCAACAGCAGACGAAGAAGGGAATATGGTTTCCTTCATACAAAGTAACTATATGGGATTTGGGTCAGGTATTGTGGTCCCTGGAACAGGAATAGCGCTCCAAAATCGTGGGTCTGATTTTTCGCTTGATCCAGAACATGATAATGCCCTAGAGCCTGGAAAGAAAACCTATCATACTATTATTCCAGGATTTTTAACAAAAGATGGAGAGGCAGTAGGACCTTTTGGGGTGATGGGTGGATACATGCAACCACAGGGACACCTGCAAGTCGTGATGAACACAGTTGATTTCCATTTAAATCCTCAAGCAACACTAGATGCACCAAGATGGCAGTGGATAGAAGGAAAGAAGATCCAAGTGGAACATCACTTTCCACAATCCATAGCGCAGGCACTAGCCCGAAAAGGACACCAAATAGAGGTAGCCCTAGATTCAGGGGGCTTCGGCAGAGGTCAAATCATCTGGCGTGATCCGAAATCAGGAGTCCTCATCGGTGGCACAGAATCCAGAACAGACGGCGCCATCGCAGCATACTAATCGTTTCATGCTTTACCCCTTTAAAGAAGTGGGGGCCTGTCCCCCATTACTTTAAAGCTTTAAAGCGCCGGGGGCCTGTCCCCCACTACATTAATGTGATAAAGGATGAAGGGAATGAAGCAGTGGCAGTTGTTTTATGCGTTTTTCAAGGTTGGGATACTTGGGTATGGAGGGGGGCCGTCTTCAATTCCTCTCGTGCATAAAGAGGTCGTGCAGCAATATAAGTGGATGACAGATGAAGAGTTTGCGGATGTGTTAGCACTTGGCAATACGTTACCTGGTCCTATCGCAACGAAGATGGCGGGATATATCGGTTATCGAGTGGGTGGATTTCTTGGGATGACCAACGCAGTCTTAGCAACGATTATTCCGACTATCATCCTCATGATTGTATTACTTACCACGTTAACATCGTTTAAAGAACAACCATGGGTTGCCGGCATGACAAAAGCAGTTGTTCCAGTTGTAGGAGTCATGCTCGCGGTTTTAACATGGCAGTTTTTTTCAAATGCAAAAAAAGAATTAGGTATCGTTCCTTCCATCGTAATGGTTGTTGGAAGTGTTATTTTACTAGAATGGCTAGGGCTTCATCCTGGAATAATCATCGGTGTATTATTACTTACTGCTTTACTCAAAAAAGATAAGCTGCCTAGTCAAGAAGGAGGCGCAGATTCTTGATCTATTGGGAGATTTTCCTCGCCTTTTTCATACCCGGAATACTTGGATACGGTGGTGGACCAGCCTCGATACCACTAGTAGAAAATGAAGTCGTTCACCGTTATGAATGGCTAACTGTTCAAGAGTTTAGTGAAGTACTTGCATTAGGAAATGCCTTGCCAGGACCGATAGCAACCAAAATGGCAGGATACATAGGTTATGACCAAGCGGGAATACTCGGTGCTCTCGTTGGGATTTTTGCAACCGTTGCACCTTCGCTCATCTTAATGATTGGACTACTCAGCTTACTTTATAAATTCAAAGATTCACCAAAGGTAAAAAGAATGTCTGCTTATGTGAGACCGACAATTGCGGTCCTACTTGGAGTAATGGCATACTCATTTTTTAAGTCTTCATACGTTGACTCGGGAGTGTGGCAAACTCTTTTCTTAATCGCAGCAAGCTTCTTACTACTTGAAAAATGGAAAGTACACCCTGCCTATGTCATTATTGGTTCTTTAGCATACGGAGCAATCTTCATGAGCTAAAAGAAAGCACTAATAATTTTACAGTTTAACGTATTAACGCAACGGGGGCCTGTCCCCCACTGCTTTAGAGTGTTAAAGGGTGTGCGATATTCACATGCATAGGGGGAGTTGGATGAAGCGATTGTTGTTAACAGGGTTTGAGCCGTTTTTGGAGTTTAAGGTGAATCCGACGGAGGAGATTGTGAAGGCGCTGCATGGGAAGGTCATCGGCGATTATGAAATATTCGGCAAAGTACTGCCTGTAGATTTCGACCAAACAGCCAAACAGGCAATTCGGTATATTGATGACGTTGATCCAGATGTCGTGATTGCGTTAGGACTAGCGGGAGGTCGCATGAAGATTACACCTGAACGGGTGGCGATAAATTGTGCAGATGGAGCACCAGATAACAATGGCTTTGCCCAGCAGGACGCTCCTATTATTCAAGGTGGACCTACCGCTTATTTCAGCACACTACCGATTCGCTCACTTATAGATGAACTTCAAGAGCAAGGATATCCTGCCCAAATTTCAAACAGTGCAGGAACGTATTTATGTAATTTTGTCATGTATCACATACTTCACCACATCAATACAAATGAAAAGTCCATCCATGCTGGCTTTTTTCATATTCCAGCATCTCATGAGCTTTCCATCCTACAAACATCTTTACCAAGCTGGTCACAAAACGACCTGCGACATTCAATTGAAATAATTATACAAACATTATCTATGGGGGAATCGAAATGACATTTTCTATCGTAGGATTTGATCCGGAAACTAAAGAACTAGGAATTGCCGTGCAATCAAAATTTTTAGGTGTGGGTGCAGTTGTACCTTGGGCTAAAGCGGGAGTGGGAGCAGTCGCAACTCAGTCTTATGCAAATACAGCTTATGGAACAGACGGATTAGAACTAATGGCTTCTGGTAAAACAGCTCAAGAAACAATAGATGCTTTAACTAGTAGCGACACAGACGCAGCCTATCGCCAAGTCGGAATTGTAGATGCGAATGGAAATGCTGCAACCTTTACGGGTGAAAAATGCTATGACTGGGCGGGAGGAATCGCAGGAACGAACTTTGCTGCGCAAGGAAACATTCTAGTAAGTGAAGAAACCGTTCAAGCAATGGCGACTACCTTTCAAGACACAAAAGGAACGCTTGCTGAAAGACTATTAAAAGCACTAGATGCAGGACAAGATGCGGGCGGCGATAGCAGAGGCATGCAGTCAGCTTCTCTACTAGTTGTAAAAGAAAAAGGTGGATATGCAGGTTTTAATGATCGTTTCATTGATTTACGTGTTGATGAACATCCTGATCCAATCAAAGAACTTATAAGAATTTATGAACTGCAGCAATTATATTTTGCACCGACAAAAGAAGAAAACATTGCAGCAATCACAGGCGAAGTAAGAGAAGAACTAGTTACTCACTTAGAACGCCACGGCTACCTAGAACAAACCAATATTGATGATGAAATGCTTCACGCGGCACTAACAACGTATATTCATACCGAAAACTTCGAAGGTAGAGAGCAAGAAAAAGGAAAAATAGATTTAGAAGTACTTAACTTTATGAAGAAGTAATCTGTCACACTAGTGGCAGATTTTTTTTTTGTTCTATCAAAAAAGTAAATATATTTATTTCGAAAAATTCATAACATTATAAAAATAATTAAAAAAGGAGGGTAAGTATGTTCAGTATACTAGTAATCGCTCTAGTTACCATTACTTCTATTGTCTACGCCATCAAAAAGCAAAAACTCGTCTTTCTGTCTCTACCATTTCTATTCCTCTTTATTTATTTCATTGTAGAAGTTGCCTTAGTTCCAGCACCATTCCTAGATACGGTTAAATTTATTTTTTCAATTGGATAAAACTTTCGGGCTGAAAGGTGGTGGTTCTTAGAGATAGTAACGGAATATGCCCCCAGTTTCCCGTGATTGTGCAAATCTCTTGGAGGTGAATGAATGAAAAAGATTGAAAAAGCAGTTGCAGACAGCTATTTCCGTGAACGTTCACGGAATATTGTCATCTACCTCATCATTTGGTTTATCGTTTCGTTTGGTGTTGTTTTATTTGCGGAATCATTATCAACCTTCACGTTTTTAGGGTTTCCATTCCATTATTACATGGGTGCACAAGGAGCCATTGTTGTTTTTATTATTCTTCTATTTGTAAATGCAAAAGTGAGTGACAAAATTGACGAAAAGTATGGCATCGATGAAAAGCAAAACGAACAATTGAGTACGGGAAAAATAGTAGAACATTAGAATAGTGTTGTAAAAGGGGGAATACGGTGGATCTTCAATTTATAGTTTCCTTAACCATTATTTTAGCTACCTTCGCACTTTATATTGGTATCGCTTATTTCAATAAAGCAAAAGAAACGTCAGAGTTTTATGTAGCGGGTCGTGGTGTACCACCAATTTTTAACGGGATGGCAATCGGCGCTGACTGGATGAGTGCTGCCTCCTTTATTGGAATGGCAGGTACAGTGATGCTGCTCGGCTATAACGGTCTAGCCTACATTATGGGGTGGACTGGCGGCTACTTACTATTAACATTCTTACTAGCTCCTCAATTAAGAAAATATGGTCGTTATACGGTACCGGAATTTATCGGTGACCGTTTTGAAAGTCATACAGCCCGTGTGATTGCCGCAATTTGTACGATTGTGATTAGTTTTACTTACTCCATTGGTCAACTTTCAGGATCTGGAGTAGTTATTGGTCGCCTTTTTGAAATCGATGCCAAAACAGGTACGATGATTGGCGTTGTCTTGATTGCCATTTATGCAGCATTCGGAGGCATGAAAGGGATTACGTGGACGCAAGTTGCTCAGTATATTATCTTAATTATTGCCTATTTAATTCCTGTCATTTTTATGTCCTTACAACTTACAGGAAATCCACTACCTTGGCTATCCTATGGAAACATCGTGAGTCAACTTGGTGAGTTAGATCGTGAGCTTGGGGTATCGGAATACTTCGCTCCATTCACGAACGGAACGAAATGGCAGTTCCTTGCTTTACTATTTACATTAATGGCAGGAACAGCGGGTTTACCACATGTAATTGTTCGTTTTTACACCGTATCTACAATGAAGGCAGCACGCTGGTCTGGCGCTTGGGCGTTACTATTTATTGGTTTACTCTATTTATCTGCACCGGCATATGCGGCATTTTCTCGTTTTATCTTAATGAAAAACGTTGCAGGTAGTCCTATTGACCAACTGCCAGAATGGACGAAATCT
Organism: Bacillus suaedaesalsae; assembly: GCF_016890225.1. Classification (GTDB taxonomy): domain Bacteria; phylum Bacillota; class Bacilli; order Bacillales; family SA4; genus Bacillus_BS; species Bacillus_BS suaedaesalsae. The sequence goes on along the minus strand of NZ_JAFELM010000016.1, from coordinate 26,525 downwards.
TGGGTGAATACAGGGAAGCTTCAGTTAGCAGATACGAATGGAGATGGAATTTTACAATGGTCAGAACTTATCATTGATAAAGATATTGTTGTAATGGCAACACCAGAAATTGCAAATCTCGGAGTATTTGTCATCGGCCTTGTCGCTGCAGGTGCAATGGCAGCAGCATTATCAACTGCAGGTGGATTATTAATTGCTATTTCTTCTTCATTTGCACATGACATTTACTACAGAGTACTAAAGCCAGAAGCAACAGACGCTAATCGTTTAAAAGTAGCAAGAATTACAATCGTGGTAGCAACAGTAGTTGCAGGTCTAGTAGCGCTAAACCCACCAGGTGCAATCACTCAAATTGTAGCGTGGGCCTTTGCGTTAGCATCGGGTACCTTCTTCCCGGCACTTGTCCTTGGTGTATGGTGGAAACGTTCGAATGCTAAAGGAGTAACGGCGGGAATGATTGTTGGTCTAGCGGTTACGTTAGCCTACATTTTTGCATCAAAATCAGGAGCGTTTGTCATACTTGGAATTATTGACACAGGCGCGGGTGTATTTGGAGCAGCAGCAGCGGTCCTGACAAACGTCATTGTTTCTCTAAGTACAGCCCCACCAAGTCAAAAAGCACAGGAAGAAGTAATGAATCTAAGATATCCTGAACAAATGATATTTAAAGATGGAGAAGTGTGGTTGAACGAACCAAAACAATAAACATTTCAAAAGGTACAAAGTCTACTCGATTTTGTACCTTTTCTATCTTCTCTAGCATGTTTATTCGACATATTTCCTGGAAAATATCTGAAACATGACATAGTGTTCCTGCACTTGTATTTTAAAAAACGATTACATAATGGTAATAAAAGTAATGTTTTGGACATACAACCATTAACAAGGACAAAGATTTTAGAAAAACTTGGTTGGATCCTTAGTCCTTTGGACGAAGAAGCATTCGCAGTTGAAAAGAGATTTGTAAAAAAATCAGATAAAACCCTTGTCCTACTTGACTTTTTAGCATATATCCACAACCAAGCTAATAAAATGTTACAAACCTAACAAAGAGAGTGTTTGAGGTGAGAGGTCGTGTAACTCTTCGAAGATCCTAGAAAATACTGAAATCTCCATTAGTTGAACGAGCATAATTTACTTCTTCGTAGGTAATAAAACGAGTCTCATTTCACACTTCTCACATCCAAATAGGGAGGCGAGAGTGTGCACGATTACATCAGAGAGCGTACTATCAAGATTGGAAAGTATATCGTGGAGACAAAAAAGACTGTTCGTGTAATTGCGAAAGAATTTGGTGTTTCCAAAAGTACAGTTCATAAGGACTTGACGGAAAGATTACCTGAGATTAATCCAGATCTGGCAAACGAAGTAAAAGACATACTTGATTACCATAAATCAATTAGGCACTTGCGTGGCGGTGAAGCAACAAAGCTGAAGTATAAAAAAGAAGAGCAAGAAGAGGTAGTAAAATAAGATTTATTCAGAAAAAAAACCATATCTCGACATTTTTTTGCAAATTTTTCTTGATTTTTCATTTATAGTCATATACTCTGCGCCAAATTGTGATAATATATCAATAGAATATTATCGTTTTGAATTGGCAGGGAGGACTATTTAGAATGTTTGCTAGGGATATAGGTATTGACTTAGGTACAGCTAACGTACTGATTCATGTAAAAGGAAAAGGAATTGTATTAAACGAACCATCAGTAGTTGCAATTGACCGTAATTCTGGAAAAGTACTTGCGGTAGGTGAAGAAGCGAGAAGAATGGTAGGACGTACACCAGGGAATATAGTTGCGATTCGTCCCTTAAAGGATGGAGTCATTGCTGATTTTGATGTGACAGAAGCGATGTTAAAGCACTTCATAAATAAATTAAATGTAAAAGGCTTTCTTTCTAAACCACGTATTCTAATTTGTTGTCCAACTAACATAACAAAAGTTGAACAAAAAGCAATTAAAGAAGCTGCTGAAAAGAGTGGCGGAAAAAAGGTGTATTTAGAAGAAGAACCAAAGGTTGCAGCAATTGGTGCTGGAATGGATATTTTCCAACCAAGCGGTAACATGGTTGTGGATATTGGCGGTGGTACAACAGATATCGCTGTTTTATCAATGGGTGATATCGTCACCGCCTCTTCCATAAAAATGGCTGGAGATCGTTTTGATAATGAGATCCTACAATATATCAAAAGAGAATATAAACTGTTAATCGGGGAAAGAACAGCTGAAGACATTAAGATTAAAGTAGCAACTGTATTCCCAGGTGCACGTAACGAAGAGATTGATATTCGTGGTCGTGACATGGTTTCAGGACTTCCAAGAACAATAACAGTACGTTCTGAGGAAATTGAAAAAGCATTACGTGAATCAGTAGCAGTCATTGTACAAGCTTCTAAAGGTGTATTAGAAAGAACACCACCTGAGCTTTCTGCAGATATCATTGATCGCGGTGTCATCCTAACTGGTGGTGGAGCATTATTACACGGTATGGATACACTCCTTTCTGAAGAATTAAGAGTGCCAGTATTAATTGCAGAAAATCCAATGGATTGTGTTGCAGTTGGAACAGGTATCATGCTTGATAGCATGGACAAGCTTTCTCGAAGAAGTTACGTTTAATAAATTTTTATAAAATAATCTAGCTCCAGTACCCAGCCCGCCAGAGGTCAAATAACCTGGATAGAATAAAAGGGAAATACGCCCTTTTATTCTATCCAGAACATTTGCTGCCCAAGGCAACACGGGTACTTGCGCTTTTTTTTCCACAGATAGATAATATTGGTTGATGAGATTCGCTGAAAACTCCTTTATAATGGAGAAAGTGAAAAGTGAAGAGAGGGGATCGTTATGCTTAGAGGTTTTTATACAGCTGCATCAGGAATGTTAACTCAGCAAAGAATTACTGAAATGCACACAAATAATATGGCAAATGCCAATACACCTGGTTTTAAGGCTGATCAGGCAAGCGTGCGTGCCTTTCCAGAGCTTTTACTTCAGCGAATACACAACCAAGGAGTTCCGAACACAGGTAATACATTACCTTCAGGGAAAACAATTGGTTCTTTAAATACAGGTTCATATATGCAGGAAGCCATTCCAAGCTTTTTGCAAGGAGATCTACAAGATACAGGTAGAAAAACAGACATTGCACTATTAGAGCAAAATGTACCTTTTGATCCACAATCAGGTCAAAAATCTGCGTTGTTTTTCACGGTACAGGATGGAAATGGTGACGTTCGTTATACTAGAAACGGAAACTTCTCTATCGATGGTCAAGGTTTCTTAACAACGAATGAAGGCTATTATGTTCTCGGTCAAAACGGACAACCGATCTCCATTGAAAGTGGTGACTTTCAGTTAAATGAAGATGGGACTGTAATTGAAAATGGACAAGCAGTTGGTCGAATTAACATTTCGATTGCAAATAACCCAAATCGTTTAGTAAAAGAAGGAAATGGACTGTTCCGTAGCGAAAATGGACAAGTACTTCCTTCTGCTTTAAATAATGGTGCAGTAGCATTTTCATTGAAGCAAGGTTTTATTGAACGTTCTAATGTTGATACTGCTCAAACGATGACACAAATGTTATCCGCCTTTCGTGCGTTTGAAGCAAACCAAAAGGTATTGCAAGCATACGATAAGAGCTTAGAAAAAACAGTTAATGAAATTGGCCGTTTATAATCTTAGGATAAAGGTGATTAAACTATGATAAATCGTTCTTTAATTACAGCAACAAATACAATGACGCAGTTACAAAAGCAGCTAGACAACATTAGTAACAATCTTGCAAATATCGATACAGTTGGTTTTAAACGTCGTGAGACTAACTTTCAAGAGTTATTATTTCAACAGTTTAATAATCAACCTATTGACCGTAATGAGGCAGGCCGTTTAACTCCAAACGGGGTAAGACAAGGAGTAGGAGCAAAAGTCTCTCATACGAGCCTTCAGCTTGCTCAGGGATCGATTAAAACGACTGAACGAGCATTAGATGTTGCCCTTCTAAAAGAAAATCAATTTTTCGAAGTAGAAGTTGACGGTCAGACTCGTTTTACTCGTGATGGTTCATTTAGCCTTTCTGTCCTTCCAAGTGGAGATGTGCAGCTTGTAACAAGCGAAGGATATCCAGTATCAAGTGAAAATGGTCCTATTATATTTCAAGAAGGTTATAATAACCTTATCATTGATGCAAACGGACAGTTAAATGTACAATATCCAAATGGTGCAAACGAAGTGTTTAACCTTTCAGTTGTACAAATTAATAGACCGCAGCTTCTTCAATCTGCAGGCAATAATGTATATTCCTTACCAAATTTAGCAGAAATCAATGTGTTAGAGGCAGATGTATTCGCAGCAATCGGTAGAAATGATATTGCAATGCAACAAGGGGCACTAGAGCAATCGAACGTAGAAATGCAAAAAGAAATGACAGAACTCATTAACACACAACGTTCATATCAGTTTAATGCAAAATCTATATCAATCGCAGACCAAATGTTAGGTCTCATAAACGGTATTCGATAGGGTAGCAAAGGGGAATAAACGATGATGACAAATGTGGACAAATCAGAAATGAAAACACGGGAAGAGCTAAAGCAGAATAAAAAAGAGAAAAAAGAACAAAGAGAAGAAGTTCGCGATGTTAAGATTCGAATTCGACTCTTTCCAATCTGGTTACGTTTAATCATCATTGTTCTTGCTGTAGCTGTCAGCTTGTTTGCCGGTGTCGCTATTGGATATGGAGTAATCGGTAGTGGAGAAGTGAAGGATGCGTTCAAGGAAAGTACGTGGACTCACGTGATTGACCTTGTTAAAAAGAAGTAAACTCGAAGGGAGCTTTCCCTTCTTTTTTTATTATCGTAAAATAATAAGTACTACAGTACTACATAAAAGGAGAATGAGCATGCTAGATATTAATCAAATTAAAGAAATTATCCCACATCGTTATCCATTTTTATTAGTTGATAAAATTTTAGAAATCGAAGAAGGCAAACGCGCAGTTGGAATTAAAAATGTAACGGCTAATGAACAGTACTTTGTCGGTCATTTTCCAGATTATCCGGTTATGCCTGGTGTTTTAATTGTAGAAGCATTAGCTCAAGTTGGAGCTGTTGCTATGCTAAACAAAGAAGAAAACAGAGGAAGATTAGCATTTTTCACGGGTATTGACAATTGCCGCTTTAAAAAGCAAGTAAAGCCTGGAGATCAGTTGAAACTAGAAGTGGAAATTGTTCGTGCAAGAGGAGCAATTGGAAAAGGTAAAGGAATTGCAACTGTTAATGGGGAACTAGTGTGTGAAACGGAAATTATGTTTGCACTTGGGGAAAAGCAAGAATAGGAAATTTTAAAATCATCCTTTGTATAAGGATGATTTTTCTATAATAAAGTTCAAAGTTTATAAATATCGTGCAAGAAATATCATTATCTGGGCAACATAAATGAGACCAATATGTATATGGTGGTCATCATTTAACAGATAAGAGAGGGTGGACGATATGAATAAGAAATGGCTACTTAAATTAACAGGTTCAATCTTAGCAGTTTTATTAATTACAGGTTGTGGTGATGATCAAGACCCAGCACCTCCTGGTAATAACGACAATGGTACGATGAATGAAGAAGACAATGGTAATATAGGTACTGAAGATGACGGTACAATTGATGAAATGACTCCTGGAGACGAAACTCTTCCTGGTGACACAGAAGAGGGAGAAGGAACACCAGGAGAAGGTAACGAAGGTATGACAGAAAATCCAGAAGAAAACATGGGTGAAGGTACAGACACAAACGGTGGTACTGGAACAAATGGTAACGGAACAAACGGTAACGGCACCGACACAGGCTTAACTGACGACGAAGAGAATAAATAATGAATATTTAAAAACGTGTGCTGCAGAGCGCACGTTTTTTTTATTGGTGCCAGGCACCACCCGAAATTTGTCGAAAAAATTTTAAATTTTCTAGTAAAATAATACTATTTTTACAAAAGATTAAAGTAAAATTAATATTTTTCGTATATTATGGAATTAGTAGAGTAGTAGTCTAAAAAAACGACAAAATTCTACGAAAAAACCGAATAATAGGAAGGGGATTTATGTGAATCATATTCATTTTAAAAGATTATTCAGCTTACTATTAATCTTCACAATGGTAGTCGGATTCTTTACTCCGGCAATACCAAGTGTAAAGGCAGCCGAGGTTATTACAGTTGCTGATGCAATTGCGAATAACACAGGGACTGCAACTGTAGAGGGGTATATAGTTGCTACTGCAACCTCGGGTCCTACTTATAAATTCGTTGGACCATTTACAGTTGCATCAAATATTGCAATTGCAGATAGCCCAGATGAAACTGATAAAACAAAAATTCTTCCGGTACAATTAGTTTCAGGCACAAGTGTACGCGCTGGTCTAAACTTAATTGATAATCCTGAGAATCATAAAGCAAAGGTTCAAATAACAGGTAGTCTCGAAGCTTATTTTGGAGTAGCGGGATTAAAATCACCAACTGCCTACACAATCATCGAAGGTGGCACACCAACAGATCCACAACCAGAACCAACACTAATCTCCATTAGTGAAGCACGTACAAAATCAACCAACACAGAAGTTATCATTGAAGGTGTTGTAACAGCAGATAACTCGGCTATCGGCGGAGGAAAGCTATCTACATACATTCAAGATACGACAGCAGGTATCAATCTATACTCATCAACGTCCCAGGATTTAAAAGAGGGAGACCAAGTTAAAGTAAAAGGTAAACTCGCAGAATACAAAGGATTAAAAGAGATTGTTCCAACAAGTGTTGAAGTGCTAGCTTCCAATCAACCACTTCCTCAGGCCAAATCTATCACACTATCAGACTTACAAACATCAGCTACAGCTGAACCATTAGAGGGTCAGCTTGTAAAAGTAACAGGTTACGTTAACAATGTTCCTAGTTCACCAGCAGGTGGAGGATACAATGTTTCGGTAATTGACAGCGAGTTCAACAGCACGACTCTACGTGTCTTGGAAGGAACTTCTGCAATTTCAGCAGTTGAGGCTGGGAACTGGTATGAATTCACTGCTATCGTTAGCCAATACGATTCATATCAACTACTTCCACGTAAAGCTGGAGATATTCAATTATTATCAGAACAACCAGCAGCTCCGAATGCAGAAGGAGAATACCCGGCAGTTGTTAAAGCAGTTGTTGATGGTGATACAGTCAATCTAGAATCACCAGTTTTAGGATCTACAAAAGTACGTTTTGTAAATATCGATACTCCAGAAACGTTTAATGCTACCAATACAGATTCATCTAGAACTGAGATTAATGCCAACCAAAAGGAACATGGGGAAGCAGCAAAGGTATTCATGAACACGCTTCTAAAAGCGGGAGATCAAATTACGTTAAAGATTGGACAAGAGCCGACAGACGCATATGGCCGTTTATTAGCTCAGGTTGTACGTCAAGATAACGTAAATGTAAACTTAGAAATGGTACGTCAAGGATATGCTGCAACTTATTTCATTTATCCAGTAGGAAATGAAGACACGTATAATGAATTCCAAGCAGCAGTTAAAGAAGCAAAGGATAACAAAAAAGGTATTTGGAGTGAAACAAATCCATTACTAGAATTACCATTCGTTTTCCGTACGAATGATAGCGATGGGATTTTTGATAAACTCGTAGGTAACTCAGATACAAAGTTATATGTTTCACCAGAAAAGTGGGCTGAAGTGCCAGTTGAGAAGCGTGTATTTTTCTGGAATGAAACTGATGCAACGTATGCTGGATATGCGCCAGCTTCACCGTCAGAAGAGCCAGTAGGAGAAGACCCAAATGGTTCAGAAGACAACATTTCATTACAACTATTAAGCTTAAATGACTTACACGGTAAAATTGATCAAGTGTACCAACTTGATACAAATGGTGACGCAGTAAACGAAACAGTAGGACGAATGGATTTTGTTGCAGCTTATTTAAAACAAAGAGAAGCTACAAACCCTAATACCCTAATCGTAAATGCAGGAGATATGATTGGTGGAAGTTCACCAGTATCAGCATTATTACAAGACGAGCCAACAGTTGAAATTATGGAAGCAATCGGCTTTGACTATGGAACAGTCGGTAACCATGAGTTTGACGAAGGAACAACTGAATTACTTCGCATCGTAAACGGCGGAGATCATGAAAAAGGTACAGAAAACTATGATGGAATAAACTTCCCTGTACTATGTGCAAACTGTATTTCTAAAACAACAAATGAACCAATTCTTCCAGCATATGATATTACAGAAGTAGATGGTGTAAAGGTTGGTTTTATCGGGGTTAATACAACTGCAACAGCAACGATGGTTATCCCTTCAGGAATTCAAGATATTACATTTACAGATGAAAAGACTGCTGTAAATAAAGCGGTAACTGAATTAAATGCTCAAGGTGTAAAATCAATTATCGTTTTAGCACACATGCCTGCTTCTCAAAGTGGAACAACTGCAACTGGAGATGCTGCTAATCTAGCAAACGCTGTTGATGACGAGGTAGATGTAATTTTCGCTGCACACAATCACGAAATTGTAGACGCGATAGTGGATAACAAGTTAATCGTTCAAGCACTTGATTATGGAAAAGCATTTGCAGATATCGATTTAGAAATTGATCCAACAACAAAAGATATCGTGAAGAAGGAAGCAGAAATTGTTTATGTAGATCAAAACGGTATCACACCAGATCCTGTTGTGGAAGAAATTCTAACAAAATATTTAACTCAAACTGCTGAAATTATGAATCAAGTAATTGGCGAGGCTGCAGTTGAGTTAAAAGGTGGATATGGAGTTAAAGGACCTGTTGGAGATAATGCATTAGGAAACTTAATTGCAGATAGTATGTTATGGGCAATGGATACAGATTTCGCCTTAATGAATGGTGGAGGAATCCGTGACAATATCAATGCCGGTGAAATAACTTGGTCAGAGCTATTTAATGTACAGCCATTTGGAAATGTACTAGTATCTGCTGAAATTACAGGAGCAGATTTAGAACAAATGTTAAATGCACAAATTTCTGCACAATACGGTCCAGATGTATCAGTAGGCGGATTCAAGTATACATGGGATGGTACAACAAACAAAGTGGTGGATATTTTCTTACCGAATGGTTCGAAAATTAATAAAGCTGCTACGTATACAGTGACAGTAAATAACTATATGTATGAACACGGAACTGATAAGTACAAAGTAAGAGGATTAGGCGAAAACCCAATTTATGGACTTACTGATTTAGAAGGACTTGTAAGCTTCGTTGAAAGCTTTAATATGAGCCCAATTAATTATCAAGCTGAAGGTCGTATTTCAGAAATCGTTCCAGAGCAAGAAAATAACTTAGGTGAAGTAACAATTGCGGAAGCACGTGCTGCAGAGCTAGGTTCTGTTGCAACAATCGAGGGAGTAGTTACATCAACACCTGGTGCATGGGGAAGTAAAGCTTTCTATATACAAGATGACACTTCAGGGTCTTACGTGTTTACTAGTAAGGATTATGGATTTAAGTTAGGTGACGTAGTTAAATTAACAGGTAAAACTGCAGATTATAATGGTGAATTCCAATTAGCAGACCTAACTGAGGCTGTGAAAATTAGCGAAGGATCTGCATTAGTACCGATGGAAGTAACACCAGCTGATTTATCTGAAACAACAGAAGGTCAATTAGTTATACTAGAAGGTGCAACGATTTCTAATCTAAGAGATTTTGCATATGGTACCTTTGAGTTTGATGCAACGAAGAATGGTGAAACTGTTTTAGTTCGTGTTGATAACCGTACTGGATTGAATATTAACAATTTCACTTTTAATAACGGTGATGTCGTTAATATAACAGGAATTTCAGGTCAATTTAACGAGAAAATTCAATTAAAGCCGCGTATGATAGAAGATATCGTAATTAGTGATGCTACTGCACCGGTAACAGAAATTACATTACGTGAGGCAGATTTATCAAACGGAGCTTATTTACAAAATGTAGAGGTATCACTAGCAGCAACTGATGCTGAAACTGGTGTAGATCGTATTGAATATAGCTTAGATGGTGGTCAGACTTGGGTTGTTTATGAAAATCCATTTGTAATTTCCCAAAATGGTACATCAACGATTCAGTATCATGCGATCGATAAAGCAGGAAATGTTGAAGAAGTAAAATCAGTAGAAGTAGTAGTAGTGGCAGCAACATTAACAAATGCTAAGCAGTTCGTTTTAGACGCTGAAGCGAAATTTGGAGTGAAAGTATCCACTTACGTACACCTTCTAAAAATCGAACTTGATGTAGCAAAAGGTAAAGATAAACAAGCATACAAGAAGCTTAATAGCTTACAAAAAACACTTGAAAATCAAAATGCTAAAACAATCAATCAGGCAGACAAAGCAGACCTACTAAAATTACTAAACTACATCGAAACAAACAAAACACTGTAACAAAAGCAAAAAGCTTCTCCTATCGGAGAAGCTTTTTTACAACCAATTGCACTTTAACACAGTAAAGGAGTGGGGGCCTGTCCCCCACTCCTTTACTGTGTTAAAGTAACTCCATATTCTCTAACTAATGTTGCCTAGTTATTTAGGACTATCAAGCCTCAGACTATGTATTCATTTCTGATGATTCGACAATGTTAGATATTGAATATGCTACTATTCTATGAGAATATTACTGTAAATGAAACCGTTTGCATAACCATTTACATAGCCACAATTGAAAACGGTTCCAATTTAAGACTACTAATAGAATGGGGGTTTTCTAGTTGAATAGACAAAAACGAAAAGCGTTAACGTTTGTGATGTTATTTGCGATGGTTTTACAGTTATTTTCTGGTGTAATACCGTATGCAAACGTTAGCGCAGAAGTGCAAAGTCCAGTAATAAACGGGAATGAAGTAACCTTTAACTATGAAGGCAATGGATCTGAAACAACTGTACTTTTAGCAGGGGATTTCAATGGTTGGGCAACAGATGGTGAAACGATTATCCAGCTAATAAAGGGAGATAACAACCTCTGGTCAGCTACAAGACAACTTGAGGAGGGCCAGCACCAGTATAAATTTGTTGTGGATGGGAATTGGATTGCAGATCCATTGAACCCAAATACAACAGATGATGGAAATGGTGGAAGAAATAGCGTCTTCACTGTAGGTGAAGCTTCAACACCAGAAAGAACAATCACTCTCGTAGGTAATCTGCAAGATGAACTAGGTGCTGCTGCAGACTGGTCTCCAGGAGATAGCGCAACAAACCTAATTTCAAAAGGAAATAACTTCTATGAATTCACTGGTAAACTACCAGCCGGAGATTACGAATACAAGATTGCAATCAACGGAAGCTGGGATGAAAACTATGGAGAAAATGGTAACCGCGGCGGCGATAATATTAAGTTACATTTAGACAAAGAAACATCAGTTACATTTTTATATCACGACGGAACACATAAAATAGCTGACTCTACTTGGTATGAAGTGATTACTGCGGATACGCAACCACGTATCGCAGGGAACTTACAACCGGCAATTGGAGCCGGACCAGAATGGAGTCCGTCAGAATCAACAGCACTTTTATATGATGATAATTTTGATCATATTTACACCTATCAAACGAATGTACCAAAAGGAAACTATGAATACAAAATTGTGTTAGGAAATAACTGGGATGGAGCAGCCTACCCGGATATGAATGCCACAGTTAACGTACTAGAAAATTCATTAGTTACCTTCTATTTCAACAACCAGTCGAAGGATGTGTACACAGACTACACACCTACTGGCTCTGACGGAAACATAAGTGCCGATGCTCTTTACCATGACACGTGGAACAAAGCATACAGAAAACCGTTTGGAGCCATTCCAACAAGTGAAGAGGTAACGCTTCGTCTAGCTGCGAAAAAAGGTGACTTAACGAAAGCTAGCCTACAAGTGAAAAACTATCAAACTGGTAACACAAAGATTTATCCAATGGATTATGCCGGTTGGATGGACATAGAAAACCAAGGACAAGTCGAATTTTGGGAAGCAACGTTCACACCTACCGATAAAGGTGTACATGGCTATAAATTTATCGCAAGTGATAAAGATTCTGTATTTGAATACGGAGAAGATACAATTGAAGGCGGACTTGGAAAAGCCATTAACCAAAATGCGAGCCTTTTCCAATTAACGGTTTATGATCCAGGCTTTAAAACACCAGACTGGATGAAAGAAGCAGTCGTATATCAAATTTTCCCTGATCGTTTTTACAATGGAAATCCAGCGAACGATTCAGCGAAAGATAAAACCGGAGCAAGAGGACTTCAGCCAATTGAGCACAAAGAATGGTCAGAGCTTCCGGATAATCCTCGACAAATCAATGAACCAAACTATAATGGAGACGGTGAGTGGAGTAATGACTTCTTCGGTGGAGACATTGCAGGGATACAAGCAAAACTGGATTACATTCAGTCACTTGGAGTCAATACACTGTATTTAAACCCAGTTGCACACGCTGCATCCAACCATAAATATGATGCAACAGATTACAAAGCAATCGACCCGATGTTTGGAACACCAGAAGAATTTGAAGCTTTTACAAAAGAATTAGAGTCACGTAACATGCATCTTATACTAGATGGTGTTTTCAACCACGTTGGAGATGACTCGGTTTATTTTGACCGTTATGGAAAATATGAAACAGTAGGCGCCTATGAATATTGGTCTCTTGTATTTGACCTAGTAAACAATGATGGTCTGACTGAAGATGAAGCAAAACAAAAAGCGCGTACTCAGTTAGAAGCAGAAGGGCAAGTATTCAATGATGAGTACGGATTCCACAATTGGTTCAACATTGAAAATGAAAAAGTAGATGTAGGAACACAGCTTGAGCGATATAAATACCAAGCATGGTGGGGTTTTGACAGTTTGCCGGAAATTAAGTCTATACCAGGCGAAGCGGTTAACTACGACAGTGAGTTAAACAACAAGAAATTTGCCGATTATATTATGTATGACGAAGACTCTGCAGCGAAATCATGGATTACTCGTGGTGGCTCAGGCTGGCGTCTTGATGTGGCGAACGAAGTGGATATGGAGTTTTGGCGTGAGTTCCGTAAAGAATTAAAGGCAACATCATTTTCTGGAACAGGTAACACGTTAAAAGAAGGAGAAGAACCACTAATTCTTGGCGAGATTTGGGACGATGCATCTCAATACTTCCTTGGAGATCAATATGATTCTGTTATGAACTACCGTTTTGAACGAGCAGTGATGAGCTACATGAAAAACGGGAAAGCAGAAGAACTTGAACAAACATTCCAAGCCATTCAAGAGGATTATCCAGAAGAAGTATTCCATGCGCTTATGAACTTAATGGGCTCACATGATACACCACGTGCGATTTTCTTACTTGGTGGAGGAACAGACAGCTTCGAACGAGCAGAGCTTGATCCAAACTACAATTATGAGCTTGGGAAAACTCGTTTAATGCTAGCGTCGATTATGCAAATGGGTTATGCAGGAGCACCGACGATTTACTATGGTGACGAAGCGGGAGTAACAGGTTCAAAGGACCCGGATGACAGACGAACGTATCCATGGGGAAAAGAAGACCAAGAACTTGTAGCTCACTATAAAAAAATCGGGAAAGTACGTGAAGAACATCAAGATTTATTTGCACATGGTGAAGTAAATCACGTTTACGCGAATGGTGATGTATTTGCCTTTGCTCGTACGAACGATGATAAAGCAGCATTAGTCATTACTAACCGTGGTACGTCTGAAAAAACAGTAAAAATTAATGTAAAAGATATTCTTTTAAACGGTGCAACTCTTACAGATCAATTAGACACAGCTTACCATGTAAAAACAGCTAATAATGAAGTGAGTATTACCATTCCAGCAGGTAAGGGTAGAATGTTAGTTTCAACAACTGATTTGCCTGACACTCCAGAGAAGGCAACAAACTTACAAGTAGAAGAGTCATCAAAACAAGTAACCTTGAACTGGTCAGGAAATGCCACGCAATATAAAGTGTACGAAACAAATATTAAAGGTGCATTATACAAAGAAGTTACAACAACTTCTGAAAAGTCCATTACAATTGATAAGCTGACAAACGGAAGAAGTTATTACTTTGCGGTAGTAGCAGTAGATGAAAATGGAAACGAGTCTGAATTAGTAGAGACATCATCTGTTATTCCACATTATGAATTAGCATCTGCATTGATTAGTGACGTTTCAGAATTACAAGATGGAAACCTAGATTTATCTGCGACTTACCATGTAACAGCAGGAATCAATATTGATGGAGCGACAAATGAGGGCCTTGCAGAAGGTGTTCAAGCGAAGCTGCTCGTGAAAAAGGACTCGGAGGATAAGTGGAAGGAAAGCAAGGCGATTTACTTATCTCAAAACGGAAATGAAAATGTATTCCAAGCGTCATTTCTGCCATTTGAAACAGGAGCTTACAGCTACAAAATGTCCTTTACAACAGATGGGCGTGAGTGGAAGGAAACAAATGTCGCAACGGTAAACTTAAGTCAAAATCCAGATGATACAAAGGCACCAGCGGGAGCAGTAGCCCTTGAAACTCCTGCACAGGAATCAGGTCAGGTGAACTTATCATGGTCTGTAAAAGAGCCTGTAGAGAACGATGCCTATTTACTAGCAATCATTCGAAATGGTGTCATGATTGATGTTATAAAAGATCCATCTGTCACGACATATCGTGACTACCAAGTAGAAAATGGAACCCAGTATGAGTACCAAATCAAGCTATTCGATCGATATGGAAACAGTACCGCTTCAAACGTTGTAAATGTAACACCAGACATTGTCATGGTCGAAGTTACGTTTAAGGTGAAAGCACCGGATTATACACCATTAAATGTACCGCTAACGATGCCGAATAGTCTAAATGGTTGGAACACGGGTGCATGGGAAATGGGTCGAAACGGTGCCGTAACGGCCGACTGGGAGTACACAGTAGAAGTTCAAGAGGGAACTGAGATTACGTACAAGTACGTGAAAAATGGTTCATGGGACCAAGAGGGATTAGCTGATCATACTCCGAATGATCGAACTAATGATGATATGAGTTACTATGGTTACGGTGCAATTGGTTCTGACATGAAAGTGATCGTAGAAAATCAAGGTAATAACAAAATGGTTGTTCAGGATTATATTCTACGTTGGATTGATCAGCCACTTGTTATTACGGGTCCTTCAACTGGAACAGAGACAGACAAAGAGACCACCACTGTTACAGGTAATGCCATTAAAGAAGGAAACCTTACAATTAATGGTGAACAAGTGCAGGTAGAAGACGATATGACGTTCAGCCATGAAGTGAAGCTAAACTATGGAGAGAACATTATCAACCTTCACATCGAACCATCTGAAGAAAATAAAGCTGATATTTTCCAAAATGATTCAGGGGCAATAGCGAAGAACACGAAGGACTACACAATCTCTGTATTCTCTAGCTATGTTGACGACCCAGGTGAAATTGTCATTACTGAAGAAGAAGCAACGATGGAGGAAGTTCAAGAAGGAGATAAGACAAGAGTTGTCGTAACACCAAATGTAGAAAAACTGAAAAAACAACTTAAAGAAAATAAAGATTTCCATAAGCTAACACTGTACGTGAATTCTATCGATAAATTAGCGGAGGCTGTCTTTACAGAAGGACTCGTACAAGAAGTATTTAAGCGTAACAAAAAAGCGGAAATCGCTGTGAAGACAAAATATGCAGAATATACGATTCCAGTAGAAGCACTTCACCAAGGAAGTTTAGCCGAGCAAGTGCGTGGAAAGGTAAAGGGTATAGGAATCCAACTTGATGCCGATCAATATCAAGCAAGCGCTGATCTATTGCCAAGTTCAGATGCCGTTACGTTTAACGTATATGCCATTACTTCAAAAGGTGAACAAAGAATCGACTCCTTAAAGAAGGATGCAACACTGACAATTACAGGCTATGATGTGTTAAATAGTGCATCATATCAAGTTGTATCTCTTCCAAGCAAAAAGGCAGTGGATGCTGTTACCTTTGAAGGAAACCGTGCAACCTTTACAAGTAACAAACCAGGAACGTTTATTATTAAGAAAAAATAAAGAGAAAGCAGACTGTGAGAAAAAATCGCAGTCTGCTTTCTCTTTATTTTGCTACAAAAAGTCCAGTAGCTTTTGTAATATATAGCTTTCCATTCTGTTGAATCAATATGGTATTAAAATACGTAGCAATAGAATTAATGTCCTCTTCAGATAGGCTGTAATCCTTGCTTGCTGAAAGGATATATTGAATTAAAGGTTCAGACTCTGTAATCTCTAGCCCACCTTCAAAATCCTTTACATGAACCGATTGAAAGAAATTGGTAAGTTGTTCTTTACCATTTTCAAGTCCAAAATGAGTTGCATGTTTATACGCAGAGAGAAAGTTGTACCGGGGATTAAACTCAGTTAATAACGTGTTTAATTCACCCATATGCTTTTCACCAATGGTAGAGGTATAGAATGTCCCATTTGGTTTTAACACTCTCCTAACCTCTCTCAAAGCCTTCTGAACATCTGGCACATGATACAGCATATGATTAGCGATCACAACATCAAAGCTATTCTCCATAAACGGAATATCCATAATATTGATTTGCTTATATTGAATGGTAGGATGTCGCCCTATATTCCTTTTAGCATTCTCTAGCATACCCTCAGAAAAGTCAGATAGTGTGATGTTCCAACTAGCTTTTATTTCCTGTTTGTTTTTCACCCAAAAGGCACCACTTCCGCACCCTAATTCTAAAATTGCGACATTCTCCGGCAGTTGATATTGCTCCATCAACCATTTATGCCAATCCTGTTTATTTGTACTGTACAGCTCATGAATGCCAATTCGTGCATCAAGGTTTTTAGAATCCTTATATTGTTCCTTTACTTGTTTCACAGTCTCTTGCAAATTTATTCCTCCATCATTTAGACAACTTCATATCGTATAAAATTCGGTATATAACGTTTATATCCTGCAAGGAAAGGAACATCGTCATCCAAACAACTCATCAGCCAACTGTTTTCCGAGTGTCGATTTCACCATCTCATCTATAAGGCATTCGCGCTCCTCATCAGATAGGTGCATGAAATCTTCTTCATCAATAGAGATTGATAGATATTTCGTTTTAATTTGCATATCTTCCCCTCCTTGCACTCTCTTTCTCTATTAGACTAAAAATTTACAGAAAAGTTACATAATTGTAAAATAATAAGGAAAGTGCCTACGTAAAGGGTATAATTAAATGGTAGACCAATTTGTGTATTAGGGGCTGAGGAAATGACCAAAAAAGTGGTACTAGCTGGAGGGACAGGCTTTATCGGACAATACTTCGAGCGGGAGTTTTCAAGACTTGGGTACGAAGTGAAAATCATCTCTAGACAGCCGCAGCATATTCCTTGGGATGATGAAAAAGCAATCACGAATGCATTAGAAAAAGCAGAAATTCTCATTAACTTAGCGGGGAAATCTGTTAACTGCCGATATAATGACCAAAATAAGAAAGAAATTATGAACTCTAGAACAGAAACGACCACTATTCTAGGAAACGCCATTCAAGCTTGTCAACATCCTCCTCAGTTGTGGGTAAACTCAAGCACAGCAACTATTTACCGTCATGCGGAAGACCGTCCGATGACAGAAGAACAAGGGGAAATTGGTACAGGTTTTTCTGTTGATGTTGCAAAGGCATGGGAAGATACATTCTTTTCGTTTAAGCTCTTGCAAACGAGACAAGTTGCGCTTAGAATTGCGATCGTGTTAGGACCTGGTGGAGGAGTGATGACTCCGTATATGAACCTAGTGAAATATGGTCTCGGTGGAGTACATGGCTCTGGGAAGCAAATGTTTAGTTGGATTCATGTGGAAGATTTGTTTAATATCGTGTTATTCCTTCAAAAGCATAATCATCTCAGCGGTGTCTTTAATTGCTCCGCTCCAGTACCAGTTAGCAACCGTGAACTGATGAAAACATTACGAGAGAAAATGAATATGTCATTTGGACTTCCTGCAATGAAGTGGATGCTTGAAATAGGTGCTCTATGCCTGCGTACCGAAACAGAACTCGTATTAAAAAGTCGGTGGGTATTGCCAGAACGCCTTAAACAAGAGGGATTTGAATTTACATACAAAACGCTAGATCATGCACTAGATAACATTCTAACAAACGAATAAAAATAGAGACTGAGACATAACTAATAAATCCTCCTCAAAAGCAACAAATAAAAGACCCGTACAATTAGGTTAACGGGTTCACTTCGGGAGAGAAAATACGTAATAACAGCCAATTTGGAGTGTGAATTAGCATATGGATTAACAGAAGTACAATAATTATTGTCTTATTGGGGTTTTATGTTAAAAAGTAATAAATGAAATTACGTTATTAAACTACCATGAAAATTAAAATACTCTCCCCTCGAATATTGAACATAGCAAAGAAGACCCAGTCCAATTCATAAAAAAAATGGTGTGAGACTCAGATACAAAAACCTATAAATCAGCTAGTTGACTGGATTACCAGTAAGACAGTTAAGAAAATTTTCATTCTCTGTGGTGAAGCGCTGACCTTTGCGCTTCATGGATGCCTAACGGAAAGTATAGATGAACAAGGGGTATTGTCTACTTATCCATCCACAAATGTAAATTCTTCGAATATAAAAACATGTTAGGAGTAATAGAATGGAATTACGCAAGCTAACTCCCAATAGAGGAATAGATAAGTTAATAAACAGTAGAAAAATAGTAATTGCTTGTTTAGAATTGGTCTCACCTATTTTTCTATTCTCATATTTCCTTTATATTGGTTTTCCATGGCCTTTTATTATTTTTATGATAACTCTACATATTTTTTGTTTATATCTAGCTGTTAAAGATAAACAAAGGAAATTAGGATATATCCTTGGTACAGTATTCAACTCTATATATCTAATAATGATTATAGGCTTCTTTATTTATCTGCATACGAATGATTTTAATACTACTCAATATCCTGCAGGTGAGGAAGAGTTTAGAACTGGGATTTTCAACTTTATGCTTGTGTTATTTGCTGGTACCCTGAACACAATTACCGCATTAGCTTTGTTACTTCAAGTAAAAAAGTCTTAGCAAGATTTTGACTATAGGGTAAGGATATTTCAATAAACAGACTAGATAGAATATTAATTGATGTCATTGTATAGAGATTTATAAAGCTAGTTTATTGATAATAGGAGTGTTGGTTATGGTTCATGCAAGAGATGTATTATCGGATCAATTGTTGGCAAATGCTAACGACCCTAGTTGGTACCAACCATTTTCAGATTCAGTAAAAGGATTAACTGAGGAACACGCATTTTGGAAGCCAAACGAAGAAAGTAATAGTATTGCTGAAATTGTGCAACATATACTGTATTGGAATCAAACATGGCAAACTAGGTATCAAAAATCTCATGTTGATGCTGTGCCTTCCATAGGGAATAATAATAACAGTTTTATAATCCCTGAAAGTCTAACTTTTGCTGATTTGAAAAAACAACTATTAGAGGTCCTTTTACATTGGCAAGAGTTATTAACTGAAGAAAAAGTTGAGAGTGAAGTTACTGGTTTTCCTGTATATGTGAAATGGTGGGCCGTACTAGGAAATGTGTCAACTCATAACGCATATCACATTGGTCAGATAATCTATATCAGGAAGTTGCAAAATAGCTGGAAAATAGATACATGAATAGATGAATAATAAAAGTGTAGAAGTGCTTATGAACAAAAGATGCGTTAATCCAAGGTTGATTTAGCATCTTTTGTTGAAATTCTTATTATGCTACAGGGAAAGTTTAGTTGAATAAAGAACATTAAAAAGGCATTAGTCCAAAGCGGGAATAATGCCTTTTTTTAGTGTATATATTACAAAAATTTTGGTATTTCATAAAGTATAGGAAAGGTATTCTAAATCACTATCTAGAAATATTATATTTAAATTTAAGAGGAGAATAACATTGAATTTTAAAAGTTTGTTATGGGTACAAAATAAGAAAGAAAGATAATTATCACCTTTTAGTTCAATTAGGGAAACAGCAATTCAATGATTTCGGTTACGATTAATAAAAGGTAATTATGAATACCTATCGATGATGTGAGAACCACTTTGATAGGTATTTGATATTTACATGTTTCCCTTTATAAAAAAAAGAAGTGCAAAAAGCACTCCTCTTGTTCAAATTAAAATATTGGTTTAATAGGATCTATAGCAAGAATTTTTACTCCATTTACTTCAATCCAAATATATGAATGGTCTAGTTCCACTCCACTTGTTGTTTTAAGAGTATTATGAACTCCTTCTTGTAATTGGAAAGTAGCATCTCCAGTAAAGCCGCTTGGTTTTATATTTAAAATACTTTTTGTATTTAAGCTGATTTTCCAATCCCAGCTAGCATCATATGCAGCGTTTGATTGTGAAGGGATACTAAGTAGTACCGCTACTGCGGCGATTACAGGTAATAGTAACTTTTTCATTCTTTATTCCTCTTTCTTCTTACTTAATTTTTAAGTGACATAACCAATAGAAAGGCATCGACGACTTCAGGGTGAAATAATCTTCCCTTTTCATTTTTAATTTCAATTAAAGCCTCTTCTACCGAGCGGCCTTGGCTGTAAACACGGACGCTAGTCATTGCATCAAAAGAATCAACTACAGCCACAATAGATGAAGTTAACGAAATCTCACTACCCTTTAAACCGAAAGGGTATCCACTTCCATCATAACGTTCATGATGTTGTTCAACAATATTAGCAGCTTTTTGTAAGACAGTAGAATTAGTGTTACGAAGCATTTCTGCACCAAACAGAGTGTGTTTTTTCATGAGGTCAAATTCTTCATCTGTAAGCCGGGATGGTTTATTTAAGATGTGATCAGGAATCCTGGTTTTTCCAACATCATGTAAAAATGAACCAATATTTAATTGATACATTTCATCAGAAGCTAATTTAAGTTTTTCTCCAACTTTCATTGAAAGTTTCATAATCCTATGGCAGTGGTCAGCAGTATAACCGTCCTTTTCTTCTACGGAGACAGCTAAATCCATAAAAGTCTTTAATTCTTCATCCAGTGAATCAAACATTGATTCAGATGAGATATACAAGAAACATGTTTCGCCATTAGCAATGAAGATGGTATCCTCTAAGATGGGATCCATAAGTAACTGGTCACCTTCAATTGCAGTATTATTACCATGACGATCATTCCATGTCAATGTGCCACTTAAAATATATATAAATTCAAATCCATTCCATCCCTCAGTTGGTCCAATTGCAAAACGCTGACCATCCTTTAAGGTGTGATGAATGATCTCAAGCCCTTTTTTCTGAAGTAGTAAGCTAAGAGTTGATCCTTTCATAACAGTTTGCTTTAGATAGCTTCCACGCTTTGTGTGTCTAATATTGTTACCCTGACTCATTCTTATAACCCTCTCATTGTCAAAAATAATTATAATCGATTCTGCAAAATTCGACAATTATAAATTTTATAGTATATCCAATTTATATGGACATTCTTAGACTGAGTTATTATGTTGTCCTACATGTACTGAACCTTATACTGAATTGTGAGAGTAGAAGTTTTTCTAACAAAATGGATGATTAGTTTAAGTGATTTTGCCTGAGTTTAATATACATAAAGCACTTCTAGCTGCTAGGTTTGGTATCTATCAGTTCGGGTGCAGTTCACTTTTTGGGATAAAAATTTTAAATTTACGCTTTCCAATGCCTCATGTTCTGCGAATTGATAGCATGTAATTCAAATCGCTTACGTCCACTTTATAAGAAATAATGTTTGGGTAGAAGAAATTTATAGAAAAAAGATTGAACAGGGAATGGGTACCTAATTAATCTTGCTTAAACTACATCTGTAAACATAGCAGGATTATACCAGACTCATTTTTAAAATCTTATAGTGCTAACGAGGAAGGTTAGTTTAACAAGTAAAATAGCATTATTAGATAAATAGTTGAGGTAAATAAAATGATTTCAAACATAATGATGGGATTACCCACATGTATTATAGGTGTTGGGATATTAATATTTGGTTATTACTACCACAGCGAAGTAATTAGACAAGATTTAAGTAAATATGAAAATAGGTCGAGATTATCACTTATCTTACACTTTATAGTTCTGTTAGTGTATGAGAGTTGGTTATTCTTCTTGGGAGGAATTATTGTACTCTTACTAGGTATAGCATTTTTATTTGGATTTAGACTTTAGTAGTTATTGGGCTAACGGGTAAGTTCAGTTAAATAAGCCATATGTAATAAATAAGTTTTTTTGGGGGGGAAATAAATGAATTTAAATAATATTAGAGAATTAATTCTAAATCCTCCTGCAAATGTAATGGATATAGAAAAGGTTGAAACGAAGCTACATACAAAACTTCCTACTTCATATAAAGAACTATTACAGTATTCCAATGGTGTGTCTACGAATGCGGGAATCTTAATCTACGGAACAGAAGATCTTATAGAACGTAATGAAACATGGGAGACAGAAGTCTACGCACCTAGTTTCATTTCAATTGGTGACGATAGTGGTGGAAAGGTAATTCTTTTAAGTCAGGATGCTGAAAATAAAGATGTAATGATTGTAGATTCTAGAGATATGAATCCTGAGAATGCTTCATTAATTTCGAATGATTTTATTCAATGGGTAAATAGTGGTTTAAAAATTGATAATGAGGAAAAAACAGATATAAACTGGGCAGAGAACTGTAAAATCGTTATAGTGGATACTCAAGAGGGTGCATTAAAAGATTTAATTAGGGTTAAGAGTGTTCTTGGACTTAATCTTCCTACTTCTGAATTACTAAAAGGAACAAAGAAACTACCCTATATACTTACAGAACAAATCCCTTATGGTAAAGCCAAAAAATTAATTGAGAAATTAGGAGACCTTAATTTAAAGATAGAACTACTATAATTAACTAAAGGAGAAGGTTAATTGAAGAGAGGGGGAAGTTTATGGGGAAGAAACTTCTAGTGATTATTTCGATGTTTTTGTTGTTTAGCTTTAGTGTTTGGGGATGTTCTTCATATGAAACGCAATCGTTAGAAGAGAGATTTAAAGATATTATGATTGAGAATAAGGTTCCTTTTAGTTCTATTTGGCATTTTGAAATTAAAGAGAATGTAATAATTGTTTTCTATGAAGATAAGCAAACATTAAATTTAGGTTTTATAGAAAATAAGCAAGATAATGAATGGAATTGGATAACAGGCACAGGCTCTATTGACATTCAAGAGGGTGGATATATAGCAATAGCTGAAATGGGACTACCATTTTATATTACCGCAGTTATTAATCATAATGAAAACACCAAAGAAGTTGTTGTACAAAATGAAATTGCAAAATTAGTACAAGTAAGTCCTCAAGAAAAGGTTTGGTTTGCATTTACTGAAAAGCCATCAAATGGGACAGATATTAAAGAAATGAAATAATTCTTATTCAAGTAACGGGAAAGATTAGTAAAATTAGGGAAGCAGCTAATCTAATGTTGGAAAACCAAATAGCATACATTTTAAAACAATAAATGTTACTTTCCATCTGCCTCGTATAACTTTTTTTATAGGGTGTTCCTTATTAAGCGCAATTACTAGTCCCTTGAGTGAAGATTCCTGGTATGCCATATATAATTTTCCACGGTCTATAGTGGCTCCCCATTGAACATAAGCTGTAGGACCAGTTATTTTTCCGTCCCGAATTAAGTAACAACATTCGTCTTTAGTTATTATGTAATCACCAGAAAGAGGTTCATAGTCTTTAACTTCATTTATAATCAGTTCCATGTTTTCACCTCTAAAATTAGTATAATTTGGTAATGGGTAATTATAATTACATAATAGCATATGTCACATTATGATAATTAGAGAAATATTACTAACGGGGAAGGATAGTTCAATGAAAATTAATAATTCTCTTGTTCAAATATTACAGATTATTCCTGGCGGGTTTATAGAACAACGAGAAGAAAGAAGTTTTTGAAAGGTTATTTATATAATAGAAAGGTGGGAGATTTTTGATAGAAACAAAACGTCTTTTAATTAGAGAAATGGTGCAGTCCGATTATGATGCATTGTGCGGAATATTGTGTGATGAGGAAGTAATGCGTGCTGCTTATGAAAGTGCATTCAACTTAGAACAAGCACAAAGTTGGCTTAACAGACATCTTAAAAGATATGAAGAGTATGGTTTTGGACTTTGGGCTGTTGTATTAAAAGAAACAAACGAAATGATTGGTCAATGTGGCTTGACAATGCAAGGCTGGAGAGAAAAAGAAATTTTGGAAATAGGATTTTTGTTTCAAAAAGCGTATTGGCACAAAGGTTACGCAACAGAAGCGGCAATTGCTTGCAAGGAATACGCTTTCTCAGTTCTTAATGCAAATAGGGTTTATTCTATTATTAGGGACACAAATATAGCCGCTCAAAAAGTTGCTGTTCGAAACGGTATGAATATTATTGATAAAGATACTAAGAATTTTAGGAATATAGATATGGAATTTTTTCTGTATTCTGTAGAGCGAACAAAATGAGCATAATTTACAGTTTACTAAAAATGGCAAAACATCCTTTAAACTAACGAGTGCGTTGATCCATGAAGGATTCGCACCTTCTTATTGAAGTAAAGGGGAAGCATTCCTGTAATGATTAAAAATGGCATTTGAACATAAAAATAACCTCTTGGTATGATATAAGTGTCCTAAGCTTGCCGGCAAAAAGGACAAATCATATATTCCAGGAGGCTTTCAAAATGAATTATAACCAAAATAATAAGATTGCTCAAATTACTTCTCAAACACTAATTATAGGTGTTGATATTGCGAAATTCAAGCACGTAGCTCGTGCGCAGGACTATAGAGGTTTGGAGTTTGGTAAACCTCTATACTTTGGAAATGCGAGAGATAGTTTTGATAGATTTGTTGAATGGATTAAAGAGATACAGGATCAACAAAACATGAATAAAGTAATCATTGGTGTTGAACCTACTGGACACTACTGGCTAAATTTAGCCCATTATCTAAAGGGTACTGACTTCAAGTTAGTAGTTGTCAATCCAGCTCATGTTAAGAAGACAAAGGAATTAGATGATAATTCCCCAACTAAGAATGATGTGAAAGATGCAAAGGTCATTGCCCAATTAGTGAAAGACGGAAGATACGCTGAACCTAATATTCCAGAAGGAATATATGCCGATCTTAGAATCGCTAGAAAAATACGCGATCAATTATCCGTCGACCTACAAGCGGTACAAGGGCAAATTCACAATTGGATTGACCGATATTTCCCTGAATTCCTAACAGTCTTTAAAGATTGGGAGGGGCTTTCTGCTCTACAAATATTAAAGCTAAATCTACTACCACATGAGTTAGCTGAACTCCCTGATCAAGAGTTATTAGCTCATATTAGGAAAGCTGCAAAACGTGCAGTGGGTATAAGTAGAATAAAAGAATTAAAGAAGGTGGCCGGCGTTTCAATCGGAATCCGTGAGGGTTCAGATTTGGCCAAATTAGAGTTAAGCACGTTGTTAGATAAGTATGAACTCATTACTAAAAAGTTTGAACAACTAGAGGTTAAAAGGGACGAGCTATTAGAACAAATACCAGGAGTGCACCAAATGCTAGCGATTACTGGGATAGGAAAAGATACGATAGCTGGGTTCTTTGCAGAGATTGGAGATTTACGTTATTACTCACATCCAAGGCAAATCATTAAACTTGCAGGATTAAGCTTGATGGAACACACATCAGGAAAACATAAGGGACAAACCAGAATAACCAAAAGAGGCAGGAGAAACCTAAGAGCCCTTTTGTTTAGAGTCATTATGCCCCTTGTAGCTAAGAATTCTGCTTTTAAAGCCTTACATGAATACTATACAAAGCGACCTGATAATCCATTAAAAAAGATGCAGTCACTGATCGCTTTATGTAATAAATTGATACGAGTGTTATTTGCAATAGGTAAGAAACAATTTGTGTTTAGTGAAGAAAGAATGTTGAAGGATATTCCTCATATGGCTGAATTGCCAAAAGTAGCTTAGAATTCTCGATATAACGTATAAATCATGCTTTTATAGTAGTTAATCTCAATAATTAATAGACATTTGAAGCACGGATTAGTCAGTAAAACAACTAAAATACGGACATAGATCCTGTCGGGAAGCATAACTGACATCTACCTCATGGAAAGGTTGGACGAAGGAATTTTGGAGCATAGACTCTGTGAGATATGGGAGGGTTGACCTCCATGAGAAATGTAGACATCCACCAGTGCGACCATACTTTAACTGGATTTCCACCTTTTGGATTAAGGTGGCTTGGGTACCTACAGTCTTTTTTGCTTCTCAACTCCAAAATTTAACTAAAATACAACTTTATCCCATGTTATTAAAGTCTATTAAATATGGATGACTATGAAATCGTGAGAAAAAACGAGAAATCGAGAGATTTACCTTTCTATATAGAGGGAG
>NZ_JAFELM010000015.1 GCF_016890225.1 Bacillus suaedaesalsae | reverse complement strand
ATTATCGCCGTAGAAAGGATGTATTTCAATGGATGTAATCATTGAAAGAGCGTGTGGAATGGATGTCCATAAGGACAACATCACCGCATGTATCATCACTCCAGAAGGAAAGGAGATTAAAACTTTTTCTACTAAGACTGTGTTTTTGATCCAACTGGTTGACTGGATCAAACAGCACAATTGTACGCATGCTGCTATGGAAAGCACAAGTGTTTACTGGAAGCCTATTGTGAACTTACTAGAATATGAGGAGATTGAATTTTTAGTAGTAAATGCACAACATATGAAGGCTGTTCCAGGACGTAAAACAGATGTAAAAGATGCAGAATGGATTGCCAAACTTCTCCGTCATGGACTAATTAAAGCTAGCTATATACCTGACAGGAATCAACGTGAATTACGCGAGCTTGTTCGTTATCGAAGAAGCATTATTGAAGAACGTGCAAGGCAGCATAATCGTATTCAAAAGGTATTAGAAGGTGCGAATATTAAGTTAGGATCTGTTGTATCAGATATTATGGGAGTTTCAGCTAGAGACATGCTTAATGCAATAGCTGATGGAGAAGATAACCCAGAAATTCTTGCAAACTTCGCTCGTCGATCAATGAAAAAGAAAAAGGATGAGTTGGAATTAGCTCTTAGAGGGTATATCAACCCACATCAGAGACTTATGCTGAAAACTATTTTAAGGCACATTGATTTCCTAACTGAACAAATTGAGATGCTAGATTCAGAGGTAGAAGAAAGAATGCAATCCTACCAAGATGATATTGAACGATTAGATTCAATTCCAGGCATCGCAAGAAGAATGGCTGAACAGATTCTTTCTGAAATTGGATTTGATGTAAAGAAGCAATTTCCTAGTGCCAGTCACATGTGTTCCTGGTCAGGTGTAGTTCCTGGACATAACGAAAGTGCTGGGAAGAGGAAATCAACCAAAACTAAAAAAGGAAACAAATATCTAAGATCAGCACTAACAGAAGCAGCCCATTCAGTAAGTGGATCTAAGAATTATCTTGGAGCACTGTACAGGCGTACAGCCTCACGCAAAGGCAGGAAACGAGCAGGAATTGTTGTCGCTCATGCCATATTGAGAATTTCTTATTACCTCTTAACTCGAAAAGAAATGTATGTAGACTTAGGAGAAGACTACTTTGATAAAAAGAGGCAGCAATCAATCGTAAGACATTCACTCCGCAGACTCGAAAGCTTAGGATACACAGTCACTATACAAGAACCTGAAGCATCTTAAACTAGTCAACTATCTATAAATGAACTCAAGATCGGCGCTCTCCCTTTTTAAAAATTTGAATGAGCTGCGTCTATTTTAGTATTGCCTTTTTTCCGTTATTAAAGAAGTATATTTTCATGGTAGTTAAAAAATAACATTCGGAAACTACATTTTTATTAAATATAAAATTTATTAGGAGTTTATGTTATTCCTTTCAATCAATGTCCAAACCTGCTCTGCCATATGCTCAGCTGTATATGGCATTCTGTTTAAAATCCACCATTCTAAAATCCCTACAAAAGCATTTGCTGTAAACTGTATTATTAATTCCTTGTCCATCCCTTGATTAATACCCTGCATATTAATCTTTTCTTGAATACTAGAAGTTAGAGTTTTTTGTATACGTTCCCTGAATAATGAAGTTTTTTGACTAGAGAGCATCGAAGAAAAAAATAGAAAATTCTTCTGGATATATATAAATAAAGATTTTAGTGCCTCTATTGCCTCATTCTTTTCAACGTTTTCCTGTGTAAACTTAGTTAATGTACAAGAAGAAATCATTTCGTCCAAGTGAACATTTATACACCTATTAAGTAGGTCATATTTATCCATATAGTGAAGATAGATGGTTCCTCGATTTACATTTGCTCTTTCAGAAATATCATTTATAGTAATCCGATCAAATTCCTTCTCAGAAAAAACTTCAAGAAATGCTCTGTTTATGGCATCTTTTGTTCTTAGAATTCGTCTATCTGTTTTATTTCCAATAGTCATATTCAATTTACCTCCGTTTTTAATGAACACAATTCATACTTTTGTTGTTTATCAAACAAAAGCGGTATTATTAGCGATTGTAATAACTTTTCTTCTCTCTATAATAATAATCAACGGCCGCATTTTAAACAACACAGTGTTGAATAACATATGTTTTGGAATACAGTAAATAAGCATTGAAATTACTTAAAGGAGCGATAACATTTGGAAAACGTGAAATCTAAGGTGATCATAATAACAGGGGCATCTAGTGGAATTGGAGAAGCAACCGCTAAGTTTTTAGCCCAAAACGGTGCTAAAGTAGTATTGGCTGCTAGAAGAAAAGAACGTCTCAATATAATCGTGAACGAAATAAATAAGAAAGGTGGCGAGGCTGTTTATATGCAAGTAAATGTAACTTCAGTGGAAGACATGCAAAAACTTGCCCAGTATACTGTGGAACAGTATGGTCGAATTGATGTCCTTATTAATAGTGCTGGAGTCATGCCGAATTCTCTTCTAAGTGAACTTAAAATACATGATTGGAACCAAATGATTGATGTAAACATAAAAGGTGTGCTGTATAGTATAGCATCAGTTTTGCCAGTGATGAGAAAGCAGCAATCAGGACATATAATCAACATATCTTCTCTTATGGGACACAAAGTAATTCCAAGTACAACTGTATACAGCGCAACCAAATCTGCCGTACGCGCTATTACGGAAGGTCTACGTCAAGAGGAATCTCCAACCTCTCAGATCCGTTCAACGAACATTTCACCTGGTATGACAGCAACATCTGTACTTGATGAATATCAAGATTATCCTAGCATTTCTCCTTACAGTGTTGCTCGAGCTATTGCATTTGCTATTAATGAACCCGATGATGCTGGAGTTAATGAGATTATCATTCGTCCTACGTTACAATCAATCTGAGCAAACGATATTACAAGAACGATTGCCCTTGCATGTTATCATGAAGGGCTTTTTTAATTGAAATTTTAATTGCAATTCCAGTTGCTCATTTCCTTCTTGGATCAAAGCAACAATTCCTATAAAAAGTATAGGGTTTTAATGAATCAGAAAGGTCTTATTAGCACTACTATTAAGCTCAATATAGAACCAATTCCTAATAGAGTTACTGCTGTCCTAATCTTTTTCCTGCTTTCATCTACCAGTTCATTTGAAAGAATCTTACCTACTCTAAGTTTCTTATATTCACTCCATAATTGATAAAATTTTATTGAAGATAATATTATAAAAATTAATGATAAGATTGCTAAAAGTATAGCCCAATTCAATGAATTTCTCCTCCTAAAATGGTACCAATTATTTATACGGTTTTTACTATGCTTACCCTTTAGATCAAGAAAAAAGCTCCTAAGCTAGTGAGAGATGCAAATAAAATCCCCAAAGCAAAAGCTGGTCCAATTGTGTTCATTAAAGACATCTTTTTGCTGTTTCTTCTAGTATTAAACATATATTTTGTAAGCGTACCCAGGATTGTAACTACAATGAAAGTTAAAAACCATAGTTTCATTTTTATACCTCCTCAACTAATATTCTTAATAATCGTACCATAAAAAGCCATTTATAATGTTCCGTTATCCTTCCCCTTTAGTTGAGTTAAACCTGATTTAAAAGTCATATAATACTGCCTTAAATGGAGGATGCCCTGTTTCTTGGTTTTGTATTTGACTTGGCTTGCGGAATCTTAAGCTAGTATATAGTTCAAATATAGGTACCCCATTTCTAACTTCTTTTAACAAAACATTTATCCAAACTGGACATAAGGGGACACGACATGAAATCATATTTACAACTGTTTCTAAGTCTAATTCCCTTTCATTTAAATTTTTTTCATTTAACATACCACGATGCAAATATTCATCTGTAGAATTAAGTTGTTTATTCTCCTCTTTAACGGGTACAATTATGAACTTATAATTTTCAGTTATACTTAGTTTATGAAAAACTGTAATTCAGTAAGTGTAGATAGGAGGTGAACTTTTAATAGTTGATTATCTATGTTTTTCATCATAAATTTCACCCCATTTTTTTCTATTCGATTATGCAAACCCCTATGCGATCCTTTTTCAACTATTCTTTCCCTATACTTAAATAAGAAAGTGTGAAACCATCTAGGATCATCACACTATTAATCGATTATTCTTTTATTGGTCTCTCAAAAATCAATTCATGTTCTAGGGGCTTCCCATGACCATCGTATCTTAAAGGAAGAATTTGTACTAATCTCCATCCAGAAGCTGCATATTGATTAATAGTTTCTCTATGCTTAGGAGAAGTCACCTAATGAAGTATTAACAAATTTATATTCGTACACTTCTTCCACCTCAAATCTTGTTATAACATATATACGGATTTAAGATACAAAAGTTTCCTCTAATTGAACTAACCTCACCCTTTATCACAATAAGTAGTTGAAAATATTGTTGGTTTTTTCACAGTTACATTCATTTTTTTAAAACTTTTGATCTCTTCCGATTTTATGGTTTTAATTTAATAGGAAATAAAATTCAACATCATTCTTATAGCAAACTTTGCACTAAAAACATTTGGTTATTATTGTCCTTGTTGGTATTTTAGGTTGATTTCCCCTATAAGTTGTTTAACGTTATTATAATCAACCATTATTGCATATTGTTTAAGTTTACTAAATTCAATATTAACTGATTTTTCAATGGTATTAAGTTCTTGGAAATGATAAATATATGTAACTAATTCTTGTAATGAATTCGATGCTTCTTGTTGATCGCTAGTTTGGAATATCTGATGATATTCATCAATTAGTTGTTTAGGCGAATTATACTTGGGATTTTCAATTATAGCTGATTTTTCCTCAATAGGAGCATTATCAATTGTATTTATATCATGTAAATCGCCATTTTCCATCTTCTTCTCTACCAATTCTTGTTCCACTTCCTCAGAATTCAAATATCGTTTATCATTCTTCTCCATCCACTTCAGTAAACCATAAGTTCCTGTTGTTGACAGTCCTAGAACTAATACTATTGCTATAAAAAAAACAAGTAAGACTTTTTTTATTCCAACTTTTGATGCTGTTTGGTTAAATGATTTTTTCAAACCTAATTAATCCTCCTTAAACTTCTTCTAGTTCAAATAAACCTCTATTTCTTTTTATTTATCTATATACTATAAATCCGAAAACTTTAATTTCCTAAGCAAGGTTTAACATCTTATATATAAGATTCAATAGTGGAAAAATTCATTTTTTAACTATAAGGCTTAGCGTGTTCTTTAATAGTATTCAATTAAAAAAGCATTAATCCTCCTGGATTAATGCCCAACTGTAAATCCTTCTTCAACAATTCTTTCCCGTTAGTTAAAAAGACTGTCCTGACAAAACAATCCTCGCTACTTATTAATAGATAATCATAATTACAGGGGACTTCATTTTGCGGCCAAATAAATGTTTTCAAAATTTACGAGAAGGGATAGCAGAGTTGTAGGATCTATACCGAAACAGACTTCCAACTTACAAGGAATTTCTTCATCCTCATAATAACCTAAGTCATTTAGCTTCAAAGAAACCATACAATGTCCCCTTCGGTCAATGATACGTATTGTAAAATCCAATTCCTTTGGAGAAGCTGACTTTAAACTAGCTTCACCACTTCTTTTATTTTCGAGATTGCGGAACGATATAAGAAAGTCTGACAAATCATCGGTTAGTATATAGATTCCACCTAATGTTGCTGAAAAACCCTTTGATTGGGTTTCAATACTAAATCGCACTCCCATACTATCTTCTTTATCGAAATGGATTTTAATAAATGATAGTCTATCTTCCCCCTGAATCAGCATCTTCACCACTCCTAATATATTAAATTCGGTTTATTATTTTAACTCTTTTGAACTAAACTTCTCCATTAGTTAAAAAGTAAAATCAAAAGCTTCCCTTAACTGGGATTTTGATTTATAGATAACTACCCAAACAAAGAGCACGGGAATTAAGCGAAGACTCATTTTATGAAAAGGAAATACGCATATACTTTCCAGCTGATGAAAAATAAAAAAACTCTTTTATTTTATACTTATATTGGAGTAGCTCAAGCATCTTATTTAAATCATCTTTAAGAACATTATAAGGATCACAATATAGATTCATTCTTTTTTCCCGATGGTATTTCTTCATAGGAAAACTTATTTCATTTTCTTCATTTTTCACATCAAAGTAATTACAGTCGTTGTAATATCCTGCTTTACTATCACACTCGATTAAACGATATTTCTCTATATGATAAATAGTATCGTTAATCTCCCAGGACCACTCTTCTACTTCAAAAGGCACGTTGTAAACAAGTTTTTCTTCTCCCAAGTCATAACATCCTTACTTTTTCTATTTTCCTTACAACGGAAAGTTGTTACAAACCTTTTTCAAGTTACTCTAGTAAAGTCTAATTAATGTACACGAAACAAACTTCATTCTTTTCAACTAATCTTCTCCTTTAGTGAAATTAAATTTCAATCACAATCAAATTCAGGAAAGGAATAGTTTATAAAATTATTCAATTGTAGCATGGACCTCAAAATTAACTTTCAGTATTGGATAATAATCATTCCGCCAGTCTTTCAATTCATTGTATGAAATCAAATGGTGATATTGTTGTCCAAATCCAAATATATCTGTCTGGCTTTTTTGTGTCTTTTCTAGTAAATCATAAAACTTCTGTTTAATGTTCTTTTCAAGTTCCTTCATTATCCTTTCATTTTTGATTCCGACTTCTCTTTCTAAAATATTTATCTTTATACTCAAGTCGCTTGACAATAGCGGTTTATTATTTTTGATTGAAGCTTTATATTGAATTGAACTGTTTGTGAAAATAACACTTGCAAAACCAAGGTTCTCTATTTTTCCTTTCACATTTTTATTTTGGAGCAGATTAATTAGTTCACTTTCCTCCGGACTAATTTTTTCAATAACTTTTCCTTGTTTTAAAATTTCGGATCCATTAAACATTAATACTGTATCTTTTCCAGAACTAACAGAAGGAACAGCTATATCTTTTGTAAATAAATATGAGCTCTGATACACTTTCCAAATAGTTGTACTAACAAGTTCTGGAGCCCAACCTGCTCCTTTATTAAAGTAATCATATAAAGAAGAGGCATGAACACCTAATTTATCATTAATGTTTGATAATACATTCTCGACTTTTTCATCTGTTAGTGCAACCAACGCACTTGAAGGAATTTCTTCCGAACCCATTAAAAACTTTATAAGGTCCCTAAACTCCTGTTCGTTATTTGCCAAGCTTTTATGGACGACAATTAATCGAATTTGTGAGAAATCAATGGCATTTTCAGAGTTCGTCAAAATTTGTCCAATTACATTTTCAAGGGTTTCACCTTTACCTGTGACGATTCTCGCGATTTGGTTTTCATTTTTATCTATTGGGATCTGCAAAGTTAATTTGTACTCTTCATTATCTTCCTTTGAAATTCCCATGACTAAAGGAAGCGAGCGCTTATTTATATCTTTAATATCCCAACATCCACTTAGAAAGATTGTTGACATAAAGATGATCAATATTTTAATTACTTTATTCTTTTTCATGCCCGAAAGCCTCTTTTCGATATAATCCATAGATAAAAATGGAAAATGGAATAATAATCATAAAATAAGCTTGTGCACCTATACTCCATAGAAAACATTTTTCAACCAAATTTTGTGTTGGAAGTAATAATGCCAACATAAATGAGATAATAGAAACAGCAATAATCCAATGAGAGGATGTCACCGTTAGACGTTTAAGTATTTTTCGCATGATTAATCCTATCATCCAAAGCATAACTGAATTAGCCACTATTACTAAACCAACCAACGATATACCGAAGAACATCGTTTGTCGGTTGAACGGAAACCAACTAATGTCTACTGTATCCATTGCTTCCAAAAAAGGGTGTTTGAGTGAAACGACAGTTTCTTGTCCAAATATAAATAGAGGTATATACACTACAGATAGAAAAAAAAGCATTACACTTATGAATGCTACGAAAAGTTGGCGGAATGACATCTTTGTTTTTGAAACCATAAAACCTAAAAATAAAAACGATGAAAATCCTAATAGATAGAAAAATTTACTGTTTAACAAGAATCTGTCAGGTAGATTCCAAATTGGTGTAGCGTTATGTATTTCAAAATTAACAAAAGATGAAAAAATGTTAAAAACCACTAAGGGAATAACAATCAAGAAAATAAAAACCGAGGAACGTAAAATTGTACCTAGACCTTTTATAGCTGTATATACCGAAATGAGAAATAGCAATATCAATACTGACCAATAAGGGGTCCGAGGTAAAAATACCGTAATAATTACTTCCGTGTGTAGCCGAATATTAAACGCAACTAAGGCAATCAGGTTGATTACAAATGGGATAAGAAAAATAATAGCAAACCATCTTCCCATTTTTAAATAAATATCAATGACATCATTTTCGGGAAAGTAATTTAAACCTTTTATATATATCCAAATAAATATCAACATCAGAAATCCTTGACATATCACAACTCCCCAATGAGCTGTTTTCGTTAACATATAAATGAGATCAGGATAAACCAAATAGCCAATACTTAAATGCATGATAATAAAAACCATTACAATTTGTATCCGCTGCGTCACTTTATGTCTCCTTCTTGTTCAATATTAAAGGTTAGATAAGGGATATCGTTGGAAGTTAAACTTGCCAAATATATTAGAGTGAAAATGAAGCCAGTGCAAACACCTAAGATACCGAAAATTGATGCTAAAATTAAAATGGGGTACTTAAGTAACCGAATGTATAAGGAATTCTGCATTCCTATAACTGCTGAACTTGCAATTACAACAGCAGTGATTACAATGACTAACAAATTACTGACTAATTTCGCTTCAACCATCGCCTGTCCTAGTATGATACCACCTACCATGGTAATAGATGGGCCCATGCTCTTAGGGAGTCTAGTTATTGCTTCTAGTATTAAATCAACAATAACAACCATTACAATGGTTTCAAGAAAGGCAGATAAAGGAATACCTTCCCTACTCTTTGCGACAAACAATGCAAGATCTGTTCTAAATATTCCAGGGTTGATTGACACCAAAGCAACATATAAAGCAGGAAGTATCAATGTGGCTACAGCCCCAATTACTCTAAAAAGTCGAAGCATAAATGCAAGTACAAAAGGGAAATTACGATCGTTTTCACTATTAAACATATCCCAAACTAGATTTGGAAAAACAAGCGCGAATGGAAAATTATCCAAAAAAAGCACGATTCTATTCTTTTTTAAGGATTTTATGGCTTGGATTGGGAGTTCAGTGGCAAATAGATGACTAACAGGACTCAGCCTACGTTTTCCAAATTGACTGTCCAGATCATCAATGGTTTCAATATCGAATTTAATTTGAGTTAACTGCTGGTTAACTTTTTCGACAAGGGCATTGGGGGCTTTTCCTTTAATATACAACATTGAAAGCCTTCGCTTATCTAAGTCTCCAACCTGATAGGAAGAATGGCTTAGACGTTCAGTGCTTAGCCTCTTTCGGATTATTCCCACGTTAATATTAATATCCTCTCCAAAGGCATTCATAGAAGCATGAATAGGACTTTCGTTTTTCGGCTCTTCAATGCTCCTACTCAGATTTTGGGCAATAGGATCAACAATTGCATTAAGTTCGTTATCTTTTGAAACAATTACTAATTTGCCTTCTAATATGGCTCTTATTATTTGTTCCCTATCCACCTCAATCTTTTCACTAAGATTTATTAAGAGTGTTCTTAATGAAGTGGACGAGGCAGCGATTTGTTGTACGTATAATTTCGACTTAGTTAAATCAACAAGAGTATTAAAACCAATTAGATAGACTACAGTATTATCTAAGAGCTCTTCTTCGATGAAAAAATCTTCGTTATTGGCAAACTTAAATTCAATTTCTTGTACTAAATTCATCATTATTTTGCTGCCCCTTAACCAATAGTAATCTTAGAAATTATTTGCACAAAGAAGCGATATTATACGAAATATAATTAATAACAAACCAAAGTAAAGAATAGTCTTAGAATAGATTGATTCTATTTAATTTCTAATAGAATAGGAAATTCTGAAATGATGATAGGTCCTCACTCCTATTGAAATAAATGTTAGCAAGAAGATAATTAGTAATTACACTTTCATAATAAAAAGCTACAGAATAATCTGTAGCTTTTTATTATGAAAGGTAGTGTAGTTAAGATTGGTCAATACTAACGATTATTTACCTCAAAAAAAATTTGGCGATACTTCCTTAAATGATCAGTATTTACTTTCCTGAATGTAATGCTTCTTCAACTCAATCAGTTTGATACGAATATCTCTCAAATGCTCACTTATTCGCAGGATTTCATCCCCCAACGAGTGAATGGAATGCTTGTTCAGCTAGCCATTTCGATACGTTCTTCCAATAGTGACCTGTTGGTTCCATCCCAAGATGGCTGCATTTAAATTCTTCATTTCTTGAAGACTACGAATCCAATTTAATAATCTCTTAAAACCAACTTCACTATCCTCAAATGTAAGAGAATTTCCGACAATAATTCCACGGTAATTTATAGCCCGTGCAACATGAAACTGTTGGGTAATATCCACACAAACAATTAAATGTTTATCGGAAATTCTTTCTATTAGTTGATTTTGTTTGTCTTGCATTTTAAAATTCATAATAGAGCTCCTTTTTTAAGAATTTGAGTTTGATTGGTCTCGTACTCATATCTTACTGAGGTGCTCTTCTTATTTCAAACCTGATATTTAACGATCTACAGGAATGCTATCCTTCCTCGTTTGTTTAATAGCTTCAATAAAAATAAGCGATAACCTAAATTACTCCATTACTATTGCAAGCACACAAATGTTTATAATTCTTCGGAACTCTGAGGATGTACTTTTTATTTATCTATAAAAATAGGAAACTTATTTAGTACGTAGTTCCAAACAAATTGATCCATAACTCATAGAATACATTAACCTCAAAAAAAAGGAGGTGAAAGATATGAGTGCAGGTGGACATGGTTATGGTGCAGGTTTTGCACTAATCGTTGTCCTATTTATCCTTTTAATAATCGTTGGTACTTCATACGTCGTTGGTGGCTATGGAAGTTAACTAATTTAAATTAGGAATGTATGTTAAGGCAGACTACATAAATGGTCTGCTTTTTAATATCGAATCCATTGGATATATGAAATCTTCTAACGTCACTTTTTGAGTCAAACCTCTTTTAAATTTCCTTCATTAAAAATTTTTTAATTCCCGAAATTCCTAATCCTTTTAATACCTTAATGAATAATGTATTAAAAATGAAAGGAGTTCTTTAAATGGAGATACCTATTTCAGGATTCATGCATCATTCAGATGATTCAGACCCTATACATTCTCATCACCTTTATATAACCTCATGGGATGGAAAGCCTGTTCATGTCCACGAATTTAAAGGTGTAACATCTTTTGATGTAGGACATTATCACAGATACGCTGGAACTACTGAACCTGCACCAAGTGGAGTACAACATACCCACAGATATTTTACTTTTACTTCTGTTGATGACAGACATAAACATCAAATCCGAGGAGTTACAGGTCCTGCCATTTTCCTTCCAGGCGGTGGACACTATCACGAGTTTAGCGGATACACAACAGTGGATGGTTCTACCCCACATCGACACAGATATAGCGGAGAAACAAGTCGTTAACTCACCTAATTGGTGGGTTTTATTTTTATATGCATCAAGTATTTTTTCATTAAAAGAATTTGTTGTGCAGTATTTAGTCAAATACGAAGAAGAGAAGATCACTTAATTGAAGTAATCCTCTCCGTAATTCAACAGTATCGGTGTACAACACTGAAAATGATGCTGATATATTTTCGTCTCTCTTATTCAAGATAAGCACCCGATTGTTATATATTTATGTTCTTACCAAGCTAGCTTCAAATAAGTCTATAATTTCTAGAAACCTTTCAGCTTCTCTAAATGTATGGTCAGCTAATAATGGATGAATATTGCTTTTGATTCTACAAGCTTCAATTAACTCTCTGGCTGTTTTCTTAAAATCCCTTAACGAAGCAACTGAAACTTTATTCTGATTTAAAAATTGACTTAGTATTGGTTTGGTTTCAGATTGTGGGCGCATAGAATCCAAATCAACTGCTTGAAACACCAATTGGTCAAAATCATGACTAAACTCTCTAGCCTGCTCAACTAATTTTCTTTCTGAGGGGTCTAAAAGATGACCGATAAACTTTGCGTGGTCTGCCATAATTTTAAGAAAGAATACATTTTCTTCAATAATTGCTTCTGGTTTCGGGGCAAGTTTCCCTTCATTCAGCTCTTTTAAGCGATTAGCAAAGTAAGCTGCTTCTCTACTAATGTGGTCAACCAATAAAGGGAAATTATTATGACGGATCTGGCAATTTAAAGTTAAACCTAAAACTTTTCGTTTGTAGCCCCATATTGCTGCTGCAGCTTGGTAAACCTCACTATTAAAGGCTTGAACTTGACGTAAATCTGAATTTACGTTAAATCTAGCTAACCTTTCTTCAATCCTTTCGAACAATGAAATAAACTGTCGTGCTTCATCGATAAGTTGTGTCTGTTCATAAGTAAAACCCAAGCTTAAAAATAAGGCATGTTCTTTCATAATCCTAGACCAAAATCGGATTTCGTCCAGTGACCTCTCAACTATCGGATTTGCCATATGATCCCCCCTTATTTAACCCTCCCTTTATATATACGTGTGAGAATTTGTACTAATTCATCATGTTTTACACATCAATAGTTTGTTTAGACAAAGATCTTAAACGAACGGAGCAGTTTAGTGAATACGTTTTGGGTTAGTCTTTAATTGAATAACCATTAAAATCTTGTTCCCCTAACTTGCTTCATTTAAGTGAAAAACTTCACAATAGCACAAATCTTCATACTAAAAATCCTACTAGAAGATAATGAATTGTTGTTCTTATTTTCCATAATTACGGAAATCGTTGTTGCGCAGTAAGAGTCTATTACGAAATGACGACTTTCTTTTTGTACTAACGTTACCTGTTAGTAAAAGGCATGTAATTTGTTGTTTCCTCCTTACCAACCGAACGGGTTACCTTGTGTGGCTATGAGCGTTTTTTGAGGACAATATAGTAGACAATGACTACGATACCAAGTACCAGTACTACTGGAATAAGACCCCAATTCCCTTTTGTCACTAGTTTCTGTGCTTCAAACGGAAGTTCAGGCTGCTCTCGTAGATAATTTTCATAAAACTCTTTTCTACTAGTTGGATCAACACTCGCTTCTCCGTTTACTAGATCAATAATTCCATTAATGCCTGCAACAGGTACGAGGAAATCTTCTTCCTTACTCTCTTCTAACAATAAAAGAAATTTCCCTCCTGCTTCTTGATGCTCCATCATCCATCCGGCATCATCAGCTGGAACGCCTGCGATAAATCCCTTTGTAGTTTCCCCTTTATACAATACATCTGCGTCAAATTCATAGCCACCAAATAAACCGTTGTGATACTGTGGTTCACTTGTGAAATCATACGTTCCCACCACCACGACATCGGCTCGTTCGAGTACTTCTTCTGGTTCAAGCATTACCCATTTTGTTGCGAATGCCGGGCTATTACTAAGTAAAACAACCCATACTAAGAAAAAGATGACTATTATATTACGGACCTTAACTCCAAAGGTATGTGTTGTATTTGGTCTCATCATAATTAATCCTGCCTTTCAGGAGATACATCATTCATTTACTAGTAGTATGTGGTAGTCCAGAGTTTACACCAGTTGAAAGGTTGTATCTCAATAACTTAATCTATTACCCTATAAATTTATCAACAACATTTTCTCTACATCTCATAGTACAATATTTCTTCTTTGTCAAAAAAAACCTCAAAAAAGATTGTTTTCCCAGGTTGGCCAAGCTTGCTTTATATCTCTTATGAACTGTTCACCACCAATCGTCAAATACCCATCGTGACAAGCGTAAATAATCCAAGTAAGTGATGAGTCAAACCAGTAGGTATCTTCTATAAAATGATGCCGATTTATTTGTAACTCTTCTAGTTTTACTTGATACGAAGGAGTATTGAGTATATCCACTTGTAATTGATAAATATCGTTAACTTCATAGCTCGAGAAGACTACTTTAATCACATTAAGAAACTCGATGTTTAAAGATGGAGAATCAACAGTAAAAGCTAGAACATCCTTTCTCTTCGTTTCATATAAAGGATACCAAACAGGCTGTTGAATATCCCACGTCTCTTTTAATTTATTGTGTACGGTTGTAGAGGTAAATTGATCTATTATCTCCATATGTCATCCTACTTTCACGTTAAGAACTTAACTACTCTTTCCTGTCAAGAGTTCTAGAAAACGAGCAGAGTTTTCTTTCGATAATCTAGAAAATTGATTCACTTCTGTAGACAGGGTAATTTGATTTTGAGATGAAACCCAAACCTTATGTAGAATAATTTTTGAATCGATAGTAGGATTTTTAAATAAAAAGACAAATTGATAATCAGGAGGGTGCGTCATCTCCATTTTGGCTTGTTCCCAATCTGCATGTGCTAGTATGTTCTTCAGCTCTTGAACTTCTTCAAGAGAATGAATTTCGTTGAAGTCTACGTACTGCCCTTCATCACTAACACGTTTTTCAATCTTTATGTATTGTTCCTCGTTTTCTAGGTCATTTACGCTTGAACATCCAGCTAATCCAATGAAAATAAGGAGCACTATATACTTCAATATTTTA
The DNA here is from genome assembly GCF_016890225.1 of Bacillus suaedaesalsae. GTDB lineage: Bacteria > Bacillota > Bacilli > Bacillales > SA4 > Bacillus_BS > Bacillus_BS suaedaesalsae. Next base: position 12,378 of record NZ_JAFELM010000015.1, on the reverse strand, counting down.
ATGACCGTCCCCTCCTACTTTATTTATTTGTACCAAATTCTACAAGATTTGTATTTTTCCTCCTTAACATCCTATAAAACCAAAAAAAACACACCAATTATAAAATTGGTGTGCGTAGCGTTATTAGTTACCAGCCACTATCTCTTTAAACATCTCATACGAACGCTTTTGCTTTTCTTCATCAAATATATACGAAACGGCAATGATTTCATCCACGTTGTATAGCTCTTGGAAACGTGTTAATTGACGGTGAACGGTTTCTTTACTTCCGAAGAAGCCCATGTTTGACATATTAGACGCCATTTCCTTTTCCATCGAATTCCATATGTCATCCATGTTTTCAACAGGTGGCCTGAGAGGATTTTGTGTACCACGAACGATATTCAAGAAGAATTGCTGCATCGACGTTTTTAAAAACTCTGCTTCTTCATCAGTGTCCTCGACAATGACATTCAATCCGACCATCATGTGCGGCTTATCTAAAAATGGTGAAGGCTGGAAACGTGCTTTATAAATACGAATCGCATCCTCCATATACGTTGGTGCAAAATGTGAAGCAAATGCATAAGGCAAGCCTAGTTGTGCTGCTAAATAAGCAGACTCTGTGGAGGATCCTAAAATATAAATCGGCACATTTGTCCCTACTCCTGGATGGGCTTTTACATAGCCTTGCTCATCAGATGGACCAAAATACGTAAGTAGCTGCTTCACATCATCTGGGAATGTATATACCGAATCATTTTGCGAACGACGAAGAGCACCTGCTGTCATCATATCAGTACCTGGCGCGCGACCTAGTCCTAAATCCACGCGATCTCCGTAAATCGTAGCCATCGTACCAAAGTGCTCTGCCACCACTAATGGTGAATGATTCGGAAGCATTATGCCACCCGAACCAACACGAATGGTTTTTGTATGCTGCAGAGTATGGTTAATTAAAATGGACGTCGCCGAGCTTACTAATGTTGGTGTATTATGATGCTCTGCAATCCAATAACGTTTGTACCCTAGTTTCTCAAGTTCCTGAGCTAAATCGACCATTGAATCAATCGCGTCCTTCGGAGTTTGTCCAGCGCGAATTGGCGCTAAATTCAAGGCTGATACTTCTATATTAAATGAAGACATATTTCATTTTCCTTTCATCAAAAAGATACACCTATGTTATCAATTGAACGAACAAAAACAAAATAATTTGCTCAGCTTACTTTCTTAGTTGTTCCGTTTTTGCCCGGAAACTTAATGAATCATTTGATGTTTCCAAGGAAGTTACGTTTCTTGCCTATCTTGTCATTTGATCGAAAATAAAAAGGACTTTGGTTAAGATGCTTTTTCTAATTTACATATCCACTTATAAAATCCTAATAGTAATAAAAGTAGAATTGGATTTACTACTACTGAATGCCAAATACTCCACCAACCATAATTAAAGTAACCCCACGGCTCTGGAAGCAGAGTTAGGAGCTCGTACATTAAAATAGCTATTATGAAGAAGACCAAATATAATATTTTTTTTACGAGTTTAGCTTCAAACGGAAACCAGTTTAAAAAGATGATATTAACAGGTGGTACAAGTAACAGGTGTGGAAGTAAACCTGCCCAATCGACCGACTCTTTCTCAAAATACCAATAAGAATAATATTTAAATTCCACAATAATGTCGAAACTAGTTTGAAATGCAATGGTAAACAGCCATATACTAATTATTTGGTTAGGTGTAAGCCTATTGTTTGTTTTAAAGCATAACAAATTAAAAATTATTATCGCAATCATAAGTCCTATCATATTTGACCCCTTATTTTAATTGGATTTATATTTATCCAATTTGAATGACTCGGATTTTCTAACTAGTAAATGATTCATTTAACTATTAGATAATCTACTATTTAAAAATTTTCTGAGCTTATCAAAAAAAAGGACATTTAAAGACATTACAAGGAGATAGAATGCTACGGAATAATAAAACTTCCATGTATTGTATTTGAACAGATGAAACAAATGTATACCTATCCACTCAAGGATACCTAAAATTGCAGCGCTTACTAAAATAAATAATACCTTGTTTGTTGTTTTTTTATTATAAAAACTCATAAGAAATAGTACCGTTCCTGGATAGATAATATTTTGAAGAAATATATCCATAAGTTCACCACTATTCCTATCTACTGTGTCATAAAAATCATAAGGAGGCATTGCTAAGAAATAATCTCCAAGTGTCGCCAATTGTAAATTAAATAGAAAGATACTGATTAATTCTGTCCAAAGTAGATGCCTATTTTTCATAGTAATATAGTAAATACCTGTCAAAACAATAATTGTAACAACAATTACAAACCATTCATTTTCATCAAACTTTTTAGGAAGCATTGGTTTAATTGCATGTTCATAAATGTCATTCATCATGGATCACCCTTTCTTTTAAAAGTATTTTCTTTAAGATTTCCATAAAATAAATACTTGAAGAGAGAACAACCATAGATAATACAAGATTAATTTCAGGATGCCAATTATCACCTTTTGATTTTAAGACACCGATTATGAGTAATACCTTATCGAATAATACGCCACCAGTTACCCATGAAAAACAAGTAGCTATCTTCAGAGATAAACTTTTATTTCCGCGTAGAACATACATAACCCATAATAAAAGAACAGGAGATATTACTCCATAATGGATTCTGGCTGCCCAAAATTGTAAATGTTTTTCAACTACCATTAAATGCGGATATGGAGAAGATAATAGATAAAAGAAATTCTGAATATTGTAGGAAGTAAAAAGTAAAAGTAAAAAGACTTCAAACGAATCAAACCGTTTTTTCAGATACTTTAAGCTGAATAATAACAAGATTGATATACACAAAATTAAAATAAATTTTAAAACCATGTATTACATGCACCCTTTATCATTTAGTGAAACAGTTCAATGCAAAAGTTCATTTATGTAATGTACTATCATTATTAACTTCCCTCTAATCTTCGTAATTCATGTATCATTTATAAATAAAACTACCAGATCTATAATATAAATATGAGGCTGGGACTTAACTAAATAAATCATCCTCGAAAGCGAATAGTATCTAAATTATTCTACCTATTAAATATGATCTCGTATCATTTGTTATATATTAATCAGTTAAGCTGGAAGAACAAGTTCGTTCCATTGCGCTGCAGACACTAGTTTATAAAAATAGTATGCAAAATCAACAAATCTATTGAGAGCAACAAATAAAAAACCGAACTATTAGGTGAAAAATATTGCCTAATAGATCGGGTTTATCATTGGCTGAAATACTTATGTCTCAGCCTCTTTATAGGTAGGTTTAAACGATAATTTCCTCTTAAGAAATTATTTTGTCCTACTGTATTATATTCATCTCAATATTTAAATTTTCTCCACCTGCTCAGCTTACTTTCCACAGCACTTTTTATTCTTCTTCCCACTTCCGCAAATGCATGGGTCATTACGGCCAACCTTTTCCTCGACTACAATTGGCGTCTGACTGCCTTCTCGAAACTCCATTTCGTTCTCTAGTGCAACTTGTTTCCAAAACGATAAATCTCTGTGATGTAATCCTAAAATTTTGAAGTAGCCATAAGCAACAGGTTCCAGCTCGACCATGCCAGATTGGTATTCATTTTCGAGATGCTTTTTCATAACCAGAGCTGAATCTTTTGAATAATGATGAGCGATCGCTTCAAAAATCATATCTTGATTTGCAAGATTGTCTGTCTGGTTGTATGCATTCATTAACACCTGTGCAGATGCTTCTGTCTTAATATACTCTAAAACAGATAAGGCATAGACAAACGAGTCGTCCTTCGCTAAATATGGAGCTACTGCCTTCACGACTTCATCACTTTGGAATGCAATTAATGCAGTCGACGCTTCCCCTGCTAACGTGTCATCAGGCTTTGCAAGAATTCCAGCCAATTGCGGAATATGCTCTTCTAGACGAAGCACACCGGCCATATATACTGCCAGCGTTGCTGAAAACGAATACCATTTCTTTCGCTTATCCTTTTTCAACAACTCGCCAATTTTTTCTTTCGTCAACCAACCTTTCCCGGCAATGTTTTTTGCTAAATACTTGGCTTGGAAATATACAATATGATCAAAGGAATCTGCCGTTTCTAACAAAGACACTAATTCCTCGTATGCGCCTAAAACGTCTTCCTTTACACCATTCCCTTCTAATTCAAAAATTCTCCAATATCGAGAATCGAGATACGGTTCAAGTTGATCTCGATAGGTAAGAGCTAATGATGCTGGAAGGTTTTCAAAAAATGGAACGACAAGATGAAGCAAACTTGAATCAAGGGTGTTTACATTTTTTAGCAATACCTGTAAAGCCTCTTCATTCACAGAATGCTTTGGCGTATACATAAGAATTTCTGTTTGAAGCTCTCTATTCGTGAATGCCTTTTTAATGAGATTCGTTATCCATTCTTCTGGTACGTGTGGGTATTCCTCGATTGAATGCAACACTTGTTGCTGAATTAAAAAATCATTTGATAATACATGAGGTTGAATTGTATCTAAAAATGTCATAGCTTGTCCTCTCTAAACTAAAGATATACTCATTTTACTCAAGCCATAACACTTTGACAAACACATTCAGCCTCATAAATCTGTATCTCAATTGAAACTGTTTCATATAATGAAGTATATGAAAAAAGAGGTGAATGAAATGCAACGTTGGTTAAAAGCATTAATCTTAACGTACCTCTCGCTTCTATTCTTCGGAAGCTTTGTAGCAGTTGGAGGTTTATGGACTGGAAAAGTTGAAGAATGGCTTCCATTTGTTTCTGATATCGAAATCTTCCTATACTACTTCTTCGCTGGTGCGATTGGTGGATCACTTCGCCATTTATATATGTTTAGCAAAAACTATATGAAGGGTGAACTTACAGACTATCGAAAATGGATTATGTACGTGTTTTATCCAATATTCGCTACCGGAACAGCTGTGATTTCTGTCACATTAATTCAAAGCGGCTTCCTCTTCATTGAATTCGCAGAATATGACGATGGTCCGCTTGCTCAGATAAGTATCGCGTTCTTCGTAGGGTTTGGATTTAACCGATTCCTGGCTAAACTAAGTGAACTCTCGAAAAATATCTTTCAATCAAATAAGAAAGATAAAAATGGGGATAATGGAAGAACAGAAAACGAGGATAATAGTGAACAAATGAGTTTATTTTAAAATTTTTAGAAACTAGTAAGAGGATTGGACATATCTAACTAAATCATCCTCAAAGGCGAATAATATCTAAAATATTCTACCTATTAAATATTCTGCTTTTTTAGTATCCTTTGTTATTTATTAATCATTTAAGCAGGAAGAACAAGTTCGTTCCATTGCGCTGCAGACACTCGCCGGATACCGCGGGGAGGAAGCTGAGTCTCCTCGCCTGCGTCTGCGGGGTCTCAGCCTTTCCTCTACTTCCCGCAGGAGTCGAGTGTCTTCCGCTCCATTCCACTAGTTTTTATAAATAGTACGCAAAATCAAACCAATCTACAAATAAAGTCCCGAACTATTAGGTGAAAGATTCATTAAAATATCGCCTAATAGTTCGGGTTTATTATTGGCTGAAATACTTATGTTTCAGCCTTTTTTAATGTATCCAACCTCCTAATCTACTTTATGTAATCTCTCTGTAAAAAACCTGTAATACTATTTTGGACAGGTCCCTCATAGATTAGAGCATAAAGAGTTTCCGAAATAATTAAATTACTAGGAGGATTACACATGAAAAAAATTATATTTGGACTTACATTCCTGATCGCTCTTTTCTTAGCAGAGCCTGCATTCGCTTATACGGTTGAAAAAGGTGACACTATGTCTAAAATCGCAAAAGAACATGGTGTTACATTAGATGAATTAGCCGTGCTTAATCCACAAGTTGAAAATCTTGATCTGATTCATATCGGACAAGTTATCCATACAGAAGTAAAAGAAGCTGTTGAAGATTTATCGAATGCATCTGAACACCGTTTAGAAATCAATAGCCCTACCCCTGTCACGACGACTACTGAACCAAAGGTAGAAAAAAGTGAACCTACGAATCTAACTCTCTCAAATAAAGATATCGACCTTTTAGCTAGACTTGTACGAGCTGAAGCTCAAACAGAGCCATTTGAAGGAAAAGTGGCAGTTGCAGCAGTCGTGCTAAATCGTGTTGATAGCCCTAAATTCCCTAATACTATTCGAGGCGTTATTTATCAAAAACGTCAATTCCAGCCTGTCAGTAATGGCCAAATTAATCGAGCCGCTGATGAAGAATCAATTAGAGCAGTCTATGCAGCCCTAACCGACATGAGGCACATTGCCCAAGGCTCCCTCTTCTTCTATAATCCGAAAATCGCTACCAGTCGATGGTTAGACAAAAGACAAACAGTTGTTGCGATTGGCCAGCATGTGTTTAAGAATTAACGATAGATTTTATAAATAATATAAAGCCAGTTAAAGGAACTAGATTGTAAAGGACAATCATTCTTTTAACTGGCTTTTTCTGTTCATTTCAATTTGCTGTTTTCTTATTGAGTATAAAAGAAATGATTAATAAATAATTCAAATATAGTATAATTTTGGTAAAGGAGGCTTGAGAGCATATGCAGAAGAACTATACTGTCATGTTTTTGTTTCTATTTGTCGCTTCTCTTTCAGGTGGATTAGCGTTAAAGGATATATTTCAATATTCAATGTTGGTGGCCGTTGGAGTAGGAACAGTCTTTCTATTATGCTCCGCTTATTTTGCCGGGAAAAAGGTGCAGTAAAGGATCGTGTGCTTTTATTCACCTTGTACATTTACATAAAAATGAGTAATGTGTTTGAAAAGAAAGAATTATTTATAGTAAACATATAATAAAACGAGGACCAGGTGTTAGTGCACTTCTAATTGGCAACTACTGACCTCGTGCTGAGGTTAGCCCAAAGTATTTAAAAATGAAGTAGCTTGTTTCTTACCTTGCGGAGGTTAGACAGCTACTTCTTTTTCTTTTCGATGATTTTTGATGAACACTATTGAATTAATTCTTAGTAGTACTAAATTAAATTGCCACCTCCCTTCTATAAAGGAAAGTGGCTAACTGTCTAGCTACTTATATGTAGTTGAATTACTGGTAACTATAAGAATAAATTTTATTTTGATACCTGTTGAACTACCTATACATATAACACGCAGTTGCTTTCATCTAAAATGTGGTCGTTAAGACAATTATTTTGATATTTATGTTTTCAAATCGTAACAATTACGATATAATGACTTAGGACATATAAATCAAAATGATTTGGATTTGAAGGGAGAACCTATAAATGAGAACGAAACATACATTACTCGTATTATTACTAATGTTAAGTGCATTTCTTTTTGGATGTAATACAGAGACAAAAGAAGTGACACCTAAGGAAGAGACACAAAATGCGGAAACAACTGATGAAAAACTTAAGGTTTACACAACCATTTTCCCGTTAGAGGATTTTGCAAAAAGAATCGGCGGAGACCATGTTGAAGTTGTAAGTGTGTTTCCTCCAGGTGTTGACGCTCACTCGTTTGAACCAACTGCGAAAACGATGGTAGATATGGCAAAAGCAGATGCATTTATCTATACTGGTGCAGGTATCGAAGGCTTTGCAGAGGCAGCTACAGAAGCATTACAAAATGAGGAAGTAAGAATTGTGAAAGCAACTGAAGGTATGGATCTTGTGAAATTAGAAGAGCATGCTCATGACGAAGAAGGTCATGACGACCATGATGGTGAAGAAGGTCATGACGATCATGCTCATGATGAAGAAGGTCACGATGATCATGAAGGTGAAAAAGAACATGACGACCATAATCACGGAGGCCAAGACCCACATGTTTGGTTAGACCCACTTTTAGCGATTCAGTTAGCTGAAAATATTTTACATGCCTTTGAAGAATTAAACCCGGCTGCAAAAGAAGAATTCGAACAAAATTTCAATAAGCTAAAACTTGACTTAGAAGCATTAGATAGTGAATTTAAAACGGTTATAGATACAGGGAAAACAAAGGAAATCTTAGTTTCCCATGCTGCTTATGGATACTGGGAGTCGCGTTACGGCCTAGAACAAATCAGCGTATTAGGATTAACTCCAACTAACGAACCTTCTCAGCAGGAACTAACAGAAATTATTAAGACAGCAGAAGAACACAACATTCGTTATTTAATTTTCGAACAAAATGTATCATCTAAAGTAGCTGACATTGTCAAAAATGAAATTAAAGCTGAAGCATTAACACTTCACAACCTTGAAGCGATAACAGATGAAGATATTAAGAACAATGAAGATTACTTTAGTATTATGAAACGTAATCTTGAGACATTAAAAACGGCATTAAATTAATGAGGAAAGTAGTGCATCATTCGTGCACTACTTTCTTTATTTGTTTCAAAAACTCTCATCAGTTCGGTAACGAATTTGACTTACTTTCAACTCTTTTTGATCTCTCCTATTTTTTTAGTGCCTCTTCCAGTAATCCATTGTGCAACAATAGCTAGCCAATGTATCAGGAATGATATAGGCTCATTATTTCTCAGTGTATGATTGAAAAGATGAAGTATGGTGTGACTCTGAAGGACGCTATGAGGGAAAGAGGCTGGATAAAAGTCCCTCCGTACTATTACCCCCCCTGGTGCTCCGAAAAACTAATAAGTATCTGGACAAGTATGTTTCTTTACGCATAGCTACCATACTAACGAGCCTAAAAGTGTAGGCTCGTTTATTTTGTTTTTTTAAATTTATATATGTATATAAATGATAAATACCAACTTATATTACAACGCTACATTTGTGGCATAGCCTACATAATTGATTTCATTTGTAATTGTGCCTCGTACCAGTATCATTTTTATATAGTGCTATTCATACATTACATATTAGAGGTGATGAAAAGTGACCAGAGTACCCCATACAGAAAAAGATATTGATTTGATTGCCAGAATGATACACGCAGAGGCTGTTGGTGAGGGAAAGCAAGGAATGCTTATGGTTGGAAATGTTATTGTCAATCGGGCAGTAGTTCGCTGTTTAGACTTTAAGAATTTGCGAAATATAAGAGATGTTATCTTTCAAGTTCAAGGTGGGAATTACTCATTTGAAGCAGTGCAAAAAGGTAGTTTGTTTTATAGACCAGCGAGAGAAGTAGAGAGAAAATTGGCACGAGATGTTGTACAGCGTTGGAGACAACACCCTTCTAAATATGCTTTATGGTATTTTAATCCCTCAGCGGAGTGTCCACCTACATGGTATGGCCAGCCATTGGCTGGTCAATATAAACAGCACTGTTATTACGAACCGAAGGCAAATACATGTGATAGTGCTTATCGATATTAGAGTTTTTGGTTTGTAAATTCCCCAATGATAGGGCTTGAGGCTCATTTACTCAAGCCCTATTTGACATACTCCCATCAAGGACAATGTTAGTATGTGTATTCCCTCTCCTATTCTTACCCTATTAATACAAACTAAGTAGAGTTAATGTAGAAGATAAATTTTGACCTGAGTGATCTGGAAGATTTCTATTACAATTGTCTGGTCTTTTCGTGGATAATGATGTAAATCTTGTTAGATTTATTTGACTTAAAACTTGGTATGATTGAACATTTCCATTCCTGGGAACTAGATGATTCAAAAAAAACTATAAAAAAATCGATTTAGTCATGATTCTCGCTTACTAAGTAGATATTTCACTACAAGTCACGTTCTGTATGATTGCCCAGTTCTTTATAAACTAGTTAACCGCCTACACGACATTGACCTCATTTCATAGGATACAGTAAAAAGCGACTAGGAGGTGTTCATGAATGAGTGAAGTTGTCGGAGCTGGTGTTGGCTATGGGGGAGGATTCGCCCTTTTAGTTGTACTTTTCATCCTCTTAATCATTGTAGGTTCAGCCTACGTTGGATTTGGATACTAATCATAGGAAATAGATACTTTCTATAAAAGAAAGGTGGTGTGTAATATGGCATTTGGAACTGGATACGGATATGGTTGCCCAGCTTACGGATATACAGCTCCTGTCGCTGGTGTAAGTTATGGTGCAGGAAGAGGTTTTGCTTTAATTGTAGTGCTGTTTATTCTTTTAATCATTGTCGGCGCAGCTTGGTGCTAAGCCTTAATTAAACAAAATAAAAAGTAGATTTCAACTTGTAATCTACTTTTTATTTTAGTCAATAATCAAAATGATAAAGGAGTTGAGGTAAAATGGACTATCCGATAACGAGAGATTATATTAGTTTTGGAGATTCCAGGTCTGGTGAAAAAATTGACGATGTGAAGTTTATTGTCAGTCATGATACAGGAAACCCGGGCTCTAGTGCCTATGCGAACCGAAATTACTTTGACAGAGTTCAGCCTAGTGCATCTGCCCACACGTTCATAGATGATAAGTACATTTTAGAAATCATCCCAACAAATGAAAAAGCTTGGCACGTTAGATACGGAGTTAATAATGATGATATCCGGTATGGTGAGGATGCGAACGATGCGGCTATTGGTGTGGAATTAACGTACGGAGGAAACATTGATTTTTGGGAAGCGTACAAAAGATATGTATGGTATCACGCGTATTTATCTCATAAGTTCAACTTAAATCCTCAAACAGATATTGTCGCACATAGTATGTTAGATCCAGCAAGAAGAACGGACCCTCAAAACGCACTGCGGAAGCATGGAATATCATGGGATGAATTTATAAATGATGTAATAGAAGCATATCGGAATTATGACGAAAGTGGCACTACAAAACCTATAGTAAAAGGAGCGTATGTTGACCTCCCTCTATCAATTGGAGATCAAGGAACTTTTGTTGAAGAAGTTCAGCGCGATCTCATTAGGGCGGGTTTCAATTTACCGATATATGGAGCCGATGGAATGTACGGTCAAGAAACTAGACGAGCTGTCTTGAATTTCCAAAAGAAATATAACCTTATGGCTGATGGTTTGGTTGGCCAACAAACACTAGGTAAATTAAATGAAGTGCTGTCTTCAAGTAAACCGATCACAGAATTTCCATTACCAAATGGTATTTTAAAACAAGGTGACAGAGGAGAAAACGTAAAGCAACTACAACGCGCCTTAAAAGAAATTAATTTTGATCCTGAGTATATAGATGGAATATATGGACCGAAGACAGAAGATGCCGTCCGAAGATTTCAATCTATGTATGCAGAATTAGCGAACGACGGTATTTATGGACCGAACACAAAAGACTTTATAGAAATGAAATTGGCAGAGTGAATACATTTACTATATGTAGTATAAAGATTCTAAAACTATAGTGTAATTAGATTAATAGAATGGAGGGATTTCAGTGAAGGTCCTGCCGCTCTTTGCCATAACATGTTTGTTGTATGGCTTATTACTAAGAGCTCAAGACTGGAAAGATAAAGCGATTTGGACAGAATACATTTTATTTTCTATCGGGATCATTGGATTGCTGTTTCCGTTGGTTATCAATATTTATCAAATTCAAAAAGAAAAAACGGAACCCGTCCGTGACAAAGACAATCATAAATTATAGTGCTATCTTATTTGGGTTGATCAGTAACATTGGGGAAGTACAAATGGTACTTCTTCTCAATTTTGGACAACTAGTGTTAATGCTGTATGTCGTCATTCTAAGCAGCTACCGTCTTTAAAAGGAAGTGGCTTTTGCAGATTAATTATTGTAACTGTTTTATATTGTTAGCGGTTAGCCAAAGTATGTTGTGAAACCAAAAAGAAGTGATTGTCTGGTACCTTGAGAGGTTAGACGGTTACTTTTTTTACTTTGGACGAGCAACATAATCACTATTGTCATAACTCCTAGAAGTACTAAGTTAAATTGACTTACTAGTGATAATGCTTCGTATGTCGTCATTCTATTCCACCTTCTATTATGGAAAGTGGCTAACATTTTCCCACCTCTACTACAGAAACTTCTGCCTTCGCACGAAGAGGACTCTTTAAGAAATAAGTTATAGGATTATGAACATAATCAATTGCAAGATTTGATAAAAATAAAATAATTTGATATAATTAACATATATTAAAAAGAGATCAGGTGTTGGCGCACCTAATCAGCAACTACAAACCGCATGGTGCGGTTAACCAAATATTGTTGTTATTCAAAAAGAAGTAACCGTCTGTTATCTGGTGAGGCTAAACGGTTACTTCTTTTTATTATTTGCGACGAACAACATGACCACTATTGTGATAACTCCTAGAAGTACTAAGTTAAATTGACTTACTAGTTATAATGCTTCGTATCGCGAAAGTGACTAACATTATAGCTGCTCGAATTATAGACAGAACAAACGCTCTATTTGTTTGATATTAATAAAATAATTATATATAATGTACATATACTAAAAA
>NZ_JAFELM010000014.1 GCF_016890225.1 Bacillus suaedaesalsae | reverse complement strand
CCAGAGCGTACGACTGTACGTGAGGATCTGAGCGAATGAAGCTGACGAAGAGATTCGCCGCTCATTTTTATCCGAACCCGAACTCGGAAGTTATGCTCGAGCGCCGATGGTAGTTAGGACGCAAGTCCATGTAAGAGTAGGACGTTGCCAAGCAAAACAAAGTTAAAAGGTTAGCTGATTATCAGCTAACCTTTTTTTGTATTACGTAAAAGTAATAATAGAAAATACAGATTAACGATTTCCTCTATCACGTCGAATGGAATATACTCACCATGAGTGAATATGATAAGTTTATTTATTTAGACCATGAAGAAATTCAGAAATTAAATAAGGGATTTTGAATGTAGTTGTTTGTATGAACTGTTGAATAAAAGGTAAGTCTTTTGTACTTATATGTTGTAAAAGTTCACTCCACCATTCTGTTTCATAACGAGAAATCATACTTAGATTATAAAGAATTAAATAATGAATCATCATCTCTGGAAAATAACTTGTTAGTTCTCGCTCACTTGAAATTACATAGTTTCCAACTTGGTGATTAAAATAAAATGGATGGCAACTGATTGGAGTCAAATGATTCTTATCCTTAAAAGAGATAACAATATTCTTATTATCTTTATCAAACTCTATTAATGATGTCTTCTTCAAACTATCGTTCAAAAAATCCTTGAATCGTTCCTCTGTCATATGGTACTTATCGATAATATTGTATTTGAGAATATATGTGTGTTCACTTGTTTTTATTAGAGGAAATGATACATCCTCTTGATAGCTAAAATTAAATAGTGAACTTAATTCTGGTATCCTTTTCAGTAAAGAAAGCATCGTTAGTTTCTCACCGTCTAGGTGCTCCACATGGAACATTTTCTCAGCAAAGTGTGAAAATAATCCATTTTTCTGTATTTTAACTTCATCTTTTAGAAAGTCATATGATTGCTTTTTTCTTTTCCGCGTTGATACACCGTGAGCTAATACAGAAGTTGATTCAGGATACTCAGGATCGACTGTTAGAAGACAGGCTTTCACCAATTGTGTCATTCCATAAAATAAAAGAACCGGTTTTATTGAAATCGGCGCCTGTTCTGAGAGTAAATAATAGCTCTTGCCATGATCTATGTAATAGATAAAAGGGTAACAATTATTGTAGCTTTTCTTTTCCGCATCTTCTATATTATTTCGATTATATATCCTGAATAAAAACTCCTGAACATTAGCTGATGAATGAAAGGGAGTGTATGATTGCCATATCATTTGATGGTCAAACATTCAGATTTATCCCTCCAGTACTATTATTTGAATTATCAAACATCTAATTCTCTCCTTGACAGTAGTTTATCCAGTTGTTAAGCTACTAATAAATTTTTACGAGCTTAAGGGGGAAATTGGAATGTGGGAAAATAAGTTTGTTAAAGAAGGACTTACTTTTGATGATGTTTTATTAATGCCAGCAAAATCAGAGGTTTTACCGCGTGATGTAGACTTACGTACAGTTTTAACAGATAGTTTGAAATTAAACATTCCAATTATTAGTGCAGGCATGGACACTGTTACTGAAGCAGATATGGCAATTTCCATGGCAAGACAAGGTGGCCTTGGAATTATTCACAAGAATATGTCTATAGAAAAGCAAGCTGAACAGGTAGATAAGGTTAAGCGTTCTGAGAGTGGTGTGATAACAGATCCATTTTTCTTAACGCCAGATCATCAAGTTTATGATGCAGAGCACCTTATGGGAAAATACCGAATCTCAGGCGTACCAATTGTTAACAATATGGATGAACAAAAGCTCGTAGGTATTATTACAAATCGTGATCTTCGTTTTATACAAGATTTCTCTATCACGATTGCAGATGTAATGACAAAGGAAAATCTGGTCACAGCCCCCGTAGGAACAACATTAGATCAGGCAGAAAAAATCTTACAGAAATATAAAATTGAAAAACTACCTTTAGTTGATGAAGATGGGATACTAAAGGGTTTAATTACAATTAAGGATCTTGAGAAAGTGATTGAATTTCCGAATTCAGCAAAAGATAGTCAAGGTCGTCTTCTTGTTGGAGCAGCAGTCGGAGTAACAGCTGATACAATGCTAAGAGTAGAAAAGCTAATACAAGCAAATGTAGACTGTTTAGTTTTGGATACCGCTCATGGACATTCAAAGGGTGTATTAGATAAGGTTCGTGAAATTAAGACTGCATATCCATCCATTTCATTAATTGCAGGTAATGTAGCAACAGCAGAAGCGACGAGAGATTTAATTGAAGCAGGTGCTGATGTTATTAAGGTAGGTATTGGACCTGGCTCTATCTGTACTACAAGAGTCGTGGCTGGGGTTGGAGTTCCTCAAATTACGGCTATTTATGATTGCGCAACAGAAGCAAAGAAATACGGCGTCTCGATTATTGCGGACGGTGGTATTAAATACTCTGGTGATATTGTTAAAGCTCTTGCTGCTGGAGGAAACGTTGTAATGCTAGGTAGTTTATTAGCAGGTGTCTCAGAAAGCCCAGGTGAACGTGAGATCTATCAAGGTCGACAATTCAAGGTGTATCGTGGTATGGGTTCTGTTGGTGCAATGGAAAAAGGAAGTAAAGATCGTTACTTCCAAGAAAACAACCAAAAGGCTGTACCAGAGGGAATTGAAGGACGTGTACCGTACAAAGGTCCTCTAGCAGACACAATTTATCAACTTCTTGGTGGGATCAAATCAGGTATGGGGTATTGTGGTACACCTACCTTACATGATTTGAGAGAGAATTCCAGATTTGTAAAGATGAGTGGTGCAGGACTTAGAGAGAGTCACCCTCATAACATACAAATAACAAAAGAAGCTCCAAACTACTCTTTATAGTTCAAAATTCCTCTTTTTAGGAATAGACAGAGACATTCATTCTCTGTCTATTTTTTTATCTAAACGTATGATAGAATAGTAAGGTCAACTTAAGAGGAGGGGTTATAGTGAAAGAGAGAAAGAGGTCTTTCCTTTTTTATTTTTTAGTTATGTCTATTGTAGTCGCAACTTTATTTTCTGGCAGCAGAGTTTCTGCTGAGAGTGATATATTAGATATTCAAGCATATTCTGCAATTCTAGTAGATGGGGAAACAGGACTTATTCTCTACGAAAAAGAGTCTGAGACAGCAATGCCTACAGCAAGTATGACGAAAATGATGACAGAATATCTAGTATTGGAAGCTATTAACGATGGGAAAATCACATGGACTCAAGAAACAGGAATTAGTGAATACGTATATAAAATCTCCCAAAATCGTGGTCTTTCCAACGTACCACTACGTTTAGATGGTAAGTACAATGTAAAAGAACTATATGAGGCAATGGCAATCTATTCAGCAAATGGCGCAACTATTGCATTAGCTGAATTAGTAGCAGGTTCTGAAACAAACTTTGTAAAGATGATGAATGAAAAGGCTGAAGAGCTTAACTTAGAAAACTTTAAATTTGTTAATACAACAGGATTAAACAATAAAGATTTACTTGGAATGCATCCAAAAGGAACTGAAGCGGATGAGGAAAACCTTATGTCTGCAAAGGCAACAGCAAAGTTAGCATTCCACTTAATTAATGATTATCCAGAAGTATTAGAAACAGCTAGTATTCCTAAAAAGGTATTTCGAGAAGGTACTGAAGATGCTATTAATATGTCAAACTGGAACTGGATGTTACCAAGTTTAGTTTTCGCCTATGAAGGTGTAGACGGATTAAAAACAGGATCTACAGACCTGGCGGGTTACAGTTTTACAAGTACAGCTAAGAAAAACGGTGTACGTTTAATAACAGTTGTCATGAAAGCAGACTCTTATGAGAGCCGTTTTGGTGAAACAAAAAAGTTACTAGATTACGGTTTCAGTAATTTTGAAGAGCAGGAAATTGTAGCTGCTGGTTATCAAGCAAAAGGTAAGACAACAGTTGCGGTTGAAAAAGGAAAAGAGAAAACAGTTGAAATTGAATCTGCAAATCCTATTTCTTTATTAATTAAACGCGGTGAAAAGGAAAATTATAAGCCGGTTGTTAAGATTGATAAAAAGACTGTAGAAGCCCCTGTTAAAAAGGGAACAAAGATCGGTACAGTAACGGTTGAATATAAAGGAGAAGATTCACTAAGCTTCTTAACAAAGCAAGGCGAGAATTTAGTGAAAACAGATCTAATTACAACTGCTAATGTGGAAAAGGCTAATTGGTTTGTTCTTCTTATGAAAGCAATCGGTGGATTTTTCGGTGATCTATGGACTAGCAGTGCAGAAGGTATAAAAGGTCTATTTTAGTTTAAACTCCCTTTAGTAGGGAGTTTTTTCTATCTAAATAGTAGGTTTTTTTACAGTTTTAAGGTAGAATAATACAAGACAAAGTCTACATATGGAGAGTCTGTTCTAAAATATGGCTTTTCAAAAGTTTGCAAAATAATAGTCTTACATACAGGGGGTAAAAGGAATGTCACAATTAGGTACTGAACGTGTAAAGCGTGGAATGGCAGAAATGCAAAAGGGTGGCGTTATCATGGACGTTGTTAACGCTGAGCAAGCAAAAATTGCGGAAGAAGCTGGTGCTGTAGCAGTAATGGCTCTTGAGCGTGTTCCTGCTGATATTCGTGCAGCTGGTGGAGTAGCTCGTATGGCTGACCCAACAATTGTAGAAGAAGTTGTGAAGTCTGTATCTATTCCAGTAATGGCAAAAGCTCGTATTGGTCATATCGTAGAAGCTCGTGTACTAGAATCTTTAGGAGTGGACTACATTGATGAAAGTGAAGTATTAACTCCAGCTGATGAAGAGTACCATATTGATAAAAGACAGTTTACTGTACCATTTGTTTGTGGTTGCCGTGATTTAGGTGAAGCTGCTAGACGTATTGGTGAAGGTGCATCGATGTTGCGTACAAAAGGTGAGCCTGGTACTGGTAATATCGTTGAAGCGGTTCGTCACATTAGAAAAGTAAATGCTCAAATTCGTAAGTTAGTTGCGATGAGCGAAGATGAAGTAATGATGGAAGCGAAGTTACTAGGAGCTCCATTTGAACTTCTTCTAGAAATTAAGCGTTTAGGACGTCTACCAGTTGTAAACTTTGCCGCAGGTGGAGTTGCTACTCCTGCTGATGCTGCACTTATGATGCAATTAGGATCTGACGGAGTATTTGTTGGTTCTGGTATTTTCAAATCTGAAAATCCAGCGAAGTTTGCTCGTGCAATTGTTGAAGCAACAACTCACTATGAAGATTATGAGCTAATTGCTTCTTTATCAAAGGGACTTGGAACTGCGATGAAGGGTGTAGATATTTCATCATTACTACCAGAACAACGCATGCAAGAGCGCGGCTGGTAAGATAAAAGGAGCCATTAAATTATGGTTAAAATCGGCGTTTTAGGCTTACAGGGAGCTGTGAGAGAGCACGTTAAAGCTTTTGAGGCTTGCGGTGCTGAAGTAACGGTAGTAAAGCGACCAGAACAGCTTGAAGAGCTAGATGGATTAGTACTTCCTGGTGGGGAAAGTACAACCATGCGTCGCTTAATTGATAAATATGAATTTTTGGAGCCACTACGTAATTTCGCTTCTCAAGGAAAACCGATGTTTGGTACATGTGCAGGATTAATCCTACTAGCAAAAAACATAGTAGGTTATGATGAAGCACACCTAGCTGTCATGGATATGACAGTAGAACGTAATGCATTTGGCAGACAAAGAGAAAGCTTTGAGGCTAAATTAATGATTACAGGTGTAGCAGAAGATTTTGTCGGGGTATTTATACGTGCACCATACGTTGTCGAAGTAGGAGAAGAAGTTGATGTACTTTCTAAGCATAACGGAAGAATAGTTGCTGCAAGACAAGGTCAGTTTCTTGCTTGTGCATTCCATCCAGAACTAACGGATGATTACCGTTTTGCACAATACTTTGTAAATATGGTAAAAGAATCAAAATAAACGTATAAAGGCTTGAAATTGGAACAAACTTGTAGTAAATTATGAATTACTAAAATCACAATTCATGAAATCGATGATAGGAACTAGTAACAAGTATTCTTTCTCAAGAGAGTCGGTGGTTGGTGCAAACCGATGTTAGACACTTGTGAATCCATCCTAGAGTGAAATATCGAACAGTAATCAGTAGATATTTCCGGCATTCTGCCGTTACGGAGATCCAAGAGGAAGATAACTTTTGTTATTTTCAATTAGGGTGGCAACGCGGGTTAACTCTCGTCCCTTTATATAGGGACGGGAGTTTTTTGTATTTTCAAGGTATTATTAAAAGGTTATGGAGGATGGAGACATGTTAGATTTAAAACATTTACGTGCAAATTTTGAAGAAGTAAAAGAAAAGCTTAAATTCCGTGGTGAAGATCTAACGGATTTAGGGAAATTTGAAGACTTAGATGTAAAAAGAAGAACATTAATTACAGAAGCGGAAGAGTTAAAAAGCAAACGTAATGAAGTGTCTCAACAAATTTCTGTTTTAAAAAGAGAAAAGAAAGATGCTGATAGCCTTATAACAGAGATGAGAGAAGTAGGCGATCGAATTAAAGTATTAGATGATGAATTACGTGCTGTTGAGCAGGAATTAGAAATGTTATTATTATCTATTCCTAACATTCCGCATGAAAGTGTTCCTATCGGTGAAACAGAGGATGATAATAT
This sequence comes from Bacillus suaedaesalsae, assembly GCF_016890225.1. GTDB lineage: Bacteria > Bacillota > Bacilli > Bacillales > SA4 > Bacillus_BS > Bacillus_BS suaedaesalsae. The sequence goes on along the minus strand of NZ_JAFELM010000014.1, from coordinate 8,746 downwards.
TACAGTTAAAGAGTGGGGAGAGTTACCACAATTCTCTTTTGAACCTAAGCCACACTGGGATGTTGCCACAAGTTTAGGTATTCTCGATTTTGAACGTGCGAGCAAAGTGACTGGGAGTCGTTTCGTATTTTACAAAGGGCTTGGTGCTCGTTTAGAACGTGCATTACTAAATTTTATGTTAGATCTTCATATTGAAGAGCACGGATATGAAGAGGTGATTCCACCGTTTATCGTAAATCGTGATAGCATGACAGGTACGGGTCAACTACCGAAATTTGAAGAAGATGCTTTTAAAATTGTCGGAGAAGATTATTTCTTAATTCCAACATCAGAAGTACCGGTTACAAATTATCATCGGGATGAAATTTTAACCGGTGAACAATTGCCAATAGGTTACGCTGCCTTTAGTGCATGTTTCCGTTCTGAAGCGGGGTCTGCTGGACGTGATACAAGAGGTTTAATAAGACAACATCAATTCAATAAAGTTGAGTTAGTGCGTTTTGTTAAACCAGAAGAATCTTATGAAGAACTAGAAAAACTAACAGGTCATGCTGAAAAGGTACTGCAATTATTAGAACTACCTTATCGTGTGTTAAGCATGTGTACAGCTGATTTAGGTTTCACTGCAGCGAAAAAGTATGATATTGAAGTTTGGATTCCAAGCTATAACACGTACCGTGAAATTTCTTCTTGTAGTAATTTTGAAGCTTTCCAAGCAAGACGTGCAAATATCAGATTCCGAAGAGAGCCAAATGCGAAGCCAGAGCATGTGCATACATTAAACGGATCTGGATTAGCCATTGGAAGAACAGTTGCAGCTATCTTAGAAAATTACCAACAAGAGGATGGAACAGTTGTTATTCCAAAAGTATTGCGTCCATATATGGGTAATAAAGAAATAATTGGGTAATATTAAAGGGGGAGATTTTTCTCCCTTTTATATGTTAATAAACAACTTTTAAAAAAATTATAATTGATATTGACAACCATATTTAGTTTTTGTTATATTATTAATTGTCGATACGGAGGAATACCCAAGTCCGGCTGAAGGGATCGGTCTTGAAAACCGACAGGCGGGTTAAACCGCGCGGGGGTTCGAATCCCTCTTCCTCCGCCATTTTATCGATCTTAATTAGCGCATAATTAATTGGAGAATGTCAGGCACATTACTTAGGTAATGTGCTTTTTTATATATTATTTAGAAGTAGATATAATAAAAAGCATACCCATTTTTGGTATGCTTTACATTTTTTATAGCTTCACTGGAGTTTTAATTCTTCTTGTCTGTTCCATAAAGTGACCAATTTTTTGAATGATTGGTTCAATAGAACTCTCATCTGCCATAATATCATATTCATTTATGTTAAGACGTAATACTGGACACGCACTAAAGTTATTAATCCATTCTTCATAACGTCCATGCATTTCTTGCCAATATTCAACTGGTGTTTGTTGCTCCATCGGTCTGCCACGAAGCTTAATACGATCTAAAATATCATCTAAGCTACCTTCTAGATAAATCAGTAAGTTTGGATGTGGAAAGTATGGAGTCATTACCATGGCTTCAAATAGGCTAGTATAGGTTTCGTAATCAACACCTGTCATCGTGCCCTTATCAAAGTGCATTTTGGCAAAGATGCCTGTGTCTTCATAAATAGAGCGGTCTTGAATAAAGCCACCACCATATTCAAAGATTTTCTTTTGTTCCTTAAAGCGTTCAGCAAGGAAATAGATTTGTAAGTGGAAGCTCCATCTTTCAAAATCCATATAAAACTTATCTAAATAAGGATTCGTATCAACCTTCTCAAAAGACGTTCTAAAACCAAGTGCATTTGCTAATGAATTTGTCATCGTAGATTTTCCTACACCTACTGTACCAGCAATCGTAATGACAGCATCACTTGGAATTCCGTATTTTTCTCTTAAGTTCATAAAACTGCTCTCCCTTTTACTGTTAGTTCAACTGTCGAAAGAATATTCTCTAAATCTTCTTTGTTCATAACAAAATCCAGGTCATCACCATTAAAGGTTAAAATAGGGATATGGGGATTTGCTAACTTGAAGTATTCCATCGCACGATCGTAGTCTTCTAGTAGTTGCTGCAAATAAGAAGCACTCATTTGTTTTTCTATCTCACGGCCACGTTTAGCAACACGATATAAAAGAGTATCTAAATTAGCACGTAAATATATAATGACATTTGGAGTAGGCATATCTCTCGTTAAAATATCATAAATTTGTTGATACTTTTGAAATTGATAATCGTTCAATGTACGTTCAGCGAAGATAATATTCTTCATAATGTGATAGTCTGCTACAACCGGTTGGCTTTGGCTTAAAAATTTTGTATGAATATCTTCTAGCTGTTTGTATCGATTACATAGGAAAAACATTTCAGTTTGGAAGCTCCATTCTTCAATATCTGTATAAAACTTACCTAGGAATGGATTCTCTTCAACAATCTCTTTTAAGAGATGATATTGAAATCGATTAGCAATTTCTTTAGCGAGTGAGGTTTTTCCAACACCAATGGGACCCTCTACTGTAATAAATGGTGTTTGATTCATTGTACATCCTCCTTAACTCCCTAAAAAATATATTCTATTTTATAAGACAGAATGCCACTCATTTCGGCAAAATAGAACAATATTTTTAACAGGCAAAATCTATTTTAACATAGACTTTCCAAGAGTTGGTGAAAAATAAAAAATCCTACTTTTGGAAAGTAGGATTTTTATCATTACCGTTTTACAACATTAAAATTTTCATTTATAAGAAGCCAATTTTGAGGGAAGGGAAGGCCGAGTTTCCAATAACTAATACCACGTAAGCCTAATTCTTTAATAAGATCGAACTTTGCTTGTATAGATCTCGCATCTTCAAACCACACTTTATGTTCTTTTCCCTCTTGATCTGTATAATTAAAGTGAGGTGCCTGGGCTTTATAATCATATTGAATAGCTACATTATTTTCGGCAGCTATTTCAATTGCACGTTGTGGGCTTACTGCTTTTGCATATTGACCACCAGCAACATATGGCAACGTCCAATCATACCCATAGAGATTTTGCCCCATCATTATTTTTGAACCTGGCATCTCTGTTAATGCATATTCTAGTACTTCACGTACTGGACCAATTGGTGATACTGGCATAGCGGGTCCTCCGCTATAACCCCATTCATACGTCATAATGACAACAAAGTCTACAATCTCACCATGTGCCTTATAATCATGAGCTTCATACCATTTTCCTTTTTGAGTAGCACTTGTTTTTGGAGCGAGTGCTGTAGACATTAAATATCCTTCTGCACTTAAGCGATTTTTTGCTTTACGGAGGAAAGCGTTATATCGTTCCCGATCCTCTGGGCGTAAATACTCCATATCAAAATGAATATCTCTAAAATTATACTTTTTAGCTGTCGTAATAATGTTTGTTAGCAATGTATTCTGCAAGTCATCGTTCGTTAAAATGATTCTTCCTAGTTCGTCACTAAATTGACCACTTTCAAGATTCGTTACTACCATCATTAGTGTTACGCCATTTTGAGTTGCAATTGTTGGAAAGTTGTTTAATAAAGGTTCCTTTAATGAACCATCACGTTGAATTTGAAAACTAAATGGAGCTAAATAGGTTAAATAAGGTGCAGCATCCCGGGCTGCGTTTTCTATTTCTGGACTTACAGCATTGCCAAGTGGTTCTACATACGCATTAATTTCTGCATTCCTTTTAGGTAGTGGTGGAATATATAAACGTGTTCCAACTCCTAAAGGTTGAGTCGCAGGGATACGGTTTATTTGAGCTAGACGTTGATAAGATATCCCAAAACGATTGGCAATGGACCAAAGGCTATCTCCTGGTCTCACCCAATAAAATCGGCCAATGATTGGAATGACCAATGTTTGACCTACTACGAGACTCGCAGATTCTGAAAGCTCGTTTGCTTCTACAATATCATCAACCGTTGATCCGTAGGCAGATGCTATACCATAAAGTGATTGCCCTTTTTGGACAACATGTATTTGCATTGTCTAACCTCCTTTGTTAAAAATCACCAGTATTATGTTTATTTTCAAATCTGATTAGAAATGCTACATTTCAGATATTTGCATCATTTTTTTGCTATACTGTCTTTAATATTAATGAAGGGGTTTTTTTATTGACGTATGAATTAGATCAATATTTTATGTCGCTTGCTATAGGTGAGGCAAAAAAAGCTGAATTAATGGGTGAAGTTCCAATCGGTGCAGTTTTAGTAAAGGACAATAAAGTGATTTCTTCTGCCTATAATCTTAGGGAAACTGAGCAGCGTGCCATCGCTCATGCTGAAATGCTAGTTATTGACCAAGCTTGTCAAAAGCTAGGAACATGGCGTCTAGAGGAGACAACTTTATATGTAACACTTGAGCCTTGTCCGATGTGCTCTGGTGGAATTGTCTTATCACGTATACAAAGGGTCGTTTACGGAGCAAGTGACCCTAAAGGTGGTTGCGCAGGAACACTTATGAATTTACTAGATGAACCAAGATTTAACCACCAAGCAGAAGTAAACTCAGGTATTTTAGAAGAAGAATGTGCATCATTACTCACTAATTTCTTTAAACAGTTACGTGATAAAAAGAAGGAAGTAAAGAAGATTTTAAAAGAAAACCAATAATTTACAAGGCAATTCCGTTGCATTTTTAGTCCAAACATTATATACTTGGTTATGCGTCAGTGAGGCGCACATAACTTTGGTATCAATTTTGCCGTGCTAAGCGGGGAGGTAGCGGTGCCCTGTACTCGCAATCCGCTCGAGCGAGGCCGAATTCCTTTTAGAGGTTTATCTATTGTAGGGTCTGCCCTTAGTAAGTGGTGTTGACGTCCGGGTCCTGCGCAACGGGATCCCACGAACCCTGTCAGGTCCGGAAGGAAGCAGCAGTAAGTGGACAATCTCGTGTGCCGCGGGGTCGCCTGGACCGAGCTAACTGCTAAGGTAACGCCTATGATAGTAAATCGACGAAAGGTGCACGGTAGTTTATACTTATAACAAAACTCATGAGGGAATTCCCTTATGAGTTTTTTTGTGTGTAAATATCTTTGTAATAGAAAAGAAAGATACGTTATAATAAAAAAGGATTAATGGTGAAGGAGGGTACTTTATTTATGGCATATCAAGCATTATACCGAGTCTGGAGACCACAAAGTTTCCAAGATGTAGTCGGACAAGAGCATATTACAAGAACTTTAAAAAATGCCCTTCTTCAAGAAAAGATTTCTCACGCCTATTTATTTTCTGGACCACGAGGTACTGGGAAAACGAGTGCTGCAAAAATTATTGCAAAAGCCATCAACTGTGAAAGAGCACCAGTTAGTGAACCATGTAATGAGTGTGAAGCCTGTAAATCAATTACGAACGGGTCAAATCCTGATGTACTTGAAATTGATGCTGCATCGAACAACGGAGTAGACGAAATTCGAGACATTCGTGACAAAGTGAAATTTGCTCCAAGCACTGTTCGTTACAAAGTCTATATCATTGATGAAGTACATATGTTATCTATTGGAGCCTTCAATGCATTATTAAAAACGCTAGAAGAACCACCAAGCCATGTTATATTTATTCTGGCAACAACGGAACCACACAAGATACCGTTAACCATCATTTCAAGGTGTCAACGTTTTGATTTTAAACGGATATCTGCTAACTCAATTGTGGGTCGAATGCAGACAATTATTCATGAACAGCAAGTTAACATCGATGATGAAGCACTTTATTCCATTGCAAGAGCTGCAGATGGCGGAATGAGAGATGCACTAAGTATTTTAGATCAAGCCATTGCGCTAAGTGACGATGAAGTGTCGTTAGAGAACGTTTTATTAATAACAGGCTCTGTATCACAGCAATTTCTAACAATACTAGTCAAAGCCATTCATGAACAACAGGTTGCGGTAGGATTAAAAGCATTAGATGACTTAATGAATGAAGGTAAAGACCCAAAGCGGTTTATAGAAGATATTATTTATTTTTACCGAGACATGTTGTTGTATAAATCTTCTGGTGGTCTAGAAGATATAATGGTTAGAGTGACGATTGATGATGAATTTAAGGAACTAGCTGAAGTAATTCTGCCTGAGAGAATATATGAAGTAATTGATTTACTTAATAAAACCCAACAAGAGATGAAATGGACAAACCATCCGAAGATATTACTTGAAATCGGAATTGTTCAATTATGTCAGCAACAATCATCAACATCTTCAGTTCAATTAGAGCCATTACTTCAAAAGATTAGAAATTTAGAAGTGGAGATGAAAAATCTCAAAGAGAATGGAATTGTGGTTAAAGAGCGACAAGGCACCTCAACTCCAAAAGAGACAAAAGCACCCAAAAATAATAAAGGTGCATATAAAATACCAACAGGTAGAATAAGTGAAGTATTAAAACAAGCAACGAAACCTAATCTATCTTTAATAAAGAATAACTGGGGTACTATGTTAGATAAACTTAAGCAACAAAATAAAGTATCACATGCTGCTTTATTAAGTGAAAGTGAACCTGTTGCTGCATCTGATCAGGCCTTTATCTTAGCATTTAAATTTGAAATCCATTGTAAGATGGCAGCTGAAAATACAAATAATGTGAGAGATAACTTAGAGGGTATTATTCAAGAGCTTACAGGAAAGCATTATGAGATGGTAGCCATTCCTGATTCAGAATGGGGTAAAATAAGGGAAGAGTTTGTTCGTGGGCAACGTAACGAGAATGAGGAGAAGCAGGAACAAGCTGATAATCCCCTAATTTCAGAAGCAGTGAAATTAGTAGGTACAGAGCTCATTGAAATAATAGAAGAATAAAAACATCAAATATACATTGGAGGTAATCACTATGCGTGGTGGAATGGGAAACATGGGTAATATGATGAAGCAAATGCAAAAAATGCAAAAACAAATGGCAAAGGCTCAAGAAGAATTAGGTGAACAACGTATTGAAGGAACAGCAGGTGGCGGTATGGTAACTGTTATTGCTAGTGGACATAAGGAAATCTTAGAAGTTGTTATTAAAGAAGAGGTTGTAGATCCAGAAGACATTGAAATGCTTCAAGACCTAGTATTAGCTGCAACAAATGATGCATTAAGAAAAGTAGACGAACTTACAAATCAAACAATGGGGCAATTTACTAAAGGATTAAACATGCCTGGAATGTTTTAATGTTTGTTAGTCTGTCTGTTATATAGACAGGAGGAAGTAAACTATGCATTATCCAGAACCAATATCAAAGCTGATTGAAAGTTTTATGAAATTGCCAGGTATCGGACCGAAAACTGCTGTCCGTCTGGCTTTTTTCGTATTAAATATGAGAGAAGAAGACGTATTAGAGTTTGGAAAGAGTCTCGTGAATGCTAAACGAAATTTAACACACTGTTCAATTTGTGGGCATATTACCGATAAGGACCCTTGCCAAATTTGTGAGGATCAATCACGAAATCAGTCCATTATATGTGTCGTTCAAGATCCAAAAGATGTAATAGCGATGGAAAAAATGCGTGATTATAATGGCAATTACCACGTGTTACATGGTGCAATATCACCGATGGACGGAATAGGACCAGAAGATATTAATATCTCCACACTATTAAAAAGGCTACAAGATGATACAGTACAAGAGGTTATTTTAGCGACAAATCCAAATATTGAAGGTGAAGCAACCGCAATGTATATCTCTAGGTTACTAAAACCAACAGGAATAAAGATAACAAGGATTGCACACGGACTTCCAGTTGGAGGAGACTTAGAATACGCAGACGAAGTAACTTTATCTAAAGCTTTAGAAGGTCGAAGAGAATTATAACTTTAAAAATGGGAGGCTTTTCATGTTCTTTAAACGTAAAGGTAAACTTAGAAGAGAATTTAATGAACAGCTCTTACAAACATTAGAAGTTAGTAAAAATGACTGGATGAAACAAAAAGAAATCATTAATAAATGTGTAGAACCATCAGAAGAAGTAGTAGCAAGTATGAAGGTAGCAGAAGCAAAGTATTTCTTTTTAATAAGAGAAGCAAAACATAGAAAGGTTTCTGTAAAGGGTTAATATCTTAAGTTCTTTTTTCTAAATCTACTCATATGCATGTTATAAGAGAAGGCATGTACATATGGAGGTGGAGTAGAAATGGAACCGACCATTATACTATCAATATTAGGTGGTATTATTGTAGTTCTTTTATTAGTCGGAGCACCGATGAAACCAATTCATTTTTTAGGACAAGGATTAATCAAGATTATGATAGGTGCATTATTACTATTCTTTTTAAATGCATTTGGAACATCGTTTGATCTACATGTTCCCATTAATTTAGTTACATCATCTGTCTCAGGATTTTTAGGTTTACCAGGGCTATTAGCCTTAGTAGTCATTCAAAAGTATATTCTTTAAGAAAAACAAATGGTCTACCATTTGTTTTTCATTTGTTATTTATTCAGTTACCATCCACCATGTTGAATACAGATCAACAAGATAACTAAAAACTAGTTATCGAATGAGAACATACAAAGATGTTGACAGTAGTAAAATTAATATGATAATATTACAAAGTCGCTTAACGAACTAAGTTGTTCAAACGACATAAATAAATTTAATATTGACTTCTCATTATGAGATGTGATATATTATTAAAGTCGCTTCTAGGCGATAGCAGTTCTTTGAAAACTAAACAAAACGTCAAGCGTGTTGGTTTCTAACCAACGCAAAATTTTTAAAAACTATCT
>NZ_JAFELM010000013.1 GCF_016890225.1 Bacillus suaedaesalsae | reverse complement strand
GTACGCAAACTTGAAGTGGCAATTGATTTTTCTTTCATTTATCCTCTTGTTAAAGATATGTACTCTGAAGTTGGTCGCCCAAGTATTGACCCAATTATCTTAGTAAAAATGGCATTTATCCAATACATATTCGGTATTCGATCAATGCGTAAGACTATAGACGAAATAGAAACAAATATGGCAAATCGTTGGTTTTTAGGTTATGGGTTTCATGATAAGATCCCTCACTTCTCTACCTTCGGTAAAAATTATGAAAGACGTTTTAAAGATACAGACTTATTTGAACAAATCTTTTATCGAATCTTAAAAGAAGCAGCTGATAAGAAATTGATTAGTGCTGAACACGTCTTTGTTGATTCAACACATGTAAAAGCTAGTGCTAATAAGCGGAAATTCGAAAAGAAAGTTGTGCGGAAAGAAACTCGAGCTTACCAGGAGCGACTACAAGAAGAAATTAATAAAGATCGTGAAGACCATGATAAACCACCTTTTCCACCTGATAAATTTGACCAAGAAGAGATGAAAGAGATCAAAGAAAGTACAACAGATCCGGAAAGTGGATACTATGTTAAGGATGAACGCACGAAACAGTTCGCTTACTCCTTTCATGCAGATGCAGACAGAAAAGGTTTTGTATTAGGTTCAACAGTTACAGCTGGAAATGTTCATGATAGTAATCTTCTTGAGTCTTTAGTAGAGAAAGTGAAAGAGTCAATTGGTAAACCAAAAGCAGTTGCGGCTGATACAGCTTATAAAACACCTGCCATTGCACAATATCTAATAGAAAATGACATTACACCGGCATTTCCATATACACGCCCACGAACAAAAGAAGGATACTTTAGGAAACATGATTACGTATACGATGAGCACTATGACTGCTATATATGTCCGAAAGGACAGATACTAAACTATTCAACCACCACTAAGGAAGGTTATCGTCAATACAAGTCTGACCCACATTACTGTTCGACTTGTCCTTTACTTGCTCAATGTACACAGAGTAGAATCATCAAAAGCTTATACAACGTCATGTGTGGGAAGCGTATGTGGAGGAAGCAGAACATCTTCGTCATCACGAGGAAGTTAAAGAGATATATGCTAGGCGGAAGGAAACAATTGAAAGAGTATTCGCCGATGCCAAAGAAAAGCATGGTATGCGTTGGACAACTTTAAGGGGACTTAAAAAATTGTCCATGCAGGCGATGCTTACTTTTGCTGCCATGAATTTAAAGAAGATGGCAACCTGGACATGGAAAAGTCCAGAAAATGCATAAAAATAGTCTTCGGAGAGGTCTTGAAACATTCATAAAATACATAAATATCAAAAAGGCCACTCGAGATTTCCTTTCGAGTGGCCTTTTGTCTACAATCTGAAGATGCCTACACTAGGCATCTTTTTTTTATGAATCTCTTTCTGTAGATCTCGTTGATTTTATCCTATCATCTCATCATTCCTCCTTCATATAGGAGACCATTCCTATATCTACTCCTATCTTTTTATTTCCAAAATAAGAAAGTAAGGCGATATACATTATTATTATTTTAATGAAAAATAGAGATACAAGATCAATACGGAAAAAAATGACATTTTATCTAATAAGAGACTAATTACTGGTTAAAGAAACCTAGACTGCTAAAAAAACACCCAATTAACCAGTTACATTAAAAGAAAAGGTGAAAAATATGATGAACTTAACTGAAGACTTCTTTTTACTATTTATTCTAGGGTGTACCTTTCTTTGTTTAAATCTTTTAAATTGTAAACCGAATTCATTGAAATTAGCTGCTGGTGTGGCCCATGAAATAAGAAACCCAATGACAAGTATTAAAGGCTTTTTTCAATTATTTCAAGAAGGGGTAATCGAGCAGAAATACTTTGATACTGTCATCAACGAATTTAAAAGAATCGAAGAAATTATCTCTGGTTTAATAAATTTAACAAAACCGCAACACATCGGTGTAAGAAATGTAGAGGTTCAAGAAATACTAAATGATGTAAATGTCCTAATAGAATCAGAAAAAAACTTGCATAACATCCCAATTATCCAACAGTTTGAAGGCGGTATTCCTAAAGTGAATTGTGATCCGAATCAAATGAAACAAGTGCTCCTTAACCTTATGAAAAATAGTATGGAAGCATTACCAAATGGAGGGGAAATCCACGCCAGTCTAAGTGCAACTGGAGATGAGGTATTGATTACGGTATCTGAAAATGGGATTGGAATGAGTGAAGATAGAGTTCAAAGATTAGGTGAGCCTTTCTACAGCAATAAAGAAAAAGGAACAGGGCTAGGACTAATGCTATGTTTTCGAATTATTAAACATCATAATGGACCGATAACCATTAACAGTAGTGAAAGCGAAGGTACAAGTGTTAAAATACGGTTACCCATTCAAGTAATTTAATGTTCTAAAAAGGGAAGCGATCAGATGGATAATTTTAATATAGAGTTATTTAAAAAGTTCGATATATTCATCAAGATTTTCAATAGCATATACGATATGGTATACATTACAAAGGTTGAGGAAGATGGACATTTTAGCTATTTACTTGCAAATGATGCAGCCAAGAGATTTATCGGTTTAACAGAAGAATCTTTTGGAAAACGACTTGATGAGATTATGCCAAAGGGTGCGGCACAAATTATTTCTAAGAAATATCAACAAGCTATTGAAATGAAGAATGAAATTTCATATGAGGAGAAGATGAACGTTCCACCTCATATAACAAACCATGTTAAATATGCACCTAATGATATTGTCTATTGGGAATCAAGTATTACTCCAATTTTCGATGATAATGGTAGTTGTACACATCTGTTTGCGATTGTACGCGATATTACCGAACGAAAAGAGAATGAGGAAAAGTTGAAACGACTTGCCCATTATGATTATTTAACAGGACTTCCAAATAGAGTTCTATTTACTAAGCGATTAAAAGAGGAATTGGAGAAACTTAGACAAAACGATGGTTTGATTGCTGTAATGTTCCTTGACTTAGATAATTTCAAAGATATCAATGATACGATGGGGCATGATGTCGGAGATCTGATATTACAAAGCTTTGGAAATAAAGTAAAAAATACATTACGCAGTCAAGATGTATTATCACGTTTAGGTGGGGATGAGTTTGTTATTCTACTCCCTAATTTACCAGAAGAAAAAGCTGCTATGAAGATTGCAGAAAATATAGTGCAATCCCTACAATACGAATGGAATATTGAGGGTTATCAATTTAAATCGACAACAAGTATTGGAATTGCATTTTATCGAAATGAGGATATCCAGCATAATGAATTATTGAAAAAGGCGGATATTGCCTTATATCAAGCCAAGCAAAAAGGAAAAAATAAATATCATATTTACGAAGAAGAAGGTAAATAGTATTTTATGAATATCAAAACGACGTTATCATGATGGTTGTTTTTAAATATTAATTAAAACGCTGCTAAAGCGTTTTTTTTTGCTTAAAAAAGAATCGTTAGGGAATACTGTTTAATTGTATATTAGTTGAAATGTATAATTTTTCCGTTATAATAGAAATCGGTCAGTAAAGCTATTGAAGCGTAACTTTCTGAACGAATTAGAAATTGTAGCGTGGGTCCATGGCCTTGCTCTAGAAACGCACTAAACAATTCATGTACTAGTAATGACAGCGTACGAATATACTCAAATTACTTGTCTTATACAATTAAAACAGGATGATGAAAAATGAAAAGAGCTCGAATTATTTATAATCCAACCTCAGGTCGTGAGCTATTTAAAAAGCATTTACCAGAGGTATTACAAAAGTTAGAACAGGCAGGTTATGAGACTTCCTGTCATGCGACAACAGGCGCTGGAGACGCAACGAATGCGGCTCGCACGGCGGTTGAGCGCAGGTATGATCTAGTCGTGGCAGCAGGTGGAGATGGAACGATAAATGAGGTAGTAAACGGACTAGCAGATGCAGAATACCGTCCGAAAGTAGGAATTATTCCAGTTGGGACAACAAATGATTTTGCTCGTGCTCTTGGTGTTAACAAAAGCATTGAAGATGCGACAGACATTATTTGCGAAGGGATACCAGTTCCTATTGATATTGGTAAAGTGAATGACACGTATTTCATTAACATTGCAGGTGGCGGTCGTATCACCGAGTTAACGTATGAAGTACCAAGCAAGCTAAAAACAATGCTCGGTCAACTTGCGTACTACTTAAAAGGAATGGAAATGCTTCCTTCTATTAAGGCTACACATGTTGAAATTGAGTATGATGGCAAGTTCTTCGAAGGCGAAATCATGTTATTTTTAGTATGTAACACGAACTCGGTTGGAGGATTTGAAAAGCTGGCACCATCTTCAGACTTTAGTGATGGAATGTTTGATTTACTAATCCTTAAGAAAACAAACCTAGCAGACTTTATCCGAATTGCTAGTCTTGCGCTGAAAGGTGACCACTTAAGTGATCCGAATATCATATATACAAATGCTAACCGTATTAAAGTGAAATCCTCAGAAAAAATGCAACTTAACCTGGATGGTGAATATGGTGGTTTAATACCGGCTGAATTCATTAATTTATATCAACATATTGAAGTGTTTGTTCCTAGAGAAAAAGCAGAGAAGATGATTAAAATAAAAAGTTAAGCAGACCCAATTTGGGTCTGCTTTTTAGTATGATGGAAATAATAAAAGATATATATTTAAAAGGAGCGTTTACTATGAACATTCTTACTAGATTTAAAATTATAAAACCAGCGAGTGAAGTATTTGAGGCGTTTGTTGATCCAGAGAAAATCGGAGGCTTTTGGTTTTCTTCTAGCTCGGAAAGATGGGTAACGGGAAAGGATATTACCTTGCGATATGACGAGTACAATGCAACGGTTTTAATTACAGTGACAGAAGTAGTAGATAACAAAAAGATTGTCTTTAAATGGGGATCTGGTGAGGAGGTAAGAACGACTACGATTACGTTAGATGAAATCGAACCTTCTACTACGATTATTGAGATTACTGAAGAAGGGTTCAAAGGAAACTACCCAGAGATCCTTCATGAAATGCTAGATAATAAAGAAGGCTGGGTGTTCATGCTTACTTGCTTAAAGGCTTATCTAGAATTCGGCATCACTGGACTGCGTGCAGGGATTGCGAAATAGACCAAAAATAGCATGGGCTCCAATAACTATGTTACAATCATGGAAGTCAATTTAACTTATAAAGGAAGTTTAGAACATGTCAAAACAGGCACCAGTAGTGAAAAATGAAACGTATCTCGTATCTTTTGAAGACCTTACACACGATGGAGCAGGTGTGGCGAAGGTGGAAGGATACCCAATCTTTGTAAAAGGAGCGCTTCCTGGTGAAGAGGGAGAAGTGAAGATTACAAAGGTGAATAAAGGATACGCTTTCGGTAGATTATTGAATTTGAAAAACGAAAGTCCATTCCGAATTGAGCCTAATTGCCCGATTTATGCTAAGTGCGGAGGCTGTCAGCTTCAACATATGAGCTATGAGGGTCAGCTTGAAGCGAAACATAAGCAAGTAGTTGAAGTGTTAGCCCGAATTGGTGGTATTCACAATGTACCGGTGCATCCAGTACTCGGAATGGACGAGCCGTGGAGATATCGAAACAAAGCACAAGTTCCAGTAGGCGAACGTGAAGGCGGACTTGTAGCGGGGTTCTACCAACAACGCTCCCACGACATTATCGACATGGAGCAATGTCTCATCCAAGAGTCTATTAATGATGATATTGTTCAACAAGTAAAGAAAATCTGTGAAAAGCACGGAGTAAGAGCGTATAACGAAGAACGTCACTCGGGAAACCTTCGTCATATTATGGCACGATATGGCCAAATAACAGGTGAAGCCATGATTGTTCTTGTCACAAGAGAAGAGTCACTTCCTAATCAAAAACAGATTATTGAAGAAATATGTAATATTTCCCCGAAAATAATGTCGATCGTTCAAAACGTCAACAACAAACGAACAAACGTCATCATGGGAGATAAAACAAAAGTGCTTTGGGGCGAAGAATACATTTATGACAATATTGGAGATATCAAGTTTGCGATATCAGCCCGGTCTTTCTATCAAGTAAATCCAAAGCAAACGAAGGTACTGTATGACAAAGCGTTAGAATATGCAGACTTGAATGGAACGGAAAACGTAATCGATGCTTATTGTGGAATTGGGACGATTTCTTTGTTCCTGGCACAGAGAGCGAAGCATGTTTACGGAGTTGAAATTGTACCCGAAGCGATTTCGGATGCAAAACGAAATGCTAAGCTAAACGGTTTTGAAAATGTAGATTTTGCAGTAGGTGAAGCAGAAAAAGTGATTCCTTGGTGGTATTCAACGGGCATCAGTGCGGATGTAATGGTCGTCGATCCACCACGTAAAGGCTGTGATGAAGCTCTACTTCAGACGATCATTGATATGAAGCCGAAGCGGGTGGTATATGTATCTTGTAATCCGGCAACGTTGGCAAGGGATTTGAAGGTGCTAGAGGCTGGTGGGTTCAAGACGGTAGAAGTGCAACCAGTGGATATGTTTCCGCATACTACACACGTTGAGTGTTGTTCACTACTAGTTAGAAAAAATTAACGAGATGTTCCGTTTGTAAAGTACCTCCCTTTTCGGGAGGTACTTTTTATGATGATTAAAAAAAGAACTGAGAGTAAAGAAGATGGGGCTATTAATTATGATTAAGAATAGATGGCTAGAACAGCCTCCAATGGCATAAGATAGAAATGAATTAGCAAGAATAGAACAATAAACAATAAATAATTTTGTTAAGGAAAAGGAGTAGATCATATAGATCTACTCTTGTGCGTGCAGGCTGTGGGTTAAAGTTCCTGGCAGTGAAGGCAGTAGTAACTGTAGCTTAAGACAAGGTTTAAGTATTTTTTGGTACAAGATATCTTTATCTACTCGTTCAATCATCTGATAATTCTATACAATTGATTCGAAATGTAACCTTTGACCCAGGGGGCCGCAATAACTGGCATTCACATCCAGGAGGTATTGCTGTTGAATGGTTGGGTATTCCAACTTTATCTAGTTCATTTTAGGGTGGGATTTATGTTCATATACTTCGTTATCAAAGTTGTTATAAGTTTAGCACTAATTGGAATTGTCATTAGTAAAAGAAAGAACGTGACATTATTTGAAATTCTGGCTTTATATCTTTTGTCTTCCAGTGTATTAGTTATTCTACAAAACATAGTTAGCCTTAACATGGAACTTCTTACTTATAAGAAAACTTTATTGCCTGGATTGATTCAGCATCTTGATCATATAATTGTTATTCCTTGTTTAACACTTTTATTATTTTATAATTATAAGAACTCAAAAATTAATATCGTAATCTCCTATTTTTTAACACTTATTTGGGCAAGTATTTATATTGGAAACGTTTTACTAAATAAAGAGATGGAAGTTGTTAAGTTTAAGGGCTGGAATGTATTAATTGGGTATATCGAAGCTTTTGTCTTATTAATTTGTTTATTCATTATTTACTTAATAAGTGGTTCGATTAAAAGGGGTAATTAAAATGCTATTATTACCAAAAGAGTTCAATGAGAATGAAATTTATATTTTAAGTATTGGTTTTCTTATGGTACTCATTATTCTCTTATTACCTAGAAAGTTTTCTGATGAACAAACAATATTAATATTGCTTTTCAACTTTTTTCTGTCTGCAACAATTGATAATATTTTAGCAGGTCCATCTTTTGATTTTTATGACATAATGGATGATCCAAAATTTGAAGTAATGGATTTATTTATCTATTTATCTTTATATACACCTTCAGGCTATTTGTTACTATACCTGTATAAAAAGTGTGTAACTTCCATCAAAGGTATGATTATATTTCTTTTCCTATCTATAGGTATTACTGTGATAATGGAGTGGGTTTCAAAAAAATTTAATGTTTATAATTATAATGAATGGAATTTATATTATTCTGGAATTAGTTATTTTTTTCTGTATATCTTTAATATTTTATTTTTTTATATTTTAGTGAATAATCCCAAGTTGAAAAATTAAGACATAGTGCGAGGAATTTAAATTTCGAAAACAATCAATTCCATCATCTTTTCGTATAGAAAAACTTATTAAGAAACATGCACTAGAAAAAATATAAATCATATATAGGTGATATCCGGTTAAAATGGTTGAGGAGGATATCATGAAACCTATGCTACCTATTGAAAATTATTTCGGTAATTAGAACTAGTTTATGCTTTTTATGGCGCTATGCCTACAGGTGTTAGTGTTTCGGAAACTGGTCGTATTTTCATTTGTTTTCCGAAATGGGGAGACGATGTTAAATTTACGGTGGCGGAAATTGTTGAGGATAAATTGCAGCCTTATCCTAATTTAGAAACCAATTTAGTTAATCCCGAGAATTTCACAATGACTTTCATCAGTGTCCAAAGTGTAGTTGCTGATGGACGGGGAACGCTTTGGGTATTAGACACAGCGGCACCCAATTTTTCTGAACCTAGGTGGGGCAAAATTAGTCGCTGTGGATTTAAAAACCAATACAATTAGAAGAGTATATACCTTTACAGAAGATGTTGTCCTGCCAACAACTTACCTGAATGATGTCCGATTTGATTTTCGTGTTGGAAAAGTAGGTTATGCCTATATAACGGATTCTTCTTCCAAAGGACCAGGAGCTATTATCGTCGTAGATTTAGATACTGGAAACGCGTTTAGACGGTTAAATGGAGCAAATTCAACTTCACCCGATCCCTATTTTATACCGAAAGTAGAAGGAAAAGTGTTGATGAATCGAAATAAGGATGGCGAGACTTCTCCGTTTAGATTGGCGTCTGACGGTATTGCGATTTCTCCTGATGGAAAGGTATTATTTTTTTGTCCACTAACAAGTCGTCATTTGTTCTCGATCTCAACAGAAGCGCTGAGAGACAGAAATATACCGGACAAGGATTTACCTTATCATGTGGAGTATTGGGGAGAAAAAGGTGCGTCTGATGGAATGATTACAGATGCAAAAGGGGCCGTTTATGCTGGAGATTATGAGAACAATAGTATTCGAAAGATATTGCCGAATGGCACAATGGAAACCATCGCACATGATCCGAGAATTTTATGGCCGGATACTTTTTCGATTGGTCCGGAAGAATACTTATATGTCATTGTGAACCAACTACATCGGCAGGTAAGATTTCATTGTGGAAAAGACCTCCGACAAAAACCTTCGTATGAAAATTGATGAGCTTCCTGCTTCTACCATTTGATAATAAAAAAAGTTGGTTCATTTTTTGTGGATTTTGAACGGGTAAGCATGGAGCCAATAGTTCGTACTTAACTTAATATAGTCTATTCATAAAAGAAACTTTGGCACGGAGAAGTAAATCCAACTTCTCATGTGTTGCCACATACACTCACACATATTGAGTACGTGGCACAACTCATTCTGAAAGAAGGCAACTAACCCTTGTGGTTGTTGCCTTTTCATGTTCCCTGAAGAATAGACAAAGTTGAGTAAAGGTACCTCCCTCTTGAGTACATGTGTCAATTGTTTCGAGCTAAGGGCACCTTCTAGCTTCCTATTAATAACAATACCATTCGGGGCGGATTTTCGATAAAATAAACATTGTCGATTGTTACAAGATTAGTTGTACCAGTGTTTGATAAAAAAGTTAGTAAGCATGATAGTAGTAAATAGGAATTTACGGCTTTAATATATATTTTGGGTATGAGTTTGAAGTTGTATCTATAGGGAAAGGATTTGAGTTTGAGATGAAAGATAATTTTTGGCGTGATTTACCAAGGCCATTTTTTGTACTTGCACCGATGGAAGATGTGACAGATGTTGTGTTTCGTCATGTTGTCAGTGCAGCGGGACGTCCGGATGTGTTTTTCACAGAGTTTACAAACTCGGATAGCTATTGTCATCCAGATGGCATAAAAAGCGTGCGTGGCCGTTTGACTTTTACAGAAGATGAACAGCCAATGGTGGCACATATTTGGGGAGATAATCCCGACTATTTCCGCCAAATGAGTATTGGCATGGCAGAGATGGGCTTTAAAGGCATCGATATTAATATGGGCTGCCCTGTACCGAATGTAGCGTCAAGAGGAAAGGGAAGTGGCCTTATTCTACGACCAGACGTTGCAGCAGAACTAATTCAAGCAGCAAAAGCGGGTGGACTGCCTGTCAGTGTGAAAACCAGACTTGGTTTTTCTGAGGTAAATGAGTGGGAAGAGTGGCTGACGCATATTTTGCAACAGGATATTGCAAACCTTTCTATTCATTTACGTACAAGAAAGGAAATGAGCGAAGTAGATGCACATTGGGAGCTTATTCCGGAAATCAAAAAGTTACGTGACCGTATCGCTCCAGGTACGTTGCTGACAATCAATGGAGACATTCCTGATCGCCAAGTTGGGCTGGAGCTTGCCGAGAAATATGGTATTGATGGTGTGATGATTGGACGAGGTATTTTTAAAAATCCGTTTGCTTTTGAAAAGGAGCCAAAAGAGCATAGCAGTAAAGAATACCTTGATCTTCTAAGACTACAGCTTGATCTTCAGGATCAATATGCCGATTTAGTGCCACGTTCAATTTCAGGGCTTCACCGCTTTTTCAAAATTTATGTCAAAGGATTCCCTGGAGCAGCGGAATTAAGAAATCAATTAATGAATACGAAATCAACAGATGAAGTACGTTCTTTGCTTGATAACTTTGTAAAAGAAACAACAGTGAAATGATGTAACATCTAATAGTAATTGTGGCACAACTGATAGACCAACCCCAATTTCGTGAAGAGAAATTCTTTTCGAGATTGGGGTCTTTTCTTGCAAGAAATAAAATACATACGTTTATGGTAAACTTAAAGTATGGTGCAAATAGTAAGGAGAGACAGATGAACAATTATAAACTGACCATTCAATATGATGGCACGAGATACAAAGGCTGGCAACGGCTAGGGAATGATGAAAATACCATTCAAGGGAAAATAGAGAAAGTTCTATCAAATATAGAAGGCAAAGAGGTAGAAATTATCGGATGCAGTCGAACAGATGCAGGGGTACATGCCCTTGCCCAAGTTGCCAATGTGAAGCTCAGTGTAAATTTATCAGCATCTGAGATCATGAATCAGCTGAATAAGGCACTGCCTCAAGATATTAGCATTACAAATGTCGAGATCGTTTCAGAACGTTTTCATGCTAGGTATAATGCTAAGGATAAAACGTATTTGTATAAAATATGGAACGAGGAATATTCCAATCCTTTCATGAGAAAGCTTTGTTTGCATGTGGAGAAAAAGTTGAATGTGGCCTCAATGAAACGAGCAAGTGAATACTTTATCGGAGAACATGACTTTACGGCCTATTCAAATGCGAAGTCAAAGAAAAAATCGATGATCAGAGAAATCACGTCGATTACAGTAGAAGAAAACGCTGGTTTTATAGAAATTAGGGTAAAAGGCAATGGCTTCTTACATAACATGGTGAGAAAAATAGTCGGAACTTTAATAGAGGTTGGGTTAGGGAAGAAACAACCTGAAGATATACCTGTGATTATTGAGTCAAAAGAACGACAAGTTGCGTTAATGGCAGATGCTCGTGGGCTTTATTTGGAGAAGATTGATTATTAGTTTTGAAAGGGAAAGTTCCTGTTGCAATACATGACAGGAGCTTTTTTGAAAAATAGGAGGAACTACAATGGAAAATAACGATGTCTTAGTTCGGTTGAGATATGCACTTGAAATAAAAAATAGTGAAATGGCAGAGATTTTTAAGCTTGGAGGAAAAGAAGTCACAGTACCAGAGATCGTCAAAATCCTCAAAAAGACTGAAAGTGAAGATGAAGAGCAAAACTATGAATTAAAATGTACTAACAGTATGTTAGATTCATTTCTAAACGGCTTCATCATTTACAAAAGAGGAAAACAAGAACCGAAGCCTGGACAACCAGCAACTCCAGAACCATCTATCAAGAACAATACAAACGTCAACAATATCGTATTAAAGAAAGTCAAAATTGCACTAGCTCTAACAACTGAGGATATGATTGAAACATTCAAACTAGCGGGACTAAACGTTTCAAAAGGAGAACTCGGAGCAATTCTGAGAAAAGAAGGACATAAAAACTACAAACCATGCTTAGACAGCTTCGCCAGAGCGTTCTTAAAAGGACTAGCCATTAAATATAGAGGATAAAGCTATATGATACATACGTATGCAGGGGAAACGATACGTTTCGAAATTAAATATAAGAACCGAGGAACCATTGGGATATCAATAGATGTGTATGGAAATATTGAAGTGCTGGCACCGAAGAAAACCCCGAATGAACGGGTAATTCAGGTACTAGAGGCAAACTGGGATCTGGTTCAGAGCAAGGTAAAAGAAACGAAGGACAGGCTGAATGGACCTCAGGAAAAGGTATATGAAGATAATGAGAAGTTTCTTTATTTGGGGAAATCGTATCCTATTAAAGTAGTTCAAGATCATGCTGTTACACAAGACCCTGTGGTACTCGAAGGGGAAGTGCTGCTTATATACGTGAAGCAGCAGAACGATGAAAAGATTAAACAATCATTAAGGCGATTTTATTATCAGCAATGCAAGGCATTAGTAGAAGAGAGAATCTCTTTCTATCAATCTAACTTTAAAACGAAACCACGTTCAGTGAAAATCATCGACAGTAACACCAAATGGGGCACTTGTGATTCCAACCTACACCTAACCTTTAACTGGAAGCTAGCCATGGCACCACTTGAAGTTATTGACTATGTTGTCGTTCATGAAATGTGTCATATGGTGCATTTGAATCATGATCGATCTTTTTGGCGACTCGTTGGGAAGATTATGCCGGATTATAAGGAGAAGGAGAAGTGGTTGGCGTTGTCGGGGTGGAGAATGACGGTTTAAATATTTTAGTAACTATTATCCAAAATAATATAGAAACTTAACTTCAAGAAGTAACTCACTTTATGGTGGGTTATTTTTTATAACATTTATTTCTTAAATAATCCTATATTATCTAAATTAAAGAAAATTTACAGAGAAAAGGCTATTTGAAGGGATATTAAATAATATGTCGAAGTATGTTTGAAGGGTGGATAACATTTCCAGCGTTATTAGTGAATTAGAATTTATAAATGGAGCGTGGTTAGTATTATGATATCCAAGTTTTTTAAGGATGAAAGTGGCTATGAGGAATGGCTGATTCAAAACAAACAAGGCTATGTCTTTAATCATTTTGGTACTATTGAAATGAATAAAATGCATCACGCTTCCTGTTACCATCTACATACATTGAAACACAGTGGATCAAGGACCAATTATGAAAAGATTTGTTCCTTAAATTACAATGAGTTAGAGCAAGAAGCTAACAGAGTTACAAAGAATGAGTGGAGTAAATGTAAAGTATGTTTTTAAAAGTTAGACCAATTCTTATAACATCGATTATATGAACTTAGAGGTAGGGGGCATTATTTTGTTAGAATTAGATTTTTCTAAAATAAGAAGCTTTGATGGAAGTAAGGACAACGGATTTGAAGAGCTTATCTGTCAACTTGCACACTTAAAAAGGCCAGGAAACGCTAATTATTTTGTGAGAAAAGAAGGAGCTGGAGGAGATGCTGGTGTTGAATGTTATTGGAAGCTCCACGATGGAACTGAACATGCGTGGCAAGCGAAATATTTTCCAGATAGAATGGAAGAAGACCAATGGAATCAGATTTCTAAATCTGTTAAAACAGCTTTAGAAAAACATCCACATTTAACAAAATATTATGTTTGTCTTCCTAGAGATTGGACAGACAGTAGGAAAGTAACTAAGTCTGGAAAACCTGTCCATTCAGCCTGGGTGAAATGGGAAGAACATGTAGAGAAATGGAAACTGTTAGCTGATTCAAAAGGTATGAAGGTTGAATTTTTATATTGGTGTAAGCATGATATTAGTCTCATGCTTCAAACTGATGATCCTCGTTTTGCGGGGAGAGCTTTATATTGGTTTAATGAACCGGTTATTCATCCACAGTTGTTCAAAAACATTGCCTTGAAGTCTAGAGAAGCCTTAGGAGAGAGATATACACCAGAAAATCATTTAGATTTACCCATAGCTCAACAATTTGATGGTTTGGGTCTAAGTCCAGAGTGGAAAAAACGGTTAATCGATAAAAGAGCTTTAATTGTTAAACAAATAAAAAAACTAGATACAGAGTATTTTGCAGTTATTAATTTCCCAAAAGATAGGAACTGTTGGACCGACTTATATAAGGAACTTGAAATTTTAAGCAATGAGTTCAATATTTTTATTGAAAACGAAATTTCTATTTCTCAGTTTAAAAGACTTCAAGTTATATATAGTACCATAGAAATGCTACTAGAAACATGTAATTCTGATATCTATGACATATTGTATAAAGAAACTGAAAATGAACTAAAAAAAGAGTGGCGGAACTTTAACAATAGTTTTCGTCGTATACAGGAAGATTTATTTGAAATGAAATCTTTCTTTTTTGGAAAGGCTGTACAAGCTATGATGAGTAAGGCTGCAGTCATTTTAGGGGAAGCTGGTATCGGAAAGTCTCATTTGTTGTGTGAAATTGCTCTCAAACGCACAGAAGCTTCCTTACCAACACTGTTTTTACTCGGTCAACAATACAATGGAGGTAATCCTCTAAATTTTATATTAGAACAACTAGATATTCGAGGGGGATCTTATAAACAAGTTCTTGGAGCACTAGATGCCGCAGGTGAAGCTAAGAAAACTAGAACACTAATAATTATAGATGCAATTAATGAAGGTAGATACAAAGATGAATGGATAGATCATATTTCTTCGTTTCTAACGGAAATTTCGAATTATCCTCATATATCATTAATACTGAGTTGTCGGAATACTTATGTAAATTACATTCTCCCTGAACTATCTGAAGAAAAACTTACCCGTATCTTTCATACAGGATTCAGGGGATTTGAACATCGTGCAGCAATGAAATATTTAGCTAACCAAGGTATATCAAAGCCAAGTGTTCCAATTACTTCACCGGAATTTAGTAATCCATTGTTTTTAAAAACTTGTTGTAAAGCATTAAAATTAAATGGATATACATCATTTCCAAAAGGATTATATGGACAAAGCAAATTATTTGATTTCTATTTAGAGAGTGTTGAAAAAATCATTATTAGGAAAAAGAAATATATTCCTGGTCAAAGAATAGTGCAAAATGCCTTAAATGAATTCGTTGAATTACTTTATCCTGATAACTTGTATGGTATAACAGTTTCAGAGGTATTTAAGAAAATAAATGGATATGATACCAATCCTCACCATGGAGATAATCTGGTAACCTTGCTAATTGATGAAGGGTTATTATCATTAGATATAATTCCAGATCAAAATAACAAACGAGGAAAAGAAGTAGTACGGTTTACTTATGAAAGATTTAGCGATCATTTTATTGCTCAATTTATTATTAATCAAATTAACCAAGAGGATATAATAAGTCATTTTAAAGAAGAAGGATCAATTGGAAAGTTGATAAAAAATGGTCCAAGCAAGTCAGGTATAATAGAAGCACTTGGAATAGGATTCCCAGAAAAAATTAATAGGGAATTTATTGATTTCGTGTCAGAAGACTCAATTAATTATGAATGGTTATTTTCTACCTCTTTTAGCGATGTTCTGCAATGGAGGGCAAAAGAGTCATTTACAGAAAGAACAATTGAGCTTCTAAACATGATACACAGCTATGGATTTCATAATGAATCGATCGATAAACTATTATCCTTGTCAACAGAACCAGAACATCCTTGGAACGCAGATTTTTTGGATAGAAATCTTAAAAATATGAAATTAGCTGAACGTGATGCATTTTGGTCTACGCATATTGCTGTTAGTGACTGGGAAGAGGATGAAAATCAAGCTGAGTCAGTGGTTAGAACAATAATTGATTGGTCACTTCTGGTGAATTTAAATGAGGTAGAGATTGAAAGATTACGACTTACAGCTATAACATTATTATGGATGACAACAACATCAAATAGAAAAGTACGTGATCAATCAACGAAATCATTAGCAAGGATATTATCATTTTCGCCACAATTAATACCAAATCTTATAAAAACATATAATAATACTGATGATCCCTATTTAGTAGAAAGGTTGTATGCAGCTATTTATGGGGCAGTTTGTAATATTGATAGTGGAAGGGTAATTAAAGAACTTGCACAGAGTGTCTTTGAGAATGTATTTGAACATGGACAACCTTATCCTCATATTTTAATGCGTGACTATGCAAGGGGTGTATTGGAAATAGCGTATAATAAAGGGCTACTTCCAAGTGAGATTAGCCCGGAGTTATTTAGACCTCCATATAATAGTAAGTGGCCAATTAATGATCCATCCAAAGAGGAAATAAACCAATTAATTGGAGATGAATTTTCGTCCGCAATAAAAAGTTCAGTTACTGGTTTCTTGGGGGACTTTGGAAAATATACTATGGGTAGTATTCATAATTGGTCTCCAACAGCATTATCTGAAGCGAAACCTGAAAGTTCTTACGATATACATCTTAAATTTGCTAAAACGTTACCTGATGAAATGAAAGATAGATACATCGCACATATTAATAGAAAATTAGATGCAACTAATAATGAAAAATTTAATCTTGAAGAATTTTTAGCATCAATTTGGAATGAAAAGTTAGAGAATAATGAGGAAGATACTGTTGATGAGTGGGAAGTACTAAAAGAGGAAATAAAAGCAATTTTGGACGATGATCAAAAAGAATATTTTAGATGGGTTAGTGGTTTAGTCATCAATGATAGACCAGCAAAGTTTAGTCGAAAATGGGCTCAGAGATGGGTTTGCAAAAGAGCATATGAGTTAGGGTGGGACCCATCTTTATTCGCAGATTTTGAGAGAATGTATTCAAAAAATTATGATAGGTCTCCATCTAGGATTGAACGGATTGGAAAGAAATATCAATGGATTGCTTTTCATGAACTTTTATCCATGATGTCGGATAATTTGTACTGGATCGACCGTGGTTTTAGTGATGTTGATGATTCTATGTTTTGGGGACCTTGGCAAGACCATTTAAGAGATTTGGATCCAACTCTATGGCTACGTGAAACTGGAGATTCAGGATGGGATGAATTTGAAAATTCTTGGTGGCAACCCTTTACTTTTCCTTTTGTAGATGATGACTTACAAAATCAGAAGGCTTGGTTATGGGATACTACAATTGTTCCTCCATTTAAGGATTTAATAGAGTTGACAGATCCATTTGATAATAAAAACTGGATGGTATTAAGAGGATTCTCTAAATGGAGTAAGAAACCTGAAAAAGACGAGGATAAAATACCTAGTCAGGATGGTTGGTTTAGAATCAATACTTGTATTGTACACAAAAATGACTCGGATAATCTTATAAAGGAACTAACTGGAAAAAACTTATGTGACCCAGATATTTCAAGTCCAAGTTCAACAGGACATCAGGGGTTTATTAGAGAATATCCATGGCATCCATGTTATAAAGAAATGACAGATTGGATTGACCCAATAACCGATGCTAACTGGCAAGAATTAATAAATGTTAAATATCTCGTCCCTATAAATACTTATGATTGGGAGTCTGGCAGCACCGACAAATCATTAAATAAATCAATATCAATATATCTACCAAATAAACATCTCATAAGTGAATTGGGTCTTAGTTTAAAAAGGAATGAGTACGGGGAATGGCTTGACAAAAATGGAGATTTAGCTTTTCTAGACCCTAGTACTAAGATAATAGGTCCATCATATGCACTGATAAGATCTGAGTTATTGAAAGATTGGTTAGATACCAATAATTTTCAATTGATTTGGCTCATTGGTGGTGAAAAACAACTTTTTACAAGTATGGCTAGCAGTTTCTTTGGTCGACTAGTTTATAGTGGTATTTATACACTTACTGATAAAGGTATCGATGGTAAGATGTGGTTTATGAAGGAACAAGGTGATTCAGAAGATTAAGGGAAGAAATAAATACATATCACTTTTTTTCTACTATTGATAAGGTTGAATGGGGAGTACGAAATGAGCTGTTTATTTTGCAATTCTTTAATAATTTCATCCGTTAATTAATTATTTAATTAAAAAAAGTGTAAAGGATTATTCTTTCCATATCTCTGGTGTAATTCGTGTAATCCTTCTTTTATGATAAAAAAGCAAATAATCGTTTGATTATTATAATGATACTAACTTTAACTATTCCTAATTAGGCTTAACTTATAAACTACAGTAACAACCCATCATAAGGTGGGTTGTTATTCTTTAGGGGTTATTTAAGAGTATCAAATAATTTATCGAAGTATGTTTAACGGAAATCAAGAGAATATGATGGAGTAGATATGTATTTACATAACATCAATGATAGGTATAAAAAAGAGTTTTGGTCAAAGAACTTTTGCTTTGTATGTTATCCAGCACCCCATATATTGACACATACACTTCGTACAAATGAGACACGAGCATCTAGATAAAACTAAAACTAACATGACATAATTTTCATTATGTCTAATTAAATCTTTTATATTTGTATTATTTAAATCACCTACAAATTCACTTGTATGGTGATTTTTTTTGTTTTCTAAAATCCAACCCCTTTAATCTAGTAGAACACTATATATATGAGTGAAGATTTCTACTTTTACTAAGAAAGGGTTGTGTTTTAAATGGCAAAATACAGAATCGTTCGAACTGATTTTTGGTTAAATCCAATTGTTTCAGAAGAGATGACACCGGAGGACCGGTATTTTTACTTATATCTTCTAACAAACCATCATACGACTCAATGTGGTATCTACAAAATTACGAAAAAACAGATTGCCTTTGATATGGGGTACTCCATAGAGGCTGTTAATTCATTAATGACTCGTTTCATCGAGCATCATGAGCTGATACAGTACAATCCTGTAACGAGAGAGCTGGCTATCAAGAACTGGGGGAAGGATAACTTGCATAAAGCTGGAAAACCGGTGTTGGATTGTATTTTATCTGAGCTAAAGGAAGTCCAGGATCTTTTGTTGATTGGTTATGTAGCTGAAAGTATTGTTAAGGAAGACCTACTAGCTGTCTATGAATCTTTTTGCGATGTTCCCAATGAAGAAGACGAGTCATTTAACGATACGTTGACGATACGTGGACAAAAAGAAAAAGAAAAACAAAAAGAAAAAGAAAATAAAGAACAAAAAGAAAAAGAAAATAAAAAACAACAACAAGAAACTCTAGAACCAAGTTTAGAGTTTAATATAGAGAATGAAAGTCTTCAAAATGAAGAAGCAAAAGAAATAATTGAATTTTGGGATCAGAATGGTTTTGGTTATTCGAATCTGAGTGCAAAGAAGCAGTTGTTGTCGTGGTTATATGATTCTAGCTTTGAGAATCCAAAGGACATGGTCCTAAAAGCCCTGGAGATTGCTTGCTCCCGTAATAAAAGGCAACTTAACTATGTGATTGGTATTTTGAGGAATTGGGAAATGGGATCCAGTTTGACGTTAGATGATGCTACTTGCTATGACGAGAATAAGGAGTATAAGAAAGTTGCCATACAAGATCTGATAGAAACATATTTTCCAAAAGAATGTGTATTGGACCTAACGGCTGGAGAAGATTGGTAATGCATCAGTTGATGACTGAAAACCCTGTCTGTTGTCCTATCTTGCTTTTACAAAGTCATATTTCCACAACTTTCCCCATAAACTCTAGAATAACTAATGGGACAAGGAATTAGTTTCTTTGTGTTTATTTTTCTGATTAGCGTAGGTGTTGATACAGAAGAAGGGGGAAAAGGGATGGAATATATTCAAAGCCAATTAATAGAGTGGGAATTTGCTCCAACAGTAGCAAAATATCTGTCTATTACCATTATGGTTATTCTTATAGGGCTCATCTGTATCATCTCAAATTTCGTTTCAAAAAAGGTCGTGATCAGGCTCATCACACACTACCTGACTAAAAGTAAATTTCCACGAGCTGCTATGGTGCTAGAGGGGAAGGTGTTTCAAAAACTTTCTCATATTGTACCTGCGATTATCATTTACTATTTTTCTTCTACCTTGCCAGACTATCAACTGATGATTGAGAAAGGGGCCGTAACCTATATCATTATCGTTGGGTTAATGGTATTCCACGCATTATTAAGAACAGTAAATGCCATTTATCAAACCTATGAAATTTCTAAAACTAAGCCGATAAAGGGTTATGTTCAGGTTGTTAACATTATTGTTTTGACGTTAGGAGGTATTCTCGTCATCTCAAACCTGATGGGTGAGAGTCCTCTTATTCTATTAAGTGGTATTGGTGCTCTATCCGCTGTTCTAATGTTAGTTTTTAAAGATTCATTATTAGGACTTGTGGCAGGCATTCAGTTAGCAGCAAATGATATGGTTCGGGTCGGTGACTGGATTGAAATGCCTAAGTATGGTGCAGATGGGAATATCATTGATATTTCTTTAAATACAGTAATGGTTCAAAACTTTGATAAAACCATTACGAGTGTACCAAGTTATGCTCTCATATCTGACTCCTTTATCAACTGGAGAGGGATGGAAAGCTCAGGTGGAAGGCGAATCAAGCGATCCATATTAATAGACACTACCAGTATTTCTTTCTGTTCCGGAATGATGGTGGAGAAGTGTAAACAAATTCACTTTCTATCAGAGTATGTCACGTATAAAGAGAGAGAAATCTCTGAGTACAATACGAGATATGAAATGTATGAGGAAAATCGCGTAAATGGAAGAGCACTTACGAATATAGGAGTATTTAGGGCATATATCGAAAACTATCTAAAGAATCATCCCGATATTAATCAGAACATGACAGTATTGGTTAGACAACTGTCTCCTAGTGAACATGGTTTACCAATTGAAATCTATGCATTTACAAAAGATACAAGATGGAATGTATACGAATCTATTCAATCGGATATCTTTGATCATCTATTAGCTGTAGCGGGTGAGTTTGAGCTAAAAGTATTTCAGAATCCATCTGGGAATGATCTGAAAACCCTATTGGAGGATACAAGTAAAAAGCCAGTACGTTATAAAGTAGTTGGATAGTCAGGGACTACTCGACAAATAAATGTAGTGAAAAGAAGATACCCCTTCTAATGGCATATCTTCTTTTCTTTTGTTCGACAAAATTCGGGTGGTGCCTGGCACCATTGGTTCATTTCCCTTTAATTATAAAACAATTCTAATTATTCATGCAATTCATCCATACCCGTCCTATAATGGAGTTGTAGTTGGAAAATTAAGGAGGATGGATAGTGAAGAAAAAAATCATTGTACCTGTAGTTTTGTCGTCAGCAATGTTGTTGGGTTCGATTCCAGCCAGTAGTTTATTTACGAAGCCGGTACATGCAAATGTCATGAGTACTCAGGCTGTTAAGGAATGGAATGAGAAAGCAAACGTTCCTTTATTCGTGAAGGAGAGACATGCAGAGAAATTCTCTTCTAGTACGCCATCCGATGCATTAAATTATTTGAAGAAAAACGAGGGTAAAACCGGAATTCAAGCTTCAGAGAAAAACCTGAAATTGAAAGACGTTCAAAAAGATGAACTGGGAATGACTCATGTCCGCTATAATCAAGCGGTAAACGGGGTGAATGTTGAAGGGGCAGAGGTTATCGTACATTTCAATGAGGATCATGAGGTCGTATCTGTAAACGGAAGAGTGAATCAGACGATTGGAGAAGTGGACACATCAACTTCATTAAGCAATGATGATGCACTAAAAACAGCGTTATCTTCTGTCAATGCACCAGAAGAACTGACATATGAACCAACTTCTGAGCTAGTCATCTATCCTTTTGAGGGGAATAATCATACAGCTTATAAAGTAAATGTGAACTTTATGGGGGATGAACCTGGCAACTGGTTTGTTTTTGTAGATGCAAAAACAGGAAAAGTAATTGATCAATATAACGGCTTAATGCATGCCGATGAAATGAAAACACAAAAAGGTGTTGGAAAAGGTGTGCATGGCGATCACAGAGAATTACATATTACCCAAGTGAAGGAGCCGAAATCCGGTACGAAGTTTGCATTAGCAGACTACTCTCATGAGAACCTTGAAGGAATTATCACGTATGATGCAAAAAATAATAACACATCCAGCGATGATACTGTTTATGTAGGGAACTCTGCTGCATTTATCGGTGACTATGACCGGGCACTTGTCGATGCACACTATAATTCCGAAAAGGTTTATGAATATTTCTTAAACGAGCATAATCGTAATTCCTTAGATGGAAACGGAATGGCCATCATTTCAAGAGTACACTATGGTAACAATTACAACAATGCTTCTTGGAATGGACGTTGGATGACATATGGTGATGGTGACGGTATATTCATGACTTCACTATCAGCGGGTCTTGACGTTGCTGCACACGAAATGACTCATGGTGTGATCTCGCATTCAGCAAATTTAGTTTACCGTAATCAATCGGGTGCACTAAACGAGTCGTTTGCTGATGTCTTTGGTGCACTTGTTGACGATAGTGATTGGGAAATGGGTGAAGATATTATGGCGCCGGCTGCTAAAGCTGACGGAGTAACAAGGCTTCGAAGCTTAAGTGATCCTAACAGTGTGATAGTCAGCAACGCGCAACGAAGAGCATACAGCACAAATGGCGGAGTTTATCCAGACCATATGGATGAATTCTATTATATGCCAACATCAGTAGATGGTGGTGGGGTACATGTTAACTCTTCCATTACCAACCATGCTGCATACTTGATAGGTCAAGAGATTGGTAGAGAAAAGCTTGGTAAAATCTATTACCGTGCGTTAACGGTTTATTTAACATCAAATTCCGATTTCAGCGATGCACGTCAGGCAGTTGTTCAGTCTGCTATTGATCTTTATGGTGAAGGAAGCGCAGAAGAGAAAGCAGCTAACGCTGGATTTGATTCGGTAGGAATTTATTAAGTAATTCAAATTACACTAGAAGTTTTATAGAAAAGCATTATGTTCCCTCAGAATTATAGTCTGAGGGAACATTTTTTATGGCCTAAGAGCTGGTTCGTGAATCAAAAGTCAAAAATCAGATAATTCTTGATGACTATAGAAAACTACCATTACTTCATCGAATTATGGTATAGTATCACTGCTTTAAAGTATTCAATGCTAATAAAGGAGCAATACCTAATGATTCATTACAAAATTAAAGAGAAAGTTGCACAAACAGGAGCAACCTTACAAGAAGTTGCTGACATCATCCATGTAAATAAATCTACGGTTTCTAAATTCCTTAAAGGTGATCATGAGTTGAAATTTGAAGCATTGTTTCGTTTAATCTCCTCAATGTTTCCCCTAAATGAACAACCAGAAGCTTTTAGAAATACCTTCCTTCATGTTACCAACAAACGTAATGTAAAATGTGCATTAGAATTCTTCTCTGCTAATAGAGACACAGAGTCATTGTCTGCACTGATTGAACAGAATAAGAATAAATTCAAGGATATGCACGAACTTTTCTATCTTTATGAATTTATTTCAAAGTATAGAAGAAGGATCATAACAAGGGATCGGGCATATAGAAAGTTAATTGAATTTCATCCTTCAACTGCGGAAAGTAAGCTACTTCATAGTCTCTTTTTAATGTTTTGGAACATCGAGTATAAACAGTTTAGGAAAATAATCCTCACAAAGGAAATGGTATTTCATGCTCTTGATGAGCTGGAGGACGGTTACTTTAAAACAAGTTTACGAAATCAATTTTTAGAAAACTATCTTTCTTACTATGGACATAACTATGATCGAGAAGAAATAAATAATCTGCTTACCTTGCTGGAAGGTCATTATACCAATCACTACAATCAAGGGTTAGTTACTCATTGGAGAGCTTTATATTATCAGTGGGATGACTGTGAGAAAACGATTCAAAAATTTAATGAATGTATTCAATTTTATTATGCGATAGGGGCTAACCGATATGGGGACTTCGTTAAATATGAATGTCTATATCTTATCATGATTTACTATGGTCTTGAATTGCCATTAGAAGAAATAAATAAAGCTCCAGATTATATCCAAGCCTATTATTTTTATCGGAAGGGGAATCTTTCTAAAAGCAAGGAACTTCTGGAAAGTTGTAAGAATAGGATACAGGATGAAAATGATTTGTTAACCTTACCTTACCAATTTTACCTTGAGGGACTTATTACACAAAACTCCAATTATTTCTGGCTTTCTATGTACCAATTCTTTGCTGAGGGGGATTTACTATTTGCAATGTTTCCTATTGAAGAACTTAAAAAAAGTGGGTTGTCTGAAGATATGGTACATCATTTACTTAAGACCGAAAGAGAGAAGAAATTACTATCCGGTAATGCCCCAGCTCTTTATTAGTTGTTGCGTGTTTGAGTTCCTTCGACAAATTACGCAACTTGTCGACATAATCTACTGACAAAACCACGTTATCACGTGTATGATAGTCACAATTCTATACGTTCCCCATGTATTTTTGGGATTTAGAGAGGATAGGAATTGTGCAGGAATTCATACCAGTATACAAAAATCTAATTTTAGGACAGCATTTTAACATTAAGCCCAATGAAAAACCTTTGGTAACAACAAAGATGTATGCAAGAATTTATTTTTATCTTAAGACAATACATGATACACACCCATTCTCCAGTAATTCATTTTATTGGAAAAGGGATATAGATGAATTTATTGTTTATCATGAATCACAAGTAGAACTGGGAAATAGAGATTAAAGATGATTAAACAGAAAGACCAGAGAAATCAATTCTTTGGTCTTCTTACATGAAGGTTTATGCCCCAATCTTCTCTTGCACAACGAGCTGTTTTGTAGTCTGCTTTTGCTTCTTATTAACGAGATAAATACTAGCTACAATCAATATAATTCCTAAAAATAAGAGCAAAGAAAAGGGTTCGTTCAACAAAATTGTTCCTATGATAACTGCAAGCAATGGAACTAAGAAGGTAAATGTTGCAACGACACTCGCATCCCCCATTTTTACAAGGTTGATGTAGAGAATCCACGATGTAGCCACCCCTAAAATTGTACCGAATGCTAGACCCCATAGAAATGTGTCATTCCAAACAATGCTAGTCCACTTTTCAGTCGAAAGTCCGGCAGTCATAAGTGCAACTCCCCCAACTAGACACTGGAGAGCTACCATCCAAAGTGAATCTACGGATTGAGCATTTTTCTTCGTATAAATGGTACCCAATGCCCAGGAAAGTGCAGATAATAAACCGAAAGTAATCCCTAAAATTGAAACGTGGCCGGAGAATCCTTCGGCACTGACAGAAATGACGCCAAGAAACCCTAGAATAAGTCCTGTTACTTTTGTTATGGTCATTAACTCACCTAACCAAAGCCAAGCAAAAAGCCCGACTAGAATAGGTTGAAAATAAACAATAACAGAGAATAAACCCGAAGGCACCAATTTAAGTCCCACAGTTTGCAAACCGAAGAACAAAGCTATATTTAAAGTCCCTGTCATGAGATAAATCTTCCAATTCTTTCGCCATTGGATACGAGAACGTGTTTTCCAAATGAAAGCACTTAGAAGGATTCCCCCAAGTAAACACCGCATTCCTGCAAAAAGCAATGGAGGGGTAAATTCCAATGCAAGTTTATAGATCGGCCAGGACACACTCCAAATCATGATTAATCCTGCCATCATTAAAAACCATTTAATATTCATAAATCTTTCTCCCTTACTATAGATGATTCAGAACCATCTCTATCAAAAACCAACTTTCCTATAATACGCCCGTTTGTAAATTATTTCAATTAAGAAATCTTGGATAAAATTATAAGACAGTTGTTTCTTTATTCACCCATCCATTAGTGATACGATAAAAAGAATAATAACACTGAGGTGGAGAAGGATTCATGTTCCTAGATAAACTAAAGAACCAGTTAAATCAAAATCAATCCCTGTTTATTGGAGAAGAAACAGCTTTTCGATCGGCTATTTTGATTCCTTTAGTTCAAGTGGATGAGGAATGGCATATCCTTTTTGAGGTGCGTTCATTTACGATGAGAAGACAGCCGGGTGATATTAGTTTTCCAGGTGGTCGAATTGATCCAACTGATGCAACTCCATTGGCAGCTGCATTACGTGAAACGCATGAGGAATTAGGTGTTGAGCCGAATAAAGTGAATATAGTTGGAAACTTAAATCCGTACGTTGCTTCTCCGTCATTTGTTGTCTATCCATTTGTCGCAACGGTGGATTACAAAGAAATTATTCACTCTTACAACAAACAAGAAGTAGAAGAGGTATTTACTATACCAGTTAAATGGCTATTGGACTATCAGCCTTATATGCATCTAGTGACAGTTGAGCTAAAACCTTCATCGGATTTTCCTTTTGATAAAATTGTGAACGGTACGAAATATCAGTGGGGAACCAGATCTGTAGAAGAGTGGTTTTATGATTATGATAAGTATACGATATGGGGATTAACAGCTAGAATTTTAAAGCATTTTATAGAAGTTATAAACTATAGCAGATGACCGAATGATTTATAGGTAAAATTGGCTTCGAGTCTGGAAAATACAACAAAACTCAATACTTATAATAAATAAGCAAAGGAAGCAACGCTAAGTAAAGCGTTGCTTCCTTTTATTAGTATTCATATAGTTTCATCGTCACTTTATACCTAATCATAAGTCAAGTCTTAGATAACCATACGCGAGTTTTTATTATGAGTACATTCTCATTTTATTATGATGTCGTCCAATTGGCACCACAGAAGGCGACCCTGACACAGGATCTGTCATTATTGTGCAATGAAGACCAAAAATCTTTTCAATCAATGTACTTGTAATAACCTTTGATGGCTTGCCTTCTTCAACAAGTTTTCCTTGATGAAGAGCAAAAATATAATCTGCATACCGTGCGGACAAGTTGATGTCATGAAGAACCATGACAATGGTAGTTCCGTATTTTCGATTAAGGTCTGTCAGTAAATCAAGAATTTCGACTTGATAGGTGATGTCTAAATAGGTTGTTGGTTCATCAAGAAAAAGTATGTCTGTTTGTTGTGCAAGAGCCATCGCGATCCATACTCGCTGTCTTTGGCCGCCTGAAAGTTCATCGATGTTTCGATCGGCAAATTCAGTGATATTCATCATCTCCATTGCCTCCGCAACTGCTTCATAATCCTTTCTTGACCAACCCTTTAGAAATGTTTGATGTGGATACCTGCCTCGTCCAACTAAATCTGCAACCGTTATTCCCTCAGGAACGATAGGAGATTGAGGCAAAAGCCCTAACACACGAGCCAGCTGCTTAGGTGGAATCTTCTGAATTGGTTTTCCATCCAAGGTTATCTGTCCTGACGTAGGTTTTATCAATCGGGCCATTGTTTTAAGGAGTGTCGATTTTCCACACCCGTTTGCCCCAATAATAATGCTGATTTTGTTACTTGGAATTGAGATACTAACATCATGTAGAATGGTTCGATTTTCGTACCCAGCTGTAATTCCTTCAGATTGAAAAGTATGTGTCGGTTTCATTATAAATCTCCCTTTCGATTCATTCGGATTAGCAAGTAGATCAAGTAAGGTGCACCAAGAATTCCTGTAATAACACCTACAGGGTATCTAGCAACGAATGCAAATTGTCCAATAAGATCTGCTCCTAACACTAAAATGATTCCAACTAGACCTGCTGGAATAATACTCGAAAACCCAACCCCCACTAGTCTTTTGGCGATTGGTCCGGAAAGAAAAGCAACAAACGCGATTGGTCCAGTTGTAGCCGTAGCTAACGCAATAATCAGTACAGAACTAATAATAAGTATCAGTCTTGTCTTATTCGTGTTAACGCCTAGCGAAGTTGCGGCTTGCTCTCCAAGCTCTAACATATCTAATCGTTTTCCGAGTGCGATTACAAGTGGCGCAAGGATGAGAACAGTGATAATCAGCGGATAAAGATTCTCCATCTTCGCACCATTTAGACTCCCAGTTAACCATCTCATTGCGGTAGGAATATCGTGTTGCCGACCAATTAGTAATAAATAAGAAATGATTGCATTAAGCATTGCTTGAATTCCAATTCCTATTAATATTAATCTACCAATAGAAAAAGATGTTCCTTTAGATAATAGAAAAATAACAACTACTGTAGCAAGTCCGCCAATAATTGAAGCAATGGAAACAATCATGTTACTTGCCTGAAGTACAATAATACAAAATACAGCAGCTGCACTTGAACCAGCCGTTATTCCGATAACATTTGGATTGGCTAAAGGATTGCGTAAAATTGTCTGAAAAACATGACCAACAACTCCAAAAGCAAATCCAGCAAATACACCTGCTATCATTCTTGGAAAACGAATTGTGCCCACTGCAAATGACGCACCTTTTACTTGTTCACCTAGTAGTACACGGATGACATCCAATACAGGATAAATTGTATTCCCTAGCATAAGCATTGTGCAGCAGAGTGCAAACGCAATGATTGCAAAAAGGGAAGTCACAATGATAAAACGACGACGCCTTTTTGCTATACCTACCATTATTATATTTACAGTTTCATTCATCATAAGGCACGCATTTTCGCTTTCATAGTTATTAAGATTAAGATAGGAGCCCCGATAAATGCCGTAACGACTCCAACTTCAAGCTCACCAGGACTTCCTAAAAGCCGACCGCATACATCTGATATCGTTAGTATAATAGCACCCGATAGTGCTGCCATTGGGATAATGTATCGCAAATCGGGACCGATAAGAAGGCGAATCAAATGTGTTGCTAATAAACCTATAAACCCAATAGGCCCTGCGAGTGCTGTTGCTACACCGCACAACAACACGCCTGCAAATGCAGCAACGAGTCTAAGTGTTCCAGTACGTACACCTAATCCTGTAGCTGCTTCATCACCTAATGCAATGGCATTCAGTGCTGGAGCGGAGAGTAGGGCTATTAGTATGCCAACCATAAGGAAAGGTACAAATATAGAGATAGAATCCCAATTCCCAGCACCAACACTACCAACCTGCCAAAATCTAAATTGATCCATAACATTTGAGCGGGGAATCATGATTGCCATTACAAGAGAAGATAAGGCAGCACTTGTAGCAGCACCCGCTAAAACGAGTTTAAGGGGCGTGGCACCGCCACTCCCCATTGAACCAATTCCGAATACAAAAATGGCAGTTAAAATTGCTCCTGCTAATGCAAACCCAATGTATTGACCAGCCGTACCAATATTGAAAAAGGATATTCCACAAACGACAAACAATGCTGCCCCTGTGTTTACTCCTAATATGCTAGGATCTGCAATAGGATTACGTGTGACAGACTGCATGAGAGCACCAGATACTCCTAATGCAGCTCCACACATAAGACTAAATACCGTTCTGGCAATTCTTTGGCGGACAACATTTGCTCCATGGGACTGTACCTCCGGATGAAATAAACCCTCCATGAGTTCATTCCATCCAACTGTACGAGAGCCAAAAGCAAGAGAAGCCAATACACTTATACTTAGTAGAACAATTGAAAGTATCAATACTTTTATAAAGTTTTTTGGTATAAGTAACTGCTTATTTTCTGTAACGGAGTGCGTATTCATTTTATTTCACTTTGCTTACAGCTTCTGATAGTAATGTTAAGTACTCATCAATAGAGTATTTAATAGCAAGTGGGTTTGGATTTCCTGCTGCTGCAAGTGGAGTGTTATCTCCAATAATAACAACAGAACCTCTCTCTACAGCTGGAATTTTCCCTAAGATAGGATCAGCTTGCAAGGCTGCAAGTGTATCTTCATTACCATATGAAACAAAAATATCAACATCATTAAGCATATCTGCATTTTCAGCACTTACTTCAATGAAGAAACTATCGTCCGTGATTTGACTTGTAATACTTTCAGGATATTCCATTCCTAACTCAGAAAGGAATGCACCACGTGGATCTGTTGGTGAATAAATGTAAAACTTAGATAAATCAGCAGCGTTAAGACTTACGAATGCAGCTTTTTTTCCTTTAAGATCAGCGTGTTCATTTGCTTTCTCTTGAATTAGTTTCTCTGTATCAGCAATAAGTTGCTTACCTTCTTCTTCCATTCCCATACCGATTGAGTTGTATGTTACTTGTTCACGCCATGAAGCTACCCAAGGGCTAGTTTGGTATGCAACTACTGGAGCAATTTCGCTTAAAGTATCATATTCTTCTTGAGTAATACCTGAGTATGCTGCAAGAATTACATCTGGATTTGCATCTGCAATCGCTTCAAAATCTAAACCGTCAGTATCTTGGAAAATATTTGGCTTTTCTTCGCCAAGTTCTTTTAATTTCTCAGCAGTCCAAGGTAACATTCCGCTGTCATCTTGAACACCGTAGTTTGCAGCTGAGAAACCTACTGGCACTACGCCTAGTGCAAGAACAACATCATGGTTTGCCCATGAAATCGAGACAACACGTTCTGGCTTTTCTTCAATAGTCGTTTCACCTAATGCATGTTTAATCACTATTGGATATTCAGTATTTGATTCCTTTGAATCAGATGTTTTCGCTTGAGAGTCTTCTTTTGAAGCTGGCTCAGATTGTGAACTTGTACAACCAACAAGTGCGATCATGAGAGCAACTAATAATGTTGTAAATAATGAAATCTTTCTTTTGGCATTCATTTGTATGCACTTCCTTATCTTATGTAATTGATAATAGTTATCATTATCATTACTATATACCTACTCTAATTGGGCTGTCAATGAAAATATTTATCAATTAAATTAGAACTCTACTACAGGAGAAAATGGGGTCAATAGTAATACTACATACAAGTAAATTCGCAGTTTATTTACATTTAAATAATGATTTATGTGATTTGTAAAAATATTATTGAAATTAATTTTCATTATCATTAGTATATATGTATTGAGAATGATTATCAGAATTTAATATAGTTAGTAATTTAGGGGGATAACATGGAGCTCTTTGACGTAACAATTATTGGTGGCGGTCCATCTGGCTTATATAGTGCTTTTTATAGTGGTTTGCGTAATATGAAGACGAAGATTATCGAGGTACAACCTGTTTTAGGTGGCAAGGTGAATACTTATCCTGAGAAGGTCTTATGGGATGTTGGAGGGCTTCCGCCGCAACAAGCACAACAGTTTGTTCAAAATTTAATACAGCAAGCAAACACGTTTTCACCAACAATATGCTTAAATTCTAAAGTGGAACTTATAAGTAAACATGATGATATGTTTGTGATCTCAACGAATACAGGAGAAGTTCATTATTCCAAAACCATCATTGTAGCTGTGGGTGGAGGAATCCTAAATCCTATTAAACTTGAAGTTGAAGGCGCAGAAAAGTATGAAATGACAAATTTACATTATACGATCTTAGGTTTGGAGCGCTTTCGTAATAAAAGAGTTCTAGTATCAGGTGGAGGAAATGGAGCGATTGACTGGGCGGTGGAACTTTTGCTCGTAGCAAAAGAAGTGG
This sequence comes from Bacillus suaedaesalsae, assembly GCF_016890225.1. Classification (GTDB taxonomy): domain Bacteria; phylum Bacillota; class Bacilli; order Bacillales; family SA4; genus Bacillus_BS; species Bacillus_BS suaedaesalsae. Next base: position 212,780 of record NZ_JAFELM010000013.1, on the reverse strand, counting down.
TTGTGATTTATCGCAAAGAGCAGTTAACTGCACATGAGTCTCAAGTAGAAAAGTTAAAAGAACATGGTGTACAAATAATGCTGAATGCTGAAATACAATCTTTACTATCAAATGATCAAAAAACGGCTATACAAGAAGTTATCGTTTCACAAGATGGAGAGACGTATCAGCTGGAGGTTGATGATGTTCTAATTAGTCATGGCTATAATCGTGAAGTGTCATTATCGTTTGCTGATGATATTCAACCACAGAGAAAAGATGATTATTATTTAGAAGGTCGAGGACAGTGTAGTACATCTGTGCCAGGAATATTTGGTGCTGGTGATATTATTTCTTATGACGACAAAGTAGGACTGTTAGTTGGTACGTTTCAAGATGCAGTGCTGGCGGTCAATAATGCTAAATTGTATATTGATCCACAAGCCGACAAATATGCAATGGTTTCTTCGCATAATGACAAATTCAAAGAGAAAAATAGAGAGTTTTTAAAAAGAAGTATCTTGCAAAGCTGAATGAATGCAAAATAGGATAGTCAAACAGGTTTCTTCCTGTTCGACTATCCTATTTCTTTTTTCACATTACGTGGCATCCTGGTTAGTTTCTCATACATATTTATTTCGACCAGCCAGCATAGAAAACACCATAACAATGAATGACACAGCAACTAACGTCAGAAGTGGAGTTGTCCATACGTGTGTTAAATCAAACAAATATCCGATAAACAAAGGCCCAACAGCTGCAAGTATATAACCTGTTGATTGGGCCATGCCGGATAACTCCGAAGCCTGCTGTCCAGTTCGTGATCGTAGTCCGATATAGGTAAGAGCTAACGGAAAACTTCCTCCTAGTGCAACTCCGATTAAAATGATACTTACGATGATAACTGGATAAGAGGAGCCTATCAGTAATCCACTATATCCTAATATGGATAAAATGCCGAGACTAAATGCAATCCATACTTGTGTGGCGAAACGTCCTGCTAGTACAGGAATAATAAAGCTTGCAGGAAGCCCTATCAGTTGGGTGAAAGAAAGTAACCAGCCTGCTGTTGCTAAACTGATTCCATGACTATGTAGAATTTCAGGTAACCATGATACGGTTACATAAAATAGAAATGATTGCACTCCCATAAAAATGGCTAACTGCCAAGCAAGTGGCGATCTCCAAATCTGATTGAATTGGGAACTCTTCCTTTCCTGATGAATACTTCTATTTTTATTTCTTTTCAATAGAAATAACCACACTACAATCGCAACGGCAACTGGTATTGCCCAAATAACCTGAGCACCCTTCCATCCAAGGTTGTAATTAACAGCTAATGGAACACTTACTCCAGATGCTAAAGACGCAATTAATCCCATCGATGTTGAATACACACTTGTCATCAGACCAAACTTTTCAGGAAACCGCTCCTTTACAACAGCAGGTAACAACACATTTCCTACAGCAATCCCGGTGCCGGCTAAGAGAGTACCCGAAAAAAGAAAGAAGGTAGTTGGGATATATCGTATCGAAATTCCAACTAATAAAAAAGCTAATCCTAAAATTAATGTCTTCTCATTCGTCAGTCTGGAAGCAATCTTTGGAACTAGGGGAGACATCACCGCAAATACTATTAACGGTAAGCTCATTAAAAGACCTGCACTCCAATGAGCTAATCCAATATCCTTCTGAATCATTCCTACTAGCGGACCAAGAGAAGTGATAGCTGGACGTAAATTAAAGGCGATTAATACAATTCCTGCAATTAATAAGTATATGTAAGGTTGAGTAATAGCTTTAGATTTCTGCATCAACAAAAGAACTCCTTTAACATCAATATTTCTCAAGTATAGCATTGACTCATTGTTATTATGGAATTTTTAGTTGGGGAAGAACTCCGAAGTTAAACTAGAAAAGGGACAGTTACTTATACGTGTTAAGTAACTGTCCCTTATTTTAATTAATCTAACGCATTCACCGCATTAATTAATCCAAATCCAGACTCTCCGTCATAACCTGGCTTGAACAAGTCGTCAGCTGAGCTTTGGATAATGTGTTTTACCTGTGCTGGTGATAATACATCTTTACCATGCTTCGCAATGATAACACCTGCTAGACCAGCTGTTTTAGGAGCTGCCATTGATGTTCCTGCATAGAATGCATAACCACCTGGAACAGTGGATAGTGCTAACTTATTACGGTCAGCATCTAGTGGGTTACGTGTTTCTGCATATTTTAAACCGTAGTCTCCACCTGGTGCGATTACGTCAATTTTCCCAACACCATAGTTTGAATAGAATGTAAGGTTCTTCGCTTCTCCACCTGCAGCTACACGAATTAGCGTTTGGCTACTTGGGCTTCTGTGTGTTGCTCCATTGTCATCTCCTGATAGCTTACCAGGACTAGTTAGATCAACAGCATTATTTCCTGCAGAACCAACAACTGTTACGCCCTTATTAATTGCGTATTGGATGGCACGATTGAATAGACGAACATCTGCTACAGTGTCCTTCGTTGCATAGTCAGGATTTTGGAACCAATCATAGCCTCCAAGTGACATGTTTACAACATCAACATTGTCATCAGCTGCTGTCATTAAAGCGTTAGCAATATCTGAAGTGGATGCCCCACCAGTTGGACCGAATACACGGTATGCAGCTACTTTTAGCTCAGGTCCAATTCCAAGTACACGGCCATTTGCAGCAATAGAGCCAGCTACGTGAGTTCCATGGCCGTTTTGATCCATTGCATCAGGGTAACCAGGAACAAAGGATTTTCCATATGCATAATTAGCTTTAAGATCCGGGTGTGTATAATCAATTCCTGTATCAACAACAGCTACTACAATATCCTTGCCATTAGCAGATTCTCCAGTTCCTCCGTCTAGCTTCCATGAAGCACCGTCGTTTGTAACTTGTTTAATATCCCATTGGTACGTGTTATATAAATCGTTCGCTTCAGAGGAGACAAAGTCGCGATCAACTGTCTCTACTGCAACTGGAGCTTCTGGATACACAGTGTTCTCAGATCCAGCATCTAAAACTGCACTATTCTTTTTAATATCTGCTAAAAATTCCGGGTTATCTGAGCTGACTTTTACTGCTCCTAATTTCGGTAAAGTTTTCTCCACTTCACCACCATGCTTCTTAATAACATCTAAGTAATTTGAAGGAAGACTTGCCTCGTTCTTAAATACAACTAAGTAATCCTTTTCTACTGATTGTGCTTGTGTACTTACCCCGAAACTTCCAAGAAAAGCAGCAGCACTCAATGTAGCGGTTAAAGCACCTGAAATCAGTTTCTTCTTCATCATAACCCTCCATTATGTATAGAATTTTCAAACAACTTAATTGTATAACTTTGGAAGGACAAGAAGAATCAGACTAACGGATTATAATTTCGACTTTGTTCTTTTTGAATAATGCGACTATAGTAATACTGGTGATAGTACGAATGACGCCGTAAATAAGTAAACAAAAAGTCAAAAGTAGTTCCTTAGTCCAGTGCCAAAGTACTATAATAGATTCATGATGAAATTTACTGAAAGTTGAGGATTATCATGAAAAAGAAGTGGACAGCTATTTTAAAACCTACCAACCTACTAATTATTGTTACCTTAATAGTTTTTCCAATCATTCCGATGACGTTTATTAGGGCATTAGGTCTAAAGTTTGCTGAACCGGATACGTTAGCTTATTTTGGATCCATTTTAGGAGGACTTTTAACGATTGTTGGGGTTTCTTTAACGATTAGACATTCTGATAATTCCTATAAAAAGGCATATGCGAAGGACTTAGAGAATGAATTTATTCAATCCTTTCCTCAGAAAATAGAAGCGATCAATAGTGTGAAAATTGAGAGTGAAAAGTTTCTTGCAGAATTTAAATCTATGATTACTAAGGTTACTGAACACCCGGAATTAGTAGGGATAAAATATGAAACTCTAAAAGAGTTAAAGAATACATACAGTAACAAACTCCTGCCAGTGGCAGCAAAATTAGACGGTCATGTCTATGTTGAGGTCATTCATTATTTAGAGGAAATCGATCATTACAATAGCTTTATTCTGGATAAAGATCGATATATCCAAAGTCATAGTCTTGAAATGTATAAGGAAGAATTCAAAGTGAAGTATGCGCATGCATGTCTTAAAATAAGTCGTTCTATCGAGTTTTTTAGTGATTATCAAAAGTCAATTGGAGATTACTTTACGGAGATTACAAAAGATAAGAATCTTTGGAAGGCTAACCCAATGCTCAATCAACAACAGAGAAAAAGGAAGCTTGTTGAAAAGCTCTTTCAGAGGGTGGGACAAGCTACAAGTGAGAAACTTAAGATTACGGTTGCGCATAATCAAACATCACTTGAAAATCCTTATCATATTGGGATGCAGAAGTTTAAAGAAGAAATTGAAAGAATTTCAAATGATACACTTCAAGTTGAAATACATGCAGGAACGTTAGGGACAAGTGAAATCGAACTATTAACAAAGCTTCAAAAGGGAACGATTGATGTAGTGGTCGTTTCACCGGATGTGGTATCTAGGATAGGGATTGAAGAACTTGACCTTTTGACAATACCTTATTTATTCGATAATTACGATCACTGGGAGAGAGCTGTTGATGGTAAGGTTGGACAATACATGTCTTCTCTCATTAAGAGAAAATCGAATAACAGCCTACACGTATTAGGTTACATGTCCGCTGGTGTAAGGCACTATTATGGCAAGAAACCGATTGCTGGATTAGAAGATTTAAAAGGAATGACTGTACGAACTCAAACGACAGGTGTTGCGGCTGAATATTTAACAAAAATCGGTGCGATTACGACCTCTTTAGTTTGGGGGGAAATCTATCAAGGACTTCAACAAAAAACAATAGACTTTGCAGAGAATGCGTATCCTTACTTTGTTCAACAAAAACACCATAAAACAGATAATGGTAAATATATTACGGAGACGGGCCATGATTATACAACGCGCTTTCTATTAATGAACGGAAAAACGTACAATGCGTTATCGAGACATCAAAAGAAACTGATAATGGAAGCAGCAAGGTCAGCAGTTGAAGAGGAAAGACGAGCAGTATATGAACAGGAAGCCGTTTATAAAGAAATTGCTGTACAAGAAGGGGCAGAAATATTCCACACGGATCCACATCTATTCAAGCATATTGTGGAGCCTATTCAGCAAACGTTGGCAAAGGAAATTGAAACAGAGACTTTATTAAAAACGATTAAGGCATTAAAGCAGGTAGGCTAAGAACTTCACATTCGTGAGGGAAAGGTTACTATAGCGATAGTCCAAGATGAAAAATGGCCAAGTCTCGATAGATGGCCATTTTTTTATGTTACCTATACTTGTTCTTTTGTTAGCTGTTGTTCTGCGAATTCTCGATACAACTCGTGAGATTGAACGAGCTCTTGGTGAGTACCTGTACCTGTAATTTCTCCTTTTTCAATAAAGATGATTTTATCAGCATGGACAATTGTAGAAAGGCGGTGGGCAATAATAAAGGTAGTGCGGCCTTCCATCAGTCGTGAGAGTGCTTGCTGTACAATGGCTTCTGATTGACTGTCAAGGCTTGCTGTTGCTTCATCCATCATTAATATTTTCGGATCTCTTAGAAACGCCCTGGCAATTGCGATTCTCTGCCTTTGTCCTCCGGAAAGCTTTACACCACGTTCGCCAACCTCAGTGTCTAGTCCTTTTGGAAACTCCTGAATAAACTGATCGGCATACGCCATTTTGGCTACTTCCCAAAGACGGTCATCCTTAATTTCACCTACATTATCAAGTCCGTAGCATAAATTTTCACGGATAGTCCCAACCATCATTGGACTATCTTGTGAAACATAACCAATTTGTCTTCTCCATGAGTAGATAGACAATTCACTGATTGGTGTATCTCCGATTAGAATTTGTCCGGATGTTGGTTCGTAATAGCGTTCTAGTAATCCAAACATTGTCGTTTTTCCTCCACCACTTGGTCCTGCAAACGCTACGACGGAACCGGCGGGAACATCAAAGGATACATTTTTTACAATTGGTTCATCTTCACTAAAGGAGAACGACACATTCTGTACACGAATTTCTTGATTGGAGATGTCGAGGTCCCTTCCTGTTTGTCCTGGCTCTACATCTTCATCTAATATATCAATAATGCGTTCCGTTGCTCCCTTTGCCTTTTGAAGCTGAGTGAAAAACATGGTAAACGATGTAATCGGGTAAATAATTTGAAATAGGTACAGTAAGAAAGCAACTAGTGAACCAGTTGTCATTGTACCTTCTGAAACACGAATTCCCCCATAGCCGATGATGATTACAATAACGACCATCACAACTAAGTACATAAGTGGCCCAATTAAAGCAAAAATACGTCCTTCTTTTAATCCGAACGTAAATAAATTCTCAATTCCGGCAGATCCTCGCTGCTCTTCTGTTTTTTCTGCGTTTGAGGCTTTCATTAATCGTATTTCACTTAGTGTTTGTTGAACATTTGCTGTGAATTTTGCGGTTTCGTCCTGAAGGTTCCGCGATATTTTAGACATGCTTCTCCCCAGTGGAGCGATAAATAATATCGAAAGAGGAACGGAAATGAACATTAATAACGTCATTTTCCAATCCATAATAAATAGGATGATGATGGAACCGATGATAGAGATAATCCCACTAATAAATTGAGGAAATTGTTGAGAAATTAAGTCTTTTAATACTCCCGTATCATTTACAACTCGGCTCACGGTCTCACCACTTGTATGCTTGTCAAAGTAGGTGACGGGTAAGCGTAATAGCTTGAAATATATCTTTTCTCGAAGCTGGGCTACAATTCGTTGACCTACATAGGTTAAAGCATATAAAGAAAGTCCATCAATGACAGCTTGTAAAATAAACACGGCTACAATCGCAACGATTAACAGGGTATTTAATGATTCAATCGAAAACCCGTCTACCATTTCTCTTGTTAACAATGGAATGGCAAGACCGGCGAGGGTTGTAAGTAAACTTCCGATTAATCCAATTGTTAAAATAAACTTAGGGATTCGTGTAGATAAAATTAATGAAAGGAATGATTTTTGAGAGTTCTTTTGAGTGGTATCCATGTTTTATGGCTCCTTTTCACTGAATAAAACATATTTTACCATATCCTTGGCTGTTTAACTCTTAATCACTTGGGGTTAGTTTTTATGAGATTGTAGTTAATGAAAGCAGTATTTACAAGATATCAACTTATTAATACTCGATGAGCCAACGAACCATCTTGATATTAACTCGATTGAAACACTAGAGGAAGCGCTAGAGAATTTCAAGGGTACAATTTTCTTTATCTCTCATGACAGATATTTTATGAACAAAATTGGAGAGAGAATGATTGCCCTAGAGGATTATGTGTTAAATAGTTATGAAGGTAATTATGATGAGTTCCGTAAGGCGAAAAAGCAAATAAGTCCTGAACCGAAAATTGAGACAGCTAGGAAAGCAGAGGTAGTGAAGAAAGGAAAAGATGGTTCAAAGAAAGAAGCAGAAAAAGCACTAAACAAGATTGAAAAACTTGAAAATGAAATAAAAGAACTAGATTCAATTCTGTCGTCCAGCAATTTGGAGTACGAAGAAATTCATAAACTTTTCAGTAGAAAACAAGAGTTAACGAAAGAACTTGATGCCAATTTGGAGATATGGATGGATTTAGGTTAAGACATAAAATCACGAAGAAAACTTTATAGCTGCGGGATTAGGCAAAACACTTGTTTGCATATCAACTCAAATAGAGATTGGTATGCATTTTTTTATGAGAGTGGGGAATGCGGAAAATGACTGTTATTACATTCTCGCTAACTCATTTGTAATTTTATATTAATTGAATGAAAAGGATTGTGAAGATTATTACTAGCAGTACAACAATACGATTATGTACGGTTTTTCTTTATAAAGGATAGATAGAAAGTACTATCAACATGAACACCCAAAATAGGTTTTTTGCCGTATTGTAGGAATTGTAGCAGCCATCTATCCTTTACAATAGATTGATAATTTACAAATTTTTAACTTTATAGAAATTAATTCATGCACTATCATTTCAAGTGGAAGCGTGTTCTTGTATGGCTTTTTGTTCAGATTTCTAATACTATGTTGTTTTTCGCAATGAGACATTTGTTGCTGTTCCCCATTTCCCTTTGGTAACGATATCTATGTGTCTATTAACATCTCATTCACTAAAAGTGAACAGAGATTGTTAGTATAAAAAAATTATATATAGGAGGCATTTATATGCTAAAGAAAGCAATGTTTTCTGTTTTTGCATTAGTTCTATCGTTTACTGTGTTTCAATTTGACATGCGGACGGCGTCGGCATTACCAACGGGAATACCATCCAAATCTACCGCTCAGTCTCAGTTGAACGCGCTGACCGTAAAGTCTGAAAGCACCATGACAGGTTATTCTCGCGATAAGTTTCCACATTGGATCAGCCAAGGAAGTGGCTGTGATACCCGACAAGTAGTTCTTAAGCGTGACGCTGATTACTACAGTGGCAATTGCCCGGTGACGTCTGGTAAGTGGTACAGCTACTACGACGGTGTTACCGTGTACTCACCGTCTGAACTCGATATTGATCACGTTGTTCCATTGGCAGAAGCGTGGCGTTCAGGAGCTAGCAGTTGGACGACGACAAAGCGCCAAAACTTCGCCAACGACCTCAATGGTCCACAGTTAATTGCAGTGACTGCCAGCTCAAACCGTTCTAAGGGTGATCAGGATCCGTCAACGTGGCAACCTACTCGTTACGGTGCTCGCTGCGCATATGCAAAGATGTGGATTAATACAAAGTATCGCTATGACCTAAGTCTTCAGTCATCTGAAAAGTCTGCACTGCAGAGTATGCTGAACAGCTGCTCCTATTAAGTACGTTAATGCTGTCTAACCATCAAAACCAAGAAGGGAGCTACTCGTATGCAGAAAAAGTCATCAATCTTCACCGCAACCCACGGTGTAATGACCACTGAAGTCGGCGTTATCAGCGGGGAGCTCGAACTACGCACCACCTGCAATGACGCCGGTATCCTTACGCTCGCAATAACGTATGTCGGTGCCGAGGAGTGGTACACGCTGCCAGGTGAAGACTACCGCCTGCACGATCCCCGTGACCACGAGGTTGTCCACCGTATGCTTACCAACGTGCTAGAGCGCACTTGATACACAATGATTTTGACGGAATCCAATAGACTTGGAAGTCCAGCAGTTTTTCAAGAATATATATAGTTTTATAATACAAAGTCCTTAAAAAGCGCTTGGATCAATACCAAGCGTTTTTTCTATTTATAGCGTACGTTGTTGATTATCTTTCCCCCTCATTCTAAAGTCTTAGTCAAATTCATTCCAAAATCCAATGACCTAAAACAAAATACAAGTCACAATAGTAGTAATAATAATTTTTTTCCGATTATTAGTGATTATTTCAATATTTTGTAATAAAATAAAATCTTGCGAGGAGAGGTGAACAACATGAATTTAGTAAAAACAACGTTGCGGCATTTTAAGCCGTATTGGAAGAGATTGCTATTAGCTTTAGTATTTTCATTAATTGGGGGAGCCTTCACGGTCATGCCATCTATATTAGTTGGTAAGCTTGTGGACGTGGTCATTGAAGGCAAGGAATTAAACCTTCTCATTTGGATTGTTGGTGGCGTCCTCATTGCTTATTTAGGAAAGTCACTATTCGAAACGATGCAGGAGTTCGTACAGGTTAAGATCGGACTTGATGTGATTACCGACATGCAAATACGAGCGTTTAAACGATTGCATCGTACACCGATGTCTTTTTTTACGACAACACCAAGAGGCGATATGTTATACCGGCTAACTCACGATGTGGAGTCTATTCAAAACTTAAATAATACGGTTGTCCCAAGGATTTTACAGCAAGTTGTAGGAGCGGTTGCTGCATTTGCCACAGTATTTGTCTTATACTGGCCAGCAGCTATTGTCATGTTTGTTGTGTTTGCGATTTACATATACCCATCATTTAAACTAGGAAAAACCGTTCGAAAAATGAGTGCGGTTCAACGTGAGATGCGTGCAGATATGTATTCGCACCTGCAGGAAAGTATTGAAAGTATTCGATTAGTGAGAACCTATCAGACTGGAGAGCAGGAAGTAGGGACGCAGGAAAGAAAGCTAACAGATTGGAAAAACTATTCGATTCGTGCGGCGTTGATTAACAAGGTTAACTATCGTCTGGGGAACTTGTTTAACATTGCGACACCTGGTGTTGTGATGCTGATTGGAGGATATTCCGTCTGGCAAAAGGATATTACAGTTGGGGTACTTGTATCCTGTTTAAGTTTTATTCCAATCATGTTCCAACCAGTGCGTTCTCTAGCTGAAAATGCATTAATCATTCAACAAGCCATTCCGGCATTAGATCGAATCTACGAATATTTCGATCTACCAGAAGAGCATGAAGAAAACTTACCTGCATTTGGACCGATAAAAGGAAAAATTGAGCTGGGGGATATTCGCTTTACGTATCCGAACAGTGATAAGGAAGTTTTAAAAGGAGTATCGGTATCCCTTGAGCCAGGTCAGCATATCGGAATTGTCGGTACGAGTGGTGGTGGAAAAAGTACGCTTGTACAAATTTTACTAGGACTTTATGAACCTAGCTCTGGTTCTGTAAAGATTGATGGTCAGAATTTATTTGAATTCAACCGCAATAGCTTCCGTCAGCAGGTGGGAATTGTGTCACAGGAAACGTTCCTATTAAATAGTACAATTCGTCAAAACCTTTTATATGGAAAGCCTAATGCAACACAAGAAGAATTGGAGCAAGCAGTTGAGGCAGCAGGACTAAAAGATTTAATTGAATCTCTAGAAGATAAATATGAAACAATTGTTGGTGAGCGGGGTTTAAAGCTCTCTGGAGGTCAACGTCAACGCGTGGCTATGGCAAGAGCTATTTTACGACAGCCGCCAGTTTTAATCTTTGATGAAGCAACGTCGTCACTAGACGGAGAAACAGAAGAAAAAGTTCAAGCGGCACTGGAACAATTAATTCCTGGAAGAACAACGATTACGATTGCGCACAGACTTATTACTGTTCGTAATGCGGATACGATTATTCTGTTAGATCAAGGAATGGTAGCGGAAAAAGGAACTCATGAGGAGCTGCTGGCATTAAAAGGACAGTACTATGAATTATATAAAGCTCAATACAGTGAGCTGGAAAAGGAGATGGTAGGATGAGTACGACTGTCTCTCAAACGAAAAACCGTGATGGTAGAAGAGTCTTAGCGTTTTTAAAGCCTTATAAAAAGTGGGTTATTGCTGACTCAGTTGTTATCGCAATTAGTCAGGTGTTCTCTGCTTTAATCCCAACTTTAGCACTAAGTTGGTTAGTCGATACCATTCTCCCAAATGAAAGCTACAACTGGCTTTGGGGCTTGATGTGGTTGTTAATCTTATCAGCCGTATTAGATTTAGTGATGATGGTAATTGATGAATATTTTTGCCATCAGACTGCAAAAACGGTAACGAACTGGCAGAAACTACGACTATTCCGTCATCTGCAAATACTGCCGTATTCCTTTTATCATAACAATCCTTCTGGGGAATTATTAGCAAGAGTATCGGATGACCCTGATACACTGCACAACTTCCTTGCGTGGGAAGGATCAACGTTTATGGCAAGTGTGCAAGGGGTGATCATTTATAGTTTAGTATTGTTATGGATTCATCCCTATTTAATGATTACGAGTGTTGTACTGGGAGTTATCTTTTACTGGACGTCCAACTATGTCGGAGCGAGAACGAGAGCGGCTTCTGCAGATGCGAGAAAGGAAGCTTCTAGATATTTAGAAAGATTAAGAGAATCTGTAACAGGTATTCATTTATCCCGTGTAATGGGTGTGTCAGACAGTGAAGTAGAAAGTGTCGTCGCGATCCGTGATACGTTCGTGCAGCACTCCATCAAAGAATTAAAGGCAAGAATGCAATCAGTTATTGTGATTGCGAGCTATAACGGTTTTGCACTTGGTACAGTCTATCTTATTAGTACTCTACTCATTTGGGATAACAATCTCTCAACTGGTCAAATGCTAACAGCAGGTGGTTTAGTAACGATTGCCGCAAACGAAATGCAACGATTACTTCGTAACTGGTTATCGGTAAGAAGAACGGGCCCGGCACTAGATCGCTCCGAAATACTGTTAGCTGAAGAAACAGCTGAAGCTGAAACAACAACGGGTGTTAGTGGCGGGCGAGCAGAAGGTCGCATCAGTCTAAAGGATGTTACATTTGCATACCCTGGAAAAGAAGAAAATGTGTTATCAGGGGTTTCTTTTGACATTCTAGCTGGTGAAAAGGTAGCACTAGTTGGTCCAAGTGGTTCCGGTAAATCTACAATTGTTGACTTGTTGTTTAGACTATATGAAACAAAGAATGGTTTTATAGAAGTGGATGGTAGAAGTATTACAGAGTGGGATACGAAATGGGTACGATCACAAATGGCGATTGTTACTCAAGATGTTATTTTACGAAGCGGGACGTTAGCTGAAAACCTGCGAATTGGTAAGCCGGACGCAACAGATGAAGAACTACTGAAAGCTGTGCAGGATAGCGGACTCGGAGAACTCATCGAAACGCTGCCAGAAGGATTGAACACGAAGGTAGGAGAACGAGGAAGTCTACTATCTGGTGGACAAAAGCAACGTCTATCTCTTGCTAGAGCAATCCTAAAAGATGCACCCATTCTTGTTCTAGACGAAGCAAGCTCAGCGCTTGATCCGATTACCGAAACTAAGATCAATGAGGCTGTACTGAAAACAGGAAAGAATCAAACCATCTTAATTATCTCACACCGTCTATCTACTGTTCTATCAGCAGATAAAATTATCGTACTTGAGCATGGTAAAATTGTGGAAGAAGGATCACATGCTGAGTTGCTTGAAAACGGTAGCGGAGTGTATAGTCGCTTGTTTGGTCGTGAGGCTGAAATTGGGGAAGAGACGATTAATAAAGTTGCGGTGAATACCAATTAATTATCAGAGAGAGTAAATACTTATCAAGGAATATAGAAACTGATGAGAAAGGAACGTTGTAAAAGTGAGATTTTTAGAGAAGGTATTTGCCTTTTTCGAAGAAGTGAAAGACTTGTTTTTTGCTCTATTACTCATTGGGGGATTCATCGTTTTCCTTTTATCATCTTTTTCGTTTTTCTTTGATGGGGAAGCCTTATATGGATTTATCGATTTGTTCTTAATGTTCATGACCGGTTTATTTATTAAACCTGCGGTAACGGACGTATTTACTAAAGAAGAAAATTAATGCAGGATAGGCTGATGGTCTGTCCTTTTTTTATTAGAATTCGAATTCATCCTTTTATGAGCCAATTCTGGAATTTATGCGCCAAAACGAAACATTTATGCGCCGTTTTCAACATTTATGCGTCAATTTACAAATTTATGAGCATTTACCCATAAACAGGAAAATGAAAGAATGCCCAATCCAGCTTAATGAGGTGGCTACCATTGCTTTTTGTTAATACTTACTAACCTGAAAAAATTCCAAAAATACCTCATTGTCGTATATACTAGTTTAGTTGACATGTAAAACTTAACTATTTAAGTAGGTTCATATATAAAGTAGGAAAAACGTAACAGGAGGTACATACTTTGACGACGACTAAAGAAGAAGTAATGATTGTTGAAATTGATCATTTAGATGATAGAGGTTCAGGTCGTGCTGCTGCATGGCGTGAAAACGAATTAGGAAACAAGAAGAAATTGAAATTAATTATTCCTCAAACGTTGCCTGGAGAAAAGGTTCGTGTAACGGTGGATCAACCTGACCGTAAAACGAGAAAGGCTATGCCTGACGAAATTCTAGAAAGTCACGAAGAACGTACAGCAGCACCATGTCCTCACTTTGAAAAATGTGGAGGATGTGTATGGCAACACTGGGACTACAATGGTCAGCTAAAGCAAAAAACGTCATTTGTAAAAGAAGTTGTGGAAGCACAAGGTTTCAATTCGGAATTGGTGAAAGACACGATTGGCATGGATAACCCTTGGCACTACCGCAATAAGATGGAATTTACGTTTAGTAAGGATGGTTCACTTGGTTTACATGAGCAAGGGAACTTCCGTAAAATCATTTCACTTGAGCAATGCTTAATTGCCGGGAAGAAAATGGTTGAAGCGTCAATGGAAGTGGCACAGTGGGCAAAGGACCATGAACTATCAGGTTATGACAAAGACGAGCACAAAGGCTTACTCCGTCATTTAATGGTAAGACAGTCTTTTGTAACAGGTGAGATCATGCTTGCATTGTTTGCAACAGAAGGTCCTGCTCATCATCTTCAAGAAGCTGCTGATGATTTAGTGAAACGTATAGAAGGAAAGTTCCCTGAGGTAAAAAGCTTAATGTGGCTAGAAAACACAAACTGGGCAGATCGTACTCAATCTGAAAAAACACATCTGCTAGCTGGACGTGATTTCATTTATGACGAGATGGACGGCTATCGCTTCCGCCTTTGGTTTGATACGTTCTTCCAAACGAACCCTACACAAGCTCAAAAACTAGTAGACTTAGCTGTTGAAATGGGACAACCGAACAAAACAGAAAAAATGATCGACCTTTTCTGTGGTGTAGGTACATTCTCACTTCCATTCGCAAGTAGAGTCGGAAAGCTTGCTGGTATTGAAATAGTTGAGACTTCGATTGAATCGGCAAAACGTAACGCACAGGATAATGGCATTACGAACACATACTTCCTAGCAAAAGATGCTAGAAAAGGAATCGATGAAGTACTAGAAAGCTTCGGAAAACCTGAATTGCTATTACTTGATCCCCCGCGTTCAGGTGCAGGTGGAAAAGTAATGAGACGTATCGGTCGTTCACAACCGGAAAGAATTGTCTATGTATCTTGTAACCCGGAAACATTCGCAACAGACATTAAAGAACTAGAACCATTCGGTTATACGTTAAGAACCGTACAACCAGTTGATTTATTTCCACACACTGTACATGTTGAGTGTGTGGCACTATTAGAATTAAACAAATAGTAATTTACTAAAAGTAAAAGGCAACCTATTAGGAAGCCTTTTTGCTTTTTAATCGTTGGATCTGTAGTCGAATTCACATTTCTCAGAACAAAAGGAAGAATTGCTTTCTACTGGTTCATTGCAATGTACACACAGCTCTTTTAAAGTCTCATTCATACGATCACTCCTCTCTCTTTCTATTACTATATGAGGACATGCTAGTATTATTTATATTTAAGGCACTATGAAAAATGAAGTAGGTGAATACGTGAAGTCAACACTCGGATATATGAAAGAATGGCAAAAAACGTTGCAAGCTGAAATTCATCATTTGAAAAAATACGGAAGCTCAAAACACCGAGTGACGAACGGCCACCTGATTTCAAATGACAATGGATTTACGTATTATTTTGAAACATCGACTAACTTAAGAATTCCAGTAGGGTCAAAAGTAAAGCTAGAGTGGGGACATGTTACGCAAGAGGCTAGAACGTTATCTTCTGAGGGTAGAAGTCTACTTTTATCTGTAGCTATATCCATTGGAGACCTCATTCCGGAAGCGTATGTATCACATGATCCATGGGAGCTGCTAGATGAACTGTTTCAGAGATTTGATGATATAAAGAAAAGTAAAATGAAGCGTTCTCGAATTAAAAGTTTAATGAATCCCTCTCTCGAAACGAAGCACCCTACTGACAAAATTAAAAACAATGCGCATGAGGTGTTTCTTCGTTCCAAGTACAATTCCGTGACGTTCGTATGGGGACCACCTGGAACCGGAAAAACGTATACACTAGCTCGTGTTGCCATTCAACACTATTTTAAAGGGAAAAGTATCTTACTGTTATCTCATAGTAACCAAGCGATCGATGTGTTAATTGCAGAAATAGCGGGTGTGTTGAAAAAGAAAGGTAAGCTTCGTGAAGGGGATGTCCTTCGTTATGGATCACAATCCGGAGAAATTCTATCTAGCTTTGAAGGAATTACGACGGCACAGCTCATAGAGCAAAATGATCCGATGCTTTCACAGGAAAGGAAAGGGTTAACAATAGATAGACAAGGGCTAAAGGCTGATTTATCAAAGTCCTTTACGAAGCGGGATACAGATCAATTGCTACAGATCGAAACTAAGTTAGCAAGGATTTTAGAGAAAATAAGACAACGAGAGATCAAGCTTGTAAAAGATGCGATGATTATTGGGACTACTCTGGCGAAAGCAGCCTCTGATGAAACAATTTATTCAAAAAACTATGATATTGTCATTGTTGACGAAGCAAGTATGGCCTACGTTCCACAAGTAGCTTTTGCTGCAACGCTCGGGAAACGAATTATTGTTTGTGGTGACTTTAAACAACTGCCACCGATTGCGGCAAGCAATCACAACCTTGTAGAGAAATGGCTAAAGCAAGATATTTTTTATAGTACCGGTTTAACAGAGTCTGTAAATACAGGGAAACTTCATCCGCAATTGTTTTTACTAAACGAACAAAGAAGAATGCACCCTGACATTTCGGCATTTACGAATCAATATATATACGGTTCACTTGTTACCGATCATGAAAGTGTGAGAATTAATAGACAGAAGATTGTAGAGCGTGCTCCGTTTCAAGCCAGGGCGTCTGTGCTGGTCGATACGAGCTACACAGGTGAGCATTGCTTTTCTGAGAAGTCATCGAACTCCCGAATCAATTTTTGGCAGTTATTGCTATCATTTCAGCTTATTCATGAAGCCTATGTCGGAGGTGCGCGTTCCATTGGATACGCGACTCCTTATCGCGCGCAGGCAGAATTAATGCAACTACTCCTACAAGACATATATGCAAAAGAGTTAACAACTTCTGATATTATTGCCGCAACTGTTCATAAGTTTCAAGGCAGTGAGCGGGATGTAATGGTGTTTGATAGTGTGGATAGCTTTTCGCAAACTAGAGCGAGCATGCTACTAACGGGAAAAGAAAGTGAAAGGCTTTTAAATGTAGCCATCACTAGAACAAAAGGGAAGTTCATTCATGTCGGTGACACGGCATTTATACAAAAGCATGTGTACAGAGGGAAAACAATCAGATCACTGGTGGAATATCAGCTATCAAAGAAGCAACAAATACTCCCACGTGAAATCGGCACATGGATTAAAAATCAACATCCTCATCTTCAATGGATGCATGCATTGAAGCATGATCGACTTTTTCATGATATTGACAATGCCAAAGAATCCATCTTACTTTGTATGCCGAAAACGACAAGTCTCCCTGAGACATGGACTGAAAAGCTTAAGCAAGTACCAAATAAGGTGAAGGTAGAACAATTCAATGAGGTATTACCTTTTCCGTTTGTCTTAATTGACGGGAGATTTTTATGGCTAGGGGTGCCGGTTATTCCTACTAAGGTATTAAAACCGCCTTATGTTGCGGTGAGGTTGGAGTCAGAAGAAATTGGACAGTATTTATTTAATCAAATACGTGATTAACGAGAGGCTGGGACATAAGTATTTCAGCAAATGATATACCCGAACTATTAGGTGATACCTTTTACCTAGTAGTTCGGGTCTTTATTTGTTGCTTCAATAGGTTGGGTATACTATTCATAAAAAATAGTGGAATGGAGCGGAAGACACTCGGGCACCTGCGGGAAGTAGAGGAAAGGCTGAGACCCCGCAGGCGTAGCGAGGAGGCTCAGCTTCCTCCCCGCGGTATCCGGCGAGTGTTTGCAGCGCAGTGGAACGAACTCATTCTTCCAGCTTAACTGATTAATATATAACGAAAGATACGAAAAAAGTAGAATCTTTAATAGATAGAATAACTTAGATATTATTCGCCTTTGAGGAGATTTTATTTATCTATGTCCCAACCTCATTTGTTATTAGTGGAAAGAGTACATAAAGTTGTTTCCTATGCATAAACTATTATTGTGAAAAAAAGTAACCGAGCTTGCATCATACATAAGATTGGCAACTATATCCTTCACAATTTCTACATTTACATTTCGCATTTATTTTTGTAAAATCATAATGTTGTCAGACGACTGACATAAATATAAGTTATCTAGTTTCGAAAGCGGTTTCTCATTAAATGATAACAACTATGAGGTGAACAACAGTGAATTTATTATGGGGATTATTCGGTATATTTGTTGTTTTGGGTATTGGTTTTCTTTTATCTACAAAAAAGAAAGCGATTAACTTTAGAACAATATTTGGTGGACTAGCTATTCAATTAGCCTTCGCGTTTATCGTGTTAAAGTGGGAGGCAGGAAGAGCAGCACTGAAATGGTTTACGATGAGAATTCAAGATGTTATAAACTATGCGAATGAAGGGATTAGTTTCCTTTTCGGACCAATTGGTAATGCATCTGAATTTGGGTTTGTATTTGCTGTCCAAGTATTAACGATTATTATTTTCTTTTCATCTTTAATTTCAGTTTTATATTATCTTGGAATTATGCAATGGTTTATTAAAATTATTGGCGGCGGATTATCGAAGCTACTCGGAACAAGTCAGACAGAATCGATGTCTGCAGCGGCTAATATATTTGTAGGACAAACAGAAGCTCCTCTTGTTATTCGACCTTATCTAGCGAAAATGACAAATTCGGAATTGTTTGCAGTAATGACTGGGGGACTAGCATCTGTTGCAGGTTCAGTGTTAGTAGGATACGCCCTTTTAGGAGTTCCGTTAGAATATTTACTGGCTGCAAGCTTTATGGCTGCACCAGCTGGACTTATCATGGCAAAGCTGATCATACCAGAAACCGAAAAATCAGAAGTAGATACATTTGAAATATCAAAAGATGATGAATCAGTTAACGTGATTGACGCAGCAGCACGTGGGGCATCAGACGGCTTACATCTAGCATTAAATGTTGGGGCTATGTTATTAGCATTTATTGCATTAATTGCTCTTATTAATGGTTTACTTGGTGGACTTGGTGGACTATTCGGTTTTGAAGCTCTAACACTTCAAAGTATTTTAGGTATACTCTTTTCTCCACTAGCATTTGCTGTTGGTGTACCTTGGTCAGAAGCTGTAACAGCTGGAAGCTATATTGGACAAAAGCTTGTATTAAATGAGTTCGTTGCCTACTCAGCATTTGCTCCGGATATTCCTTCATTGTCGGATAAGACGGTAATGGTCGTTAGTTTCGCATTATGCGGTTTTGCAAATCTTAGCTCTATGGCTATTCTTCTTGGTGGTTTAGGGAGTCTTGCTCCTAATCGTCGTGGTGATATCGCCAGATTAGGCTTACGCTCGGTAGCAGCCGGGATGTTGGCATCATTATTAAGTGCTGCGATTGCAGGTATGTTTATATAATAATTTGCATCGGGTCTCTCAGAGAGGCCCGTTTTTCATTTGTTGAAAAGAATTGAGTAGAATCAGAATATAACATGTCTGGTAGTCCGATTAAGCGTAGCTCCAAGACATAATAACTTGGTACACAGGAATAATTTATGACGAGAAGCAAACGCTAAAATTGAACTGATTCCTAATAAAGTACATAATGAATGAAACATCTATAACAAAGGAGAACGATAGCTTGAGCAAAATTGGATGGAACTTTGATAATAGTTACGCCCGTCTTCCAGAGGCATTTTTTGTATTACATGCTCCAAAACCTGTACGTGCACCAAAGCTTACAATCTTTAATGAACGACTTGCCGAAGAACTAGGATTAAATGTGGAGGAATTAAGTAGTGAAATGGGTGTTTCACAGTTTGCTGGAAACACGATTCCAGAAGGAGCAGAACCACTCGCACAAGCTTATGCAGGGCATCAATTTGGACATTTTAATATGTTAGGAGATGGTCGTGCAGTCTTACTAGGTGAGCACATTACTCCAGAAGGCGAGCGTCTTGATATCCAACTTAAAGGACCAGGAAGAACGCCATTTTCTCGTGGTGGAGATGGCCGAGCAGCAATAAAGCCGATGCTTCGCGAATACATAATCAGCGAAGCGATGCATTCACTAGGTATACCAACAACGAGGAGCCTAGCTGTAGTTGAAACAGGAGAAGCCGTTATACGTGAGACAGAATTACCTGGTGCGATTTTAACACGTGTGGCAGCAAGTCACATTCGTGTTGGTACCTTTCAATATGTAGCAAACTGGAGACCCATCGAAGAGCTTAGACAGTTGGCTGATTATACAATAAATCGTCACTACCCTGAATTAGAGCAGGAAGAAAATAAGTATCTATCCCTTCTTCAAGGTGTAATCAATCGTCAGGCATCACTCATTGCCAAATGGCAGCTTGTTGGCTTTATACATGGAGTCATGAATACTGATAATATGACAATTAGTGGTGAGACGATTGACTATGGGCCATGTGCCTTTATGGATCAATATGATCCGGAAACTGTGTTTAGTTCGATTGATAGGCAAGGAAGATACGCATATGGAAATCAACCACATTATGGCGGATGGAACATAGCTCGTTTTGCAGAAACCTTATTGCCTTTACTCGATGAAAAGGAAGATAAAGCAATTGAACTTGCTCAAGAGGCACTTTCAAGCTATGCAGACTCCTTTATGAATAATTGGCAAAAGGGTATGAGAGAAAAGCTAGGTTTATTTAATGAAGAAAAAGAAGATGAAGCACTGATTCAAAATCTACTTGATTTGATGAAGGAATTTGAAGCTGACTTTACGAATACATTCCGTTTACTAACAATAGAAAAGCATGAAGAAACAGCTCTTGCTGGAAAAAAAGAGTTTGTTGAGTGGTCTGAGAAGTGGCAAAAACGACTTGGAAGACAGGCAGAATCGAAGAAAGATTCTCAGCAACTAATGATGAAATCTAATCCAGTCGTTATTCCTCGTAATCATCTAGTGGAAGAAGCCTTAGAAGCTGCGGAATCCGGGGATAATTCTGTAATGGAAAAGTTACTTAACATACTATCAAAGCCTTATGAATATTCAGTAGAACACACTGAATATTGCAAGCTTCCCACACCTTCAAACCAACCTTACCGAACGTTTTGTGGAACATAATATAACTTGAAGACAAGTCAAATGGCTTGTTTTCTTTTTAATTTAAACAACTGGTATTATTTTCATCATTTATATTTTTTAAATATGGAAAAAAAACTATGGTCAGATTAGAATAGAAGTAAGATAAGATAATATCTTTTGCACTGGTGGGGGTAAGTTGATTTTACTAGATTATGTGATTAATCTTGCAATATTTTCGTTAATGGTTAGTACTCCATTAGTTATCCGTTCTTTAATCAATTACAGACCACTTAAGAACTTTCGTTTATGGGGTAGTATTTATGGTGGCCTCGTGTCGGTCATTTTGGTGATATTAACAATTCATCACGAAGGATATTCTTATGATATTCGTTATGTTCCTGTTATTTTAGTCTACTCATATTTTGGGCCACTTGCTGGAATTGTAACGGGTTTATTTGCACTTTGTGCTAGGTTATATTCAGCTGGAAACTGGTTTCCGGCGATTACAGGTTGGCTTATTATTATGCTTTCCTTTACGTTCATTCATTTTTATATTAAACGCCTTAGTAGAGTAAAGAAAACGGTAATCATATTTGGCGTCTATGTCATCATTTATGTGATTACAGTTCCATTGTTATTTAATGTCATCCGAGATAATCCTTTGTTCCACCTTCAGTATTTGCTTTTTATCATGTTTGGAGTTGTTATAGGAATTCTGCTTATCGAATCCTATATGAAACTATTTCGAATCATTAGAGAAAACAAGCAAATGCAAAATATATTAGAGGAAAGTGAAGCAAATTATCGACTAATAGCAGAAAATACTTCTGACTTGATTTTAGTGTTAGATAAGTCTGCTAAAATAAAATATTATTCACCGTCCCATCAAAAAGTACTAGGATACAAGGAATCAGAATTCAGTAGAGACAAGTTGAAAAGTATCGTACATCCAGATGATGTAGAAATATTTACACATAAAGTACAAATAATGTTCGAGGAGGTAACTCCTAACACAATCGATGTTCGCTTAAAACATAAGGATGGTCATTGGGTTCAATTTGAATCACGTTGTATGCCAGTTTTAGGCGAAAGTCAAACAGTCGATCATATCGTTATCATCAGCAGAGATATATCTGAACGATTAAAGTCAGAAGAACTACTTTTGCAATCTGAAAAACTATCTATTGTAGGCGAATTGGCAGCCGGAGTTGCACATGAAATCCGGAATCCGTTGACAACGATCAAAGGTTTCATTCAGTTAAATAAAGTAAGAGACGATTCATTTGAGTTCAATGATCTACTACTAAGTGAATTAGAACGAATTGAAGCAATTACGAGTGAGCTTCTTACACTAGGAAAGCCACAAGCCTTAAAACTAGAAGATACTAATGTTGCGCAAGTCATTGAAAATACAGTTGAATTACTAATGCCTCAAGCCCATATGAACAATATACAGTTCAACATGATATTTGAGGATTCAGAACTGTTCATTACCTGTGAAAAAAATCAGATAAAGCAAGTGTTTCTTAACATTATTAAAAATGCCATTGAAGCAATGCCAAAGGGTGGAAATATTGACATTACCCTAACAAATGGGACTGAGCACAATTGTGTAATATCCTTCCAAGACTATGGAAGTGGAATTCCAGAAGAAATCCTTCCACGTCTAGGAGAACCTTTCTATAGTCTTAAAGAAAAAGGAACAGGTCTTGGTTTAATGATTTGCCAAAAAATTATTAAACTTCATCACGGTACGATTACGTTTAACAGTAAGCTTGGTGAAGGAACATTAATTGAAATAACATTGCCTCTTTCTGAGGAATAATGCTGACTCGAGAAAAGTGTACTCTGTATTGGAGTGCACTTTTTATATAAGAATGGAGTGACACAAATGGCTTCAACGATACAAGAAAAAATACAACAGATATTTGATAGCATTGAAATTAAATACGAGTACTCATCTGATGTAACACGAATTGAAACGTTTAACTGGAATGGAGAGTTACATGATTTTAAGGTGGAATATTTCATAGGTTCACAGAAGTATGTTTTCCATTATGATAGGGAAGAAGTAAAAAATTTAGGTGTAAAAACAAACCCTATCGAACAACTTGAAGACGAAGTGAGATATGTGAAGAGAATGCATGAACGTGGAATTGGGTCCAAAGACTATTATCCGTTTACAACTATTTAAATTACTTCTTACAACCATAGGTTACTTAACTATGGTTGTTCTTTTAACCTAGTCAAAACATGGCAAGACTAATAATAGAAGAAAATACGAGGTGATATAGTTGAAGGTGTTTATCGTAGCGTTGATTGGTACTATCTTTCTAACAGGTTGCTCATTTTGGAATCAAGACGGTGAAATTGAGGTTAATGAAGTATTTGCTAGACAGGCTGAAGTCATTGCGACAGACTTAGAGATTCCATGGAATATTACGAAATATGAAGAAGCATTTTATTTAAGTCAACGACCTGGATATATTGTAAAAGTTGATGAAGCAACAGGAGAGAAAACCACTCAGCAGCTCGAGGTAACAAAGGATATCCATCACGACGGTGAAGGAGGTCTTTTGGGCTTTCTGTTAGCTCCTAATTTTCGAGAATCAAGGGAAGCTTTTGCGTATCATACCTATCAGGATAACGGACAAATTTTTAACCGAATTATCTTGTTGAAGCTTAACCAAAACACGTGGACAGAACAGAGAGTCATTCTTGATAAAATCCCTGGGGGGCGCATACATAACGGCGGAAGAATAAAAGTAGGACAAGACGGTAAGCTGTATGCGACAGCAGGCGATGCTGGGAATCCAGATCATGCACAGAATGTAAACAGCTTAGCCGGGAAGATTTTACGAATGAATTTAAATGGATCTATTCCTACGGATAACCCGTTTCAAGGTTCATATGTTTACTCGTATGGTCATCGCAATCCACAAGGACTTGCGTGGGATGAGGATGGCAGGTTATTTAGCTCAGAGCATGGACAGGCTGCCCATGATGAAATTAATGTGATTGAACCTGGTATGAACTATGGATGGCCGATTATTGAAGGAGATCAACAAGCACCAAATATGAAAACACCATTTTATCATACAGGAAATGTGACATGGGCTCCGTCTGGAATTGAGATTAAGGATAACCTGTTATACGTTGCGACTTTACGTGGAGAGAGTATTAAAGTTCTAAATATAGAGAATAAGAGTGTAGACATGGCTCTAGAGAATGCAGGAAGACTTAGAGATGTTTTACTTGTGGATGAGGCTTTATATACAATAACGAATAACCGTGATGGAAGAGGAAATCCTCGTGAAGATGATGATCAATTACTTCGTCTTTTGTTAGGAAGATAATTTAACAAGTTCTTCAAAATTTTAAGAATAATGAGTGAGAAACATCACATTATGTTTAGTCATTCTTTCTTATCATAATAAGTGAAAGGAAGTTATTTTCTCCTTCCTTAACAGAGATAGAAAGAGGATGTGTGATGTATGTTAAATAACCCTTCAAAAATTTTAGTCGCGTATGACGGTTTAGAATTAAGTAATAAAGCATTACAATATGCAATAAAGCTTGTTGAACATGATAAAAATGCCGAATTAGAAGTTGTAACAGTGATGGCTTACAGCGCAATTGTTGGTAGTTATGAAGCGTATTCTCTTATGGAAATGAGAACAGTTGCTGAAGCAGCTGCAAAAGCGAGAATAAATGAAGCGCGTGAAGTACTAAAAACCCTTCCTAATCCAACCGGTACAAAGGTTCTAGAAGGAGACCCTGCCGTACAAATTATTAAATATGCAGAGGAACTTGAGTTTGATGTCATTGTAATGGGAAGCAGAGGACTTGGGAAGATAAGAGAGTTTTTCCTAGGTAGTGTCAGCCATAACGTTGTTCAAATGGCGAAGTGTCCAGTATTCATTGTTAAGACCAGAGGCGCCTAGTTTCTCTGGTCTTGATCATGTTTATTGTTATAATAATCCTCTGCTAACATCGCAAACAAAACAACATCGGTCCACTCATTATGAACTAATAAACTTTTTCGTTCATACCCTTCTCTTCTAAATCCTACTTTCTCAAGTACTCGAAGAGAGGCAGAGTTCTCGGGGTTTACCCCTGCTGTTATTCTATGTAGCTTTAAATTTTCGAAACCAAAACGTAATGCAAGTTTTAAGGCTTCTGTCATATATCCTTTTCCGTTATATTGTTGTCCAATATAGTAACCTATCATACTAGTTTGTCTTGGTCCTCTTACAACAAAATTAAACTGAATATCCCCAATTAGTGTTTCAGAATCCTCCTCTGTTAAAAAGATACCGAAAACATATCTCTTATCTTCGTTATGGTCGGTTTTGGATTCATTGATTCTTTTCTGTTGCCCCTCCAATGTGTAAAATTCATTCGTACCCATAACAGGAGACCATCGCAAAATGTGTTCTTTGTTTGCGAGTTGGAGAGATAATAACTCTTCAGCATCTTCAAGTGTATAGGGCCGGATTAGTATTCGTTGCATGATATACCTCCTTTTCGCTATTATACTAAAATCACTATACCTATTGTTACGTAAGTATAGTGATTTTTAGTCTCTTAATTCCCTGACTCATAAAAAGCCAAATTCACTGCAACATTAGTTGGATAAAATCCTTCATTTTGAATACTTAAAATATAGTTGTTTTGGTATTGAAGAACTCTTTCATAGGAGGTGGACTCAATAAGTGTAAATGCCTGACCAGCAAACACAAAGCCTAGCCCATATGGTTGGTTTCTAAACTGGTAACTTGTTAATGCCATTCTATACCACCTCAAATACTCTTATTGTCACTGGGTATTCCTTTGTCTTCGCATAAATAATTAAATCCTCATTTGGATCTAGATCATATACGATTACTTCAGCTGGTACATTAAAGATGTAATTACCCTTATCAAAGGAAAAGTCTGGATCGGTTGAAAGGTAAATGTAAGTGGCAGCATCATTCACGACCCATAATTGTCTCCTTCTCGGTAAATTTTCTGAACCAACTCGTAAAGGCGTTGGTTCTGTTGTAATACGTATCTTTCCTACCTTAGTATTTTTTGTCCAATACAGTCCGGGGAGTTGCCGATAATCAAATTCACTCATCTCTTTCACCTCACGATAGGAACTATATAAGTAAAAGGCCCAATTTTACTATATGTAGTTAAAGTAAAATTGGTGAGACTTTCTTCGTAACAAAGAAGATAAATGCCCCATACACTAATGTGAATTCTTGAAAATGAGGTGGGACGTGACAAGACTAAACCCAGATAAACTTTATGTTGAGTATAGAGATGGAGTAACGCTCACTGAGCCGGCAGTGGGAAGGAAATATACATTAACTCATTCGGATGTAACTGCTGAGCTGTTGTTAACCATCGGGCTATCATTTGCCTTTGACAAAATTACGAGTGTGAGAGATGAAGTGCTCGCTGAGTGGAGAGTAAATAAAGGAAAACCCTATTTATATGTTTATGTGTCAGTTGATGGACAAACTGGGCAATATATGGCGGCATTCCGAAACGCAATCTTTAGACGCGAATTACCACTAGCATTAGAAGCGATTGTTTATGGTGATCGAAGTCTGTATCAAGCATACCCGGTATTATAACATGCCCCTATCTGGATACATTTTGATTCTGTTTCTCCTTACTATAACAAGATTGAATTCTGGGGAACCCCAAAGGATTATCAATAGTTAAAGAATGCGGCTATATTTGCTATATAGTCGCTTTTTTAAAACTAATGTCGATTTATAGGGAAAAATGTTTATATTTAGAAAATTCTATGATAACCTTTTCTACATATAAAGATTAATTTGAGGGGGCATACTGCATGTCGACCATAGGTATCGATTTAGGAACAACGAATAGCCTTGTGGCCCACTGGACGGATAATGGACCGGAAATTATACCAAATGTACTTGGAGAGAACCTTACACCATCAGTTGTAAGTATAGATGAGAATGGTGACATATTGGTTGGTCAAATTGCTAAAGAACGACTTATCACGCATCCACTAGTAACGGTTTCTACCTTTAAACGTTATATGGGGACAGAGAAAATGTATCATTTAGGGAAATATTCTTTTACCCCTGAAGAACTCTCGTCTTTTGTTATTAAAACCTTAAAAGAAGATGCGGAAGCATACTTGGAAAAAGAAATAACTGAAGCGGTAATTAGTGTTCCAGCTTATTTTAATGATGCTCAACGAAAAGCGACGAAGCGTGCTGCAGAAATTGCTGGATTAAAGGTAGAACGCCTAATAAGTGAGCCAACTGCTGCGGCAATTGCTTATGGACTACACCAACAAGAATCAGAAACGAAATTTCTTATTTTTGATCTTGGGGGAGGAACGTTTGACGTTTCAATATTAGAATTATTTGAAGGTATTATGGAAGTGAAATCCATAGCGGGAGACAACTTCCTTGGTGGAGAAGATTTTACAAATCTACTAGTCTCTTACTTTGTTGATCAGCATAATATAGATATTCATTCGGTTGATAATAAGGCTCATTCAGCTATTTATAAGCAGGCCGAACTATGTAAACGTGCACTAGGGAGAGAAAATACAGGGACTATGACTTTTACATACGAAGGTCAAACATATGAGACAAAAATAGGTCGTACTGATTTCGAGAAGATTGTAAATCCTTTATTATTACGGTTACGACATCCGATTGAGCGAGCTTTGCGTGATGCTTCCTTATCTCCAGACGAATTGGATGCTGTTATATTAATTGGTGGTACGACCAAAATGCCGATTATTAGAACCGTTGTTGGAAAAATCTTCGGACGTATGCCTTATGTAAACATAAATCCTGATGAGGCAGTAGGGTTAGGTGCAGCCATTCAAGTAGCGCTAAAAGAGCGAAATGCCGCATTAGATGAAATCATTTTAACAGATGTATGTCCATATACACTTGGAACAGATATCGTAAAGCGTATGGCTAATGGGAAATTTGAAGATGGATATTATTTGCCAATAATTGAACGGAATACTCCTATTCCAGTTAGCAAGGTTGAACGTCTATTTACAGTCGTTGACAATCAATCAGAGCTACGTGTTGAAATTTACCAAGGTGAAAGCAGACGAACAGAAGCAAACTTAAAGCTCGGAGAATTAAACGTGAAGGTAAAACCTGCTCCTGCTGGTGAACAAGCAATTGATGTCCGTTATACATATGACATTAACGGTATACTTGAGGTTGAGGTTGTCAATGTAGAATCAGGAAAGAAGGAAAGAATAGTAGTCGAAAAGAATTCAGGACGTGTATCAAAGGAAGAAATCGAAGAAAGACTAGAGGCACTCAAGAATATTAAAATTCATCCGAGAGAACGCACGGAGAACAGGTTGTTATTAGCAAGGGCCGAACGTTTATATGAAGAATCTCTTAATGTAAAACGTACTGTAATCGAGCATCATATATTTGAATTCGAAAGCGTATTAGCCCGTCAAAATGAATGGGAAATTAAAAAGGCTGCCGAAAAGCTGAGCAAAGAGCTAGAAAAGCTAGAGAGGTGGCTAGAATTTTAATGAGTTTCTGGGAGATATTAGGGATTGAACCTACTCAAGATCATTCCTCAATTAAAAAGGCATATGCCAAGAAACTAAAAGTCTATCACCCTGAGGATGATCCAGAAGGTTTCCAAAGATTAAGAGAAGCATATGACAATGCTGTTAGATATGCGAAGAATCCACCTGAACAACCTACCTTTTTTATTGATGATGAAGAGATTGAAGAGGATGAAATAGCCGGGACTGAGTCATTACCAAAAGTGGATCTCTTTCATCATCATGAAGATATAGAAAGAGTAGATCCATTAAAGGATTTTATGGAACAGTTATATTCCATTTATCATGACTTTTCATCGCGCATCGACATTGAAAAATGGCAGGAATTATTGAGTTCAGAAATAGTTTGGGACTTTAAATATAATGAAAAGCTAACTAACCGTGTTCTAGAGTTTTTAATGGAGTTTCATTATCTACCACAAAACGTATGGCAACTACTAGACAACATTTTCGGTTGGCGAGGAAAAGCAGACGAGCTTGAATATCGTTTTCCAGAGAATTTTATTACATATATTTTTAGACAAGTGAATCATAGATGGGGACTTCGCTATCAGTTTTTAAAGGAACAAGAGCTAGATTATGACACATATTTAGGAACTAGAGAACGAGCATTATTTGCCCTTATTGATAACGATATAGAAAATGCAGAGAAGTTAATTACAGAAGCATACGAAATGTTTTCATGCGATCCAGATCTCCTTCGTATGAAGGCTGAGTATTATTTAAGAGTTGGAAGATTGGAAGCCTCGCTTGAAGCAATTAATAGTGCGATTCAAGCTGATCCAACTGATATTGATAGCCACCTATATAAGGCTCGAGTTCTTTTTAAATTACGTGAACAAGAGGATGTCATTAAGACTTGTGAATTTATCCTAGAGTATTCATTTGATAATCAGGATGCGATCACACTTATGGGTAAGAGTTATTTTGAGTTAGGTGAAAAAGAAAAGGCAAAGAAATTATTTATACAAGTTTTAGAGAATGATCCTTACAATATCGAAGTGAAAACTTATATTGCTCAGATTAATGGACTACTTGTCCAGAACTTAAAACAGAGTCCAAATAAGCAGAACTTAATTACTGTTCAGAACGAACTTGGTAAGATAGACACCTTTGAGGAATTTTGGGACCTGTGGTTCAGAAGATCATGGAAGTATTTAGTGACGTTTGCTGGTCTTATATTGTTTTTGATGATTGGTTTAGAAAGTGCAACCGGATTACCTCCGAAAGATGCATTAAAGGAGGTAGCTTTAAGTTTGATTTCAAAGGATTTAGAGTTGAAAGAACCGATTATCATTAATAAGCTAGAGGATTTCGAACGTGTACAATCTGAAGACGATGTTGTTGACTTATACCACCTCAAAGCCGAATTCATAGATATGATTGAAGATGATACTGATATTCCCGGTATTAGCTATCTTGAGTATGATCAACGATATATTTGTGTCGCTACCATTGAAGACCAAACGCTTATAGTTTTGGTAGACTATGAGACTGCGCAAAAGGTATATCAAAATAAATCTTTAAAGCTTGAAGGAAGTATCTATGAATTCAATGAAGAATTGTTTAACTATACGATTAGATCATTGAAGAAATACCGTATGTATTATGAATATGATAACACGTTCATTAAGGATAAATATATAGGTCCAAAAAGAGAAACGGAAAGTGGGGATATGAGCTTCATTCTATTCCTATCAATTATCATCATCACCTTATTTGCCTTTATTATGCTTGAAGCAAGAAGAGTATATAGAGCGGTGAAATTTTAATGGGATATGGAGGATTGTAATTAGCATGGCAAAGCAAAAAGTATCAACAGAAATTCAGGCTTATATACGTTCTCTTTCATCTCTTTGTAGGAATGACTCTCTAGCATACTACTTTACTTTGTATAACTTTGGTAAGCTACAAGAAGGATTTTTAGGTAAAAAAAGATTGAGGAAAGAACTAAGTAAACTAGGGATTGTAGATTATACTTCCTTTAAGTATCGATTAAATTGGCTAAAAGATGATGGGTGGCGAAGTGATTATCAAAAGATGAGCAGCTTCTTAGCTACTCTGTCGGAAACGGATCGAAAGAAA
Organism: Bacillus suaedaesalsae; assembly: GCF_016890225.1. Taxonomy (GTDB): domain Bacteria; phylum Bacillota; class Bacilli; order Bacillales; family SA4; genus Bacillus_BS; species Bacillus_BS suaedaesalsae. The sequence goes on along the minus strand of NZ_JAFELM010000013.1, from coordinate 182,143 downwards.
TATATTGAATCCTTTTCTAAAGAGCATGAAGATTATCCAAGACTATTCATTGTTCATTATTATATGAATAAGGTACCGGTGGAAGGGATTATTGCATTTGATTATGCTTGGCATATCTATTTATGTCGTGCCGGATGGGTGTTAGGATACCTTTCAAATGAGGAAGCATGGAAATTAATGCTTGATGCAGCCCACCGACTTCAAACGGTCTATTCTAGCTGGAACGAATTCGTAACGGCATTTGTTTGTGGAAGTCAGTTTAGAGAAGCCGATACATCATTTTCATTTGTAAAGAAAAATGCGAACCTTATAAATAAATTATTTGCTAGTTCCACAAGTCCCATGGTGCAAATTGATTGGAATTTAGATTTACTACAAAAGTAGAACAAATAAACCTGGTCCGTAATTGGACCAGGTTTTCTGTTAATTGATACCCTTCATCAATTTCTGGATCTTTGGTGAGATCAAGAATAGGATGAGTGCTAATAGTATAGCTGCTCCACCAATTGTACCGAAGTACATTGTTTCGTTAGCTGGTGAGTAGAATCGAACTAATTGAGCGTTAATGGCTTGTGCTGCCGCACTTGCTAAGAACCATACACTCATCGTTTGAGCAGAGAACGCAGCAGGCGCTAATTTCGTTGTAGCTGAAAGACCTACCGGAGATAGTAATAATTCACCAAGTACGACGATAAAGTAGCTCAGTACAAGCCATAATGGGCTTACTAATGCATCTTCACCACTTATATAACCAGGGATTAAAATAACAAGGAATGATAATCCAGCAAATAATAATCCTAATGAGAACTTCTTAGGAATAGATGGCTGTCTATTACCGAGCTTTACCCAAATCCATGCAAACACTGGTGCAAGTAAAATAATGAATAGTGGGTTCAATGATTGGAACCATGCAGGTGATATGGTGAACCCTAAGAATTCCAATTGTGTACGCTTATCTGCATATAAAGCAAGAATGGTAGATCCTTGTTCTTGAATAGCCCAGAACATTGCAGCTGCAATAAATAATGGAATATAGGCAATTACACGTGAACGTTCTACATCTGTCGTTTTCTTACTATTGTACATAACTAAGAAGTAAGCAGTTGGTATCCCGATTCCTAAAATTCCAATTAAATTAATAAACGTATCAATTGTAAATAATCCGCGTGGAATTAAGTACGCTAATAAAGCACCAACTACAATAACTACTACACCAACAATTAATGAGTAGCGTTTTTTCTCGAGTGATGTAAGCGGGTTTGCTACCCCAGTTCCGGCAAGACCAAGATTTTTCTTTTTCGTCAGGACGAAGAGGACCAAACCAATCAGCATTCCAACTGCAGCAACTCCAAATCCTAAATGATAATCTGTTTTGGCTAATTCTCCTGTAATTAATGGTGATAGGAAAGCACCAAGGTTGATACCCATATAGAAAATACTAAAACCAGCATCACGGCGATTGTCATTTTCTGCATATATTTCACCAACGATGCTTGATACATTTGGCTTTAAAAGACCTGTACCAAGTACGATTAATACCATCGATGCGAATAACATAGCAATTCCACCAGGAAGTGCCAGAACAATGTGCCCAAGCATGATTAATATACCACCGTAAAACACTGCTTTCGATGTACCAAATATACGATCGGCAAACCATCCTCCGATTACACCAGACATATAGACAAGTGCACCATAAATGGACATAATCGCAAGTGCTTGGTTTTCATCGATTCCAAGTCCACCTTTAGAAACCTCAGTGTACATGTAATAAACGAGGATTGCTCTCATTCCATAATATGAGAAGCGCTCCCAAAACTCTGTGAAGAACAAAGTGAATAGACCTTTAGGATGTCCGAAAAATCCCTTTTGAGGTACACTATCCACAATTTTCTGTTTATTGATGTTTGACATAAGATGACCTCCCTTTAACCTATTCCATGTTATACCTATAAAATATTATTGTCAAAAAGTAATTTTTACTAATTTATCTAGATTTTTATGTAGAAATAGTGAGTTTTGAATAGTAATTTAGTTCTAAATTTACAGTCAAAACTGAACAATCAAAACATTTGTTGTATTATGTTACCACTGTCCACAAACTTTTAAACTCAAATAAAAAGGTTACTCTTCGATTTAAAAGGCTACTGAAAAGGTAAATAGGTCTAAAGCCTCCAAATAGAATATTAACCTCAATATCTACTTATCTATGAAAAAAACTGCCTAAGAAAAATTCTTAGGCAGTTTCTTTATTATTGCTCAAGTTCACCTTCAATTACATCTTTAACAACTTGAGGCTTTGTATAGTTATATTTTGATCGGTCAACAGGAGTGAAAGTTTCTGGTGTATAGAAACGGAACAAGTCTCCGTTGACCACTTTGTCTGAATAAGAAAGCTTCATTTCAGCACTAGCAAGATACTTTTGTGCATCTTCGAGTTTTTTCTCATCTTCAATTAATTCACCAGTTGAAGAGTCATAATACTTTCCGTTTGTATACGTGTAAAGAGGGCTTACAAAGTCACCATTACGGAATGGTACTAGTGGATCATGCTGTTCTGATAGTAAGTCTGTACCAATTTGAATGTGATCCTTTGTGTCTACACCTAATAAGTGTAATAACGTAGGCATTACATCAACTTGCCCGCCATACGTGTGATTGACTCCACCTTCAACACCAGGTGCATGTATGAATAGTGGAACACGTTGTAATCCTGCATTTTCAAACGTTGTAATTTCTTTGCCTAGCACTTCTGACATTGCACGGTTATGATTTTCAGAAATACCGTAGTGATCTCCATACATCACAATAACTGAGTTCTCATATAGTCCAGCTTCCTTCAGGTACGTGAAGAATTCTGCTAAAGCTTCATCAGCGTAACGTGCAGTTTGGAAGTAGTTATCAACAGATTTATCACCAGTTGTATGTGCTTCAATCGTTGTTAACTCTTGATTCATCTTATACGGGTAGTGATTTGTTACCGTAATGAACTTTGTATAAAATGGCTGTGGCAATGATTCTAATAATGGCATCGATTGCTTAAAGAATGGTTTATCCATTAATCCGTATTCGGCTAAATCTTCAGGAATAAGGTTATAGTAGCTTTCATCGAAAAAGTGATCATAACCAAATGATTTATAAATTTCATCACGGTTCCAGAAGCTTCCTTTGTTACCATGAAACACTGCTGATGTATAACCTTTATCAGCTAGAATTGCTGGTGCTGAATGGTACGTATTTAACCCTTTCGTTGTAAATGCTGAACCTTGTGGTAAACCATATAAAGAGTTATCAATCATAAATTCCGCATCAGCTGTTTTACCTTGAGCTGTTTGATGGAAAAAGTTATCAAAGTAAAGCGTGTTAGAGTCTTTTGCTAATGAATTTAAAAATGGTGTAACTTCTTGGTCGTGCAGCTTGTAATCAATTAAGAAGCTTTGAATCGATTCAAGATGTAAATAAATAACGTTCTTGCCCCCGGCAGCACCAAAGTATTTTGGGTTGGGTTCTGCATAATTAGAGTTAGTATAGTTCATTACCTCTGTCACTTCATCACTATCTGCCATTACACGCTGTGCAGAAGCTTTTGTGCTTTGTACAGAGTCATAAATTGTATAGTTGTACATTCCAAGGTATTTCACGATATAGTTACGGTCAAAACCACGTGTTAATAATTGAGGACGATCTACTTCTGCTAATCCTAGGTTAATTCCAGAGATAATTAAAGCAAACACATAAAGTGCAGAAAGCTTTAGACCTCTCATATTCGTGTTTTCTACCTTTACAACACGGAATGCGAGTATTGCAATTAAAAGAACAATATCAATAAAAATTAGCATATCATACGGTTTTAATAGGGATGTGATACTACCACTTACATCTCCAAAGTTTGATGTCTGCATTAACGTTGGCAACGTGATAAAGTCGTTAAAGAAGCGATAATACAACATATTTGCATATAATAGGAACGTTAAAAGGAAATCAATTGTTAGTAACGCAATATATTTTCTGCGGCCTTTAAAGAAAAAGGCTAGTCCTAAAAATAATAGAGATGAACCTAATGGATTTATAAATAATAAGAACTGTTGTAATGTATTATCAATACCTAAGTCAAATTGTGTAAGTTGAACAACATATGTTTTCATCCAAAGTAGGATGACTGCTAAAAAGAAAAAGCCTACATATTTATTAAAAATACCCGGACCTTTTTGAAGTAATTTATTCATTTTTAATACACCTACCTTTACTTTAACAATTATTACATAAATGAATTCAATTTTGGACAGGGAAATAGTTACAAATACAAGCATACTGGAAATATATGAACAAACTATGAACAAACAAATATTAAATTAACACCAAAGAGTATTTATACACCTTTTTAGGGTAAGAGTCAAGTGAAGTATTGGTAAAGCATGTCTACTCAAATACAGTATTCAATATGTATAAGCAATATGCTAAATAAATTTTGGGGAATAAAAATGGAGAGTAGATATATAGGAAGAAAGTAAAAAAAACTGAGTAAGAGAATATCTCATTACTCAGTTCGGATATAGTGTGAACTTTACGTCCACCACATTTGACCAATTGATTCTTTTACCATTACTGGTTGTAATGTTTCAACAGCTTTTGTGAAACCTTCCTCAATGGACATAAGTCCATCCTCATGTTCAATACTTACAACATAATCATAACCATAAAGGCGAAGAGTACTAATAATATCTGCCCAAGTTTTTTGATCATGACCGAATCCAACTGATCTAAAATACCAGGAGCGATCACGCATTTGAGCGTAATCTGTCATATCAGTAAGACCATTTCTATTCATATTTGGTTGATCCATAATCGTATCCTTCGCATGAAAATGGTGAATTGCATTTTCACGTCCTAATATTTTGATGGCTTCTATTGGATCAATGCCTTGCCACCATAAATGACTAGGATCAAGATTTGCTCCTATTGCCGGACCACAAGCTTCCCTGAGTCGAAGCATCGTTGCAGGAGTATGTACTGAGAAACCACCATGAAGTTCTAGACCAATTTTCACATTGTGCTTTGTAGCAAAATCGTTCTTTTCTCTCCAATAAGGAATGAGCTTCTCTTCCCATTGCCATTTTAAAACTTCTTGAAAATCATGTGGCCAAGCTGATACTGGCCAGTTGGGATATAGAGCATTTTCATGATCACCAGGACATCCGGAAAAAGTATTTACGACTGGTACGCCAAGCTTAGAGGCAAGTTGTATCGTTTTAGTTAGCACTTCATCAGCTTGTTCAGCGATTTTCTTTTGTGGGTGAAGTGGATTTGCGTGACAGCTTAAAGCACTAATCATTAAACCGTGGTCGCTTATCTTTTGCTTAAAGCTTTGTAAATGACCTTCATTATTTAATAATTCATCCAATTTACAGTGTGCATCACCAGGATATCCACCTGTACCTAATTCAATTGCTTCTATACCTTTTTGAGCCACATAATTTAACATGTCATCAAAACTTTTATCAGAAAATAAAACTGTAAAGACACCTAATTTCAATGAAGAGCCCTCCCTCGACGAAGTTATCTGAATACACAAAAATGTAATCCGTTACATTTATAACAATAAATAATTATTTCTACTAAATCAATATCTTTATAAAATTTAGTTTTTTTAATTGACAGTTATTTTAGAAAATATTACTATGAAAATGTAATCGATTACATATCTTCAAACAAAACGTTTTGAAATAGAAGGTAGGACAATGAGAAATGGCAAACATTCAACACGTTGCGAGGCAGGCGGGAGTTTCAGTAGCTACAGTTTCTAGAGTTTTAAATGGACAGGATACGGTGTCAGCTAAAACTAGAATTAAAGTAGAAGATGCAATCAAAAAATTAAATTACGAACCAAGTATGCTAGGAAGAAACTTAAGAAATTCTGAGAGTAGAATTCTGTTAATATTAATTCCTTCAATTAAAAATCCATTCTATTTAGAAGTCATTAAAGGAATTGAAAATATCGCGATCAGTCAAAATTACAATATTTTGTTATGTGAAACTGATTCCAATCCTGAAAGGGAAAATATTTATTTTGATCTCGTTCGGAAAAAGATGGCTGACGGTATTATCTCAATGGATCCAGCTGTTAATGTAGAAACATTAAAGAAGTTGGCAGAGAATCATGCGATTATCCAGTGCAGTGAGTACGCCGAGGACAGTGGGATACCGTATATTACAATTGATAATGAGGAAGCGTCATACCTGGCAGTAAAACATTTAATTAAGCTGGGCCATGAAAAAATCGCCTTAGTCAATTCTGATGAAAAGTACTTATATGCAAGACAACGTAAGTTAGGATATGTAAGGGCATTAAAGGAACATGGATTATCAATGAATGAGCAATACATCATCCATACAGAAGAATTAGGATTTGAACAAGGTCAACAAGCAATGAAAAAAATCATGCAATTAGCGGACCGACCAACCGCGGTATTTGCAGTATCAGATCTTCTTGCAATTGGTGCCTTAAAAGAAATAAATGCAAATGGATTGCATGTTCCAAATGACATGGCGGTAGTTGGTTTCGATAAAATCGATTTTTCAAATATGACAAATCCAACTCTTACTACAATCGCTCAACCAATGTATAAGATGGGAACAATCGCAGCCAAAATGCTCATTAACCAAATAAAAGGAGAACACGTGGATAGTATTATCCTAGACCATGAACTGGTTATTCGTGAATCTACACTAGGTTAACCGTATCACCTAAGATCAGCGCTCTGTTATTAAGAGTATTAATAATAGAGCGCTGACCTTAGATGTGAAATGTAATCGATTACATTTTGGGGGAGCTTAGAACAAGTAATGAAGGGGGAAATTATGTTGAAGAAGTTTTTAGTCTTATGTTTGTCTCTATTAACTGTTTTTGGATTGGTAGGTTGTAATACGGACGCAGGCGGGAAAGATGATGACCAATTAACGATTGGTATCTCATTACCTTCTGCAACACATGGTTGGATGGGAGCTTTAATTGATAGTGCTGAAAAGCAAGCGAAAGCTCTTAAAGAGAGTGAAGGCATTGATTATGTTATGACAAATGCAGCGGATCCAAACAAGCAAGCTAATGATGTGGATGATCTGATTGCACAAGGCGTAGATGTTATTGTTATGCTTCCAATCGAATCAGCAGCTCTTTCTCCAGTTGGACAAAAAGTAAAAGATGCGGGTATTCCTTTAGTAATTGTTGACCGTGAACTTGAAAATGATGCTGCTACTGTAGTTGTGAAAGGCGACAATGAAGGTATTGGTGTAAATGCAGGTAAGTATTTTGTGGAAAAGCTAAATGGAAAAGGAAAAGTAGTTGAAATTACTGGACCACCTAGCTCGGTAACTGAACAACGTGGAGCAGGCTTTAAAGAGGCTATGGAAGCAGCAGATGGAATCGAAGTAGTTGCTTCACAAAGCGGTGATTTCTCAACAGAAAAGTCTCTAGAAGTTATGCAAAACATTTTACAAGCAAACCCTCAAATTGATGCAGTTTTTACGCAAGATGATGGAATGGCATTAGGGGTATTACAAGCAATTAAAGAAGCAGGACGAACGGATATTAAATTCGTAACGGGTGCTGGTGGTGGTAAGGCTGTATTTGAAAACATTAAAGAAGATGGTTTAATTTCAGCTACATTCCTATATTCACCAACAATGGTTGAAGATGCTGTGAAAATTGCGGCAGATCTTGCAAAAGGAAATGATCCGGCTGAAACAATGGTTGTTAAAGAAGCAACACAAGTAACAAAAGAGAATGTTGATGATCATTATGATGCGGATTCAAAATTTTAAATAAGTGATAAGGAGATACAATTTCATGCTTAATGCTAGAATTGTATTTCCTCTTTTCCTATATAGGGGGGATAATCAAATGTCTATCAATCCTTTCATGATGATGAACAATATTGAAAAATCATTTAATGGAGTACAGGTTTTAAAAAATGTAACCTTGCAAGTACAAGAAGGCGAGATACATGCGTTGCTAGGAGAGAACGGGGCAGGGAAATCTACCTTAATGAACATTTTAGGTGGTGTACATCAACCCGATAATGGGTCCATTCACATTCATGGGAATGTAGTGAAGATGGCAAATCCAAGAATATCAATGGAGCAAGGGATTAGCTTTATTCATCAAGAACTAAATGTTGTGGCGGACCTTAAAGTTTATGAAAATATGTTTTTAGGATCAGAGCTACGTAGTAAGATTGGTTTTTTAAAAGTGGAAGAAATGTGCAAGAAGACTTCTGAGATTTTAGCGAAGCTAGGAGTGGAAATTAACCCGAAGGAATATGTTCGAAACCTTGATACCTCCTATAAGCAGCTAATTGAAATCGCAAAGTCACTTTTACATAACTCAAAACTAATTATCATGGATGAACCAACTGCTTCTTTAGCCGAACATGAAGTATCGCGTTTATTTGAATTAATGAAAAACCTAAAAAACTCCGGAGTATCTATTATCTATATTTCTCACAAATTAAAAGAGATTAAGGAAATATGTGATGTATACACGGTTTTACGTGACGGAGAAGTTGTCGGTACCGGAAGTATTAAAAATGAAAACTTAGATTCGATTACGAAGCTTATGGTAGGGAAGTCTATCTCGGAAGATCGACTGGTAAAGAGTAATAAGTTTGGTAATGTTCTTCTAGAAGTAAACAATTTATCTAGCCAAGGTTTATATAAGGATATTAACTTTTCAGTTAGAAAAGGTGAAATACTAGGGTTTACAGGTTTAGCTGGAGACGGAAGAACCGAGCTTTTTGAAAGTTTATTTGGATATCGAAAAAAATACACTGGTGAAATCAAAATAAATAACCAGCTGGTAAAAATAGATCATCCACGCCAAGCAGTTAAAGCAGGTGTGGGATTAGTACCAAAGGATCGAAAAGAAAATGCCATTATTAAAGATTTAAGTGTGATTCACAATATGAGTTTATCATCGATTGGTAGCTTTGAAAAAAACGGCTTTATCCAAGATAAGGTTGAAAAAGAAAAATTCCAATACTACAAAGAAAAGCTGAATATCAAGGTTCACAATCCAACGATAACAATTGATAAGCTAAGTGGTGGAAATCAACAAAAGGTCATAATTGCAAAATGGCTTGAAGTAGATACAGATATTATGATTTTTGATAATCCAACACAAGGAATAGACGTTGGAGCAAAACAAGAAATCTATCAACATATCATTTCTTTGGCTGAGCAAGGAAAAGCCATTATTATTCTTTCATCTGAAGCCCCTGAAGTACTAAAAGTCTGTCACAACATCAATGTGATGTATCAAGGGGAAATTACTGCTCGCTTTAAGGGAGCAGAAGCAACAGAAGATGAGATCATGAGTTATGCAACGGGATCAAAAAGGGGGGCCTAAATAGTGGCTAATTCAAATTTAAATCCAATACAACTACAAAGTAATACGACAAAAAGTCGCCTCTCTTGGCTTTGGTCAGAGTATAGCGTCATTATTGCATTTCTAGTTATTTTTATCGCTGCATCTATCCTGAGTCCTAGATTTTTAGATATCAACAACCAATTAAATATTTTAATGCAAGTATCGATTATCGGTATTGTTGCGTTAGGAATGACGGTTGTAATGCTATCTGGCGGAATTGATTTATCAGTTGGATCGGTATTGGTACTCGTTGGAGTCATTACGGTGTTAACACTTAATGCGACAGGTAGCATTTTTGTTGCCCTGTTAACGGCGTTAATAACAGGTGCTTTTGTAGGATTCTTGAATGGATTAATGGTAGCAAAGGGAAGAATAGCTTCGTTTATTGCTACGTTAGGGATGATGGCCGGAGCAAGGTCTATTGCGTTATATATTGCTGAAGGTGGAAGTATTTCGGGAGAAGTATCAAGCTTTACTGCTATTGCAAACAGTGAACTATGGATTATTGATTATCCAATCATCATCTTTCTTATTATGACTGCCCTTGTATATATCCTTATGCATAAAACGCGTTTTGGACGCTACGTGTATGCACTTGGAAGTAATGAGAAAGCGGCACTTCTTTCGGCTATCCGTGTGGATCGTATAAAGATTGGTGTATACAGCTTGGCCGGACTGTTAGTGAGTGTGGCAGCTGTTATTGAAACTTCACGTTTAAACTCAATTTCATCATCTAGTTCAGGTGTTCAATATGAGTTAGATGCAATTGCAGCCGTTATTATTGGTGGAACAAGAATGACTGGTGGTCGAGGGAAAATCATTGGTACATTTTTTGGAGTTCTTATATTAGGAATTTTAAATAACATGATGAACTTAATGAATGTTTCACCACATCTTCAAGGTTTTGTTAAAGGTTTAATCATAATCGTAGCGGTTGTATTCCAAAAGAGAGAATAGGAGGGATTCGATTGGGAATGAAGGTAGGAATAATCGGGTGCGGCTCCATCACGAAATTTCGTCATGCACCAGAGTATAAAGCAAATCCATACGTAGATGAAATCGTCTTTTATGATCGAAATGTTGAAAGAGCAGAGCAACTTGCAGGTATGTTCGGCGGTCGTGTAGCAAAATCGGTAGAAGAATTGTTAGAAGATTCAACGATACAAGCGATTAGCGATTGTTCATCAAATGAGTCTCATCATATTTTCTCGACAAAAGCGCTAGAAAGTGGAAAGCATGTGTTATGCGAAAAGCCTATTTCATTAACCATTGAGCACACAAATGAAATACTTGCTGCCCAGAAAAAATCAGGAATGAAATTAATGATTGGTCATAATCAACGTTTCACACGTGCACACCAAAAAGCAAAAGAAATTATTCAAAATAAAGAACTCGGTGAAGTATTAAGCTTCCGTACAACCTTTGGCCATGCTGGTCCGGAAACATGGGGAGTGAATAAGTCGAATTCAACTTGGTTCTTTAAGAAGGAACGATCAGGTCTCGGAGTTGCAGGAGATTTAGGGATTCATAAAATAGATTTGATCCATTTTCTATTAGATGACCAAGTTTCGCAAGTTAGTGCGTTCCAAGGTGCTCTTGATAAAGTGGATGAGAATGGAGACCCTATTGAAGTGTGTGATAATGTGGTAGCTACCTTAAAGACGAGTAAGGGGTATCTAGGTACAGCTTCGTTCTCTTGGACGTATTATGGTGAAGAGGACAATAGTACCGTTATCTACTGTGAAAAGGGTATTTTGAAGATGTATCATCGTGATGAATATCAACTAGAAGTGCTTAAAAATGATGGCGAAATAGTCCATTATAAACTTGAAGATATCCAAACGAATGACAATCAAACGAATAGTGGTATCATAGATGCCTTTATTGATTGCATACGACTAGATCAAACTCCACCTGTCACCGGTGAAGATGGTTTATCATCTTTAAAAGTAATTGTAGGTATGATGGAGTCAGCAGAAACAGGCAAAGTAGTTTCTATTTGAAAATTTATAAATATGAAAGCTGAGTAGGAGCAATTCCTGCTCAGTTTTTTTATTGAAGGCTCTTTTCGGAAAATTGATGCTAGTACCTATACTCTTGCAACCTAAGCGAAATTTTAATAGCTTCGACGAAAAGTTGCCCCGAAGCCTTACTAAAAATGTGTTTTTTGACATGAACATCTATTTAACAAATGCTCAAATTTAAGAAAACCTTAAGAAATTCGTTTACCAATTCTTCAGAAGTTTTGGCTATATTGATAAGACACAGTTAAAATTAGGAGGAATTCATTATGAAAGATTCAATCATGATCACCATCAACTCATGGTATGTGCTTGTCCCAGCATTAGTAGTATTTTTATTCGCAATGGTTTTTAAAGCAAGGAAGTTCTCAGTTAAGCAGTGCACACTTCTCGTAACATTTGCTATTTATGTTGCGGGGGTCATTCATTTTACTTTCTTCCCAATAGATGTGAATATCGGAATGTATGCAAATCAGACGCCATGGTATAAGACAATTAATTATATTCCGATCCTCACGATTGATGTTCAGACCTTTCTATTAAATATCATCATGTTTATTCCACTCGGGATGTTTTTACCATTTTTAAATCAGGAAAATAGTTCTGTAAAAAGGATTACAACGATTGGGTTTTATTCTTGCTTAAGTATAGAACTCCTACAATGCATCATAAAAATTACTTTAGGAAGTGGAAGAAGTACAGATATAAACGACCTGCTTACCAATACATTGGGTGCAGTGATTGGTTATTATCTTGTTAATAAAGTTATGAAAATTAAAATACTAAGAGAACAATTCGATACTTATAAATTACATGGGTGATCACTCAATAAGACTCAGTCAGTAAACGGAGTCTTTCTTTTTTTGCTGATTACGAAGAATAAAGTCATATCGTTCATTCTATCAAGTATAATGAACATATTCGAAATTTGTATATGATCGTTTTCTATGAGAATCCTATAAATGAGTCGGATAATAAAAAATAATGAGGTTATGAAATGAATTTTAATGATTATCAATTAAGTGATGAAATCACGCGAGCACTAGATGTATTAAAATATGAAACTCCTACTGAGGTTCAACGTGAAGTGATACCACAAGTGATGGGAAAGCGTGATTTAGTTGTGAAATCACAAACAGGAAGTGGGAAAACTGCGTCCTTTGGTATTCCGTTATGTGAACTTATTCAATGGGAAGAAAAATTGCCACAAGCGATCATTCTTACACCAACTAGAGAACTTGCTGTCCAAGTTCGTGAGGATATTACGAACATTGGAAGATTTAAGCGTATTAAGGCTATGGCTGTTTATGGGAAAGAACCGTTTGCGAGGCAAAAGGAAGAATTGAAACAAAAAACGCATGTTGTCGTCGGGACCCCTGGACGTATGATTGATCATATTGATCGTGGTACGTTAGCTTTAGACAAAGTAAACTATTTAATTATTGATGAAGCAGATGAAATGCTAAATATGGGCTTTATAGATAAGGTTGAAGAAATTATTAAACAACTTCCTTTAGAACGAGTCACGATGGTCTTCTCTGCAACCTTGCCGAAGGATGTTGAAAATCTTTGCCATAAATATATGAAAGAACCGGTCCACATCGAAATCGCTCCTTCAGAGGTTACAACAAAAGCAATCGATCACCGATTAATTGAAGTGAAAGAGGAAGAGAAAATTTCACTTTTAAAAGACGTAACAGTGGTAGAAAATCCAGAAAGTTGTATCATCTTTTGTAGAACAAAAGAACATGTTGATACGGTTTACAAAGAACTAGAGGAAGCAAATTATTCTTGTGAACGACTTCATGGTGGATTATTACAGGAAGACCGTTTTGCTGTTATGGACGGCTTTAAAACGGGGAACTTCCGTTATCTTATTGCGACCGATGTAGCTGCTAGAGGAATCGATATTGATAATGTAACACTTATTATTAATTTTGATGTTCCACTCGAAAAGGAAAGCTATGTTCATCGTACTGGTAGAACGGGACGAGCTGGTAACAAAGGTAAGGCTATTACCCTTGCGATCGAAAGCGAAGCCAAGTATGTGAGAGCTATTGAACGCTACATTGGATTCACCCTTCCGTTAATGGATGCGCCGTCGAAGCAGGAAGTGTCAAAAGGAATGGCGGCTTTCGAAGAAAAAATCGGTGGTCGCCGGGTAGTCAGAAATAACAAAACAGCAAGAATCAATCAAGATATCATGAAGCTCCATTTTAGTGGTGGAAAAAAGAAGAAATTTAGAGCTGTAGACTTTGTTGGAACCCTTTCGAATATCCCTGGAGTGACCTCAGAGGACATTGGGATAATAAGCATTCAAGACAATTTGACGTATGTAGATATACTCAATGGAAAGGGCTCATTAGTTTTACAAGCAATGGAAAACACAACAATTAAAGGTAAGAAGCTAAAAGTAAGTAAAGCGATGAAATAAGGTGAAGACGATCGAAAATATCGATCGTCTTTTTTATATCTAACACTAATAAGTGGAAGTGAAAGAGACATACTAACAGTAATATAAAACGTAGGAGGTACTTGCCTTGAGCACATTGTCTGTTTTTGCATTAGGTGGCTTACATGAAGTCGGGAAAAATATGTACGCTATCCAATACGGTGATGACATTATCATCATTGATTGCGGAAATAAATTTCCTGATGAAAGCTTACTTGGAATTGATTTAATTATTCCAGACTTAAGTTACTTAGAAGAAAATAAGGAAAAAGTGAAAGCACTTCTCGTCACACATGGTCATGAAGATCATATCGGAGGTATTCCTTACTTTTTGAAAAAACTGAACGTACCCGTCTATGCAACCCGTTTTACATTAGGATTAATTGAGTTGAAGCTAAGGGAACATAAACTTTTACGTGAAACTGAACTAAATGAAATTAACTCTGAGACTATGTTAACAATTGGAAAAGTGAATATCAGCTTTTTCAGAGTGAATCACAGTATCCCAGATTGTATCGGGATTTTATTCAACACCCCCGAAGGAAATGTCGTACATACAGGTGACTTCAAATTCGATTTTACTCCAGTGAATAATCAGTACGCAGATATACACAAGCTGGCCGAAATTGGTAGACAAGGTGTGTTACTTTTATTATCTGAAAGTACAAATGCTGAGCGTCCTGGGTTATCTCCGTCTGAAAGGATTGTTGGAGAACATGTGATAGAAGCATTTCTAAAGGCGGAAGGGAAAATTATTGTTACAACGTTTGCTTCAAATGTTAACCGACTTCAGCAGGTAGTAGAGGCGACCATTCGAACAAATCGAAAGTTAGTTTTGTTAGGACGTAGTATGGTAAATGTTGTGGACGTAGCGATTGAGCGAGGATATTTAGATGTTCCAGAAGGAATGATTATCGAGCAAAATGAAATTAATGATTATCCTCCAGAAAAAGTAACGATCCTTTGTACCGGAAGTCAAGGTGAACCGATGGCAGCACTCGCTCGTCTTTCAACAGGGAACTTCCGCGGAGTAGACATTCATCGTGGCGATACGGTGATATTTGCCGCCGGCCCTATACCAGGAAATGAACGAAATGTAACGCGAATCATTGATAATTTATATTCAATTGGAGCGAAAGTGATTTATGGAACAGGTAGTACAACTGGTATGCACGTTTCGGGACATGGTTACCAAGAAGATTTAAAATTAATGCTCACATTAATACAGCCACAATATTTTGTTCCGATTCATGGAGAACTGCGGATGCTGCATCACCACCGACTTTTAGCTGAATCTGTTGGTGTCGAGGAAGGGCATTCCTTCATATTAGAAAATGGGGATGTTGTTGATATCAAAAATGGGGAAGCACGTCAAACACGAAAAATACCTGCAGGTAACACGTATGTAGACGGTGTTGGAGTAGGTGACGTTGGAGAAATTGTATTACGTGATCGTAAACAGCTTTCAGAGGACGGTATGCTGGTAGTAGTGTTAACAATGAGTAAATCAGAGCGCAAACTTATCTCAAATCCGGACACTATCACACGCGGGTTCGTGTTTGTAAAGGATTCGGAGCAGCTACTTAGAGATGTGAACCGTTTGATTAAACAAACTGTCAATGACATAAAAACATCCGAACGTAGTCAATGGGGCGTTATTAAGCAAGATGTGAAGAAAACAGTCGGACAGTTCTTATATGAGAAAACAAAACGTAAGCCGATGATTCTTCCTATAATTATTGAAGTGTGATGCACCCGACTTTCGTTGGGTGTTTTTTTGTAAGGATTTGTAAAAGTCTCCAAAAAAGTGGTGAACTCGTCCAAAAAAACCAAAAAGTCGTCCAAAATAAAGCAAAACTCGTCCAAATAATACCTTGATAGTTAGTAATTGTTTCAATTGGTCCATTAGGCAATCTTACTGCAGTAACAAAAACATCGAAGACCTTTACTGGTGTTCCGTTCGGACTAAACGCTTCCTCTAAAAACCTTTTTCTTAAACCTAGCATCTTAACCCCTCCAAATATCTTGACTGAAAAGTATTGTCCTTCACTTTAATTCTCCAATAGTTAACATAATGCTTTTCTAACAATCTTGGTCTCCCTCTGCACAAAATAAAAAGAGCAGCTGCAATCGTGCAACCACTCCTTTGAAATATTTCCTTATTACCATAATAATCTGTTTAGAACCTAATGCTCTGCCTACTTTCTGCCTATTGTCTGAAATTTTTGTTTTAAACATCTTTGTATAAGTTATTTATTCTGATAAATTCATCTAAATTCGATAATAGACAGTCAACAATTTCTGGATCAAAATGTTTACCACGCTGTTCTCTAAAATAGTTAATTACGTCTTCCATTTTCCAAGCCTTCTTGTAAATTCTATCATTACTTAATGCATCAAAGACATCTGCTACAGCAGTAATTCTACCTACAAGTGGTATCTCAGTTCCTTTAATTTGGTTTGGATATCCACTTCCATCAAATTTTTCATGGTGTGTAAGTGCGATTTGAGCACCAATCTGCATAATTTCTCTTGTAGAATGCATGAGCATTTGATAACCAACAGTTGTATGAGTTTTTATTATTTCATATTCTTCTTCTGTTAATTTTCCTGGTTTGTTTAAAATCGTATCAGGAACTGCTACCTTGCCTATGTCATGTAAAGGTGAAGCTAACTTAATTTTTTCAACAGCTTCTTCCCCTAGGCCCAATAAGTGCGCTAGTTTATGGGTGTACATTGCAACCCTTCTTACATGGTTTCCTGTTTCTTTTGAACGAGTTTCAGTAATTTCACCCAGAGTATAAATAATTTCCTTTTGATTAATATCTAATTCCTGATTTAAAGATTCTATTTTCCTATATGCTTCAGCAATATTATTACAAATCATATATAATTGCCCCGCGCAAAAAACTACAAGTCCAATAGGTATCAATTCTGTTGTATTGATATATTGTTCTGTATACAGAATGTCATTAATTACTGTAAGAGCAAAAATGATACTTACAAATATAAGTATATTTGCACAATTGTTCCTATTCCTTATTGCTTTCCACAATACAGAATAGAAATAAATCAATACTAAAAGTGAAGCAAATTGTAAAGCAATCATTGAATAGGAAAAAATTTTGGGTTCTGTTAATATAATTAATGTTATAAATATTGATGAAAAAATGATTGCTATTCTAAATACAAATGGATTAGCTTCTTTCTTAAATGTTAATTCTAAATACTTCATAAAAACAGGAAAGGTTAAAAATAATATAATATAATCGTACTTAATCGCAATATTCCAGTCAAAATTAGGTATAAATTGATATATGTATAATTCTCCCTTTAAAAATACCCTTAACCCATACAACATACAAAATAAACCAAAAAATAAAGTAGACTTATCCTCTCTATTTAATATAAATAGATTTAATAAAAAGAGACCAATAGTAATTAAGGAACCTATACTGAACCAATCTATATATACTTTTTGCTTATGTTTTTTTGATACCTCATTATATTCGCCAACTGAAATGGTTCCGGAAATTCCACTTTTACGATAATGATTGTTAGCAACCTGAATTACAATAGAAACGGAATCACTTTTTGGAACAAAATTGTACTTTTGAGGGATAACAAATGGTTTACTTGAATCATGGCCCTTACCTGGTTTACCAACGGTTCCTTTTAAATCCCCATCAATCCAAATGGAATATGAAGTATAAATCTTCGGAACATAGATTGTTTTTATATTGTTAATCCATGACTTTGGAACTTTTACTTTCTTAGCATATGTTCCATATTTAATATCAGATTTCCAATAACCAGGCACTTCCGTTACTGTAGAATCGAATTTATTATCAATCATATTAGGTGGAACAAATCTATTCGGGAAGAAAGTCCACTTTGTATTTAAATCTATCTTATCTCCTGTCACCTTTTGAGAAAGTTCCACTTTGTCTGCTTTTATAGTTTCTATACAAAAATAAACTACAAGTAGAAACACCGTTATATATGTAAGTAATTTAAAATATTTTTCCATTTCATGCACTCCTTTATATGTCAGTTTTACCAATATAGGATAGATTATTATTGTTAATTTACCATGCTGTGCTTAAAAAAATAGATAGCCACTATAAATTGGAAAAATATTATAATAAAACTAAATGAAAATAAAGGAGAAAAAACCTAATGAAACACGTTACATTTGAAAATATAGATAATCCGGCTACTATATTTGCTGAAAATGAGTTATATCGACACTATCATTATCCAGAAATGCTTAAACGCTATGATAGTAATTTCATAGATTTTAAGAAGATGCCAACAGTTGATTCATTCAAAGAGACGGCAAATTTCTTGAGAGTATTCCATGTTGAAAGAGGACAGAAGCATGTGAAGTTTGCTTTTCCAGAGAATGAAAAGCTTTCTGATGAGCTTACAATTTATTTAACAAATGAGGACTATGATATTGGGTTTTACGAATTATATGCAATTCAACCAGAAAACTTCCCACAAGTAAGCAATCATCCTGATATCGAAATAAAAGTTGTAACAGAAGGTAGTTTTGACGTTTTTTTAAAGCTACAGTACGAACAAGATTTACTGTTCGGTGAAGAATTTGCAACCCAAAAGATAGGACTTCATAAACGAAACTTTGCGAATCCAAACATCGTCCAACTTCTAGCCTTCTATCAAGGAACTCCTGCTGGTACAGTGCAAGTCATCATTTCTGACGAATTTGCAGAAATCGATGACTTAGTTGTAGACGACGAGTTCCAGCGTAAAGGAATCGGAAGCAGGTTACAAAAGCTTGTGATGGATATGTTTAAGGATAAAACCATAATTTTAGTTGCAGACGGGGAAGATACACCTCGTGAGATGTATCAAAAGCAAAACTATCAATATATTGGATATAAATATAATGTGCAGAAAGTATATGAGTAAGTTAAATAACGTAAAAGGCGTATCCCTTTCTTCCAGGAATACGCCTTCTCTTATTCTTCTTTGTCTTTGTTAAACCAAAGCGGTTCGTTATCGTCAACATCGCCGTTATAATTAATGAATACTTCTTCCCCTGCTTTTATATCTCTGTACGCAAAGAATTCAAATGAGTGATTTTCAAATTTGATTTCATAATAGGCATTAGGTTCATAAGAATGATTAAACAACATTCCATAGCCTAAGAGGAGAGCGCAGTGGTTAATGCCGTATTCAAATACATAATCTTCAAGTAGCGTTTTTTCTATGTGTTGATGCTGCTCGTTTGGGTATGGAATTACTGGAGCTATGTGAATCAGTTGTCCCTTTTTTAAATCCTGTGTTGCGAATACCCCTCTATTAAATTCTCCATCGCTCACATCTGATGTTTTGATTTCTAACATGTTTCGTCACCTACGCAGTCTGTAAATTTGTGATTAGTATTCCCATATTTATTTTACCACTAATTTTATAATCAGTACCTTCTCACGGTATTGTCTTCAAACTAAAGTGGTCTAATGCAAGATTTACATCATGTAAATTGTACATTTCTTTATCGATGAAAAATTGAAGTATTAAATCGGATGTATCACTATCTGATAATGAATAGCCAGCTGCATTCAGTAGAGTATCTGTATCATCTGCATTTAGTTCAAGAGCTAAGCAAAGTGCAGCTACTGTGCTTTTTTTCGGTTTGTAGTTCGGGGTAGATCTAATTTTAGAAAAGTGTCTTCGATCTATTCCAGCACGAGTATAAATCTCCGCATCACTTACATTTTTGTCATCTATGTAGCGAAGTAATACCTCTTTAAATGAAGGCTGACGCTTCTGTTGAATAAAAGTTTCAAGCTCTGTTGAATGTAATTCTTCATATAAATTGAAATCTGCTGATTTCTGTAAAGGAAATTCCATCAAGTTGATATGTAAGTCTATGTAGCTTTCGAGTTCTTGTAAAAGCTTTTGATCTAGCATTCGGTCAACCTCCTATAAATGTCGCTTTAAAGGCGACCAAATATTGGTTAATTTTCAATATGATTATAACATGATAACGAAAAGGAGAGTGTTTGCAATGCAAAAGAATACAGAGATTATATTTTTGTTAGACAGAAGTGGATCAATGGGTGGACTAGAGAGTGATACGATTGGTGGATTCAATGGATTTATTAAGAGGCAATGTCAGTTAGAAGGGGAAACAAAGCTAACGGCAGTTTTATTTGATGATGAGTATGAAATCTTATGGAACGGCTTAGATGCAAGTGCTGTGAAGTTAACGAATGATCATTATTACGTTAGAGGGTGTACCGCATTACTTGATGCAGTAGGGAAGACTATTCTTGATGTAGGCTATCGACTTGCGAAGACAAGTGAAGAAGAACGTCCAGAAAAAGTCATATTTGTCATCACAACAGATGGAATGGAAAATGCGAGCCGAGAGTTTACGTATTCTAAGGTAAAAGAGTTAATTCACCATCAACAGGAAAAATACAATTGGGAATTTATTTTCATGGGGGCTAATTTAGATGCTGCTAAAGAAGCTAATCATCTGGGAATTAACTCAGAGCATGCATACCATTTTGAAGCGTCAAGCAAGGGCGTTGAAGAAATGTATAATGTCGTCTGTGACGCGGTAATGGAAAAGAGAATAATAAGGTAATAAAAGTTCCGAGATTCAAGATTTTATGAATCTCGGATTTTTTATCGATTAAGAAAGTATAAGATTTTGAGTGTATCTTATGTATTAGTATTCTTAATCTAGCTCCAGCACCCAGCGCGGCCATAGATCAAATGTGCCAGAGGCTAAAACGGGGCGCTTGCGCTTTATGTTCAACGTTCAACATATCGACAATATTACACACAACTTAAGACCTCATTTTTTGCAAATATATCCAAAACATTATCCGTATGTTATGATAAATATCGACATATTATGGGAAATCTTCATTAAAAGTGTGTGAATTGGAGACAAAAAAATGCTCAAGTTAAAGAATAAATTAAACAGTGAAATCATTCTATTTCTTATACTTATTAGTCTAGTATTTATAACGACGAATTTTAATTTAACATTTGTTTATGGTATATCCCTTACGTTTTCTAGTATCTTTTTATTTGTTGTACTTCGGATTTTTGGCTTGCGAGCAGCAGTTATCGTAGGTCTTATTTCTGTTTTATTTGTACCGAGGGAATTTTTATGTGTAGCTTCTAGTATTATAAATGTCATAGAGATAATCTTTGTAGGAGCTTTCTTCTTAAGAGGAAGAAAGGCGAAGATGTTCTTCGTAGATGTTCTTTTTTGGCTAACGCTGGGAGCAATCTTGTTATATGTTCTTAATTCTGTATCTTTATCAGGAGATGCTTTATATTTTGAAGTAAGTAAATCCATTATTAACGGATTATTTAATGTATTGATAGCGGATATGCTATTAGCTTATTTTCCGTTTTATAAGTTCACTAAGAATAATAGATTAAATAAAAATAACGTTTCAGTGCATCAGTTTTTATCTCAAATTACAATTTTTGCGATACTCGTACCTTTTTTCATCAGTGTACTTTCAAACACTTGGAATACTCATGATACTACTTCTCAAGAACAAATAATAAGTGCTCAAATGATGGTGAATCGAATTGAGCGAGAGTTAATCTTTTGGAAAAAGGACGATATACAACGTCTAGCATTAAATGATGTATTACAATCAAATGAAGTGGGAGAATTAATTCAACGACATAAAATTCAAGAATCGAACATTATCATTCTAACGAATTACAATTCTGTCATTGCCTCCACTTTGTCTGACGTTCGTGTTCGATCAACGTATGAATGGCAACAAAACTACACTTTCAAAAAAGTATCAACTGATTATTATGAAGCTTTGCCAAAAGAATCAACACATCAACCAATTATTCAATGGAGTCAGGGTCAATATATTTATTCAAAGCAGCTTGATGGAATTCCGATTCAAGTGGTCATCCAATTTCCAACCTCTAAATATCAAGAACAAATCTTTAGAGTGACGATTGAACAGTTGAAATATTTAGGTCTATTTTCGGTCATTACCATATTACTAGTCATGAGTGTGACAAGGGTTTTAACGAAGAACTTAAGTAGTTTAACAAAAGTAACGACAGGATTGCCGGAAAAACTTCGCACCTTTGAAAAAATTGAGTGGCCGCAAAGCACGATTGCTGAATTACGATTAATTAGTAGTAACTTACGAGAGATGGCAGATAAGCTTAAAGAGCTTTTTACAGAAAGTATTGAAATGAATAGTAGACTTAGTAATCAAAAAGAAAAATTACAAAAATCTGAGGACAAGCTCCACCAATTAGCCTTTTATGATAGTTTAACGTCTTTACCGAATCGTCATTACTTCCAAAACTATGTAAAGGATCTTATTCAATTAGATGAAAATAAAAAGCTGGCGATAATTTTCTTAGATTTAAATCAGTTCAAGCAGATTAATGATACGCTCGGCCATGACGCAGGAGATGCACTCCTTCAATTAACTGCAAATAATTTAAGCCGCCTGCAACATGAAAAGAGAGAAGTTTTCCGTCTTGGTGGTGATGAATTTGTTATCGTTCATAGAGTTGATCACGTTGATGAGGTCAGAGAGACAGTGGATTTAGTGTTAAAAGAATTCTCCACGTTCTTTGAAATCAACGGTCAAATGCTCTATATCACGGCGAGTGTTGGTGTAAGTATGTATCCAGATGATGGGACGGACTTAGATACATTAGTGAAATTTGCAGACATTGCGATGTATATCTCGAAGGAAAAGGGCGGGAATGTTGCGCAATTTTATAATGATACGATGAGGGATAAGTTTCAGAAACGTTTAGTGATTGAAAATGCTTTACGTTCAGTTGTTGATTTAGGAGGATTTGAGCAATATTACCAACCGAAAACGATGACTGGAAAGATTACAAGTATGGAGGCTTTACTACGTTGGAACGATCCGATTCTTGGATTTGTATCACCAGGAGAGTTCATTCCAATCGCTGAAGAAATCGGCTTGATCTTACAAATAGATGAATGGTCTCTAATTCAAGCTTGCAAACAAAATAAAGATTGGCAAAACCAAGGGTTACAACATGTTCCGATTTCAGTAAATATTTCTGCGAAGCACTTTCAGCAGGACTATTTAGTGACGATGGTGAAAAAAGCATTAGACGATACAGGACTCGACCCAAACTATCTGAAACTTGAAATTACGGAGAGCGTTTTTATTAAAAATCCTCAGCATGTAGCCGATGTGATTCGAAAGCTCAAGGAACTAGGCGTGCACATTTCCATCGATGATTTCGGAAAAGGTTTTTCATCACTGTATCAGCTTTTGAAATTACCGATGGACGAAATTAAGATCGATCGTCAGTTCATAAAAGATATTGATCAACATGAAAAACAGCAACTATTAGTAAAATCAATTTTTGAAATTGCACATAATTTGAAGCTTAACGTGGTCGCAGAAGGAGTAGAAACAGAATTTGAACGCAATCTGTTGGCGCAAATGGGTTGTGATGAAATTCAAGGTTATCTGTTTAGTCCTCCTGTGAATCGTGAGGATATGGAGAAGTTTTTAGGTAAGATAGAGGTACATTATTAAAGGCTCTTTTCGTAAAGATTGTTGCTATTTGGATAGCTCTGTTAAAACATTGAGTTGATTGGAGCGGAAGGCACTCGACTCCTGCGGGAGATAGAGGGAATCGTGAGACCCCGCAGGCGAAGCCGAGGAGGTAGGTTTTTTCACGATAGTGAAAATAACCATCAGCTTCCTCCCCGCGGAAAGCGTGTGCCTGAAGCGGAAATCAACGGACCTAAAATAAATTCTTTTTTTGTAAAAATAGCAACAAAGTATGCGAAAACAGCCTTATTAAAAAAAGAAGCAGACTCAAAAGTTCGTTGAATAGCGACCTTTTGAGTCTACTTTTTTGTTTTATCTAATGAAATATGTATCTTGTGGTGATTACGTTCATTTGTCCGACAAGTAATCTATTACTAGATTTCAAAATATTTTTTGTCAAAGATAGTTGCGAGAAATGGAAAACTATACTAAACTTATTACAACACAATATATTGTGTAATTTTTCGTTTTGATAACTAAATATAGGTTTATACCATAAAACTGGTGTCAAATAGACTTAATAGGGAATCTGGTTAAAATCCAGAACTGTACCCGCAACTGTAAGTGCTGATGAAATAAGAGAACCACTGTCTTAGGATGGGAAGGCTTAGAGTAGGATGAAGCACAAGTCAGGAGACCTGCCAATTTTATTTTGTATGATCTTCTTCGGGAGTTGAGAAGGTAGGATATAAAGGTATACAAATGATAATAACTGAATTTTAGTCAGTATTATTTATTTATGTTTCTATACATTCTACAAAATCCATCTTCCCTTAAGATGGATTTTTTTATTTCAATATTTCTCCCCGAAAAAAATGAAAGTAGGGAAGTTATGACAGAGAATTTATCATCAAATGTATCACGCACCATTCAAACTAAGCTAGTCTTACCACCAGATACAAACCATTTGGGATCGATCTTTGGAGGAAAGGTTTTAGCGTATATTGATGAGATTGCTGCAATTGCTGCTATGAAGCACAGCAAAAAGGCAGTTGTGACAGCATCAATTGATATCGTTAATTTTCTATCTACAGCAAAAGTGGGAGATATCCTCTTATTAGAAGGAGTGGTGATTTCAACTGGAAGGACTTCTATGGAGGTCTTTGTAAAAGTGCAAAGTGAGCAAATTGAGACCGGGCAAAAACAGTTAACGACAACCTCTATCCTTACAATGGTAGCGATAGGGGAAGAGGGTAAGCCTACACCTATCCCAGGGGTAATTCCAGAAACAGAAGAGGAGCATGAGATGCTGACCTACGCGGAAGAAAGAAGAGAACGACGTATTCAAATGACTAAATTTACAGGGAGAGAAAGGCGATGAATAGCTTGTTACAACCAACTATAGCCGATTACATTGTAGAGATAGCAGAAGCTTACAATTTGGATGCTACTTTACTATCAAAGAATCAAGATATCAAACTTTTACAAGTAAACCAACTCATAGAAAATGCGTTAAATCTCATTTCGATTGATCAACCAAACTGGACTTTTGTTGCTTCAAGAATTTACTTAAATGAGTTATACAAAAGGGTATCAGTTATAAGAGGCTATAACCATAATGAACGATATGGAGATTTCTATGATCTGATTAAGAGATTTGAAGAAATTGGAATATACAATAATAGCCTATTAACTAGTTATACAAAGGAAGAAATTGATGAGATTGGAAGATTTATAGATGCATCTAAAGATGAGTTGTTCACCTACATTGGGCTTTTCCTTCTAGCCGATCGTTACTTGGCAAAGGATTATGAAGGAAATATTTTCGAATTGCCACAAGAGCGATTTATGATCATTGCAATGACATTAATGAAAAACGAGGATAAAGAGAAACGCCCCACGCTAGTGAAAGAGGCTTATTGGGCATTAAGTAACTTGTATATGACAGTAGCCACACCAACTTTGTCTAATGCTGGTAAGAATTTTGGCCAGTTATCGTCTTGCTTTATTGATATGGTGGATGATTCACTTAATGGTATTTACTTAAACAACTGGGATGTAGCAAAGCTTAGTAAGGATGGAGGAGGATTAGGGGTATATTACGGAAAAGTCAGGGCATTAGGTTCTGATATCAAAAACTTTAAAGGAAATTCTTCTGGGGTCATACCTTGGATTAGACAGTTAAATAACACCGCTGTGAGTGTGGACCAACTGGGGCAAAGACAAGGTGCGATTGCTGTGTACTTAGACATATTTCATAAAGACATTATGAACGGATTTCTTGATTTAAAAACAAACAACGGAGATGAGAGACGAAAAGCACATGACCTCTTTACAGGTGTTTGCATTCCTGATTTGTTTATGGAAAAACTGGAGGAAGTAGATGAGAGCGGAAAGAGTATTGGTGAGTGGCATGTGTTTTGTCCTCATGAGGTGAAACAAGTTATGGGCTGGAAGGATGAAAACGGGAGTCCTTTAGGATTAGAGGATTTTTATGATGAAAAGGATGAGAAATTCTTTTCTAACAAATATATAGAGGCTCTTAACCATCCAATGCTCCCTAGGAAAACTTACCGTGCAATGGACATAATGTCGAGAATCATGATCTCTCAGTTAGAGACAGGTACCCCATACCTTTTTTACCGTGATGAAGTAAATCGAAAAAATCCTAATAAACATGTAAAGGGGAGAGGGCGTACTAGTATATATTGCAGTAATCTATGTACTGAAATAACTCAAAACATGTCGGTAACGACTGTAGTAGGAGAATGTCAAAACGAAGATGGAAATATCGTCATTGTTCGTAAGCCGGGTGATTTTGTCGTTTGTAACTTATCCTCTATTAATCTGCCAAAAATAATGAATACGGGTCACTTGCAAAGATTGATTCGTATTCAAATGAGAATGCTAGATAATGTCATTGACTTAAATACGATCTCAGTGGGACAAGCTGAAAAGACAAATAAAAAGTATAGGGCAGTAGGTCTAGGAACATTTGGCTGGCATCATCTCCTTGCTTTAAAAGAAATACAGTGGGAGACAGAGGGGGCTGTAGAATATGCAGATAAACTTTATGAGGAAATTGCCTATTATACGATACAAGCTTCTATGGAACTAGCAAGAGAAAAGGGTCCCTATTCTCGTTTTGAAGGGTCCGATTGGCATACAGGAGAGTATTTTACTACTAGGCGATACGAAACAGATAAATGGATTGAATTAAAAGAGAAGGTAAAGAGATATGGTGTTCGCAATGGCTGGATGATGGCAGTAGCACCAAATTCATCTACAGCAAAAATTGGGGGATCAACAGATGGAATTGATCCTATATATGCTGTGGAATATGCGGAAGAGAAGAAGAATTTTAAATTTAAAGTGACGGCACCAGATTTAAATCATCGCACCTATAATTTTTATCGAAGAACAAGAAATGTGCTGGATCAAAACTGGAGTATAAAACAAAACGCTGCCAGAGGACGACATATTGATCAGGGAATAAGCTTCAACTTATATGTACGCCATAATATTAAGGCTAAAGAGTTATTAAACCTACACTTGGAAGCTTGGCGTAATGGGCTGAAAACAACCTATTATGTTCGTAGTACATCACAGGGAGAGCTAAATGAATGTGAGGCTTGTCATAGTTAAGGAGGATTAAATAATGGTACAGAAGAAACTACGAAAAATTAAACTATTGAACCCAGAATATCCGAATAAATCGACAGGAATAATAAATGGACAATCTTCAGGACTATTAAACTGGAATGATGTGGCTTATCCTCAAATGTATGAGTTGTATCAAACTTTGCTATCGAACTTTTGGAAAGCACAAGAAATCAATATGCAGGATGATATTAAACAATGGGCTGAACTCGATCAAAAGGAACAACAAACATTCTTGAAAATTAATGCACAACTTGCATCACTAGATAGTTTACAAACACCGACAATGAGTATGGTAATGGATTATGTAACGGATCCCAGTTTTAAGGCGATTTTTGCAGTAATCTCTCAACAAGAAGCGGTGCATAACGAGTCTTATTCTTATATTTTAAGTTCTCTTGTTCCCTTACAGGAGCAAAATGATGTCTTTAATCATGCACTTAAGGACCCAATTATTCAAAGAAGAAATACCAATATTTTAGATGCGTATGAGCAATTTAGGGAAAACCCATCTCCACAAACGATATTCAAGCTGGCGGTGAATTCTATTAACTTAGAAGGCATTTATTTTTATGCGGGATTCGCCTTTTTCTATCATTTAGCAAGACAACAAAAAATGCTCAAAACTAGTACGATGATTAGCTATATTCAAAGGGACGAAATGCAACATGCGTATTTTATGTCCCAGTTTATTCGGATCTTATTGACTGAAAATGAAGACCTTCACACTGAGGAGAATATTGATTATATCTATCATTCAATCAGAAATGCTATACGTTTAGAAATGGAATGGGCACAATACATCTTATCTGATGTTAAAGGCTTGGACCTAGAAGAGTTTGAACTATACTTAGAATATTTGGCTAATAAACGTCTAAGGCAACTAGGACTGAGTAACCTTTACAATGAAAGAAATAATCCTATGCCCTGGATACAAGTTTATAGTGATGAAATGATGAATGAAACAAAGTCGGATTTCTTTGAGCAGAAGTCAAGGACCTATACAAAGGTGTCCCAAGTAAATGGTTTTGATGAACTTTAATGAACCAAAGATATCAATTGTATACACGTCTATAACAGGTAATACTGAAAAATTAGCAACGAGTATTTATTCGATTTTTATTGAAAAGGGACTAGATGCTTCCTTGAATTCAATTGACCAATTTAACATAGAGTCATTAAGGCAGAGGGATGTGGTCATAATTGGAACATACACGTGGGGAAATGGAGCTATACCCAAAGAAATGAATGCGTTATACTCCAAGATTGAAATCTTGAATCAGTCGGACATGGTAACTGGAGTGTTTGGAACAGGAGATCGTTTTTATCCTAATTTTTGTGGAGCTGTAGACTTCTTTAGAGACATGCTTTTTCAGCATACGAGGTTAGCAGCTACGTTAAAAGTTGAGTTGTTACCTCAAGCTAGTGATATCCAAAGATGTTCTAAGTTTGTAGAGGCTATATTATATAAACTAAATAATAAATAATCATTAATAGAGGCTGTTCCAAAAGTATTTTCGGCGAAGGAAAATCCGAACAATCATCTCAAATTCGTTTAATAGGATTTGAATGAGTTCGGATTTTTTTATTTGTTTTGTTAGAGACTACGTTTTGTTTTAAGTATGTTCTAGCTGTTAATTGAAGTGCAAGACGAAGACTCCTGCGGGAAAAGCGAGTTAGGTGAGACCCCGCAGGGAGGGACGACTGAGAAGGCTCACCAACCACCCGCGGAAAGCTGAGTCTTGCACGGAAATTAACAGCTGTATTAAAAGGCTATCTAATTTGAAATTGTTCGTCTTTAGAGTATCGTGTTTTGGTTTTGTCCCAACCTCTTTATTTATTTTTGGTCTAAATATAGGACATAATATAAAGAATAGCTTCTTTTAAGGAGAGAGCGCATTGCTGGTGAATGATTATGAAAAGAAATTAGGTATTCATACGATTGGAGAACAAAAGGGCTTTCTTAAATCCATCCACTATCATCGTTATGAACCAACACCATATGAAGCGATTGAAGAGTTATTAAGACACTATGAAATTAAAAGTGGTGATGGTGTTGTCGATTTTGGTTGTGGAAAAGGTAGGTTAAACTTTCTTCTTCATTATTTATGTGATGCAACGGTATCGGGGATTGAGATGAATGAGCTCCTTTACAATGAAGCTCTTAACAATGTAAAGCGGTATAAGGCGTCAACAAAAAGAAACGTAGGGAATATCCATTTTCACTGTTGTCTCGCAGAAGAATACATGATTGATCCACGAGATACGATATTTTATTTTTTTAATCCTTTTACGATCCAAATTTTTATTAAAGTTATAAATCTAATTATGCAGTCAGCTTATGAGGCAGAACGGACAGTGGATACCGTACTTTACTATCCATCAACAGACTACATTTTTTACCTTGAGAATGAAACAGGTTTTGAACTAGTTAAAGAAGTTTCCGTGCAAAGTATTTTTTCGGACAATGAAAATGAGAGATTTCTAATTTACAGGCTAGAAGTGTCATCTTGATGTTCAGAAAAATGAATGTATACTACAACTTTTTTATGTTAATGCTAGACTTATATTGTATCTCGTTGTATTTTTAGTAGAATAATAAGAGTGTATTTAATTTTTTGGCTTATCATAAATTATATCTATCATTAGCACGCATAAAAATACTAAGCCATCACCTGCATCCAAGGACTTGGCGATAGCCAAGTCTTTCTTAAAATAATTAAAACCTATTCACCAATGAAGTGTCGGTGGCGGAAGGGAGATACTACATGAAAGTAGATGAGAAAGTACAAGTTGAAACAGCAGAAAAAGATACTCATCATTTAAGTCAATTAGCATCTGTAGGTCAAATGGCAGCTGGAATTGCTCATGAAGTGAGAAATCCCTTAACGGCTGTGAAAGGCTTCCTACAGTTACTAGAGGAAAATGGGAGTAATGAATATATTGCGATTGCCCAATCTGAATTAGATAATGCCTTAGTTACTTTGAACAACTTATTGCAAGTTTCAAAGCCTGATTTAGAAGATGAAGAGTTTCAAAGTTTTAATCTAACGGTAGAATTAGAATCGATATTGAACTTGTTTCAAGACAAGTTATACGACATAACGGTTAAGACAGATTTCAAGAATACTGACATGTTGGTAACAGGGAAGAAAAATCAATTTAAAAAGGCATTTTTTAACCTGATCAAAAATGCAATCGAATCAATTGAAGGAGTGGGTGAACTCTCACTAACTCATTCATTGGAAAACAATGATGTTATTGTTACGATTGAAGACACTGGCATCGGAATTCCAAAGGAAAAACTAACACTACTCGGTACTCCTTTCTTCTCAACGAAAGACCATGGAACGGGAATGGGCCTAACTCAAGTTTTTTCGGTTATTTACCAACATGGTGGAAAGATTACAGTTGATAGTATCGTAGGTAAGGGGACAAAATTTACGATACGTATACCTAGATTAGTGAATCTAGTAAACAATAGAGGAGTGAAGAAGTTGAGTCTTACGTATAGCGATCATGCTACGTTAAAGGATTATTTTATTGAGAATCAAAAAGACTTTGAAGCGAAATTGTTAGATGAAGCGATAAATGTACGAGATAAAATTGAAGAAATACATAAAATTGGTAACATCAATTTATTAACCAATGCAAATAAGCTTGTTATGTTTCTTGTTGAAGAGAGAGAGCATGAATTAACAAGCTTTGCAAAGCATGAAGGAATTGCATGGGCAAAACATTCGTTAACACTCGCATTTAAATTAGAGTGGGTACAG
Source organism: Bacillus suaedaesalsae (assembly GCF_016890225.1). Classification (GTDB taxonomy): domain Bacteria; phylum Bacillota; class Bacilli; order Bacillales; family SA4; genus Bacillus_BS; species Bacillus_BS suaedaesalsae. The sequence goes on along the minus strand of NZ_JAFELM010000013.1, from coordinate 151,286 downwards.
GCAATTAGAAGGACAGTTTGGTTGTTTTTGTATAATTATGATGTGGATCGTAACAGCGAAACTGTTATAGAAGAATTTTATAATACGGAGAAAAAGGTAAATGAGCTCGTCGATAAATTTTTAACAGCATTCTTTATTAGCTACACTAAATACAAGGATGAATTGTTAGATACCCAGCGTAAGCTTGTAGAAAATTTATCTGTTCCAATCATTCCAATTAACCGTTCTATTTGTATATTACCGTTAATCGGATTTATTGATTATTTGCGAATTGGCACAATCCAAGAGAAAGTCCTTTCTGAGATTGAAAATCAGCGAATTCAAACGTTAATCATGGATTTATCAGGTGTTCCACCAATGGATCGCAATATTATGCAACGACTTTTAGCCATTATTGATGGCATTGCCATGATGGGATGTAAAACGATCTTAACCGGATTACGTGCTGAAATTGTAAATAGCATGATTTCAAACGGAGACGGCTTCTATGGTCGAGCAGAATTCAAAGGTACGCTCCAAATTGCATTAAATGATGTGTTATTTAAAGAAGAATTAGAGAATGTACCGTTATAAAAATGAAAAAAAGTCTATTCCATTGGAGTAGACTTTTTTGCGCGGTCACACATGTTTAACTTCTGCCATTAATGACGGTCTTCTTTATGCTTAAAGTAATGGACAATATGCTGTTCTAGCTCAAGTAAATTGTTATTGTCTGGAAGAGAGGTTTCCTGCTTTAAAGTTGCTAACGTACTCTCAAGTAAAAACTTTCTTGGGTGTTTTGATTCAATTAATTCTTCTTGGATAAACTCAATTAATTGTATATATTTTTCGTGTTGTTGTAATTCCTCTTTTAATGTGAAGACAGTTTTGTGAACTTGTTGTTTGAATGCGTGCCTTTGCCCCTTCTTCATCGGCATCCAACTTTCAATCAAATCAGGACTAAGTAATTGCTCCTTTGAGTGAGAAACTTCGGACACTATGTTTTTTATTCGATTCACACTATATTGAACTACTTGTTCAATGTTTGAATGAGACTCATAAGCGAGTGAAAAATATCTTATATTATGATGCAAGATGCCAGTGAACATAACAGCGCAATCTAATAGATATGGTTTCTTATCAGCTCCAAAAAGTTCGATGAATCGATTGTAAATCCATAATAGGTATTTAAGTTGAGCTTTTTTAATCGCTTGTTTTAATTCGACGTCATTTAAAAAGCTTACTTCTTCAAAAAGTGTTATGAGATTGTTTTTTCGATTTGTTTGCATTTGAAGATTAACTTGTTTAACAAAGATTGTAATATCTGATGGATCTTGCCCGACTAGCAGGGCATTACGATCTTCCTCAAGTTTTTTATATATTGATGTGAAAATAGCGATTAACAATTCATTTTTAGATGAAAAATAATTATAAAATGTGCCTTTGGAAATGCCGCTATACTCTAAAATATCTTGAATAGATGTTGCTTGAAATCCTTTTTCAGTAAATAATTGATGAGCCTTTTTCAATACATGCTGCTTCCGATCGTTCATTGAATCACCTTTTTAACATGAATTTGTACGAGTAGTATACTAGTCATCGTAACGTATTTATACCAGTTTCACAAACACTATAAATGACAGTATTTTTCAATTGCACAATTTGTACTGATGTTATATTATAGATTTTATGTGAATGTGAACAAAGGGTATAAATAATTGTACCGTGTGTATAAGGAGGAATGGAAATGGATTCATCAATTAATCATGAACGTCCACCATATGGACTATTAGCCGTATTAATGGTTGCTGCATTTATTGCATTTTTAAATAATACTTTATTGAATATTGCTTTACCGTCAATTATGGATGATTTAGAGGTAGGACCATCTACAGTACAATGGTTAACAACTGGATTCATGTTAGTAAATGGAGTGTTAATTCCTACAACAGCCTTTTTGATACAAAAATATTCTGTTCGAAAGCTATATATTGCAGCAATGGGCTTATTCCTATTAGGTACTGTCCTTGCAGGATTTGCGCATGAATTTCCATTATTATTAGCAGGAAGAATGACGCAAGCATCTGGATCAGCGATATTAATGCCTTTATTAATGAATGTCATGTTAGTAAGCTTCCCTGTTGAAAAAAGAGGCGCGGCAATGGGTGTGTTTGGTCTAGTGTTAATGGGAGCTCCTGCTATTGGACCTACATTATCAGGATATTTAGTCGAACATTATGGTTGGAGAATGTTATTCCATTTTGTAACTCCAATTGCTGTTATTGTATTACTTTTAGGGATCTTCTTGATTAAAGATAAGAAGGAACGTCTAAACATAAAGTTAGATTACTTTTCGGTATTGCTTTCAAGTATCGGATTTGGTGGATTGTTATATGGATTTAGTTCCGCTGGAAACAAAGGTTGGGATAGTCCATATGTATATGGAACGATTGCAGCAGGTGTAATTGCGTTAACGTGGTTTATTTTACGTCAGGTGTACCAAGATACACCTATGCTTAACTTTAAAATCTTCAAATATCCAATGTATGCATTATCTATTTCGATCTCAATGGTCCTTACAATGGCAATGTTCTCAGGTATGTTATTACTACCGATTTATGTTCAAACAATCAGAGGTATCTCACCTTTAGATGCTGGACTTATGCTGTTGCCTGGTGCCATACTTATGGCAGTTATGTCTCCAATTACTGGGAAATTATTTGATAAGTATGGCGGACGCATATTAGCCATTGTAGGTTTAGCTATTACGGTTGTTACAAGTTATCTTTTTAGTAAGTTAACAATGGATACCTCCTACACAGAACTAATCATCTTATATACAGTTCGTATGTTTGGAATGTCAATGGTTATGATGCCAGTATCAACAAATGGGCTAAACCAACTTCCTGCGGTGTACTACCCGCACGGAACAGCGATGAACAACACCTTACAACAAGTATCAGGTGCAATTGGAACAGCTCTGCTTGTTACAATCATGTCTAACCGTGCAGAATCACGAGGTATTGAACTTGGTAATGTAGCTATGAAAAATGCAGCTTCTAGCGGTGCTCAACCTACTGCTGAGCAAGTGGCTCAACTGAAGGAACAAATTACAATGCAAGCAACATTAGATGGAATAAATTTTGCCTTCTTCGTTTCTGTATTCATAGCGGCACTTGCGCTTGTTATGGCATTCTTTATTAAACGTGCAAAACAAGAAGAAGACATTATTGGTAAAAAGACTGATGGTGGCGCAGTGATGCCAAAGTTGGCTGGAAATAATTAATGAAGTGGGAGAGGATTTTTTGAAATCCTCTCCTTTTAGTAGTCGAAATATGTAAATAAAATTTACAAAAAGTGCCTATATAATACAAACAAAATTATGATAGATTAGATGTCAAGAGAAAATCCAGTTGAAGGGAAATACATACAATGACAAAAACAAAACAAAGTCATTTGGGATTTGTTATAGCAGGTCTCCTGCTTAGCATTCTAATGGCATCAATGGATAACACAATTGTTGCAACCGCCATGGGTACCATTGTAGGTGAGCTTGGAGGCTTTGATAAATTCGTTTGGGTAACCTCGGCTTATATGGTGGCTGAAATGGCGGGTATGCCGATCTTCGGAAAATTATCTGACATGTTTGGTCGGAAGCGATTTTTTATATTTGGATTAATCGTTTTCTTATTTGGTTCCATTTTATGTGGGACCGCAAACACCATTACAGAGCTTAGTATTTATCGTGCTATACAAGGTATAGGTGCAGGGGCCCTGATTCCCATTGCGTTCACCATCATGTTTGATACAGTACCAGTAGAGCAAAGAGGCAAACTAGGTGGGTTATTTGGAGCCGTGTTCGGATTATCAAGTATATTTGGTCCATTACTAGGCGCATATATTACGGACTATATTAGCTGGGAATGGATATTTTACGTTAATGTTCCACTAGGTATTATCGCATTTATTTTTATTGCGGTTTTTTACAAAGAATCAGCAGTTCATAAGAAACAAAAAATCGATTGGTGGGGAGCGATCACATTAGTTGGTGCGATTGTTTCCGTGATGTTTGCTCTTGAACTTGGTGGAAATGAATATGAGTGGGATTCTTCGGTCATTGTCAGTTTGTTTGTTTCATTTACAATCTTATCTGTCATTTTTGTTTTAATTGAGAGAAAAGCAGAAGAACCGATTATCTCATTTCCAATGTTCAAGAACCGCTTGTTCACAGCAAGTAACGTAATTGGTTTATTCAGTGGTATGGCATTTATTACAGCATCTATCTATATTCCTATCTATATACAGGGAGTACTAGGGGGAACGGCCACAAATTCTGGTCTAGTTCTATTGCCAATGATGGTAGGATCGGTTGTTTCGGCAACTGGTGGTGGATTTTTAATGAACAGAATCAGTTATAGAAGGATATTAATCATCTTTACAATTATTCTTATTGCTGGAATAGCGTTATTAAGTACGCTAAGTCCAGATTCCAGCAGGCTATTGGTTACGCTATATATGATTGTGACAGGGCTAGGAATTGGTGCAACTTTTTCTGTTCTACCGAATGCGGCGATTCATCATTTTGAGCCATCCATGAGAGGATCGGTAAACTCAACTGTCTCATTTATACGCTCATTAGGAATGACACTAGGTATAACGATATTTGGGATTATTCAACGTAATGATTTTACTTCTAGTTTACAGGAGATATTCGCAGGAATGAACGGAAACGGAATGAATGGCTCGATGCTGAATGATCCAAGAGCCATTTTACAGCCAGAGGCACGCGCGCAAATTCCAGAGCCAGTGTTGGATAAGATCACAGATGTCCTATCTTCCTCTATTACCTTTACGTTTATGTGGGCTATTATCCCATCTGTACTTGCATTTATTGGAGCGCTCATCATGACGAAAGATCAATTAAGTGAGTCTATTGAGTACAAACAAAGTCAATCAATAACAAACAAGTAATCGTATCATGTAGAAAAAGGGTTACCCGAATGAAAGGGTAACCCTTTTTATGTATATTTTAATAGGATTATTAAAATAATTAATTTTAAGTTTAAAATAATTAATTATTTGATTGATTTAATTAATGATAAATCATATAATCAGTTTATGGAGGTGGAAAAAAATGGGTATAGAAGTAATTACAACCTGTCCGATATGTGAGGAAAGATTAAATGTCACAAAGTTAACCTGTGGACATTGTCACACAACGATCGAAAACAAATTTGACTTTCCAGCATTGTTTTCATTGAATAAGGAACAACTTCAATTCATCCAGACTTTTATACTCTGTAGGGGAAGTATTAAAGAAGTGGAAAAGGTTTTAGGAATATCCTATCCAACAGTTAGAAACAAACTAGAAGAAATTATTTCAGAGCTTGGTGATCCATATCAAGTAAACCAAGAGAAGGCAGAGGAAAAGAAAAATATTCTGGATCGACTTGGCAGTGGGGACATTAGTCCTGAAGAAGCAGTGAAAATGCTGAAGAAAAAATAAAAAAAGCACTTCACTAAAAGAGTAGAAGTGCTATCCAAAAAAATGTGTGTACCATCATTTTACAAGATTAAAGGGCATTCGTCGAGATAGTAAAATTTGAGGAGGAGAATAAATGAAATCTGATATTTCAAAGGTACTTGAATTGTTACAGGACGGAAAGTTAAATAATGAAGAGGCTGCTGAGATTTTATCTGCATTAAAGGAAGAAACAGCTCCGACTATTGACACAAACAAATATATGGAAAAGAGCTTGAAAATTCTTGTGGATTCTGTTGATGGCGATAAGGTAAAGGTCAATTTACCATTGAAATTAGTGAAATCTTTACACGGGGCGATTGGACATATACCAGCAGTACAACAGCACCTTAATGGTGTAGATATCAATTTAATTTTAGAAGCGATCGTAAATAATGTTGAAGGACCGATTGTGGATGTGGAAAGTGCGGACGGAGAAAAGGTCCTCATCGTGATTGAATAGATTATGAAGATAAAAGTGGTGACACCTGATTTGAAATTTCCAATACGTATTTGGATTCCATATACACTTCTGTCAATGGGAACATCTAATGTTGTAGTAAACTTGTTGAAAAAAAAGATTGGCAGTGAGTATGCAGAGATGATCCAACAACTAGATCATAAGACGTTAAAGCAACTAATTCATAGTCTAAAAGAGTTTAAAGGCACAGAGCTTGTTAATGTTAAAGACAAAGACGGGACAATAGTAAGGATTACGTTATAAATGCTAGAGGTGATTGCAGTAAGTATACGTGTAATCACCTTTTTTGTGGAGGTATTAATATGAAAGAGATATTTAAAAATCGCACTTTTGTAAAGTTGTTTTTAGGTGCTATTACTTCTCAACTTGGTTCCACGATTGGTAATATGGCATTTGCATTTTATTTATTAGATCATTTTAGTGACCAACCTTATTTGGCGACATTAGCTGAGTTAATGTACTCTCTACCGACTCTATTAGTATTTCTGTTCGTTGGTGTACTGGCTGATCGATTAGACCGCCAAAAGATTGCTGAGTACTCAGATTGGATTCGAGCGTTATTAACACTATTTTTATTTATTGCTGTTATCGTGAATAGTGTTCCGCTCATCTTTGCCATTTTGTTTTTAAGAAGTGCTATCTCTAAATTCTTTTTCCCTGCAGAAGCGGGGCTAATTCAAGGGATATTAACAAAAGAACAATATCAAACAGCAGCAGGTTTGAATCAAATGGTATTTAGTATATTTATGCTATTTGGAGTTGGGTTAGGAGCCTTAACGTATAAAACGATTGGGATTTATGGTGCACTGGTTATTGATAGTGTGAGTTTCATTGTCTCGGCATTTCTAATTCGCGCATGTTCCATTGCAGTCGAAGCGAGAATGCCAAACGGGAAAAATAGCATAAAAGATATGAGCTTTAAACAAACAATCACAGACTTTAAGCTTGGGGGAAGATATATTTTAGATAGAAAACTTTTGCTTACAATTGTCTCTGGATTCTTTATTTTTGGCTTTATTAATGGTGGATTTGCAATTTTACCGTTATTTACAATGAAGTTTAAATTAGCACCGGATAACTATGAATGGTATGCTTCGTTATTTGCAATTTTCTTCGGAATTGGTGTATTTATTGGGAGCTCGCTTTGTGCTACGTGGGGGAAGAAGTTTAAACCGCATACGTTAATCATTTTCGGAGTGCTTATGACCGTTGTGTCTACAGCGGGGATGGGGTTTGCGGATGGAATATGGCTCTACCTATGCTTCGTATTAATGACAGGTTTTATGATTGCACCGATTAACGTCGCTCTGGCTGGATGGATTCCTACTCTTGTTGATCCCAGCTTTATGGGTAGAGTGAACGGGTGGGTGGATCCACTTATGATGTTAGCTCAATCAATTTCTTTAGGGCTTATTGCTTTAGTTTTCCCAAACGTGATTAGCTCAGTTGATTTTATCTACTTTGGAATAGCGATATTAATGCTTGTTGTTGGTGTGTACTACTTATTTACATTACCGAGATATAGTAGAGAGGAAGAAGTGGGAGAGGTAAAGAACTCAATCAAACCTGGAGTTCAACTTTAATGAAGGCTGTTTTCGTATAAATTGTTGTTTTTGTAAAAATCCCAAAAGCCGGATTTTTACCCTAGTAGCAAGAGTCAGCTATACATTAAGAGAGTCGCTCTTTTCAACTTGATACTTATAAAGACAAATCAACGAATTGAGCATAAAGCCAATGTGTTAAACAGCAACAAAGTTTTAGAAAAGAGCCTTAATGAAAGAAGGCGAGAAACCCTATTTAAGGAGTTCTCGCTTCCTACATAGTTTATAAAAAATAAAAATTTCTTAACGTCCAACTACTTACTGCTAGAAAAGTATCACTAGTTTAACATTCAAATAGTGCTTGGTTAAGGTCATTTATTAGCATTTGAACTGGTTCTAGTCCAACAGATATTCGGATGAGTCCAGGACTTATTTTTTCCTTAAGTAAAGCATCCTCGTTATCACCTACATTGGGTGATAAGATGAGACTGTCAAATGTACCCCATGATACTCCGATTTTAAACACTTTGACCTTATTTATAACCCTTTTTATTGCTTCGTAATTAGCATCTCTTAATTCAAAAGTCATCAGACCAGAAAAACCACTTAATTGTTTTGTCCTAAGCTCAGAATCACGCACAGGCGGAAGTCCAGGATAATTAACCTTTTCGACAGCAGGATGTGTTTCTAAGAATGTAGCAACCTTCATTGCATTCTCCTGGTGAGCTTTCATTCTTAATGGTAAGGTTTTTAACCCACGAAGCAGTAGAGTAGCCTCTCTAGGTCCGAGTGATCCTCCAAATAATAAATACTCATACTGAAATAAATCTTTCATAATTTCCTTACTTGTAATAATGGCCCCACCTACTAAGTCCATATGCCCCCCTAAATATTTTGAGGCGGAATGGACAACGATATCTATCCCGTGAAGTAAAGGTTTTTGAAATAATGGGGTTGCCCAAGTATTATCAACAATTGTTCGTATTCCTTTCGATTTTGCAAGGTTAGCAAGTTCACTTAAATCAACAAGCTGGAAATTCAAGTCTGTAGGATTCTCAATAAAGAATAATTTTGTGTTTGGTAAAATCGCTTGTTCAATATCTGAAGTTTTCGTTGAATAAACAACTGAATGATCAACGTTGAATTTCTTCATATATGTTAGAAGGTTTGTCGTTGATTTATAGATGTTACTAATGCACAGAACATGATCTCCAGCTTGAATACTATTTAGTATTGCAGCATGAATAGCAGCCATACCGGAAGCGAAGCATTTACACTGTTCACCACGTTCTAACCTCGCTAATTTCTTCTCGACCACATCTAAAGTAGGGTTTGTCCCCCGCCAATATGAGTAATGAAATCGCTCATCCTTGATTGCTTTTACATGATCTTCATGAGAGGAATGGACAAATACAGAATTCTCGAAGGTTGGTGGAAATATAGCTCCAAAAAAGTGATCAGGGTCACTTTCGTATTGTGTACAAATGGCTTCATCTTCTGAAAATAAATTGGAAGAGTGCATAGTAGTTCCTCCGTTCTAAAAATGATCTATCATTAAGTATGTGGAAAACATTTCTTGTTATACGGAAATAGGAGATTTAATGAAAAGCACGAATATATTAAGTAAAAAAATTGAGGATAGGAGGGAATCGAATGAATCCATTTGTTTTTTCATGCATTACTTCGCATGGTACAGAGATTATTCCAGAACTTCAAGGACAGTCTCCTGAAAGGATGTCATTAACGAGAAGGAATATGACGGAAATAGGTCTTGAAATGGAAAAGGCAAAACCAGATGCAATTATTGTTTTAACACCACATGGAACTCGAATAGCTGGCCAGTTTTCGATTACAGATTCAGAAAATATGGAAGGGACGATAGAAGAAAACGATATCGTTTTTACATTGAAACGCAGAGTTGATCGTGAGTTAGCAAGAAAAATTGCGGAACATGCAAATGAATTAGAACTTCCGGTAGGATTAATAAATTATGCTACTGCATCAGGACCTTATTCTAGCCTATCAATGGACTGGGGTGTGATGGTTCCGCTACGGTTCATGCCAAATGTTCCGATTGTCGTGATTAACCCAACTAGGGAATTGTCCTATGAGAAGCACCTGGAATTTGGAAAAGCTGTGCGTAATGCGGTATTAACTTCAAATAAAAAGATAGGTTTAGTTGCTAGTTGTGACTGGTCTCATACACATAACGAAAATGGACCTTATGGCTATCACCCTGCAGCACAAACGTTAGACGAACAGGTATTACAAATTGTAAAGCAAAATCAACTAGAGAAATTACAAGGTTTTGATGAAGAATTTGTAGAAGCTGCAAAACCTGATGGAATATGGCAAGCACTAATTTTAGCAGGTGCCATCCCGGAAGAAGAGAGACATATTAAACTTCGATCATACGAAGCTCCAACTTATTTTGGTTTATTGTGTGCGAGTATTTACTAAAGGTGAACATTTTTGTTTATATAGACAATTTCTAAATAATTGAAGAGGTATACTTTCATCCTTGACGAGAAGAAGCCTCGAAAAAATATCATTTCGAATTGATAAGCATATTTGGAAAACAACTAAAAAATTTGCTCATTTTGAATTAATTTCATCCTTCATAATCCTTACAGCAGCTTGTACTTCTATTGACCTATATGACATTTGTCATGCTGTAATATATGACGTTTATTACTTATACTTTTTGAGATTTTTTCTATACTAAGTAGTAGACACAAGGTGTATCTTGGGAGTTTAATGAAGGAGGATTAATCATATGAGTAATGCAAGTATCTCGAAGCTAAAAAAAGATGTCGCACCATATGAAAAAACAGATACGAAGGCTAGTATCATGCAGATTATTAATACAATTGGGCCACTATTACTTCTATGGTATGGTGCGTATTTAAGCCTATCCGTTTCCTATTGGCTAACGTTACTGATTGCCATTGTTGCATCCGGTTTTATGGTTCGTACGTTCATCATTTTTCATGATTGTTGTCATGGATCTTTCTTTAAAAGTAAACTTGCAAACGATATAGTAGGTACAATAACAGGAGTTTTAACGATTGTTCCTTACGAGCAATGGAAGAAAAGTCATTCCATTCATCATGCTACGAGTAGTAACCTTGATAAACGTGGAATCGGCGATATGTGGATTCTTACAGTTGAGGAGTATGAGGCTTCCTCCATTTGGACAAAAATTTATTATCGAATCTATCGAAATCCAGTAGTCATGTTTGGTGTTGGTCCGATTGCCGTGTTTCTATTGCAATATCGTTTTAATACAAAAAATGCGAGAAAAAAAGAGCGAATCAATACGTATATTACAAATGTATCGATCGTTGTATTATATAGCTTATTATGCTGGGCAGTTGGTTGGCAGGCGTTCTTATTAATTCAGACACCGATTTTCTTTGTTTCAGGTTTACTTGGAATTTGGTTATTTTATGTTCAACATCAGTTCGAGGATTCTTACTTTGAACATGAAGATGAGTGGAGCTATGTACAAGCGGCTGTTGAAGGAAGTTCTTATTACAAATTGCCGAAAGTGCTACAATGGATTACAGGGAATATCGGCTTTCACCATGTTCACCATTTGAGTCCGAGAGTACCAAACTATAATTTAGAAAAGGCTCATAACGCAACTCCACCTCTTCAAAAGGCGACTACGATTACTCTTTCTAAGAGTTTTAAATCATTACGCTTCCGTCTATGGGATGAAGAGAAAAAGTCGTTTATCAGCTTTAAAGAAATGAAACGGACAAAGGAAAATGAACATTCTCTATCTAAACAATTAAAAGCGAAAAGATCAAATCCAAAGCCAAGTTTAGAGGGGAAATAAAACATAAAGGGGAGACAACCGTGAAAAAGGTTTATCAAATGTTTCTTAAAAATACGGGATTAAGTCCGTATGTTTGGGTTGTCTTCTACATTCTTCCTTTTTACTTTATTTTTAAATCGCAGTCTCCTTATCAAACGGCAATCGGGATTTCGATGATTGTCGTCTTTTTTGTGTGTTATGTTCTTTCTTTTATTTCTAGAGGGTGGCTTGTTTATTTCTGGACGACTATTCAAATTGCTATTTCTCTTGGGATGAGTTTGTTATATGGGTATATATACTTCTCTCTTTTTCTAGCTTTTTTCATAGGAAATTTGAAAAATAAGGTTGCCTTCATTACGTTATATACGATTCATTTAATTAGTACTCTTTTTACGATAAACTATGGCTTTATTACGAAAAACCCTGTGTTTATTACCCAGCTGCCATTTGTATTTTTGAGTCTTATAGCGGTCATTCTCCTTCCTGTAAGCACGTATAATAAAAACAAAGAAGATAAGCTTCAAGGACAATTAGAGGATGCAAATAAGCGAATTGAGGAACTTGCGAAGCTAGAGGAAAGACAGAGAATTGCAAGAGACCTACACGATACACTAGGTCAAAAGCTATCCCTAATTGGATTGAAGAGCGACTTAGCGCGAAGATTAATTGCTAAAGATCCAAGTCAGGCTCAATTAGAATTACGAGATGTTCAACAAACTGCTAGAATCGCTTTAAAGGAAGTTCGGGAATTAGTGACTGAGATGAGAGGTACGAAACTGGAGGACGAGATCTTCAGAATTGAACAAATCTTACAAGTTGCTCAAATAAACTTTAAGCTAATTGGTGATTCTCATTTGTTCAACACATCTTTAATCGCTGAAAATGTCGTGAGTATGTGTATAAAAGAGGCAGTTAATAATGTAGTAAAACATAGTAATGCAACAACTTGTACGATTACGATTGAGCAGTTGGAAACTGAACTTTTTGTAAAAGTCGCAGACAACGGAATTGGAATTAAGGACCTTGGGACTATTCGAGGGAATGGTTTACAAGGAATGAAGGAAAGACTAGAGTTTGTGAATGGAAGTTTGGACATTCAGTCAGAAGATGGAACAACGATTATCATCAAGGTACCGAATATATTTAAACAGATCGATCAGGAGGTGGGAGTATGATTCGAATAATTATTGCAGAGGATCAAAAAATGCTATTAGGTGCACTTGCTGCTCTCATCGATTTAGAGGAAGATATGGAAGTAGTGGGAAGAGCGGGAAATGGGGAAGAAGCTGTCAATCTTGTAAAGCTGCATAACCCTGATGTGTGCATTATGGATATTGAAATGCCAGGCTCCAGTGGGCTAGAGGCAGCTGAACAGTTAAAAGGACTAGATTGCAAGGTTATTATATTAACAACCTTCGCAAGAGCAGGTTACTTTGACCGTGCTGTGAAAGCAGGGGTGGATGGATATTTACTGAAAGACAGTCCGAGCGAAGAACTATCAAGCTCTATTCGAAGTGTTGTATCAGGAAGACGTATTTATGCTTCAGAACTCGTAGATGAAGCCTATAATACAAGTAGTGAAAACCCACTAACCGATAGAGAAAGTGAAGTGCTTGTCTTGATGGCAGACGGAAAAAGCACGAAAGAAATTGCAGGACAATTGTTTCTTACAACTGGAACTGTACGAAATTATATATCAGCGATTTTAGATAAATTGGAAGTTAGTAATCGAATTGAAGCGATTACGAGGTTCAAGGAAAAAGGTTGGTTTAAATGAAAGGGTACAAAAAAGACGATGGCTTAGCCATCGTCTTTCCTTTTGCGTTAATTACTTGAAGATTAACACTTTACCAACAGTACCGTCAGCACTTTCACCAGTAACACGGAATTTTAGTCCGTAGTTAGGAACATTACGTCCAGCATCTGGTAAGCTTGGGTTTAAATAGTTCGCACTATCATCAAACAAAGTATTTTGTGCTGTAGAGTTATCCTTCATTGTTATACCCAATAGGTCTGTATAATCTAAGAACATCTTTTCAGATTTTTGTAGGCTAAATGCTGCATCATGAACTTGGTAACGAGAAGAACCAACAGATCTGTCACTCCAGAAGTTACCTTTTTGATCAGCATCTACAACCCCAACAAAACCTTCACCAGGGTGATTACCAGTCCAGTTGTCGCTGTACTTTTTGTCTACATACCATACAACTAAACCTTTGTTATATTGCATTAGGCTTGCACCACGGCGGATGTTGGCTAATCCCTCATCAACTCCGTTATGACTGCGCCATTCTAACAGGTAATAGTGTTCACTTGTAACAATACCAGTAGATTTTTCAAATCCTTCAAGAACAAATGCCGATGTACCTTCAGCATCATCGAATAATACTTGGTTTCCATCAACTGTTACAGTCACATCATCAACATATAAACCTGGGTTAATTGCAGCAACGTCAGTCCAGTAGTTAATAGATAGTTCTACTTCTTGACCAGCATATGCTGATAAATCGAAGCTTGCGTCAACCCACTGACCATTTGAAGAACCTGTAATACCATGACCAGGGTTTTGATCGTGTGGATCAGTTTCAGTCGTTAAGTTCCCTTTAACTGTTTCTCCGTTAACCTGTACAGAGGCATAATCCCAATCAACCTCAATATCATACCAAGCTTTGAACGTTAACTCAGCTGATGTAGCATTAGTTAAATCTAAAGTTGTTACTAAAGAGTTATCTAGATTATTATCGCTGCCTGAGAAGTATTCAAATTGCCCACTGAAAGGAGTGTTGATAGTTGTCTCCTTATCTGGAAGAGTTACCTTAACTACGTCATTGTTTGTTCCTTTTGTACTTGCTTCATCTAGTAATACTTCTGTACCGTTACTCGATACGTCATCAAGACTGATTTCAGTACCTGTTAGCCAGTTACCACCAGCAGATGCTTGTAGCATTTCTTTCATATAAGGGCTAAATCCAGTAGGCTGTGCTCCAGGTAAACCACCTGCCCAACTTCCGGCAGACATGATAGACCAATATGCTACTGCTTCTCCAGCACCTGTATACTGAGTGTCATACTCATCAGGTAAACCTAAATCATGACCAAATTCATGCGCCATAACCCCAACTGCTCCATCTTCTGGCTCAATTGTGTAGTCATATGCATACATTGTTCCTGCTCCCCAGTAATCAACAGCTGGTGCTGGAGATCCTGGAATCGCGTAGATTCCACCTAAATTCCAACGGTGAGACCAAATTGCATCTCCACCAAGATTTCCTCCACCTGCTTCTTCACCTACACCAGAGTGAATAACCATTAAGTGGTCAACAAGTCCGTCCGGCTCAAGGTAATCGCCGTCACCGTCTAAATCGTAACGGTCCCATTTATCATAGTCTGCTAGATTTACTGTAGGATCAGCAGCAGCTAAGCGTAATGCTTCTGCAACAAGGCTTCGAGGTCTTGCATCGCTTCCATCTGGATCTGGAACATTTCCACCATAGTAAGCAGCAGGCTTACTTGCTGTATACCATCCAGCAACTGTACCTTTCACAGAATAACTACCACCAGATTGTTGTTCATAATATTGCTTCATAGATACATAAGTTTTTCCATCTGGACCTTTCCAGCCACCTGTACCAAATAGCATATCTTGGTAATGTTCACGTGAGTACGCTTCTTCTCCTTCGTAATACATATCTGTCTCTTCAGCAGTTAATGTATTGTGAGGCACATCAGGGTAATCAATTAAAACAACAAGTACATCATCTGTACGAGTTCCGCCATCCCAAGCTTCTTCTTTTACAGAATCAACAGAGTTTTTCTTTGCCTGACCCAGTTTATTTCCATTTCCACTAGTTAGGCTGTTATTATTCTTCATTTGCTTTTGAAGTTCTGCACGGACTTCCTGTTCATTTTTATGAAGGTCGCCTACTTCTTTTTCAGCTGCTTCGGACTTCCCTTGTAAAAACTTGTTTAATGCTTTTTGTGCATCAGCAGGAGTTGCATTCTTTGCAATTGTCCCCTGATCTTTTAGCATCTTAATAAGACGCTCATCATTAGCTACACCTAGGTCGAATGGAGATCCGCCGTAGGGATGAGAATGATCGGAATGATGAGAATGTGAGTCAGTTGCTTTTGCGCTTGGTGAGTATGTAGGTAATGCTGTACTTAGCATTCCAACACTCAGTGCAATTGCAGCTGCAGTCGAAAGAACTTTTGATTTCTTCATAATTTCCCTCCAATGTTTTTACTATGTCACGGAAACGTATGTAAAAATATCTAGTTGGGTTATGTGTGACACTAATAGTTCTAATATATCAGAAAATTATTAATATTAAAATAGATTTAAAGAACTATTATATTACATTTACATTACATGGGGCTGGTCGTATATTACTAGTTTATAAGTGTCTTATTCACATGGGGATAGTAGTATTGGGGTGATTGAGGGTTTGTATACGCATAGTGGATAGTGTGGTATTTTGTCAAAAGTACACTAAATCACTCGAAATAATAGGACTTATGATTCAAGGATTATTGATTTAATTTACAGAACATTAAATGTGTTCGAAATCTTTTTTTCGGCGCTAAATATAAGGGGGGAGAATATAAGCGCAACTACTATGAATAAAGGGGATGAATAGATTCATGTCAAAAAGGTCTTTTAAATCTTTAATTATCAGTTTTGCTTTTTTACTCGCTTTTTCATCATTTGGAGCAGGGGCGGTTGCAGCAACGAACAGTGGTGAAGCTCAACAAATTGCTCAAATTCATGGAGATTTTAACTTTCAATCTGCCGAAAACACTTCAGTAATCGTTGAACTTACAGAACCATCTATGGTAGAAGCGAAGCATACAGGTAAAAAACAAACAAAATCTAATCTTTCTAAAGCTCGTAATCAAGTAAAATTAGAGCTTAGTAAAAAGGTTAAGGGTTCTAAGGTGAATCGAGAGTATGAACATGTATTCTCTGGTTTTTCTGTTGAACTTCCAGCTAATGAAATCCCAGCTCTATTAGGAGTTCCGGGGGTAAAGGCTGTGTACCCGAATGTAGAATACAAAGTAACAAGTGTGGGGAACGCGGAATTAATTTCTTCTGATGCAGTGAGCCCAAATATGTTTGATAGTGCACCGCACATTGGAGCAGATCAAGCATGGGAAACTGGTTTTACAGGTGAAGGTATTACAGTTGCGGTAATCGATACTGGAGCTGACTATAACCACCCTGATTTAAAGCATGCCTTTGGAACTTATAAAGGATGGGACTTCGTTGATAACGACAATGATCCGCAAGAAACTCCCGTAGGTGATCCAAGAGGAGCTGCAACTCAACATGGTTCACACGTTTCTGGAACAGTAGCAGCTAATGGATTAATTAAAGGTGTTGCTCCTGAAGCAACGTTACTTGCATATCGTGTATTAGGTCCTGGAGGAAGCGGTACAACTGAGAATGTTGTAGCTGGTGTTGAAAAGGCTGTACAAGACGGTGCTGATGTAATGAACCTATCTTTAGGTAATTCATTAAACAATCCAGACTGGGCAACAAGTATTGCGCTTGATTGGGCAATGGCTGAAGGCGTCGTAGCTATAACTTCAAATGGTAACAGTGGACCAAACAATTGGACAGTAGGTTCTCCAGGTACTTCTCGTGAAGCAATTTCAGTTGGTGCGACACAACTTCCTTACAATGTATACACTTCTACGTTATTCACGTCGGAAGGTGTTTCTTATCCATCTGCAAAAGTAATGGGATTCCCTAGTGATGAGGAATTACTTGCGTTAAATGGAAAAGAATACGAATATGTTCATGTTGGATTAGGTGCTGCAAACGATTTTGAAGGAAAAGATTTAACTGGGAAGATTGCATTGATCAGCAGAGGGAATTTTGCTTTTGTTGACAAAGCAACAAATGCAAAAAATGCCGGAGCAGTAGGAGCGATCATTTACAATAACATCGCTGGTGAACATGCTGATGTTCCAGGGATGGCAGTGCCGACAATTAAAACAACGTTAGAGGATGGTCAAAAACTTCTTGCAGAATTAGAAAAAGGAAATAACAAAGTATCATTTAATATCGAGTATAACAGTCGCGTTGGTGAAACGATGGCTAGTTTCTCA
Source organism: Bacillus suaedaesalsae (assembly GCF_016890225.1). Taxonomy (GTDB): domain Bacteria; phylum Bacillota; class Bacilli; order Bacillales; family SA4; genus Bacillus_BS; species Bacillus_BS suaedaesalsae. The sequence goes on along the minus strand of NZ_JAFELM010000013.1, from coordinate 133,830 downwards.
TCACGTGGTCCTGTTACTGGAACGTGGATGATCAAGCCGGATGTTTCAGCTCCTGGTGTGAATATTACGAGTACGGTTCCTACCCATAACCCTGCAAACCCTTACGGATATGCAGCTATGCAAGGAACAAGTATGGCATCTCCACACGTAGCTGGTGCTGCTGCTGTATTATTACAAGCACACCCTGAGTGGAGTGTTGAAGATGTAAAGGCTGCATTAATGAATACTGCTGAGGATTTAATTAATCCTGCAACAGGACAGTTGTATCCACACAACACTCAAGGTGCAGGAAGCATTCGTATTATGGATGCGTTGAATACTGAAACACTAGTAACACCTGGTAGTCATTCTTTTGGAACGTTCTATAAGGATAAAGGGAAGCAAGTGGAGAAACAACATTTCACAATTAAGAATACGTCAAAGGAACGTAAAACTTATAGCTTTGATGTGAACTTTGGAGAAAACTCAAAAGCTATAAAAGTGATGACTAGCTCAAACCTTAAAGTTAATGCAGGGAAATCACAGCAAGTGAACTTCAATGTTCAAGTTGACGCAGGAAAACTTGCACCAGGTTACTATGAGGGCTCTATTACAATCAGTGATGGATCCGGATCGATGAATGTACCAACAATATTATTTATTAAAGAGCCAGATTATCCTCGTGTTTCAAGTTTATCAGTGGCGCAAGGTAATGATGGACCTAATGGTATTTCCGGTTACTTCCCTGGTGGAGCAGAAGAAGTTGTATTCTTTATCTATACAGCGACATCAACTGGTGGACCACTGCAATTTGTAGGTGTAGTGTCAGAACATACAAATGTTGGTTCGGGTTTCCAAACGTTTGAATGGGACGGAACTGTAAATGGACAAAAGCTTCCTGCAGGTTACTATAACCTATATGCAAATGCAACGTATGTAGGAGTAACTACTCAGTCAGGAGTTAACTTCCAGATTAAATAATATTTTAAGGTCACGGCTTAGGTCGTGACCTTTTATTATTCTCATTCCATCCAAGTCCTAATTTCCCCCTTATTCCTCACCAACGTCATCTCTCCAATCACTTCATGTCCACAAGTCTCTTTTATAACGCCTAGTATTTCATCCCAGTCCTTTTCAAAGGGGAAGTAGGGTAGGCGGGCAATGCAGAGATGACCGCTAATATGTGTTTCTACTTCCATGATGGGAGAACCGTTTAGTTTTCCTTTGCGCACTTCTTTAATCATTTCTAGTGGTATAGAGTATCTAGTGAAACCAAGTTGAATAAAAATAAGCTTATTTGACCGTAGAATTATACGTTGGCTTTTTATTGATAGAAATATAAGTAAACAAACACCGACGTAGAGACTGCTCATCTTGAAAAAAATCATCCAATTTTCATAACTGGCTTGGTTTAATAGGTGAATGACGCTGCCGATTGTTAGAACTAGTATAAAAATGGTGAACATTAGCTTAATTGTGCCTTCAGTTGAGGGAGAGTACATTTTTAGCATTCCTAACTCCTTCTTGAATAAGTTTTGTTATCCTTCATTCTTTCTGAACGATGGAATTTTAAACTTATAGAATGGAGTTGTTTTATAAAAATCTATTTAGTAAGGTTAAGAAAGAAAATGTAAAAGGAGAAGTGGGAAATGGTTAGATTTGGTACTATCGGCACGAACTGGATAACAGATAAATTACTTGATGCGGCAAAGTTCGTTGATGGTTTTCGGTTAACAGCAGTATATTCTAGGTCTGAACAAACTGGCCAAGAATTTGCGGAGAAACATGGTGCAACGTATGTGTATACTGATATAAATGAAATGGCAAAAAGTGAACATATTGATGCAATTTACATAGCAAGCCCTAATTCGTTTCATCATGATCAAGCAATTACGTTAATGAGTGCAGGTAAGCATGTGTTGTGCGAGAAACCATTCGCCTCAAACTTCCGTGAAGTAAAGGAATTGATTGAATGCGCACAAAACAATAATGTCGTATTAATGGAAGCGATGAAAACAACATTACTTCCGAGCATTACGGCTGTGCAGGAGAATCTACATAAAATCGGGAAAGTACGTAAATATTTTGCTAGCTATTGCAAGTATTCTTCTAGATATGATTCTTATAAGCAAGGCACGATACTGAATGCCTTTAATCCAATTTATTCAAATGGGTCTTTAATGGACTTAGGGGTATACGGAATTTATCCAATGGTCTTGTTGTTTGGAAAACCAATGGATGTAAAAGCAACAGCGACAATGCTAGATTCAGGCGTAGATGGAGCAGGGAGTGTGCTTGCCTTGTATGATGGAATGGAAGGTACCATCCTACATTCCAAAATTTCAGATTCGTACATTCCTTCTGAAATACAAGGAGAGAATGGTAGTATCTTAATTGATGAGATTTCAGAACCGGGGAAAATAGAAATTCGCTATAAAAATGGGAGTGTTGAATATATTAAATTTAACCAAGAATATCCACCGATGTATTACGAAGTCAAAGAATTTGTAGACTTAATTAGAATTGGACAACTAGAATCTAAAGTGAATACATACGAACGTGCAAAGATTACAGCAGAAATTTTAGAAGAAACTAGAAAGCAAATTGGACTTATTTTTCCAGCGGACAAATAAAGTGAAGAGGTTGTGACAAAAATAAAACACGATACTCAAAAGACGAACAATTTCAAATTAGATAGGCTTTTAATACAGCTGTTAATTTCCGTGCAAGACTTCGCTTTCCGCGGGGTGTTGGTGAGCCTCCTCAGTCGTTCCTCCCTGCGGGGTCTACCTAACTCGCTTCTCCCGCAGGAGTCTTCGTCTTGTACTCCAATTAACAGCTAGAAAATACCTTAAAACAAAACGTAGTCTCTAACAAAAAAACAAAAAAATCCGAACTCATTCAAATCCTATTAAACGAATTTGAGATGATTGTTCGGATTTTTCTTCGCCGAAAATACTTTTGGCCCTGCCTCTTCTGTATGAAATCATGAAATTTTAAAAAAGGCGCGAGAATAATTAATATATTGCGATGTTCACGTTATAATAGCGAGAATCACAAGAAAATAGCGAAATCCTACAAAACTATGCCCCCTACTATCCAATCAATCTACGAATCACTTCATTTGTTAGATTCGGTACAATTTCTAAAGAGAACTTTTTCTCTAGTCGTTCATATTTTTTATGTGCATCATACCCGTAAGGTCCGATATTAATAATCGGTACATTAATATCCCGAATGTCTTGGAAATTCACGTAATGCTTTGTTCCCCAGCTCGGATTATTTTCAATGATTGCTGAAATTCCTTCTTCATCATCATTTAACGCAACAAAGCTCATATCAGAAATATAAGGGAAGAAGTTGCGAATCACAATCGGATGCTCATACTCAGGTTGAACTGCGAGTACTGCCTCATCTAGTGCAGAAATTAAATTTCGTTCATTTTCTGTTTCTCCTGAAAGAGCAATACGAGGAGAGTAAACAGAAGAATAAAATACAATCATTGCAGGTCTCTTATCTGGCATCCACTTCCATGCTTCTTCAACAACTCTAGCAGCGTACATACGTATATCCAAGCTATCATCTTGTAACAGTTCCTTTTTGAAACTCTCCATATGAGAAAGATACGCTTCACCGTGCTCATCTACTAATAAGTCATTCATTTCTTCATAAGTAAATACACGTGGAGTCCAAATCGTCTCTCGATAAGGCTCGCCACTCATTTCACAATATTTCTTATATCTCTCGGTGTAAAGTTCCAATGCATTTTGAAAAGCAATCGTTGCTTCGACTTTTAAACGTTCAAGCACATCTTTTGGAGACCAAGAATGTACAAAGAAATTGTAGTACACATATGCCGATAATGCTGTTTGGACAGTATAGGACGGTTTTAAATCCATTTGCTTTAACGAAACGGGTGGTGCTGGTATTTCTCCAAGTGCCTCATCACATAAATCAGGATTGTAATCGATATGTCTAGTTAGCTCCGCTGCCAGGAAGTTCGGATCGAGACCTTCAAAGCATGAGCCTACATGAGTTTCTGCGCCAGTTATAAAAAAAGACGGCAGAAGCTTACCAACTGTCCCCTTATATATGTATCGGTTTTCATCCCCTTCGTAGCGCGGTGAAACAAAGTCTGAATTGATAGCTCCAATATAGTTAAAGTTGTGCTCCTCTTTCCATGCCTTTAAATCTTTTAAAGAAGAAAGAATACCATTTGAACTATCTTCTTCATCACACTCAGAAACTAGTACTAGATTACCATCCAGCTCCTCAGGATGTTCAGAATAGTACTTTAGTAGATAAATATTACTTGCTAAACCGCTTTTCATATCTAGGGAACCTCGACCGAACATCCACTCACCAGATTCCGCGTGTTCACGAACAAGTGGAGAGAGAACTTCCTTTTTAAACTCTTCCACAAGTTCATCTGGACGAGTAGCAATTTCTGATAAATGGTTAAAATCATCTATTCCAACTGTGTCCATATGACCAATTAATATAACCGTATTATTCGAAGTTCCTTTTGTCCCTTTTACAAATGCAAGGACGTTATATCGTTCAATTGTCTCGTTTCTAGTTTGAGAGAGAATGACTTGACTTGGATTTTTTATGAAGTAGGGAAAGTTTGAAATCAAATTATATAACTCAATTCCGATTTCTTTCTCTCCATCGGTGTTCACGATACTTTCAATGTTTACTAACTCTTTTGTTAATGATGAGACTTCTTCCTTGCAACGCAACATCTATGTAGCCTCCTTAAGTATTCATTACATAAAACGTATCGCAAAATTTTGATGATTACAACAACAAAAAAAGAAACACTCGAATTAAGCTAAGTCCGAGAATTTCTTTTTAATGGTTATGTTAAACATTGAGGTTCATTTTCTGTGAATGTCGATTGTTCTGCACTCGCTGTGAAAAAATCCCTCATCAGAAATGCTACAATCGTGTTCTGGTCTATTGTGGAATTTGAATTTACTTATTTCCCTGTAACATGACCTTGTTAATACAAACTAAATCTTCGTGTTTTCTCAAACATATACTGAACAGCATATAAAAGATACGCTTTATAATGGATATAAAGGAAGAATTGAAAACGTGTTAATTTGTTAAGGCGAATGATTTTAAGTTTTTTAAGAATATCCATACCAACAAAAGCAAAAAGCCCATCTGCAATGACATTTAATAATATGTATTTTTTAAAATTTCCATATGAGAATTTTAATAACCACATGGAAAGAGGCATATAAGGGCCAATACTAAAAGGGAGTTCATCTCTTAAAAAAGATTTAGGTCTATCATAAAATTTCCACCACTTTTTCTTGTGTCCATACAAATGATTAATAATTTCAAACACAATGATAAACATACCTGCAAAGGAATAGCGTCTAAAGCTCCGTTTTCCTATAAATAACAATGTGAACCATGGAATTAGTATGATCGCCATATTAAATAGTTTATGCTTTTTAGATGTCATGACCCGTTTCACCTCAAACGAATTTTTCTTCACTTTCCCAATGTAGCCAAAAACGATAAAAATAAACCGCTAATAGTAGCGGTTTGGATAAAATGAGTATTAATTTGTTTTTCTTACGAACTCATTTTGTTATCTTTTTGAGAAAAGATCAGTTCCGGATATCCAAAACTACCATGTTCGCTCACATCTAATCCCAAAATTTCTTCTTCTTCCGTGACACGAAGTCCTTTTAATATATACTTACAAACTAGTAACAAAATGAAGGAAACCCCAAATGCATATGCTCCTGATGTTGCAACACCTAATGCTTGAACACCTAGTTGCTCGAAACCTCCACCGTAAAATAATCCGGGTAACCCAACAGTCGCTAGTTGTGGAGTAGCAAAAAAACCAGTAGAAAGTGTGCCCCAGACTCCGGCTGTGCCGTGAACAGAAAGGGCGAAAATTGGATCATCGATTTTACGCTTTTCAAAAAAACGAGCACTGTAAAAAACGAGTATTCCAGCGATAAAACCAATTACAACTGCGGCCCATGTGTCCACAAATGCACAGGAAGCTGTGATTGCAACGAGTCCTGCTAAAGCTCCATTTAAAATTGTTGGCACATCTGATTTACCAAGTACTAGCCAAGAAATAATGAGAGCTGCAACAGCACCGCTACCAGCTGCCAGGTTTGTGTTAAGTGCCACAAATCCAAAGAAACCACCATCGACTGAGAGAGTACTACCTGCATTAAAGCCAAACCAACCGATCCAAAGAATTAACACCCCGAGTGCAGTGTAAACTTGGTTGTGTCCATAAATGTTGTTGGTGGAGCCATCCTTGTTGTATTTTCCTATACGTGGTTTTAGCAAGATTGTAGCAGCTAATGCAGCCATTGCGCCGGTTAAATGTACTACTGTAGACCCAGCGAAGTCCTGTTTTCCGTGCTCTGCCAACCAGCCTCCTCCCCAAATCCAGTGTGCAACTACGGGATAAACGAGTGCTGCAAATAAAAGGGTGAATAAAACATATACCGAGAGTTTTGCTCTTTCTGCGAATCCACCAAGAGCAATCGTAATAGAGATTCCGGCAAAGGCTAATTGAAATAAGAAGAAAACTGACCCTGATAAACTAAGTCCCTCGATATCGTAACCAGAATAGAAAAAGTCAGACAATCCAATGAAGAGGTTACCGTTGCTACCAAAGATAAACGCATATCCGACCGCCCAAAAAACAAGAGATGATAAACCAAATGTGAAGATTGTTTTCCCAGCAATATGTCCGGCATTTTTCATTCGAGTTGATCCTGCTTCCAAGAGAATGAACCCACCTAACATGAAAATAACTAAAATGGCACTAAACATAACCCATAGGCTATTCATTAAAAAAGTAATATCCATTTTTTCTCCTCCTTTAATTGATGTTAGAAAACCTAACATTAAAAATTGGTTAGTTATAATTTATGCTCCTTCATTCAAAATGTCAACAGAAAATATGTAATTTTCTGATATTGATGTTAGAAAACCTTACATAAAAAGTGGTGAATTAGTTAATTGTTAAAAAATGAATGCTTGCTGGTGTATAATTTAATATGAAGGCTCTTTTCGTAAAGATTGTTGCTATTTGGATAGCTCTGTTAAAACATTGAGTTGATTGGAGCGGAAGGCACTCGACTCCTGCGGGAGATAGAGGGAATCGTGAGACCCCGCAGGCAAGCCGAGGAGGCTCACGTCCCTCCCCGCGGAAAGCGTGTGCCTGAAGCGGAAATCAACGGACCTAAAATAAATTCTTTTTTTGTAAAAATAGCAACAAAGTATGCGAAAACAGCCAATATGAAAAAATGGTAAGTTAAAATTGAAAGTAATAATGCAAAAGGGGTCCCTGGACTATGTACTTAACAGTTAAAGAAACAGCAGAATATTTATCGGTGTCTGAAGAATATATTGAACAATTAATAAAAGAGAAAAAAGTGCGAGCGTTATTTGATGGGGCGCAATATCTCCTTTTTAAAGACCAGTTTCATACACACCTTCAACAAATGGAGAAGTATAAGAAATTTGTAGAAGAAATATTAGATGAACCTATACCAGATGATATTGATGTGAAGGATGAAGATTAATAGAGGATAAGGAGATTGCTATGATTAAACACTCTATGAAAATTGATGACCATCAATACTAGTGAAATCAATAATTGGTTGGTACAAAAAGGGATATAAACAATTGTTGAAGTTGGAGGGAATGTGTTGCAGGACTTTACTAGAAATACTATAGAAATTATTCTACAAATCCCGCCAGGAAGGGTTATGACATACGGTCAGATTTCAAAACTAGCAGGTAGTCCTAGAGGTGCGAGACAAGTGGTGCGAATTCTACATTCAATGAGTGGAAAATATAAATTGCCGTGGCACAGAGTTGTGAATGCAAAAGGTGAGGTAGCTTTGCGGGATGAAGAAGGCGTATATACACAAAAGCTTTTGTTAGAAAGAGAAGGAATTACATTCAACCATAATGGGAGAATTGATTTGGTCAAATATCGTTACCACCCTATCTAGAAGTATTCTAAATAGAGGTTACCAATGTTTTAGGAGACAAAAATGAAGAAGTTTATTGTTTTTATTCTATTAATATGTGTTCTATTGTACTTTACAAATCCGAGTAAAACAGAATATACAAGGTGGCAAAGTAAACAATTACAAGAGAATAAAGAAGGTTTCATTCCTGAAAAGCTAGTAAGCTGGATGGATCAAGATGTTATAGACTATCGGACAACCGAGGTAGATTATAAACTCTTTAGCTTTTACGAAACGAAATTTTCGGAGTTGGGTTTAGAACCTATTAAAGCAATTGGGTTATTCACTATATTTCTTTCTATTCCAAGTAGCATGAATATCTATCGTTTAGGTGAAGTGCTATTTTCTATCGGGTCCTTTGTGGCGATTATTCTTATTTTATTTATTGTATTAAGGATTGTTAGATTTATTTTCAAGATCGGTAATAAGAAGGAAGGAGAAATGGAACTGTAGTAAACGAATAAAATGAACGAAAAAACCTTGCATTAAGTTGTAATATCCTATTGGCTTGCTCCCTAAGGAGTAGGCTTTTTTTGTTAATAAAAAATAGTAAGTGCATCCAAAAACACATTGAAAAACACATTTTATAAGTGGATTACATACATTTTATATAACATTTTCCATTATCAATATAGGCTAGTAATAGCTGTTAAATATATGTTTTCGGAGTGTGCTAGTCTAAAATATTTCCTTCATATTTTAGACACACTCTTTTCTTATTTCTGTCACAGTAAATTGAGACTCTGTGTGATAAGATTTATTTACAAATTGAATTAAGTGTGTTGGATAAAAACACCCTTATATTTTTTTAGTCAGTTTGTGAATGATTGAACAAGCCTTTGGTACTAACCTTGTGAAGTATTACACAAACTTTACGCATTTGTTACATTATTTTTCATCTATGGGGAGATGAGATTATGAAATATAAAATTGGAATACTTGCTTTACTTACTACATTCCTTCTAAGTGGTTGTGAAACGAATATGGTTGTTTTTGAACCACAAGGTCCAGTCGCTAGAAGTATTATGGAGCTCATTAATTGGTCGCTCATATGGATGCTGATAGTGGTTGTAGTAGTATTTGGCTTATTTGCTTATATTGTCTGGAAATATCGTGAAAAACCAGAAAACATGGATTACGAGCCGCCTGAAGAGCACGGAAGCACACTGTTAGAGGTAATTTGGACAGGAATTCCGATCTTAATTGTTATTGCTTTAACGATTCCAACTGTTACGACATTGTATGAGCTGGAAGAGGTTCCAAAAGGATATGAAGATAAAGAACCTATTACGATTCACGTGACATCAGCAGACTGGAAATGGATTTTTAGCTATCCGGAATATGGTATTGAGACTGTGAACTACATGAATATCCCTGAAGATACTCCGGTCAACTTTAAGTTAACGTCAGCAAGTACTATGCAATCAATGTGGATTCCGGCACTTGGAGGTCAAAAGTATACAATGGGTAAAATGGAAACCCAAATGTATTTAGTTGCTGATCATCCAGGATCTTACTTTGGAAGAAACACAAACTTCAATGGTCGTGGATATGCCGATATGGAGTTTGAAGTATTAGCACAAACACATGAAGATTTTAATGAATGGGTGAAAGAAGTTCAAGAGACTGCTCCAAAGCTTACAGAAGAAGAGTACGAAGAATTATTAAAACCGACTCATCTTGGTAGATTAACGTTCTCAAATACTCATTTAGAATGGGTGAATCACGCGGAAATGGATTCTAAAACTTACACAAATCCTGAATTATACCGCTATCACGGATATCAAGGTAAAACATTTGAAGAAGAAGATAACTACAAAAACGATCATAACGAAGACGATAAAGATAAAAAAGATAAGGAAGATAAAGAGCAAGTAGAGGGACACGGAGGTGACCATAGTGGACATTAGATGGAATGAAATCTTTATTACAGGTGACCCGTTAATTTTAGGTTCTCAAATTGCGATCTTAGTTACAATGCTTGGAATGGTTGGTGGAATCACATACTTGAAAAAGTGGAAATGGCTTTGGACAGAATGGATTACAACCGTAGATCATAAGCGAATTGGGATTATGTATATTATCGCTGCTGTATTAATGTTTTTCCGTGGTGGTGTAGACGGGTTACTTATGAAAGCCCAAACGTCTAGACCTGGTATGGAGATATTAAATGCACAGCACTATAACGAAGTGTTTACAACTCACGGTGTGATCATGATTTTATTTATGGCTATGCCATTTTTGATAGGGTTAATGAACGTTGTGATTCCACTTCAAATTGGTGCTCGTGATGTAGCATTTCCTTGGTTGAATGCACTAAGCTTCTGGTTGTTCTTCAGTGGGGCGATGTTATTTAACATTTCCTTCATTATCGGTGGATCACCAGATGCAGGCTGGACATCATACTTCCCACTTGCGGGTAAAGAGTTTAGTCCAGGTATCGGTAATAACTATTATGCAGTTGCTTTGCAAATAGCAGGTATTGGTACGCTAATGACAGGTATAAACTTTATTGTAACAATTCTAAAAATGAGAACAAAAGGCATGACTTTAATGAAAATGCCGATGTTCACTTGGACTTCCCTAGTAACGTCAGCTATTATTGTTGCAGCGTTCCCTATCTTTACAGTAGCACTTGCACTTATGACGTTTGATCGTCTATACGGAACGCATTTCTTCACTTTATCTGGTGGAGGAATGGATATGCTTTGGGCAAACCTGTTCTGGCTATGGGGTCACCCTGAAGTGTACATTGTAGCATTACCGGCATTCGGTATTTTCTCTGAAGTATTTGCTACGTTCTCTAGAAAATCGCTATATGGTTATAAATCAATGGTGTATGCGATTGTTGGTATCGCGCTATTAAGTATGGTTGTTTGGGTTCACCACTTCTATACAATGGGCGCAGGAGCAGCAGTAAATTCATTCTTCTCCATCACGACAATGGCGATTGCCGTTCCGACAGGAGTCAAAATCTTTAACTGGCTGTTTACAATGAGGAAAGGCCGTATTAAATTTACAACAGCAATGCTATGGGCACTTGCTTTCGTACCAAACTTTGTAATCGGTGGGGTAACAGGAGTTATGCTGGCGATGGGTGCAGCAGACTATCAATATCATAATACGTTATTCTTAGTTGCTCACTTCCACTATGTATTAATTCCTGGTGTTGTATTCGCTGTATTTGCTGGTCTTTACTACTGGTGGCCAAAAATGTTTGGTCATATGTTAAATGAACGATTAGGTAAGTGGCATTTCTGGTTATTTGTTATCGGATTTAACGTAACATTCATGCCGATGTTCTTCTTAGGATTAAATGGTGCTGTAAGACGTTCATATACGTTCTCAGTTGAATCTGGATTCTCTAATCTGTTCTTACTTTCTGCATTAGGTTCAATTATTTTAGCTGCTGGATTTGCAGTATTCTGCTACAACATTTACTGGAGTGTAAGACACGCAGATCGCAACATTCCAGGAGATCCATGGGATGCGAGAACGCTGGAGTGGGCAACTGCCTCACCTGTACAGTTCTATAACTTTGCAAAATTACCAGAAGTAAAATCTGTCGATGCATTCTGGCACATGAAAAAGAATAACGAAGGACTGGATATAAAAGAAAGTGAGCTAGAAAAGATTCATATGCCAAGTAATTCAGGCTTACCATTCATCTTTGCAATTTTATTTGGAATAGCAGGTTTCTTCCTAGTATTTGAATGGCATTTACTTGCAGCAATTGCGTCAATAGGAATTGTAGTTGGCTTAATTTATCGTTCGTTTGATTATAACGATGGCTATTATGTAGGTGTTAAAGAAATTAGTAAGACAGAGCATTCATGGAGAAACAAGGATGGAGAGGTGAATAAAATTGGCAGCTAAATTGAATACGTCATTGCCGTTAGAATACCAATCAGAACAAAGTCGTATGAATATCCTCGGATTTTGGATTTTCCTTGGAGCTGAAATTGTTTTATTCGCATCTCTATTCGGTGTCTATTCTGTACTCAGTGGTCGTACTGCAGGCGGTCCGGGTCTACAGGATATCATCATGGTCGAAGGTGTAATGATCCAAACTGTTTTATTATTAATCAGTAGCTTTACTTGTGGAATAGCCATATATGAAATGAGACGTAACAACGTAAAAGGTCTTGTAACTTGGTTAATCATTACCCTTTTACTTGGTGCAGGGTTCCTATATATGGAGATTAGTGAGTTTATCCATTATGTACATCTTGGTGCCACGATGCAGACAAGTGCCTTTTTATCCAGCTTCTTCACACTATTAGGTACGCATGGTCTGCACGTCACATTCGGAATTGTATGGGCAACAATGCTTATTATCCAACTGGTGAAAAGAGGGTTAACACCAGTAACAGCACGTAAAGTATTTATCATTGGGCTATACTGGCATTTCCTTGATGTAGTATGGATTTTCATCTTCACGTTTGTATATTTAAAAGGGGTGGTGATGTAAATGGAAAAACGAGAAAAAGGATTTCCAATTAGTCACGTCTTTGGTTTTATATTATCCCTTGTTTTAACATTTGTTGCTGCATGGATCGCATTGAAGACAAATATCTCACCAACGATTGTAATGTGGGTAATAGGGACATTGGCAATTATACAAGCAGGACTTCAGTTGTTTATGTTTATGCATGTAACGGAAGGTGAAGATAAGAAAACACAACTTATTAACATTTTTTACGGTGTATTTTGTGCACTCGTTATTGTAATTGGAACAATCTGGGTTATGGGATTTGGAAACCATATGCACTAATTAGAAAAGGTGAGGCCACTAGGGGTCTCACCTTTTTGCATATTATATAAGTTCTATTGCTCAGCCTTTTGCCTAGAATCGCTAACGCCTTGCATAAGCATAAAAAATAATCCGAATCCAAACAGCATCATCGAAGCCATCATAATGCTCAATCCAATGGAGAAAACATACTCTTGACTGATGCCGCTTACAAAGAAGCTAGATAAAAATACAAGTAAGCCAACAAACAACCCTAAACTCGTCATTCTTCTTCCAAATGAAAAAGTTTTTAATTGCTTTTCGTTCATTTCCCTCATCTCCTTACTTATTATTCTATGTTCGTTCACAAATTTGTCAAACTATTTTCACGGAAAATACAAATTTTCTTTCGGTACGTAACAGGAGATGTGAAAAATGTGATAATATTTAGGTATACGAAATAAATATAAGGTATTAAAAATGAGATCAAGAAACTTGGTGATTGCCAAGTTTTTATGAGTTTTAGGGGGATGAAATCTTGGAGAAAATCAAAAAGGATCCTCTATGGACAAAATCTTTTATCATGTTAATGTTCGGAAATTTATTTACATTTATGTCATTTCAAATGTTAATTCCGACATTACCGCCGTACATAAAATCAATCGGAGCTTCAGGAATTGAAATAGGATTAGTAACGTCATTGTTTTCAATAGGGGCTGTATTGAGTAGGCCATTTATTGGCTATATGCTTGAATATAAAACGAGAAAACCACTAGTATTAATTGGGGCACTAGCTTTACTGACAATCACGATTTTTTATTCTTTTTCAACGGTGATTGTGATATTTCTTTTCTTCAGGTTTTTACATGGCTTAGCCTGGGGCTGGTCAACAACTGTAAATGGTACAGCAGCAGTAGATGTTGTGCCGAATTCAAGACTTGGTGAAGGGATGGGGTACTTTGGTTTATCCGTAACACTAGGAATGATCATTGCGCCAAGCCTTGGTATCTATTTATATCAAGTTACAACATTTACAAACCTAATTTATATATCTGGATCGTTAGGCTTAGTATCCGTCATATTGCTATCGATTGTTAAGTACATCACACCGGACGATGTAAAGAAGGCTAAAAAGGAAGATTTAAAGTTTTCCTACTTTGGTTCACTTGTTGAGAAAACAAGCTGGTATCCTGCCTTCATCACAATCATTGCAACATTTGGATACGGGGCGATTGCAACGTTTATCGTTATCTTTGGTGAAGAGCGAGGGATTAATCAAATATTCCTATTCTATTTATTTAATGCCATTATGGCATCTGTCTCAAGACCAATAGCTGGTAAGTGGTTTGATGAAAAAGGTCCGAAAACACTTGTGCTTTTCTGTACAACAGTAACGTTTATTGGAATGTGGGTGTTATCATTTGCTACTTCAAATGCGTTTATCATTATTGCTGGTATGTTATTTGGTATCGGATTTGGTTCACTGCTTCCAACCCTTCAATCTTGGACACTTTCCAAAACTGCTCCAAACAGACGTGGAGTTGCGAATGGAATGTTCTACTCAGCAATTGACCTAGGTATTGGTTTAAGTGGATTTATATTTGGCTTTTTAGCCATTTATATTGAGCTAGGTATATTATTTAGGATTTCTAGTTTATTTCTCATTTTTGTGATTGTCTTCACGCTGGTGGAAGGCAAGAGAAAATCTATTACAGAGCAAAAAGCAATTTCGTAGAAAAGAACACTTAGGTGTTCTTTTTTTCTATTTATTAGGAAGAAAGTAAGGTTTTTTATCGTGATAGTTTTACTTTTTAAGGAAATTGGGAGAAGAGTATAGTGAGTGCAAACGTATCACCACATATTAATAGGAAGAAAGATATAGTTCGAATGTCGAAATAATGTCATATACTTATTTTCTTGTAGAAATACTAGGTATTTATAATTATTTAATAATGGTGAATTTTCTGATACATTTAAAGGGCACTATATTCTGATTCTATTAGGAGGTTTTAGCGTGCTAAAAGTATTATCAAAATCTGCTTTGTCACTAGCATTAGCTGGTAGTTTAGTAGCTGGTAGCGTTGTGAGTAGTGGAGGTACAGAAGAAGCAAAAGCAAAAGGTACATATGATTTACACTTAGCTCATTTTGTGGGAGCTTCACCTGAACTTTCTCAAAAAGCGAAGGAGTTGGGTATTGATTTATCGAAGGTTGATCCTGCAGAAAAGATCGCAGGACAAGGTACAAAATTCCAAGAACCCGGCGATAATCATGTTGCTTACAGAGAAGCAACAGGTGACATTCCAGTTCTTGTATTGCTAGCGAAGTACAAAGATGGTGATGAGCCGGTAGGTGATATGCCAGGTCAAGTACCTGCGAAATATTATGAGGACCTCATCTTCGGAACAGAGTACAATCCTTATGAACTAGAACAGTTTAAGAAATATGATGGGCCGGATGTTCCGAAAAATAGAACGATGCAAAATGCATATAAAGAATCTAGTTATGGAAAAACAAATCTAGTAAGAAATGAAAATACAGAATTTGCATGGGTTGAGCTTCCTCATGGAGCATCTTACTATTTAGACCAAGAAGGTGAGTATGCTGAAAATGGCACATATGTTAACGGTAACGTAAACGGTGATGCACATACAGGAGAATTCATACGTGATCTATTAAAAGCTGCAGATGATCAAGTAGATTTCTCTAAATATGCTGAAAACGGTGAAGTACCAAACATATTTGTTGTACATGAAGGTACAGGAGCAGAGTTTAGTAGAGACCCTGCCCAATGGTGGTCACATAAGTGGAGCCTATTAAGTGCCCTTTATTATGGTAAGTACTATGAAACTGGTAAACCGGCAGATGTTCATGCAGGTATGAGTCAATCAGCATGGATTAACAAAACAGTTGCTGAAGATATGACCTATGACGGAGTGGTTGTAAATAACTACAACATTCAGCCAGGTATTGGTGGTAACGTTGCAGGATTTGATAATGCTACTGGCACGTATAAAGAAGAATTAAAACAAGGACCATACCCAGCGCAAACAGGGGTATATGCACACGAATTTGGTCATGCTCTTGGCTTACCTGATTTCTATGACACTGTGTATACATCTGAAGGGGTAGGTAACTACTCAATGATGGCTGGTGGTTCTTGGTTACGTTACCCAAATCAACCACAATATGCAGGCAATTCCCCTGCTCACTTTGATCCATTCTCAAAGATTTTCTTAGGCTGGGTAAATCCAATCGAAGTTACTCCTGAAGATGGAGTACAAGAAATTACTATACCTGCTATCAATAAAGCAACTGCTGATAACGGTATCGTAAAAATGGAAGTTCCAGGTTCAAACGGAACTGAATACTTCTTATTTGAAAACGTTCAACAAGATGGGTTCAACAAAGGGTTTATTCGCCAAGGTGAAGATGCTAACGGATTACTGGCATGGCATGTTGATGAAAATATCATCGAGTTATATCAATCTGCTGGCTTCCGTCCGAACAACGTTGAAAACTGGATGAACAAGCGCTTCCAGTTCAACCAATCTCAAACTGCTAGTGACGGAACAGAAGTTACACACTATGGTCTATCTGTTGTTCAAGCTGACGGTAACTACGATTTAGAGAAATATGTAAACCGTGGAGATGCGGGAGACTTCTTCAAGACTGGTGATAAGCTAACTCCAGTTTCAGGAAATGTTCATACGGGTTCTTATTACTTCTGGAAAGGCAACAGCGCAACTCCGGCTGATTCTGGAATCCATGTAACTGACATTGTAGAGAATGAAGACGGTTCAATCACTGCTAAGTTCTACTACAGTGCAAATGAAGGTAAGAAAAAATAATAATTCGCCTTAAAAACCCAAGCCGATAGCTTGGGTTTTTTTGTTCAATTTTGAAGGAGAATATTATTTAACTATTCTTGAAAAAGAGGTATCATAATAAAATAGATATAATTCGAGATATTAGGTTTACTAAGTTTTTCTTTCAATAGAGTTACACATGTTTGGGGGCTTACATATGATTAAGGCACTATCATTTCTAAAACCATATCGAATACCGGTTGCAGTAGCTCTTCTCTTTATGTTAACAGAGCTAGTTGTTGAGCTGATTCATCCACTGCTAATGGCGAAAATCATTGATGATGGAATATTAAAAGGTGATTTTTCAGTCGTTCTTCACTGGGGATTGATCATGGTTGGAATGTCACTTCTTGCATTTATTGCAGGTATTACCAACTCCTTCTATGCTTCCCATGTTAGTCAAAGCTATGGATATGACGTAAGAAAAGGGTTGTTTGAGAAAATTCAAGCTTTTTCCTTTGCGAACTTTAATAAGTTTCCAACGTCATCACTTATTACAAGATTGACGAATGATGTGACACAAATACAGAACACGGTCTTTATGGCGCTGAGAATCATGTTAAGAGCACCACTTTTAATTATTGGTGGAGTGATTATGGCTCTTATTGTAAATGTAAAGCTAGCTCTTTTATTGCTAGTAACAGTCCCGGTCCTTTTCTTTTTCCTATTATGGGTAATGAATAAAGGCTGGGGACTATTCCATTCTGTTCAAGAGCGATTAGATGCAGTAAACAATGTTATGCGTGAAAATTTAACGGGTATGAGATTGATTCGTGCATTTATGAGAAGGAATCATGAAATAAAACGATTTTCCGAAGCGAACGATAAATTAATGGAGAAAACTGTCTCCGCGTTACGCTTAATGGAAACGTCGATGCCGATTCTTTTGTTATTAATGAATGTAAGTATTATTGCCATTCTTTGGTTTGGAAACTTTGAGATTAATACAGGTGGAGCAAAGGTTGGGGATGTTGTTGCGATTGTTCATTACGGGATGAGAATTACATCTGCTTTATCAATCTTTTCTTGGATTGTGATGGCCTTTTCAAGAGCGAGAGCGTCAGCGGGCCGTATAGCGGAAGTGTTAGAAACTGAAATAGCTGTAATGGATGCATCAAAAACAATTTCAAAAGAAGAAACGGTAAAGGAAGGGAAAATTGGATTTGAGGAAGTATCTTTTCAATACCCAGGAACTTTAGATGTCGTGCTTCGTGATTTATCATTTGTTATTGAACCAGGTGAAATGGTCGCGATACTAGGTGCAACAGGTTCTGGGAAAACCTCGTTATTTCAACTAATACCAAGGCTTTATGATGTTTCAAAAGGAAAAGTCCTTATTGATGACAAAGACATTATCACAATGAAAATGGAAAACATACGAAAACAAATAGGATATGTTCCGCAAGAATCGATGCTGTTTACTGGTTCTATAAGAGACAACATATCATGGGGGAAAGAGAATGCTTCATTACAGGAAGTAATTGAAGCGGCTAAAGATGCACAAATACACGATACGATCGAGAAGCTTCCGAATGGATACAATACATTACTTGGTCAAAAAGGTGTGAATCTATCTGGTGGCCAAAAGCAGCGGATTTCTATTGCGAGAGCACTAATCAGAAAGCCGAAAATATTGTTATTAGATGATAGTACAAGTGCCCTAGACTTAAAGACGGAAGCAAAACTATTAAAAGCAATGAAAAATTACACGTGCACGACGTTGATTATTACACAAAAGGTCAGTACTGCAGTAGAGGCTGATAAAATTTTATTATTAAATGAAGGTAAATTACTAGCTCAAGGCAACCATCATGAATTGCTAGAAAGCAGTGAGCTGTATAGAAAGATTTTTCAATCGCAAGCAAGAGAGGAGGGAGTCCATCATGTTCGAGCAGCTGACTAAACCTTTTCGGTATAAAAAACTATCATTACAACCAACTGAAGAACAGGGGGCTCCAAAGAAAAAGAAACCAAAAGCGAAAAACTTTTGGGGAACCGTTCATCGTTTATGGAAGTATTTAGCGGAGAAAAAAATCTTACTATCATTAGTTTTATTAATGGTTGTCATCAGCTCTGCGTTAGGGTTGTTAGGGCCGTATTTAATAGGCGTTGTCATCGACGAGTATATTGTTGAACGAAAAGCTGATGGTCTATTAACCATGCTAGTTAGTCTAGTGGGCATTTATATTTTTTATTCGATATCAATGTGGCTTCAGGCAATATGGATGATTGGAATCGCCCAAAATACAGTAACAAAAATGAGAAATCAATTATTTAGGCATCTTCATATGTTGCCTATTCCCTTTTTTGATAAAAGACAACATGGCGAGTTGATGAGCCGTGTTACGAATGATATCGAAAATGTAAGTGCAACGTTAAATAGCTCTGTCATTCAAGTTTTTTCAAGTGTATTAACACTCATTGGAACTGTGACAGTCATGTTATGGATCAGTCCTTTACTTACGTTCATTACCATGCTGATTATTCCAGCAATGTTTGTAGGCATACGATGGATAACGAGCAGAACTAGTTTGTTATTTAAAGAGACGCAAAAGAACTTAGGTAATTTAAACGGTTTTATTGAAGAAACAATTTCGGGTCAAAGAATTGTAAAAGCTTTTTCTCAAGAAGATAAAGTGATAGAAGAATTTATGGAGAAAAGCGATAAGTTAAAAGCATCGGCTTTCTGGGCTCAAACGATTACAGGATTTATCCCAAAATTGATGAATATGTTAAACAACTTAAGCTTTGCCATTATAGCAGGAGTTGGGGGTATTTTTGCGTTAAAGGGTTGGATTTCAATTGGGGAAATTGTCATTTTTGCAGAGTATTCCAGGCAATTCACAAGACCTGTCAATGAATTAGCTAACCAATTTAATATGCTATTGTCTGCGGTTGCGGGTGCAGAGCGTGTCTTTGAGATCATTGATGAGCAGGAAGAAGAAAACGATGAAAAAAATGCAATTGTCTTGAATAATGTGAAAGGTGAAGTAGAGTTTAAAAATGCAACCTTCTCTTATGAAAAGGGTGGGGATACAGTTAGGGATTTAACCTTCCATGTATCTCCGGGTCAAACTGTAGCGTTAGTTGGTCCAACAGGAGCGGGGAAAACGACGGTTATTAACCTTCTTTCAAGATTTTATGAATTGAATTCAGGTAGTATCTTAATTGATGGACATGAAATTTCGAATGTTAAACGAGAATGCTTACGAAATTTTATGGGCTTTGTCTTGCAGGATTCCTTCTTATTTGAAGGAACAATAATGGAAAATATTCGCTATGGAAGACTTGATGCAACTGATGAAGAAGTGGTAGAAGCTGCAAAATTAGCGAATGCACACTCTTTTATAAAAAAATTACCAGATGAATACGATATGCTTTTACGTCAGGATGGCAGTGGAATTAGCCAAGGGCAAAGACAGCTATTATCGATTGCGCGGGCAATCCTTGCAAATCCTTCCATTCTCGTTTTAGATGAGGCAACCAGCAGTATTGATACCATTACAGAAATGAAAATACAAGATGCCCTTGGACGATTAATGGAGGGGAGAACAAGTTTTGTTATTGCCCACCGTCTTAATACGATTCAAAATGCGGATTTAATTCTAGTATTGAAAGATGGTCAAATTATTGAGAGTGGTTCGCATGCATCATTGTTAGCTAAAAAAGGATTTTATTATGAGTTGTATCATAGTCATTTGGAAGATGATGCTATATAACATGGCCAGGGGAAACCTAGGCTTTTTTTGTTGTGATTATTCGACAAAATTCGGGTGGTGACTGTCACTTGTCGAATAGTTGTGAATAAACTGTGAATTTTTACCTTGTGGAGTTGGACATAAATGACATATAATTTTTGTAAGATACATAAGATTCAGATAATAAGGAGGGGTACTATGACAGAACTAGTCAATTGGCTCGTAGGAATACTGTGGAGCCCGGTCATGATTTATGGTTGTTTAGCAATCGGACTTTTATTTTCTGTTTTAACAAGATTTTTACAAGTAAGACATATTAAAGATATGTTTGGTTTAATGTTTAAAGGGAAGAGCTCAGAAGCTGGGGTTTCTTCATTTCAAGCATTATCGTTAGCGCTTTCAGGGCGTGTTGGTACAGGTAATATCGCAGGTACCGCTACTGCAATTGCAATGGGGGGACCCGGTGCAGTATTTTGGATGTGGGCAATTGCCTTTATCGGTGCTTCAAGTGCATTCATTGAATCAACGTTGGCTCAAGTTTATAAAGAAAAGCAGGATGGGGAATACCGCGGGGGACCAGCATATTACATTGAAAAAGGTATTGGCTGGAAATGGTATGGAATCCTATTTGCGATTTCAGCTTTACTTGCAATGGCGTTATTAATGCCAGGTATTCAATCAAATTCAATTACAGTTGCAATGGGAGAAGCATTTGGTACCAATGACAAGTTGGTAGCTGTAATTATTATTGCTCTTCTTGCTGTAATTATATTTGGTGGAGTTAAGCGTATCTCTCGAGCAGCATCATACATTGTACCGTTTATGGCTATAGGCTATGTCTTAATTGCGTTATATATTATTATTAGCAATATTGGTATGTTCCCAGAAGTGATGGCATTGATCTTTAAGAGTGCGTTCGCTTTAGATTCTGCATTTGGTGGAATAATTGGTATGGCAATTGCATGGGGAGTTAAGCGTGGTATTTATTCAAACGAAGCAGGTCAAGGTACAGGACCACATGCTGCAGCAGCGGCGGAGGTTTCACATCCTGCGAAGCAAGGATTAGTTCAAGCAGCATCTGTATACATTGATACATTACTAGTTTGTTCTGCGACTGCGTTTATGATTTTATTCACAGGCATGTACAATACGTACGGACCAAATGATACAATGCTTAAAGAGGGTCTTCCAGGTGTCAAAGAAGGGCCAGCATTTACTCAGGCAGCTGTCGATACAGCACTACCAGGTTTCGGACCAGGATTTGTTGCTGTAGCATTATTCTTCTTCGCGTTCACTACAATCATGGCTTACTATTACATGGCTGAGACGAACATTGCGTACTTAACACGTGGAAAAAACAGTAAAATACCAATGTTGATTTTGAAAATTGTTCTTCTAGGTGCAACCTACTATGGTGCAACAAATGAAGCTGCACTTGCGTGGGCATTAGGAGATGTAGGTTTAGGTCTAATGGTTTGGCTGAATATGATCGCCATATTGATATTAGCTAAACCAGCCTTGAAAGTATTTAAAGATTACGAAACACAGAAAAAACAAGGTCTTGATCCAGTGTTTAACCCTGTGAAATTAGGAATTAAAAATGCGGATTACTGGGTAAATGATTATAAATATATCCCAGATACACCATCATCAAAAAAAGATAAAACATTAGATGTGTAATCTTTCATAAAAAGGAATGGCAAATCATAATGGTTTGCCATTTTTTTATCGAAAAAAGGGGTGAATAAAATGTCTTCAATCTTTGAATTGGATACTCCAACATTGTTACTTGATAAACATAAAATGCAACGTAATTTAGAAGATATTTTTAAATTTGCAAGGCAAAATGGCCTTTCTGTGAGGCCTCATAGTAAAACACATAAAAGCGGATATATTGCGGAGTTACAACAAGAGGCAGGTGCAGTTGGCATTACAACAGCCAAAATTGGGGAAGCAGAAGTGATGGCACATGCCGGGATACGAGACATTTTAATCGCATATCCGGTTTCCAGTAGCATCAAAATTGAAAGGCTTATCCACTTATTGAGAAATGGAACGAGGCTTAAAATTGCAGTTGATCAAAAAGAACAACTTCATTTTCTTCAAAAAGGGTTGGAACATTGTGGCGAAATACTTGAAGTATGGATAAAAGTGAATTCGGGATTAAACCGATGTGGGGTTAATCCTGGAAAAGAGGTTTTGAGTCTAGCAGAACAAATTCAATTATTACCGAATCTAAAGCTAGGGGGGATTTTTACGCATGCTGGTCACTCCTATGCAGCAGTCTCGGTAAAAGAAATTGAGAAAATCGGAAAGAATGAGGGACTTGCAGTTAGTGAAAGTGCAAAGCTGTGTGAAGTAAATGGTATTCCAATTCCGGTTCGCAGTGTCGGTTCAACACCAACCTATAAGATTGCAGGAAAAGTGAATGGAATAACAGAAATCAGACCTGGAAATGCAATATTTTTTGACATGATTCAAGTGGGACTAGGAGTTACGACTTTGGAAAACTGCGCTTTATCTGTACTTGCTTCAGTAGTAGGTGTGTATAACAACCGCATTGTAGTAGACACCGGCAGTAAAATACTTTGCTTAGATAAAGGAGCACATGGAAATACAACGGTAAACGGATTTGGCCATATTGTAGGACATCCCAATCTACTAATTGAGCGATTGTCTGAAGAACATGGAATTGTATCCTTCACAGGAGATCATTCACTAAAACTAAATGACAAAGTCCGAATAATTCCAAACCATGCTTGTGTGGTTGTCAATCAAAATGAAGAGTATGTGGTTCATCAACAAAATTGTGTGCTTGAAACCTGGAAAGTAGATGCAAGGGGAAAGGTGAAATAACTAAAATGTTAACCTAATAATTTCCTTTTATACATAGATGTGGTATAAGTGAATACGAGAGTAGTAGAATTTAGGGGTTGTATCTCTTCAAGGATTGATAAGTGAAACTTTGGAGCTCACCAGGTTTCCCATAAGTGAGACTCATTTAATAAATTTATTATAAAAATGTGTAACAAGGGGGTGTTTAGAATGTGGATGACTATTTCTAATTAAGAGAAATATTATAGGAGGATTATATGACAGTAATAGTAGATAAAAAAAATAAACAACAAGTAATTGACGCGAATATATCCAATCGGATTTTGTATATTAACAGTTTACGTGATACGAAAATGGATTTGCTCAAAGAGGAAAATGGGGTTCAATGGGTATTTTCTTGCTTCCAAAACGTACTCATGCAAAATTTTAATGCAAAAAATTCAAAGATCGTTCTAGAGACAATTGAACAAGTAAAGAAGAGATTAGACGGGAAAATTGGAGCGCTTTGCTGCTTAGTGAATGACCAATCTCAGCCTTCAGATTTAAAAGAAAATCTACTTTTAAACGGATTTGTTCTAGCTGATAATTTGTACGGAATGTCACTCGAATTAGAAAAGCGAAATATTGTTGTTCAAGAAACACCTGAACATTTTGTAGTAAAGAAAGTGAATAATGAACCCGATCTTAACGATTGGGTAAAGGTTGTTTGTGAAACATTTCATATTCAATCCTATGAAAAGCCATTTACAGATGCGAATCTTTCAACAATGGACTTATTTCATCATTATGTAGGCTATGAAAAAGGTGTTCCGGTTGCAGCAATTTCTGCGCTATTTGCATACGGTGTTGTAGGAATCTACTGGGTTGCAACTGTTGAAAGTGCAAGAGGAAAAGGATATGCACCCCAATTATTAGAGGTCGTGCATCAGCATGCGCTAGAAGAAGGGTACAAAATTGCAACGTTACAATCCAGTGAAATGGCCAAACATCTTTATGAAAAGTTTGGCTATGAACATGAATTTACTGAGTCTTCCATTGAGTGGTATAAGGGTTAAGTGAGAGCAGTCCGCTAATGGACTGCTTTTTTTACAGTTTAATAAAGTGAAAAATCTTGAGTGTATCTTACTTAGTTGTGTGATCTTAATCCAGCTCCAGCCCCCAGCCCACAAGAGGTCAAATAAATCGGAGAGAAGAAAAGAGAAGTGCACCCTTTTCTTCTCACCGAGCTATTTGCTTACCTGAATAGACGGTGTGCCGTAAGCTTTTTGTTCTGTAACCATGTTTTACTAACATATTTCATGAAAAATGCAGAAAAGGTTAATACTATATAAAAAATAGCTAGGAGAACAGGATATGCTACAAGCAGCGTTTTGGGGAGGAATTGCAGGGTCATCACTTTTAATTGGAGCCTTGCTGGGTATATATAAATTTGTATCAAATAAAGTGTCAGCTTTTGTGATGGCTTTTGGAACAGGTGTATTATTAGGAGCAGCAACATTTGAATTATTAACAGATGCGGTAAAAGAGGGAGGAATCGTTTATCCTTCCATTGGATTTTTACTAGGTGCAACAATTTTTATTATCGCAGAGATGATCATAATAAGAAAAGGTGGTCATGAGAGAAAGCGCTCAAAGACAAGCCCTGAGGGACATTCTGGATTAGCCATTTTTATTGGTACGATCATTGATGCTATACCAGAATCTGTAATTATTGGGGTTAGTTTGTTAGAAAATCAATCAGTTAGTTGGCTAATCGTGATTGCTATTTTCATAAGTAATTTCCCGGAAGGATTATCAAGCTCTATTGGAATGAAAAAGGATGGATACTCAAGTAAACGAATTTTATTCTTGTGGCTAGTTGTCATGTTCTTGTCCTCGATGAGCAGTCTCCTCGGATACGTATTAATAGATATTTCTACTGAATGGTTAATTACATCCATCGGAGCATTTGCAGCAGGTGGAATCATTGCTATGGTGTCTTCAACGATGATGCCAGAAGCGTTTGAAGAAGGTGGGCCGATTGTAGGGTTTCTTTCTGCACTTGGTTTGCTCAGTTCATTAATCTTAACTTACTATGGATAATGAAAAATCGGACAAAAATAATCATTGTTCTTCTCACACCTTTTTAGTAAGATATGGAAAAGGTAAGAGGGGGAACTAACATGATAAGGAAGCTCACAGAAAAAGATCATGAATTGATATGGTCATTTTTATCAAATGAATCCTCTATGAATCTCTTCATTCTTGGGGATATTGAAGCATTTGGGTACGACAAAGATTTCCAAGAGCTATGGGGAGAATTTGACGAGTTGAATCAACTTAAAGCAGTATTGCTTCGCTTTCATCAATCGTGGATTCCGTATGCAAATGGAGTTTTTGATGTAGATGGATTTATTAGCATTATTAAAGAACATACTGGTGATGACCAAATAATGCTATCAGGTAAGGAAGAAATTGTACGTGCATTAGAAGAGAGGAATGTGCTGAATTTAGGGAGAAAGCAGGTTACATACTTTGCGGAATGCAAAACAACGGAAAATCTAAGCTCTTATGATGATAAGAAACTAGTTAAGAAAGCAACAATAGAGGATGTAGATCGAATAATTGATATAAGATCGTCGATCGCTGAATTTAATCTGCTACCTTCAGCAAGAGAAATACTTATTCAATCGATGAAGTCAAACGTTGGAAGAACATATTATACAGAAGATAATAGCATCATCACTGCTAGTGCATCTACAACTGCGGAGTATTCAAAGGCAGCGATGATAGTGGGTGTTTGTACAAGAAAAGAATATCGCCGCAGGGGATTAGCTAGTAATGTAATGGAAGTGTTATTCCGTGAAGTACTAGATGAAGGAAAAACATTGTGCTTGTTTTATGATAATCCCGAGGCAGGAAGTATATATAAGCGTCTAGGATTTGTTGATATTGGTAAGTGGATTATGTATAGATAAAAAGTTGCCTAATGGGTAGCTTTTTTTATTCTTTTACATAATGATATATGGTCGCTCGATACAAATCAGGAGCTTGCCACTTTTCCTTTTCAGTCCAGCTTGGAATGGAAAATGTATGCGTGTATATGGAAGTACCCTTTCTTAGTTCTTCAGAGAATTTATGCTGTAGTTTGATCATACCATCTCGGTGTAAATAACAGATGATACAATCAAACTTTGTTAAATCTTCTTTAAAGAAATCTTTGTACAACACGGTGACATTTCGTATTGGGAACAAAAAGAGTCTAAGCTTCATATACAACCATGGCAGGAACGAGTTTTCATAGGCAATAATAGGTGTCTTGGGGTACTTTTTAGCTATCGAAAAAACCAGAGTTCCAAAACCTGCTCCTAATTCTGCAATTAATTTTGGACTTTGAGAAGGTAAATGTAATAGCAGTTCCTTTACTACCTTTGGAGAAGACGGGGTAGGAGCGATTCCATTACGAAAACTCATAAAGAGAATAGAGGATGTACCGGAAAGTGCCAATACGAGAATAATGATAGTAAGCATAGTCATTAGTCATTCTCCTTCATGTATTTGAACTATTCTAATAGTCTAACCGTATTAATCGTTAATCAAAAGTGTTAGATAGTACATTTAAATTTAAGGCAACTGTAAGTGTTTCTTGTATTCGTGATGTGACAAGAAACGAAAACGACAGCAAGTTAGTTGCTGTCGTTTCTGTATAATTATGTACCGATCGGTTCACCTGGATCTAACCTTGGTTCACCATTTTTAGGTTTCTTCAGTTTTTCTTTCTTTTCTTTTTCCACTACAGTTTCATCTTCACTGATAATTGTTCCAATCGGTTCACCTGGGTCACTTAACACCGTTATGTTCCCAAAACTGAATAAGAAGCAAGCAGTTGTCATACTAACTAGAAATTTCTTCATATAAATCCTCCTTTAGTATGCTTAAAATAGGTAGTGAATCTATAGATGTGTAATCATTTAGATTACGTATTCTTTAAAACTTGAATAAAAAACTTATCCTTTTTAGCAGAGAAAATTTGTTTTGCACGCAGGAAATGCTCCTCTTTTCCAGTTCCCAGTGCGTAGTAATACCACTGAAAAGCAGATAAGTTATTTCCTTGCTTGATTTTGATTTCATCTAGTATACGAAGTCCTTTTTCTTTCTCACCTCGTACAATATAGCGATGTGCCCGCTCGACGATATCTTCAGGTGTCGTTTCTAGTTCTTTTTTCCACAAGCTGCGTAAAAAATCTCTCGTTTTATTTAGTTCTCTTTGTCTATTCGCGGCTTTATCCTCGGGTAATAATGAAATAAGTAGTTGCCCTTGATCTAGATATTGAACCGCCTTGTCAAATGATTCAAACATATAAGAGTGTGCTAAATTGTGATAGGCGTTTATGGCTGATATAGGAAATCGGTTAGCCTTTGCTTTCTCAATCATAAACATTGCTTTATTACGACAAGCATCAATTTGATTCATTAAAAGGTGGCTAAAGCAGTAAAGTTCTAGCAAATGTAATTCATAAGAGTTCCGAATGAATGTGTCTTCGATTTGCTGAACTTCTGGTAAAATGGCCTCACTTACTTTAAAGAAGGATTCATACTGCCCTGCTTGGTACACACCGAACATATGTAAAATACATAAAAGTAAGTGAGTTTCTTTAGAAGTGCTTTTCATTGAGAGAACAGTTTCATTAAGACGATCTCCGTATAATAGGCCTTTATTTTTCTTTAACAAAATTTCGTATGTATATGCCCACTCACGGTTTAGTGGGTCTGTCGATTCTTTTTCAGACTCAATTAACGATTCTAGTAATTCAGCTTCACCTTGGGTGATATAATATTCCATTCCCAGTCTTCTTGTTTGAAAAGAAGTAGAATTAGTAATAAGTTCTATTAACTTAGACTTTTGTGTTGTAAAGTCATTTTCATAGATTTCCTCAACAAGTGAAATGCTCTTACAAAAATCGGGTTCATTGGTAGAATCTGTCTCGTCAATTAGTAGGTTAGTGCTTCCATTCTTAGGAAGCTTTGTATGATTTTCGCGTGACATCAAATGGCCCCTCTCAACCTAATGTTTATTAGGGTTGTTGTCTAAAGGTGCTTGAGACTTTATCTCATTATATCATGTTGATGTAAAATACTGTATAAATTAATAGATTCTTGTAGAACTCTCTTATATGAGTAAACCATAGCTGATAGAATAATTGAAATAGTCAAAAAGTAGGATTGATTTTACGTTTTTCTACATATTTCGATGAAAATAGTCGAAAAAAGGGGAATAGTAGTATTTTACTATTCCGATTTATGCGCTACGTATTTTGAGTGTGAATGGAAGATAAGAATAAGTGAGATAAACCATGCGCTACCAGCTAGAAATCCAGCGATAACATCAGTTGGGAAATGCACTCTTAAATAAATACGGCTAATCCCTATACATAAAATGAATAATGAAAAGCTAACTAGTATTACGAATTGGGGAATACGTCGTCTAAATAACGGAATATGTAATAGTAGCCAACAAAGTAACCCATAAAAGGCGATAGAGTTCATAGAATGTCCACTCGGAAAGCTAAAGTTATGTGCGTCTACAAGATGGTAGCTACTTGGCGGACGATCTCGCTGGAAAAACTCCTTTAGGATTGAGTTCAAATGTCGAACACCGTAGAAATTAATGATAAATAAGAAAAACAATATAAATTTACGATATAGCAATAGTCCCAATGAAACAACAATTAACAAGGGGAATGTAATATCGTAAGAACCCATATCCGTAATGAAAGTGAAAAATGGGAGTAATTCTTTTGGAAAGTTCGTTGTAATGAACGAAGCAATTTCGCTATCAAAAGTGTGAAGTGATGAAGAATCATATTGCATGGACAAAATGATAAATGTCATGATAGAGAGTAATACATATAAAAGTGAAAACCTAGTTGAAATCATTTTCCGACATCCTTCGATTATGTGATAGTACTAGTATTTCCAAAGTGAGGAGGGGATAAAAGAATGGCATGGATACTTTTAGCAATAACGATAGTACTTGAAGTAGCAGGGACCATTTCCATGAAGCTATCAAATGGATTAACAAACCCGGTACCTAGTGTCTTATTATTTGTTTTTTACGGTGGTTGTTTTGCATTATTTGCAGTTGCTGTAAAATCAATTGACTTGAGTGTAGCGTACGGAATATGGTCTGGCTTAGGAACGTTGCTAGTATTTATAATTGGAATCTTCCTTTTTCAAGAACAGGTGTCTATCATTAAGGTAGTAAGTATTGTTCTAATTATCATGGGGGTTATTGGGTTGAAATGGTCTGCATCATCGTAAAGAGGCTGGGACATAAGTATTTCAGCCATTGATAAACCGGAACTATTAGGCGATATTTTAATGAATCTTTCACCTAATAGTTCTGGTCTTTTTTTGTTGCTTTAGATTTGTTTAATTTTGCATTCAATTTATAAAAACTAGTGGAATGGAGCGGAAGACACTCGACTCCTGCGGGAAGTAGAGGAAAGGCTGAGACCCCGCAGGCGTAGCTGAGGAGGCTCAGCTTCCTCCCCGCGGAAAGCGAGTGTCTGCAGCACAATGGAACGAACATGTTCTTCCAGCTTAACTGATTAATAAATAACAAAGGATACGAAAAAAATATAATATTTAATAGGTAGAATAATTTAGATATTATTCGCCTTTGAGGATGATTTATTTAGTTATGTCCCTACCTCTTATTTAATTTTACTAGTTTTCCAACATATTTGGACTGAGGTCTGTAAATGGTATTGTTTTGCGCTTGCTCTAGAACATGTGCTGTCCAGCCGACCAGTCGGCTTGCTGTGAATGTCGGAGTAAAAAGACAAGGGTCCATATTAATAGCTTTCATAATGGCTGCGGAATAAAACTCTACGTTTGTATATAATGCACGACCAGGTTTAAATTCTTCTAGTAGTTTAATAGCCGTTATTTCCACGTGTAAAGCTAAGTCAAGCCACTCATCTTCACCCACTTGCTTAAGGAGAGTATTCTTTAGTGAAACAGCACGGGGATCGTGCGTTTTATATACTCGATGACCAAAGCCCATTAGTTTTTCTCCGTTGCTTAGTTTTTTTCTAATTATCTTTTCAACATTTGAAGTACAAGATACTTCGTCTAGAAAGTGAATTACTTCAGAAGGTGCACCACCATGAAGAGGTCCTTTCATCGTGCCAATCGCAGAGGTAACCGCAGAAATCATATCTGATTCTGTAGAAGCTGTTACTCTTGCAGAAAAAGTTGAAGCGTTCATGCCGTGCTCCATAGTAAGAATCATATAAGTTTCAAGGGCATTTGTTTGTGCAGTTGTTGGCAGTTCTCCGTTTAACATATATAAATAGTTTTCCACATGACCTAAATCAAGACGTGGCTCGATAAATGCTGTTTGATCGACTGAGTGTTTTCGATATGCGATAACTGTCGGAATCATCGAGGTGAGCTTAATTGACTGTGTAATAGTTGGCTTCCAACCGTATTGCAAAGTACCTTCAGCGGAAATGACAGTTCGAAGTACACTCATCATATCTATATCCTTTGGAAGATAATCTACTATCTTTTTTAAATATGATGATAGATTGCGTTGTTTCTTTAACTCCTCTTTAAAAGAAGTTAATTCAGTTTCTGAAGGTAATTCCCCATACCATAATAAATAGGCTACCTCTTCAAATGAGAAATGTTCTGTTAGTTCATTCACTTCATAACCTCGATAAATGAGTAAACCCTTCTCACCATCAATATGACTAATACTCGTTTCGGTTGCGATGACTCCTTTTAAACCAGGCTGTATCATCATTTTCTCCCCTTCCATCATTTGTCTTTATCATATACACTATTTGTAATTAACAAAATTAAATTATCTTAAATGAAACGTTTAATAACTTTAATTAGGGTGAGGGTATGGAATTTAGTTGGTTAACGACATTTATTACGGCAGCTGAATCTGGAAATTTTCGAAAAACGGCAGAATTACTGTTTATATCACAGCCTTCTGTTACCGTTCATATAAAATTGCTAGAAAAAGAGTTAGGAGTAGACCTTTTTCTTAGGGAAGGAAAAAGGGTAAAGCTAACTGAAGAAGGAAGGAAGTTCCTAATTCATTCGAAACGAGTGATGAAAGCGTATGAGGAGGGTCTTGAAGATTTAAGTGCATATACTCAAGGCTACTCAACTAAATTTACGATTGCAATTTCTCCACTTATAGCAGACACCATTTTACCTTTCGTTTTAAAAACGTACTTAAATCAACATCCAGAAGTGGAAATCTCAGTCAAAATTATTGAGTCAGTTGATATTGAAGCAGCAGTGTTGAAGGAAGAGGTTGATATAGGATTATCTTGCTTGCCGGGTAATCATGAGCAACTCATCTCTGAGCTTTTATTTAAAGACCGTGTCATTTTAGTTGCACCTCATGATGGAAGAGATGAAGAGACCGCACCACCTTATGATGAAGAAGAAATTTTAACATCCTCTTACTTACTCACACATAACCATCCTGCTTACTGGGACTCATTGAGTCGTGTAATCAAAACAAAGTACCCGAGCGTTAGAATGATGAAAGTGTCACAAGTCCATATTACGAAAAGATTTATCGCAGAAGGATTAGGTGTATCGTTTTTACCGATTTCAACGGTTCGAAGAGAATTGCTAGAAGGGAGATTAGTAGAAGTTCCTTGTCATCAAATTTCATTGCCGGAAGCATGTACATACGCGATTATGAAGTACGAGCATACAAACCAGCAGGAGTTTCTGAGGTATTTATCTAATTTTAGGATATAGTGATTTTTCATGTTAATTTAAGAGAATATATAGATATAGCATAAAGATAGAAGGGATGAATGCATATTGCTAACAGTAAGAAATGCAGAAAATTACTTAAAACACCAAATGAAAAATACGAAAGATGTAAAACAAGTTTGGGTAGAGTTTAAAAGGTTTGCTCAAATGCCGATTGAAGATGAAGATGATGTTGAAGTTCTTTTTCAGTGTGGATTGAAGGAAGACACATTCTTTTGTCTTG
Source organism: Bacillus suaedaesalsae (assembly GCF_016890225.1). Lineage (GTDB taxonomy): Bacteria > Bacillota > Bacilli > Bacillales > SA4 > Bacillus_BS > Bacillus_BS suaedaesalsae. The sequence continues at coordinate 101,669 of NZ_JAFELM010000013.1, read as the reverse complement.
AGTTTGTAAGGCAGTTTACGGTATATGAAGGAGACGAATATTCACATATGGAGCAATTACACTGTGAGTTTACATTCGAACCAATGGAAGAGCTACAAGACTTACAAGCAACAGAATGGTACTTTGAAACTGAAGAAGGAATCGAGGAGTATTTTGATAATATTGAAAGCCTCGAAGAGTTTAAAGCTACTTTGAACTATACACCGTTGCAATTAAAGATATATCAAGAAGAGATATAGAAAACACGGGGGATACATATATGAAATTTATATTAGTATTTGGTCCACAGGCAGTTGGGAAAATGACGGTTGGACATGAGTTAGAGAAGATTACAGATTTGAAACTGTTTCATAATCATATGACAATTGATTTAGTTACACCATTTTTTGATTATGGGACAAAAGAGGGCAAAAGACTGGTTAATTTATTTCGTCAGGAGATATTTGAAGCTGCTGCGAAAAGTGATATGTATGGGATGATTTTTACATTTGTTTGGGCCTTTAATCAGCAAGGAGATTGGGATTATGTAGAGAAAGTATGTAATCTCTTTGAAACAAACGGGGCTACTGTATTTTTTGTAGAGTTAGAGGCAGATGTGGATGAACGACTAGAACGAAATAAAACGGCTCATCGGTTAGAGCATAAACCGTCTAAACGAAATCTAGAGTGGTCTGAACAAGATTTACTTAAATCAATGGACAAATATCGTTTAAACTCACTTGAAGGTGAGATTAAGAAAGAGAATTATATCCGAATAAACAATAAAAACATGAGTGCTGAAGAAGTTGCCCAGATAATTAAAGAAAAGTTTCAGCTATAAGGAGAGCTCGCCCTAGTGGACGAGCTTTGTTCCTATTTATTGGACTTAATTACTTCATCAATAATTCCATATTCCTTCGCTTCTACCGCACTCATGAAATAATCACGATCTGTGTCGGTTGCTACTTTTTCAACTGATTGGCCGGTACGTTCTGCGATAATCTCATTTATATGCTCACGAAGTTTAAGGATGCGTCTTGCGGAAATTTCAATTTCCGTTGCTTGACCTCGAGCTCCTCCTAGAGGCTGATGAATCATAATTTCACTGTTAGGCAGAGCATAGCGTTTACCTTTTGTCCCAGCTAGGAGAAGCATTGCTCCGAATGATGCTGCCATTCCTGTACAAATCGTTCTGACATCTGGCTTAATGTATTGCATCGTATCAAAAATAGCAAAACCAGCTGTCGTGGAGCCTCCGGGGCTGTTGATATAAAGAGAGATGTCTTTATCCGGATCATCAGCTGCTAAAAATAATAATTGAGCAACAACACTGTTTGCGACAGCATCGTTAATTTCATCACTAATCATGATGATGCGATCTTTCAATAGTCTTGAATAAATATCATAAGATCGTTCGCCACGACTTGATTGTTCAATAACATAAGGAATTGTATTCATTGAAAATGCCTCCTTGGCTTTACGCCGCCATGTAGACAATGCTTGAAGGAGATAGAGAACGTCGTGTTTTTTGCATAGAGCATGTAGGTGCTTTTGTTTCCTTTTGTAACGAGCGAATAAATGGGATTGATTGAATGAGAATTGTTGGGTCTTGAGTTAACAACGATTCATTTAAAATGAATTTTATCTGTTTTAATTCCTCATCATCCCAATACGGCATGAGGTGAGTAGACTCTTCATTTTTCAGCCGTTGCTTTGCACGGTGTAAAATGCTTTTAACAGAGGTCTCCGTTGTGTGTAGAATTTCAGCAATTTCATTGTTCTGAAAGAGAAATGCTTCCTTCAACGTTAAAACCATAACTTGCTTTGGTGTTAGATTTGATAGTAGTTTTGTGAGGATATCAAAGCGAATCTCTGCCTGATTTGTATCATCTGTTGTTTGCTCAGAATCAACCTCAGACAATAGCATTTCTTTTTGCCGCTTCCTCACTATGTCAATCCAATGGTTATAAGCCATCTTGTTCACTAAAGAATGACTCAATTCAGGAGCATTGCGGTAATGAGACCAAGCCTTTAACAAAGACTCCTGCACCAAGTCCTCTCCATCCCACTTACTCTGAGTGAGAAACTGACAATACTTTTGAAGCTTCGGATACAAATCCATCATACGCTCATCCAAAACCTGTGGCTGTTGCTCCACACTCTTGGGCGATCTCACATTACTCTCCACAAAATTCACTCCTTCAGCACGTCTCTACCCTTTAAACGAATACCTCCACCAAAAAGATACGGGTCAATAACGTTTTTTTATATTATCCAATAAATAACAGAATGGTGCCAGTCACCACCCGGAATTTGTCGATTTTTCTTTAATAACCCTCTCAGACTAAAGGTGTAGAGAATATCAGTCCATGAAAGGAAGGAAAGTTCATGCTCTTCTACGATTTCATAACCTCTCTGCTTTCTTATACTTAAAGTAATAAGTGGAAATAAAGGAGAGATTTGGATATGAGAATAGAAAACCAAGTTGTCATGATTACTGGTGCTACAAAAGGACTAGGGAAAGCTTTAGCATTTGCATTCGCACAGAAAGGATATCGATTGGCCATTTGTGCAAGAAGTGAAGATCAATTAGTTGAAGTGAAGAACGAGCTCGAGGAGATTGGAGCAGAGGTGGTTGCAGTGAAGGCGGATACTTCAAATGAACAAGATGTTGATCGTTTTGTATCGGTTGTAGAAAGTGTTTTTGGAAGAATTGATGTGTTAATTAACAATGCTTCAATCTTTGGACCTGGCCCGACACTGCTGTTAGACTTTCCGAATGCTGATTTTGCAGAAGTATTACGTGTTAATGTTCTGAATCCGTTTCTAGTGACGAAGCGAGTGTTGCCAGGAATGATCACGAGAGACCACGGTTCAATCATTAATGTAACGTCTGAAGCAGGAAGGACAGGGTTTGCTGAATGGGGAGTTTACGGAATATCAAAGTTCGCGGTGGAAGGCTTAACACAAACGTGGGTAGAGGAATTACAAGACACTAATGTACGAATGAATATGGTCGACCCGGGGGAAATGGACACAGAGATGCATGAAATCGCGGTTCCAAATTGCGATTACGAGCTAGCAAAACCAGAAAATGTAGTTGATGTGTTCTTATATTTAGCTTCCAGTGATGCACTAGGGGTTAATGGGAGTCGTTTACAAGCACAACAATTTGTCAGAGGTGAAGTGTGATGGCACTAACAAAAAACTTATTCAACGTCCCAAATAATTTAAATGCGAATCATCCGATAGAAGTGTCAGGCAGAGCTCGTGATGATGTGAAATTAATGGTGTTAGACAGTCTGACTGGCCGAACAATTCATCAGAAGTTTCATGACTTAGTATCGTTTATAAAAGCGGGTGATGTTTTAGTCCTTAACAACAGTCGTACAATTCCGTCTGTACTAAAAGGTAAGCAAGGGAAACGTGATATTGAAGTGCGCTTATCGAGAAGAGTGACGAATGACAGTTGGGAAGTTTTAATTGTTGGTGGACTGTATGCAAGTGATAAACAAATTGATTTTTCAAATGGGATTACTGCATGTATTGAGGGGGAAGGTAGCGAGCTTCCACTTCTGATGATTCGATTTAGTGTATCTGGTCAAAGACTTTATGAGATGTTCTATCAGTATGGTGAACCTATACGCTATGAGTATATTGAAACGCCTTGGCCACTGGATGCTTATCAAACGGTGTATGCATCAGTACCTGGTTCAGTTGAAATGCCCTCTGCAGGTCGTGCCTTTACGTGGAAACTAATCAATCAGTTAAAGCGAAAAGGTGTATCAGTAGTGTTTTTACAGCTACACGCTGGGTTAAGTTACTATGGAAATGACCATTGGCCGGTGCCAAGTCATCATCCTGAAAGCTATAATATCCCAGAAGAGACAGCGAGAATTATTAATGACGCAAAGAAAAAAGGTAATAGAATTATCGCAGTCGGAACAACTGTCGTTCGTACAATTGAAACTGTTGCCGACCAATGTGGATTTGTTCAATCTGGTGAAGGAATCACAACACTTTATATTAAAAAAGGAACTCCATTAAAATGTGTAGATGGACTTGTTACAGGTATGCATGAACCAGAAGCAAGTCACTTGGATCTGTTGAGCACACTAATCGAAAAAGAAAAGCTGATGTCAGCGTATCGAGAAGCAATTCAAAAAGAATATTTATGGCATGAATTCGGTGATATGAACTTAATTATTCCGATGGAGAACAATCAATGAGAGCCCATCATATCGGAATTTTTGTAAATGATTTAGAGCAATCAGAACAATTTTACACACTGTTTGGCTACGATGTTGAATATCGCTTCACATTAAATGAAGAAGAAATAAGCTTTATGAGTAGCGCGGAGGGGAAAATTAAGATTGAGCTAATAAAAGCAAAAGATGTTACACCGATAGAAGGAACCATTCACCTTGCGTGGGAAGTAAACGACTTCGAAAAAGCTTTAGAAAACCTTTCATTAAACGGGCTTCATCCAATCGAAGGACCACTCTCCTTGCACAACGGATGGAAAACAGCATTCTACCAAGGTCCGAATGAAGAGGTGATTGAAATACTCTGCGGTGCCTGTCACTACCCGAATATTGTCGAATTTTCTTAAGAGATGCATGTCCACTCTTCATATGTTAAAATGAATGAAGGCAACTGACCGATGAAGGGGGACTAGCAAAATGAAGAAGAATTTTTTTGCTGCAGTAGCAGTCGCTACTAGCATTATGCTACTAGGTGCATGTAATAGTGATAAGGAAGAGAAAGCGAAGGACGGCGACAAGAAGGAAGCTGTTGCTTCTGTTAATGGGGTCGACATCCCTCGTTCTGAATATGATATTTTGCTAGAGGAAACGAAGGCAATGTACGCAATGCAAGGTATGACTGAAGAAAATATGGATGAAGCGACTAAAAAGCAAATGGAAACGCAAGTGATAGATCAGTTAATTAATACTGAACTTCTATTCCAACAAGCAAAAGAAGATAAGATTACAATTTCAAAAGAAGACATTGATAAGAGGCTAGAGGAAATGAAAGCAAACTTCGATGATGAAAAGAAGTTTAAAGATGCTCTAGAAGAAAATAAGTTAACGGAAGAGTCCTTAAAAGAAAGAATTGAAAAGGATCTACTGATTACTCAATATTTAGATAAGAATATTGGAGAAGTTAACGTAACAGATGCTGAAATTCAAGCTTCATATGAAAAATACAAAGAATCGATGAAAAATTCTGATCAAGAAGCGCCAGCTCTAGAAGACGTGAAGGAACAACTCAAGCAACAAACAATTGCTGAGAAAGAACAAAATAAAGTTGTTCTTATTCTTCAAGGCTTACGTGGTGAGAGTGAAATCAAAACATTTTAATAATTAGGTCTCCTGCGTAATGCAGGGGATTTTTTTTCGGCTTATCAGAATTTATCTCCATAATTCTGATAAGCATAAGTAAAACTAAGGCAATTGCCTTCGTCTAAATACTTGGCGCTAGCCAAGTAAAGCCCAAAGTATCTTACTATTCAAATTCGACGATATCATTGAAAAATCGGACAGATACACATCGGAAAATTTTCTCTAAGAGTTATTTTAGATCCCTATCGTTCGAATGTATCCAAAACACAACACGAATGATCTGCAAAAACTCACTTAATCCATCCAAAAAACCTCGGCACAATCATTATTCTTTCTCCATAAGATAATTAGACTAGATAGGCTAAAGGAGACTGTAAATGGAGAAAAGAAGAATGATGTTATTTCCAGCACCAGTAAGAACAGCGAAAGGCACATTTTGGGGATATATAGATAAAAAAGGTGAGTTTGCTGTTCAACCTATTTTTCAATATGCAATGGATTTTCAAGTTAACGGACTTGCAGTTGTAGAGGTCAATGGTCAATATGGAATTATAAACGAGTTCGGCAAGTTTGTTGTTAAGCCAAGTTACTGGTCTATATCTGATTTTGAAGAGGGTCGTGCGATTGTCGTAAATGACAAAGGTTCTTTCGTTATGAATGAACAAGGAAAATTACTCACCTCCAAACCGTATACGTATATCAGGACATATCAAGAATCAAGAGCAGTCTTTTCCATTATGAAAAATAATACATCTTTGTATGGGTACTTAGATCTCAGTGGGAAGGAAATTATCCCTGCTCAATACCAAACGGCTAATAATTTTCAAAATATGACGGCGATTGTTCAATCAGTGGAAAGAAATTTCAAGCTGATTGATCAAAAAGGTGCTGTCAAACAAACGTACAACTATCCATTTGTCGGCATGCAAGGTGAAGGATTTCTTGCGTTTAAGGAAGTAGATAGCTATGATGCAAAGTTTGGTGTAATGACCTTAGCGGGAAACGTGATGATTCCACCAACTTATTCTGGCTTTCAACCATTTCAAAATGGCTTAGCTGTCGTAAATGTAGCAGAGGACTATACGAATAAATTTGGTGTAATTAATATAGAAGGAAAATACGTCATACAACCAATCTATAATGATGTGAATTTATTAGGAGAAAATAGAATAGCAGTCGGTAAAGCAATTCAGGAAGATGAGCCATTTCGTGGATCAATGTTTGCAGTTGCAACATCTAGAGGTGCGCTATTAACCGACTTTGAATTTACACAAGTACTTCCATACGAAAAAGGCTTTGCTTCAGCTAGTAATAACGAATCTACCTTTTTTATAAACCGAAGTGGCAAAGTCGTACAAAGCTTGCCGATTTTAAAGGGAAGTGGAACACTAAGTTTTGAAGGTGACATAATAAAGGCCAATGTGGATCTTAGAATTTCGTACTACACACTAACTGGACAACAAATTTGGAAACAAAACACCGTCATTCCTCTGTCTCGAAAATACAAAGTATTAGAGGGAAAGTTCAGACCAAATCAAAACTATCTCGTTTACTATCCTCAAGTAGAAGGTATGCAATCTGATGTTCTTGAAAAGCAAGTAAATCAACAACTTCGAAATCTATCAATGTCAAAGGAGTCTGAAGAGAATTTAGCAAACTCTGAGTATACGGCTGACTTTGATATTGAGTTTTTCAAAAAGCAATTACTTGTTTTAGAGCTACACTCTTATATATACCCTTTTGGTGCAGCACACGGAATGCCGTCAAAAGTCTTTCCTCACATTGATTTGCAAACAGGCGTTTTTTATCAATTAAAGGATCTATTTAAAGAAAACAGCGATTACGTAACAATACTAAGTGCAATCATCCAGGAACAAATAAAAACAGATGAACAATATTCGTACGTTTTTCCAGATGCATATAAAGGTATTTCACCTGATCAACCATTTTATGTTTCAGAAGAAGCGTTGTACATTTACTTTTTACCATATGAAATAGTGCCTTATGCAGCGGGATTCCCAACCTTTAAAATACCCTACACTCAACTTGAAACAATCCTATATAAAGAAGGCTTGTTTTGGAAATCGTTTCATTAATAGACAAAGGCTAGCGTTTCATCATCACGCTAGCTCTATTTTTTCGTTCATTGTATTCAATTGTCTAAATATTTGCTATGATTTGAACGATAAGGAGGAATTGTGTGTGAATCAAAAATTAGCTTATGTATTCATCATCATAGCAGCTGTATTTTGGGGGATCATCGGTATTTTTGTTACAAAGCTTTATGAGCTTGGTTTTACTCCAACGCAAGTTGTCACGATACGTGCTGTTTCTGCCTCGTTATTTTTGCTTATTTACATAGTAATAAAAAATCGTAACCTATTAAAAATAAATATGACCGACTCCAAGTACTTTGTCGGTACGGGTATTATTAGTTTTGTTTTCTTTAATTGGTGTTTGTTCCACGCGATCCAAGAAACGTCCATTTCCATTGCAACAATTTTACTTTACACAGCACCTGCATTTGTTACCCTCTTTTCTAGATTGCTGTTTAAGGAATCACTCACAGTAATGAAAGTATTGGCTTTGGTGTTAACACTACTAGGTTGTTCATTTGTAGTTGGTATTTTTCCTACAAATCAATCAGCTATTACATTGTACGGAATGATACTAGGGCTAGGGTCAGGTTTCTTTTATGCGCTATATACGATTTTTGGAAAACAAGCATTAGCAAAATATGATTCATTAACGGTAACTGTATATACATTTATCTTCGCTGCGATTGCTGTAATACCATTCAGCGATGTAAGTAACTTTATTTTATTATTTTCTTCTAAAGAAGCATGGATGTATGGCATCGGAATTGGGTTATTGTCCACAACCTTATCGTTTATTTTCTATACGAAAGGCTTAACAGCAGTTGAATCAAGCCGTGCATCCATCATGGCAACAATAGAGCCAGTGGTTGCTTCGATATTAAGTTTTCTACTATTTAACGAAATGTTAACGTGGGTTCAGTATGTTGGAATTTTTCTAGTTATTGTGGCTGTCATTATGGTTCAAGATGTAAAAGGTAGGAGAAATGTTAAAAGTGAAAAAGGAATTAATTCGGTTATATAACATAAATAAAGATTCACTAAAACAAATGACTGACGGATTTCAAAATCTTGTTTATTCCTATGAATCTACAGGGGAAGAACGAATCTTAAGAGTTACATCCATGACTAAAAGAAGTTATGCAATGATTGAAGAGGAATTGCAATGGATTCACTATTTGTCTGAAAAAGGCATATCTGTTGCAGGTGCAATCCCTTCTATAAATGGTAATCTAATTGAAATGATGGATGATTTTTATGTAACAGCATTCCATAAAGCAAACGGAAGCCACGTGCACGTCGATGACCTTGCACAATGGAACAAAAGCTTTTTTGAAAAGTGGGGGCAAACGGTTGGGAAATTACATAACGCTTCAAAAAGTTACCCAATTTCAAAAAATCGACCAACTTGGAGTAAGCAAAATCGTGACTTATATCAATTTCAACTAGAAGGAACAATCAAGGGGAAATATGAAAAACTGTTAAAGGAATTAGATTCGTTTGAAGTAACAAAGGACACCTTTGGTCTCGTTCACTTTGATTTACATCAAGGGAACTTCTTTGTTCATGACAATGATATAACGCTATTTGATTTTGATGATTGCTCCTATTATTGGTTTGCACACGATATTGCTGTTTCTTATTATCATGCGTACTGGCAGTCAACGTCATGGCATCCAGAATGGAAAACATTTGGAGAGGATTTTTTACATTCCTTTTTAGATGGGTACAAACATCAAAACACTTTATCAGATGAAATGATCAAGCACATTCCAACCTTCTTAAAAATCCGAGATATATTTTTATATCAACTTTTTCAAGAAAAATGGAATCACGACCAATTACTAGATTGGCAAAAAGAGAAGCTTGATGAACTATTATTTAATATAGAAAATGAAGTAACGTATCCAATTTTTTAAAAGCTTTTCTTCTTTATAAATATAGAACTAATCAGGAGAACACCTGCTAAACCAAAGGCCACATATGATAAGAAAGGGTTACTGTTAAATTGTTTAATCCCGATTCCTACATATGCCCAACTGATGACGAGGGGAATCCAACGATCTAAATACGTCACTCTAAAACTCAAGGCTATCGCAAAACCAAAAAACAAGAAAACAATTGTCCATATTACTTGAGCTGAAACAAATACATCCCAGTTAATATAAACAAGGTAATAGCTTATGTTTACAAGTGAGGCGATGATAATCCAACCTAAGTAAACGGAAAAAGGAACTCGTTCAAATTCCTGTGTCATCAGCACGGTAAGTTTACGATAAAGAAGGAGAAGCGTGACGAGTAAGCTTAGCATGACCACAACAGAAAGAAGAAATAATTCATAATGCCAAACAATGATCCACAAGCTATTTAAAAGACAACTAACAATGAATAGCAAACTTGTTTCACTGTAAATAGGTAAACTTCTCCGAGAAGGAAAGAACGAATATAATAGCCAAATAGCAAGCAATACATAAATGAATCCCCAGATTGAAAACGCATAATTAGCAGGCTGAATAAACACAGGAAGTCGATTAGATATTTCTCCAGTAGTTTGCTCATTAATAGGGATTGTTTCTGCTGCGATATTTACAGCTATCATGATAAGATAAGCAAGCACATTTAAATATAAATGTTTCATCATTTTCCTCCTAGGGGTTAGGCTTATCCTTAGTTTACTCACATAGTAGTATAAGAATGATTATTAATGGCTGTTTTCGCATATTTTGTTTTTTAGTTGGTTATTTTTCGCTCCACTCCACTTGCAGCACTTGCTTTCCGCGGGGAGAAAGTCGAGCCTCCCCGGCTTCGCCTGTGGGGCCAGAGACCTTTTCTCATCTTCCCGCAGGAGTCAAGTGTCTTCCGCTCCATTACTCTATAGAGATTTATTATTTATGCAAAGTAACATTCCTTATGAAAACAGCTAGTGAAAAGAGGAAGATCTATGATAAAAGATATAACACTAGGCTATGATCAACAAACAAAAGAGCTATATGAAATGCAGAAAGCTTCCTATCTAATTGAAGCAAAGTTGATTAATTATTATGAAATACCACCGCTCGTTGAAACGTTTGAACAGCTTGTAAAATGCGGTGAGAAATTTATGGCTTACCTTGAGGACGAAAAGCTCTTAGGTGCAATTTCCTACACAGTTGAAAATCAGGAATTAACAATCTGTCGCATGATTGTCCACCCTCATCATTTTCGAAAAGGAATAGCAGGTACACTTCTTCTTGCAGTTGAAGAAAAAGCTATATCGAATAAAAGTATTAAAGTGTCAACGGGTAAAGACAATACACCAGCTAAAAACTTATACATAAAACATAACTTCACTTTGTTGCAGGATATCGAAGTAGCTCCAGGGCTGTACATAAGTTTATTTGGAAAAAATTTATTAGGATAAATGTCACATAAAGTTCGCAATCAATCCTCCTGTATTCTGATAAGATATATATAGTAAGTAAGGAGGGAATATAATGAACTACGAAGCAATCGTAACGATTGGTGCAATATGTATGGCATTTGGATTTATGGGATTAATTTGGGCACAGCTTAACGACCGAAATCCAGAAGCAGGTGCCTATTTACCATTCTTTCCAGGTCTACTCTCAATCGGTGGAGTATTAATGATAGTAGTAGGCTTCATCAGCCCACTTCTACTCAACTCCCACTAAAATATATACCAAAAAACCTACAACCTCTGAAAGACATTTGTCTTTTAGAGGTTTTTTATAATCCCAAATCCCCAACCCCAAATTGGGGCAAAAAAGATATATATAAAATAGGAGTGGTGCCTGTCACTACCCGAGTTTTGTCGAAAGGAGTCGAAAAATATGGAGCAGCTATTACCGTATATTAGTGAAGTGGGGTTTCCGATTATTGTAACCCTATACTTGCTACATCGGATTGAGGCGAAACTACTCATGTTAAATGAGTCCATTCAACGTCTACCGCTGGAGTTGCGTGAAGAATTGGCAATCGTAAAAAGGCCTGTGTAACTGACACACAGGCCCTTTTGACACTTTTTTTTCGAACTCACAGCAACGATATAGAAAAATAAATCTCTTACTGATATACTGACAATTGGTAAAGTGAAAAATGACCGTTCCTCTTTAAAGGAATGATACTTAAGTAAAAGGAGTCGTCACAATGGAAAAGGTACTTATTTTTGGACACAAAAACCCAGATACAGATTCAATTTGTTCAGCTCTTGCATATGCTGATTTAAAAACAAAACTTGGACAAGATGTTGAAGCAGTACGTTTAGGTAACATAAATGCAGAAACACGCTATGCATTAGATTACTTCAAAGCAACTGAACCACGCTTAGTTGAAACAGTTTCCAATGAAGTAAACGCAGTTATTTTAGTTGACCACAATGAGCGTCAACAAAGTGTTTCTGACATTGAAAAGGTACAAATTAAAGAAGTAATTGATCACCACCGTATCGCAAACTTTGAAACAAGTGATCCATTATACTTCCGTGCAGAGCCAGTTGGTTGTACAGCGACAATTCTTAACAAAATGTACAAAGAAAATGGTATTGCAATTTCAAAGGAAGTTGCAGGTTTAATGCTTTCTGCTATCATCTCTGACTCGTTACTATTTAAATCACCAACTTGTACACAAGAAGACATAGCTGCTGCACGCGAGCTTGCTAGTCTTGCTGAAGTGGATGCAGATGCTTACGGTCTAGAGATGCTAAAAGCAGGAGCAAACTTATCAGATAAAACAATTGCTGAGCTCATTTCTTTAGATTCTAAAGAATTTGAAATGGGTGCATCAAAAGTTGAAATTGCACAAGTGAATGCGGTTGATACAAATGATGTTATGTCTCGTCAAGCTGAACTAGAAGGTGCGTTAAAGACTGTTATTAATGAGAAAAACTTAGACTTATTCTTATTAGTTGTAACAGACATCTTAACTAACGATTCTGTTGCACTTGCACTAGGTAATAAAGCAAAGGCAGTAGAAGAAGCATTTGGAGTGTCGTTAGAAAACAACACAGCAACACTAAAAGGTGTTGTTTCAAGAAAAAAACAAGTGGTTCCAGTATTAACAAATACATTAACAAAATAATAAAAGTAGGTGGGCCTCGTAATTCCTAGAGGTCCACCTATTTATTTTCACCCTTTCCCCACCATCCCTTTTTACGGAAATAAAATGCGATGGAAAGTCCAGTTATGACCATTAACACAAGGGCATAGAGATAGCCATAATCCCACTTTAACTCAGGAATAACCTCGAAGTTCATCCCATATAAACCTGCTAAAAATGTCATTGGAATAAAAATAACACTCACAAGGGTCAAAGTTTTCATGATCGTATTTGAATGATCTGCCTTAAGCGTCAATTGTAAATTAAATATACTGTTTAAGCTTTCTTTAAATGTGTCCAGCGCACTAACGACTCGAGAGTAGTTGTTATTAAGACTTTTAATAAAATAACTCGACTCTTCACTTGCAAAGGGAAATGTATCAGAACTAATCGTTTCCATTACATCTTCCTGCGCCTCAATCGTCTGTCTTAATTCGTGTAATGTTGCTTTCCACCGGTATACACTTCTTGCGATTTTGTTTTCGAAGGGGTCTTTAAACACTTTTTTCTCCAGGTTTTGAATTTCATCAGAAATATGATCAATAACCTCCAAATCCTGTGATATTATTTGATCGAAGATGTGAAACAAGATCATTCCAACATCAGACATGCTTTCTGGATTGTCAATAAACGGTTTTTCTAGATGTTTAGCAAGCTGAAGGTCCTTCTCAACTTTTGAGATGACATAATTGTGACCGACTAAAATGGTGATTTTTGCCCGTGTGTAGTCCTCTTGAATAGCAATAATCGATATAATTGCCTCATTTTTAAAAACGTCAATCTTCGGGATGTCACTAAATTCCTGTAGCCCTTTCCTTGCAAGTGGATGGATGTCCAACTGCTCGATAAACGGTTCAAATTGCTCCGAATTAGTTGGATGGAAATGAATCCAGGCAATATCGTTTGTTGACGAAGGAAGAGAGAATTCGTTCTTGCATGTCACAGTTTTATTACTTGATGAGTATGTTAGCATCTAAAGGTCTCCTATTGTTGGATAAATCTAGTTTATATCATTTCCTAGAATCTTATGTTAGAGTTTCAAAAATCGATAATTAGTACAAAATAACCATTAGAACATAGTTCTTTATGTCTAAAACTTGGCAAAAAATGCTATCAATACCTTTCCTGTTTTAGTATAATGTGAAAAAGTAATGCATCAGGGGGATTTTCATGGAGGTTTTGTAGCAAGGCAACCAATACTTGATAAAAATGAAAACTTATACGGTTATGAATTGTTATATCGAAATGGACAAGTTGATTTTTACAATCACTTTGACGGAGACAATGCCACGATTGATGTATTGGTGAACAGCTTTATAACCATTGGAGTAGATAAAGTTTCAGAGCAAAAAAAGTGCTTTATAAACTTCACAGAAAGCCTCTTGTTAAATGGATTCCCAACGTATTTTCCTGCAGAGTATGTAGTTGTAGAAATTCTAGAGGACATTGAACCGACTGAAGAAATCATCCGGTCTATCAAAGAGTTAAAAAAGCTAGGCTACATTATTGCATTAGATGATTTTATTTATGAAGATAAATATTTTGAACTCGTGAAACTAGCAGACATTATTAAGGTTGAGTTCCCTAAAGCTACCTTTGAACAACATAAAAAGTTTTTACTACTATCAAAGGAGTATGAAATTAAACTATTGGCTGAAAAGGTTGAAACTAGACAAGAATTTGATTTAGCTGTTAAGTTGGGTTATCACCTTTTTCAAGGCTATTTCTTTAGTAAACCGGTATTAATTAAAGCGGATGATGTACCTGTTTATTCACATTTCCACTTTGATATTATTCAAGAGATTAATAAGCCAGATCCGGATATAGGTATCGTTACGAGCTTGGTAGAAAGAGATGTTGCACTATCGTATAAGCTTTTAAAAGTGATTAATACAGCATCTTATGAAATGAAACGAAAGGTGACCTCTATTAAACAAGCAATCGTGTTATTAGGATTAACAGAAGTGAGAAAATGGGTAACCGTCATTTCGTTATCTGGCTTAACAAAGGACATTCCTGATCAAGCTATTCACTTATCACTAACTCGAGCAAAGATGGGGGAAAATTTATCAGACTATCTAGGGATAGATAGTTCAGAGTTATTCATGCTTGGAATGTTTTCGATTATTGATGTTTTATTACATCGTCCGATGGAAATTGCAATTGAAGGTTTACCGTTTTCGCTAGAAGTAAAGGAAGCTCTTTTAGGAGAAGAAAATGTATATACAGATATACTTTCATTAATGAAATCTCTTGAAACGTGTAATTGGGAGCAGTTTACAATTTATAGTGAAAAATTAAACATAAACGAAGAAACTTCACTGCATTGCTATTCCAAAGCAATGGAACGGTCTAATTATATTGTAGAAGTGACAGCTTCCTAAAATGGAAAAGCCTTTGGGGGGATGCCCCAAAGGCTTTTTGTATGAAGAATAGTTTGACGGGTTTTCCGTACAAATTATACACTCGTAGTGATAGTTCTCTAACAAAATTCAATAAAGATATTATTTTGATACTTCTAACAGTCTTCACAGTAGATTTATCAATACAAACGTCGCACAAAATGCAGCACAAACTTTTGAATAAGCATCTCAGGTGCAAAAATTCGTCATTTTCACACTATTATTCTTTTTTTTCAATAAGCTCTGTTACAACCTCTTTCTTCTCACCATTTCCAACTTCCGTTACTTCAAAATAATCCTTAGAACGATAGCCGTTTACTTCAATGTCTAAATCATGAAAAAGTCTATGTAAATATAAAACTATCTTCTTATCTGTTTCTCCATCAGCAACAAGTTTAGAAAGTTCTTGTATAGCTGTGAAATCAGACTGAAGTTTCGGGCTTAGTTCTGTGTTTGATAAAAAGTCAATAATTCCAGATGCATTTTCCTTTTGCTTCTTCCACTGTAAAGACTCGATTTCTCCCCAGCCAGTTGTCTCATTAAAAAAATCGTGTTGATTGGATATAAACTCCTTTTCTGCTGAGCTAATAGTTGGTTCTGTCTTAACATTACTTTTCGGTTTCTGAATTGGTCTTTTATCTTCTTGATTAAAAACAGGTAAAACATCATCATTTTGAATAATAATGAAGCCACTAGTGATTACTAAAAGAATTAACCCAAGAAGTGCATATACCATCCATTTCTTCATCGTATCACTCCCATATTTCTCTCACTTGTATTTTTATTAGGTATTTACTGGGAATATCCTTTAAAATTTGATAAGAAACTTGAGCCCGGTTCAAAAAAAAGGGAAAATCAAGTAAAATATGTACTGACTTATGAAGTTGAACGACATACAAAAAAGAATATACGTTAGGAGAATAAGATTCATGACTACTAAATTGTATTATGAAGATGCATATCAACGATCATTCTCAAGTAACATCGTAAAACAAGAACAAGACAACAACGGTAATTTGTATATTACGTTAGAAGAAACAGCCTTTTATCCAACTGGTGGGGGACAACCTTATGACAAAGGGACATTAAATGGAGTGACAGTTCTGGGTGTTGAAGAAGTGGATGGGGAAATTCGTCATTATGTAGATAGAGTATTAGAAGGTAACAAAGTGGATGGTGTCATCGATTGGGAGCGCCGATTTGATCATATGCAGCAGCATGCAGGTCAGCATATATTATCGGCAGCCTTCGTCGAGCAATACGGATTTGAAACGGTAAGCTTTCACTTAGGTCAAGAAACATTGACAATTGATATTCAAACAGAGCAGCTAACTGAGGAGCAAGCCTCCATAGTCGAAGATTTGGCAAATCAAATAATACTTGAAAATCGCCTGATCGAAACAAAGTGGGTAACAGAGGAAGAGGCATTGCAGTATCCACTGCGAAAAAAGCTGGCTGTAACCGATGACGTCCGTCTAGTCATTATTCCTAATTTTGATTATAACGGCTGTGGGGGTACTCATCCAAACGCAACTGGACAAGTTAGTGCTATTAAGATAGTAGGATGGGAAAAGCAAAAGAAAAATACAAGAGTAGAGTTTGTTTGTGGATACCGAGTATTAAAACAGCTGAAAAACAAAAATAAAGTAGTAACTGAAGTAGGGAGGCTTTTAAGTGCTCCAGAGCTAGAAGTGACAGCAACTGTTAAGCGACTATTAGATCAAGGAAAAGCAATGGAAAAAACAATAGATGACCTGCGTGATCAACTTCTACAATTTGAAGCACAGACCCTTATAAACAATGCAAAGGACGGTTACGTTTCGGAAGTGCTACAAAATCGAACGATGCAGGAGCTGCAAAAGTTAGCGCGAATTGTGACGGGCCTTGATGAACGTATTGTAACGATTTTCGTAACTGAAAACAGTGATAAACAACAAATTGTTGTTGCACGTGGAAAATCTACTTCAGGGAGTATGAAAACTCTTATCAACGACATTTTACCATCGATTAATGGAAAAGGTGGAGGAAATGATTTGATGGCACAAGGCGGCGGGGAAGTAGGAAACACTTCAAACGAACAATTACTTGAATTTGCAGTTCAAAAGGCGAAATCTCTAGTGGTAGGTATAAGCTAATGCCAACTATTTATCATGAAATTTTGATAAAGGCTAAGGTTACGACATGCTTTGATTTATGTCGAGACATTAATGTCCACTCACAAACAGTTGCTCATACAAAAGAAAGAATCGTGAGCAGGCATTCTTCACCATTATTAGAAAAAGGAGACATTGTAACCTTTGAAGCCGTTCACTTTGGTGTGAGACAAAGACTTACAGCAAAAGTGACACAAATGGAGAGGCCATATTCCTTTACTGATGAAATGTTAAAGGGTGCCTTTAAATCACTCTTTCATACACACGAATTCAAGGAGGTAAGAGAAGGAACGTTAATGATTGACAAACTAGTTTTTGAGTCACCCCTAGGTGTACTTGGAATCATCGCCAATAACTTGTTTTTAGAGAGATATATGGAAAGATTTATTGCGACAAGAGCAAGAGAACTCAAGAAAATTGCTGAAGGTCAACTTAAATGATAGGGGGAATGACATGGCCTTTATTAAATCATTAGTTTTCATTTTGTTGGTTGTACCCTTTGTGTCAGTTATGATTTTTATATTAAGTATACATACAAATGAAGAAACATTTACCTTGATTTATTCTGCTTTTATCCTACTAAATTTAGTGTTATTAGTGTTAG
This sequence comes from Bacillus suaedaesalsae, assembly GCF_016890225.1. Lineage (GTDB taxonomy): Bacteria > Bacillota > Bacilli > Bacillales > SA4 > Bacillus_BS > Bacillus_BS suaedaesalsae. The sequence goes on along the minus strand of NZ_JAFELM010000013.1, from coordinate 83,996 downwards.
GTATTATTGGTTCGGGTAAATCCTTTACGTATGTTCTTTCAACAAAGTTGAGGAATACATTAGCAATCACGACATCTATTATATTGATAATGGTTGCATCTATCATTCTATTTTCTAATTTTGTTATTTATGGAGCAGAACGAGTGAGAAGTGGGACAGATTCAGTTCAACTAAGTAAAAGTGAAAAAGTAGAATGGTACAAAAGTATTTATAATAAAGTAACAAATCAACAATATGACTTGGAACATCTAGAAGCGAGAAATGTTGATCACATAACATTCTATTATGAGAAGAACTTTAACCCCGATGAAGTTATTAAGCTAACATTAGAGACAATCCAAGAGTATGAGAATGACCTAGATGCTCTCTTTCCAGAAAATAAAGCAATGCCAGTAAAGTTTATCCTATACAATGATTATAATAAGTTCGCTTCAAACTATGATGAGTTGAGGGATGGGAAGGTAGGTGGATTTTATGATCCTAGTAATCAGACCATTCATTTCGAAGTCCCACACGATCCAGAATTTGATTTGAACGAAATTAAGGGTACAGTCATCCATGAATACGTACATCATATGTATCAATCTTATAAAAAAGAGAACGGGCTCCGAGGTGTTGAGCCGATATGGTTTATTGAAGGAATTGCAGCATATGTTGAAAAGAAGTATACCATGACATATTCAGAAGAATTTATGGGCGTAGAATTCGTTAGTTTTACAAAATTAGATGCAGTCAGAGAATGGGATGAACACTTACAAGTTGAATTCTCACCATACTTACAAAGTTATTTATTGATCAATTATATAATTGAAAACCATGGTTCTGATGTAGTTTCTACCATCCTATTAAAATCAGATAACATCTCTTTTGATGAGGCGCTTGAAGATACGCTAGGGTCACCAATTGAGGTGTATGAAAGTCAATTTTTAGAGGAACTAAGAAAAGTAGAGTCAATTATAGATTCTTTCCCAAAACTAATTTACCAAGAAAATAAGCCAGAGAAAGCATTAGAATCGTTAACTGAAGTCATACGAATAGCACCAAATCATCATCTAGCCAATCATAATATCGCAAATATTTACCAAGAACTTGGTGAATATGAAAAAGCACTTGAATATAGAGAGAAAGTAGTAATACTTGACCCTGAGCATTCTCCTTCCTATTCTTATTTAGCCGAAACTCTTCTTTTCATTGATATCAATAAGGCGCTTGAAGCAGAGATTACAGGCTATGAGTATGCCGAAAAGGATCCTTATAGTAACCTAAGTTATAATGAAGATAGAGTAAAGAACCTAGAATATATTCATGAAAATATTGAAAATGGAAATCCTTTCAGAGGCTATGTGTCACTATTAAAAGAGGGTAATAGTTGGATGTTTAATGAACTCAATAAAACAGATTTAATCAAGAAAGTATTAGATGAATACCCAAACATTCAAACAAAGGAACGAGATCAACTAGTGGATTTACTTAATGAATAAAGATAGTTGAAATTCACTTAATCTAATTACCTTTTAATTTTAGGCTCTTTTCGTAAAGATTGTTGCTATTTGGATAGCTCTGTTAAAACATTGAGTTGATTGGAGCGGAAGGCACTCGACTCCTGCGGGAGATAGAGGGAATCGTGAGACCCCGCAGGCGAGCCGAGGAGGCTCACGTCCCTCCCCGCGGAAAGCGTGTGCCTGAAGCGGAAATCAACGGACCTAAAATAAATTCTTTTTTTGTAAGAATAGCAACAAAGTATGCGAAAACAGCCTAATTTTAAGATAGTATGTGAGATACAATGGTTTGACATATTTGACATATCTCAATGCTTGTTCGAAAAAACAACAATCTATGCGAAAACAACCTGAATGTAAAAAAAACGTGACTTCAGACAACAATCTGATTCACGCTTTTTTGTATAGCTTATCAGAATTTATATCCAAAATTCTGATCGCATAAGAAAGACTAAGCTATCACCTACGTCCAAGAACTTGGCGCTAGCCAAGTCTTTCTAGTGCCGAATTCTTAACACTACTATCTCTTTTAAATTGCTTCGGTGTAATCCCTATATATTTCTTAAATAGTGTAGTGTAATAGCTTTGATTACAATAGCCAAGCAACAGAGAAATATCTAGGAGAGTGGCCCCCGTATGGAGCAAGAAATACTTCGATTCTTCTATTTTCTTTCTGTTTATATATTCTTTAATGGATACTCCAACTCTCTCGCGAAATAAAGTGGAAAGGTAGCTGGGACTTACTTTTATTTCTTCTGCTATGCCTTCTAAAGTCAATGGTTGAAAAATGTTTTGATGGATATATGCTATAGCACGATCTATGATCTCATTTTGAAAAGGTTTTTGGCCATAATCGATAATTGCCTGTATAAAAGATTGAACCATTTCATATTCTACTTGATGTAGAGTTTGTGAATCTTGCACCTTTTCAATATGCCGAATTAATACATCACTTAAATCATAGGCAGTTTCAGGTGCTACACCTGCTTTTATTGTTTCACGTGTAAGTAGGGTACATAAACAAATAAGCGAATTTCTTAATGAACGTAAGGGTTCATATGCGAGTCTAGCACGATCTAATTTATTGATTTCATCGAGAATTTGCTTCGCCATATTTAGATCTGCGCTTCGAACCCAATGTAATAATTCCTGTTCAAGTTGGTAGGAAGGGTGTACGAAAAAGGATTCTTCTTTTTCGAGCTTGGCTTGGGTAAATTGTTTAATTAATTCTTGTTGAATCGACGATAGTCGTTGCATGTGAAATTCTCCCTATAACGAAATAGTATATTTTTAATAAAAATCATATATTATTAATATAATTATAACCTGTAAGCACTTACAATTCAATTAAGAAACCTAAGGGGGTAATACGATGAAAAGTTTGAAGTCTAAGTTTTTATCATTAACACTAATGTCTTCTTTATTACTGGCAGGTTGTGCTGGTGGGAATGAAGATAATGCGAAAGAAAATGAAGATAAAGGTACTGACAAAGCAGCTACAGAACAAGTAGTTATTAAGTTTGGTGCACAAAATGACAGTACACCTGCAACACAAGCTCTAATTGATGGATTTAACGAAAGTCAAGATAAGTATAAGGTAGAGTGGGAAGCGTTAACAAATGACTCTGCTCAAATGCACGATCAATTACTTAACTCACTATCCAGTGGTTCTAGTGATTATGATGTAATCTCAATGGACGTTGTATGGGCTGGTGAATTTGCTGGGGCTGGTTTCTTAGAGCCAATTGATACTCGACTTGCAGAAGCTGGATTAAAGAAAGATCAATTCAATGCTGGATCTATGGCATCTGGTAATTTCAAAGGAAAGCAATACACACTTCCTTTCTTCCCAGATTTAGGTTTACTATACTATCGTAAAGATATTGTAAGCTCTGAAGATGCTGCTAAGTTAGATAGCGGAGAATACACGTATGATGATTTATATACAATGGCTGAAAAGTATACAGGTCAAGCTAATACAAAATTCGGATTCTTATATCAGTCTAAGCAATATGAAGGTCTAACAGTTAACGTAACAGAATTTTCTAAGTCATATTCAGATGTAAAATCAGGCTTAGAAACAATGTATAAGTTTACGAACGCACCATTCTCACCTAAAGATATCTTAAACTTTATGGAAGGTGAAACAGCTACGAACTTTACTCAAGGAAACGCTGTGTTTGCTCGTAACTGGCCATATCAATTTGGTATGATTAAGTCTCAAGAAGAAGGCGTAACAGTAAAAGTTGATCAAGTGGGTATTGCTCCACTTCCAAACGGTGGTTCTGTTGGTGGATGGTTACTAGGAGTTAACAAAAACTCTGAAAACCTAGATGGCGCATGGGAATTCATTCAGTATGCTGCAGGTGAAAAAGGACAAAAAATCATGTCTACACAAGGTGGATACTTACCTGGATTCAATGCTTTATTAGAAGATGAAGAGGTAAAAGCTACAAATGAAATGCTTTCTTACCCTGGATTCCAAAAAGCATTATCAACAACAATTGCACGTCCAGTTTCTCCTGAGTACAACAAAGTGTCTGACACAATCCAAGTTCAAGCACACAAGTATTTAAGCTCAGGTAGTGGTTTAGAAGAAGCTGCAACTGCCATTACAGATGCAGGTAAGACGGAGTAGAAAACCATAAGGGATGAGCCCTTTGAAACTCCTTATGACTTCTGTTCATAAGGAGTTTCTTTTTATTAGGCTCTGTTAAAGTACAGTGTTGATTTTTAGTTATGTTGGCTGTAGTAGAACGTGCAGAAATTGAAAGTTTCTACGAAAATCACCATTTTTGTTTAACAGAGCCGCTTACGAAACTACTTCTTTGAATAAGGCTCTTTTTGTAAAGATTGTTGCTATTTGGATAGATCTGTTAAAACATTGAGTTGATTGGAGCTGAAGGCACTCGACTCCTGTGGGAGATAGAGGGAATCGTGAGACCCCGCAGGCGAAGCCGAGGAGGCTCACGTCCCTCCCCGCGGAAAGCGTGTGCCTGAAGCGGAAATCAACGGACCTAAAATAAATTCTTTTTTTGTAAAAATAGCAAGTATGCGAAAACAGCCTTGAATAATAATCGAATATCTATGAATACTTCAGTAATTTTTAAAAGGAGAGGGTGAAACTATGCAACAAAAAATGGGTTTCTCAGGCTGGTTATATATCCTGCCAACACTATTATTAATAGGAATTTTTTCATTATGGCCGGTAGTTCAATCTATCACGTATTCATTCTTCGATTATCGATTAAATGACCAACAAAAGGCTGGTCTCTATTTAAATGAACGATTTAATACAGATTTATTTAATGAGACAGCATTATACGTTGGTCTATTCTTAGATGAAGAGCTTGTAAATATAACAGATAGTGATGACCAAGCTAACGTTCAAAAGATGATAGAACAAGTAAATAATGTTGCAGCAAATTATAAAGAACAAAACGGTGTTATTACCATCTCTGAGGAAGAGAAAGAAGATATTAATAAGCTATACAAAGATTCAAAAGCTCTTTATGAAAAATTAGCAAGTACCTATACACTTACACATGAAGAAAATCTACCTTTACTCATCGATGATTTTAACAACTCTGTTATTTCATCGAACTGGATTGGACTTAAGGCATACAAAACTGTACTTGGTGATGAGAGGATAAGAATTGCATTAGTAAACACAGTAATATTCACTGTATTTTCAGTTGCATTGGAACTAGTACTTGGTTTAGGCCTCGCGATGGTTTTAAACAAAGCAATCTTCGGTCAAGGATTAGTCAGAACAACTTCATTAGTGCCGTGGGCAATACCAACTGCAGTTGCTGCCTTAATGTGGAGTTATTTATATGACGGAAGCAGCGGAATAGTGGCTCACTTCTTTGAGATAATAGGAATTGTCGATCAATCACAAGACTTATTATTGAGTGCAAGTGGTGCAATGATGGCAACCATTTTAGCAGATGTTTGGAAAACTACTCCTTATATGGCCTTATTACTTTTAGCTGGTCTGCAAAATATTCCAAGTTCCTTATATGAAGCAGCTTCAATTGACGGAGCCACAAAGGTACAAAGCTTTTTTAGAGTGACATTACCTTTGCTAAAAACGTCGATATTAGTAGCATTATTGTTCCGTACTCTAGATGCATTCCGTGTGTTTGATTTAATTTATGTATTAACAGGTGGAGGCCCGGGTGGATCAACGGAGACGATGTCTATTTACGCCTACAAGACAATGTTCGGGCAAACAAACTTTGGATATGGTTCAGTCGTCGTGATGTTAATGTTCGTTTGTGTGGCGTTCATCGCGATTGTATTCGTCAGATTATTAGGAACGAACCTACTAGATCGTAGCTAAAGGGGGGAGATTTACGATGAAATCATCAAAAAATAAATTATGGATATCCTTTGGAATTATTGTTGTGCTGTATTTATTTATAATGGTGTTTCCGTTCTTTTGGGTATTTATTACATCCTTTAAAACAAGTGGTGAAATTTTTGGTGCTGGTGCCTTTAAAGTCATTCCAGAAAACCCAACACTACAAAATTATATAACAATCTTATTTGAGAAAAATATATTGCGATCTATTATGAATAGTTTAATTGTAGCTACTACGACAACTATATATGTCATCATTGTCGCCACATTTTGTGCATATGCCATTTCTCGTTTTACGTTCAGAGGGAAGAGTGTACTGCTTGGATTAATTTTAGCTGTATCAATGTTTCCACAAATGATTATTACAGGACCTGTTTATAATCTATTTTATGATTTAGGGTTATTAAATAGCTATGCAATCGTCCTGCCCTACTCTACGATTACATTGCCAATGGCAGTGTGGATATTAGTGACTCACTTTAATCAAATTCCACTTGCTTTAGAAGAATCAGCGAAAATCGATGGTGCAACTCGTTTTCAAACGCTGTATAAGATTGTTTTTCCTTTAGCAGCTCCAGGAGTATTTACGACTGCAATCATTACGTTTATCGCTGCATGGAATGAATTTTTATTAACCGTTACTTTAAATTCGAATGCGTCGTATCATACTGTACCAGTAGCAATCTCATTCTTGCGTACACAGTTTACGATTCTATGGGGTGAGGTAGCAGCAGCAACAGCTATCGTAACAATTCCAACATTAATCGTTGTTCTTGTTTTCCAAAAGCAAATTGTATCGGGATTAACTTCTGGTGGAGTAAAAGAATAACATCATCCCGGCACGCTTTTTAGGTTAACCCCAGAAAGCGTGCTGAGTTATTACGAAGGAGTGAGCGCATCATGACATGGACAATTCATTCAAAATCAACGGAACTAGACACGTTACTATTGGAAGAGAGCTTGTTTTTTAACGGTAATGGCTATATCGGTATAAGAGGGAACTTTGAAGAAGGACTTCAGAATGGTACACGAACCATTCGTGGGACATATTTAAATGCTTTTCATGACATAGTCGATATTCATTATGGTGAGAAGTTATATGCCTTTCCAGAAACTCAGCAAAAATTATTAAATGTAATAGATACTCAAACCATTCAAATTTATATTGGAGAAGAGGAAGAGAAGTTTTCTTTATGGGAAGGTGAAGTAATCTCCTATGACAGATACCTTCATCTAGATAAAGGTGTTACAGAACGTCACATTCATTGGAAATCTCCAAAGGGTAAGGAAGTAAAACTAGTATTCAAGAGACTTGTTTCATTTACAGAACGAGAGGTTTTCATACAATACATAAGTTTAATTCCAGTGACACCAGCATTGCCGGTAAAAATAATGACATCTTTAAATGGAGATGTTGAAAACTTTACCGATCCTACTGATCCACGTGTAGCGAGTGGACATGCAAAACGACTTAGTGTCACGGATGTTAGGCTAATAGACGAGGCTGCTTATGTTGAAGTTGAAACCTATACATCAGGTTTAAAGGCTGCGGCACTTTCCACCGTAACAGTTCATAATAATGATTCTTCTATTTCAAATGAAGTGGAGAAAAACGGAGTTACAACAACCATTTCATTCATTTTGAATGGAGAAACTTCTGTTGAAAAGAGAACGTTTTTCGCTGATACACTTCGATATGAAAACATTCATTCTACATTAGTGAATAGTAACGATAAGCTATCGAAAATTCCGTTTGAACACCTTTGTCATAATCAGAAAAATTATTTAGACCGCTTCTGGGAAAATACAGATGTTACGATACATGGAGAAACAAGCTTGCAAGAAGGAATTAGATTTAACTTGTACCACTTATTGCAGTCAGCAGGACAAGATGGTGTGTCCAATATCGCGGCCAAAGGACTATCCGGGGAAGGATATGAAGGTCATTATTTCTGGGATACAGAAATTTATTTGCTTCCAATGTTCACCATGACAAATCCAGAGCTTGCCAAAAAGCTACTGTTATACCGCTATTCGATATTAGATGGAGCTCGTGATCGAGCAAAGGAAATGGGGCATAAAAAAGGTGCGTTATATCCTTGGAGAACCATTGCGGGATCCGAAAGCTCAGCTTACTTTCCAGCAGGAACTGCTCAGTATCATATTAGCGCTGATATTGCACATAGCTATATTCAATATTACCTAGCGACCGGTGACGTTGAATTTATAAAAGAAGCGGGGGCAGAGGTGTTAATTGAAACAGCTCGATTATGGCTAGAAACAGGTCATTATCAAAATGGTCAATTTAGGATTGATACGGTAACAGGACCTGATGAATATACATGTATTGTGAATAACAACTATTATACAAATGCGATGGCTAAGCAAAATTTACTATGGGCGGTAAAAGCAGCTAAGTTAATTAAGGAAAAAGCTCCTGAAAAATGGGGTTCATTGAAGGACCGAATACAATTTGAAGATGAAGAGCTAAACGAATTCAATCGTGCTGCGGAGAATATGCTTCTGCTAGTTGATGAAAGTTTCGGGATTAATCCACAGGATGATACGTTTTTACAAAAGGCAGTGTGGGATTTCGAAGGTACTCCAGAGGAGCATTATCCGCTTCTTCTGCATTACCATCCTCTTACATTGTATCGTTACCAAGTTTGTAAACAGGCAGATACTGTTCTTGCTCATTTCTTACTAGAGGACGAGCAATCTGATGAGATCATGAAAAATTCCTATGATTACTATGAGAAAATTACGACACATGATTCGTCATTGTCATCATGTGTGTTCAGTATGATGGGAGCACGTGTAGGTTATCTCGATAAAGCATATGACTACTTTATTGAAACGGCCAGGTTAGACTTAGACAATACTCATGGTAATACGAAGGATGGACTCCATATGGCAAATATGGGTGGAACGTGGATGGCAATTACCGCAGGCTTTGCCGGAATGCGAGTGAAGGAAGATGGACTAGTATTCCGTCCACAAATACCTAAGCAGTGGAAAGGCTATTCCTTCCGTGTCCAATATCATAACAATCTCATTCATATTGAAGTGAACAACGAACATATTCAGTTTTCATTAATTTCTGGTCAAGAACTTATGGTGAAGGTTTGGAATCAGGAAGTTGCGATTACACATGAAAAACCTATAAAAGTTCCGTTGAAAAGAGGTGTCTAAATGATAAAGGCATTCATTTTTGATCTAGATGGAGTCATTACAGACACTGCTGAATATCATTATTTGGCATGGAAGGCTCTTGCTGAAGAAATCGGTATCACATTTGATCGTGAATTTAACGAGAAGCTTAAAGGTGTCGGAAGAATGGATTCACTAGAGAGAATATTAGAACTAGGGAAAACACAACATGATTTCACCTTAGGAGAAAAAGAACAACTTGCAACGAAGAAAAATGATCATTACAAACAACTGATCACCAACATTACACATGAGGATATATTACCGGGAATTGAAGAACTTTTAAAAGAAATCAAGAAAAACGGATATTTACTTGGCTTAGCTTCTGCTAGTAAAAACGCCCCTGAAGTTCTTCGTTCTTTAGGTTTGTATGAGCAGTTTGATTGCATTGCTGATGCAGCGGCAGTAGAAAAAAGTAAACCGGCACCAGATATCTTTTTATTAGCAGCAAGTATGTTAAAGGTCGAGCCATCTCAATGTATTGGTATTGAAGATGCGGAAAGTGGCATAGAAGCTATTCACAGTGCAGGCATGTTTGCTGTAGGTGTAGGAGATGAAGAAAGCCTAAAAAGTGCAGACTATTATGTATCTAACACAACAGAGCTTTCACTTGAAAACATATTGAATGCTAGGAAGAGCTAAGAAAAAGGGTTGAATTCAGAGAGTGAATTCAACCCTTTTTACTATGTAGGTTTAATAAAGATTTCTTTTTTTAAGAAGTTTTTATAAGACAAACATTAGGAAATAGGTAAAACTATTAATATACTTAAAAAAATTGCAGAAAAAGGTAAAAATGAGTAAAATAATAGTATTATACGTCTTTCTAATATTTATATATTCCTAAGACACAAGGACGGGTAAAATGCCAAAATAATAGTAGGTCAATTTGCCCTGCTTTATGTTGGTGGTTTTTGTAACATTTAAGGTGCTTTAGAAAAGGTTAATGTTACCCCTTATTAGGAAGTAATGGCGCAGACATAATCTATCAAACAACATCCACTATTCTCTTATAAAGGTAAAAGAGAGGGGAAGACCATGCAATCGAAATACGTCGACCATTTAAGAGATGCCTTTTTTGTCTTAGACAAAAATTGGTGCTTTGCCTATTTAAACAATGAAGCAGAAAATTTGTTGCAAAAAAATAAAAAAGAACTACTAGGTACATTGGTTTGGAGTGAGTTTGAGGAAGCGGTAAACTCTTCTTTCTTTGCCAACTATCACAAAGCATTACACGAAAGAATTACAGTTGAGTTTCAGGAGTATTATTCACCATTAAAAACTTGGTTTGATGTAAGGGCCTATCCGGTTGAGGAAGGACTTGCGGTTCACTTTCGTGATGTAAACGAGTCGAAAAAGCTTCTTGCGGAAAGTAGGGAGCATTATAGATCATTGTTTGATCAAAATCCAGACGCAGTGTTTTCATTTGATTTAGAGGGAAACTATCTATCACTTAATAATAGTTTTGAACGATTACTTGGCTATTCGAGGGATGAGTATTTACAAATGGATTTTACTCCTCTTGTCATTCCTGAGCATTCAGAGAAAACACAAATTCATTTTGAAAAGGCTGCTAAAGGAGTACCACAAACATATGAAGTGACTTGTCTACGTAAAGATGGAAGTCTCGTTCATGTAAATGTAACGAATGTACCGATTGTTGTTGATGGTCAAATTGTAGGAGTATACGGAATTGCCAAGGATATTTCTAAAAGGAAGCAAGCTGAAATTGATCTGAAAGTAACGGAAGCAAGTTTGCGTTCAGCACTTCGAGTCGCAAAATTAGGGAGCTGGGAGTGGCATTTGGAAAGCGACAAGCTAATATGGTCTGATGAGATGGTAAAGCTTGTAGGATGGGATGTAGATCCCCAAACATTAACCTATCAGCAATTTTTACGAATTGTTCACCCTTTAGATCGGGAAAAGATTAACAAAAACCTTGAGGTTGCGATAACGAATCAACAATTTAATCTTCACTTTCGAATTATGAAGCCAGACGGTCAAATTCGGTTTGTAGAATCAAATGGGGAAGCATTGTTTGATGAAGATGGATATCCAATAAAAATTATTGGTACGTCTCAGGATATTACGGAACGTACGATAGAGCAAGAAAGCTTGAGAAGAAGCGAAGAACTATATGAATTAATTACAACGAATTCTCAAGATATCATTATGTACATCACGCTTGGCGGAAACATTCGCTATGTGTCTCCAGCAGTGGAGAAAATTCTAGGATACAAACCTGAAAGTCTAAATGGTTTTTCAATCAAGGAATTGATTCATCCTGAGGAGCTAGAAGAGGTACTTAATTTAAATCTCGTATTGACGGATGTTTTTACAGGACGTTTTCTCCATAGAGAGGGACATTACGTATGGATAGAAACGTCTATAAAGGTAATACGCAATACGAATGGAACGATTGATAAGATATTAGCAATCGGACGTGATATAACGGAGCGCATCACTGCAAAGGAATTAATGGTGAAATCTGAGAAGCTAAACCTGGCAGGTCAATTGGCAGCTGGAATAGCACATGAAATTAGAAATCCATTAACTGCTATAAAAGGCTTCCTACAGTTAATGGAACAAGGTCATACTCTTCGAAGAGAATACTTTAACATTGTCGGTTCAGAACTTACGAGAATCGAGTTTATTCTGAATGAGTTACTTCTATTAGCTAAGCCGACCGTATTAAAATTTGAACGTAGAGAAGTTACATCGATTTTATCCCAAGTCGCAACGTTACTTGAAACAGAGGCAATCTTAAAAAATGTAGAAGTAAGAACAAATTTACTAGAAGAAGTATATATCAACTGTGATGAAAACCAACTAAAACAAGTGTTTATTAATTTTGTGAAAAATGCAATTGAAGCAATGCCGCATGGAGGAAATGTTTACATTGAAGCGAAGCGGGACAATGATTATGTGACAATTATGTTCAAGGATGAAGGATGCGGTATCCCTGAAGACAAATTAAAGCTTATCGGACAGCCATTTTATACAACAAAGGAAAAAGGAACCGGCTTGGGACTTGCAGTGAGCTACAGCATTATTGAAAACCACAAAGGAGAAATTTTCTTTGAAAGCACAGTGAACAAGGGGACAACCATATTTGTCAAGCTACCATTGTTTGGTCATGGATCGATGAATATAAAAGAAGAAGTCGCTACTTTGCATTAGTAATCCTAAAAAAACGTAAGATGACCCCCACAGAGAGAATAAGAGAAGCGAAATATGTATTAACATGTTGTTTCTTGGGGTAGAAAACCTCAGTGATTCTCTTGAGGAGGGATTTAATGGGCCTACTTGCAAAGGATATTGATTTATTACTAGAAGCCACTATTGATTTAGAAGAAGAGTTTGAATACGAATTTTTACTAGAAGATATTGATATAGATTTATTACTTGCAAATACAGAGAATTGGTAAAGCTAGGGCAAAGCGTCTAGCTTTTTTCTTTTTACAGTTTAAGAAAGAATAAAATTTTGAGTGTATCCTTATGTATTTGTGTATTTTTAATCTAGCTCCAGCACCCAGCCCGCCTGAGGTCAATTAACCCTTTTCTTCTCTCCGGAACATTTGCTGTGCCTGAAGATAAACGGGGCGCTTACGCTTTTTGTTCAGCACCCGTTATATAAACGGTTTCATTCCTTTTCCAAATTCTTCAACAATAAAAGTTATGTAGTTAATTTGATCATCATCCAGCTTAAATTTTGATTTGACTTTCTGTTCAAGATCTTCTGTAATTCTCCTTTTGCCTAACTCCACTAGAGCGATTAAAGAATAGCTGCAATTAATGGCCTTTGCAAATTCACGTTGTGTCATATTAAAGTGAGTACGTATTGATTTAAGTTTTTCTTTCTCCATTTTAATATACCACCCCGAATAAAATAGTTACTATTAGAATAAAGGAAATTTATAGTAATTGAAACAATAATAAGGAAAAATTTTTGTCAAAAAAATGAACGTAACAGAAGTTAAACATAGTACATACTAAAGGAGAAATGGCTCATAAATGCTATTTCAGATCATTAAAAAGGGGTGTAGTCATGGGCATATTAAGCGGAAATCCTCAAAATGAACCTATGCATTTTGGTGAAGTTCATGGTGTTTGGAGCTACCTAGCTGGAACAAAAGCGATGACTGCAGGTTATCAAGTTTATCTTAATCATTCAGGTGATAAAGACTTAAGAAAAATCATTGAAGATATGATTGATACTATGAAGGATGAAACAGAGCAATTAGAAGTGATATTAAAGGCAAACGGGATTGCTTTACCACCAGCACCTCCTGAACGCTCAGAAGCAAACTTAGAAGAAATCCCTCCGGGTGCAAGAATTAATGATCCTGAAGTTAGTGCTGCGATTTCAGCAGATATTGCAGCAGGTTTAATTATGTGTAGTCAACAAATGGCACAATCAGTTCGTGAAGATATAGCGACGATGTTCGGTCAATTCCATACAGTGAAAGCACAATATGGATTAAAGGTATTACGATTAAATAAAGAAAAAGGCTGGTTAGTGCCACCGCCATTGCATGTAAAAGTACCAGAGCTAGTGTAACGGATTGAACGAGGATCTCCTCGTTCTTTTTTTCATTTGTCTCTGTTGATTTTCGCGTAAGGTACTCCTTTCCTTTTTGCTACGGGTGCCTTCGTAGCTATACTCCTTCATGAGTCTTGCACCGTCCACTACAAATCGTCATACAGCTAAAAATCAACAATGTACTTTAACAGAAGACAAATTTTTTTACATAAATCTGAAACCATTTTTAAAGCAAAGCGTATAGTTACTATCAACTTAATTAAGAAGGTAGGAAAAGGATATGAAAAACGCGCATGAGATTGAATTTAAGCTTCATGGAGATGATATGCAATTTGTAGAAATAGAGTTAGATCCAGGTGAGAGTGCGGTTGCTGAAGCTGGTGGCATGATGGTGATGGAAGATGGAATTGAGATGGAAACGGTGTTTGGAGATGGATCTTCTTCTCAAAGTAAGGGCTTACTAGGAAAGCTAGTAGGTGCTGGAAAGCGTTTAGTCACAGGAGAAAGTTTATTCATGACCGTTTTTACAAATAATGGTGTAGGAAAAAAACACGTATCCTTTGCAGCTCCATATCCAGGTAAAATCATTCCTGTAGATTTGAGTGAGTTGAATGGAAAAGTGATCTGTCAAAAGGATGCTTTTCTTTGTGCAGCGAAGGGTGTTTCTGTTGGAGTGGAGTTTCAACGTAAATTAGGTACAGGTTTCTTTGGTGGAGAAGGTTTTATTATGCAAAAGCTTGAAGGTGACGGTCTTGCATTTTTACATGCTGGTGGCACGATTCAACGTCGAGACTTGCAGCCAGGGGAAAAGCTTCGTATCGATACTGGCTGCTTAGTAGCGATGACAAGAGATGTTGATTATAATATTGAATTTGTAGGCAAAGTAAAAACAGCATTCTTCGGTGGCGAAGGGTTATTCTTCGCGACTGTTCAAGGTCCAGGGACAGTATGGATTCAATCTTTACCCTTCAGTCGATTGGCTGACCGTATTTTTGCTAGTGCACCGAAAAATGGTGGATCAACAGGTGAAGGTAGTATATTAGGTGGCATTGGTAACATTTTAAACGGTGATTAAAAATGAATTGACAGAATAATTAAGTCATTTTACAATATCTACAAGTAAATTAAATATTCCTAAAGGGGAGTAGCTTTAACAGCAAAGTCGTCAACACAGGGTTTAAACCCTCGGCTATGCTTGGCAACGAATAAGTTGTTAGCGAGACCTTTACCAGCATAGGTAGAGGTATGATATATGTGGCCTTTACCTATTGGTAAAGGTCTATTTATTTTAAATTTGATATGAAACCTTTCAGCTTAAAGAACGTAACAATAGTAAATAGATAAATGAATCAATAGGGGGCGCATAGATGTTATTAAGAAAATACATGTCGTTACTAGGCATAGGGTCTGCAAAAGTAGACTTAGTCCTTGAAAGAGAGGATGTTCGACTTGGTGACTCCATTAGAGGTCATTTCTCGATTAATGGTGGTACTGTAGAACAACAAATAAAAAGAATTGAATGTGATTTAATTAAAATAGATGTAACGAATGAGACAGAGGAAGTTGTGGATTCGAGCACGATTTTATCAGAATCATGTATTGAATCGGAGGATTGCAAATACATTCCGTTTTCATTTTATATTTCTCCATCACTTACTCCAACAGGTCAAGGAATTAGCTATCGCTTTAAAACAAGACTGGTTTTCCAAGAAGGCGTGACGAGTTTGGATCAAGATTTAATTAAGTTATTACCTAAGGCTGACTAGGAGGATTACAATGTTGAAACTGTTCAAACGACTTCGCTTTATTTTAAAGTTTTGGCGGTTCCTTCCGTTTCTCTTGGATTACTTCATATCAAAAGAAGTTAATTTAAAAGAAAAGTTACTATCTATTGCACTTATTGCTGGTTATTTCATCATGCCACTAGACATTATTCCGGATTTTTTATCATTCTTTGGTGTTCTTGACGATATTATGGTTGCATCATTTGTTCTTCAAAGAATTGTCAGAAAGGCTCCTTCCAGCCTAAAGGAGAAGCATGGATTAGATAAGGATTAAGAAATGAGGCTTAGACAATAATGAAAAACGTAATTAGAAGAAATGGATTAAACAGCTTGCCAACGGAAGTACAACCACTATTAACGGAATATATACATCATATTAAACAAATCTTTGGTGAGAAGCTTATCGGAGTATATTTATTTGGTTCCATTGCACTTGATGCTTTCGACTCTAACAGTGATATTGATTTTGTAACGGTTATTTCGTCACCTATGACAGATATAGAAGAAACGGTAATAAATGAGATTCATCGAAGCCTCCACAAAATGTATCCATCATTAACGATGGATGGTGGTTATGTTGGAACAGAGGAGTTATTGAGAATTGGAGAGGTTGAGAGCATTCATCCAATGATTAATGGAATAGAACTTTTACAAGGATCTATATTAAATCCAGTAACAGGTTGGATTCTCCAAAACCATGGGATTATAGTGATTGGGTCAGATGTATTGATAGGAAGAATCAATGTAACGACAGATCAGTTAGTTCATTATGTAAATGTAAATATGAAAAACTATTGGAAACCGCGTTTTGAATATGTAAAAGCTATTCCATTGGAACAGACGAATACACGTGAAATTGATGAAGAAATTGAATGGTTCTTATTAGGAATTTCAAGACAATTTTATACTCTACGTGAGGGTGGTATTATTTCAAAGGTCGCTTCGGGGTACTACATGACACAACACTTCCCAAAGCATGCGACTATTTTGAATGAAGCTATCCGTATACGTTCTAAAAGTGAAGAGAAATCGTATTATGAATCAGAACAAGAAAGATTTCATGCTGCCATCCGTTTTATAGAGGATGTCTTAACGGCGACATGTGGAAATAAATAAATTGTTTTTTATGTATGAAGGATCTCATACCTGGACATAAATAATGAAGTAAGGTATTCCCCCTTATTATATATTTTTGTTGCTCACCATTTATGGTGGGCTATTTTTTTTGTCTTCAATCCCTTTTAAAAAAGTTATATAGATAATCTGTGCACTTGTCTCATATGTATATATTATAAATTTTTTGAAGGACAAGGAGATACTTCATGAGTAGATTTTTGAAAGGGTTAATCTTTTTAATAGTTGCTGCCTTTATAGGGGAATGTGTTGAGTTTTTGGTGAATCTCGTATTAGCTAAACAATTAGGAGAACATGGCATGGGCTTGTATATGACAATTTTACCTTCTATTTTTTTAGTTGTCATTATTGCCAGTTTAGAACTGCCTATCTCAATCTCGAAGTTTATAGCAGAAAAAGAAGAACGCTATCATCGTAGTATGATGAAGCACACGATAAAATTTTCGCTTAAAATGATGTTTATTTTCACTTTAGTGGCAGTTTTTATTTTGCCAAATATGCCGGTATTCGATCATTATCATCCGTTGGTGAAATGGTTGGCCCTTTTACTCATTCCGATTATCTCGATATCCTCACTTGCCCGTGGCTATTTTATGGGTAAACAAGATATGAGTAAAATTGCGTTTGCTAACTTTTTAAGAAAAGTAGCACAGCTCATCTTACTTGTCATTCTTTATCAATTATTCTCATTCGAGTTGGATTTGGCGATCCTGATTGCTATAGGTACGTTAATTGGTAGTGAACTTGTCGTATTTATTTATCTAATGCATGCCTTTTTCATTCAGTGGCAAGTAGTGAAGCAAGGAAGATATACAGTCTTAACTGGTAAAGAGGTAAGGAAGAATTTATTAGCCGTCTCCATTCCGACTACAGGAATGAGATTATTCCATGCAATTACTCATGCGGTTCAACCTTTTTTAATTAAGGAAGCTTTACTCCGTTCAGGTGTTCCAGAAGGCATGGCGACAGAACAGTTTGGATTAATGGCGGGGGTTGCAATGAGTATTGGTTTTTTTCCGGCTTTCATTGCACATTCATTACTTATTGCGTTAATTCCAACAGTATCAGAAGCCTATGAAAAGAAGCAGTTTGAACGACTTCAAAAAATCTTGCAGCAAGTTATTTTCATTACAGCACTGTACGGAATTCCAGCTGTTACATTGTTTTATTTTTTTGCAGAACCATTAACTCACATTTTCTTTAAGTCATCATCGGCGACTTTGTATTTACAAATATTGTGGCCGTACTTCTTGCTACATTTCTTCACCATTCCTATGCAGGCATATTTAATAGGATTAGGGTTAGTGAAGGATGCGTTTTACCATTCTGTTTGGTCAACAATTACTTCCTACTCACTAATGTTTTTACTAGGTTCAACACACCTGCAGATGCAAGGAGTAATCATTGGGATGAATTTCGGTGCAATACTAATTACATTGATGCATTATTTGACGATTTGTCAAAAGATTGGAATATCATTCTGGTTAAAAGAACCAGTTAAAAGATTAAAAACAAAAACCTGATTAGCAAGAGCTCATCAGGTTTTTAATTGCAGTTTAAGAATGTAGAAGATTTTGAGTTTATCTTATGTATTTATGTATTCTCAAACCAGCCAGGGTACCCACACCGCCTGAGGCTAAGTGGGGTACCCTGCTCTGAGCAGTTAGTTTTCTATTTTAGAAATTGGCTCTATAAAACAATAATGTTGATTTCCGTAGAAGGCACTCGCTTTCCTTGGTGCTACGGGAGCCTCCGTCGCTATGCTCCTGCATGAGTCTCACCTGTCCCGCTTCTCCCGCAGGAGTCTCGCACCTTCCACTACAATCAACGATGTAATTTAACAGAGCCTAGAAATTAAAATTGTCCGGGTCTGGTCCAATACGCTCATTTTTATTTAAGCTCGAAATCTCGTTCATTTCCATAGCTGATAGCTCAAAATCAAAAATGCTGGCATTTTCAATGATTCGATTTTCTTTTATAGACTTAGGGATAGTCACTACTTCATTTTGTAAGTCCCAGCGTAAAATAATTTGGGCAGGTGATTTTTTATGTTGCTTTGCAATTTTTACAATTGTAGGCTCGTTTAAAAGTTCACCCTGCTTTAATGGAGACCATGCTTCAAGTTGAATTCCTTCCTTTTTACAAAAAGCCTGCAACTCTTCTTGCGTTAAATGTGGATGATATTCTACTTGATTCACCATAGGCTTAATTTCAGCATGACTTAGCAAGTCTTCTAAATGATGAACTTGGAAGTTGCTCACCCCAATTGCACGGACCTTTCCATCTTTATAAAGCTTTTCTAGCGCTTTCCATGTGTCATTATATTTCCCTTTTACAGGCCAGTGAATTAAATATAAGTCTAGATAATCTAACCCAAGCTTAGAAAGACTTGTTTCAAATGCTTGTAGTGTAGTTTCATAGCCCTGATCAGCATTCCATACCTTCGTAGTAATAAATAGTTCCTCGCGTGGTACGTCAGCTTCTTTAATAGCCTGACCAACACCTTCTTCGTTTTGATAAACTGCAGCTGTATCAATACTACGATACCCATTTTTAATGGCTGCTTTAACTGAAGAAACGACTTCTTCACCTTCTTGCACTTTGAATACACCTAGTCCAAACCAAGGCATTTTTACACCGTTATGTAAAGTGGTTGTGTCTGTTAAACTTTTCATATGATTCCTCCAACTTTAGCAAATTTTTACCAAGTCATTATCTCACATACTTAGGGAATTTATGAGTAATATGCTTAAAGGGAAAGATTGAAAATTAGTAAATATATCTTGAATCTAGTATAATGAACTGATGTTTAATAGAAAGGGTGACGATGTTTGAAAAGAGCCATTTACTTAATGATGGGACTTTTTCTGTTATTTTTGGCCGGATGCGGTAATGAAACAGCAGAGGAGCCAATGACCTTAAAAAATCAAGAAGGAGAAGAGGTTACACTTCCAACAGGTAAGCCAGTATTATTCTTCTTCATGACAACCTACACCTGAACATTGTGTCAACAGCAACTAGTTCAGTTGCATGAAAATATTGACCAGTTTAACGAGTTAGGTGTTGAAATGTATATAGTAAGTGCGGACGGACCGGCTCAGCAAAAGGAATTATATACAGCGATTCATGAGCGATATGGTTTTAGTCTTCCGTTTCTATCAGACCCTGATTTAACATTAATAGAAAAAATGGATATGGAAAATAATGACATTGCTTATCGTGGATATGGATTATTAGATGGAAACGGCAAGGTGGTATTCTCTACTATTAATGACCATTGGGGAGAAGAGTTAGATAAAACGTTAGGAGAAGTTCAGAAAGAATTAAACAAGTTAAAGAAGTAATGACTTTGTAAGGAAACTCTGTTAGAGTTGATACATATAGTAAAGAGATAATAAAACATTTTTTAGGAAAGGGGAGTGCAAGCGGATGAAGAATGTATTTCATGTTATTCATTCGATTCCTACTTTTCCTTTTCAGAGCATTGGCTTTTAGCCTTTGCTCTTTTATTTTGTCCAAATAAGGGGGAGAACAGTGTTGGTGAGATACAAACGAGTTTTATTAAAGTTAAGTGGGGGAGCACTTGCTAATCAAAATGGAGATAACTTTGATCCAATAAGACTATCACATGTAGCAGACGAGGTTTTATCCATTGTGAATATGGGGGTAGAGGTAGCAATCGTAGTTGGCGGTGGAAATATATTCAGAGGAAAGCTTGCAGAAATGTGGGGAATCGACAGGGTTGAGGCAGATAATATTGGAACACTTGGTACAATCATTAACAGTCTCATGCTTCGTGGTGTTCTAAAAAGCAAGACCGAAAAAGAAATTCGAGTTATGACATCTGTACCATTCCATTCCGTTGCCGAACCATACATTAGACTTCGTGCTGTTCACCATCTTGAAAAGGGTTACGTCGTAATATTTGCTGGAGGAAATGGTCAACCATTTGTCACGACCGACTATCCAAGTGTACAAAGAGCACTTGAAACAGATTGTGAAGCAATCCTAGTCGCCAAACAAGGAGTCGACGGTGTATACACAAGTGACCCTAAACAAGACATACATGCGAAAATGTACAGAAACCTCAACTATCAAGATGTAGTGGCTAATAACATACAAGTCATGGACCAATCTGCCCTCCTACTAGCACGTGATTACAACCTACCAGTCCATGTATTCAACTTTGATGAACCCGGTGTAATGAAACGAGTTTGCGAAGGCGGCCATGTCGGCACACTCGTAAGCCACCAGCAGTCTGTCATACTATAACAATATTATTCGACAAAATTCGGGTGGTGCCTGGCACCACTCGAATTTTCGTTGTTGGAATTTTGTAACAATTGGAAGTGGAATAAAACTGGAAAAGGGATATTATAGAGGTAGATAGAAATTTCTTTGAGAGAGGTGGAAAAGGTGGATTTTTCTTATGTAGCCTCAGAGGATAAAATCCGTAAAGCTTATAATGACGGTGAGTTTAAGAACTTGCCGGGATTAGGGAAGCCGCTAGAGCTTGAAGATTTATCAGCAATACCTCAAGAGCTCAGAATGGCATACAAAATGATGAAAAATGCTGGGTTTAATCCTGAAGAACATACGTTAAAAAGTGAAATTAAGACGATTGAGGATTTGATGGCAGCAAGTCAAGATGAACACCAAATTGCCATCTTTAAAAACCAGATTAGCGAAAAAACAATACGATTAAACAGTTTAATTAAAAAGAGAAAAATCTCTAATTCTTCTGCTTTCAAGGATTATGGAAACAAGGTTTATGATAAATTGAAATAATGAGAAGAAACCAATTCCTGCGATGGAATTGGTTTTTATTTTGTAGGTGAAAGCAAGCATGGCTAGCAACTTACTCTTTAGACAAAGTGCCAGCCATGCAAATTATTCTACTTCTTCAGGTAATGGGTCAATTGACTCTGAATCATTCGGTTCTAAACTTGATTTTATACTATAGAAAAACACTCCAAGTCCAAGGAAAAAAATGAGACATATGCCACCTAGCGTTAACCATAATTCTAACATGGGCCTCCCCCCTTAATGACATATATGCACAAAGGGGCGAAAACTTGATAATGATTTATTGACAATGAATAGCGATTAGAATAACATCTAATTAGATAATTATCTAATTGAACGAAAGGGAGATACTTATGCAACTTTCAAAGATTATTAATTTTCATAAAGCAGTAACAGATCCAACTCGCATTCGAATTATCATGTTATTAGCAAATAGTTCTCAGAGCGGGATAGAAATTGCAGAAAGACTAGGAATTTCTGCTCCCACTGTGACGCATCATGCTAATAAACTTCGAGATGCAGGATTGCTATATCAAAGAAGAGAGAAAAACACAATCTACTTCTCATTAGATGAGAAAACATTGAAACAAAGTAGTTTAGCCTTACTAAAATTAGTAGAACAGGCAAAGGAAGGGGAAGATGGTATGTCAATCAATACAGAAGTTCAATTGAAGAATTCCGTGATTACGAACTTTTTCTCAAAGGATGGTCGCTTAAAACAAATACCTGCTCAAATGAAAAAGAAACTCATTGTATTAGAACATATAGTAGAGGAACTAGAGCAAGGGAAGAAGTATCAAGAAAAAGAGTTGAATGAATTTATCAAGCAGTTTCATGACGACTATGCAACTTTACGTAGAGAGTTCATCATTCATCAGTTCATGTACAGAGAAGATAGCGTGTATGAACTAAATCCTAAGGAACTTTGGACAAAATGGGATAAACTATCATAAAAACACCGGGAATGTTTTCACTTTAGCTTTAACTATGAACGAGGAATACAGAGTAGTGCTGAAATCGGCGGAAATTTAGTAGTTTTAGCTAAAATTGATCAGAACACTTCATTCAAAATGAATCTAAAAAAGTGTTACCCAAATTGACATAAAATCGTTCACCTAATTGTTGTAAAACATAGAGACTCACCTCCCAAATGGTCCAATAGCTACACTTTATAATCAAAAATAAAACCAATAAACTAGGACTCCAGCTCCTAGTTTTTTGAGCTAAAGTGCAATATTCTATTAATTATTCCGTTATATTCTCTTGTCATTTGTGAAGAATAAGGATGTCATAATAGCATTGCGAAGATAAAACGATTATACTAATGGATAGAATTTGTATAATGAAATGAAGGAGTTTGGCCATGAGACTAATTAGTATCTCGGACTATAACGAAAAGACCATGCAGTTGGCCAGGCCAATTTATGATCGTCAAAAGAGGATATTACTTGCAGCGGGTCGCTCAATCCATCCCAAATATTTAGTGCGTTTAGAAGACATGGATATTCGTTATTTATTCGTTGAAGATGCAATCTCAGAAGGAATTACGATGGAAGAAATGGTGGATATGCCAACATGGATGGATGCCATCGAAGCCGTTCAAAAGGTGTATGAAAATGCTTCTGCCAAAAAGGTATTTGAACTTAGGGAGATTCAAATTATCACAAAAAAATTAATTGACGAGGTTGCGAAACGAAAAGCAATAGTATTAATCCCAACAACATCGATTGCTGAGGATTTACGAAGGTATGCCCATAGTGTAAACGTTGCATTACTTTCTCTTCAAGTAGCGAAAAAGTTAAATGTGAATAACATTCAGCTACGTGACTTAGCGATTGGTGCGTTATTACACGATGTTGGTAAAGCTATTACAAAAGATGATGAACGTCACCCACAAGAAGGGTTTGATTACTTACGTAAAGTCCGTGATTTAAGTTTGCTATCAGCACACGTTGCGTTTCAACATCATGAACAGCTAAATGGAGAAGGATTCCCTCGCAAAATTTCAGGTAATGCATTTCACGAATTTGCACAAATTTGTGGGGTATGTAATTTATATGAGAATATGATATCTCGTGAAAATATTCCTCCACATATGGCGATGGAGCTTATCATGACTAAGAGTGGAATTGGGTTTAGTGAAGAAATTGTACAAGCTTTCATACAAAGCATACCAAGCTATACACCAGGTACGAAAGTGAGATTGAATAATGGAGAGAACGCAATAGTAACAAGAATAAGGTCACATATGCAACGGCCAGTTGTCCGCAACCTCTCTAACAATCAAGAAGTATACTTAGATGAAGATTATACATTACTCATAACGGGAATTGTAGAAGAAGAAAAAAATAGTGCTGCTCAATAGAGCGGCACTATTTTTTTAAGTTCCCTAATTCTTCAGCAATAGCTTGCATTTCACTAATCGAGAAGTTGTCTTTACTCTTTACAAGTTGATATAGGTCTTTTAAATCATCATAGGCTGATTCATTAAAATGAGCTGCTTTAATGATTCCAGCATTTAATAACTTTAATTTTTGTGAGATTTCATTGACCATAAACTCAATATTTTCAGTAGTTTTTTGAGATAAATCCATTTTATCATCTCCTTATGTAAAACATGTATTAGTATTGTACCATGAAATGAATCTGTAGACTCTATAGTAAAGAAAAAACAAACGATTTTGGTGAATGTTAGCAGTTTGTCCACATATAGTTTAGTACGGACAAAACGTGGGAAAATAAACGAAATCTTAAGGTAATTGGGAATGGCTTGTAGAATTATAAAATCAAAAACAAAAGGATATTCCAAAAGGAGAATGTATGTTTAAAGACAAACCCTTACTAATCGAACTTTGGAAAAGATTTAAAAATGACGAGGTAGCGGGACTTTCGGCAGAATTGGCCTACTTCTTTTTACTGTCACTCTTTCCGTTTCTCATTTTCTTAATTACGCTAATAGGCTATTTGCCATTATCGCAGGACGATCTATTAGGTATGATTAATCAGTATGCACCTGGTGAATCTATGAAGATTATTCAAACGACACTAGAAGGAATTGTTCAAAAGCAAAATGGAGGCCTCTTATCCTTTGGGATTATATTCACCATCTGGTCAGCTTCCAATGGCTTGAATGCCGTTATTCGAGCCTTTAATCGAGCGTACGATGTAAAGGAAACTCGTCATTTTCTTGTGGCTCGTTTAATGTCTGTATTGCTTACGATTGCAATGATTATCGTAATTGTGATTGCATTATTACTACCGGTATTTGGGCAAAAAATTGGTGTGTTTGTTTTCTCTGCGTTTGGTTTATCTGAAACGTTTTTAGCGATTTGGAATGCAGCAAGATGGATTGGTAGCTTTGTCATTTTATTTATTGTGTTTAGTTGTTTATATTACTTTGCCCCAAATAAACATCTACATTGGAAAGAGGTATTTACGGGGGCGTTTTTCGCGACACTTGGGTGGATATTAGTATCAACAGGCTTTTCTTATTACGTAGGAACATTTGGTAACTATTCTGCCACATACGGTAGCTTGGGGGGAATTATCGTTTTAATGATTTGGTTTTATTTATCAGGGATGATTATTTTACTTGGTGGGGAGCTCAATGCTTCATTAAATTGTTTTAGAGAAAAAAATACGGAATAAGTAAGAGGCTGGGACATAACTAAATAAATCATCCTCAAAGGCGAGTAATATCTAAATTATTCTACCTATTAAATATTATACTTTTTTCGTACCATTTGTAATTTATTAATCAGTTAAGCGGAAGCACTAGTTCGTTCCATTGCGCTGCAGACACTCGCTTTCCGCGGGGAGGAATCTGAGCCTCCTCAGCTACGCCTGCGGGGTCTCAGCCTTTCCTCTGCTTCCCGCAGGAGTCGAGTGTCTTCCGCTCCATTCCACTAGTTCTTAAAAATAGTAACGAAATCAAACAAATCTATTGAAATCAACAAATAAAGACCCGAACTATTAGGTGCAAGATATTGCCTAATAGTTCGGGTTTATCATTGGCTGAAATACTTATGTCCCAGCCTCTTTTTCTTATTCCACTATCTCTTCAAAATGAAAATAAGCAGTTGTGTAAATATGCTCTATTTCTGCATCAGTCATATATACAAGCTGATCTTCTGCTAACCCCTTTGTTCGTTGAATAAATTCAATCATGTTTCTCCGCTCTTGTCGACTCATTCGTTTCCGCTCCCTTACTGTTTTAATACAGTTTGTTATATTCTTTGTATTATTATATAACAGTCTATTAGAACTGTGCAACTATTATGTGTAAATTAAGAAAAAAAGGCGTAACTACGTGTTCATCACGTGTTACGCCTCCCTAGAAAACTTTAGTCCAGACCTTACTGATGCTAGCCCACTTGTTCAACGATTTGTTGTTTCTTGCCTGAAGATACAATGGCAATGAATATGATAAATAAAACAAGACTAATGATGTGGAAATAGCTAATCGTTTTAAACCATTGAATGAACAATCCTCCAAGAAATGGACCTAATAGACTCCCAATACTAAACGAAATTCCACAAAGTAAATTCCCTGTTGGTAAGAGGGATCTTGGCAATAAATCAGCCATATAACTAATACCAAGTGAGAACGTAGAGCCAACAAGCATTCCAGCAAGTAAGAAACAAAGTGTTAATCCAATTGAAGAATGTTCAAAAAGACTTGCAATTAAAAAAGCCAAGGTCCCTGTTGATAGTACAATCATTAATATATTTTTACGACCTAGTTTATCACTTAATATACCAAGTGGAAGCTGTGTAATAATGCTTCCAGCAGCGAAGACGGTTAAAAGAATCGAGATGTTTGTGACAGAATGACCAATTCGCAGGCCGTAAACAGGAAAAATTCCATTTAAAGATGCCTCTAAAAATCCGTAACCTAGCGGTGGGAGAAACGCAACCCACCCATATTTCCAAGCCTTTGAAAATCGTTTCATCGTATCTACAAATGTACTGACTTTGAATTCTTCATCGGGGAATTCATTTTTCAATAAGAAAAGGAAGACCCACCCGATTAGACAGAGTACTGAAGAAACGATAAAGGGAAGCGCTTCATTAATTGTAACCAGTGGTGTCATTAATGGACCAGCAGCAAAACCGATGCCGAAAAATAACCCATATAAAGAAACGTTTCGCCCTAGGTTCCCTTTTGTAGAAAAAGAAGTAATCCACGTTTGTGTCCCAAAATGTAAGGCATGGTCCCCAATACCGATCAGTAGTCTTAGTAAAAACCAAAACCAAAACGAGTGCCATAATGGAAATAGTGCGAGCGACACGATAACAAGTAATCCACCAAAAATAATGACGGGTTTATAGCCGTATTTCCGCAGTGGATTTTCCATGAAAGGTGAGACGAGTAAAATTCCAATATATAATGCTGTAGCATTCAATCCATTTAAAGAAGATTCCAATCCTTGATTTTCAAATATAACAGCAATTAATGGCAGTAACATACCTTGCGAAAAACCAGAGATCGCAACAATGCTGACAAGTATCCAAAAGCGTAGTTTATTGTTCATCTCTAAGCCTCACTTCTAAAAAAATTCACTAACAAATCGTATCACCCTTTCCGAAATATGCCAATAGAAAAGTACAGATTACTTTAAAGGTGAAGGAAGAAAAATTATAATGTAGGAAATAGATAAGAAGAGGAAGTGTATGTATGAGGTTTGAAATGAAGGAAGTTGGTTTTAAAACAAATGTTGAGTACGGTGAGCTTCATGTTTCAGGTAATGAGGATTACGGTTTTAGACCTTACCAACTAATGGTGGCGTCTATCGCGGTGTGTAGCGGAGGAGTTCTCCGTACAATTCTTGAAAAAAAGAAATTAAATATAGAAGATATCACGATTGATACAGAGGTGAAGCGTAATCCTGAGTATGCTAATCGAATTGAAAAAATAAACATTCATTATACGATAAAAGGTGAAAATTTGAAGGAAGATCAGGTTCAGAAATCGATTCATCTTGCGAACAAAAATTGCCCAATGGCACAATCAGTTGCAGGAAGCATTGAAATTGAAGAGACATTTAAGTTAATTTAAACAATAGCAAAGGCCCCTATCAATTATGATAGGGGCCTTTGCCGGACATACTAATGAGTGCAAAATAAATGAAATGTAGGAATTAAGGAATGAAAAGCTTTAGGGTTAAATAGAGTATAACACGTATTTTAAATGTTGTAAATATTCAAATAAATTAAAATTGTACGTTTTATTTTGTTCTTCAATTTCAATGGTATGCTATCAATAGTAAGTAAAGGAGAAGAGATATGCATAAAATTAGAATTTTGTTTTATTTAATAGGGCTGACTATTCTTTCAATGGGGGTTAGCTTAACGATAAAATCAGATATGGGAGCAGGTCCATGGGATGCCCTTAATGTTGGACTTTCAAACACATTTGGCTTAACAGTAGGTAGTTGGGTTATTATTGTAGGTCTTATATTAATCATATTAAATGGATTTTTATTAAAAGAACGACCTGATTTTTTAGCAATCTTTACAATTGTCATCGTTGGCTTCTTTATCGATTTCTGGCTTATCTATGTGTTCGAAAACTTAGAACCAGCAACAATTGTAAGTAAATTAATCATTTTATTCCTTGGATTACTGTTTCTTTCCTTTGGAATTGCAACTTACCTTCAGTCAAAATATCCATTAATACCTATTGATCGTTTTATGTTATCGATTCAATTCAGACTAAAGGTGAATTTAATGGTAGCCAAAACATTAGGAGAGCTTACTGCACTAGTGTTAGCACTTATATTCAAAGGGCCAATTGGGATTGGAACAATTATTATTGCATTAACAGTTGGACCGTTTATTCAAGTTTTTGCACCGAGATTAGAGCGTATAAAGGAAAGAATGCAATAAAAAATAATCCTTTTGTGGATAATCCTATTTCTAAATGAAAAAACTATAGGAAAAGGCTTTATCCTATTTGAAAAGGAGTATGTATAAATGAAAAAAGTTATATCAGCTTTTGTCATAACTATTTTATTTTTTGGACTAACTCAAACAATCACTCTTGCAGAAAAGAAAGAAAAAACCGAGGTGAAGCAAGAGACTAAGGTACAAATTCCAAGTTCTGTTATGAACATTACGAAGGAAAATACGTATCCGAACCCTACTCAGGATTTACCGTACCTTCAACCAAGTGATTTAACACAGCAACTATTAGAAACCTCTGAAATTCCAATTGAAAATCCTGATCTTATTCGAATGCTAAATGAGACGACAATTTCGGATGCACCTCTGGCATTTGGTTATCGAGCGACGATTTACATGGGGCAATGGCCACTTCGTTATGAATCAGGGGAAACAAACACAAACTGGGAGTATCAAAAAATTAACACAAATCTAACAGATAACCGAGGCGGTAATGCTGTTCAGCGTATGTATTACAAACAAGAGTCTGAAAAACACGTAAAAGGTGGATTGACTTCGAAAATTTCCAAGGCAGAAGACGTTAAGAAGATGATGCTTTTAAAAGCGATGGAAAAGACGAATTTACCTTTATCGTTTCATACAGTTGTTGGATATGGAACAAAAAAGGAACAAGTCTATAATATCTCACCACGAAAATTGGGATACTTATATGCCTATGCGCCTGCAGTGAATGAAAAAGGAAAGGTTACCTTTGGTGAGGTTTATCTAGTTTTAAAAGGGAACAAAAGAACAATTGATATTAAAAATGTAACATCACAAGGTATTGGAGCATGGATTCCAGTTCAAGATCATGTATCCTTTGGATTTGTTGTATCGGATCAACCTAGATAAAGTTTAAAACCCTGCTAAAGTTAGCAGGGTTTTTGTTTATAGCTTTGAATTACGTGATTGAAAGTCTGTAGTTGGATAATAACTATTCTTCACTAATATATTTGGCCCAAGGCATTGAACGGACGGGCAATGGCAATTTAGTTGTGTTGCGAATGTGGAAGAATTCCAAGTATCATAGGCTTCTTGAAGCGTGTGTGATTGAATGTTACCAAGCGAAGGTGTATCTCCAAAGTCTGTTACGATTATATCTCCGTTAAAAATGTTAACGTTTAAGCGGGAACGACCATCGGGATCATTGCGAACCGTTACATTTTTGCTTTCGCGTAGTCTTTGAAGTAGTGCAAGATCTTCTTCATCATCGCTGCATGCATAGAAAGGTAATGTCCCAAATAACATCCACGTTTCTTCATTTCGAATATCAAGTAGGTGATGTATAGAATCACGTATTTCTTCTTTCGTTAAAATCTCAAGATTACTAGCAAAATCACTTGGATACATTGGGTGAATTTCATGGCGTTGACAACCCATTTCCTCCACAATCTGTTTGTGTATTTCCTTCATGTGTGGAAGAGTTCTTTTGTTAAGCATCGTTTCAGCAGAAACGATAACACCTCTTGAAGTGAGTTCTTTTGCGTTTTTTATCATTTGATCAAAATAAGCTTTACGCTGTTCATAAGACGGTTTTCGCTCCATCATACTAAATCCGCCTTGGACGAAATCATCGATTGTACCCCAGTTATGGGAAATATGTAGAACATCTAAATAAGGAATAATTTTCTCGTATCGATCCATATCTAATGTTAAATTCGAGTTGATTTGTGTACGAACGCCGCGATTATGGGCATACTGAAGTAAAGGAACGACATAGTTTTCAACTGATTTTAATGATAACATTGGTTCGCCACCTGTAATACTTAGAGCACGTAAATGAGGGATCTCATCTAATCGTTGAAATAGTAGAGAGAGTGGAAGTGCCTGTGGGTCCTTTGGCCCAAGCATATAGCCAACGGCACAATGCTCGCACCTCATATTACAAAGTGTTGTTGTCGTAAACTCAATATTTGATAAAGTTAATTTTTGATGCTCTTGAACATCTAAATAAGCCTCCCAAGGATCATAAGAGGGGGTAATCTTTTTTTGAACTTTTATTGTCATACAAATAACTTCCTTTCTTAGCTAAAAGATTGGATGAACCTTTTTAGCACTTTAAGAAAAAACGATGGCCATGACCTTCTTCATATGAATTGCTTTAGCCGAGTTTTACTTAAATAACGTACTTATGATATCTTTTTACTAGGAAATTGACAACAACTTTAAGGAGAATACAAATGGGTAAAGCCACAACAAATCCAGACTCACAACTATCTTATTTAAAAAATCGTCTAGAAATGTTTCTAGAAGTAATCGATCATCTTGATCCAGAAGAAGCCGAAGTAGAAGACATCGACCGCCTACTTGCAATGTTAGACGACCTAGAAAGCAAAGTAGAGCGCTTCAAAAAAGACCAAGGCTCAGAAAAAGACACTGAGGACACAGAACAAGAATAACATTAGAAATAAAGAAAAAGAATATTCGACAAAATTCGGGTGGTGCCTGGCACCACCCGTTAAATTTTGTTAGTGCTTACAAAATTCTTTAGAAATTAAAATAATAGTCGTATAATGATAAAGTAGTTAGAAACAGAGATAAATGTCCGTGGAATGCGGAAAAGGGAAGGGGTCCTTATAAACATGCAAAAGCTTCAAGAAAGTATGTATAAGCTTATCGTAGAAACTTCTACAAATCTCCCGAAGGATGTGCGTAGAGCGATTAAAGTGGCAAAGGCGAAGGAAAGCGCTGGTACTCGTGCTGCTATGTCTCTATCGACCATTACAAATAATATATCAATGGCTGATGAAAATGTATCTCCAATTTGTCAGGATACAGGATTACCAACATTTAAAATTAAAACTCCAGTAGGGGTTAATCAATTAGAGATTAAGAAAGCCATTAAAAATGCGATTGAGGAAGCAACAAAAGACGGCAAGCTTCGTCCAAACTCCGTTGATTCTCTAACTGGCGAAAATAGCGGAAACAACTTAGGTGACGGTGTTCCAGTTATTAAGTTTGAACAATGGGAAAAGGATTACATTGATGTACGCCTAATTTTAAAAGGTGGAGGTTGTGAAAATAAGAACATCCAATACAGCCTTCCATGTGAACTAGAGGGATTAGGACGTGCTGGTCGTGACCTTGATGGGATTAGAAAATGTATCATGCATTCTGTATACCAGGCACAAGGTCAAGGGTGTAGTGCAGGATTTATCGGTGTAGGTATTGGTGGAGACCGTTCAAGTGGCTATGATTTAGCAAAAGAACAATTATTCCGCTCAGTAGATGACGTAAATCCAAATGAAGATTTGCGAAAACTAGAAGAGTATGTCATGGAAAATGCGAACAGCCTTGGAATTGGTACTATGGGCTTTGGTGGTGAAACAACTTTACTTGGTTGTAAAGTTGGTGTTATGCACCGTATTCCTGCCAGCTTTTTCGTTTCAGTAGCTTACAATTGCTGGGCTTATCGCCGTTTAGGTGTAAAGCTTAATCCTTCTACTGGTGAAATTCAAGATTGGATGTACCAAGAAGGAGAAAAGATTGATTTCTCTAAAGAAGTAGAAGAAGTAGAGGTTGCAACAGAATCTCGTGAAGTCGTTCTTCAAGCCCCGATCACAGAAGAACAAATTCGTGACTTAAAAGTTGGAGATGTTGTAACAATTAATGGAATGATGTATACAGGCCGTG
Source organism: Bacillus suaedaesalsae (assembly GCF_016890225.1). Lineage (GTDB taxonomy): Bacteria > Bacillota > Bacilli > Bacillales > SA4 > Bacillus_BS > Bacillus_BS suaedaesalsae. The sequence goes on along the minus strand of NZ_JAFELM010000013.1, from coordinate 52,082 downwards.
ATGCGATCCATAAATACCTGTCTACAAATGATTCGCCAGTAGATTTAAACGGTCAAATCATTTACCACTGTGGTCCAGTTATGCTAAAAGATGAAGAAGAAAATTGGCATGTAAAAGCTGCCGGACCAACAACAAGTATTCGGGAGGAACCTTACCAAGGTGACATTATGAAGAGGTTTGGAATTCGTGCTGTAATCGGTAAAGGTGGAATGGGTGCAAAAACACTTGCTGCTCTTGAAGAACACGGCGGTGTCTACTTAAATGCAATAGGTGGAGCTGCACAATATTACGCTGACTGTATTAAATCAGTAGAAGGTGTAGACTTAATGCAATTCGGTATTCCAGAAGCAATGTGGCATTTAAAGGTTGAAGGCTTTAAAGCCGTAGTAACAATGGATTCTCACGGAAACAGCTTACATCAAGACGTAGAAAAATCTTCTCTTGAAAAGCTTGCTCAATTTAAACAACCAGTATTCAAATAATAGAACTTGCGGCAGGTGCCATGTACCTGTCGTTTTTCTTTTTGGAAAACCTTTCAGAGCATGAAAGATTAATGATAACAAACACTAATCTTGATAATAAAAAAAATCGTTCACATAGAGAAAATCTTATGAAAGGAGTGGAAGAATATGAAGTGGAAAGTTTCATTTATTGTAGCGTTAATTTGTATGCTCTTTATTCCGTTTGTACAACAGACGGAGGCAACAAACTACTCAAATGCTAAGACGCATTGGGGATTTAAAAAGAGCGTGAATCATGAAGTGCCATCTGCTGGAAAGCAGTTAGACGAGCTTTTAGCTCAATATAATGGATTTTATTTAGGTGACACATCTAAAAAAGAGATCTATCTTACGTTTGATAATGGATATGAAAATGGGTATACACCACTAGTACTTGATGTGTTGAAAAAGAAACACGTACCAGCCACGTTTTTTGTTACAGGTCATTATTTGAAAAAAGAATCGGCGCTTGTAAAACGAATGGTAGATGAGGGACATATCATCGGAAACCACTCATGGCATCATCCGGACTTAACAGAAGTAAGTGACATTAGATTGAAAAAGGAACTTGAATTAGTTCAGAAGGAATACGAAAAAATTACCGGAAAAAAAGGTATGATTTACCTACGTCCTCCTCGTGGAATCTTCAGTGAAAGAACGTTAGCCCTTGCTGAACAATTAGGCTACACAAATGTGTTTTGGTCGTTAGCATTTGTTGATTGGTACACAGATAAGCAACAAGGATGGCAATACTCTTACGACCAAGTAATGAAGCAGATTCACCCAGGAGCAATTCTTTTACTTCACACTGTTTCAAAAGACAATGCCGAAGCGCTAGAAAAAATTATTACTGACCTCGAAAAACAGGGATACACATTTAAAAGCCTGGATGATTTAATGATGGAGAAATCGCTCCCACATCCTTGGCTATTCAGTTATTCTACAACCACACCCTAAAGGAACAATTTCTTTAGGGTTTTCCATATACCCTCACGATAGCCATCATTTAGCATTGCCAATTTACATGATATAATACGAACTAATACATAAAAACTAAAGTGGAGCGGATTCGTTTGAAAAACAAACAACAAGTTGGAGCTGTCTTAGAAAAAGGACAAGCATTTCCCTTAACGATAAAAAGATTAGGAATTAACGGTGAAGGTGTAGGTTATTTTAAGCGTAAAGTAGTGTTCGTCCCAGGTGCACTGCCGGGTGAAGAAATTGTGGCAGAAGCAACGAACGTTCAAAATTCATTTATTGAAGGCAAAGTGAAAAAAATACGAAAATCATCTCCAGACCGAGTTGCACCTCCTTGTCCTATTTTTAATACATGTGGAGGATGTCAACTGCAACACTTGAATTATAATGCACAGCTACGGGAAAAGCGCGATATTATCATTCAAGCATTTGAAAAATACACAAAGTTAAATATATCAGACCTTGATATACGTTCAACGATCGGAATGGAAAACCCGTGGAATTATCGAAACAAAAGTCAATTACAAGTAGGTCTGCAAAAGCAGAAAGTTATTGCAGGTTTATATGGCATGAATTCACACGAACTGATCGATATTACAGAATGTAAAGTACAGCACGAGGGAACAAATAAAGTATCACAAGTAGTAAAACAAATCTTGCAAGAGTTGCAAATTCCAATTTATAATGAACGCACTAGAAAAGGACTTATTCGTACAATCGTCACACGAGTTGGTATTGAAACAGGAGAACTGCAAGTCGTTCTAATTACAACAAAACAAGACATTCCAAAACGGGAAATTCTCATTAAAAAAATTAGGCAACGATTACCTGAAGTAAAATCGATCATGCAAAATATTAATGGTGAAAAAACATCGTTAATTTTCGGAGAAAGAACATTGCATTTAGGAGGGAAAGAAACAATTCAAGAGGTGTTAGGTGATCTATCCTTCGAACTAAGTGCTAGGGCGTTTTTTCAGCTTAACCCAATACAAACAGTAAAGCTCTATGATGAAGTAAAAAGAGCCGCATCCTTAACTGGCAAGGAAAAAGTTGTCGATGCGTATTGTGGAGTAGGGACCATTGGATTATGGCTTGCAAAAGAAGCGGGTGAAATTCGTGGAATGGACGTTATTCCTGACTCGGTTGAAGATGCACGTAAAAATGCAGCATCTCATGGTTTCCACTCAGCTCACTATGAAGTCGGAAAAGCAGAAAATGTACTACCAAAATGGTTAAAAGAAGGCTGGAAACCAGACGTAATCGTCGTAGACCCACCAAGAGTGGGACTAGATAACGGGCTGTTAGAAACAATCAAAAAAGTAAAACCGAAAAAAGTAGTGTACGTATCTTGCAACCCCTCAACGTTAGCGAAAGATATTGCTACTTTAGAGCAATTATACAAAGTGGAATACTTACAGCCAGTTGACATGTTTCCTCATACGTCACATATAGAATGTGTAGCCTTGCTAATTAAGAAATAAACAATATTACAACCAACTGACAAACGGGGCAATCTCTTAAATGGGATGCCCCTACTGTCATATTATTAGTGTTTTTCTAATCCAGATCGTCCACTAGCACATAACGACTATTTTATACGGGGGAGTTTGGGCAGGGATACTAAACGTACTAGGACCATACACAACAAGTAGGTTTCTATTAGAAGGGTTTAATGTAAATGCTTGATTGTTTGGCAATAAGATTGGTGTGTAAATAGAAATGTTTAATTTTAATTGACCATCTCTACTCACAAGTTGACTGTCAAAGAAGTCTACTTTTACATTTTGATTAGGAGTATCTTTTGCCATTGCGATGGCTTGATATTGTGGTGGATATATAAATGGAACTGGTGCATTTACATCATAAAACCCAGTAACCATATCTCCAATTTGAACCATTACATGGTCTAGAAAATAAGTGGTTGGACTTACTACGAAATTTACTTGAGTTCCTTCACTATTTATGACAGAAATTATTTTATAACAACCTGTCATTTCCTCATTTCCACCTGTACTAAAATCTTGAATACTTCTAATCATGCCATAAAATGAGCTGAATTGTTTCATGATCTCCCCCCACTCATCAGATTTTCATATACTAAAAAATGTATGATGAGACCGAAAAGTTATTACACAACTACCTTTTAATTTGTTGTACTATTTTGATTTGCGCATTTGATAGTGAATGAGGTTAGTTTTATCTAGTAAAGAAGCCCAACCATATGGTAGTGGATGGGGCTTTATATTAATTATTTATATATTTCTCAAAAACCGCGCCAAAATCTTTCTCATGATATTGCTCACGGGCAGAAGATAGCCAAGAGAACCCAAACTCAGTTAATTGTTTATATTGATCCGAAAGAGACGTTTCTGTCGCTCTAGAGTTTTGTAATACTGAAACAGCCTTCTCTAAGCTTTGGACAGCCGTTTCATACTTAATGCTATTCTCGTGATTAACTTCCGAAATATAAACTAAAGCTTTATATAAATCATTTAACTTTGCAATTTGATTTTTATCAACATCAATACTAAACGCTTGGTTTCCAAGTGAAAATTTAATTTCGATATCTAAGTCCAATCTCCCAGCAGTTTCAAGTAATACGTTTGAGACTTTATGTTGTGAATAAGGATAGCGCTTTAACATTCTCTTGGATGAGACAGCATTTTCACCATCAACATGAATGAAAGCAATGTTGGTAAAGCAATACTCATCTGCCTTGGTCTTAATTAGGAAATAAATCTTTTCGTTATCCTCATGTCTAATGTAATCATCTGCATCAGTCTTATCATAATTCTCTGGCCCAATAATTTTTCCAATGTCCGATAAACCCAGTGCGTCAGAAGCAAACTTCTTTAACATATGTAGTACCCCTTCCCATTTACTGTAATGTTTCTTGATAATTATATTAAGAGTTAACTGAAAATTTGCCTAAATTTGTATGAAAATAATGTATACATGTGATCCCTAAGTAGGATAATTAAATGTTAGATATAAAGAATTTATTGTAATTTATAGAAAGATACTATAGTATCTTAAGTGGATATTGTGTTTAAAGCTCAAATCTAAACAGAACCATTTGTAGAAATGGAAACTAAAATTGGTAAAAGAAATCTAGAATTATACGCTAGAATTTAAAGCCGCTATAAGTTGCAGGATAATACCTGCGCTTATTGGGGCTTTTTTTGTTTATTTTTGAGTTTCAAGTTTGAAACTTCGAGAGCGAAACGTTTTCGGGAGAAAGGAGGAGTCTATTTTACTATGAAGATTAGAAATGATCATAAACGTAAACAGTTACTTCAATATATTGATGAAAGTAAATACTCAATACTATCCAATAGTACAGATGTATTCCTAATTATTGATGCGGAAGGTAAAATTGTAAACGCGAGTGAGAAATGTGAAGTATTTTTAGGATATTCAAGAAAACTCCTCCTTCACGATATGAATCTATTTAATCTTTTTGACAAAGCACTAAATGAAAATCAATCATTTTTAAAAGATAGAGTATGTGAGCAACTAAACTATTTTGACTCGAAAATTAAATTAGGGAATGGGAAAATAGCAGATGTACATGTCATTTCAGTTCCAATATTTTTTAAACATAATGATGAATGTATTGGTTCTTATCTAATCTTTAAAGAGAATGAAAATACAAATTCATTACAACTCAAAGATGAGCAATATAAAAGAATGATTAATACGTTAACTCGCTTATCGGAGAAGCATGCAGCAGCAGGGCAATTAGCTGCGGGGATTGCACATGAAATTCGCAATCCAATCACAGCTATTAAAGGATTTATACAATTGTTAAATAGTGAAAATATGGGGAGCAAGGCTTATTTTGAAATTATTAATTCAGAAATTAAACGCATTGAGATTATATTAAAAGAGTTGATGGTTTTAGCTAAACCTACTAAACAATCCTTTGAAAAAGTGAATCTTAAACAATTACTCGATCAAGTAGTGATTTTAATGGAACCACAGGCTCTATTGAATAATATTCAAATTGAGAAAGGATATAGTTTTAATAATCTTTGGATAATGGGTGATGAAAATCAGCTTAAACAAGTACTGATCAATTATATTAAAAATGCGATAGAAGCCATGCCTAACGGTGGTAATCTTAAGTTAGACGGCGCAATTATAAATGAACATTCAGTTCAAATAGCTATTATTGATCATGGTGATGGTATCCCCAAAGACATCTTAAAACGAATTGGCGAGCCTTTTTTTACAACAAAGGAGCATGGAACAGGTTTAGGGATGCTTGTTAGTCATCAAATTATAGAAGAACATAAAGGTACGATCACAATTAAAAGCAGTGATAACGGAACAAGTATTTATGTGCAAATGCCATTAGCTTTGTTTGAAATTGAGTAATGTAAAGGTTGTTATCCTAATTAAAAAATGGTATTATACTATTTGTCTAATGAATTGAAGTCATTAGTTATACTTAGGTTCATATATTTTTTTTGTTACAGCACTTATATAATATATTAAATAATAGATTGGTAAATGGTAGAAGCTATTACAGTAGCCGTCTGACCATGGCCTAACTTCGCATCTGAAGTTAGGCCATTTTTTATTTCAGAAGGAGGATTTTAATGCTTGGAACTCAAGAAGATTTAGTTTCTCTGAGCAGTTCTTTCAGTAAGATGTTGAAGCGAGGCTTTGGAAAGGGACCAGAGACGTGTTATACAGTCTTAAGAGGGAACAGATTATTTGTATATGTACGAAGCTTTATGACACCTGCTGAGGAAGTCTTAGTCAAAAATAACGAAATAGTATTGGTAGCTAGATTCCGTTCTGCAGTAATCGATTCTTTATCCGAATTATTACTGGAAGAAGCTTCGAAAGGATTAAGTATGAATTTTGATTCCTTATCAAATGATTGGAACTATCATACAAATTCAGGCATTATGGTGATGGAATTAAAAGATAGTCTTGATTATGAAGACTCTACAAATAATCGTCTTAAAGAGAATGTTTTACAATTGTTTCAAAGTGTCGGCTCACAAATGCATAAAATGCCACATGATCTAAAAATCGTTAAGTTCACTCATAATATTTGTGCAATTGAAGTAAGTAGTGTGATGTTTCCATTAGCTTTCTTGTTATACGATAATGGTAATATTGATTTATTAATTAGTCATTCTCTATATATTAAGAATGAATATATGAAACAGAAGCAATTGTTTGAAGAAGCATTTAATCGCTCAATTGAAGAGCTGTTTATCACTTGGGATTTTAATCATAATAAAAGCTATTTTATCTTTGGATTTGAACGAATATATGCATAAAGAAATTTAGAGAGAAGAAATTCTCTCTTTTTATTTTTGCTGTATCCATTGTGAATGTTGTTTCTAATACGATTGAAGAAATACAATAATGTTTATGAAAAGAGCTTTTATTTTCAATAGAAGATGTTAAATTTGGACATAATATTTTGAAGGCAATTGCACATGGGAGGGTTGTAGGATTATGTCAGGACCAATCAATCAAAAGCTAATGGATATTAGTAGTTTAACCAGTAAGATGCTGAGAAAAAACTTTGGACGCGGACCAGAATCGTGTTATGCATATGCGAATATGCAGTTTTTGGTTTTTTACATAAGAGGCTTTCTATCTCCTATGGAAGTTATATTACTTGAAAATGGTAACTCAGATAACATCGAAATCTCGCGTAATATTGTCATGACCAATGTTCTGACCGAGTTAAAAGGTGTTCTTGAAATAGAGTTTGAACAAGATGTGAAATACTTTTATCATGACTGGAATTATCACCAAAATAGAGGAATGATAACGGTACAATTTGAACATAGCATAATCGAAGGAAGTTGTCATACTTTATCTGATTCACTTTCTAACTCGTTAGTACAAGAAGTTGACCGAATTACTATTCTAGTCCAAAAGAAGCCTGAATTAACGAAGGTCTATCCTATTACACCTAAACTTTATTTAGTTAAAAGGGAAGGTATTTTAATTCAAATCGAAAAAGCATTAATTGAAAAAGGGTATGAACATACATTACTTGTAACAAAAGACGAATTAGAAAAGTCATATCTTCATCGTGATGGAAGGTTTGAAGAAATTTTTCAAAATCCAGTTTCAGATATTTTTGTTGATTGGGACTTTAAGAGAGATAACAGTATTATTGCCTTTGTATTAAAGTGAGAGGAAGGACGGGGGCTAACGGAAAAAGAGGAAGAAAAACACAAGAAAATTAGTAGCTATATTCAACATTACTTCATGAAAGTTTTGGTAATGAGCCAGATGGTGTATATGTCTCATTTAATGGAACCTTTATTACAATTTACATAAGAAACTTTTTATCCCCTCCAGAAAGGGTATTGCTAGATCAAGACCAGGAAATCCTTGTCTATCAAATGAAAAGAGGATATTCATAAGGTTAATATAAAATAGTGTAGATGAAGTGCCTTACGGTTCTCACAGAAATCTTACTATTAAGTATAGTAAATTGATGGGAATTATTAATATAACTGCTATGATTGAGATAAATTAAGGTATAATAGATATAGAGTTGTTTATAACAATCTAAATTATTAAATTTTTCTTTCTATTAATTAATTGACGAAGGTATAAAAGAACTATAATATAGTTATAGATGTAAAATTTATGGGATTTATATAGTAAAATAATAATATTTAGTAGGGGCAAATCCATTGAAAAGTGGGGACGCAAAACTAGAGGGGCTAATGTCTTTGATAATGCCAGCCAGTTGCCGAAATATTCTACAGTTAGAGAATTAATTATATTCTGATTAATTCCTCTACAGCAGATTAATCGGTTGCGATTAATCTTTTTTATTTTGACTGATTTCCGTAGATTGTTGTATTTCAACAAGTTTAGAAACATATGGACTACACTCTGACATCCTCTCGTCAAAGCTAATAATATTTCACCGATATAACTCTATTAAAGTAACCAAGAGTTGATTAATAGCAACAATGTTTACAAAAAGGGCTTTATTATTTAGAACCTGTGTGGTTCATGTTGCAACAGAGAATTCACAAAAAACTTGCCATTGGTAATAGACGTATTCGTAAAAAAGTGAAAAGAAAATGTTTCATGGATGTGTTTAATATGGGAAATGTTAACCTGGTAAAAAATAAATACCAAATGATCCTCTCGATCATTGACCGTTTACTAAAGAAGATTGGTTCTGATGGGGAAATCGTGACGAATGATACAGAGAAAATGCTTGATACGTTATATGAAAATGAACACCAAGATAAAGAAGTAGTGGAATCAGTTCTCACGCAACTTCAACACATCAACGAACAAATTGAAAATATGAATTGGTTGAATAAACATTATAAAATCATTCATGATTTTTCTCAAACGTGTAGTAAAACGTTAAATGAAGATGTATTACTAGAAAAAGCATTCGAACTTGTTTCGGAAGTAATGCCGACTGATTCATTTTATATCGCTTCCTATAAAGAGGGAGATAATTTTGCAGAATTTCTATTTATGATAGACAACGGAGAGTATTACCCGCGCGCAAAAATAGAGCTTGGTGATAATTATACAACTAAAGTAATTAAGACTAGAGAGATTATCCATGTGAAAGACTCAAGTGAACCACAAGAGTTCGATGTTATTATTGGAGTTAAAGAAACACGTTCTCATTTGTTTGTACCGATTATCATTGACGATCAAGTAAAAGGAGTTATCTCTGCACAGTGCTTTGAAGACTTTGCTTACCGTAAAGAGCATGAAGAGCTGCTGCAGTTAATTGGTACACAGGTGTTTAACTCAATTGAAACTGCTAGATTGTATGGGAAAATCTATTATATGTCCCAAACTGATGAATTAACAGGCTTGAAAAATCACAGAGCTTTCCATGAAGATTTATCGAAACTGATGGCAGAAAGTGATGATGACATTACGCTTGTTATGCTTGATTCAGATAATCTTAAGAAGGTGAATGACCTATATGGTCATGACATGGGAGATAAATATTTAAAGGTGCTTGCTGATGGTATTAGTACTATCCAGAACGATGAAATCGAAGGGTATCGATATGCGGGCGATGAGTTTATGATTATCGTAAAAAATAGCTCTACTGCTCAAATTGAAATGCTATACGAACGTCTTATAACCTATTATTCGGAAAACTCTATTCAACTATCAAATATACAACTTAATATATCAATTAGCTGTGGAGTAGCAATCTTCCCTGAACACGGACAATCTGTAGATACATTAAAAAAATCAGCAGACGAAGCGTTATACGAAGCAAAGAAACGAGGGAAAAGCAGATTAGTATTTTCCTAATAAAAGAGCCTAGCGTAATGCTAGGCTCTTTTATTTAGTCTCTTTTCGTAAATAATATTGCTATTTACGTAAACTAGTTACATTTATATCTTCTATCGTTTGTGTTATTCACTGCTTTGACGAAAAATGGCCAAAGAGAAACCGTAATTATGTGTTTTAGGAATTGTTCGAAACACAAAAATCAATGTGACTACAGCCTTTAGTTAAGAAGTGAAGCTCTCATAACCATCACATAAAGGGAATAGGCTAACATCCTTTTCGAATGCTAGCCCTTTTTTTACATATTTGGTTTCACAACCATAAACCAAAGCATGGTAAGTAATAATAGTAAATATGTCCACACAGCTTTTTTAAGTTTTTTTACTAATAGTTCTCGATGATGGTTAGCTTCTTGAAATTTTCTCAGTGTTGGCGAAAAAGCACGCGCTAGAAAGAACAAAGAACTAAATAGCAATACTAATGTAGCAACAATCCAAGGGGTTTTCCACGTCCATGGACCAAGAATGACAAGTAAAACGCCAGATCCTATTAGAACGTGACCTGCATGTTTTGTAAATCGCACTACAAATCTAAATGTATGTAAGAATGATTGTAATTCTGCTTCTATTGGAGTGACAAGACGGTTTACTATTGGTATCAATATGAAAAATGGACCTATTGATGCAACGGCACTCACAACATGGATATAAATTAGTAATTTATAAAGTAAATCCACGAAATTACCCTCTATTCATTAACGGGACTGAACTCGTGTACCCAGACTCTCATATGTGGCAACCAAGGCATACCAGGATGGTACGATAAAATTGATTCCTTATATTCATCAACTGTCTCAAAGCCTTCATGCTTTGCATGCTCGTCTGTTAATTCACCTAAGGCTTGTGAATATACGTTGTTTACAACAAAATTTTTACCATCTAACACAAATTCTTCGCCAATATCTGCATAACGACCGTTACGTCTAGTGGCAGTCTTATTACCTTCAATAACCTTTTTAATGTCATCAGGCATTGTAATTAGTCTCTCAATCGTACAAGTTTTTTCTGGTAGTTCCTTTTGATCGTGTTGGTTCGTCATATACATTTGCTCCTTTTTATAAAAGTCTTTTTACACTATATCACATAACGTTTCACTGAAGAAATATTGAACCGTTTGTTATACTAAATTATAATAGTACAGAATGTTGGAGCGTGGATGTCATTCGTAATGTAAAAAAGGTTATATATATTTTACTTGGATTTATTTTTATGGGATTAGGAATGATTGGAATTGTTTTACCGTTACTGCCAACAACACCATTATTATTATTAGCGTCTTTCTTTTTTGTGAAGGGATCTAGTAAATTTGAAAAATGGTTTAAAGGAACAAATGTTTATAAAAACCACTTAGAAGAATTTGTGAAAAATCGAGCGATGACTAGGAAGCAAAAGCTTACGATTTTGTTATTTGCTGATTTTATGATTGCGATACCATTTTTCCTAACTGACAGCAACCTTGTGAAAGTTTTCCTATTATTAATAGTTGTGTATAAGTACTATTACTTTATAACGAAAATCAAGACTATAAAAAAGTTAGGATAAACTATCTCTAAAGTATGAGGAGAAATGGGGAATTACGGAGCTGTAATGTCACTTTCACCAAGAAGAGACATTGCACTTGACTACTTTAGGCTAGTACAAGAAGTTGACTGTTTGCTGAGGACGGTGTGAATATTAACATAAAACATCAAGGGATGGAGCTGCCACCGCAAAATGCTGATTGGGATGAGCTAACGAAGTAAGTAGAATTATGATCACTTCTTCTGTTCGAGGGGTGGTTTTTTTGTTGTAAGCATTAATGTTGTATTTAAATATAATAATTTATTTATAAGGGAAAAAGATAAATTTTGCGATGTGAGAATAAGGGTTGATATAAATGCGCTTCGTAAAAAAATAATCAAACGTTTGTTTAAAAGAAGGGGAGATTTAATATATTAAAATATTGTTTATGAGATTTGTGGAGGACCTTATCCACAAGCGCAATATACGGTTAGGGATTAATGTATAAGGATTTACACAGGTTTATTCACAATATCCACAAATTTTTATAAAATAATCCACATATTAGGCTAAAGTAACTAAGAGTAATAGAGTCAATAGGCATGCAGTGTTTGGATAGATATCCACATTATACACAGAACTGTGGATAAACCTGTGTATATAATTATATATTTAGAAAATTGAAAGGGAGGTAGCCGATTTGACTACCTCCTTTATTATCGTTATTTAGATTTTGCACGAGCATCAGCAGCTTTTGCGCGCTCTTGTGCTTGTAAATCATCAGCATCTGCTAACTCTTGAGAAAACTCAATATCGCGACCATCCGGTGGCAATTTAGCATAGCCAGGAGTTTGTGGTAAAGATTGTGTGTTTTTATCACGATTCGCATGTCCATGATTTGTTGGCATGGTTATCCCTCCATCTGCAAATTGAACAAGAAGTTCTTGTTTATTTTTACACCAAAGGGAAAAGTTATTAACGGGAAAAATTAGGAATTACTTATTGCTAATGTACCCGCCAGCGCGATCAGCCATTTTAAATTCACGTGAATATGTAACCTCTTGCATACTGCTTAACGTACTCTTCTTCATTTTATCCTTTTTCTTCTTGTCCATTAGTCCATCCCTCACTTTACACAAAGTTATTATCATCGTTACCTAAATTCATCTTCATTATTCAAAAACTAAAAATTAATATGTTTTAACACTTTAAAGGAGTGGGGGACAGGCCCCCACTCCTTTAAAGTGTTAAAGACTTACAGTGTAGTAAAACCTGCTCAAGTGAATTGAGCAGGTTAGCAGATTATCCTATATATTATGCTTCTTTTAGTTGTTCTTCCTGGAATGCAACTGGTTCTCTCATCGCATGTAGGTGATATAGGTCTTTTGGAATTTCATACAAGTTATAGATGTTGCCATTTACGTTAATTTGGTCATATAGACTTTTCCTTGTTTCGTTCGCAAGAAGAACGTAAGGTAGCTTTTCGGCAGCCTTTTGTGAACGGATGTTAACTTTGCGAATTCGCATGAAAATTTTATCGATGCCAAGTTCGAAAAATACTTCGTTAAAGAATGCCTCTTTGGCCAGTTTGTTATAGCCAAGACCATGATATGGCTTGCCTAACCACGTACCAAGGAAGCCGGCATTATCTTGAAGGTCGAACAAGTTAATCGTTCCAATTGGAGAGCCCCATTCATCTAAAATAGTCCGTGAAATGAGCTCACCATGTTCTTCTGCTTCGATTGTTTGTTTTGTTAGGAATAAAAATTCTTCGTAAGTTGAAGCTTTATGGCGCACAAAAGGGAAGACTTCTGGATGCACCATGAGATCAAAAAGAATCTGCGACTCTTGTAGATCACGTCTTTTTAGCATGATTTGTCCCTCCAAACTGAGGGCAGTCTACTCCATAGAGAATAGAACCCCACCCCCTGAAATTTTTTCATAATACTAACCAAAAAAATTTCGGGGTGGGAATCGAACCCACTAGGACCAGTTCATGCTGGTGGCGCACCATTTGCCTTCCCCTTAAACATAAAAGGTATATAATTGTCAGTTGAAAATATGAAATATCTTTAAGTATAATACGATAAAATGTGAAAAAAAGATACTACTTTTTTGTTAATTTTTTTTGTAAATTATTTCTCCATTTATCATAGTTAATCGTGTCTTTGCTAAATAGTGAAACGGATGATGATCCCATAAAACAATGTCTGCATCTTTGCCGGTTTCTAGACTACCTAAGCGGTCATCCACGCGTAAATTACGTGCAGCAGTAATGGTAATTCCTTCTAGAGCTTTTTGCTCGTCTAATCCTTCTCGAACGGCAATTGCCGCACAAATATTCAAGTACTGAATTGGCGTATACGGGTGATCCGTAGTGATCGACACTTCAACGCCAGCATCAGATAATGCTTGATACGTTTTCCACGATTTGTTTTTCAATTCAATTTTCGAACGACGGGTCAATGTTGGCCCAACACTAACTTTAATATTTTTTCCCTCAAACTCATCAGCAATCAAATGACCTTCCGTACAATGCTCAATTCTATAATCTAAATCAAATTCCTCCGCAAAACGCATCGCTGACATAATGTCATCAGCGCGGTGAGCATGTATACGCACAGGTATTTCACGTTTTAGAGCTTTAACAATAGGGCGAACACGAAAGTCTTCAGGACGGTCACAGTATTTTGCTTTATAAAAAGCTTCACGTAACATTCCCATAATTCCCATTCGAGTGATAGAATCGTTGCTTCCATGACTATGAATACGCTTTGGATTTTCACCAAGTGCGACCTTTAATCCAGCTGTCTCTTGGATAAGCATCTTATTCACATTTCTTCCGTACGTTTTAATCACAGACGTCGTTCCGCCAATAACGTTTGCACTACCAGGCATAATATGCGCTGTTGTAACTCCATGTTGAATGGCATCGCTGAATGCAATGTCAAGTGGATGCAAGCTATCAAAAGCACGAATATGTGGTGTCAACGGCTCAATTGTTTCATTCGCATCATTTCCTGCCCAGCCAGTTCCTTCATCATATAAACCGAGATGGGTATGAACATCAACAAAACCCGGTAATAAATATTGCTCGTTACAATCCATAACAAAAGTATCTTCTGTCGGCTCTATATTATATCCAATTTCTTTTATCTTCCCATCTTCAACATATAAATCAGCATTTCTCATTGGTGGTGAAGTGATTGGATAAATCGTTGCATTTTTAAATAATGTTTTCATTTTTTTAGAAACTCCTAACTTTTAAGCAGGGCCTTTTTCATACAAGTGCTGCTTTTTCTAGAATGGTGAAAAAATTCCCTGAAACCTTTTTATTGCATAAACTTTTTTGAAACAACAAAATGTTGATAAGTGTCATGAGCAAAAAGTAAATACATTATCTATGATTTTAATATGTTTTCTAATGCTTCATCAATAGTAGAATAAATAAATTTATATCCGTGCTGCTCGGCTACCTTTGGTAATACCTTTTGCCCTTCTAACACTAATATACTCATTTCACCTAACAATAATTTTAGTGCAAAGCCTGGAACAGGAAGCCAATGTGGTTTTCGTAACACTTTTCCAACAGACTTTCCAAATTCCTTCATTGTAACAGGAGATGGAGAAACAACATTAAGTGGACCGGTTATTTGATCGTGAGTGATGGCAAAAAGAATCATACCAACCACATCATCAACATGAATCCAAGATAGCCACTGCTTTCCACTACCAACCGTACCACCAGCAAATAATTTATACGGCAGAACAATTCTCGGCAGGGCACCTTCATCCTTACCAAGAATGACACCAAAGCGAGAGAAAACTACACGTACACCGAATTGTTCAACGGTACGTGCTTCCTCCTCCCATGACCAAACAACTTCTCCTAAAAAGTCTTGGCTATGTTGCGCAATTTCTTCTGTAAAGGTGTCTGTTCGCGATATTCCGTAATATCCCACAGCACTTGCATTTATAAGAGTAGAAGGCTTATTTTTCATAATCCCTATAATACGAACAATCTCTCTCGTTGCATGAATACGACTATTGTAAATTCTTTCTTTTCTAGCTTCTGTCCATCTACCACTATTAAGTGATTCCCCTGCTAAATTAATAATTGCGTCGACTCCATTAAGATCATACTCAGGTGTAGAGCTTTCACCTAACCATTTAACGTAGCGAACTCCCTCTTCTTTTATAGAGGGGATGTTCCGAGTTAAAATCAACACTTCATCGCCTCTTTGAACAAGTGACTTTGTTAAAGCTTTACCGACAAAGCCTGTCCCACCTGCAATTGCTATCTTCATTCGTACACCTCCATATATCTACAATATATTCTGTACATAACAAGCGAATCCTTTTTCACAATGTGCTATAGTTAGGTTTTAGGATGATTTTCTTTTTAAGAGGTGAATGTATGGCCATTATTACAAAAATCACGACACAACAAAAAAATAAAGAGCGTTACAACATCTTTCTCGATGATGGAAAAGGAGAGCGATATGCCTTTAGCGTTCATCAAGATGTATTAATAGCGAATGATTTAAAAAAAGGAAAAGAAATAGATGAACTAGATATTGAGGAAATAGCTTTTGCGGATGATATTACAAAAGCAATGCAACATGCAATGGTTTTCCTCTCTTATCGTATGAGATCGACATTAGAAGTTATTCAACATTTACGAGAAAAAGAATATGCAGATGCAGTCATTTCTGAAGTGGTCCATAAGTTAACAGATTTAAAATACTTAAACGATGAAGAATTTGCACGTGCTTATGTAAGGACAAATGCAAGAGTTGGTTTGAAAGGACCAAGTGTGTTAAAGCAGGAGCTTATCCAAAAGGGAATGACACAATCGTTAATTGAAATCGCGTTGGCTGAATATTCAATGGAAGAGCAAATAGAGTATGCAGAAGTAATTGTAAATAAGACCTTGAAAAAGACGAAAAACGTATCTAGTCGAATTCAGCAGCAAAAGATAAATGAAGCTTTATCAAGAAAAGGGTTTTCTCAAGATACGATTCGTGTTGTTTTACAGCAAATGGATACACAAAAAGAAGAAAGTGAAGAATTGGAGGCGATTTGCTTAGCAGGAGCAAAAGCACATCGCCGTCTAAAAAAGCTTTCAGGTCGAGAACTTGAATTTAAGGTTAAGCAAACTCTGTATCAAAAAGGCTTCGGATTAGACTTGATAGAAGGTTATCTACAATCAGAAGAATGGAATGAATTATTAACTGATAATGATTTCTAATTTCCCATCATCTTGTTCTTTAATCTGCTTTGCAACTTCAGCAGGTGCTTTGAGACGTGATTTATCTTCTATATGGGTAGAGTGATCCCAAAAAGGAGTATTCATTCCGCCCATATAAACACCTGTGACAGTTACCTTGTTTGCTTCTACTTCCTTTTGGAGACTTTCGGTAAATCCTCTAACAGCAAACTTACTAGAACAATACACGACTTCGTTCACTTTCCCACGAAGTCCAGCTGTCGAAATAATATTTATTATTTTTGCATTCGGTTTCTGTTTCAAATGAGGCAGTAAATATTTTGTGATGAAAATTGTACCAAGCACATTTGTATTAATCATTTGGTAGATGGATTCATCATCCATTTCTTCATATGGACCAAAAGTTCCAATACCAGTGTTATTTATTAGAGTGTAAACAGAATAGTTAGCTATAATTTTTTCTACTGTTGTTTTGATTGACTCAAGGTTTTGGAGGTCACAAATAAAATAAGTTGCTTTATTTCCTCTATTTTCAATTAGCTCTTTTGTCTCCATTAAGGGAGCTTCTGTTCTACCAAGTAGTATAATGTGATCAATAGAGGAGCTATATTGTAAAGAAAGTTCTCTTCCTAATCCCGTTCCACCACCAGTAATGACGATTGAATTCAAGGGTATCATCTCCTGTATGTATATATTTTGATTTCAAAATGGTCTCATCCTATAATAAACTAAGCGAATGAAACATGGGAGTGTTCATCTATGGAAAAACGTTATAGCCAGATGTCAGAGTTTGAATTGAATCAAGAAATCCGTACTTTACATGAAAAAGCAAGAAAAGCCGAACAGCTTGGCATGGTAAATGAGTACGCTGTTCTAGAGCGTAAAATTTATATGGCAAAAGCATATTTGCTAAATCCTGATGATTATAAATCGGGTGAGGTTTACGAAATTGAACAAGATCCAGGCAGTTTTTTTAAAATTAATTATTTAGATGGAGTTTTTGCCTGGGGTTCACGATTAAATGGGTTAGATAAAGAGGAAGCACTGCCGATTTCATTATTGAAAAACAAATAGCCAGAGGTGTCTCTGGCTATTTGAAAGCAGTTTATTGTCCTTCGCGCATACCCGAAGCACGCATTCTCTCTTGAGGATGTGTGTTGATGGATCCGTCAGCACGTTTGGATGCATACTCAGCTTTTGCTCGTGGTTCTCCTTCAAACTTGTTGTTTCCTTGGTTCGGGAAGCCAGTTTCTTTATTACGCATTCGAGAGAACCTCCTCAAAGAACTTTATGGTTAGTGCTCAATTGAGCACTACTTATAGTATGACGTTTACCGATGAGGATATAAGATAGAATATTTGGTAAGGAGTGAAAACCAATGAATGAAAGAATCGAACAACTCACAAACCTATTACTAGAGCAAAACGAATCGCTTGCGTATGAACAGGCAAGAACGTGGATTGAGCTATTATGGGATGATTTCGAAACAACATCAGCTAAAGCCGGACATCAATACATGGGACCAGAAATGGCGGAAAGAATTGTAACTTCTTGGATTAATCGATATGGCGCACAATTGCATGAATTTGTTGCATCAAATCCGAAATATGAACATCTTTTGAATCGTGATGATTATACAAAACATTAAGGGACTAGCCACTCGGCTAGCCCCTTTTTCCTTACTTAAGAGGAAGAAATTCAAGCTTTTTACGTAATTTCTTTTCACTGAATATCCAACCAGTATACGAATTTAAGATATTTAAATGAAAATCAAGCTTTACAACAGCTACAAATGGATAATACCCTTTGCTTCTGTACCGTAAATCAATAAATCGTACTTCATAATGATCATTATGCTCAAATGCTTCCCACCGGTAAACCGGAGAAAAAGACAGAAAGGCTGCAACGTTTTCATCTTTACATGCAGCATTTATAACAGGAATATCAGGTATGGGCTGACGATCAAATGTATCTAGAATCTTTATTTCTCCTCTAACAGCTCGAATCACGTAAAAATGTTCCTCTGACTTCACAGCCACATGCCATTGATTGAAATAATACGTTGGTGAGATGATAATTTCGTTTGCATCTGGTATTAATTTTTTGACAGCATTCGCCACATTTAGCTTCATTCGATATCGTACGACATAGTACAATGCGATGATCATAAAGACACCGATAAAGGTAGTAGCGGGGTCTAAACCTAACTGCCATACAATAATACCAACAATGTGCATGAAAAAGATAAACGGATCAAACGTATTAATTACTCCAAGTGCAACCCATTTCCGCGAAAAAGGGCGAAGAGCTTGTGTCCCGTAAGCGTTGAAAATGTCGACAAAAACATGAAGGATTACGGCAATAAATGTCCAAATCCATAGATGGAATATATTTGCTTCAGGTGCAAACAGAAGAATTAAACCTGTAATAAGAAGTGGCCAAAGCATAACAGCCGGTATGGAATGAGTAATGCCTCTATGATTTCGTATATAGTACGCATTATTTCGTAGCTTTAAAATCGTATCCAAATCAGGTGCCTGTGATCCAGCTATCGTTCCAAACAAAACTGCATGCGCAGTAACTGGATCTTGTGCAATAACTGGATCTAAAGTGGCAATTCCGCCAAGTGCGATTCCCATCACAAAATGGGTGCCAGTATCCATTACATATTACCTCCTAACGATAAAAAAACGGATTTCTTACTGTCTAATATGTGCAATTAACACCGAAATTAAAGAACAGGAATTTATAGAGGAGTGTCAAGCATTGTCAATCAAAATTTTTATTGAATATAAAGTAAAAGAATCGTTTATTCAACAATATGAGGAACAAATGGAAAAGGTACTGGATAGTTTACCATCATTTGGTGCACGCCAAATTGAGTGGTTTCAAAATGGAAAGCAACATTATATAGAAACATTCTCCTTACCAACCATTTCTCATTTTGTAGCATTCCGCAAGATGAGAGGAGAGAAGCTAAACCAAATATACGGCTGTCTTGACCAATTTATGGAAGGTGGGATTGATAATATCCAGATGCATGCTGTTAAGGTAAAATAGAAGATAGAGCATTTGCTCTGGAGCATTGCATTTTGGGGGAAATTAAGTGAATTCATACGAATATATAAAAGACTTTAAAATAAATCAATTTCAACAAGACCTAATTACTTGGTTCGAACATGAACAACGCATTTTGCCGTGGAGAGAAGACCAAGATCCATACAAAGTGTGGGTTTCTGAAATTATGCTTCAACAAACGAGAGTAGACACAGTCATTCCTTATTTTCTAAACTTCATTAAGCAATTTCCAAACATAGAGAGCCTTGCGAATGCAGATGAAGAACATGTCTTAAAGGCATGGGAAGGACTTGGATATTACTCTAGAGTAAGAAACCTGCAATCTGCAGTCCGTGAAGTACATGAGAATTATGGTGGAATTGTACCGAACACTCCTGAAGAAATTTCGAAGCTAAAGGGAATTGGTCCCTATACTACAGGCTCTATCCTAAGCATTGCGTATGGTGTTCCAGAGCCAGCAGTTGACGGCAATGTAATGAGAGTATTATCAAGAATACTATCGATTTGGGACGACATTGCAAAGCCGAAAACGAGAAAAATATTTGAAGCCATTATCCGTGATATTATTAGTAAAGAAAATCCTTCATTTTTTAACCAAGGATTAATGGAGCTTGGAGCAATAGTTTGTACACCAAGTTCACCATCTTGTTTGTTATGTCCTGTACAAGATCATTGTCAGTCATTTAAAGATGGGACACAAAAAGAGCTGCCTGTTAAAACGAAAAAGAATATAGTTAAAGAACTACCCATGGCTGCCTGCGTATTCGTAACGGATGATGATAAGGTACTTATCAGTAAAAGACCAGAAACAGGGCTGTTAGCGAAATTATGGGAATTTCCAAATGTAGAAGTAGTTAAGGAATTAACTTCACCAAAGGAACAACTTATGAGCTTTGCTGAGGAGACGTTTAACGTTAGCTTACAAGTTGACGATGTAATCGGCACATTACAACACGTTTTTTCTCATTTAACTTGGAACATTACGGTTTACAAAGGTAGATTATCAAACGAACCGGTTCAATCAGATACAGTAAAATTAGTTACTTTGGAAGAATTAAAGCAATACGCATTTCCTGTGTCACATCAGAAAATTTGGAAGCAGTATTTAGAAGATAAAAGTAGCCAGCTAGTTTGAAATAGCTGGCTATTACCTTTAATCATATTGAACACGAGTCCCGTGCGTCCAATCTGCTTCTTGATGATATAAGCCACCACGAGACTCGATTTCTTGAATAATCTCACGGTGAATTGTTTGGCCTTCTACATTTAAATATGGAACGATTTGTTGAAATGAATGGTGATAAAACGCAAGTTCGCTATCTTTCCATTCAGTTTTTGGCATCATTGATAACTCAGTCATATCTCTACCAACAAACATCGTGTAAGCCCCCTTTAAATTATCTTCTTTTTACTTTTTGTTTAATAGATGGTACATATGCATTTGAAAGTATGAATTAAGAAGGCTATGATAAAAAAGTAAACAGATTGGTTATAGGAGTGATCGAATGACACAAAAAGTGGCATTAGTTACAGGAAGTAGTAGAGGAATTGGAAAAGCCATTGCAATGCGTTTAGCAAAGCAAGGCTATGATATTATTGTTAATTATGCTCGTAGCAAATCTGCTGCAGAAGAAACTGCAAAAGAAATCGAAGCATTAGGAAGAAAAGCAGTAGTTATTAAAGCAAATGTTGGCAAACCAGAAAAAATTAAAGAAATGTTTAAAGAAATTGATGAACACTTCAATCGTCTTGATGTCTTTGTAAGCAACGCAGCTTCAGGTGTATTACGACCATTAATGGAGCTGGAAGAGTCGCATTGGGACTGGACGATGGATATTAATAGTAAAGCTTTACTATTTTGCGCACAAGAAGCAGCGAAAAGAATGGAGACTTCAGGCGGAGGTAAAATCGTCAGCCTTAGTTCCCTAGGTTCGATTCGTTATTTAGAAAACTACACAACTGTAGGGGTTTCAAAGGCGGCTGTAGAATCTTTAACAAGATATCTTGCGGTAGAATTAGCTCCAAAAAATATCGTTGTGAACGCTGTATCGGGTGGAGCAGTGGATACAGATGCACTTAAACACTTCCCGAATCGTGAAGATCTTCTAGAGGATGCAAGAAAAAATACACCTGCGGGTCGCATGGTAGAGCCAGAAGATTTAGTAAATGCCGTGATGTTCTTATTATCAGATGATGCTCAAATGGTAAGAGGACAAACGATTATCGTAGATGGTGGACGCTCATTATTAGTCTAGGTCTACATAAAAAAGAGGCTGGGACAAGAGTATTTCAGCCAATTATACCCGAACTATTAGGCGATATTTTAATGAATCTTTCACCTAATAGTTCGGGTCTTTATTTGTTGCTCTAGATTTGTTTGATTTTGCATACTATTTATAAGAACTAGTGTCTGCAGCGCAATGGAACGAACTTGTTCATCCAACTTAACTAATTAATAAATAACAAAGTATACTATTTAATAGGAAGAATAATTTAGCTATTATTCGCCTTTAAGGATGATTTATTTAGTTATGTCCCAGCATCATTTTCAATTATATATTCAAAATCTCTCTAATATCCTCGTCAGAAAGTTTATATCCTTGCTTTCCTTCTGTATCCATAATTTCCTCAATCATTTGTCTCTTCTTTTCTTGAAGTTCATTAATCTTCTCTTCAATCGTACCTTTTGTCACAAGTTTGATCACATGAACAACGTTTGATTGACCGATTCTATGGGCTCGGTCCATTGCTTGCTCTTCTACAGCCGGGTTCCACCAGCTATCATAAAGAATTACGGTATCTGCACCTGTCAAGTTCAAGCCAGTACCACCAGCTTTCAATGAAATGAGAAAAAATGAACGCTCTCCATCGTTAAATCGATTACAAAGCTCAAGACGTTCCTCAGAAGGGGTTTGTCCATCTAAATAGAAATAAGGTAAACCTTGCTTCGTTAAAGATTGGCCAATAATCTGAAGCATTTTTGTAAACTGAGAGAAAATCAAAACCTTTCGACCAGAATGTTTACATTCCTCTATAATCTCTAGCAACTGTTCTAGTTTAGACGACTTTCCTTTATATCCATCCACAAACAAGCCAGGATGACAGCAGATTTGTCGTAAGCGGGTTAACCCGGCCAAAATCTTAATCCGATTTTTACGAAGTGTTTCCTTATCGAGGTGCTTTAACGTATCATGACGCAGCTTTGCTAAGTAGCCTGCATACAATTCTTTTTGATCTTTCGAAAGGTCAATTGACTCGGTAGTTTCATTTTTATCTGGAAGCTCATGTAAAACATCTTCTTTTAATCTACGAAGTAAAAATGGACGAATACGTTTTGCGATATCTTTGCTCGTCAAATAACTAAATTCAAAGAGGCCTTGGAAAAGTTCAGGAAACACAATATGATAAATGGACCAAAGCTCTTCGGGACTGTTTTCAACAGGGGTTCCAGTTAAGGCAAAACGATTTTCTGCTTGTAATTTCTTCGCAGCTTTTGCTGTTTGCGTTGTTGCGTTTTTAAATGCCTGTGCTTCATCGAAGAATATCGTGTGAAACGCTCTTTTCTCATACCAATCAATATCCGCTCGTAACAAAGGATACGAAGTAATCAACACATCGTATTCCGTTACATCGCTCTGGATTTCCGCTCGAGCCTTCTTTTCTCCATCAATTACGATAACTTGGATATCCGGAGTGAATTTCCCAAACTCAGCTAGCCAGTTATAGGTTAAGGAAGAAGGACAAACAATGAGAACCGGCAGCTTCTTAGTACGTATGCTAGGGAGTTCTGAACTAATAAAAGCAATACTCTGAAGTGTTTTGCCTAGCCCCATATCATCAGCTAGCACGCCTCCAAAACCATACGATGATAATGTTTTCATCCAATTAAAGCCTAGTTTTTGATAATCTCTCAACGTATCTTGAAGTACTGTTGGAACATCAAAATCAAGCTTGGACGGTGAGTGCAGTGCTGAGAGAAATTCTTTGAAAGTAGTCTCTGCCTCGTATGCATCATGTTCTCCGAATATTGAGAGGTACTTTGCACTTTTCGTAATAGGTAGGCTAATGCCTTCATGTATATCCGTTTCTTCTGGAATTGTCGTTAGAAATCGTTGAATTTCTTTAATTTCCTTTGTTTCTAACGAAAATAGTGAACCGCTTTTTAAACGATAATATTTTCTTTTTTCCTCAATCGCAGATAAAAGCCCACGAATTTCATCTTCTGCAATTCCATCCATTTTAAATTTAAAATCAAGCCAATTGGTACGTTCTTTATTAACCTTAACTCGTATTCTTGGTTTTGCATTTGGTCTGAAAATTCGGTTTCGAACAGCTGTCGTCGCATAAATTTGCGTGAGCTTTTGTAACTTTGGCACGATGTAATATAAAAATTCATATTCTAGTGCCTCATTGTGTAAATAAAAGCCACCATCTGTTTTCGTACATTCACTTTCATCTAATAATCGAAGAATTGTTTGTTCCTTTTCGATATCTCTTACTAAAACATAAGAACTAGCGTCATCCGTATCGTCAAGTGGATTAAGGATGATATTTTCATACTGAAATTCGAGCCCAATTAATAGTCGGTTTTTGATGCGATCTAAAAAGAGCTTTGCAACCAATGGAGCTTCATTTACTTCATTGACAATCGTGCTTGAAAGTTGGACTACACCTAGTTTTCGTAAGCCAGGAACAACTTTTTCTATAAACGAAGATAACTGCTTCTTTGGTACTTGAATAACGGATGAGTCTTTAAGAAGCTTTCTTAAGTCCAATAATAGATTGAAGTCTGAACGCTCAAAATCAATAAGTTCTCCATTATATAAAACAGTCGAATAAGGATCTAATATCATGATCTTTTCTAACCCTTCGACTTGAAGTACATAGCTATGATTTTTAGCTTCTGTAAGATGAAACCGAAGTGGAAGTATGTCACTTGTTAAAGAAAAGGGTTTCTCGATTACTTTAACAAGTGGTGCCTCTTGTAATAAGACCTTCATCTGCTCCCAATGGGAAGGAGGAATAATAATATAACTTTCTGAGATGAACTTTTCATCTTTACCAATTTGAATGAATTGTTGCAGCACAGCCTCATCTTCTCGGGTAAAACAATGGAAGAAGGTATTAAATGTAAAGTTTGAAGATAGTGTGTGCGGTATTCCATTTTCAAGGTCAAGAAGGAATTCTCTTATATTGTTTACTTTAACACCATCAAGCTCTATTTCTATTCTGATTAATGTTTGTTCACCAATATGTAAATCACATAACAACTGTAATTCAACAGTTTGCCTGTTTTCGAATCTGCTTCTGTAACGAGCGGGTCTAGATGAATTATGACTAAAAAGGGACTGTAGTTGATCGTTTGATCCATGGGAAATCTCTTGTACAATGGGAGATTTATTTTGTTCATCGTGCACTGCAATTAATACTGCAGCAACATGCTGACATTCCTTTTGAAACGAAGAGAGTTTAGGACAAGTACAAGTTGTAGTTAGCTTATTAAGTTCATTAAATTCAATTAAGACGTGAAAATCGTCCTTTGCACTGACAACTGCTTTATATTTTTCAGGAGTAGATTCTATAAATGTGATTTTATTTGTTCGGTAAAAGGCGTCTCCCTTTTTGTAGGAGACAGTTCCACACATATCTTTTATTTGCTTTAACGTAATTTTCTTCATGCTTGTCTCCTTTCAAAAAAAGCTTGTATTTTCCGATTGTATCATAAAGTAATTTACTTATTTGATTTTAAATATTGGGAATACTTTATCTCAATAAAAAACTAAATTTTTTTGAATAAGATTTATGGGATTGGAGAAATTAATCTTTGTTGGAGGTGATAATCATGGCAAACAGAAACCAAAACCAAGCTTCTAAGACTAATGCTCAAGAAGTACGTCAACAAAACGCTTCTTCTCAAGGTCAAGGTTCTTTCGGAACTGAATTCGCTTCTGAGACTAATGCTCAAGAGGTGCGTCAACAAAATTCGCAATCTCAAGCGAACAAAGGTCAAGGTAATCAATAATACTTAACCAAAGGCACTCCTTATCATTGCGATAGGGAGTGTCTTTTTTTGAATTAAAAAAATTATATCCATAATTTTGAATGCATTAGAGAAGACTAAGATAGCCACGTGTGTCTAAGAACTATGTGTATTTTTTTACGATGAAGAAAGACGACAAAACTTCTCATGAGTCTACATAGTTAGCTAAAGGAAATTTGAAATGCAGATAGAAAGTTTATATATAGAACATAACAAGGAGCTGAAGAGTAATGTCTCGCTTTGACGAACTAGTTCGGGAACAGCTAAAAACAATGGATAAGCTTTTATTCTTGCAATCAGAGATTGAACGTTGTCAGCAAGTAGAAATGGAACTAATAGAAATACAAAATAATACAGAGCTTCAATCAGTTAAAGAAGAAATTCAAAAAATGAAAGCTGAGCTCAAAGAAATACATACAATGTTTGAGATTCAAACAGAAGAAGTAATCTCATCCTACAAACATAAACAAGAAAAGTCCTTAACAACTGTAATATAAATAAGGACTAGAAGAAAGCTAAGATACATAATCAACCAATAGCAACGTGGCGAGCACATTTGTAAATACAAGTACATTCTCCAAATTTTACAATTTTAGCTGTGAAAATATATAAGAAATGATAGAGTCACTAAATTTAGTGGCTCTTTTGTTTTAAATTCTAGTAATAACCGTTATAATAGTAAGAAGTAAAAATAAATGGACAAGTTAAAAGAAAAAAGCATATATACAGATCGAGATAATAGGTAACTATTTCTTTACCTGAGCGGAAATGAAAGAAGGGAGTAAGGATGGGCTTTCCCATGGCTGGAGAAAGGATTCAAATTCATAGCTACAAACACAACGGAAACATACATAGAGTGTGGGAGGAATCAATTGTATTAAAAGGAACACAAAGTGTGGTTATTATCGGAAATGATCGCACAACCGTAACAGAATCAGACGGGAGAACGTGGATCACGAGAGAACCAGCGATCTGTTACTTTGATGCCCATAACTGGTTTAATATTATTGGGATGCTAAGAGAAGACGGTATTTACTATTATTGTAACATTAGCTCTCCTTTTATATGGGATAATGAAGCATTGAAATACATCGACTACGATTTAGACGTAAAAGTATTTCCTGATATGACGTATATTTTATTAGATGAAGATGAGTACGAACGTCATAAGCAAATGATGAATTATCCAGATGTGATTGATCAAATATTAAGACGCAACCTAGATCAACTTATTTTTTGGATACATAGCCGTAAAGGACCGTTTTCACCTGAGTTTATTGATAATTGGTATGAACAATATTTGTTGTATCGTACGTAAACCTGTTGAACAGAGGCTCAACAGGTTTTTTTTACTAAGGCTCTTTTCGTAAAGATTGTAGCTATTTGGATAACTTTGTTAAAACATTGAGTTGATTGGAGCGGAAGGCACTCGACTCCTGCGGGAGATAGAGGGAATCGTGAGACCCCGCAGGCGAAGCCGAGGAGGCTCAAGTCCCTCCCCGCGGAAAGCGAGTGCCTGGAGCGGAAATCAACTGACCTAATATAAATTCTTTTTTTGTAAAAATAGCAACAAAGTATGCGAAAAACAGCCGTTAATGAAACATAAATTAAATATTCTAAAAGATAGCTTCACTCAGCTTAGAAATGTAGGTGTGAAATGGATAGTATTAAGCGTTATCTTAAGTTTGTTAGGCCCTACAGGTGGCTTATCATTATAACCATTCTCGTTGGAATTGTTAAATTTACAATTCCGTTATTAATTCCACTTTTACTACAATATGTAATTGATGACATTATTAACGGAGAAACTCTTTCGGTTGAAGAAAAGAAATCACAATTATTCTATATATTAGCGGGTATCTTCTTTTTGTTCCTTGTTGTTAGACCACCCATTGAATATTACCGACAATATTATGCACAATGGGTAGGAAGTAAAATATTATACGATATTCGTGATCAATTGTTTGATCATCTACAAAGGCTAAGCTTTCGCTATTATGCTAACACACGTGTAGGTGAAGTTATTTCACGTGTCATCAATGATGTTGAGCAAACAAAAAACTTTGTTATTACAGGTCTGATGAATGTATGGTTAGATGCTATCACGATTATTATTGCAGTTAGCATTATGTTTTCGATGGATATTTCGTTAACAATCGTCTCAATCTTGCTTTTCCCGTTCTATGGTTTTTCAATCAAGTACTTCTATGGCCGCCTCAGGCATTTAACACGAGTGCGTTCACAAGCGCTCGCTAACGTACAAGGACATTTGCATGAACGTGTACAAGGTATGCCAATCATCCAAGGCTTTGCACTAGAAGAGCATGAGCAAAAAGAATTTAACAGAGAAAACGAGACGTTCTTAACAAAAGCGCTTGAACATACGAAATGGAATGCGAAAACTTTTGCAGTTGTTAATACAATTACTGATGTAGCTCCACTGCTTGTCATTGGATATGCAGGTTATCAAGTTATCACGGGTGATATTAAGGTGGGAACAATGGTTGCCTTTATCGCATATATGGATCGCTTGTACAGTCCATTGCGTCGTCTAATTAACTCTTCAACAACACTGACTCAGGCGATTGCGTCAATGGACCGAATGTTTGAATTTATTGATGAGAAATATGACATAGAGGATACTTCTTCGTCAAAAGATGTGAAAAACATAGAAGGAAGCCTTAAATTCGATCACGTAACCTTTCATTATTCAGATGACGAAACGCCTGTTTTGAAGGATGTCAGTTTAACTGTGAATAAAGGAGAAACGGTTGCCTTCGTAGGAATGAGTGGTGGAGGAAAGTCTACACTTGTTAGTTTAATTCCTCGTTTTTATGACGTAACAGAGGGGAGAATATTAATTGATGGTGAAGATATTCGAAAATACAAAGTAAGATCATGGCGTAATCAACTTGGAATTGTCATGCAAGACTCTATCCTTTTTAGCGACTCCGTGAAATTTAACATTTCAATGGGGAAACCTGATGCAACAGAAGATGAAATAATTGAAGCTGCGAAAGCGGCAAATGCTCATGATTTCATTATGGAGCTACCTGACGGATATGATACAAAGGTAGGGGAGCGCGGAGTAAAGCTATCGGGAGGACAAAAACAAAGAATCTCGATTGCTCGAGTATTTTTGAAAAATCCACCAATCTTAATTTTTGATGAAGCTACATCTGCACTAGACTTAGAAAGCGAGCACTTGATTCAGGAATCATTAACTCGCTTAGCAGAAAACAGAACAACCTGCATCGTTGCTCATCGATTATCAACCATTACACATGCCGACAAAATTGTCGTATTAGATCATGGAGAAATAAAAGAAATTGGTACACATGAGGAACTGATGAATAGGCAAGGTGCTTATTATGAGTTGTTTTCGATACAACAATTGAATCATTAATTGTGATATTCATACGAAAAAATGTAAGGTAGGGGCTTAGGCTCCTATCTTTTTTTATATTCTAAATTGTCGAAATATTTATAAAAATAACAGCAAATTTCGACAGCATTTTTGTCATCCTATTGTAATAATAAGAAACATCCAAAATATAAAGGTAATAGATGGAATATTTAAGTTTTTTATCTATCTAAATGAACAAGTACTAGCATCAAGAAATCATCAATATAATATGGTAACAGATGGGTAGGGGTGATGTAATGAAGCATGAACCAGTCTTAGAGATAACAGGATTGCGAACCTCCTTTATAACAGATGCAGGAGAAATTCCTGCCGTAGACGGAATCGATCTTTACATAGAAAAAGGAGAGATTGTTGGAATAGTTGGAGAATCTGGTTGTGGAAAATCAGTTACTTCATTATCCATCATGGGACTTGTGCCAAAGCCACCAGGAAAAGTGGTAGATGGTGAGATTTTATTTAAAGGTGAAAATTTGCGAACTGCGTCTGAGAAGCGAATGTGTCAGATTAGGGGAAACGATATTGCGATGATTTTCCAAGAGCCAATGACGTCTCTAAATCCACTTTTCACAATTGGTGATCAGCTAACAGAAGCAATTAAGCTTCATCAAAAAATGAATAAAAGAGCTTTAAAAGAACGTGCTGTTGAGATGTTAAAGCTTGTTGGGTTACCTAGGGCTGAAGAGCTAATGGTTAACTATCCACATCAACTGTCGGGGGGGATGAGGCAGCGTGTAATGATCGCGATGGCAATGGCATGTAATCCACAGCTATTAATAGCTGATGAACCAACAACTGCGTTAGATGTAACGATACAAGCCCAAATTTTACATTTAATGAAAGACTTAAATAATAAAACAGGAACGTCGATTATGCTAATTACCCATGATTTAGGTGTTGTGGCGGAAGTTTGTGATCGTGTCATTGTTATGTATTCCGGGAAAATTGTTGAAGAAGCAGACATTAAAACAATATTTAAAAATCCGAAGCATCCATACACAATGGGACTCATTAAATCTGTTCCAGATATTCGTGAAAAGAAGCAGCGTCTGTACTCAATCCCAGGGAATGTACCTAGACCAGGATCAATCAAGCATGGATGTCGTTTTGCTGCAAGATGTGAGCATGCATTTGATAGGTGCCGAATAGAAGACCCTGAACTTTATACGCTAAAAGAGAAGGGACATTCAGTTAGATGCTTCCTTCATGATGAAAAGGAGGGGTCTGTAGATGACAGAAACATTGTTACAAGTTCGTGATCTGAAAAAACACTTTCCGATAACCGGTGGAGTTTTAGGTAAGAAGGTTGGCGATGTAAAAGCCGTAGATGGACTAACCTTCGATGTGAAAAAGGGCGAAACGCTTGGATTAGTAGGTGAGAGTGGCTGCGGTAAATCTACTACTGGAAGACTACTTTTAAGATTACTAGATCCTTCAGAAGGGTCCGTTCTTTTTGAAAACAAAGAGATTACAAGTCTTTCAAAAGAAGAACTAAGACGCCTGCGCCGTGAAATGCAGATGGTGTTCCAAGACCCTTATGCGTCTTTAAACCCGAGACATACAGTAGAGAAAATACTAGAAGAGCCATTAATTGTCCACGGCATTGGAAACAAGACTGAACGAAAAAAGAGAGTACAAGAAATTTTAGAGGTTGTTGGACTTAGTAGTTATCATGCAAAAAGATACCCGCATCAATTTAGTGGTGGTCAGAGACAACGTATTGGAATCGCAAGAGCGTTAATGACAAAGCCGAAGCTTATCATTGCAGACGAACCAGTATCAGCGCTGGATGTTTCAATACAATCCCAAGTTCTAAATCTATTAGAAGACCTGCAAAATGAATTTGGCTTAACTTATATTTTTATCGCCCATGATTTAGGGGTGGTAAGACATATAAGTGATCGCGTTGGTGTTATGTATTTAGGTAGAATCGTAGAACTTACGACTAGTGAAAAGTTGTACGCCAAGCCTTTACATCCATATACAGAGGTTCTCTTATCGGCAGTACCAGTTCCTGATCCGGAAATGAGGAAGGAAGCAGCGCTGCTAGAAGGAGAAATTCCAAGTCCATCAAACCCTCCAAAGGGGTGTGCTTTCCACACAAGGTGTCATGCATGTATGGACATTTGTAAACAAACAAGACCTGAGTTAAAGGAAGTTGAAGAAGGGCACTTTGTTGCATGTCATTTATTTAACTAAAAATGATATGTGACATTTGTATAAGATTAAACTATTCGTTCAATTGCCAGTTGAACAAAGATGGGGGGAACTATAACAATGAGCAAAAAACTTTGGTTAACATTGCTAATGGCATTCATGCTAGTGCTTGGTCTAGCAGCATGCGGCGGTGGAGAGGAATCAACGGGAGAAAAAGAACCGGATAAAACAGAAAATACAGATGACGGCAAGACAGATGGAGATACAGGAACTAAAAGCGACACACTAGTATTTGGTCGTGGAGGAGATTCTGTAGGTCTAGATCCAATTACTGTAACAGACGGAGAGAGCTTTAAAGTTACTAAAAACGTTTTTGATACATTAGTAGATTATGGTCAACAAGACACTGAGATTGAACCGGCTCTAGCAACAGAGTGGACGGTTTCTCCAGATGGGTTAGTATACACATTCAAGCTTCGTGAAGGTGTAAAGTTCCATGATGGAACAGATTTTAACGCAGAAGCGGTTAAATTCAACTTTGACCGTTGGGCTAATGGTGATAAGGAAGCATTTTATTACTATGGATCTATGTTCGGTGGATTCGCTGGTGATGAGGCGCATGTAATCAAAGAAGTAAAGGCAGTGGATCCTACAACAGTTGAAATTACATTAACAAAGCCTGTTGCTCCTTTCTTAAAGAACTTAGCGATGTCTCCATTTGGTATCGCGAGTCCAACAGCTGTGGAGAAGCATGGTGATAAATTCACTGAAAATCCTGTTGGAACAGGTCCATTCGTATTTGTTGAGTGGAAGAGAAATGAACGTGTAGTTATTGAAAAGAATCCTAACTATTGGAAAGAAGGTTATCCGAAATTAAATAAAGTTATCTTCGTTTCAATTCCGGATAATACGGCTCGTTTAAATGCGTTACTTAGTGGTGAAATTCATTTAGCTGATGGTTTAAACAATTCTGATGTAGGTCAGCTTGAGTCTAGTGGTAACCTACAGGCATTCAATCGTCCGTCAATGAACGTAGGATACTTAGGATTAACAAATACAAGAGGTCCATTAAAGGATAAGAAAGTACGTCAAGCACTTAACCATGCAGTAGATAAGCAAGGTATTATTGATGCGTTTTATGCAGGTCAAGCAGTTCCTGCAATTAACCCAATGCCAGATTCAATAGGTGGCTACAACGATGCTATCGAAGATTACCCTTATGATCTAGAGAAGGCTAAAGCATTACTTGCTGAAGCGGGTTATGCAGATGGATTTGAAATGGAACTATGGGCTATGCCTGTTCCTCGTCCATATATGCCAGATGGACAAAAGGTTGCTGAAGTAATTCAAGCAAGCTTTGAACAAATTGGTGTAAAAGCTAAAATCGTAACATATGAGTGGGCTACTTACTTAGATAAGGCTCGTTTAGGAGAAGCGGATGCATTTTTACTAGGTTGGACTGGTGACAATGGTGATGCTGATAACTTCCTAAATGTGTTGTTAGGCGGATCTAATATTGATAGCAATAACTACGCTCGTTACGATAATGCTGAAGTTAATAAAATATTAGCAGAAGCACAATCGACTACAGATGAAGCAGCACGTAATGATTTATATAAGCAGGCACAAGAATTAATTAAAGAGGATGCTCCATGGATACCTCTAGTACACTCCACTCCTTTACTTGGAGGAGTTGCTGAAATAACTGGATTCTATGCGCATCCAACAGGTTCTGATAAGTTAGATTCTGTTGAATTTAAATAAGCCTCAGTCTCGGAAAGGGGAGTTACTAAACTCCCCTTTCTCTACTTATAACAAACTATCCATTAAATAATCTAGAAAGAGGTGACTCTCATATGTTCTCTTATACAATAAGAAGATTAGTACAATTAGTTCCTGTATTACTAGGCATGACGCTAATCATTTTTTTTATGATTCGAGCGATTCCAGGAAATCCTGCACAAGTAATTCTAGGGCAACTTGCAACAGCTGATGCAATTGAGAGTTTAACGAAAGAACTTGGCTTAGACAAACCGTGGCATATCCAATATTTTAATTACCTAACAGATTTGCTAAGAGGAGATTTAGGTGAATCACTACGTACAAAAGTACCTATTACTGAAGAAATTTGGCCATATTTAGCTGCAACGATAGAGCTATCTTTAGCCGCGATGATAATAGCCATTGTAATTGGTGTAAATGCAGGAATTGTAAGTGCATGGTTCCAAAACTCATGGTTTGACTACGCTGCTATGGTACTTGCGCTAGTAGGTGTCTCTGTGCCAATCTTCTGGCTTGGATTAATGGAACAATGGATATTTGCTCTTAATTTAGGGTGGCTTCCAACTTCTGGACGAGAATCCGTCATGAACCCAGTAGATCCAGTTACCCATTTATTTATCATAGATACGATTATTCATGGGGATATGGAAAATTTAGTAACAGTATTAAAACATCTAGTTATGCCGAG
This sequence comes from Bacillus suaedaesalsae, assembly GCF_016890225.1. Lineage (GTDB taxonomy): Bacteria > Bacillota > Bacilli > Bacillales > SA4 > Bacillus_BS > Bacillus_BS suaedaesalsae. The sequence goes on along the minus strand of NZ_JAFELM010000013.1, from coordinate 18,366 downwards.
TTTAGCGTTAGCGACAATTCCAATGGCGATTATTGCACGTATTACGAGATCAAGTATGCTTGAGGTTATGCGTTCTGATTACATTCGTACAGCAAGAGCAAAAGGAATGAAAATGTTTTGGGTAGTTTATAAGCACTCACTAAAAAATGCGATTATCCCTGTACTTACTGTAATTGGACTTCAAACAGGCTTATTGCTTGGTGGTGCAATCTTGACAGAAACGATATTTAGTTGGCCGGGGATTGGACGTTACATATATGAAGCAATCGGCTTCCGTGATTACCCGGTAATCCAATCTGGCATTTTAATAATTGCAACAATCTTCGTCTTAATAAATTTAGTAGTAGATTTACTATACGCACTAGTCGATCCACGTATTAAATACTCGTAAAGGAGGGACAACAAGTGGCTGAATTAGTAAGAAATGATGTCAATGTACAAATTGAACAAAAAGATGAAGTAGTCTCCCCGTGGAAAGAAGCATGGAGAAGCTTTCTTAAAAATAAGCTAGCTGTCGTTGGGATGGTTATCATTCTATTGTTTATCGCTATGGCTCTTGCTGCACCCATTATTGCTCCTGAGGGTATTAATGAACAAAAACTCGGAGAAAGACTACAAGCTCCTTCTAGTGAACATTGGTTAGGTACGGATGACTTCGGAAGAGATATACTGAGTCGTATTATTTATGGCGCACGAATCTCACTTACAGTTGGCTTTTTTGCAGTACTAGGATCTGTCGTTGTTGGCTGCCTACTTGGTGTTGTAGCAGGTTATTATGGAAGATGGGTTGACGTAATTATATCCAGAATCTTTGATATCATGCTCGCCTTTCCAAGCATTTTACTTGCTATTGCAGTAGTAGCAGTTCTAGGTCCATCATTACGAAATGCTCTTATTGCCATTGCAATTATCAATATTCCAAACTTCGGACGTTTAATTAGATCCAAAGTGTTAAGTGTCAAACAAGAGGAGTATGTGACTGCAGCTAAGGCAATTGGAATGAAGGATGCAAGAATTTTATTTCAGCATATTCTTCCAAATAGTATGTCGCCAATCATTGTTCAAGGAACGTTAGCCATTGCAGCAGCAATAATTGAATGTGCGGCATTAGGTTTCCTTGGGTTAGGTGCTGAAGCTCCTCTACCAGAGTGGGGTAAAATGTTATCGGATTCAAGAAAATATATTACACAGGCTCCGTGGACCATGATCTTCCCAGGACTTGCAATCATGCTTACCGTATTAGGCTTTAACCTAATGGGAGATGGCTTAAGGGATGCGCTCGACCCAAAAATGAAAGAATAGAAGAAACAAAGACCCATTCTACACGAATAGGTCTTTTCTTAGCGAATCAGAATTATATCCAAAGTTCCGAACGCATAAAAAAGACTAAGCTATCACCTCCGTCCAAGGAGATGATGCTAGCCAAGTCTTTCTATTATTCTAGACAAAATTTCGAATTGCTGCGCTCACTTCTTCCGGCTATTCCACGACTGTCCAATGTCCGCAATTGTGTAAAACCTCTAATGTCGCATGAGGGATGTACTTCATTAGCAATTCATCAAAAGCCTGAGGAGAACCTCTAATTTGTAAATATTGTTCGCTCATTGTTTACCTTCATATCCAGTTTATTCCATAGTAGCGTAATATTCTGAAAATATGCCGAATACTAAGCGAAACAACAACAAATACTAGGTGAAAAAGGAAAAAATACAATGAAAAAACAATTTCTAATCATCTTTGCTTTGTTTCTAACTACAGGATGCAACTTACTAGGGGGAAATATGGCGAGAAGCACATGGATATGGGATGTACGTGTCTTAGAGAATCGGCAAGAGGCGATCGTAAACCAACTGAAAGAAAATCAAATGGATACAGTATACATATTCTACACAAAAGATCTAGATCAAAACATGTACAAACAGTTCATTACTCTAGCACACACTGAAAAAATAAAAGTAGAGGCTTTAGGTGGCGAAAGAGTTTGGGGGCTAGAGGAGCATGAACAAGAAGGTGTAAACTTTGTTCAAAGTGTCATTGACTATAACGAAAAAGTAAGGCAAGAAGAAAAGTTTGACGCAGTGCATCTAGACATTGAACCCTATTTACTAGAACAGTGGGAAGTAAATAAAACGAAGGTGCTTGAGAATTGGTACAATAACTCCTTAACATACATAAATCTCTCAAAACAGAATGGTCTTACAATCAATTGTGATCTTCCTTTTTGGCTAGACAGCGAGGAAGTAATAAAGGCACAACCGAAATCCTTCAAAAAGCCACTGTATGAGCTATTTATCGACGCTTTCGATGGAGTGAATCTCATGTCCTATCGAAATACGGTTGAAGGTGAAAATAGCATCACTGATATTTCGAATACCGAGATGACTTATGCGAAACAGGTTGGAGGACGAATTGGAATTGCCATTGACTTACTACCGAGTGATATTGGATATACAACTTTTTATGATACAAATAATGAAGAACTAGAGAAATCAATCTCCGAGCTACAAGACTATTATCGTGACAACTCATCATATAATGGAGTAGCGATTCACGATTTTGACCATCTCATCAGGAAAAGGTAAATTTAGAGTGGAATTTTTTGACTAGCTTGTTATAATGGAGAGTAGTATGAAGAACCATATTCCAAAATGTATAGGGTGAATAAAATGAACTTAGGATTTGGTGAAATCGCGTTAATCGTATTCGTGGCACTTTTACTATTCGGACCGAAAAAGCTTCCGGAACTAGGAAAAGCAGCGGGTAACACGCTGAGGGAATTCAAAAAGGCAACTAAAGGAATCCTTGAAGACGAGGAAGACGTAAAAAAGTCTAACAAATAATTGTATATAAGTAGCAAGGGTGTAGTGTTATGATGCACCCTTTTATTTTTAAACTTAAGAAAGTAAGAGGTTATGAAACATGTTGTGGACTTTATTTGTAGCATTTGTATTAGGGCTCGTTGAAGGATTAACGGAGTTCGCGCCTGTATCATCAACGGGACATATGATTATTGTGGATGATTTATGGCTTCAATCTAAAGAGTTAGTTGGTAAGGAAGTAGCCAATACATTTAAAGTTGTCATTCAGCTAGGTTCAATATTAGCTGTTGTAATCGTATTTTGGAAACGATTATTAAGCCTCATTCCGTTTACTAAAACAGAGGGAAACGTACATAAGGAAAAACTTAGCTTAATGAAAGTAATTGTAGGTTTATTGCCTGCGATGGTACTAGGATTGTTGTTTGATGATTTTATTGATGAACATCTGTTTACGGCAAATACAGTTATCCTTGGTTTATTCGTAGGAGCATTGTTAATGATTGCGGCTGATAAGTTTGGACCAAAAAAATATAAAGCTGAAACAGTTGACCAAATTACGTACAAGCAAGCCATTATCATTGGTCTATTCCAATGTATCGCATTATGGCCAGGGTTTTCTCGTTCTGGTTCTACGATGTCTGGAGGCGTATTATTAGGACTAAGCCACCGTGCAGCTGCTGATTTCACGTTTATCATGGCAGTACCTATCATGGCAGGGGCAAGCTTAATATCACTTCTCAATAACTGGGAGCACTTCTCACTAGAAACCATTCCATTCCTTGCAGTTGGTTTCGTCAGTGCATTCGTTGTATCGTTAATTTCTATTAGGTTCTTCCTAGATTTGATTGAAAAAATTAAACTAACACCCTTCGCAATCTATCGTATCGTGTTAGCGGCTATTTTATTCTTCGTATTTATTGTTTAAAAAATAAGGCCACAGTTCATTTGAACTGTGGCCTTCTCTATATTTCACTTTTTTCTTCCACTTTAACTTCATTATCGGAATGATAAGTTTGAAAGCTATCTAACAGCTTTTCTAAATGAGCCAACTGACTGTAATATTCGAGTACCATTGACACAAGAGGAAATAGTTCAGCAACATGTATTTGCAATTGCTCGTCTTGAATCTCGTATAGTTTCAAGTACTCATGTAAAAGCACCGACTGTTGCATATGCTCTTTCTCTTCCATAATGGGAATATGAGACTTAATTTTTCCTACAAATTGCAATAGAAGTTGTTCATGTGCAGAAGAAAGGGTATCTAGCTCCATACGCAGTAGATTTTGAAAGTCTTCTGGCATTAAACCAATTTCATTATCCACACGATGAAGTCGTCTTAATGTATCATGTGCCTGATTTGTAGTTAGAATCATTTGCCTAAACAGTACAGTCTTTCGTGTTTTTCCAAACTGCTGACTCTTTTTGCTGAAGCGATTATGTTCTTCTTTGTAAAAAGAGAAAAGATCCTCAAGCTTCGTTAAATTGTCTTTCATTTTTTCAATTTCTTCTTTTAATTCAATGTGTCCTGCTGCATTTCTCGTGTTTATACGAATCCATTTAATGATTTCTTCCGTCGTATCCACAATCTTATAATAAAGCTTCGTTTCATACTTTGGTGGAAGGAAGATTAAGTTTACAAGAAAGGCAGATAAAACTCCAAGTACGATCGATCCAAATCTAATAAGAGAAAACTCAATCGACTCATCACTAGGTGTCTCCATAATCGCGATTACCGTAACAAGAGCAAGGGGAATCGCGCTCTCGAATTTTAATTTAATAGTAATTCCGATAACAAGCATAACCGTAAACCCAATGATTAGCGGATTACTTGAAAATAAAAACACAAACGCTAAGGCAAAAACCGCCCCAATCATGTTTGCTTGAATTTGTTCAATTAACGTCTGGTAAGAACGATAAATTGATGGTTGCACAGCAAAGGCTGCTGCAATCCCTGCAAAGGCAGGGGAGGGTAGTTCTAATAAAGTGGCAATATATAAAGAGAGAGCAATTGCTATTCCCGTCTTTAAAATACGTGCACCAATTTTCATGTTGTCTTTACATCCTTCCTACAAATCCCTACTATCATCATATCAATAATGACTTATTCATAAACCATATCTTAACAACAATCGAAAAAAGTGCAAGACTCAATTGCATTCAAAACCTGAAAAAGGGCGTATTAAGAATACTAAGATGGAGAAATCTTGAAAAATTAATAAGTTCTAGGCTAGATGGAGGATATTATTCAACGATTGTCCAATCTTTTCGGCGCAGGAGATCCAATTTCGACGAAAACGTAATGTTATTCGGCGAAAAATAAAAATATTTCGACGAGTTTAATATAATATTCGGCGAAGAGCAAACCAATCCGGCCAATGAAGATAGGTTTCAACGTATTCTTTAATATATCAACGAACTAAAATCCAAATCCACTATGAGAACTTACCTATGAGCGTGACTAAATAAAAAAGAGAACCTAGCCCAAAGACTAGATTCACTTTAAAAAATCACTCTGTCGAAACAGCAGGATCAGCCTGTTCTTTCACTGGTACTACTTGTAAGAAGTGCTCCTCAGGATGTTGCAGAAGTCCTTCAATATAGCTCACTTCTTCCCATTGCTCGTGGTCCTTAAGCACTTGAACATAAGAAGTCAATAGATCAACTACATCTTCCAATCCTTTTTTAGATAAAGAGGTAATTGTTACTTTTGCTCCTTTTGCTAAGCGACTTGTTAGCTTCTCTTTCGTTAAGCCAACAGTTGGATCATGGCGTAAGTAAACAGCACCGCCTGTCATCCCAGCGCAAATCCAAGGACCTGGGTCACCGAGGACAAGTCCACGACCATTTGTCATATACTCAAAGGCAAACCCTTTAATGTTAGCCTGAACTCCCACATTCCCGTATTCCTTCTCACGCACTGGAGTTGTAACTCGGCCACCAATTATCATATCTGCTCCAGATAGCCTGATTCCCGCACGAGCATCCGCACTTCCTTGTACGAATAATTGCCCCTTTTGAGCGCCATATCCGAAGCCTTTACCCACTGAACCATTGTAGTATTTACCGTCTTTCCCTTTTGCTTTAACGATATAGATATTTCCTCCGAATGATGTCTTCCCAATGCCATCTTGAGATCCACCTTCTACACGAATATCAATTCCTTCGCTATTATAAGCACCGAGTCCATTACCGGGGATGGAGCCGTCCTTATAATGGAGAGAGATTTTAGGTAACTTTTTATATGACCCGTCTAAACGTCCTCGAACTCTGTGACAAGATACACGACTACCAAGCACACGCTGCTCGGACGTTACAGAGGAGAACTCCCGTGATTGTGTTAACTCACTAACATTATGGTCTAGATACTCTGCGCCAACTGCGACTGCAAGGTGTGACTCTCTTGCACTTAATGTAACTTCCTTCTGAGTAAATTGATCAACCTCAAGTACCTTTAATAGCTCATTTAAGTTTAGTTGATTTTGTCCTTTAGTCTGTTCTAATAAATCAGATCGACCGACGATATCCTGTAAATTAGTGAATCCAAGGGAAGCGGAAATTTCTTTTAACTCAGCTCCGAATGCTGTAAACAGATTTGTTAACCCTTGAACTGCTAAATCTAATTGTCTCGGAACGAAACGACGTAAACCGTGTTCCTTTGCTTGTGATTCAGATTCGATTTGTGTCGCGATTCCAACATGACACGTATCCAAGTGACAACCACGACAAGTCGTACAGCCAATCGCGATCATCGAAAGTGTTCCGAAGCCAATACGGTTTGCACCTAACAGCATAATCTTCACAACATCGGATGCACTTTTAATCCCACCGTCTGCCCAAATTTCAACGTTATTTCGAATACCTGCTTCAAGTAACGCATTATGAGCGGCTTTAACCCCAATCTCGACAGGTAGACCAACATGCTGCAAGGCATGAATACGAGCTGCACCTGTACCACCGTCAAAACCACTTATCGTAATAATATCTGCACCAGCTTTTGCAATACCGACTGCAATTGTCCCGATATTAGGTACAACTGGAACTTTAACCGAAACCTTTGCTTGATCGTTTGCTGTTTTTAGCTCAGTAATCATTTGTGCTAAATCTTCAATCGAGTATATGTCATGGTTGTTAGATGGTGAAATTAAGTCTGACCCGATTGTTGCGTTTCTTGCTTCGGCGATTTTCTTCGTCACCTTCGATCCAGGTAAGTGACCACCTTCACCAGGCTTCGCTCCTTGCCCAATTTTAATTTCTAATAAATTTGAAGAATTTAGAAGCTCTGCATTTACACCAAATCTACCAGAGGCGACTTGTTGACCACGTGTATTCGGATACTTCCCGAGCATATCCTTAATTTCTCCACCTTCACCATTCAAACTGATCATGTTCAAACGTTCAGCAGCTTCAGCATAAGCGCGGAATGCAATCTCGTTTTGCGATCCAAATGACATTGAACTTATAACGAAGGGGAGGCTATGAGCCCCGACTGATAAATCAACTTTATCTGGATTGATTGTTTTAGCTGATTGTTTAAAATTTGTTAAATGCCTAATTGTTATTGGAGTCGCATCCTCTTGTTCATTCATTTTCTTACGATATTCATCATAAGATCCTGTCTTTGCAACATCTCCAATGGCTTTCCACACACGTGGGAAAATGTGAAACGTCTTGCCAGGTCGTATACTATCATTAGCAAAATCCTCTAAACGCTCAAGTGCATCCTGTTTTAAATAGTCAAAATTAAAGCTCAGGGATTCTGATCCCAGGAAGTTCACTATTCTTAAGGCTGTTGCAACTTCTTCGTTTAAGCCGATAGAAGAGAACAGTCTACCATAACCACGCAATTCATGAATACCTAGAGTAGAAATCACCTTTTCAAGTCCCTTATTTAATGATTCAAATAAATTCTGTATTGGTGCTAACTCTTCTGCACTAACTGTTGCAAAAAGTAGATATGGGCTAATTGCATCTGCACCTAATCCGAACGATAAAATTAGATCATGCAAGGAACGGATAGCCCCTGATCGTAACAAGATAGAGGTATCTCGTCTTACTTGATTGTCGATTAAATGTTGATCAATTGTAGACACAACGAGAAGAGGGTCGAGCCATAGCTTCTCATGCTGATGAGAGCTGCTATCCTCCAACACTAATAGTGTCTTTCCACTCTGAACAGCTTCAAGAGCCTCGATAGAAAGTCTAGTTAGAGCATCCTTCACCGTTTCATCTTTTTTAAACGTAACATCAAGATAATAGGTTAAGCCTTCTTTATGAAAAGTATGAACAACTTGATCATAAGAAGGTTGTAGCACCTTTTCACTAAGTGCAAAACCGTGATTACCTTCTACTAAAATAGGAGATGACAGCTCCACAAACAACTGCTGCCTTTCTTTACTGAAGAGAGAAGGACGCTTACCTAACATCGTTCTTGTAGAAAAGTGTTCTGTTTCACGGTCACGGTCAATCGCTGGGTTTGTCACAACTGCGACACTCTCTTTAATGAAATCAGCTAAGTTACGTCTACCTGTGTCAATGGCTGCAAGTGGTGCATCGTGTCCAAGTGAACGAATTGGCTCTGCACCTTTGTCTGCCATTTGTTCGATAAGTTGAATATGTTCGCGATCCCAGCCGAATGCGGAGTATTGAGTGTTGTGAACTGTTGAAATAGTAGACACAGATATATTTTTTTCAAGATTAGGCGTTTCTAAACGAGTTCTATAATTCTTGAAATCAAGTTTTTCTCGAATTCGTGTATATACTTCCTCTTGATAAGACTCATAAGAGTACAGCTTGATCACATCATCAATATATTTTAATCCGACCTTTTCTCCAGGAGCTAATGGCTTTGGATCGTTTGTATACTCAGAAGATGGCACGATACCAGGCTCAGAGCTGAACAAGTAAGAATCTGTTGTTTCAAGCTGCCATAATGGACGTAACCCTAGCGAATCTAAGCTAAATACAGCTTCATCTTTATAACGTGAAATAATTCCAGCAGGTCCTTGTGAAAAGTGCCCCCAAGACTCCCTAACATACGTATATAAATCTTGTAAATGCTCTGGATACGCTTTGATCTCATTAATGATAGGAGGGAAGATAATATCTAGTGCTTCAAATAGAGTGAACCCATGTCTTGCAAGCAACGTTTCAATCATTCTATTAATATCTTGAGAGTCACTGCCATCCTTCGTTAAAGGGACTCCAATCATTTCTGCTTCATCACGGAACTTTGCTATCGTATTAATTTCTCCATTATGTCCAAGCACACTAAAAGGCTGAACACGGAAAAAGTTTGATAACGTATTAGTGGAATAACGATTATGTCCAAGCGTCATAGTGGATGCTACAAGAGGACTAGATAAGTCTTGATAATACTTTGGCAAAATATCACCAGCACCCATGACTTTATAAACAGCATGGTGATTGCTTAACGATGATACATGAAGAAAATTGTTTTCCTCAATTTTAATTGTTAATTCAAATAATAGTCTTTCTAAGTTATCAACTTTTTCATTTGGAAGTAGTGCCACTTGCCAAAAAGACGGTTCTTGAGCTGAAGCAATTGGACCTAGAGCATATGAGTTTGTAACATTGTCTGCTTGGAACAATAATGATAGGTTCGCATCTTTGAACAACTTCTGTATTGTTTCCTTTGCCTTAAGCTGGTCAGTTTTTTTATCCATAAAAAAATGACCAACAATAAATTGCTCGTCATGCACAACTGCGGCATCTATACCGTTTTTAGAAAGCTTATCTTTCCAAAGCTCTTTTGGTATATCAATATGAATACCGACGCCATCACCTTCTCCATTTGTGAAACCGGCACGGTGATTCATTTTGACTAATGCAGAAATACATAACTCAATATTTTCTTTTGTAGGAACTTTCTGTTTCTCAATAACAGACACAATTCCACATGCATCATGTTCATGTAGGTGATAATTCTTAAAGGAGCTAGGATTCCATTTTGTTTTCATTTTGCTGGCCAGACGGCCGTCACCTCCTTGGTTTAGTGGAAAGCAAATCTATAGGAAAGAGATTTACATATATAAGGGAAATGCTAGGGGATAATCGAAAAATTCTGAATATATCCATATTAACAAACTTATTAGAAAAATTCAATTATTATTCATTTTTGTGGATGAAACTAGTGTATGTATTACTACTGAAAAGGAGGGGGGAAGATGAAAAGGGTAGTAATGTAAACGTTTTCAAAAGGGTGTAAAAAAACTAGTCCCAAAAGTGAGACTAGTCAAAATGTATAATGATGCATAAATATTCAGTTATAATTGTTTGAACGCATTTTCAACTGCTTGTAGTGTAACTTCGATATCTTCTTTTGTATGGGCAGTCGTCAAGAACCAGGCCTCATATTTAGAAGGGGCTAAATTGATTCCTTGCTCTAGCATTAGTTTGAAAAATCTCGCGAACATTTCACCATCAGTATCCTCTGCTTGAGCGTAGTTTTCAATCTTTTCGGTTGTGAAGTAAATGGTTAATGCACCTTTTAGACGGTTAATCGTAATTGGAACATTGTGAGTTTTGGCATGTTTTAAAATTCCTTCTTCAAGTATTGCACCAAGCTCATCTAAATGCTCATAAACTCCTTCCTGCTTCAACACTTCTAAACAGGCAATTCCAGAAAGAATAGAAGCTGGGTTTCCTGCCATTGTTCCTGCTTGGTATGCCGGTCCTAACGGTGCAACCTGCTCCATAATTTCTTTTTTTCCGCCGTATGCACCAATCGGTAAACCACCACCGATAATTTTTCCGAGAGCAGTTAAATCAGGCTGCACATCTAGTAAATCCTGGGCACCTCCATACATAAAGCGAAACGCCGTAATAACTTCATCATAAATGACAAGTGCTCCAGCAGCATGAGCATATTCATTCACTTGCTCAAGGAACCCTTCCTTTGGCTCTACAATTCCGAAGTTACCAACAATCGGTTCAACTAATACTGCAGCAATTTGGTCGCCCCATTTTTCTAATGCTTCCTTAAATGGCTCGATATCATTAAAAGGAACAGTAATTACTTCTTGAGCGATACTTTTTGGTACACCAGCAGAATCAGGAGTGCCTAATGTAGAAGGACCAGAACCAGCAGCTACTAATACAAGATCGGAATGACCATGATAGCAGCCAGCAAACTTAATGATCTTATCTCGCCCGGTATAAGCTCTTGCTACACGAATTGTTGTCATTACTGCCTCTGTACCAGAGTTTACAAAACGAACTTTCTCCAGATAGGGCATTGCTTCCTTCAACATTTTTGCAAACTTTACTTCATGCGGAGTAGGAGTACCATATAAAACGCCGTTCTCTGCAGCTTCCTTAATCGCATTTGTAATATGGGGGTGAGCATGACCTGTAATAATTGGACCGTATGCTGCTAAGTAATCGATATATTTATTTCCGTCAACGTCCCAAAAATAAGCGCCGTTTGCACGTTCCATAACGACAGGTGCACCGCCGCCAACCGCTTTGTATGAACGAGATGGACTATTCACGCCCCCAACGATATGCTCTATTGCCTCTTTATGTAATTGCTCTGATTTTGTATGATTCATTTCCTTTACCTCCTAAGTCAACCACTTTCATACATGAATATCTTATCATGCACAATTTATAAAACAAACTGATACAAACTAGTGGAAAATGTAACGAATGATGTAGAACAATCGTCTAGTTAATGTAAAAATGTAATAAAAGGGAGGATGGCCATGTATACGGAATCTATCGTACTCAACGTACAGGAAGTTTCAAAAAGTATCGGGAAAACACCAATTATACATAATGTTTCGTTTGACTTAAAAAGAGGAGAAATTCTTGGGCTATTAGGTCCCAACGGTTCAGGAAAAACAACGATATTGAAAATGTTAGTTGGGTTACTTAAGCCATCTGCTGGAACAATTAAAGTAGAAGGTAAGGACATTCAACTATCATTTGAAAAAGCAATCCGTCATATTGGAGCTATCATTGAAAACCCGGAGTTGTACGATTATTTATCAGGCTATGATAACTTAGTTCATTTCTTGCAAATGTCTGAGAGTATTAACTATGAACGAATTGAAGAAGTAACAAAGCTTTTAAGAATGGAAGATTACTTGCAGTCAAAAGTTCGCACATACTCACTTGGAATGAAGCAACGATTAGGACTAGCACAGGCTATGCTTCATCATCCGTCAATTTTACTTCTAGATGAACCAACAAATGGATTAGATCCAGAAGGGATGATGGAACTTAGGCAATTACTTGTAAAATTAGCAAAGGAACAAGGAGTAGCTGTTATTATATCTAGTCATCAGTTAGCAGAAATTGAATTGATTTGTGACAGCATTGTAGTAATTCAAGATGGAAGTATTATAGAAAAAAGCAATCTTCGAGAAGAAGGTGACAGTGAGTCTAATGTCGGTTCGTACACTTTTAAAATATTGAACATAAAAACTGTTACTTCTATCATTGAAGGTTTTGCGCTTCCCAATTTAGTTTTAAATGAGGAAGGATTTCAAGTTGACCTAACAGAAATGGGAGTTTCAGAACTAAACAAACGTTTGATTAAACATGAAATAGATGTAGTAGGAATCAAGAGAACAGAGAATACATTAGAAGATCGATTTCTGAAAACGCTGAAAGGAAGATCGAAATGAAATCATTTTACTACTTGTTATCCAATGAATTCATGAAAATTTTCAAACGACCTGGAGTGTGGGCATTTTTAGGAACGATGCTTGTAATTAACATACTGCTTGCCATTTTTGTGAAACAGGTTTTCGGCATATCTGGCAAGATGACGTTTTGGGAATATATGAACATAAGCTCGCGTTTACTCATCTTCGTACAATTAGTTAGCATTGTGTATGCAGGAGATATTTTATCAAATGAATATACAAAGGGAACAATCAAGTTTTTACTATTACGTCCGTTTAGTCGTTCGAAAATCTTATTATCTAAATTACTAACGATTATTTTCCTTACTGGATTGTTTGCAACCTGTCAGTTCCTATTTTCTTTTATATCAAGTGCAGTATTTTTCCTTGATGGAATCACAACTTCATTTTCAACAATTGAAGAAGTGATTGGGTATTATATATTCATTTTTATTGAGATTTGTATTGTGAGTTTAATAGCATTCATGCTCTCAGTTCTTACGAAAAGTGGAATTTTTTCAATTACCATTACAATCTTTTTGTACTATATATCTACTTTATTGATTGCGTTATTAGAGCATTACGATATCGAACTGGCAAAGTATATTCTTTTTGCAAATACAAATTTACAGCAATACTACTATGGAAACCAGGCGTTCGATAGTATGACTTTACCATTTTCAATCCTTATTATTCTATTGCATGTTTCTGTGTTTCTTATGATCTCGTTTACCGTTTTCAAGAAGCGGGATATCCACGTATAAACCTTGCATGACTCGTCCTTCTTTTTCATATGTTAGGATGAGGTGGTTTCTGTGGTCAAACTATTATTACTACTTGTGGTCATATTTGTTTTGTATAAAAGCTTTAGTCAGCTTTTTAAACGTAATGAACATCGAAATAACTATGTATCGTTAGATAAGCTTTTATTTTTGTTATTGATATATGTGAATGTTTTAGTTGGCTTTGCGCTTGTATATACAATTTTTGAATTGTCAGGAAATGTTATTATGATAAATGGTGATTTGCCAGAGTTGAATGGGTTTCTAGAAATATTCGGTACTTCTCTATACTTTAGTGGGCTCACGCTACTATCGGTTGGGTATGGTGATATTACGCCAATTGGAATTGGGAGATTGTTTGCTATTATTGAAGCACTTCTTGGATATATTATTCCGGCAGCGTTTGTTGTAAGAACGATGATTGATTACGACCGCCGAGCTGATTATAAACCAAATGTAGACTACGACCAATCAACATAGTTGCACAATGGACGGGACTTCCTTATCCTAAAATATAAGAAAAGAATTGGGAGGATAAGTGATGACAATAGCGCCTGATTTTGAACTAAAAGGTACGAGTGGCAAAACAATTAGACTAAGTGACTTTAAAGGGAAATATAATGTAGTGTTATATTTTTACCCGAAAGATATGACTCCAGGCTGTACGACAGAAGCGTGTGATTTTAAAGAAAATCATCAATCGTTTCAAGAGCTGGATACTGTCATTTTAGGAGTCAGTCCAGATCCGATGGATAAGCATATTAAATTTATTGAAAAATATGACCTGCCATTCGAGCTGTTAGTAGATGAAGATCATCAAGTCTCAGAAGCTTACGGAGTTTGGAAGCTAAAGAAAAACTTCGGTAAAGAATATATGGGAATCGAGCGTTCTACCTTTGTTATTGATAAAGAAGGACACATTGCAAAGGAATGGCTTAAAGTGAGGGTAAAAGGCCACGTGGAAGACGCATTGAAATTCATAAAAGAAAACTTATAAAAATAGGTCAATGTCTATACCAATACAGGGGAAGGCGAATAATGTAGAGTATAGGGAACCCCCCTCAATCATCAAAAAATAGAGCGGTAGAGTGCGAGAGGATTTCTCTCGCCTTTTTTATTTAGGTTGTTTTTGGAGCAAGTCTTGGAACATGTAGCTATGAAGGTATCATCTATTCGACAAAGTCGTGGTTGGTAGTTTCACCTGTAATGATTTATTAGAGATGCCCGGAATATGATGAATAGCAACAATGTTTTAGAAAAGGTACTATTTATGACTTTTCAAAACTTCATTTCTATAAGATGATTTATATAGAAGAAAGGGGGAGTATAATGAACATTGTTACAACCTTAAGTGTGAATGAAAAGAAACAAAATGATCTAATGAGTTTATTTAAGAATGAGGCATTTCACTTCTTCTCAAACGCAGTAGAGCCTACAGGGGAGCTGAAGGAAGCGGATGTTGTTGTGACATATGGAGACGACATTACACCAGAGATGATCAAAATAGCCGAAAAGCTAAAATGGATCATGGTGATGTCAGCTGGTGTCGATAAACTTCCTTTTCAAGAAATAAAGAAGCGAAACATACTGGTGACAAATGTTAGGGGTATTCACAAAATTCCAATGGCAGAGTACACAATGGGCATGATGCTCCAAGTGAGTAAACATTTACAGCAAGTAACTGAACAAGAAAAAAGTCATGAGTGGAAGCGACTTTCAATGAATGAGCTTTATCAGAAGAATGTTTGTATAATTGGTGTTGGGGCGATTGGTGGACAAATTGCGAAGTTATGTAAGGCGTTTGGAATGAATACATATGGAATAAATACGAGTGGCAAGGAAGTAGAGTTTGTAGATGAAGTAGGAACAATGGACAGACTTGAAGAGTTTTTAGCTCATGCTGATTTTGTTGTATCAATTTTACCGAGTACACAAGATACAAAATATTTGCTAACGAAAAGACACTTCCAATTAATGCAGGAAACATCAATCTTTATCAATATCGGAAGAGGAGATGTGATACAAGAATCTGTCCTGCTTGAAGTGCTGAACGAAAAGTTAATTGGTCATGCAATTTTAGATGTATTTGAGAATGAACCACTTGCCAAAGATCATCCTTTTTGGGGAATGGATAATGTGACCGTAACTCCCCATATCTCTAGCATAACCTCTCGTTATTTACCACGAGCGTTTGCAATTTTTGAAGAAAATTTACGAACCTTTAAGTCGGGCGGAAAAACACTAATAAATCAAGTGAATGTTGATAGGGGGTATTAAGATGAAGATATATACGAAATCAGGAGACAAAGGTACGACATCTCTTGTATACGGAGATCGTGTATCAAAAAATGACACAAGAGTCGAAGCGTACGGAACATGTGATGAGGCAAACTCACTCCTAGGACTTGCGCTAAGTTATATAAAGGAAGATGTGTCAGGTGCACAGGATATTGAAACGGCATTTCATAAAATTCAGACGACGTTATTCCATGTAGGAGCAGAGCTTGCAACTCCAATAGGAAAAGAAGTGAAGTGGAAACTAGAAGAAGAGGATATTCACTGGCTAGAAAATTTAATTGACGAGTGGGATCAAACGTTACCGCAGTTAACAAACTTTATTTTACCTGGTGGATCAAAAGCTGGTGCCACATTACATCTAGCTAGAACTGTAGTAAGAAGAGCAGAACGAAAAGCGGTTGTAGTGGACAGTGTAAATCCTTTAGTTCTATCTTACTTAAATCGCT
Organism: Bacillus suaedaesalsae; assembly: GCF_016890225.1. Taxonomy (GTDB): domain Bacteria; phylum Bacillota; class Bacilli; order Bacillales; family SA4; genus Bacillus_BS; species Bacillus_BS suaedaesalsae. The sequence goes on along the minus strand of NZ_JAFELM010000013.1, from coordinate 2,371 downwards.
TATCAGATTTCTTATTTGTTGCGGGAAGATATGTAAATCATAAATTAAATATGTCAGAACCTACACTTCATCAAGACGCTTAGAAGTATTAAATTCGTCCAATAAAGCATATAGTAATGGTAGAAGATTGACAAAAAGCGGTTTTTCCATGTACACTAATTATAACAATTATAAAGTGATAATGTTTGTTAAAAGTGAGGTGCATGACTGTGTCTATGCAATTGAAAGATGCTCTTGAAATGTTAAAAGAATCTGGAGTACGTATAACTCCGCAACGTCATGCGATTTTAGAATTTTTAATCCAATCAATGACGCACCCGACTGCTGATGATATATACAAATCACTCGAAGGTAAGTTCCCGAACATGAGTGTTGCAACAGTTTATAACAATTTAAGAGTTTTCCGTGAAGCGGGATTAGTAAAAGAACTAACATATGGAGATGCATCAAGCAGATTTGATTTTGTAACAACTGACCACTACCACGTTATCTGTGAAGATTGTGGGAAAATCGTTGACTTCCTATATCCTGGCTTAGATGAGGTTGAAGCATTAGCTTCACACGTTACTGGTTTTAAAGTATCACATCACCGTATGGAACTTTACGGAACTTGTCCAGAATGCAACAAAAAACAAAGTCATTAATTAATAGAAAAAGCTGACTATAGGAGTCAGCTTTTTTATTTTTTCTTATTATAACTTTCGTCAAACTCTTTCCCTTCTAAGTTGGGGTCGAGTGTTAAAGGTTCGTTGCAATGCATGCACATATCTACTCGACCAAGTATCTTAGTCGATTTATTACATGTTGGGCATACAACTTGGACTGTCCTTGTCGACAACATCCCAATCCAAAAATAAACAGCAGTACTAGCTACAATACAAAGTAAACCTAATACCATAAAGATACTGATTAACCAGACGTTAGTTCGAAAGAAGATCCCGATATACATAACTGCAAAGCCAATAAAAATAAGGCTCAATGCAAATGTGCGGATTTTATTAATTTTACTTGAATATTTTTTTGCCATGGTTGTCCCTCCTGGATAATACTATATCATAATACAGGCAGAGCCTCTATTTTAAACAAATAATAATCATCACTTAGAAGGTTTTTCTTCTCTAACGTCGAAAAATAACTCACAAGCATTTATTGGAGGAGAGGAAAATGGAACATATATTGCGCCCTATATACCAAGAGAGAGCAAGTCACCCTAACACATTAGGTATCATTCTTTTAGAGAAGCGCAAACCCGAAAGTCCAGCGACCGATAATTTTGATGTCATCTTATTTGTTGTTGTCAAAGAACACGAATCCTCACACAGTTTAAAGCATTATCAATTGCAATCAGGAAAAAAAGCAGCCTTGAAAACTGTTGATACAAAACAACTGAATGAATGGTTAGAGATAGGAAGTAATAGAAGGATCTTTGATTGGATCATTAACGGTAAAATCATGTTTGAACGAAATGAATACTTAACGAATTTAAAACAAACGTTAACTGATTTTCCATTAAATCACAGAAAAAAGAAGATTGGTCTAGAGTTTGCTAAACTAATTAGAAGATATGTAGACGGTAAGGAGTTATTTGAACTAGGAAATTACTTAGATGCATATAACCATATTGTTCATGCGTTACATCATTTAGCAAGACTATCAATTATTGATAACGGACTTCACCCAGAGATTACAGTATGGAACCAAGTTCGTAGAATTGAGCCAGAGGTATTCACTCTATATCATGAATTAGTTGAAAGTGAAGAATCATTAAATAAGAAACTTGAATTATTATTCTTAGCAAGTGAGTTCTTAGTTAATAAGAATATAAAAATTGGATCCATACACTTAAAAGAAACAATGGAGGAAAAAGAAATTTGGTCTATACAAGAATTAACGACACACCCAGAACTTGAGGATTATGGAATTGATTTTGAGGCTTTTTTAGAATATCTAATTGAAAAGAAACTAATCCACACATCATTAGAAGAAACAAAAGGACAGGGGATCTACCATAGAAAGTATACGGTTCATTAAGTACTAAACTTATTTGTGAAAGTGGGTTGACTCATTATTGCAATCCGTGATATATTATTCTTCGTCGCTGCTGAGAACATCTAAGCCAACTGAAACAAAAGTTGAAAAAGATGTTGACTTGAATAGCCTCAGATGTTATATTAATAAAGTCGCCTCTGAGCGATGAAGAGTTCTTTGAAAACTAAACAAAACGTCAAGCGTGTTGGTTTCTAACCAACGCAAAAATTTTTAAAACTATCTATTTGAATAGATAGCCAGCAAGTAAATGAGCAATCAAACACTTTATTGGAGAGTTTGATCCTGGCTCAGGACGAACGCTGGCGGCGTGCCTAATACATGC
>NZ_JAFELM010000012.1 GCF_016890225.1 Bacillus suaedaesalsae | reverse complement strand
AGCCTCCTGATATGAACGAAACTGTCAAGGCTCCCACTCTTCACCAGGTTTGGATTGTCTTTTGACCAACTCTAAGAAGAGAAGCTATTTACGGCTTCTTTTCTTGATTTTGTTAGTTAGCAAGCCATTCTGGCTAGAATAGCTCCTTCTTTAGCTTACTGACCACTTCTCACTTCTTTGTATGTCTGTCAAGTGGTCTCCTTGACTGTCATACAAAGAAGTGAGAGACTCCATTAAGCTATAGAAGGAATCTGTTCCTTTCTCCTTTTTTTGACTTGAATAGAAGTTAAGAACACGGCACGAAGGCAAAAATCTCTACTGCGGTTTACGCTCTGATATCCGTGGGTTTTCACATTTTATCTTTCCGTATAAAGGACTAATCCACTAACTCGGCACGTGCGTTAATCTATTTAGATATAGCACAGAGGAGGCCACGTGGGTTTTCCTTTCCGGTTTTTTTCTTTGCCTTCGAGCCCTGTTCTCAATCATCTATCTTTCTTCGTAAATTATTCGTGTGAAATTAAAGCCATACATAAAAAATGGATCAATAATACCTATATCACCGTAACATGACAACTTGTAAGATCAAAAACTAGCGTTTTTTACTTCTTCTACCTCTTGTGTAATAGCCCAAATAAAACCAGCTAATTCTCTGGCAACTGCAGTAATTGCTTTTCCACTTTCTTTTCCTCTTGATAATAATCGGTAATACTTTTTATGAAGTCGGTTTTGTGCTTTCCAGGATATCGCTTGAATAGTGGGGGACTGTCCATTTTGTCGTCTCATCAATTCTCCTTTAACTGACGGTTGATAACGATAACTCCATGCAGCTTCTACTAATAAGCGTCGTACATGACGATTCCCTGTTTTTGTGATGCTCCCTTGTATTCTTCTTTCACCACTTGAGTATTCACTTGGTATTAAACCAATATAGGCCATTAATTGTGTTGGTGATGAGAAACGTTTGAAAGAACCTATCTCCGCTACAAGACTAGTCGCAGTAATAAGAGCTACACCTCTTAGTGATTGTAAGGCTTGAATGGTTGGGGCGTGTACGCCCTCCGTTGCCTGAACTCTAATTTCTTCCTCTAGTCTTAAAATTCGTTGTTCTAGCTCTTTCAATTGATGATAATATTCTTGAAAGACCACACGTAGTTTGGAGCTTTCAAATTTTAATGCATCCAGCCATCTACGATATTTGACCGTCCATTTGTTCACACCTGACGGTGGCTTAATGTTATTACGAAGCAAAAATTTACTCAAACGGTGCCTTGCCCTAAGTTCATCTTCTTTTGCATCTTCACGACATCTTACAAGATCACGGAGAGCTTCATCCTCTTCGTTTGGAACATAGATGTTAGTTAATTCTCCTGCTCGATATAACTGAGCCAGTCGAATAGAGTCTCTACGATCTGTCTTAATACGTTCACCTGGTCTTTTAGGTATGAGAGATGGGGCTATCACATCACAATGAACACCTAGGGAAAGTAATAATCTATATAGTGGGTATCCAGTTGGACCGGCTTCATAACAGACTCGAAGAGTCTCGGTGTTTCCAAGTTTATTTATTAATTTCCTAACTGCTTCTGGTGTGTGAGGAATTACTCCCCAGTATCTCGGCTCTTCTCGCCCCTCATCCGCGATCGCAACTGCAATTTTTTCTTTTGATACGTCTAAACCTACATATTTTATGGTATCCTTCATAATAACTAGCTCCTTCCGTAATGTAGCTCTGATTTGGTTTGTTTTTACCAGTAAACATTCTAACCAAATTAACCTACGATGTTACGAGTAAGGAGCTAGTTTCGTTCATGATAACTCGGCTTCGCCTGTGGGGTCTCAGCCTTTCCTCTATTTCCCGCAGGAGTCGAGTGTCTTCCGCTCCATTCCACTAGTTCTTAAAAATTGTATAGGAAATCAAACAAATCTAAAGCAACAATTAAAGACCCGAACTATTAGGTGAAAGCTTCTTTAAATATCGCCTAATAGTTCGGGTTTATCATTGACTGAAAATACTTATGTCCCAGTCTCTATTAAATTTATATTTGATTCAACGCGTTCTCTAGGTCACCCCAAATATCTTCCCAATCTTCTAATCCAACTGATAATCTAATTAGATTATCTACGATCCCCATTTTCTCCCGTTCTTCTTTCGGAACGATCGCATGAGTCATAGATGCTGGGTGTTGGATAAGAGTCTCGGTGTCTCCTAAACTAACAGCTACCTTTAAAAGTGATACATGATTTAATAGCTTTTGAGCCTGCTCTTTTCCACCTCGAACTGTAAAGGAAATAACGCCACCCGATTTGGTCATCTGTTCCTTAACTATTTCAGCATTCTTACCTTCAAATAAACTTGGGTAAATCACTTTATCTACTTTCTCGTTCTTTTGCAATCTCGAAGCAATTTTCTCGGCATTTTCACAATGACGATCCATTCGAACATGTAGTGTCTTTAACCCTCTAATTAAAAGCCATGCATCAAATGGTGACATAATACCACCGATATCTTTTCGAACATGACTTGCAATATTATTCATCACTTCTTCGCTTCCAACAATGATTCCACCAACAACATCACCATGTCCACCTATATATTTGGTAGCACTATGAAGTACGATGTCACACCCTTGCTCTAATGGTCGTTGTAAATATGGTGAACAAAATGTATTATCTACCACCACTGGAATTCCCTGCTCCTTCGCTACCTTTGTAACTGTCTTTAACGAGATAATTTTCATCGTCGGATTAATAGGAGTTTCCAAAAATATACAAACCGTTTTATTCGTAATTTTAGATCTAATCTCTTCTTCAGAGTCTAAATCGGATAAATCAAAGGTTATACGGAACTTCTCCTGAAGCCATTTTAATAAACCGTAAGTACATCCATAAATTCCTCTAGAACAAATAATATGACTGCCTTCCTTTACGTAATGAAGCAATACGGCAGACACAGCCGCCATCCCAGATCCAAACGCTAATGCTTTTTCTCCACTTTCTAAAAGGGCCAAACGTTCCTCTAATAGTTGGACAGTTGGATTACCTAATCTAGAGTAAATCATCCCTGGTTCTTCGCCTAAAAATCGATGTTCCCCTTGCTCAGCTGTATCAAACACAAACGTTGAAGTTTGAAATAATGGCGGAGTCAGACTTCCAAAGTGCTGCTCCGATTTGTACGTACCATGAATGGCATTCGTTTGAAATTTCTTTTTGCTTTCCATTATTATTCCGCCTCCCTACTTACTAGAATATGTCAAAAATATATTTTTGAAAACGCTTTCTTTTTATTTTAGAAATAAAGCACCTCTATTTAGAGATGCTTTTTATTTCATTAATTTCCTATGTACAACTGGACATTTACCCGGTTCTTCCCTGTTTCTTTCGCTAAATATAACGCTTCATCTGCGCGTTTAAATAATGTCACAGGGTTATCAGGTTGGCCTTGCTTCCAATGGCTTACTCCACAAGAAATGGTAATGTTCGGCTTCGTTAGCTGTTCAACCCTCTGCACAAGACGATTAGCTACTGCGACACCAGCCTGTATATCTACTCTCGGTAAATAGATGGACAGTTCTTCTCCGCCCCATCTTGCTCCGATATCAAATTCTCTAATATTATCTTTAATAATTAGTGCTACTTGCTTTAAAATTTCATCACCAACTTGATGTCCATACGTATCATTAACTTGCTTGAAGTTATCAATATCAATTAGTAAGAACGTACCAAAGGCGTCGGCCTCCATTGATTTTTCAATGCTTTCATTTAAATATTTTCTCGTGTGTAGCTTTGTTAAGAAATCTGTTATCACAAGATTTTCTAACTCTTCACGAAGCATTGAATTTGTTACTGCTAATGTAGAATGATAAATCAAAGACTGAACAAGCTTGAAGGTTTCAAAAGTAAAGAAATATGATTCCTTATGCAAAACGGTTGCGATTCCACGTAATATTCCTTCCTGAATCATTGGAACAGCCATAACTGATCGGAAAGAACACGGTATTTCGTTTAACTTTACATCACCAACGAACATCGCTTCTTTTTCTTTATTAATCTGATCATATAAATATTGGATAAGTAACTGTGCATGGCTATCACTCGTAAAATAGTCTGTGCTACCTGGTAGCAAAGTTGGTGAACCATTATTATCAAATAAGATGAAGCCCACTTCCATCGCATCGAAAGACTCGATAATTTGCTGCGACATGTAATTCATGGCTTCATTTAATCGTAAATTAGAATTTAATTGATGAGATGTTTCATTTATTAATTGTAAATCGGAAATTAATTGTTTCGATTGCTGATAAAGCTTTGCATTTTCTAAAGCGCTTCCAGCTGTTTGAGCTAATAAAGAAATAAACTTTACTTCTTCATTCGGAAAAATTAACGAATTTGAAGAAATTACTTGCAAGACTCCATAAACGCCTTGTTTTCCTTTTAATGGAGCATAAAGTGAAGATGTTTTATCTTCCATTGAATCCTCTAGTTGAATTTCACCTGTAACATACGCTTGAGCCGCAGATATGTTCGAATCATCATATTGTAATTCTTTTATTGGTAGTTCAGTTGAGTTCGTATGATCATGTGACAAAAGTAAATAATAGGTAAAATTCGGATATTCCTCTTTTAAAGTCGAGATAATTTCTGAAAGTACTTCTTCTGTGTCCATCGTAGAATGGAACTTTGAAGTTACCTTATATAAAAGCTTTGAACGTCTTTCTCCATCAGATAACTCAATGAGTTTTGTTAATTTTGAAAGGAACTGTTCACAAACTTTCGCAAGGTGTTCCCATTCGAGGTTTAGTGGTTCATTAGTTATTATATTAATGGAAAGCAGCTCATCATGTTTCTCATTATATCGTATTGGTATGTAGATTAATTGACTTGAGGTATGACTTTCGGTATATACCTTTCCTTCTTGAAGTAACGGAAAAAAAGGCATGGTGTCATTTATGTTATGCAGGATCGGATGCTTGTCCACGTTAGAAGTTAAAACAAATTGATGATTGTATTCATCATATACATAATGATTGACTGAAATCGCTGTAAGGAAGTGTTGAATTCTCTGAAGAAACTCAGCAACTATAGTTTCTCTAGAAATGGTTTCCTCTAATAAAAGATCATAAAAGTGCCCTTTTAATTCTTCTATATTTAATTGTCGGTTTCTCATCCACTTCACCCACAATCTTTCTCTACATATTTAATAGAATTTTTCAAATACATACTAATTAATTATACCATACCAGTAATTAGAAATGGACTATTTGTACAAGACTTTTTCTAGTTTTCACGATAAATTTGATTGAAATTGAAATTTCTACTCTTAAGTATTATTCATAGTGTTCTTGACATGATGCTAGAAAAAGATATATAATAGCCTTTGTGTAAAATATCGCAGCCTATGTAGACAGTTTGTGCATCATTTTATCCCCATTTTAGGGTATAGGTTGAGGACTTTGTTCTTCCCAATTCCTTTTAAAATGTGGTATATCGAGTAACTCCGTGCTGCTGGAGCGAGGGTATATGAACGGTAAAATGAACATAATCAGAGATCTACTACTGTTTTTATTTTATGCAAAATAAAAACAATTGAAGGAGGAGTCATCACATGGCTCGTTATACAGGTCCTAGCTGGAAATTATCTCGTCGCCTTGGTATCTCTTTAAGCGGTACTGGGAAAGAATTAGAAAAGCGTCCTTACGCTCCTGGACAACATGGTCCAAACCAACGTAAAAAGATTTCTGAATACGGTTTACAACTTCAAGAAAAGCAAAAACTTCGTCACATGTTCGGAGTAAATGAGCGTCAATTCCGCCGCACTTTTGATGCAGCTGGAAAAATTAATGGTATCCTTGGTGAAAACTTCATGATTCTTTTAGAATCACGTCTTGACAACCTAGTTTACCGTCTAGGATTAGCTCGTACTCGTCGTGCTGCACGTCAGTTAGTTAACCACGGTCACATCACTGTTGATGGTGGACGCGTTGATATCCCATCATACCGCGTAAAGCCTGGTCAAACAATTGCTGTACGTGAAAAGTCTCGTAACCTTGTTGCAGTTAAAGAAGCAGTTGAAGTAAACAACTTCGTACCTGACTACTTAACTTTTGATGCTGACAAGTTAGAAGGAACTTTCACTCGTCTTCCTGAGCGTTCTGAACTACCAGCTGAAATCAACGAAGCATTAATCGTAGAATTCTATTCTCGTTAATAAGCTTACATCCCGATTGGATTTTCCAATCGGGATTTTTGTTTGCAAATTTTTTAATATCTCGGGAGACAATATCTGTACGCTTAGGATCGCCGAATTATGCTTTGAATAGGCGAATGTTAATATGGTTTCGTCGATTAATAAAATAAGTGATAGAATTAATCTTTCTATCGTCGGATGGATTGCCCATTTTCGCCGGATAAATAGCTAATTTCGCCGAAAACTCGCAAATTATCGTCGGATTAGAGATACACTCGCCTAAAAAAACTTAATCTCGTTGAATTGATTGTTAAATTAACTGGATTTGAAAATAAATTGCCTTTGTTTTCATGTAAAAATTATCCTTATTCTCTGAATTAGATACATATTAAAACAAAAAGCCTATTTGAGTAATAACAAACTTACTCAAATAGGCTATCTACAACATTATACTCAACCTTACACTTCCAAACTTAACTTCCCTTTAAATGTTAGTGCCTCTACTTCTGTAGAATCTGCTGCGCCATCTAAAATTTTCCGAACATCTTGCAATGTATCTTGGAGTGCAACTGACTCCCCCTTTTGTCCTGTGAATGCTTCAGCTACATAGAACGGTTGAGTTAAATAGGCCTCTAATCGTTCTCCTCGTTTATACGTTTGTACTTCGGTCGCAGGTAACCTCTCTAGACCACCTACGTTAACTAATGAACGTAATTCTCGGTAACGTCTTAATAACTTTTGCGCACGTTGTTGAACGGAAAGGTGTTGTTGATCTAGGTGTGCCCCTTCAAGTACTGAAGATGTTGAGTAGACTGGATTAACGGCTGGATACTTATGTCTTGCTGCTAGGTCAGCATCAAATTGTAATAATGTCTCTAGTGGTCCATACGGTAAGTCCTCGTCTACTGCCTCACCCCTTAAATCAAGTAAAAGAGTTGTGACTGTATTCACTCCGACAGCTTCAAGTCTTTCTTGTAACTCTTGAATGTTTCCAGAAACGACATGACTTCTGTCAGAGGCAAATATGATCTCGCTTTCTTTCCCTCTAGATGCCATCTCTTCATATGCTTCCTCGATCGAACGCGCTACAATATCTACACTATCGATAATCTCATTCAAATCTGGAGATTCAACCTCGGGCAATAGAATTGCAGTTACATAACCATCTTGCTTTAATCGATGAAATAATTCTGCTAACACGACTACCTGCCCCATACCAGGACGCGCCACTAATCCAACAGTTCCACCTTTTGCTAATGGCGCGAATAAATCTAGTACCTTAATCTTCGTCTCAATCATGTCAACCTTCTCCCCTCTAATGATCAATTCATCCAAGCTACAATCCGCTAATTCTGCTAACGCAACTAATGTTCGAACCTCTGATCTTCCAACAGGAATTTTTCCGGTACAAAGGTTCGAAACAGTAGCCGGGCGTAATCCTACAGAACGAGCCGCAGTTGTTAGATTTGGTACTTTTCTTCGTAATAAGGCAACATTCAATCGTAAATCTTCCATTATTTGCACCCCCTTACTTTATAAGGTAATATAAGTTACGCTTAAAAGCAACAATTATTTTTACTTTTAAAAGTAATTTATATTACTTTTAAAACTTTGTGAATTTTTAGGAGGATTTTATTTCTATTAAGTGAAATTCATACTTAAACAATCCTTTGGAGGTCTCGCATGTCTGAATTATTTAAACGTATTGATACCGTGTTTTTAAAAGTGATAGATTTTGATAAAGCAATTGATTGGTACTGCACAGTATTAGATTTTACTTTACGTTGGAAGGATGAAAAAGGAGGCTATGCTGCACTCAATATAGGAGAGACTCCATTAACACTAGTTCGTTCTTCTGATAAAGCTAAAGGTACTAACGTAACCTTTAATTTCTTCTCACCAGATATTGAAGCGGTTCACCATCACTTAAGAAAACATGATGTACAGGTTGAACCCATTCATGATGAAGCAGGTGTAAAATGGTTTGCGTTTGATGACTTAGAAGGAAATCCATTAGCAGTTTGCTCCTTCAAAGAATGATGTTTACGAAAGCTTATTCGTATCACATAAAAAAAGATAAAGAAAAAGAACTTTTATCTATACATCAAAAGTCTGCATCTATTTATAAAAAGTATATTGATGGGCATTCGTTGATTTTAAAAAGCATACATGATGAATCCAAATGGATTGAATTCCACATGTACAAAGATGAAAAATCCTATACTAATGCGATGAAACTCGTAAACAATGAAGATGAGCTACAGCCACTCTATCATGCATTTGAGGATCTATTATCTAGTGAGATAACGGAGGAAGATTTTACTCTTATCTCAAACTACTTGAAACTTTCTGATTTGTAAAACGTATAAAAGGTAGAAAAACTACAACGAGAGGGGATAATTATGATGAACAATTCTTTATATTTCTCCGATAATTTCTTTTCAAGTGGGAAAACCGATATATACAATGAGGCAAAAGAAAAGGTTGGAGAATTGGATTTAAAGAGTGCTTTTTCTTCAAGTATTGAAGTGTTAAATGATAAGGGTGAACATATAGTCACTGGAAAATTCACTTTTTTCGGAAATAGATGGATTGTCTCTGACTACCATCAGCAGGAGCTAGGTGAGTTAAAAGCGAAATTTTCATTTTTCACAAAAAAATATCAATACCACGCGATGGACCGTGGAATGTATATGATAGAATCAGAGGCGTTTTCGCGGAAATATGATATTTACGATATGAATTCAAATTTAGTTGGAAGTTTTGAGAAGGTTAGTGGTTTCTTCTCGTCACCAGCTTTTAGGTTAATGAATCATTCCGAGCATTTATCTTCACATGAACTAATTGCCGTTGTCATGGGAGTTAGTAACATTCAAAAACGAAATTCAGCTGCAGCGAACAGTAGTGTTTAATGAATGATATAAAGGATAGAAGTACTAATTAACAGTTCAGTACTTCTATTCTTTATACTCTAGTTAATTCGTAAAAGAATTTGAAACTTCTCCATCTATCTCTAATTTCCATGTCCCTTTGTTAGGAAAGGTTAGCGTACCAGTAAAGGAATATATCGGGTCACCAGTTTTCGCATCATAATACAGTGCATCATGATGGAACGTTTGTAAATCCACTACTTCCTTCTTTTCATTCATCAATTTCACTTCAATTTCATTTTTCTCCTTCCATGAACTTTCAATACTAAATTGAACCTCTTCGCCCTCTATTAATTCTTTTGGAGAAGAAGTTAACGTATAATGTTTCGTTTTAGGAAAAGGAGGAAGAACATCCAGTGTAAACTCTTCAAACAATTGATCTTCTACATAAAAGGATAAGAGCCATATTCCTTCTTTTGGAAACGGGTTAAAACTCATTAAGGCATTAGCACTTTCATTACCCATTGGTGAATTTAAAATTCCTTCCGAGAGGATGAGTTTCTCATTCTTTATGTTTGTTGCTTCAATTCTATAATCTTTTCCAGCCAATTCCTCTGAATTATCCCAGTATAGAACTATTATTTTCGAGACACGTCTTAGATCCTCCGCAACAAAAGGAGTTATACCTATAAGACCTATTTTCCCCTCTATTCCAAATAACTCTGTAGAATCCGAATTAAACACCTTACCCTCTTGTATTCCCACGAGATTACTCCCCCGCTTGTGAGTCTCTTGAAGTTCTGTAATAGCAAAAATTGAAAATAACATGCTTACCATTACTAATGAAACGATAGCAACGAATTTTTCCCTTGGCTTTTTAAGAACATTTTTATTGTTCAAATTCAATTGTATACGTTGCTTTTGTTCACTACTTAATGAATGTTTCGGTAATCTTTTCAATTGATTATGAAGATCTTCCATATTGAAAGCCCTCCTTTTCTAAAATTCCTTTTAATTTTTTTAGTGCCCGATGATACATAACATTTACCTTATTTGAACTACAAGTAAGTACTTCACTAGTTTCAACTGATGACAATTCCAAGATCCCTCTTAAAATGACTACCTCCTTATAGGGGGAAGAAAGTTGTTCGATTGCCCGATACAATTGATCCTGTTCTAACTTCTTCATTGCATTTTCTTCTATACGATGTGTGTCTGCATTCTCTACCTGGAGAATATGTTTAATTTTGTTCCATACTTTTTTTCTACGATGTTGATCTATTACTAGATTTCTAGCAATCGAAATAAGCCATGTTTTAGGAGATGACTTCCCTTCATACTTGGCAATCTTTTTAATCGCAATTAAAAAGGTTTCTTGAACAATATCTTCTACTTCTAATGAGCCAGTATAGTAAACTAAAAAACTAGTTACATCTTTTTCATATAAGTGAAACCATTCGGTAACTGAATCCTCCTCCAATAAATTCCCCTCCTTCTATTAATTAGACGATTAAAGGAAATAAACATTACAAAAAAACGCTTGAATAATTTATCATTCAAGCGCTTTTTATACGTTTATGAATTTGCACTATAAAAACTTTAATAAATAATATTTCTTTTTCCCTCTACGAATAACCGTAAATTCATTTTCAATTCTATCCTTCGATGAAAGAACGTAATCTATCTCTTGTATTCTTTCACCGTTAATATAAATTGCCCCGTTCGTAACATCTTCTCGAGCTTGCCTTTTTGATGGTGCAATTTTACTTTCAACAAGAACATCCACAAGGTTCGGCTCATCTTCCTTCTTTAACTCATGTGACGGAACATCTTTAAAGCCTTGCTTGATTTCTTCTCCTGTTAAAGCTGAAATACTTCCGTTAAACAATGCTTCTGTAATACGGATGGCTTGATTTAAAGCCTCCTCACCGTGTACAAACTTCGTCACTTCTTCTGCTAATGCCTTTTGTGCAGCTCTCTTCTCTGGTGCTTCTAGCATTTCCTTTTCTAATTTAGCAATTTCTTCTTGCGTTAGGAATGTGAAGTATTTTAAGAATGTGATTACGTCTCGGTCATCTGTGTTAATCCAGAATTGGTAGAATTCATAAGGAGATACTTTCGTACTATCTAACCAAATTGTGCCGGATTCTGTTTTACCAAATTTCGTACCATCTGCTTTTGTTACAAGTGGAGTTGTTAGACCAAATGCCTTTGAATCTTCGATAGACTTTCTTATTAATTCTAAACCTGCCGTAATATTTCCCCACTGGTCGCTTCCGCCAATTTGCAAACGCACTCCTTCATTTTCATACAGCTTTAAGAAATCGTATGATTGCAGGATCATGTAACTAAATTCAGTAAACGAGATTCCTGCTTCCAGACGTGAGTTTACTGAGTCCTTCGCAAGCATGTAATTTAAACCAAAACTTTTCCCAACATCACGAAGGAAAGAAATAACATCCAGTTTTCCAATCCAGTCATAGTTGTTAGCAATCGTAGCTGGATTTTCTTCATTTTCAAAATCTAGGAGCCCTGAAAGCTGACCTCTAATTTTGTCTGTAAACTCCACCACTACATCTGCTGAATTTAATGTACGTTCATTCGCTTTTCCACTAGGGTCACCAATTAATCCAGTTGCTCCTCCTACTAACGCTACAGGTGAATGGCCAGCCAACTGAAAACGTCTAAGTGTTACAATTGCCAATAAGTTACCGATATGTAAACTATCTGCAGTCGGGTCAAAACCACAATATAACTTAATGCTCTCCTCTCTTAATACCTTTTCTAATCCTTCTAAATCTGTTGCTTGATGAATAAGTCCTCTAAATTCAAGATCTTTTAATAATTCCATGATGTTTAGCTCCTTCCTATTTTTCATTAAAAAACAAAAAAACTCCTCCCTAAAAAAGGGACGAGTTTGTCATCGCGGTACCACCCTTGTTGAAAGAATATATCTTTCCACTCAAGAAAATGTAACGGTATCTACCGTCTTTTGCTACTCAATACTTCACAAAAGATGCTCAAGGGTGTATTTCATGTGTTATTATGTACTGATTTTCACCAACCATCAGCTCTCTAAAACAGGGAATAACTCATTACTGAATCCTATCATTGCTCATTCATATTTTATTAATAAATAGCTTACTACATTTAATATCATATTAAAATCATACTGTCAAATCGATAGAACAAGGATATAATTCCATTAAATGGTTGTTTTTTCATCATATATGTCATTATGTGTCTATAAAAGTCTAATCGTAATGTGGTATAATATTAACAGATTTTAGGGGGAGTGTTATGAAGATAAATAAATCGATGATAAAAGAATACTTTCTAACGGCAAAAGATGCCTTACTAAGTAAGAAAACGGCTACATTTTTTTCAATTTCATACAAAGTAATTTGGAACTTATTTTTAGTATTTATCGTCATTGGCTTAATCGGAGTTTCTTTTGCCGGTGGAGCAGGTGCAGGTTACTTTGCCTCTCTTGTAAAAGATGAACCAGTCAGAAGCTATGAAAGTATGAAAAAAGATATTTACAACTACGAAGAAACTACTGAACTATATTTTGCAAGCAACGTATATCTTGGTAAATCACGTTCAGATTTAGATCGAGAAGAAATTCCATTAAAGGATATCTCTCCATATGTGATTGATGCAGTTATCGCAACAGAAGACCAATATTTTTATGAGCATAATGGAGTTGTTCCAAAGGCAATACTCCGTGCATTATTACAAGAGGTATTGAACACTCAGACTCAAACAGGTGGAAGTACCTTAACACAACAGCTCATAAAAAACCAAATTCTTTCAAGTGAAGTATCGTTCGAACGTAAAGCAAAGGAAATTTTGCTTGCACTTCGATTAGAACAATTCTTTGAAAAAGAAGAAATTCTTGAAACGTATTTAAACATGGCTACCTTTGGTCGTAATAGCTCGGGTGCTAACATTGCCGGTGTTCAAACAGCTGCAAAAGGTATATTCGGTGTAGAAGCAAAGGATTTAAACCTTGCACAAGCTGCCTTTATTGCCGGATTACCACAAAGTCCATTTGGATACACACCATTTAAAAATGATGGAACGATTAAGGAAAATTTAGAACCAGGTATGAATCGTTTAAAAACTGTTCTAAATCGTATGCTTAGCGCTGGTAAAATCACAAAAGAGCAATACGATGAGGCCATATCGTTTGATTTAAAAGCTAGCTTTGCGCCACCTAAAGAATCCCCCATCGAGAACTATCCTTGGTTGACGGAGGAAATTGAGGTACGCGCTGCTGAAATCATAGCCTATCAATTAGCCGAGAAGGATGGATATGAAAGAGAAGATCTTGACAAAGATAAAGAATTAAAAAAATCCTACAATACTCTTGCTGATCTTACAATGAGACAAAAAGGGTATAAAATCCATTCTACTATCGATAAAGAAATTTATGATGTTCATCAGAAGATAGCAAAAGAATATCAATATTACGGTAGTGACAAAGTAATTGAAAAGAAAAATGAAGAAACTGGTGAAGTAGAAAAGGTTGTTCAACCAGTTGAAGTTGGAGCAGTTCTAATTGAAAACAAGACTGGTAGAATTATCAGTTTTGTTGGAGGACGTGATCACAAGCGAGAAGCAGTAAACCACGCTCTTACCGATGGTCCTCGCTCTAATGGATCAACGATGAAGCCACTCGTTGCTTATGCACCTGCAATGGAGCTTGGTGCAGTTCAACCAGGTACGGTCGTTGCTGATGTAAAAGGGGTTAATATTTGGGCGAAAAACTTTAGTAACCGTCACTATGGTTTAGTAACCATTCGTGAATCTTTAGCTAAATCACACAACGTTCCAGCTGCATTAACTTATATGAAAATTATCAATCAGCGACCTGCTACGTATTTAGAAAAAATGGGATTCACTTCTCTAACTCCAGTTGATTATGAAATTCCTTCTTTATCATTAGGTGGAATTACAAACGGGGTTACTGTTGAAGAGAATACAAATGCTTATGCAACTTTTGCAAATGGTGGTAAGTTTGTAGATGCCTATCTGATTGAGAAAATTGAAACAAAAGATGGAGAAGTATTATATCAACATGCAAGTGAAGAAGTTGAGGTATTTTCTCCACAAACAGCCTATTTAACTATTGATATTATGAGAGATGTATTAAGCAGTGGTACTGCAGCAGGGGTAAGATCTAGATTAAAATTCTCATCAGACTTCGCTGGTAAAACAGGTACATCTCAAGATTATAAAGATGCTTGGTTTGTAGCATCCAATCCAAACATTTCATTTGGACTATGGCTTGGGTACGATAAGCCTATGTCACTTGAAAGATCATACAAAGGATATTCTTATTCTCAACGAAACCAAATGCTGTGGGCACAGTTAATGAATGCAGCTTATGATATTAGACCTGAGCTAATAAAGCCTGCAACAAACTTCAAAATGCCTGGTGGTATTGTGAGTAGATCTTATTGTAAGATTTCCGGTTTATTACCTTCAGCATTATGTCAAGAAGCTGGCTTAGTTGGAACAGATTTATTCAATGCGAAATTCGTTCCGAAAAAAGTTGATGATACGCTCGAAAAAGGGAAATACATCGTAATTGGTGATAAAGTATATCGTGCCCTTCCTAATTCGCCAGCAGAATTTACTCAAGAAGGTGTCATGATTAAGAAGTCCTTCCTAGAAGAAAACAACTTAGCGAATGTTCAGGATTTAATGGAACTTATTCCAAAAGGCGCGATTTGGGAAAACATCGTGGTTCCTGAGGAAGACATGATTAAAGAAAACGGTGCAGTTCCAACACCAGTGGATAAAGTGTCCATCGGATCAGGCAAGCTAGCTTGGGCGAGACACTCACATAACGATATTATTGGTTACAGAATTTATAGAGCTGATAACTTCTCTACCAATTTTGTAAAAGTTGGAAGCATAACGGTTGACCAATTAATTAAAAATGGTGGATTCCCTGTAAACTCTACTGTTGCTGCTTACTATGTAACAGCTGTAGACCTGGCAGGAAGAGAATCTGCACCATCTAAACATGTATTAATGGGTGATTGGCAGAAGGAAAAACCGGCAGATCCACCGCCGACGGATCCGCCACCAATTGAACCACCTGTTGTTCCAGATCCTCCAGAGCCACCACCTGGTGAAGGAGACGGTGGAAAAAAGAAAAAATAACAAACAATAGCCTCCAACTGGAGGCTATTGTTTGTTTCAGCAATCTTTTTCACGTATATTTTGGACGATTTTTTTCAATTATATTTAAACGAGCTGCTCAGTTATTTGTACTATATATCTTGGAATTTTCTTATAACCAACCAAATAGATTCATATCTAAATTACAAAACTCCCTAGCTACTTGGCCAGGGAGTCCTCACTATTAATCTTCCATCGTCGATAAATCACCGGTAGGTAAATTTAATTCCCACGCTTTTAATACGCGTCTCATGATCTTACCACTACGTGTTTTTGGAAGTTTCTCTTTAAATTCAATTTCTCTTGGAGCAGCATGTGCAGCCAGCCCCTTCTTTACGAAGGTACGAATCTCTTCTTTTAGTTCATCAGAAGCTTCGTATCCATGGCGAAGAGCAATAAATGCTTTTATAATTTCCCCACGTACTGGGTCCGGCTTTCCGATTACACCAGCTTCAGCAATCGCAGGATGTTCCACTAATTTACTTTCAACTTCAAAAGGTCCTACTCTCTCACCAGATGTCATAATCACATCATCCACACGACCTTGGAACCAGAAATAACCATCTTCATCCATGTAAGCAGAATCTCCTGACACGTACCAGTCTCCAGGCATAAAGTAAGATTCATATTTTTCTTTGTTATTCCAAATCGTATTCATCATGGACGGCCAGCCTTTTTTAATCGCCAAGTTGCCCATACGGTTTGGAGGAAGTTCATTTCCTTGATCATCAACGATCGCTGCCTTCACACCAGGGATTGGTTTCCCCATTGATCCAGGCTTTATTTCCATTGATGGGTAGTTACAGATTAACATCGCGCCTGTTTCTGTCATCCACCATGAATCATGAATTCTTTGGTTGAATACTTTCACTCCCCATCTTACTACTTCAGGGTTTAGTGGTTCACCAACACTTATAACATGGCGTAATGAACGAAGATCATACTTTTTAACAATTTCATCTCCCGCTCCCATTAACATACGGAACGCTGTAGGAGCACTATACCAAACCGTTACACCATAGTTTTCGATTGTTTCATACCAGGCTTCTGGGCTAAAACGTCCGCCAACAATAACGTTGGATGCTCCTGCAAGCCATGGACCAAAAATACCATACGAAGTACCTGTTACCCAGCCTGGATCAGCTGTACACCAGTAAATATCTTCTTCCTTAATATCAAGCACCCATTTTGCTGTTTGATAATGCTGTATCATCGCATTATGAACATGCAGAACTCCTTTTGGCTTCCCGGTTGAGCCAGACGTATAGTGAAGAATTAACCCATCTTCTCTTGATACCCATTCAATCGTTAAATTCTTACTAGCCGTCTTCATTCTTGCATGAAAATCTATAAATATATCATTTTCTTCTACGTTGTCTCCTACTAAAATAACATGTTTTAGAGCTGGGAGATCTTCTAACGGAACTCTTTCTAATAATTGTGGTGTTGTGACAAGCACTTTTGCCTCACTATCTTGCAATCTGTCACGAACTGCGCCTTCCATAAAGGCTTCAAATAATGGTCCAACAATTGCACCTAGCTTAATTGCACCTAACACAGTGAAATACAGCTCTGGTGAACGTGGCATGAAGATAAACACGCGGTCTCCTTTTTCTACATCAGCAGTCTGCTTCAGAACATTTCCTGCTCTGTTCGACCACTCCATCATTTCTTTAAATGTATATTTCTCATCTCGGAAGGAGTCTTTGTAATAGAGGGCAACTTTATTTTTCCTTGCCGTGAGTACATGTCTGTCAATGGCCTCATATGCCATATTTACTCTACCTGTAGTGTGCCAAGTGAAGGTCTCTTCAACTTCCTTCCAGTCAAACTGCATACAGGTTTCTTCATAATCCTTAAGGTTATAATTACCCTTTATTGCAGGAAGCGCTTCCAACTTCATGTTTTCTCCCCCTTTATGTAAGTTAAATCCACAATTCTATTATAGTATATGAAACTGTTTTTCTCAATTTTTAAAAAATTTCTTACACTCAAAAAAATTCCATTAATGCAGTGCATAGGTTCCTACTACTCTACCTATTCACTTAAATTTTCCTTTTCTTTTATAAATGAAAGCGCTTTAAATAAACATTTCATGTATAATAGAAAGGGACTACATACAAATGGCGGTGATGTAATGCTTCATAAAAAGACATACAACGCAATGGAATTAAAAACAATTCATGGTAGCTTAATAATCGAAGGACCCATTCCGTCCGAAAAGATTGCTACGTATGAGTATCATAAAGATTTAATAGCCTTTCGAACTCCAGAACAGCAGCATAAGGCTCTTATCGAAATAGCGAAGTTACCAGAAGGTAGAATCATTATTGCGAGAGACCGTCATACGATTGTTGGGTATGTAACCTACTTATATCCTGACCCACTTGAAAGGTGGTCTGAAGGAAACATGAAGGACCTAATTGAGCTGGGTGCGATAGAAGTCATTCCAAAATATCGCGGCATGGCTGTAGGTAAAAACCTCCTAAAAGTTTCTATGATGGATGATGCAATGGAAGACTACATTGTCATTACAACCGAGTATTACTGGCATTGGGACCTTAAAGGGACAGGTTTAAACGTATGGGAATATCGTAAAGTCATGGAAAAGATGATGAACGCCGGTGGACTTGAATGGTTTGCAACAGATGATCCAGAGATCAGCTCACACCCTGCTAACTGTTTAATGGTACGCACCGGGAAAAGAGTCAAACAGGAATCTG
The DNA here is from genome assembly GCF_016890225.1 of Bacillus suaedaesalsae. Lineage (GTDB taxonomy): Bacteria > Bacillota > Bacilli > Bacillales > SA4 > Bacillus_BS > Bacillus_BS suaedaesalsae. Next base: position 82,303 of record NZ_JAFELM010000012.1, on the reverse strand, counting down.
TTCAGCAATTTGATAGACTTCGTTTCCGACATCGATTTATGTATTAAATGCTCATCTTTTTTTGGAGAGGAGGATCACGATGATTGTTGAAGAAATAATGAAAAAGGAAGTCATTACTCTTTCTAAATCAGATATAATTGCAAAAGCAAAATTATTAATGTTCGAAAATCGCATTAGACATTTACCAGTAATAGATGAAAAACTAGCAGTTGTAGGACTCATTACAAGATCAGATATATACCGTAATATTTTAGCTGATGGGGATGAGAACCGAACCCTAGTGGGTGAAGTGATGAATAGAGATGTCATTACAGGTCATCCATTAGACTTTGTAGAAGAAGTATCCACTATCTTTTTTGAGCATAAAATTGGCTGCCTTCCGATCGTAAAAGATGAAAAGCTCGTTGGAATTATTACGGAAACGGACATGTTGCACACACTTGTACAGCTTACCGGTGCAAATCAACCCGGATCACAACTCGAAATTCGTGTCCCAAACAAAACAGGCATGCTTTCAGAAGTTGCCGCTATTATTAAACAACGTAAAGTAAATATATTAAGTGTCCTTGTTTATCCTTCCACTGATGAACTGCACAAGACACTCGTATTTCGTGTTCAAACAATGAATCCGCTTGTTCTGATTGAAGACCTTAATGCTCATCATTATGATGTACAATGGCCAAGAATTCCTGGTGTAACACATGAGTGATTCTGCAGTATTTGTTTATTCAAGTGAAATTGAGCAATACAATTTTTCAAATAGCCATCCCTTCAATCAAGTTAGAGTCACTTTGTCTAAAGATTTACTAACATCCGTGAATCAGCTTAGTGATAATTCAATTATTGCCCCAAGATTGGCAACCGATGAAGAAATTGCTCTTTTTCATGATGTTGAGTATATACAAGCAGTAAAGGATGCTGGCTTGGGATTATTGTCTGAAGAAAAAGCAGCCAATTATGGAATCGGGACGGAGGATACCCCAATTTTCCCTAATATGCATGAGGCGAGTGCGAGAATTGTTGGTGGCACATTATCTGCGGTAGATGCAATCATGTCAGGCCGTGCACTCCATTCGCTTCATTTAGGAGGTGGCCTTCATCACGGATTTAGAGGAAAGGCCTCAGGGTTTTGTGTATATAACGACATTGCCGTTGCCATTAAATATATACAAAAAAATTACAACCTTCGTGTCCTATATGTAGATACAGATGCTCATCATGGAGACGGTGTACAATTCGCATTTTACGATGATCCTACTGTCTGTACACTATCAATCCATGAAACTGGGAGATATTTATTCCCCGGTACTGGTAATGTGCATGAAAGAGGATATGGAGATGGTTATGGCTATTCCTTTAACATTCCATTAGATGCATTTACAGAAGATGAATCGTTTTTACAGGCATATGAAGCATCGTTACAGGAAATAGCAGCGTTTTTCAAACCTGATATCATTATTACGCAAAACGGCGCAGATGCTCACCATCTTGATCCGCTGACTCATTTATCGTGCTCAATGAAAATCTATGAATCTATTCCAAAGCTCGCACATAAAATCGCCCATCAATATTGTGGAGGGAGATGGATTGCACTAGGTGGCGGAGGGTATGATATTTGGAGAGTTGTTCCGCGAGCATGGTCTATGGTGTGGCTAGAGATGAATGAAATATCTTCCATCTATAAAGAACCTATTCCTCAAGAATGGATACAAGCATGGCAGCCGAAAAGTTCACTTTCCTTGCCAACTTCGTGGTATGACCCTGACAACTTAGTATCACCCATTCCACGTAAACCTGAAATAAACCAGAAGAACACACTCACTGTGGACAAAGCTTTACAGCCTATTCGAAATAATACATAATATTTTAAAACCAACTCTTAGAGATTATACTCTAGTGTTGGTTTTATACCTATTTATTTAACTATCACGCATTACCATATAAAAAAATTAAGCTTTTTAATCCTCTACTATTATATCAACAGTTTCTTCTCCTTGTTTCATTTCGATATTCCAAATATCCGATTTCTCTTCATACTCTGTGGATATTATTATTTGAACTTCGTATTTGTTTATATCCTTGGAAGTTAGTGCTTTTTGGATTGCCTCAGATTCTTCTAACTCTGCCTTTTCAGGTTGATACTTTGAAATTACTTCTATATTTTTCACTTCAGATTGACCTGGATAGGATTCCGCTACAAAGTCAAACCAAACTTTAACTCTTTGACCAACCTGTAAATCAAAAGGAGCATTTGAAAACCATATAGCATTATGAAATTCACTAGTCCCCCCGGTTGAACTATAATCTTTAGGTACTGGGTCAACAACAAGAATTCTATGCCCTTCTTTTTTTACAACATATCCCTCAATGCCAGGTTCTTGTAACATATTTTGTGTTTCAAACTCAATTGAACTTGGAATTAGATAAGCATTTTCTTTCTCTTCAATAAAACTTTTAAGTTCTTTAACTGATTTATTATCTAACTTAAAGGTTCCATTTGACTCTGGATATAGACGTTGAATATACCCTTCATTATTCATAGTTATCCATAGATGGTAATTTTCACTTTCGCCTTCCCTTAAATCTAGGGAAAAAGATAAAATTGGTTCCGTTTTTATTATCTTTTCTTTTTCTATTTCCTCGGAATTATTAACCGCATTTACAAACATTTGAAGCTTATTCTTATCTTGAAGAATTTCTCCTTTTGGTTTTGTACCTTCACTCTTCCAATAATTCAGTTCTACCCTTTCTACATTATTACTCTCAATCGATGAACAAGCATTTATCAATAACATTAGAAAGAATAATAAGTTAATTTTTTTCAATTTGTCCCCTCCATTCTATTCCAACATTCATCTTAATGTATAGTTGAGCAATCGTTATTAAAACCCTTTAAATATCGCATTCAACATAAAAATAAGTAGCACAAGGAAAATACATATAATCTATAATATTTAGTAAAAAACCTTCCAATAAGGAAGGTTTACTAGTAGCGATTAAACTATATGGATTAAATCTGTATCCTATTAATTATATATTCTCAAAGCTCATTATATTTTTTAAAGTTATCTAGAATTGCCTGCCAACCTGCTTTTTGTAACTCAATTGAATTCGCTGCTTCTGCTTCAAAGTTTTGAATTACTTTAGTTTGGTTTTCTTGCCCAAAGAATGTAACCGTAACTTTTCTCCCATCTCCTAGTACATAAGAAATGAATTCGTTTATTCTAATTTCATCATAAACTCCACCAAAATCGAATCCAAAGCTTCTATCCTTAGCTTCCATTCTTGTTACAAATTCTCCGCCAACCCTTAAATCATTTTTTGCATGTGGTGCATGCCATTCATCTGAAGCAAAATACCAATTAGTTATTTGTTGAGGATCTGTCCAAGCTAACCATACTTTTTCTACCGGGGCATGAACTGTGGTTTCTACCGTTATTGTTACTTTATCACTTGTTTCCATAAACAACCTACCTACTCTCTACACTCGATTTCCATATATGTAAAATTATAACATAATTCTCTTACTGTAGTTTATTTATTCTTTTTTTCTTGTACTAACCTGACCAATAGAAAAAATAACATTATCAATATAACTACATAACGTTCAGAGCTCAATTTCTCTTAAAATAAAAAAACACCACATAAAGAGTACTGTTCAGTGGTGTTAACATGTGGATAATTAAATAAGGCTGTTTTCGCATACTTTGTTGCTATTTTTACAAAAAAAGAATTTATTTTAGGTCCGTTGATTTCCACTTCAGGCACACGCTTTCCGCGGGGAGGGACGTGAGCCTCCTCGGCTCGCCTGCGGGGTCTCACGATTCCCTCTATCTCCCGCAGGAGTCGAGTGCCTTCCGCTCCAATCAACTCAATGTTTTAACAGAGCTATCCAAATAGCAACAATCTTTAAGAAAAGAGCCTTAAATAATAAGTTCCTTCATATAAACCGCTGTTTGTGAATGTGGTCTCATTCCCACTTGTTGGTATAGGCGATTAGCATTTGTTAGACTATCGGTGTCTACATATAAAATAATCGCTTTTTGCTTACGTTGGAATGCGATTCCAAATGTATGAAGGAGCAAAGCCTTACCTATTCCATGTTTTCTAAATTCACGACTTACCCCTAATAAATCAATAAATAATCCGTCTTCTTGCAATCTACTCATTAGAAACCCTATTGGTTTAGTGTCCTTCCAAACAATAAACCAAAGGCTTGGATCATAATCTTCTCCCTTTTTTTGTGATATCCATGTTGAATAATCCTTTTTCGTATAACCCCATGCATCTCGGAATGTTTCGTCGTATATTGAGAATAGAGGTTCTTCATCATGATCGGGTTTAAAGGATCGTAACGTTATTCCTTCTGGTAAATGCGCCTCATTTGGTTGCTCTTCTAACTCAATTTTCATTCTTTCATAAAGCCTACTGAATTGATATCCTCTTTCTTCAACTAGATTTCTAGCAGCATTGTTGGTAAAGGGGATTTGATTCATTAACCTTTGCTCACCATCTTTACCTTTCGCTAGTATGTTCGCTCGCTCCTCAACTTTTTTTAGTAAAAGGGTGCCAATCCCCTGGTATTTATATTCTGGATGGACAAATACACATGTATCCATTCTGCTAGTTCCTGTTACCTCAACAAAACCATAACCAATTATTTCATTCGTGCTAGATAACACAATCCATGCATCTGTTTGAATTTGAATAGAATTCCACATATCAAGTACGTCTGACAATGTTATATCAGGTTCACCTATTTCTTCAATATCGCATAATGCCACCAAATCAGTAACAGCTTTCGCATCTTCTACAGTTGGGTGTTTAATCTTAAACTTCTGTACGTCTTGTTCCATCTATTTCTGTCTCCCTTAGTTCCATATATTAATCATAATAATGTATTTTCTCTTGTTTTTACCCATCCATTTAAAAAGTTCTTTACCAACCATTACACATAACGTTTTATAATAGTAGTAATATACAAAGAACGTGGGGAAATAAGATGTTTGTTCAAATCAATTGGAAGCCAGATAAAACAGTAGCAATACCGCTATACTTACAAATTAAACATTATATTCAAACGAAGATTGAAGACGGTGAGTGGACAGTTGGGACAAAAATTCCTTCTCAACGGAAATTAGCTGAACTATTCGACGTCAACAGAAGTACAGTTGTGCTTGCCTTTGATGAATTAATTGCAGATGGGCTATTAGAAGCAAAAAGTGGAAAAGGTACAAAAGTGAAAAACAATTTATGGTCCCTCTTTTCTTCTACTCATCCAACTGATTGGAACAGTATCGTGAGAAAGGGAATCTATCAACCTAATCTACCAACGATTCAGGATATCCATAAGGTAGAACCCCTTCCACAATTCATACGATTAGGGACAGGTGAGCCTTCTCCTGAATTGTTTCCACAAGAGATGATGACTGAAATCTTACATCGCCTCTCGTCTAAAATACAATCACTAGGATATGAGGAAGAAAAGGGCTTATTGCCTTTAAGAGAACAACTAAGTATTTATTTAAAATCTATCGGTATCCAAGCTTCACCTTCAAGCATTTTGGTTGTTTCAGGAGCCTTACAAGCACTTCAGCTTATTTCATTAGGATTATTAAAGAGAGGTTCGAACATATTTTTGGAAAGACCTTCTTATTTAAGCTCACTTAATGTGTTTCAGTCTGCTGCTATAGGGCTGCAAAGCATTTCTGTTGATTCAGAAGGATTTGATATCCAATACATCAAACAACAGAAAAAAAGGCAGGATGCTTCTTTACTTTACACCAATCCAACCTTTCATAATCCAACTGGCTATGTGATGCCCTTGGAAAGTCGTGAAAAATTACTGCAAGTATGTGAGGATATTCAGTTACCGATTGTTGAGGATGATGTGTATCGAGAACTTTGGTTAGATACTCCACCTCCAGTACCAATTAAGGCATTGGATAAAAACGGAACCGTATTGTATTTGGGGAGTATTTCTAAATCATTGAGTCCTGGTTTACGAATTGGTTGGGTGGTAGGTCCAGAGCCTGTCATTGACCGTTTAGCTGATATAAAAATGCAAACCGATTATGGTGCGAGTTCTCTTTCTCAATGGGCAGTAGCTGAGTTTTTATCAAGTGGATTTTATGATCTACACCTTGAACAAATGCGTAACTCCTTACGAATTAGGAGGGATCTCACACTAAAAGTGTTAGAAGAAAAGTTTACTGGAATAGCAGAATGGAAAAAGCCAGCAGGTGGTTTTTATATTTGGCTACGCCTCCCTTCTACTATTTCAATTAGAGAATTATTTGACACTGCATTAAAGGAAGGAATCCTCTTAAATCCTGGAAATTTGTATGATCCGAATTCCCTTCATCACCTACGTTTGTCTTATTCCTATGCATCAAAAGAACAATTACAAACTGGATTAAATAGACTAGCAGAAATTATTAGGAAACTACTGAATAAATCATAAAACTAGTAATTTTTATTAACGTGATTGGGTGACAGGGAGAAAACAACAAAAAATAAAATATACAGTAAACAAAGGGCAGCTAATCAGCTGCCTCTTAACTTTCAATTGGCATATATAACTGATTTAAGGTAGTTTGCCAATTTCCTCTCTGTACAGAAGCCAATATAAACTACTGTCTTCTGCCTCTGTTCTAAACTAATTGTTAATAAACTAATTACTAATGTTATCACCTGGTTGAGTTCGCCGAAAAGAAGAAGATTACGCCGATTTACGTGTACATATTGCCCAATAAAATTAGTATCGCCGATACGTATCTAAATCTCGTCGATTTCTCATTTACTTTCGCCGAAAAGCAGCTGTGTATCGCCGAAATATTTATAATTTTGGTTGATATGTTACTATTTCGCCGAATCAATAACCATTCCGCCGAAATTTTTATGATGCAATGAGGTGAATTAGTAAAATAACCATAAATTTGATTTAAATGAATAGAGAATTTATAAAAAAGAGGTGCTAATTGAAGGCAATGTTTCCTAATTTAGTAATGAATGGGCAATAGACCGATGATGTAAAAATTTCGAGAAACAAAAAAAGACCAAATCATTTTTACGATTTGACCCTTTGAATACTTTATTTTATTGTTTCGTTGATCTACGATATTCAATTCGATGTGGCAGAACAACGATGTGATCTTCTACCTTTTCTTTATTCATGTATTTCGTTAACAATCTCATTGCTACTGCGCCAATGTCATACATTGGTTGAACGACTGTTGTAAGTTGAGGTCGGACCATTGTTGCTAAACGTGTATTATCGAAACCGATTACTTCTAAGTCTGCTGGAATGGACTTTCCAGCATCTTGTGCACCATGAATGATGCCAAGTGCCATTTCATCTGTTGCAACAAATACTGCAGATGGTTGTTTTGGAAGTTCCGCAAGCTTATCATACGCTTCAATAGCGGAATCATATGAATAGTCCCCTTCAATTACATACTCTTCCTTATACGTTAATCCAGCACTTTCAATTGCTTCGCGATATCCCATTAATTTTTCATTTTTATTAATTCGATCATTTAGTGGCCCAGAAACAAATGCAACATCTGTATGCCCAGCATCTAGTAACCCTTTTACCGCATCAAATGCAGCTTGCTTGTAATCGATATTAACAGATGGTGTTTGGTTGCTTTCTTCCATTGTAGCAGCAAGTACAATCGGAACAGGTGATTTTTTAAATTCCTCAACGTGTTCTTCCGTAATATTGCCGCCCATAAAGACAATACCGTCTACTTGTTTTCCAAGCATAGTATTTAATAAATGAAGCTCTTTATCTTTGTTTTGGTCAGAGTTACTTAAGATAATGTTGTATTTGTACATTGTCGCAATATCTTCAATACCACGAGCTAGCTCAGCAAAGAAGATGCTAGAGATGTCAGGAATAATAACCCCTACTGTTGTTGTCTTTTTGCTTGCTAGTCCTCTTGCAACTGCGTTAGGACGATAGCCTAGACGTTCGATTGTTTCTACTACTTTTTTTCTTGTCGTTGGTTTCACATTTGGATTTCCGTTCACCACACGAGAAACGGTTGCCATTGAAACGTTCGCTTCTCTTGCAACATCATAAATGGTTACGTTCATCAATATTCCTCCTTCTTAGAATTTCTACCTGTCTATGTATAGAATTAGTTATTTTACTATAGAATTATATATTTATTAATGATACTACTAGTTGCCTCACAACCGCAATGTTTAACTATACTTTTTTCATAAGTTTTCACATAGCTTTCATGAAATAACCATTAAAATGAAAAATCTAATAAATAAACCTTCCAAGGACAATATGGAAGGTTTAACGTTCTATACTCTTACAGATGATGAGCTACGCAATTCAGAAATGAAATTATTGAATTCATCGATGTTCATTTGCTGAGCAGAGTCAGATAATGCAACTGCTGGATCTGGATGTACTTCAGCCATAATACCATCTGCGCCAATTGCTAACGCTGCTTTTGCAGCAGGTAACAGCAAGTCTCTTCTTCCAGTAGAGTGAGTGACATCTACCATAACTGGAAGGTGTGTTTCCTTTTTCAAAATTGGAACAGCCGAAATATCTAACGTATTTCTTGTTGCTCTTTCGTACGTACGGATTCCACGTTCACATAGAATAATTTGTCCATTACCTTTTGAAATAATATATTCTGCTGCGTTAATAAATTCTTCAATTGTTGCAGCTATGCCTCTCTTTAATAAAACAGGCTTGTTAACAGAACCTGCTGCCTTCAGCAATTCAAAATTTTGCATGTTACGTGCGCCAATTTGGATGACATCAATGTAATCTAGTGCCATTTCAATATCAGCAGGATTTACAATTTCACTAATAACAGCCATATCGTACTCTGTCGCAACACGTTTTAAAATTTTTAACCCTTCTAAACCAAGACCTTGGAAATCATATGGTGATGTTCTAGGTTTAAAGGCACCACCACGTAACAGCTTTAGTCCTTGCTTTTTAACAGCTTCAGCTACCTTCGCTGTTTGTTCATAGCTTTCAACTGAACAAGGGCCAAAGATGAAATGAGGATTTCCATCACCAATCAATTCTCCTTTAAGATTTACAATTGTATTTTCAGGCTTTTTCTTTCGCGATACCAGTAATGCTTTTCTATGGTCATCTTCTTGAAGCTCTAGGCTTGCTTTAAAGATTTCTTTAAAAATATGCTGCAATGTAGATGTTTCAAAAGGACCTTCATTAAGCTCTGCTATTCTATCAAGCATGTATCTTTCACGAACAGGATCAAAGCGATTTACACCAGAGACCTCTTTCACTTTACCAATGTCCTTCACAATTTGTGCTCTTTCATTTAAAAGAGACAAAAGCTTTAAGTTTACATCCTCCAACTGTGCTCTTAGTGAATCTAACTCAACATTACTCATCTAATCATTCCTTCCTTGTATTTATCTAATGCAGAAAGTGTGGTACATTTCTATATAATTAGAATTATTATAAACGAAACAACTGAGGTTGTCACTCACTTTTACTTTAATAATTGAACGCTTTTAAGCGATAAAGCATTTTATGCATTAACTATGAGAAGGTGAAGCTAACATGGAAGAACAAACATCCATATTTGCACTAGATATTGGGACAAGATCTGTTGTTGGTCTTATCTTAAAAGAAATGAATAATACATATGAAGTTATTGATTTATTATCAATAGAACATACAGAACGCTCCATGGTGGATGGTCAAATTCATGACGTACAATCGGTTTCTAAGGTCATTACAAAAGTTAAGGAAAAGTTAGAAGAAAAGCACGGTCCACTCACAAAGGTTTGTGTTGCTGCCGCTGGTCGTGCCTTAAGAACTGAGCGAGCGACAGTTACGATGGATATAAAAAATAGACCGTATATGCAAAAGGAAGATATTCTTCACCTTGAATTAAGTGCCGTTCAACAAGCACAGCATATTTTAGCCGCCAAATATGAAGATGAAATTAGTCATCATTATTATTGTGTTGGTTATTCGGTTATGCATTATCGATTAGATCGAGAAGAGATAGGTAATCTCGTTGATCAGCAAGGAAATGAAGCTTCTGTTGAAATCATTGCTACGTTTTTACCTAAAATTGTTGTTGAATCATTAATTAGCGCACTACATCGCGCTGGTCTTGAAATGGATGCTCTAACATTAGAGCCAATTGCTGCTATTAACGTATTAGTGCCTACATCAATGAGACGATTAAACGTTGCCCTTGTCGATATCGGTGCCGGTACATCAGACATTGCAATTACAGATAGCGGTACAGTTATTGCTTATGGTATGGTTCCTGTTGCAGGTGACGAGATCACGGAAGCAATAAGTGACGAGTTTTTATTAGATTTTCCATTAGCAGAAAAAGCTAAACGAGATTTATATAAGCAAGAATCTATTACTATTCAAGATATTTTAGGCTTTGAAACAGAAGTCACAAAAGAATCAGTTGTATGCCAAATTTCTGATTCAATTAATAAACTAGCTCATTCTATATGCCAAGAGATCTTAAAATTAAATAAAAAACCACCAAAGGCTGTTATGTTAGTTGGGGGAGGTAGTTTAACACCAGAGCTACCAAAACGAATTGCCAATATGTTAGAGCTTCCAGAAAATCGGGTTGCTATCCGAGGTATCGATGCCATTCAACACTTAAACTTGCCTGAACACGTATACCAAGGACCAGAGCTCGTAACTCCGATTGGAATTGCCATCGCTGCAAAGCAAAGCCCTGTTCACTATTTAACGGTTTATGTAAATGAACGTCCTGTACGGTTATTTGATATGAAACAACTAACTGTTGGAGATTGTATTCTTGCAGCTGGAATTAAAGTGAATAAACTATACGGAAAACCAGGTATGGCTATTATGATTAAACTGAACGATAGGGATTATACATTCCCTGGAGAGTTTGGAAAGTCACCTGTGCTTACGAAAAACGGCGTGCCTTGTACGTTAGATTCAAGTGTACAAAATGGAGATCAACTTCTTGTTGAAAAAGGTGATGATGGTCAAACAGCCACCATTCGGATCCAAGATCTTATCGATGACGTTCCTTTTAAATGCATTTCTATTAACGGGGAAAAGCATATAATAAAAGCGAGTATACATCGAAATAATCAACCAGCATTAAGTACCGATATCATTCATGATCATGATGTTCTTACGTACAAGTTCCCGCAAACGTTACAAGATTATTTAACTATAAGCCATAATCAAGAACTACTGACTGACATAATCACCTTCCAAATTGAGTTGAATGGAAAAGAAATTTTATTAAACGAATGCAGTGGGGTGCTTTTGAAGGATGGAAAAGCTACGACTGTTTCAACTTTAATTGAAGACGGCAGTCAATTTGTCATCCAATCAGCATCTATTCCAACCGTTGAGCAATTGGCCGAAATACAAAAACTATCTCTTATCTCTTCAATACCTGTCTTTTTTAGAGGAGAAAAAGTTGAACTAACAACAAAGAAAGTGGAGTTCATGAGAAATGGTCAAGTACTTCAAGAAACAGATATCATTCATAATGGAGACTCTCTTCAAATGGTTGAAAGAAAAATAGATCCTTTCATTTTCCAAGACATTTTCAGATTTATTGATATAACCATTCCAACGACGGGCGTGGGTCAATTTAAATTAATGAGGAATGAACAAGAAGTAACTTTCCATGAGCAGCTTGCTCCTGGTGATCAATTAGATGTTGTATTTACGTAAAAGAAGTAGCCCATTGGCTACTTCTTTATGTTTTCAGCTAAACTTTTATTTGTAATCTTCCAATGTGATGCATTCCATACAACTTGCCCATCTTTAAATAATAACACTTGCGGAGACTCGTGCTTAATGGAGCATGTTTCAGCAATATAATTGGATAACGGACGATCATCTTGTACGTATAAGTAATATGTATTCACATCTTTATTTTCTTCTGTAAATTTTTCGTATTCTTCAAATGCCGCCCCACTTACCGGACAAGTTAAGCTATGTTTAATTAATAAAAATTCCTTGTTTTCCTTTACAACATGTTCAAATTGTTCAATCGTTGATACTCTTTTTTTCATGGCAAATGCCTCCTATCCAAATTAAAAAGGTGAAGTTATCATACCACTTCACCTTTGCCTTTATCAATGATTAGAACTCATCCTTATCTTCTGTTGCTGGTTTTAATGGAATAAAGTCTTCTTGAGATTTTGTTGCTGTAGTTGAAACTTCCTCTAAAAGCTCAACTGGTTTATCTTTATCAACGACATTGTGATCTTTTGTTTGATTCGTTACCTCTTTAATCATATCCAAAATGACTGAAGACTGTTCTGCCACAACTTGACTTAAAGAAATAGTCTTTTCTTTTGCAACTTCAGCTAGTTCGCTGCCTTTTTCAGTCAGTGACTTTATACTCTTCACAGAAGAAGCTGTTTCATTAAAGTCTGCTCTTAATTCTTTCCCTGCTTTTGGTGCTAGGAATAGGGCTGTTGCTGCTCCAACAAGTGCACCAATTACTGCCCCTGCAACGAAATCTGAACCACTAGATTTTTTACTCATATTATGTTCCTCCTTATTCATCAACTTCAGTTCTGTAAATTCTGTTGTTCTTTCTTTGTTTAAGCTTGTCCCACAATTCAACTGCTACATTGCCCCATTGAACTGCTTGAGTGATTTTATCCCCATTTTGTTCTGCTTTATGTTGAATGGTGCTTGTAACATTCTTAATGGATCCGCTAAAACGTTGAAGAGAATCTCCAATTTCCTTTACAGCTTGTACAACTGTATTTAACGATTCAGACTTTTGCTGAATGTCGTCTGCTAATTGATTTGTTTTAGCTAATAGCTCAGTCGTTTCTCTCGTCACGCCTCTCATCTGCTTCTCTAAATCAGAAACCGTTGTAGACATTTGATCAAGGCTTCTCCTCACAGCTAACAACGTCTTCGAAATATAAATGGCTAAAATAAGAAACGATATTGCAATAATTGCAACACTTACATACAACAAATTAATCCACACTTGAAAAGTTCCTCCTACTTGTTTACGTTAAATTCATCTCTGCACATATAATATCAATACCCATTTATTAATTAAATGAAACATGATGAATAGTTTTTTCTTTTCCTCTTAACTCCTTCTATACCACTTCTTATATTCCTTCTTTCTATTTCAATAAATTAAGAAAAACTTCTGCACTCATGTAAGCTTTTTCCTAAGAAATCGGTTACAATAACTGTGTAGTACATAATAGAGGAGAGAGATAGATGAAGGATCCTAGAATTGATACATTAGCAAAAAACTTGATCAACTATTCATGTAAGCTTCAAAAAGGTGAAAAAGTATTAATTGAAAACTTCGGTTTGCAACGTGAGCTTGTGACTGCATTAGTTCGTGAAGCTTATGCTGCCGGCGGATATCCATTCGTATCTTTAAAAGATAGCACAGTAGATCGTGCAATGTTGATGGGTGCTAAAGAAGAACAATATGAAATGATCGCTAAATTTGAAGCAAACGTAATGAGCGAAATGGACGCTTATATTGGACTACGTTCTGGAGAAAACATTTCAGAACAATCTGATGTTCCTAGTGAGAAAATGGCAATCCATGGCCGTACTGTTGGTCAAAGAGTACATAGAGACATTCGTGTACCAAAAACAAAGTGGGTTGTACTTCGTTATCCAAATGCATCTATGGCACAACTGGCTAAAATGAGTACTGAAGCATTTGAAGACTTCTACTTTAATGTTTGTAACCTTGATTATGGAAAAATGAGTGAAGCGATGGACAGCCTTGTTGAACTAATGAACAAGACAGACAAAGTTCGCCTTACTGGTCCAGGAACAGATTTAACTTTCTCGATTAAAGATATTCCTGCCGTTAAATGTGCAGGTGAGTTAAACATTCCAGACGGAGAAGTATACTCCGCACCAGTTCGTGATTCTGTAAATGGGGTAATTACATACAATACTCCATCTCCTTACCAAGGTTTCACGTTTGAAAATGTTAAGCTTACATTTAAGGATGGAAAAATTGTAGAAGCAACTGCAAATGATACAGAACGTATCAACAAAATTTTCGATACAGATGAAGGTGCTCGTTATATTGGAGAATTTGCAATAGGGGTAAATCCATATATTTTACATCCAATGCAAGATATCCTTTTTGATGAGAAAATCGATGGAAGCTTCCACTTCACTCCTGGTCAAGCCTATGAAGATGCTTGGAATGGCAATAATTCTAACATCCACTGGGATATGGTAAACATCCAACGCCTAGATTACGGCGGAGGAGAAATTTACTTTGACGATGTTTTAATCCGTAAAGATGGACGCTTTGTCATTCCCGAATTAGAAGTGTTAAATCCGGAAAATCTAAAGTAGAAAGAGGCTTGGCCAAAAGTATACTCGGCGAAGAAAAATCTGAACAATCATCTCAAATTCGTTTAATAGGATTTGAATGAGTTCGGATTTTTTTATTTATATTGTTAGAGACTACGTTTTGTTTTAAGTATGTACTAGCTGTTAATTGAAGTGCAAGACGAAGACTCCTGCGGGAGAAGCGGTTAGGTGAGACCCCGCAGGGAGGAACGACTGAGGAGGCTCACCAATCGCCCGCGGAAAGCGAAGTCTTGCACGGAAATTAACAGCTGTATTAACATCCTATCTAATTTGAAATTGTTCTTTCTTTAGTTATCGTGTTTTAGTTTTGTCCCAAACTCTTTTTTTATTTTCGTCATTAATTTTGATATAAACCAAATAACAACTAGAATAGGAACACGATTTACTCCTCCTTATTTCTTCAACTCTTCTCCAGTTAGAATTGGAAACAAGATATCAGATTTAAATTTGGCTAATGACATATACTTCTGTTCTCCAAGATTACCCAATTCTAATTTGCGTTCATCTCGAGTTATGCGTACTTCGTATCAGGAGGAGTCAACGTTTTCATGGGGCGATTCAAAATAAAAGATATAATCAGGTTCTCCTAACCTAATAACTGTTAATAAAAAAAGTGAGTGCAAACTGTGTGTTTGCACTCACCTAAGCTGGTTTATACTAAGTTTTCATACGAACTTTGAAACTTTTGAATATCTCCAGCTCCCATAAAGATCAGAACGCCATCTTCATGCATTTTTAACGTTTCAATTGAATCTTCTGTTATTATAGATGCATTTTCAATCTTACTTCGGAGATCTTCAATTGTTAGTTCACCTTGATTTTCACGAGCAGATCCGAAAATATCACATAAATAGACGTGATCAGCACCTTTTAGGCTATCTGCAAATTCTTGTAGAAATGTTTGTGTTCTTGAGAACGTATGTGGTTGGAAAATAGCCACGATTTCTCTAGTTGGGAACTTCTGACGTGCTGCCTCTAATGTAACTTTAATTTCAGTTGGGTGATGTGCATAATCATCAATAAGCGTTTGATTTCCATGTTGCTTTTCAGTAAAGCGTCGTTTTACACCTTTATGTGTTTTCAATTGTTCAGCCACAACTTCTGCTGAGATATCTTCATAATGGCATAGTGCAATAACAGCTAATGAGTTCAACACATTGTGGTCACCATAGGCCGGAATTTCAAACGAAGCATAAAAATCATTTCGAACATATACATCAAATGACGTTCCTGTTGTTGACTTCACTACATTACGAGCTTGGAAGTCATTATCTTCTCCAAACCCATAGAACAAGACAGGCACTTTTGCTTGTATCTTTTGTAAGTACTCATCATCTCCACAAGCAATTATTCCCTTTTGCACTTGGAGTGCCATCTGTTGAAATGCATCAAACACGTCATTAATATCCTTATAGTAGTCAGGATGGTCAAAATCAATGTTTGTCATGATTGCATAGTCAGGGTGGTAGGATAAGAAATGACGACGATACTCACAAGCCTCAAACACAAAATATTGGCTATCCTTCGCACCTTTTCCTGTTCCATCACCAATTAAAAACGAAGTTGGATGTGAACCAGATACAACATGTGCTAACAAACCAGTAGTGGATGTTTTACCATGGGCTCCTGTTACGGCAACACTTGTAAACTTCTTCATAAATTCCCCAAGAAATTTATGATAACGTATAACTGGGATTTCTAATTTTAATGCTTCATCTATTTCTTCATGAGTATCAGGGTAAGCATTTCCTGCAATTACAGTTAACCCAGGCTTTATATTTTCACGACTAAAAGGAAGGATCGTAATTCCTCGTTCTTCTAATCCAGCTTGGGGAAAGAAATA
Source organism: Bacillus suaedaesalsae (assembly GCF_016890225.1). GTDB lineage: Bacteria > Bacillota > Bacilli > Bacillales > SA4 > Bacillus_BS > Bacillus_BS suaedaesalsae. The sequence goes on along the minus strand of NZ_JAFELM010000012.1, from coordinate 66,089 downwards.
TTTTTCAACATCCGAACCCTGTACTTGAATGTCCATATCGTGCAATATTTGTGCTAAAGGACTCATACCTGCGCCTTTTATTCCTACGAAGTGGTAAACTGTCATTTAAAGAACCTCCAATATTTGAATCAATTCGAGCGGTCTACCTGTAAGACAGTATATGACATGAATCTAGATTTGAGATTGTCCTCATCTTCTAGTGTCATTGTATGTATAAAAACACTACATTATTATATCACTGTCTACAAGAATTACATAAAAGGAATGTTGACAAAATTTTTAAAACATCCAATGGTCATTACCAGTTTAGCCATTAAAAACAGAGAAACTGATAGACTATCTACCAGTTCTTTTTGTTAAATTAGTCTACTTTTTCTAATCTCGGATTTGGTCTACGTTTGCGCCCTGATTTTGCTTCAGGTTCTCCATTTAATTCAACATTGTCTCCAGTGAATCCAATGTTGATTTTCAATAGACTACTTCCAACTCCGTACATATCAACTGGAACTTGCTGTTCCTCAAATTCGATAATCCGCTTTTCATTAAATCCACCAGTTACAACGATTTTAACATGCTGAAAGCCTTCCTTGTCTAAAGCTTCTCGTAATGCAAAAACAAGAGGTGCATTTACGCCGCGTGGGTCAAAAGTACCAAGAATATCTGGATTACGAACAAAGTATTGATCAATCATCGTTCTTGACGTATCTAAACGAACTGCTTTTAAATCATCTCCAAATTCCTTCGCAACTCTTAACGCATCGGTTATCACATCATTATTATAATCAACAAGTACCATCAATTCATCTTCTGGAAATGTCTCTTGATAGGCTTTCGCAGCCTCTACAACATCACCATTAAACAATTGGATGAGCGCATGCGGCATCGTGCCCATTCCTTGCTTTCCCCACCATTCATTCATTGCGTGAGTTGCTTGTGCCTTTGAACCGCCAATGTATGCAGCATAACCGTCACCGGCTTGCTGTGTATAGTGATCATCTCGGTCTCCCATAAAGATAATAGGCTTTTGGATTCCATTCTTTGCCCCAGCATTCATCACATTATATACACTTGTTGCCACTGACGTCCGTCTAGCCAGAATTCCATCAATAATTCCTTCCAGAAAACCGAAATTTTGATATGGTCCTTTAATTGTCAGCACAGTTTCAAATGGACTTATCTTATCTCCATCTTTTAATGAGTGTATTTCTAATTCATCTGGTTGGTCAGCAAATGTTTTTATTAATGCTATCACTTCATCTGTTCCGCATAGAACAGCATTCTGTTTTTGGAAAAACTGCATCGTTACTATATTGTTAGGCTTATGTCTCTTCACAATTTCTCTCGTTTTTAAGAAATATACTGCTGAAAACCAGCCATCCCTAATTCGTTCATCAAATTTAAACGTACGATTTGTCAGCCGTTTTATTTTGCCCTGTAGCTTTAATTCTATTTCCTTCATTTTAAGACCCTCGTCTCTTTCTACAATCAACTAGTATAGACATACCTACCATTTTAACGAATTCTATTCATTTTTCCAATCGTTATGATATTGAAGTAGAATTTTCGTCCTGTAATTCTAACCATTCTTCCGCTGTAATAAGTACGTCTCGTTGCTTACTTCCTCGTTGTTCAGATACAATACCGTAGTCTTCCATCATCTCAATAAGTCTTGCAGCACGATTATAACCAATTCTAAATCGTCGTTGTAGTAATGATGATGATGCCCCACCCTGTTCAATTACAAACTCACACGCTTCGTTAAACAACTCATCCTCATCGTGTGTAATGTTAGACTTCGATACTAAATCTTGTTGATGGAATAGGTATTCAGGCTTTTGTCTTTCTTTTACAAACGAAACAATCTTCTCAATTTCTTGGTCAGATACAAAGTTACCTTGTAATCTGACAGATTTAGAAGAACCATTTTCTAATAATAGCATATCTCCCTTACCAAGAAGCTTTTCGGCACCACTTACGTCAATAATGGTTCTAGAGTCCACTTGTGAGGATACAGAAAAAGCTATACGTGTTGGGACATTTGCCTTAATAAGCCCAGTAATAACATCTACAGAAGGACGTTGTGTTGCCAGTAATAAATGAATTCCGCACGCTCTCGCCTTTTGAGCAATACGGCAAATTGATTCCTCTACTTCACCTGGTGCTACCATCATTAAGTCAGCTAACTCATCAATAATAATGACTAGAAATGGCATTTCACCTGATGGCTCATTATGTTCACGAACAAGTTCATTGTAACGGTTAATATCCCGAACTCCAGAATGAGCAAATCTCTCATAACGTCGTTCCATTTCCTCAACTGCCCACTTCAACGCTGCAGTAGCTGCCTTCACATCTGTAATAACAGGGCTGACTAAATGAGGGATATCATTATAAGGAGCTAGCTCAACCATCTTTGGATCAATTAGTAATAGTTTTACTTGATCTGGTGACGCTTTATATAACAAACTTACGAGCATTGCATTAATACATACACTTTTCCCTGAACCAGTTGCACCTGCAATTAAACCGTGGGGCATTTTTTTCAAATCTGTAATGATAGGTTTTCCCGAGATGTCCAATCCTAACGCAACGGTTAACGGAGAAGGGTTATTTCGAAAAGCGTGACTATTAATAATTTCACTTAACAGTACTGGTTTACTAACTTTGTTTGGCACTTCGATTCCAATCGTATTTTTCCCTGGTATCGGTGCTTCCATTCTAATATCTCTTGCAGATAAAGATAACTTAATATCATCTGAAAGATTCGTAATTTTATTTACCTTTACACCTGGCTCTGGATGTACTTCGAATCGAGTGACAGATGGACCTTGTGTCACGTTCACGACTTTTGCTCTTACATTAAAGTTTTCTAGTGTTACGTCTAATAGGTCCTTCTGCTCTTCTAACCACTGTTCATCTGTGAACACATCGTGCTTTGGTAACGTTAAGTAATGGAGTGGAGGAAATTGATAGCCACTAGGTTGTGGTGTTTCCTTTTGTGTTTCCTTTGGCTTTTGGTTCAGCCTTTCACGATCTTGCTTTAACATAACAACATTAAAAGGAACTGGCTTTCTTGGTGGCGTCTTTTCTTCCCTTAATTCTTCTTGCATTGGGTGAGAAGAAAACGTCGCTTCTTCCATTTCCTCAATGGTTGATGAGACTTCATCATATACTACTGTTTGGAATGATTGGTGCAGTTCTCCAATTTCCTCAACATATTCCTCTATCTCATCTTCATAAGGTTCAGAAATATCTTCGTTTATATCGTTTATATACTCGTTTGAATATGTATTCTCTTTATTTTCTTCAGGTTGGAAAATAGGTATTGCTGTTGTTTCTGGAAGTTCAAACTCAACTGGTTCGTTTTCTCGATTAGGATTCACTCTTTCTCTGAAACCGTAAACAGGTGACGGTACATCCGTAGCTTTAAAAGGTCCAGAAGAAACTTTGACTTTACTTGTTTCAACTTTACGGGGCATTTCCTTCTTTTTAACAGGTGTTGGCCTAGAAACTGAATGAGAAGTGGCAGTTGTAACCGGCTTTTCATCAACAGGCTGTCTCGGTGGTCTTCTCTTCCCTTTTTGTTGTATTTCTGAATCTGCTATTAATGGGAAGCGAAAATTCCTTTCAGGATATTGATACGACACTCTTGCTTTTATATCTGATTCATTTAAATTCTTTTTTTCATGAGATACAACATTACGGAGTTCTTGTTGAGAGTTCGTATCTTTTTCTTCATCACCGGTTATGTAAGAATAAAACTTTTTAATGTACTTTAACATGTAAAACCACTCTTTCAATGTAAAACTAGTATCTTTCTATTTTAGCAGTTATTGTTGAATTTTGGGGAATAAATTAAAGGTAATGAAATGAAAAAGCCATTAGTCCTATAACTAATGGCTTAACTAATTATTTTTTAGTAAATTCTTGTCCTACCTCATACTCATTTCCTAATACGAGGATTCCTTTTTCTTGCGGAGCATTTGGAAGGTCAAGTTCACGTGCAGAGCAGATCATTCCAGAAGATGCAACGCCTCTTAATTCAGCATCTTTAATGAGAAGTCCGCTAGGCATCACTGCACCAACCTTTGCTACAACTACCTTTTGGCCAGCATCTACATTCGGTGCTCCACAGACAATTTGTAATGTTTCTGTACCAACATCGACCTTGCATACACTTAATTTATCAGCGTTTGGATGTTTTTCTTTCTCCAACACAAAACCAACAACAAATTTCGAAGAAAGATCAACGTCTAATTTTTCATGGAACTCATTTTTCGATAAAATGTCTTGAATGGCATTTACTAGCCCTTCAGTAAGGGATACCATTCCTGTTTCTTCAATTGTCACATAACTAGAAGCGTTAAAAATATTAAATCCAATTGTTTCGTTATTTTCTTTATTAAAAATTCTAGCTACGTCACCTTTACGATTGAACTGTTTTAGATCACGATCACTATCTCTTAATGAAACGATCAACGTATCACCAATACCCTCTGCATTGTAAAATACATTCATTGTTATTAACCTCTCTTTGGTTTATTTTTCCCTAAGATGAAGACCGGTTCTAATTCCCCGTTCGTGTATAGAAAGGATAATGCAGTGATAGGAACAAGTCCATTTGAGAAAAAGCTCATCGTCATCTGTGCTAAAATATCATAGCCAGTTTCATTTTGAATGTCTGCAATAATTAATACATCTTGGTGAGGAACAGCAACCGCCATCGTTCCTTCCATATCCTTTTCATATTGCGATAATAGGGATTCATTTAAAATTCTACTAGCATCATACCCATCATTTGAATTAAGGAAATAGAAGTGATTATCTGCAACCGTATCTTTTTTCACTTTAGTTGGAAGAGAACGTAGATTAAATGTTGCCATTTCTCGAATTTGTTCTGCTTTCCAGCCTTCTCTTTCCATTGTTTCTTCATCAATTAACTTATATGTTCTCCCTAAGTCAATTGCGTAATAAATTCTAGTTTCTGCTGTATGATCTTCGTAAAAGAGCTTCTTGCCGTCTTGTGATTTGGTCGCAAAAGAAGTGGAACGGATGACTGGAAATACTTTTTTCTCTTGCCCATATAAGCCATCATCCTTTTTTAAGGCAAGCAATGACTCTTCTATGTAATAAACAACTTCATCAATTACGGCGTCTTTTTGGACTTCCCATTTACTTATAATTCCTGGTAACGAGACGGTTACCCCTTTATTCATCTGTTTATCAGTCACACGAAATGTATCTTCTTTAGCATTAAAATAAATACTCCAGTCAGGATTGTTCAATCTTGCTTCGAGTATCTCTTTCATTTTTTTACTCGTCATTTTCATTCAGAACACTCCCTTCTGCTTTTGGTTATCTTACAAACCGTTTAAAAATTGTTCAATTTCATCTTGTGTTTTTCTGTCTTTGCTAACAAATCTGCCTAGCTCATTACCTTCTGCATAGGCAATAAAGCTCGGGATACCAAATACATCTAATTCAATACACAAATCAATAAATTGATCACGATTCACATAATAAAAAGTAAACTCGTTATATGTTTCTTCTATCTCTGGTAAAAACGGTTCAATAAAACGGCAATCTGGACACCAGTCTGCTGAGAATAATAAGACTACCTTGTCTTGAATGATTTCTTTATATTGTTCAACATTTTCAAGTTTTTTCATGTTTACCCCTCCAAGATTAAAATAACGATTTTATTACCCGTCATCTATTATATATATCCTAATGTATTAATACAAAAAAAATAAACCTCATAGTAATAGGTTTATTTAGGCTGATGACAAACGTTTTTCATTTTAGCCTTTACTATTCATTTAAGGTTTAAGTCTATTATACAGAGTCGGTTTATTTAACACGAACAGAATTTGCAATTTGCATCATTAATTTTGCACTATCTACTATTTTATCCTTTTTCGTTTCAGTTGTTAGCTTCGTACCACCAACACCTACTGTAACTTCGTATAGATTTTTATCAAGTTCTAGCACTTGTAAAAATGCAAAGGAATCTTTATGTTCAAATGTTTCATGAACTAGATACTCTTCATCTTTTTGTGAAGAATCGAAGACTACTTGACTATTTTTCTTCTCAAGTGTATTGACGAAAAGGATATATGGTTGTTTACCTTCTGTTAAGATAATGTTCGTCGTTCCCTTATCTATTATCTCCATTGATGTAGGCTTATAGTAGGAGAACGTTTCTGTTTCGACATTAACTCCCTTTTCACCTGCGTGAAACTCTTTTTCTACTATGTCTTTTGTCTCAACTACAACCTCATCAATTGATGTGCAGCCTACTAGTAATAAAAGTAATAATATAAACAAAGATTTATATTTTCTCATCTTTATCCTCCTAACTTACACTCTTTTATAATAACCTTATTAAAAAAGGTGTGACAACCCAAAATTGACAAAATTCGAGAAAAAATACGGTTTTTGTCGAAGAAATAGGAAGATATGCCTAGTATTTACTATCTATTAAATTCATATTGTCCTCTTAAAAGCTTCACGATATGTTCAAACATTTCTTTACGATTGATTATTCCATTCGTTAAAACTCCAACTGCACCTTCTAGTTTACGCACATTTTTCATTTTCGCAAAATCATCCATAATTGGTCCAAGCTCTCTACCCTTTAACAATTCCTCACCAATCTCATTAGGTAATTTGATTTTGGCACCACTTGCCACAGCACAATAACCGCTCTCATCAACTAGTGCTCCCCAGTTGCATAAATAAATTCCGTTCTCCATTTGGAGTACTCCACCTTCTAAGCCAATGCCGATCGTTGTTTTAGCTTCTCTTAACGCATTGTTCGCTCGATTTAGTGCTCCTTTCATCGTTTCTTCATCAGAAAAGGGTTGATCCGAAACGTCTGACGGAACTGACACACTAACTATTCCATCATTTTTAAAAATCGCTCTAACCGCTTCAACCTTTGCAAAATTTTTGGAACCAATTGCAATGCTTTTCATTTATTCAATCTCCATTCATAGTCCAGTTTCCCATAAAAAAAGAGAGCAGATTGCTCCCTTTTGATCTTATCCATTGTCTCTAATTGTTTGAACAGTCGTTTGATCAAGAGACTTTACTAGTTTCACAATTAATTCCTTTGCTGCAGCATAATCATCAACATGGACGATTGATGCATGTGTATGAATATATCTTGAGCAGATTCCGATTACTGCAGAAGGTACACCTTCATTTGAAATATGAACACGTCCTGCATCTGTTCCACCTTGTGAAATAAAGTATTGATAAGGTATGCTATTAGATTCTGCTGTATCTAATATAAACTCTCTCATACCTTTATGTGTCACCATAGTACGGTCAAGAATTCTTAAAAGTGCACCCTTCCCAAGCTGACCAAATGCAGATTTATCTCCTGACATATCGTTTGCTGGACTTGCATCTAGTGCAAAGAAAATGTCTGGCTGGATTAAATTAGCGGCTGTTTGTGCACCACGTAATCCAACTTCCTCTTGAACTGTTGCACCAGAATACAAAGTATTTTGGAGTTTTTCACCCTTCAACTCTTTTAACAGTTCAATCGATAATCCACAACCATAGCGATTATCCCATGCTTTTCCTAACACCTTCTTAGGGTTAGCCATTGGCGTAAAGTCACAAAGTGGTACGATTTGTTGACCTGGCTTAATTCCAATTCGAAGTACATCTTCTTTATCATCAGCACCGATATCAATAAGCATGTTCTTTATATCCATTGGCTTTGCACGTTGTGATTCCTCTAATAAATGTGGAGGAATAGATCCGATTACGCCAATAACTGGTCCATTATCAGTGATAATCTGTACACGTTGAGCTAGCAATACTTGGCTCCACCAACCTCCAAGTGGTTGAAAGCGAAGCATTCCATTTTCAGTAATAGACGTAACCATGAATCCAACTTCATCCATGTGACCTGCAACCATAATTGTTGGTCCATTTTCAGGTCCACGTCTAAGGCCGAAGATGCTACCTAATCGATCTTGTACAATTTCATCTGAGTACTTTTCAAGCTCTGATCTCATAAATTTACGGACTGCATGTTCGTTTCCAGGTGCTCCAGGTAATTCAGTTAATGTTTTAAAAAGCTGCAAAGTTTCTTGGTTCATTATGTATTCCCCCTACACATTATTTCGAAATGCTAAATAGTTTCTGTCTTTTATTGTACAAAATAAATGCCATGCTTTCCAGTTTGAATTGTTCCTCTCGTTCTGAAAGTATGAAATAATGTATAATTTGTATAGAATGGATATTATCCAAAGAATCGGAGGATTTTATTATGAGTGTACGGAAATTTTTACTCGGTGTTACAGTTGGAATTATTGGAACTTATGCTTTTCAAAAATATAAACCAGCTCACATATCATCAGATGCTGCCTTACGTAAAGTAAAGCAAGAAGTAAAAAAACATGGACCAATTGACGGTTCTTGGATTCACATGGTTCCAGAAGAGTTTATTAGAAACAACATCACCTATAAAATATACAGAGGTGGAATTTCAAGAACGATTCATGATCAGCAGGAACACTTAGAATTCATTGTAAATGCTGAAAATGGTACGATATTAGATATTCAAGAGATCGATGTATAACCTGTTTTATGCCCTTTATTCGAGAAAGGGCTATTTTTTTCGCTCAATAGCGCTCTTAATATTCCCTTCTTGATCCCATTTCAATGCACGATAGTTAGCATCATGATAAAACGTGAACCACATATCTTCTTGAAGTCCATTTTCAATCCAATGTTTTTTCGCATTTATCGATTGCATCGGATAATCATCGTACGCCATTACCCATAATGGATTTTGGTGTGCATGGGTCGGTAAAATATCAGCTAAGTGAAGTGCTTTGTCATCACCAGATTCCATTAAAACAATCGAATGCCCATCACTATGTCCACCAGTATGGTGCATGGAAATTTCTTCAGTGATGTTTTTTTCACCAGAAAACGGCTGAACCAAATGCTCAATTCCTGACCAATTTTCTTTCCAATATGTATTTTTAGAACGGATATTAGGGTTTCTCATTTCGTTCCACTCGACTTCTGAAGTGTAAATGACAGCGTTCTCAAAAGTAGGAACTAGTGATTCTCCGTTCCATTTTGTCAGCCCACAAGCATGATCGAAATGAAGATGTGTCATTAACACGAAATCAATATCCTTTGTTGTTAAACCTAGCTTTAAAAGGGATTCATCTATTTTTGATTCTTCTTCCACACCGAAATTCCGCTTCATTTTATCTGTCATTTTATTTTGACCAATTCCAGACTCAATGAGCATGTTACGTTTACCATCTTGAATCAAAATCGGATCTGTTCGAAGTTCGATTAAATTGCGCTCATTTACTTTATATCGTTTCGACCATAAAGCTTTAGGGACAACACCAAACATAGCTCCACCATCCAAGTGGGTCACACCACCATTTAGCCATGTTAACGTTAAGTTACCAACTTTTAATGTTTCCATGATTTCCCCTCCTCATTGCACTTATTGTAACATGAAGTGGATGATTATGTGACTTGTCAAAGACTGAAACTACTTATTATTTCAGGTAGCCCCACTGTCACGAGTCATAGTGGCTCTCTCAATACCCCAAAACAAAGATCAAACATAAAAAAACCTGCCACTAGGACAGGTTCGATGAACGGTATTGTACTTCTGAACGATAAATTCGATTTCCTTTGCTTGCAAACTTTTCTTCATACTCAGTCATTATGTTTCCTTCGAAATCAGAGTGATGAAGGTCAAGACTAACAAACTTTAAAAGAAGACCATATTCTGAAAAACTCTTTAAAGAAAACTCAAACAAACCTTGATTATCAGTTTTAAAGTGTATTTCTCCGTTTTCCACTAAAATATCTTCATACATTTTTAAATATGTTTTATAAGTTAAACGTCGCTTTTCATGGCGATTTTTCGGCCATGGATCTGAAAAGTTTAAGTAAACTCGGTCTATTTCATTTGATTCAAAGAACTTTTGCAAGTCTTCTGCATTTTGATTTAATAAACGAATATTTGGAGTTACGTCTTCTAATATTAAATCTAATGCTCCGACGATGACACTATCTTGTAATTCTATTCCAATATAGTTTACATGTGGGTTAGCTTTTGCCATACCTGTAATAAATCTGCCTTTTCCAGTTCCTACTTCAATATGAATAGGTTTGTCATTACCAAAAAGTTCATGCCATTTCCCTCTTTTTTCTTCAGGATTATGGACTACTATTGAAGCATGTTCGGCTAGTTTATCTTTGGCCCACGGTTTATGACGTAGACGCATATATTCACTTCCTCTTTTAATAAGACTGATTTTATTCACTGTATAAAAATAGTAGAACTCTCAAACGATATACATGACTTTAATAAAGGATGTGATTTTAGTATGCCACTTGATCTTCACAACCAAATTAGTGTATTAATGGACATATTATCTAACCAGCAAACAGATTGCTGTGGCACTGTCGCGGAATGTGAACAGTTAGAAAGATTAGTTAAATCAATGTTAAGTAATGATAACTTAAGCTCCGAAGCAAAAAACGTGTTAATGGATGTGTATCAATATAGCCAAAATGGGAAATATTCAGCTCATTTAGATGAACATATATTAAGTCATCAACAAGACATTTCTAGATGGATTGATGATATCCATCAGCTTTCTTAATCAAGCAGAGACTGTAAATAGTTCTCTGCATAATGCTTTTGTTCACTTGATTTTTTTTCTTCAAACCATTGTATGGATAACAATGTTTGATAAATTACATACCATTTCATTCTATGCATTAGACTTACATCCAGCTCAATTCCGTAATGAGCTAGCCATTCTCCCCATCTTTCCTCTGGTATATATGAATATAAAAGCATTCCGATATCGATTGCCGGGTCTGCTACCATTGCACCGTCCCAATCAATTAAAAACATTTGATTTGTGTTGGATAATAACCAATTATTATGATTAATATCTCCGTGACATACGACATATTCAACGTCTTCAATTTTTTCTAAGCCTGTCCTTAAATAATTTAAGGCAATTTTGATTGAATGGTTATGAACGCTCTCTAGCTTAAAGTAACTTGAAGTCTCCATATCCTGAAGCAATTCTTCAGGCTTTAATGGAGACTTACCAATTCTCATCAGCATATCAAGCAGCTCTTTTGAAGAGTGGATTTTGTTTAAAAGCATAGCCACTTCCTTCATATGCATATCAACCGGCTTTAATTCTCTTCCATCTAGCCAATGTTGAGCTGTAATGACATCCCCATTTTCCAGACGCTTTGTCCAAATAAGCTTTGGCACAATACCTTCTGCAGAAAGTACAGCTAAAAACGGAGAAGAATTTCTTTTTAAAAATAATTTTTTATCATTGTGCTGTGCAAAATAGGCTTCTCCCGTCGCTCCACCAGCTGGGGAGATTTCCCATTCTTCACCTAAAATATAGTCCAAACCATTCACCTTCATTATTGTGCCTAATCTTACCCAGTAGGAATTTTCTACCGTAGTAGGAGATTCCTACTGAGTAGGAGTTTTCGTTATTTTGGAAAAACAAAAGTAGAAAGACTAGGCTATGCCTACTAAGGTAGGTGCTAGCTTAGTCTTTTTTATCGAAACGATGCATTTCGAAATACTAAATATTAATACTATCTTATAGATTTTATCTCCTACTAATTCAAATCGTCAAGTACATCCGTAAATTATTCCTTTGTAAAAACATTACAACTCAATGGCTGTATGACGAATTTTTTAGTTGTCAGTTTATAAAGTGTTTGTACATTAGCCTCTTGATTGTCGGCAAGGACGTTCCAACTCCATTTTTGATCAAGTTCTAAATATTGTTTTTGAGTACTGTTATTAAAAACGACAATTATTGTTTCCCATTCACCATAATCTTTCACTCCACGAAGCTCATATGCAAGTAATTCTGGTATAGTCTGAATGAAGTACATATGTTTTCTAACTTGATTTCCCATTGAAAAACGAAATGCTCCATGTGACTTTCGAATGTCAATTAATCCTTTAATATATATAACATCTTTTTCAAATTGTGATTTTTGACTCCACTTTAACTCATTTATAGCATCAGGTGATTGATAGCTATTGCCAACACCATGCTTTGTTCGATAAAACTCTTGGCCACTATGGAGGAAAGGAATACCTTGTGATAACAAAACCATACTCGTAGCTAATCGATGTCTTTTTCTTATAATCTCTTTGTCTTCGAATGAGTTACACACAATGGCTTTATCCCAAAATGTATGATTATCATGAGATTCTACGTAATTAACGGACATAGCAGGATGTGAGAATAATCCTTTTACCTCATCATTATTAATGCTTCCCATCATCACATGCTTTACTTCTTTTGTACGATTACATTGCCCTAAAGCGAAGCCTCTATCATATAGATTAAAGGTACTGCCTTTAATAATGTCCCGAAACCGATCATTAAAATGACCAATACGATTCATTTTTGCGGAATTACGAATCGTTGCTTTTTTCTCTGGCGATAAAGGTGTATTTAACTCCCACCCTTCTCCAAATAGCAAAATTGAAGAGTCTACCTCATCCACCTTTTTTCGCAAATCATTCATCGTTTTAATGTCTAAAATACCCATTAGGTCAAAACGAAGGCCGTCCACATTATATACGTTAATCCAATACAGTACACAATCAATAATAAACTTCCTCATCATTTTTCTTTCCGATGCCAAATCGTTTCCTACACCTGTACCGTTAGAGGGCATTCCATTATCATCATACCTGAAATAATAACCCGGAACGATTTTTTCAAAGGCAGATTCTTCTTTTATATACACATGATTAAATACAACATCTATGATTACTCTTAAGTCTTGCTCATGAATGTCTTGAATCATTGATTGTAATTCTATGATTCTTGCATATGGATTTCTAGGATTTGAACTATAACTGCCTTCTGGGGAAAAATAGTGAAGAGGATTGTAGCCCCAATTATAGGATGCAAGAGGCTTTTCTTCATCTACTCCCGCGAACTCATTTACTGGCAACAATTCAATGTGAGTGATACCGAGTTGTTTTACATAATCAATACACGTATCTTCAGTACCTTCAACAAACCCAGTATATTTTGCTTTTTCCTTTACTTTACTATCTTTATGAATCGTAAAGTCTCTTATATGTGTTTCATATATAATGGCGTCTGTCGGTTGTGCCATTGGTTCCAGCCGTTTTTGCGGAATTACTGTTTTCTGCAGATCGACTACAACTCCTTTTTCACTGTTAATCGTAACTGATTTTGCATAGGGATCAACAGCTTTACGCCAAACATTATTGACACAAACATCATATACATACAAATACATTTCCAAGTCACTAGAGATTGTAATCGTCCACGTTCCTTTTTCCGAACGCTTCATTTCATGTACAGTTTTTTTCTTTCCATCAGGCGTGAACAAATATAAGTTTACTTTGGTTGCAGTAGGTGCCCAAACTTTAAAGAACGTTGAGTGAGTAAAATATATAGCGCCTAAATCTTCACCGTTATAATAGTATTCTTCATCAAATTGTGGAGTCCGTACTACAGCACCTACTAGCAAGTCAGTTCGGTTGTCTCCGGTGATAACGTAATAGATTCGCCCTAATATGATGGGCTCTTTACTACTACATTGATATTTATAGAAGTCAGGATGTTCTTCGTATGATTGAATTTGTAGTTGGGAAGTTATTCCACTTGGTTGCAAGAGCGTAAATTTCGGATTTACATCCCATATTTGGTGCTTAGGTAATAATACTGTGATGACAGTCAATTCATCAAGATATGCCTCAAACTCCCTATGCGCCTCCATCCAAATTCCTCCCGTATGTTTATCAAGTTACGTCATTCATTCATGCCCCATTCTGGCCTCTTAACATACGTTGTTTGACAATGTTGAAGTAAAACCTTGGCTGCTTTTAGTTGTACGGATTTTAGTGGTGATGATAAGCGTCTTAAGGAAGAAAACCACTCTTCATACACTCGTTTATCAATTAACATTGTGTCAACGGGTGCATATAGATAGTCAATATAACCTGTTCGGTTTAATACCACCTTCCTAATCGGTAACTCCACTTCATGATATTGATAGATGTTGCGAACAATTTTCTCCATTCGATTTAAAGAAATCATAGGACTTAATCCTATTCTTTCTTCTTCCTCTCCATATCTCTCTGACCAAAATCTATCTTTCGAGCCATAAAATACACTATTCTCTTTTCCTTCCAAAAGTGTGATGCACCATGTTTCAGTCGGACTAATCATGATGACTTCCAACTCTATCGGAGCTCTCTGTACTAAAAACACTGGTTTATATAGCACTAAATAATTATCAGGAAATCGTTGGAGAAAATACTTTAATACTTCATCGAAGTAAATTGGCCTGTCAACGTACGATTTTTCTCGAATTGTCGAACTAGCCCACCTAATTTGAAATTCAATTAAGTCATCCAAAAATCGTTGTTTCAACTCATCTTCTGACTTAGGGATATTTTTAAATGTATGCTCAAGGGGCAAATCTCCATCAGATTCTTGAATCTCATCAAAGCCTGGAACAGAAAAGTTTTCGATTTCTTTTGCTGACTTTTCATTTTTCGTGAGTCGACCTTTAAATGAACGAAAAATTGAACGTTTCTCAGATTTTGAAGAGTCTTCTATATCTAATTTTTCCACTTCTAAAAGACCCTGCTCCCATAGGGTCTTCAATCTATTCCAATGTTGCTTTTTTAATCGTATATATTGACTTGGATAACGGTACGTGTTCATTTCATATCTAGAAATAAAATCCATCAATTTAATAAGCTGAGCCATTATATTTACACTCCTCTTTGTAGGCTCTTTTCGCAGTTCAAACATTTTCTTAGCATTTACCGAAAAGATGATACCTAGCCCAATAGCTAATTTTTATATGTATACGTGTTTCACGAATGTTGATTCCTGAAGCACTTGTTGACAACAAATGCCCAAAGCCTGCGCAGACCTCTGCATTGCCACAGGACATGCTGACTTCTACACCTGAGCTTAAGACAGTGCGGGTAGAAGTTAACAAAAGAAACTAAAAAACATCATAAGTCTACCTTCCTCTATAATCAACGTAATGAGCGAAAATACCATCATCTGATTAAACTAGAAAAAAATATCCGATAATTGGACAAAGGAAGGAAGATAGCACCGCACATAACGTCATGGCAATTGAGCTTGTTGCTCCTTCTTCTTCTCCCATTTCAATTGCTTTTGCTGTCCCGATGCCGTGAGAGGCAGCTCCCATCCCTATACCTATACCATAAGGATGAACGACATTAAAGGCTTTCAATAAAATGGGGCCTGCCATACTCCCGAAAACTCCAGCAATGATCACAAAAGCTACGGTTAAAGATGGATTTCCACCTAATAAAAGGGAAAGATCCTTTGCAATTGGTGAAGTCACAGATTTCGGAATAATCGTCATAATTTCCTCATGCTGCAGGGAAAATATGATGCCTAGTATTGTGCCTGTTACGATCCCTCCAATTGTTCCAATTATAACACCGATAAAAATTGGAGCTTTATTTTTTTTAATTCGTTCCCATTGAATGAATAACGGATACGCCATGGCCACTACCGACGGACCTAGAATGAAATCGATCCACTTAGCTCCTTGCATATATTCAGAGTATGAAATGTCAAAACTGAGTAACAAACTAATAATGATAACTGATGTTGTGACAACAGGAATAAAAAAAGGGAAAGAAAACTTTCGATATAGTTTTCTCATGATCATATATAAGAAAATCGTACCAGCAATATATAAGAAAAGAAGAAGACTAATCATGCAGACAGATCCTCCTCTTTTTTCGTTAGAATGTATTGCGTTGACCATCCCGTTGTTACCAGTACAATCGCTGTGCTTAATAAAACTACTACTAAACTGATTACACCTTTCCCAAAAAAGTAGGATAAATATTCAATAATCCCAACCGTTACTGGAACAAAAAATAACTGTAAATGGGATAGCAACGTGTTCGCTCCAGTTTCCAACCATTTTGATGGCACTTTTTTTGTTAGGAGTACTAGAAACAGGATGATCATTCCTAGAATGCTACCTGGGATAGGGATATGAGTAATTTTTTGTATAAACATTCCAACTGCATAAAATAAAAATAAGAAACCGATTTGTATCATGATATGTAGCAACTGTTTGATGTATCCATGTTTCATCTTTTCACGCCCAAGTCGAAAGTCTCTATCGCTTCATACTTTGGCACACGGTCTAGGTGAGTTTGATACAATACCACTGATTGAACAGTATACGCACGTAATGATGGATCTATCTGAAAGTAGTGATTTAATTGTTCAAAAGGAAAACCATTCCCCTCTTTATATCGTCTCGCTAATGTTAGGTGTGGACGATACGGTCTTTTCTCTAATTCAAACCCTATCCTTCCACAAGCTTCGAAAACATCTCTTTGTAGGTTCTCTAGTTGTACCTGTCGCTTGATACCACCCCAGAAAATTCGAGGAGACTCCTTTTGACCAAAGTAGCCTAATCCATTTAACGTAAGCTCAAACGGTTCATGGCTTTGAACTATTTCTCTTATCTCTTTTTTTACTTTTTCTAACTCAGCCTCTGGAGCATCTCCTAAAAATACTAATGTAATATGATAATCTTCATGATGTACCCATGATTTAAACGGGAAATGTATTTTGTTTTCTTCTCTCCACTGTTTAAATG
Organism: Bacillus suaedaesalsae; assembly: GCF_016890225.1. Taxonomy (GTDB): domain Bacteria; phylum Bacillota; class Bacilli; order Bacillales; family SA4; genus Bacillus_BS; species Bacillus_BS suaedaesalsae. Next base: position 49,367 of record NZ_JAFELM010000012.1, on the reverse strand, counting down.
CTTGTTTAATCTCTATAGGTATCGGTATTGCGAGAAAATAATGTGTCTTTGTCATAGACTTTACCGCCTCTTCTTCGACTTTACTTCCTAAATGTATATTTTACCAAAATGAATATAATTAGTGATGGTAAATGATTCGAATGATTGTAGGGAATTATGGTAGGATAAAAACAAGGAGGGCGGACAATGAAAGTAGCGGGTAACATAAGTGAACTGATTGGGAATACACCTCTTGTAAAACTTAGAAGAGTACGTCCCGATCAAGGCGCTGAAATATATGTAAAGCTTGAAATGTTGAATCCTAGTAAAAGTGTAAAAGATCGCGCAGCGTTTAATATGATTCTCCAAGCAGAAAAGCAAGGCTTATTAAAAGAAGATTCTACTATTATAGAGCCTACTAGTGGGAATACAGGAATTGGGCTTGCGATGAATGCAGCAGCTAGAGGATACCGTGCGATTTTAGTCATGCCAGATACGATGACTCAGGAGCGAATTAATCTTTTAAAAGCGTACGGTGCTGAAGTAGTTCTTACACCAGGTGATTTGAAGATGCCTGGAGCTATTGCAAAAGCACAAGAATTAACAGACAGTATTCCTAACAGCTTCATGCCAATGCAATTTGATAACGATGCAAATCCTGACGCTCACCGTCATTCAACTGCTCTTGAAATTGTTGAAGCGATGAACCAAATTGGAAAGAAACTATCTGCATTTGTTGCAACAGCAGGTACTGGTGGAACGATTACTGGAACAGGAGAGGTCTTAAAGGAGCATTATCCAGAGTTAACTGTTCATGTTGTAGAACCAGCAGGATCCCCTGTTCTATCTGGCGGAAAACCCGGTAAACATAAACTAGTTGGAACAAGTCCAGGATTTATCCCTAACATCCTTAATCAAAATGTGTATGACGAAATTTTTAAAATTAAGGATGAAGAAGCCTATGACACAGCTCGCAGACTTGCAAGGGAAGAAGGTATCTTAGTCGGTCCTTCCTCTGGAGCAGCAGTCTTTGCAGCCATGGAAGTAGCAAGTAGATTAACACCTGATGATGTAGTCATATGTATCGCTTGTGATACAGGAGAACGTTATTTATCAAGTGACTTATTCGAATAATACGTATAAAAGACTCCTATTAAGGAGTCTTTTGTTCATTATGAAACTTCTTCTAGTAAGCTTTTACTCTCATTTCTCTCAAGCCTCGAGATGATAACAAGAGAAACGATCCCAATGCTTGTTAGCATTCCATAGAATAAATAAACCATTTGGATGGAGAACCACTCTAATAATAGCCCCCCAACATAAATACAAAACCAGCTTCCTAGTCCATTCCCGACTGCCGAATAGATGGATATTGCCGTAACCCTTACTTCTTTTGGAGCAATGTCCCTCACATATTGAAGTGCAGCTGGTATAAACAGTCCTACAGAGAAGCCTTGTGCGATTGTTGTTGCATACACGAGCACTAAGGACGGTTCAAAATAATAAAAGTACCATCTAACCATTGAAATTAAAGCTGCAATTAGCAAAACCTTCATCATTCCAAGCTTTTGAATAAAACGATTTGCAAACTGCATAAACGGTGCTTCACTTCCTGCAGCAAATAAGAAGGCTAATCCAATCCCTGTTAACGTCCCTCCAATATCTTTTACAAATAGTCCAAAATAGGAGTTATTTGCTAGAATTGGGCCTAGTATTAAAAACGTCGTGAATAAGAACAACATATATTTTTTCTGCTTACGTAACGATTTTATTCCGGTAAACATGCTTGTTTGAACTGATTGTTGACTTTCCTCTGGCAATCTAAACGAAAATAACGCTGCAATGAAGAGAACTGCAGAAAAGATATAAAAAATGACCGAGTTTCCAAATGTTTCAGCCATTCTTCCTGCTATAATGACAGCAACTGCAAAACCAATGGCCCCCCATAATCTGAATGACCCGTAATTTCCCCTTGTTTTCTGAACATAGTTTAATGTAATACTATCCGAAATCGGAATCATTGCACTTTGTACCATGGATAATGTGATAGCAACGATGATTAGAGATACATACACGTTTGCAAAAGAATAAACAATTCCTATTAAACTCGTTAACAACGTTGCAATCGTTAATAGAAGCCTAGGTTTCTGAGTCCAGTCACTTAAAAGCCCCCACATCGGCTGAATGACAATCATGACAACTGGGCTAAGTGACATAATTAACCCAATTTGCGCTCCCGATAAGCCAATTGTTTCATCAAGATACACTGGTAATAAAGGATTTAATGCACCTATTCCTAGAAAAGTAAGAAAATAAAATGTACGTAGATTTAATTTTGTATAGTCTTGTTGCGCTTTAACATCTTGCAAAATGTACCCCTCAATTCTTTTATCAATTGAAAATACCGCCCAGGCTAGAGCGGTATTCGTAAGACCATTACTTTACTAATTCAAAAATGGCTTGTGCATAAATTGCAGTAGCCTTTAGTAAATCCTCTATTTCGATATACTCATCCTTTTGATGGGCAATATCTGGTCTTCCCGGGAAAAGTGGCCCAAATGCAACTCCTGCTTTCAACGACCTAGCGTATGTTCCTCCACCAATCGATAGAAGGGTTGCTTCTTCTCCAGTTTGCTCCGTATACACCTTTTGTAACGTACGAACTAATTCATGATTTGAGTCTACATGATGCGGTTTTGAATCTGACTGCTCTGAAATCGTAAAGCCATACTCATTGGCTTTTTCATTGATCGCTTGAATTGTTTTCTCTATTTCGTGAGTAACAGGGTAGCGGATATTTAAACCGAACGAACCACCCTTCTCCTTTTCATAAGAGAGGATTCCAACGTTTACCGTTAAATCACCTGTAATATCATCTGCATATTGGATTCCAAATGAATGCCCTCTAGAATCTTCAACTAAATATTGATTTGCAAATGTTAAGAAGTTCTTTGCACCTTGATTAAAATCAAAGGTATGTAAAAATTCAACAAGCTTTGTTCCAGCATTCACACCATTTTTCGGTTCCATTCCGTGTGCCGATATACCTTTTATTTTTAGATTTAACGTATGTTGATGAATTTCATAACTTCCACTTAGTTGATGTTTCGTTATAAAATCATTAAATGCTTCTACTAAAGCTTCAAAGTTCCCCTCAATTTGTGCTTCCGCATAATCAGGTACCATATTTAATCTTCTACCTGATGAGAAATTAACTAAAGTCAGAAGACTAATCTTTGAATCATCTACATTCTCTTGTTTTAACTTACAATCAAAGATACCTTTTTCAGCATAGATAATTGGAAAATCGGCATCTGGAGCAAAGCCCATTGCAGGCATTTCTTCATGCTTAAAGTAATGCTCTACACATTGCCAGTTACTTTCTTCATCCGTTCCAATAATAATTCTTAAGCGTTTGTTAACAGGTAAACCAAGTTCTTTCACAATTTTTAAAGCATAGTACGCTGCCATAGTCGGACCTTTATCGTCCAATGCACCACGAGCATAGATTTTCCCGTCGCGAATTTCAGCTGAGAATGGATCACTCGTCCAGTTATCTCCTGGAGGCACAACATCAATATGACAAAGCACCCCTACAAGTTCCTCACCATTTCCATATTCGATATGTCCTGCATAGCCATCTACATTTTTAATTGTAAATCCATCTTCAGATCCTTTATCCAGTAAGAAGTCTAGCGCTTCTTGAATTCCTTTACCAAAAGGTGCTTGATGGTCTTTTGTCTTTTCATCTAATACACTATCGATTCGTAAAAAGCGTTGCGTTTCCTGTATGATTTCATCTTTTCGTTTTGACACTTCTTGTAGCCAGTTGATTTCCATTCAATCACCCCGTCACATATATTTTTTTCATTGATTATAGAATACCAAAAGTTAGCAAAAAAGCTAGTGATATAGAATGACGTATTTTTTTACAAAATATGTATACTACATATACACTTTCTAATAATAGAAATAGAAAAAATTATCGAGATACTCCGAAGTTTGTAGAAGAGGTCATACATACCAGTACGGACATCATATATTTACTTCAACTAACGTTAGAGGGGGGATCCATACAGTATTTTTTTTGTAAATTCATTTAATTAAGTGAATTACTCGACAGTTTTGTGTAAAATGATAATAGGTAAAGTAATATTGAAAATATTTCTTATTACATGACTTGGAATTTACCAAGTCAAAGCTTAGTCTTTTTTAAGCTTTTAGAACTTATACTTTAATTTCTGATTAGCCAAAAAAACATTAAGGAGTGGTTTTTTGAAGCCTTCAACTTCTCGAATGCTTAGTCGAATCAAATCCGTTTATATGTTTATTAGTGAAAGAGGCACAGTCACAACTGAACAGTTAGTCGATGAGTTTGGAATCACTCAACGAACGATACAGCGTGATCTTAATGTATTAGCATATAACGATTTGGTGGAAAGCCCGAGCCGCGGGAAATGGACAATAACAGAAAAGAAAGTGAAGTTGACTTCGTAAAACACCCAAGATTCTCCAATTATAGAACAGTCATACGTAAAGAGGAAGGACTTTAATCGTCCTTCCTCCTTCTATTCTCTCCCCAAACGCAAAAGTTCTACTTCTTCCTCTGTTAGCTCTCGGTATTCACCAAGCTCCAACGTCTCATCTAGTGGCAGTGGCCCCATTTTAATTCGTTTCAAGTATGTAACCTTTTTTCCGACTGCTTCAAACATTCTCTTCACTTGATGGAACTTTCCTTCAGTAATAATAAGCTCAATTTGCGAAGTTTCTCCTGCCTTTATTATCGTTAACTTACCTGGTTTTGTCATATATCCATCATCAAGTTCTACACCTTGAGCAAATGCCTTCACATCCTCATCCGTCACTTCGCCTCGAATATGTGCAAAATACGTTTTTGGTACGTGTTTTTTCGGTGATAATAGCTGATGTGATAATTGACCATCATTTGTTATTAACAATAATCCTTCTGTATCTTTATCTAAACGTCCAACAGGAAATGGCTCAAATAATTGATCCTCTTGTTCTAATAAATCAATAACCGTTTCGTCTTGATGATCCTCTGTTGCTGAAATAACACCTTGTGGTTTATTCATCATTAAGTAAATGAACTCTCGGTATTCCACGACTTCACCGTGTACGGTAACTACTTGTGTGTCGGGATTCACTTGTGTTTTGGGGTCTTTGACAACTGTATCTTCAATTCGGACATTTCCTGTTTTTAATAACTGTTTTACTTCTTTTCGCGTACCATGCCCCATATTTGCTAATAATTTATCGATTCTCATTTTATAGCCACCTTATTTGTTTTACTCGCCTAGATTTAAGTTATATAGGCATTTGACTCTCTCAACACATGCCCTACTTCCATAAACTATAATTGTATTTCGTATTCTACTTTAAAGGAGAGAACATTATGTACAGACAACAACCAGAAGGCTATTTCCTACCAATTCCTGGTATTCCAGGATACCCAGGCGGAGGCGGTGTAGGTAACGTTGACCGTCGATTAGATCGCTTAGAACGCCAAGTTCAAAGACTTGATAATCAAATTGAACGTTTAGACCGTCGAGTTGACCGCATTGAGCGACGTTTAGGTTTAGGTGGAGGTCAATACTAATTTTTTACAAAAGGTGAGTGGAAGTTTATCCTCTCACCTTTTGTTTTTTTAAAAATGAAAAACGGGTACCTAATAGCTTTCCTGCTAAGTTTGAGCGATAGCTTAAGTACAAGTAGATTCCCGCTCCGACTGCAACACCAGTAATTGTTAAGACAATCGCTTCAAATCGTCCGTCCTCGTAGGTCATAAATGGTGACAAGCCTAATAATAGTATGCTTATTCCTAAAATCATAAACATTGAAAATATTAACATAAGAACAGAACGTTTAAAAAACAACCTATAGGAAAAATTAGCGTGTCGCTTTATCATTGCCAAGCTATATACAACAGATCCTAAATAACCGACTCCTGTTGCTAGGATAGAACCCACCCCTTCAAACCAAGTAATGAAAGGGATGTTTAAGCTTATTTTAAGGATTAACCCAAAAAATAAACTAATGACAGCAAGCTTTTGTTTTTGTATACCTTGAAGGATTGCAGCTGTTACAGTAAAAAATGCAAACAGTACTGCAACTGGAGCATACCAAGCTAATAGATTTGCCCCGAGTTCACTTGCCCCATAAAACATTGCATAAATTTCATCACTCAAAATAGCAAGCCCTACCACTGCAGGTAAAGTCAAAAAGAATACAACCTGAAATGATTGGTCTATTTGAGTGTGCAACGATTTTCGATTTCGGTCTGTAAATGCTTTCGTAATCGCCGGAACAAGTGTAAGGCCGAATGCCGTTGCAAGGGAAACTGGTATCATGACGAGTTTGTTGACGTAGAAGGTTATAATCCCCAGTACTTTCTCTGCAATATCCTTCTTATCTGCAAGAATCATTCCCCGGTTAAACGTTAAACCATCGACATATTGATATAGTGGAATGGCTAATCCTACTAAGACAAATGGTCCTGCATACGTAAATAGTTCTTTCATCATCTGTTTAGTTGTAACTGTTGATTCCACTTTACTTGATTCTAATTGTAAGTCGAAATCATTCTTTTTCTTATACCAATACCAACCGAGCACGGCAAGACCAGCAATTGCACCAATGAATGCACCAAAGGTTGCATATCCAACCGCGGTTGATATTTCTCCCCCAGCCACTTCTCTAATTAAGTAAACTGCCCCAATTAAGAACACTACACGAACTAGTTGCTCAATTACTTGAGATACTGCAGTTGGCTCCATAGACTGATTCCCCTGGAAAAAACCTCTTATAACACTCATGATTGGGACAATCAGCAAAGCAAAACTCACCATTCGCATTACATTCACGATGTCTTCTACACTATTTGTCAGCTTTTCCTCACCAGCCAGCTGAACTTGAGCTAGAAAAGGAGCTAATGTATACATGATAAGAAAGGATAAGACACCCATCCCGATCATTAATAACAAGCCATTTTTAAACATCTTTCTACTCGTTTGATAATCTCCTAAAGCATTATATTTTGATACAAATTTTGAAACAGCCATCGGTACCCCAACAGTTGAGATACTCAGAAAAATTGCATATTGATTATAGCCATAACCGTATAAAGCAGCTCCTGTTTCACCTACTAATATGGCAAACGGAAAGACATAAATCATTCCTAAAAATCTTGAAATATATGTACCTAACGTTAAAATAAACGTTCCTTTTAATAAGTTTGAGCTAGACATTCATAATCCCCTAACCAATAACTCTAAATTAGCATAACGCTACTATAGTTTCGTATTCTAGCGGCCTTTTTTGGCGAATTTCATAGAGAATTTGGCGATATTTTAATTATTTTGGCGAAATAGAAAGATATTCTGGCGCTATTCCGTATTATTCTGGCGAATTCTCTAATTTATAAGCGTTTTTACAAATTCACCCATCTAGATTTTTCTCCAATGATGCTATTTTAACACAAATCGAGAAGATACCTATATTTCAAGTCTAACAATATTTTTATTTTCCTTCTAAACGTGCTATTCTTTTTCTAGCACATTAGATGGAGGATTCAATATGAAGTTCGATGTTGTTGTCATAGGAGGAGGTCCTTCTGGGTTAATGGCGGCTATTGCTGCTGGAGAAGTTGGAGCAAAGGTACTTCTCATTGACAAAGGAGATAAATTAGGAAGAAAGCTCGCGATTTCGGGTGGTGGTCGTTGTAATGTAACGAACCGGTTACCAGTTGACGAGATTATTAAGCATATACCTGGAAACGGTCGCTTTTTACATAGCGCTTTTTCTATTTTTAGTAATGAAGATATTATCCGCTTTTTCGAGAACTTAGGTATTCAGCTAAAAGAAGAAGATCACGGTCGCATGTTTCCAGTTACAGATAAAGCACAATCTGTAGTCGATGCACTTTTAACACAATTAGAAAAATTAAAGGTCACAATGTGGACGAATACTCCTGTCGAAACAGTCGTGTATGAAAATGGAGAAACGAAGGCTGTTGTATTAAAGGATGGACAAGTCATCTCATGTACAAATGTCATAATTGCGGTTGGCGGGAAATCAGTGCCTCACACTGGCTCAACTGGTGATGGCTATGCTTGGGCTGAAAAAGCAGGACATACAATCACTGAGCTTTATCCAACTGAGGTTCCGTTAACATCAAGTGAATCGTTTGTTAAGAACAAAACGTTACAGGGACTCGCTTTACGTGATGTTGCATTAAGCGTCGTTAATCCCAAAGGTAAAACGATTATTACTCACAAAATGGATATGCTTTTTACTCATTTCGGTGTTTCTGGACCAGCTGTCCTTCGTTGTAGCCAATATGTAGTGAAGGCCCAAAAAAAGTTCAATACTAGAAAAGTCGAAATGCGTATTGATGCCATTCCTGATCAAAACGAAGAATCACTGTTCCAACAAATTGTGAAACTACTAAAAGATGAACCTAATAAATCAATAAAGAACGTTTTGAAATCACTATTACCAGAACGTTATTTACTTTTCTTACTAGAACAATGCGAAATTGATGAACAATTTAACTTCCATCACATTCAACATGAAAAACTACGCTTACTTGCAAAAAACTGTAAACAGTTCTCATTCTTTGTGGATGGAACGTTATCCATTGAAAAGGCTTTTGTTACAGGTGGTGGAGTTTCAGTGAAGGAAATTAATCCGAAAGAAATGTCTTCTAAGCTGGCAAACGGATTATATTTCTGTGGGGAAATTCTTGATATTCATGGATATACAGGTGGATATAATATTACCTCAGCTCTTGTCACTGGTAGATTAGCAGGTATGACTGCAGGGAAAAATGCGATGGCTGGGAAGTATAGCTAATAAAAATAGCAGAGAAGTTACTCTGCTATTTTTTATATGAAATCCTTTTCACATTTCAAAGGTATATCCTTTTATACTCTTCCTCCACTTTGTCACTCGAAAGGTCATTAAGGGCCAGTTCTTTAGAAGTAACCGCCAATCCTCCAACGATCGAAGCTATTCTCGCTGTCTTCTCTAATTCATAACCTTTTGTTATCCCATATAATATCCCGGAAAAATAAGCATCACCTGCACCATTTGTATCAACTACATTATATTTTTGTGCAGGTGTTTCTAACCAACCTGCTTGAGATAAAATGGTTGCACCTTTGTCTCCATGTGTGCATATGATTAATTTTTTGCCGCCTAATAAAAATTCCTTCATTGTTTCTTTATACTTCGGATTATTTTCGGAGCTAAATTGAATTACATCGGCAACTTCAATAAAATCCTGATGATATTCATTTTTTCCGTCATAATCATGAAGGTCTACCCAAATCTCTTTCTTATGCTTTTTGAGCAATGGGATGAAGTCTTTACAATAAGAAACAATATTCAAAAATACATAATCACTCTTTTGGATCAGTTTTTCAACATGCACTTTATTCGTTTCAATATGATTGGGGATAGAATTTAAAAATATGGATAATCTCTCTCCGGTACTATTTTTCATAAAGTTAAGGTGTCTTTCCGTTCCATCTGGGCTTATATCATAATGAAAGGGAATCTCATCTTTCTTGAGATAGGAAACAATTTTATCTCCGTATTCATCCTTCCCAATGATTCCATAAAAGTCTACATCAAAACCTAACTTCTTTACGTTCAATGACTTTCCAGCACCAGTAGAGCCAAGTGTCTCATGATAAGACTTAACAGAATGAATGGTTTGGGCTACAGGCTGTGGAAAGTGATCAACCTCGACCATTAAATTAAATGAAACTCCACCGAGTACAAGAATGTTATCCATAAATATCACTACTTTCTATTATCTCTTTTAACCCTCAAAAAAAAGCAATGTTTAATTCAAATAGCGAATTCCATTGCTTTCTCCTCTGCTGACTTTATGTATTTTACTTTGGCAGTTCTGTGTTTCCTTCCCACTCAAGCATTCCACCAACCATGTTGACAACCTTGTAGCCTTGATCGTGTAAATAGTGACAAACATTTTCACTTCTTCTACCTGAACGGCAAATAAAAATGTGTTCTTTTTCTACATCTAGTTCTTCTAATCTGGAAGGGATTTCATTCATCGGAATATGTTTAGCTCCTGGAATCATTCCTTGTGCAACTTCTTCATGTTCACGAACATCAATTATTTCTAGGTTTTCCCCTTTTGAAAGCTTTTCTTTTAATTCTTTAGGTGTAATTAAATGAATATGTTGTTCCATGTTTCTCTCCCCTTACTGTTCATACTGTTTTAATATTTTTTTTACTCGATTTAGCATGTCTTCATTATACTCTTCAAACGTCTTGCTGTGTACCCGTTCACACCCGGAGTAGTCAACGATAAATAATGCATTACAATCCTCACACCATATCACATGATCTAGCTCAATTTTGGGTAAGTGCCACCCTTTTTTCAGCATCGCTTGAAGGGAAGTTATTAATTCTTCTTCGTATTCATAAATGGATATTCGTTGTTCTTTTGCAAAAGTTGGTAAGTTTTCTCCATACACCATATCCCATACTAGCACTAAATCTTCATCATTGTAGGCTACAAATAGTGGGACACTTTCCGTACTTTGTAACTCTAGTATACATTCACGCTCGTTTCCATATTCAAAAGACAGTTCTTCACCAAAAGCTTTTACAATGAAGTATTCATCCTTGATATGTATTGTCCCTTTTAGATCATTAGGAATCTTATCAATTAATTGTTGAATAGTAGGCTCGAGTTTTTCTTTTTCTTTTTCTGTTATAAAAGGGCCAAATTGGAGCACGATTATCCCTCATTTTTCGGTTGTTATGTAAAAAAAGAAGAGGCAAAGCCTCTCCCTTAGTTTGCCACAATATTTACAAGTTTTCCAGGAACTGCAACAATCTTTCTTACAGTTTTCCCTTCAATTTGTTCCTTGACTGTATCATCGCTAAGCGCAATTTCTTCCATCTCTTCTTTTGTTGCAGTTGCTGGAACTAGTAGTTTTGCTTTAACTTTACCATTAATTTGAACAACGATTTCTACTTCATCTTCAACAAGCTTTGACTCATCGAATGTTGGCCAAGCTTCATATGAGATGGTTCCGGAATGTCCAAGCTTCTCCCAAAGCTCTTCTGCAACGTGAGGAGCAACTGGTGAAAGCAATTTCACGAAGCCTTCCACATATACTTTTGGAAGCTCAGTTGCTTTATATGCATCATTAATGAATACCATCATTTGAGAAATCGCCGTGTTAAAGCGAAGTCCTTCATAGTCTTCTGTAACCTTTTTCACTGTTTGATTGTACACTTTGTCTAATGTACTACTTTGACTTTCTACGATTTTAGGGCTTAGCTCCCCATTTTCTTCAACAAATAGTCTCCATACACGGTCAAGGAATCGACGAGAACCATCTAGTCCTTTCTCTGACCAGGCAATTGATGCTTCAAGTGGTCCCATAAACATTTCGTATAGACGAAGTGTATCTGCACCATGACTACGTACAATATCATCAGGGTTTACAACGTTTCCTTTTGACTTACTCATTTTTTCATTGTTTTCTCCAAGTATCATCCCTTGGTTGAACAATCTTTGGAACGGCTCTTTTGTTGGAACTACACCGATATCATACAAGAACTTGTGCCAGAAACGTGCATATAACAAGTGAAGTACGGCATGCTCTGCACCACCAATATAAATATCAACTGGAAGCCATTCTTTTAGCTTTTCTGGATCTGCTAACTGATCATGGTTGTGCGGATCAATGTAGCGTAGGTAGTACCAGCAGCTTCCGCCCCATTGCGGCATTGTGTTCGTCTCACGGCGACCCTTTTTACCTGTAACTGGATCGACTACATTTACCCATTCTTCAATGGCCGCAAGTGGTGATTCACCTGTACCAGATGGACGAATCTCCTTTGTTTTTGGCAGAACTAATGGAAGTTCTGCTTCGGGAACTGCAGTTGATGTTCCATCTTCCCAGTGAATGATTGGGATAGGCTCCCCCCAGTAACGTTGACGGCTGAACAACCAGTCACGTAGGCGGTAAGAAACCTTTTTCTCACCTTTGCTATGCTCTTCAAGCCATTTGATGCTAGCTGCAATTGCATCTTCTTTATTCATTCCATTTAGGAAATCCGAGTTCACGTGTTCGCCGTCACCAGTGTAGGCTTCCTTCGTTACATCGCCACCCGCTACTACTTCCTTAATTGGTAACTCAAATTTTTGAGCGAATTCATAGTCTCGCTCGTCATGAGCTGGTACTGCCATAATCGCACCAGTTCCATATGTCATTAATACGTAATCCGCAATCCAAATTGGCATTTTTTCGCCATTAATTGGGTTAATTGCATAAGCACCTGTGAAAGCACCTGTCTTTTCTTTAGAAAGCTCCGTACGCTCAAGGTCACTTTTGCTTATAATTTTTTCAATGTACAAATCTACTGCTTCTTTTTGTTCTGGTGTTGTAATGCTTGCAACAAGTGGATGCTCTGGAGCAAGGACAGCATAAGTTGCACCAAATAACGTGTCCGGTCTTGTTGTGAAGACAGTAAAGCCTTCATCATGTCCATCAATGGTGAAATGAACGTGTGCACCTTCTGAACGACCAATCCAATTGCGTTGCATATCCTTCAAGCTTTCAGGCCAATCAAGTTCTTCTAAATCTTCTAGTAGGCGGTCAGCATATGCTGTAATTTTAAGCATCCATTGCTTCATCGGACGACGTTCAACAGGATGACCACCGCGCTCTGATTTACCATCAATAACTTCTTCGTTAGCAAGAACTGTTCCTAGTGCTGGACACCAGTTAACAGGAATTTCATCAATATAGGCAAGACCTTTTTCATATAGCTTTAAGAAAATCCATTGCGTCCACTTGTAGTAGTTTGGATCTGTAGTATTTACTTCACGATCCCAGTCATAAGAGAAGCCAAGCTCTTTTATTTGACGACGGAATGTGTTGATGTTTTGCACTGTGAATTCAGCCGGGTCATTCCCCGTGTCTAGCGCATATTGCTCAGCCGGTAGGCCGAATGCATCCCATCCCATTGGATGAAGTACATTGTAGCCTTGCATTCGCTTCATACGAGAAACGATATCTGTCGCTGTATAACCTTCTGGGTGACCTACGTGGAGTCCTGCACCTGATGGATAAGGAAACATGTCTAGTGCATAGAACTTTTGTCTCCCTTTTTCTTCTTTTGTTTTAAATGTGTGATTCGTTTCCCAATGGTTTTGCCATTTCTTTTCAATACTTTGATGATCGAAAGACATTTGAAACTTCCTCCTTTTGTTTCTCCGATTGTTTAGATATGGGGCGAACAGCTTTATGTAAAATAAAAAAACCCCCGCCCCTAAAATTATAGGGACGAGAGTTAATATTCCCGCGGTACCACCCAAATTAATGCTACAAATAGCACTCACTTGACTCTTTAACGCAGATATCACGTCAACAATTAATTAGCATACTGCTGTTCACCGTTGAAACCTTGAAGGTGAGTTCTCGATAGCGTTTGGATTGACTTGCACCACCCGTCAACTCTCTAGACCTAGTTCTATCAATACTATTCCTTCGCACTGTTCGTTTCATATTGTATTGATTTGTATTTTAAATAAAGTTGGATAAAACTTCAAGCCCATATTTAAAGTATTTTCAAATTTTCTACTTTTAAACAGCAATTGCCTTGGATTCTTCCGTTTTTATTTTTCTGTCATACAAGAATGTAGTCAAAATCGAAACAAAAAGAACACCTATTAGTAAGACATAGAGAGCATTAATATCATACATGTCTACCATTACTCCACCAATAACCGGTCCTAGCATTCTTCCCCCAGTCGCTGCACTGTTTACAACTCCTTGATAGAAGCCTTCCCGACCTTTTGGTGCTAAGTCATTTGCAATCGTTGGAACTGCTGGCCATACAAGCATTTCACCTATAGTTAAAATAACCATCGCCACGACAAATCCAGAAAACTGAGTTGCATTTGAGACAACAATGAATGATACGATGAAAATCATACTTCCTAAAATGATTTGTGACTTCAGTGTTTTTGCTATATATTTCACAACTGTCGAAATAAGAGGTTGTGCAAGCACGATAAGAGCACCATTAATTGTCCAAAGTAGACTGTACTGATTTAGTGATACACCTAACGTTTGTGTATGAGGACCGATGTTTGCTTGCCATTGAACATAAGCAATCCATGTCATTAAATAGCCTAAGCATAAAACAAGTAATGCAGTGAAACGAGATTTGTCTTGTATTCCATTCACTTTTCCAGCCCCACTTGGTTTCACATTTGCAACGTTAATACGATGATAAGTAAACGAAGCTAATAGTAGGAAGACGACAAACATCGCCGCATTTGCCACGAAAGTAAGTTGGAACGATATATTCGCTACTACACCACCAAGCGCTGCTCCCACTGCGACACCGATATTTTGCGCAACATACATCGCATTGAATGGCTTTCTCCCGCCTTCAGGCCACACAGAACCCGCCATCGCATACATTGACGGAAACATCATCCCAGATCCAAAGCCTATTAAAAATAAGAATATCACATAATATGGCCAGTCATTATTCCATACCAGCCCTATCGCAGAAACGACAGAAGTTGATAATCCTATAATAATGGAACGATATCCACCAACACGGTCAAACAAATAACCACCAAGTAAATTCCCTACAACTCCGGCTGCGGAATTTAACATTAACACTATCCCAGCCATCGTCATCGACTTCCCAAGCACATCATGAATATATATTGCATTTAGTGGCCATAAAAACGAAGATCCCGTCACATTTATAACCATTCCGATCAATAATAGCCACAGTTTTTTCGGCATGCTGTACCTCCTCTTAAGATGATTCCCATCGTACATTGTATTCCTTTTTTGATGGGTGAGCAATAAGAAGATAGAGGGAAATGAGTTTTGGGGTGATATGCTTCAAAATTTTACTTTATCAATCAAATTGTTTTAAATTTGCTTCGAAATGCTGGTATATGCTTCATAATTTCAATTTATGCACCAAACCATCTAAATAATAAACCCTCCCTTTTTTCGATCCACTAACTTCTAGTGCTAGAGAACCTAATATCTTATTTGTAACGGTTCTAGAACTAATATGAAGGAATTCTCTTAATTTCTGGTTAGTAATTTTGTTATCTAATAAGAGAGCATAATCAACTATTGCATTAACGTGTGCATCTTTTGAAGTTTTTGAACATTTAGGACAAATCCATTTTGCTTGCTTTCTTTGCATAGGTAAAAAATTGCAACTTGGACAATGGACGCCTTTTAATGATTCAGATGTTGTTAAATCAAATTGCGTTAATAAGTCTGGATTCAGTGGAGTATGCTTCTTGATTAGTTTCTTAGAAATTCTTTGGATCTCTTTTCTTTGTGTAAGTTGGGTAGGATACAATTTTTCAATTTGTTCAATCTTATTAAGAAAAACGGTAATTGGAGTGACTTTACGAAGGGCTTCTAGATTTTTAGGAGACGCCTTAATTATTGTATTTGGATTACTTATGACTACTAAATAGTCTATTGGTATGTCAATAACCTTATTATCTTTGATCCATTCACTTAAGTGATTACGTTGCCTTCTTACTTGTACGAGAGGACTTGGGAATGCCTCTTCTTTATCATTCACTGTTCGTATTAGTTGGCTATAATCACTATCAAAGTAAATAGTGCCTTGATAATTCTTTGTTTCAACTATTAAGAAATAACTCGGTGATAAAATTAGTGTATCAATTTGGAAGTAATGTTCTTTGTGGATTAATCTGAGGTCCTGCAATACAGAGTATTTTTCCGAGGATAAATAAGTTAAATAATATTCTAATGCTTGTTCACCACGATATCCTGCTTTCCTTCGCGCTAACTCTTCTAGTATTTGAGGTCTTTTAGGATGATGCTCTTCTAGTCTTCTTAACAATGCCTCTAGTTTTAACATTCTTAAAGGTATATTTCTTTCTTTTACTATCATTTAATTCCTCCTTATATAAAATTCAGAGGAAATAATTCTATAGTTTTAATTTAAAATCCTTCTTTTGCTTCAAAATTTCAAGATATGCATCATTTTTTTAATATTTGTGAAAAAAATTTTTTTTACTTCAAATTAAAGGTTATTTGCGTCAAAATTTAAATATATGCACCAATCCATATAAAAAGCCCCCTCAAAACAAAAGGGGGCCAACCTACTCACTACTTATTCGGTGTGCGATCTGGTTGTGCACGTTTTGCGTTTTTCTTTTTCACTTCTTGCACCGGATCATAAGATAAGTGTTGAATATTGTGTTCTGCGTTTGATGGTTTTTTCATACTAAGAATACCTCCAGAATCAATGGTGTGGATAAATTGTCATCTCGTTTGAGACGCGTTGGATTTGCATTCTCATTCTGTCAATTTGGTCTTTTTGTTGTGGATTTCCACTATGTGCGAGTTTACCTAGCTCGGTAATGGCAGCTTCGAGGCGCTGTTGAGCTTGAGTGTACTCTTCTTGGTTATAATGCTCTTGTTTTTTCGCTTCGGTGAATTGTTCTTCTGCATATTTGATGGCGTCTTCGGCCATTTGTATATATTCCTCGACTGATTGACGTGTTGCCATGGCATTTTACCTCCTCAAAGGATCGCATGCTTGATGAAGATTTCCTCCATCTCTTCAATAGTTTACACAACGATGTTTATTCCTATCACCGTTTTCGCAAAGGCAGTTTTTTCCCACTCGTTCCCTCATTCATATGTGTTGGTTTAACTGCATTTACATGCTACAATGCTTATTATGAGTATGCTAGGACGTGAAGAAAGTTCTATTATCCAAAAAGGTTGTCTGGCACAACACGTAAAAGAGGTGTTTTGATGAATAATATAAATCCATTTCCATATACTGATGATCAGAAGCGTTATCATTCTTGGAATTATCACTTACGTCAAACGTTTGGACATAAGGTGTTCAAGATTGCATTAGATGCTGGCTTTGATTGTCCAAATCGTGACGGTACTGTTGCACATGGCGGTTGCACATTTTGTAGTGCAGCTGGCTCGGGTGACTTCGCAGGTAACCGTGCAGAACCGATCGAAAAACAATTTCATGATATAAAAGAAAAAATGCACCAAAAGTGGAAGAACGGTAAATATCTGGCTTATTTCCAAGCTTTCACTAATACACATGCTCCGGTTAGTGTCCTTCGTGAAACATTCGAGCCTGTCTTAAAAGAAGAGGGTGTTGTTGGTCTTTCAATTGCAACACGACCAGACTGTTTACCTGACGATGTGGTCGAATATTTAGCTGAATTGAATGAGCGTACTTATTTATGGGTTGAACTTGGATTGCAAACAATTCATGAACGTACTGCACTGCTAATTAACCGTGCTCATGATTACCAAACTTATGTTGAAGGTGTAGAAAAGCTTCGTAAACACAATATCCGAATTGTGTCACATATCATCAATGGTCTTCCATTGGAAACGCCGGAAATGATGATGGAAACAGCTAGAGAAGTTGCTAAGCTTGATGTACAAGGAATTAAAATTCACTTACTACATTTATTAAAAGGAACACCAATGGTGAAGCAATATGAAAAGGGCTTACTTGAATTTCTTTCATTTGAAAATTACATTAACTTGGTCGTTGATCAACTAGAAATCCTGCCACCAGAAATGATTATCCACAGAATCACTGGTGACGGTCCACCTGACTTAATGATTGGTCCAATGTGGAGCTTGAATAAGTGGGAAGTGTTGAATGCCATTGAAGCTGAATTAATTCGACGTGACAGCTATCAAGGGAAGTATTATAAAAAGGAAGTATGATTACTTCATGAAATTAGAACGTATCCTTCCTTTTGCACGAACTTTATTACAAAAAGCAATAAAGCCTGGAGATATTGCAATAGATGCTACGATTGGAAATGGTCATGATACAGTTTTATTAGCTGAGCTTGTAGGTGAAAATGGGCATATATACGGGTTCGATGTTCAAGCTGACGCCATTGAAATGACAACTCAACGCTTAACTGAAAAAGGTCTTCAAGAACGCGCGAGCCTTTTTTTAAGAGGGCATGAAAATGTTATGGAGTGCCTTCCTCCTTCCACTCAAGTAGCTGGTGCGATTTTTAACCTAGGTTACTTACCTGGGGGAGATAAAACCATTGTTACAACTCCTAAAACGACCATTTCAGCGATAAAGCAAATCCTAGAGATGTTAAAGCCTGAAGGTATATTAGTACTCGTGATTTATCATGGTCATCCTGAAGGAGCAGTTGAACGGGACGAGCTAATACCATTTGTGGAACAAATTGACCAAATGGAAGCTCATGTTTTACGTTATCAGTTTGTTAATCAACAAAATCACCCGCCATTTATTATTGCGATTGAAAAAAGATAAAGGGACACTGATTAAGATCAGAGTCCCTTTTATTATGCACCAACTACTTTTTTTGGATTTAAGTTTTTCCACTTTCGATAAGCTCGACCATTTAAATAGAAGAAGTAGCTTATTGAACCACCTTGTTTTATTAATTCTTTCGCTAGCTTTCGAATGGTATGTTGTTCGTTTACTTTGTCATCAGATAAATAAACTCCTAATAAACCACGGTTAATCATTTTATGAAACCGTTCATGTGGGATGCCTTTAATATGCGTGTCTGCTTTTTTCAAAAAATGTGATAAACGCTCCAATAACGTTTTTTCATTTGGATAATAACTACAGAAATTTAAGTCCCCGCCTTCTAAATCTTCGTCTTGGTCAATCAAGTAATCGAGCAATATATGTAAGCCTTGAATATATGGAAAATAACTGTTTCGAATTTTCTCCACATGAGTCTCATCCATTTTTTCATGAAACGCATAAGCCACAAGACAAAAGATACCAAGCGTAGAGCCGGAACAGGCCGAAAACTCATACCATTCCATACTAGGTAAAGATTGCTTATATGAAGAAAACCATTTTTCAAGCCTTCCTACTCTTTCTTCTTTTTTTACATGCTTATGAATTTGGAGTTTACAATAATAATCTGCTAATTCCAATAGCGTTTCTATTATTAATGGATAATGATTCACTTCCTTCAATACACTTTGGCATGTAAGCACTAAGTCTTTTAAGTAATCACCGTCATCACGATCTTCTCGAAAACGATAGTAATCATGCGAGACCACTTCATCTAATCTCAATGCATTAGGCATTGAATCGTGCAGTGCTTCAAAATCGACTGGATCAAGTGAAGTACTGCGATCGCATAAATTATCTAGATAGTCACTAATTGTTTGATACGCAACGATAAATTTTATACATTTTTCAAGGTTATCTAGTGACAGCAATCCAAGAATTGAGCCGCCTTCACAGTGAAAAGCCTTAGTAGTAATACTAGCAAGTGCTTGAGTTCTTAACTCAGCGTTAGGAATTGCTTCCGCCCTACTTTTCCAATAGGAAAGCTCTTTATGAACAATCGGAAAAACATCTCGGTACACTCGGGACATTAAACTAAAAGGATGTGCAGGTACCATAATGATCGACTCCTTTTTCCTATCTAATGCTCCCTATTGTACATTAGTTGGAAGATGGGATTCAACAAATTGCTTTGTATATTGAAACACTTCGTCCCTTTCCGGTTCATTAAAGATTTCATGATAGAGCTCTTGCCACTCTTTATATGTGACATCTGATAATTTCAGTTGGGCAAAAAATTCTTTTCCTTTATGTTTATTTACAATTTGATCACTTCCTCCTTGCATAAAAAGCATAGGAACGTCTGGAAGCTTATTTATATTTTGAAAAGCTAATTCAATTGAATGAATAAGTTCACGGAACCACCGTATCGAAACCTTTTTTACATACAATGGATCATTCCGATCAAACTCAAGTACTTCCTCGTTTCTCGTTGCCATTTCTTGCGTTAAGCCTGTATCCATTCTTAGAGTCGGAGTAATAACGTTCAGTACTTTAGACGCCGCATCTAAAAACGGTGAAGGAGAAGTAGTCTGTGCGATTCCTAAACATGGTGAAGAAAGTACTAAACTCGAAACATCTAATTGCTTTTCTTGCATCGT
Source organism: Bacillus suaedaesalsae (assembly GCF_016890225.1). Lineage (GTDB taxonomy): Bacteria > Bacillota > Bacilli > Bacillales > SA4 > Bacillus_BS > Bacillus_BS suaedaesalsae. The sequence continues at coordinate 29,343 of NZ_JAFELM010000012.1, read as the reverse complement.
ACGTAAGACGGTTAAAGCTCCCATACTATGACCTAATAGCACGACAGGTAAGTTATACGTTAAAGCTTCTTTGTACCAACTTTCAACAGCTTCAATATATACGTCAAATCGGTCAATATGACCTCGTTCATTTTTACTAATATTCCCTTGTCCAGGTAAGTCTCCCATAATAACGTGGTAGCCTTCTTTTTTCCACTTTTCAATTAACCATTTGTAGCGACCGTGATGCTCTGCAGCACCGTGAACCATCACAATTACCGCTTTTGGGTTTACTGCTTCCCATTTCCACATGTTATCTCCTCCCAAGTGTTAACAAATTTCTCTATCGTTTGATACAATGAATCTAGAAAATAAAAAGGGGAATGATACAATGATTTATCCTTATAAAGATATTTGGCCAACCATTTCAGATACGGCGTTTATTGCAGATTACGTTACAATTACCGGGGATGTCAAGATTGGTGAATATAGCTCTGTTTGGTTTAATACGGTTATTCGTGGAGACGTTTCTAAGACAATCATCGGAGAACGTGTTAATGTTCAAGACAATTGTGTTCTACACCAAAGCCCAAATCGACATCTCGTTCTCGAAGATGATGTGACGATTGGCCACCAAGTGATTTTACATAGTTCAATTGTGAAAAAAGGTGCGTTGATTGGAATGGGATCGATTATATTAGATGGTGCTGAAATTGGTGAAGGTGCGTTTATCGGTGCAGGAAGTTTAGTTCCCCCTGGAAAAGTAATACCTCCGAATTCATTGGCGTTTGGCAGACCTGCTAAAGTTGTTCGTACATTAGATGAAGAAGATATTAAAGATATGGAACGTATTCGAAGAGAGTATGTAGAAAAAGGGCAATATTATAAGTCTCTTCAGAAATAATGCTACATATTTTATTATATGAGGACAGGTTACAAAAGTAGTCTATAAAAGTAGTCTATTTTTTGAAATCGGACGGATACATGGACAATATTGATAAAAGGAAACGATTAGATGAAATTCCTTTCACTTATCAGGTAAATAAGAATAATACGATATTTATTGATTATTATGGAAAGCAAGTGAAAGTATTAAAAGGAAAAGAAGCAGTACAATTCTTAAAGAAAATTCAAAATGCACAGGATGAGAAAGCATTACAATTAATAATGGCGAAGATCACCGGGAATTTCAAAAGAGGAAATGAACGTAATAGTAAGAAAAATTAAACATGAAAACGCTCAGGGGTACTATCCCTGAGCGTTAAATTTATTATTTACCCGCTTGCTCTTTAAGTGCAGCAGCTTTGTCAGTGCGTTCCCACGGAAGATCAAGATCAGAACGACCGAAGTGACCATAAGCAGCAGTTTGCTTATAGATCGGACGACGAAGGTCAAGCATCTTAATGATTCCAGCCGGACGAAGATCAAAGTTCTTTTCAACAAGATCAACTAATACTTCTTCAGAAACAGTACCTGTTCCGAACGTATCAACTGAGATTGAAACTGGTCTTGCAACACCAATTGCATACGCTAATTGAACTTCTGCTTTATCAGCAAGTCCAGCTGCTACGATGTTTTTCGCAACATAACGAGCTGCATATGCTGCAGAACGGTCAACTTTAGTAGCATCTTTACCAGAGAATGCTCCACCACCGTGACGAGCATAACCACCGTACGTATCAACGATAATCTTACGTCCCGTTAATCCAGCGTCCCCTTGAGGTCCACCGATAACGAAACGACCTGTTGGGTTAATGAAATACTTTGTATTTTCATCAATTAGTTCTTTTGGAACTACAGGATCAATCACGTGCTCTTTTAAGTTTCTGTGGATTTGTTCGTTTGCAACTTCTGGGTGATGCTGAGTTGAGATAACGATTGTATCAATACGAACTGGCTTGTCATTTTCATCATACTCAACTGTTACTTGCGTTTTTCCGTCAGGACGTAGGTAAGGAAGAATTTCCTCTTTACGAACTTCTGTTAAACGACGAGAGAGCTTGTGAGCTAATGAAATCGGCAAAGGCATTAATTCCTTTGTTTCATTACAAGCGAATCCGAACATTAATCCTTGGTCACCTGCACCGATTGCTTCGATTTCTGCATCTGACATTTGGCCTTCACGTGCTTCTAACGCTTGGTCTACACCCATTGCGATATCAGCAGATTGTTCATCAATTGAAGTTAATACTGCACAAGTTTCAGCATCGAAACCGTACTTTGCACGTGTATATCCGATTTCACGGATTGTTTCACGAACTGTTTTTGGAATGTCTACATATGTAGAAGTTGTGATTTCTCCGGCAACTAGAACTAAACCAGTTGTAACAGAAGTTTCACACGCTACACGAGCGTTTGGATCCTTTGCAAGAATCGCATCTAAGATGGAATCAGAGATTTGGTCACAGATTTTATCTGGATGCCCCTCTGTAACTGATTCAGAAGTAAATAGGCGACGTTTTTTTGACATCTTGATAAGTTCCTCCTTTTATATCACTGCTTGAAGTATGCTTAGTAAAGTCTTACTTCATGCGGGCAAGTTAGATACGGTACTCATTCCCTTATTATTCTTTATAAGCCATGATTTTATGAGAAAACATGTCTCTTTGAAAAAGAAGTTTCATTAATAAGGTTTGGCATTATGTATTAGCATTGACAAAAATTCGTAAAATACTAGTTGTACTAATATGTAATCCCTACCTGTTCTGATTTGGAAGGCTTAAAGCAAGAAATAGACATAGAAAAACCTTTCCTTAGAGGAAAGGTTTCAACGTTCATAGCCTTCCGCTCTTCTTATCGTTCAAGGGCAATGCCTTGCAACAGGTTAGCACCTTATCATATATTATATGATGGTTGCTGGGTTTCATAGGGCCTGTTCCCTCCACCGGCTCGGGATAAGAGAGTATCCGTTCGGCTCATATCATAACGCACCAAGTCGAAGCATGTCAACAAAAGATTCGCATCCAAACAAAAATATATAAACGCTTTAACACTTTAAAGGAGTGGGGGCCTGTCCCCCATCCCTTTAAAGTGTTAAAGCGCACGAAATAGGCTACTGCCCATTTCGTGCGTATTGATTGAACATTTATGTCAAGACTGGTACATTTTATGTATTCATGCGTACTATAATTTTAAAATAGTATAGACTATTTGTTTTAATATGTTATACTAATTCAAGGGCAATCATTTTTTCCAAATAAATGTAGATTAATAGAAAAATTATGGGAAAAGGCAGGTTTTGAGGATGAATTCTGTTGATGTTTCAGTCAACTTAAATGAGCTTTTAGAGGGTAATAATGTTTGCATGAATCTATCTGTGCCACAACTTGTTGAAAAGGTTTTATCTCGTAATGAAGGTGAACTAACTTCAACTGGGGCAGTTCGTGCAACTACAGGTAAGTATACAGGTCGTTCTCCAAAAGATAAATTTATTGTTGAAGAGTCTTCAGTAAAAGACAAGGTTGCATGGGGTTCTATTAACCAGCCTATCTCTTCTGAAGCTTTTGATCGTTTATATAATAAGGTATTAACATATTTAAAAGGTCAGAATGAGATCTTCGTATTTAAAGGATTTGCTGGTGCAGATGACAAGCATCGTTTACCGATTCAAGTAATTAATGAGTATGCATGGCACAATTTATTTTCTCATCAATTATTTATTCGTCCAGAAGAAAGTGATCTTGATACTCATGATGCACAATTTACAGTTATTTCTGCTCCAAACTTCAAAGCAGATCCTGCTGTGGATGGTACAAACTCTGAAACATTCATTATTATATCATTTGAACGCAAAGTTGTGTTAATTGGTGGAACTGAATATGCAGGTGAGATTAAGAAATCTATTTTCTCTGTAATGAACTACTTACTTCCAGAAGCAGATATTTTGCCGATGCACTGTTCAGCTAACGTTGGACTTGAAGGTGATGTTGCGTTATTCTTCGGACTTTCTGGTACAGGAAAAACTACATTATCAGCAGATCCACACCGCCGTTTAATTGGTGATGATGAGCATGGCTGGTCAAACTCTGGTGTGTTTAATATTGAAGGCGGTTGCTATGCGAAAACAGCTGACCTAACTAGAGAGAAAGAACCACAAATCTTTGATGCGATTCGTTTTGGAAGCGTATTAGAAAATGTTGTGTTAAACGCTGACACTCGAGTTCCTGATTATGCGGATACATCCTTAACAGAAAATACACGTGCTGCATACCCAATTACAAATATTGATAACATTGTAATGCCAAGTATTGCAGGACACCCAAATACAATTATTTTTTTAACGGCTGATGCGTTTGGTGTATTACCTCCAATCAGCAAGCTAACGAAAGAACAAGCAATGTACCACTTCTTAAGTGGGTATACAAGTAAACTAGCTGGAACTGAACGTGGAATTACTTCACCTCAAGCTACATTCTCAACATGCTTCGGTTCCCCATTCTTACCATTACCTGCAACAGTGTATGCTGAAATGTTAGGTAAGAAAATTGCGGAACACCGTGTACAAGTATTCTTAGTAAACACTGGTTGGACTGGTGGAGAATACGGTGTTGGAAGCCGTATGAAGCTAAGCTACACTCGTTCCATGGTTCAAGCCGCTCTTGAAGGCGAACTAAACAACGTTGAAACAATTAAAGATGAAATCTTTGGACTTGATATTCCAATGCACGTTCCTGGTGTACCTGATGAAGTATTACGCCCTGATCTTACTTGGAATGACAAAGAAGCATATACTGCTAAAGCAGTTGAGCTGGCTAATAAATTCAAGGAAAACTTCAAGAAGTTCTCCAACGTTTCTGAAGTAATCGTAAATCTTGGTGGACCAATTAACGAATAACTAACAAAAGAGCCTTTTATAGGCTCTTTTTCTTTGTCTAATTCGTTGAATTCAACGCAACAAGTTCATAGGTTAACACAGTCTTCTGATTACTCATCTCTACTTTTTTGATTACCGCTGTTCCTGTTGTTTCAGATTCCTTCGTTTTTCTCACTTCTAAAGGAATATCGATCGGATACAAGCGATACCCGTCTTTTGCCAATGAAAATGTATTATCCTGCTCTCTTACTTCGTTTCCCTTTGTTACGATCATTGTATTTAACTCTAAAGGCATACCCATTTCTGTCATCCTCCATTTATCTTTTTACTTACTGATTCTGCATCCACTGCGATAAATCCTGCACTACTTTGCGATTCGTCTGTGGTGGAAAATAATGCGTAAAGTTGTCAAAGTACCATGATTCAACAGGGTGATTCAGTTCTTTTAATCTTTTTTCTAAACGGTACGAATGCTCTATATCGACATTTGTATCGCTTTTTCCATGTATGATTAATACTGGAGCTTTCATTTTCTCCAAAGAGTATAAAGGCGTTCTCCATCTATACTCATCAGGAACTTTATTTGGTGTTCCGCCAATAACACGTTTCATCATTCGTCGCATATCTAGACGTTCGAAATACGTTAACGTCATATCCGAAACACCACTCCAGCATACGACTGACTTTACATCAGAATCTAGTATTCCTGTAAATAGAGCCATTACTCCACCTCGAGAAAAACCAAAAACATGAATTCGGTCAGTATTCACCTTCGAATGATTTCTCAATATGGATAAGGCGCATATTGCGTCATAACGGTCTTCTCCTGCAAAGTCTTCGTTCCCTTCCCCACCTTGATTTCCTCTGTAAAAAGGTGCCATCACTACAAAGCCTTGCGAAGCAAACTGTACAATTCTCCCTACTCTTACTTTACCTACATTTTTTATGCCACCACGCAAATATAGAAACCCGTCATACTTCCCTTCTCCTTTAGGCTCTGCTAATAGTCCTTTTATCTTTAACCCCTGACAAATATACGTCACAATATGTAATTCAATTCGAGGATTTGGAGAAGGAAAGCGTTGCTTCTCCAAAATATTACCATCATTCATTGTGAAATTCCTCCGTTACCTTTATATTCGTTTGTATTTTTTATATAGGCATTCACACATTTTTCTTTCTGACATATTGTATCGTATCAAAATACTTACATTATGCATAAGGAGGTCGCATGCTCATGCGTCTTATAAAAAGCTCCATTGTCCTGTTCGCTACATTTATCCTCATTTTTTCATTAGCTGCTTGTGGAAAAAGTGAGGTACAAAAGGTTCGTGTTGGTGAAGTAACGCATTCTATTTTTTATGCTCCACAATATGTTGCCCTATCTGAAGGATTTTTTGAAGAAGAAGGGCTTGAAATTGACCTACAAGGTACGTTCGGTGGAGATAAAACAATGACGGCTCTTTTATCCGACGGGATTGACATTGCTTTAGTAGGGTCTGAAACTTCCATTTACGTGTATGCTCAAGGTGCTACAGATCCAGTGATTAACTTTGCTCAGCTGACACAGACTGACGGAACCTTCCTTGTCTCCCGTGAAAAAGTGGAAAACTTCTCATGGGATCAATTAAAAGGTAGCACATTTTTAGGTCAACGAAAGGGTGGAATGCCTCAGATGGTTGGGGAATTCGTGTTGAATAAGCACGGAGTTGATCCTCAAACAGATTTAGAGCTTATTCAAAACATTGAATTTGCCAACATTGCAAATGCCTTTGCCTCAGGTACTGGAGACTATGTTCAATTGTTTGAACCAACGGCCAGCATTTTCGAACAAGAAGGAAAAGGTCATATTGTCGCTTCATTCGGCAAGGAGTCTGGTCATGTACCATATACAACGTTTATGACGAAAGAAAGCTATATAAAAGAAAATAAAGAGGTTGTAGAAAAGTTTACTAGAGCCATTTATAAGGCTCAGAAATGGGTAGAAACGCATTCTGCTAAGGAAGTTGCAGAGTCTATTGCACCATATTTTGAAGATACTCCGATTGACTTAATAGAAACAGTAGTCGAACGTTATAAAGAGCAGGGCTCATTTGCTACAGACCCAATTTTAGATGAAGAAGAATGGAATAACCTTCAAACAATTATGGATGATGCGGGCGAGCTTCCTACAGATGTTGAGCATGGCATTCTCGTAAACACTGACATTGCAGAGAGTGTAATTTCAGAGTAATAATTTTCACCCAGCCTCGGTGTTGAACCGGGGCTACTTCTAAATAAATATACTATTGTTGATGTTGTGACTCCTACGGTAAACATCATTGTATAAATGAAAATAATTAAGGAAGGAGTGAGGAATGTGAGTTTTTTAACCATAGAAAATATTCATCATACGTATTTCACTAAGAAATCGATTACGACAGCTTTAGACAATATTTCATTATCCATCGAAGAAGGTGAGTTTGTTTCTTTTCTTGGCCCTAGTGGATGTGGAAAAACAACACTATTATCCATCATCGCGGGTTTAATTGCTCCTACAACAGGGGCTGTTACTATTGACGGTAAGAGAATTGAAAGCCCTGACCCAACGATAGGTTATATGTTTCAACAAGATTATCTTTTTCCGTGGAAGACGATTGAAGAAAATATTTTACTTGGTCCTAGCCTTAGTAAATCTGTTACAGCAGACCAAAGACGACTTGGCTCTGATTTGTTAAATAGTATGGATTTAGTAGGTGTGGAAAAACAGTTTCCTAATCAGCTATCGGGTGGCATGAGACAAAGAGCTGCGCTCGTTCGAACGTTAATGATGGACCCTAAAATACTACTATTAGATGAACCCTTCTCTGCATTAGATTATCAAACAAAATTAAAACTTGAAAATTTAGTTTCATCTACATTGAAAAAGTTTAATAAAACTGCTCTTCTGGTCACACATGATATTGGAGAAGCGATTGCGATGAGTGATCGGATATTCCTTTTAGCAGCAAGGCCTGGTAGAGTGGCAAAAACCTTTACAGTTCCAGAAGAATTGCGAGCAGCTCTACCGTTTGATGCAAGACAACTCCCTTCCTACTCAACGTTATTTCAAGATATATGGAAGGAGTTGGACTCCCTTGATGACAACTAATCAGTCTATAAAAGAACTTCATAAGCAATATTTACAAAAGCTTTCTAAAGAGAAAAGATGGGTTCGCTTTTACCAACTTCTCATTTTCATTTTATTTTTTGGTTTATGGGAGGTTTCAAGTCGATTAACGTGGATTGATCCACTTATTTTTAGCAGTCCTTCTAGAGTTGTCAACTTATTAATCGACAAAGTTGCAGACGGCAGTTTACTTTCCCATACAGCTGTTACTTTATTTGAAACCGTACTCGGGTTTATTTTAGGTACATTGCTAGGGACCATAACGGCGGCGGTATTATGGTGGTCTCCGATGATTTCGAAAATTGCCGATCCGTATTTAGTCATTTTAAATGCACTTCCCAAAGTAGCGCTTGGTCCCATTATTATCGTGGCACTTGGACCAGGATTTACATCTATTATTGCAATGGGGGCAATCATCTCCATTATCATCACAACGATTGTCATTTACACCGCATTCAAAGAGGTCGATCCAAATTATATAAAGGTTCTGCAAACGTTCGGAGCTACGAAGGCACAATGCTTCAAAGGAGCTATCCTCCCCGCTTGCTTCCCAACCATTATCTCGACGTTAAAAGTAAACGTAGGCTTATCGTGGGTTGGAGTCATCGTTGGGGAATTCCTAACCTCATCAAGAGGACTCGGCTATATGATCATTTACGGCTTCCAAGTATTTAACTTCACACTAGTCCTACTCAGCCTACTACTAATCGCACTATTCGCAACCATCATGTACCAGGCAATCGAACTACTCGAAAAGAAACTCATCAAACAACAATAAACAGCACTCTAGTGGAGTGCTGTTTTGACAGGTGCCAGGCACGCCCCGAATTTTATCGAAAAACAATACAAAAATTACAAACAATAAAGCCCTCACTTGGAGGGCTTTAGATGTTTACGAATTTTAGTTTTTCTCGAATATATGTAAGGCTATGTAGTAGGACGTCATCTTTCATGATGAAGCTAAATCGGCGGTCATGGGCGACTTCTTTCGGTAATGAACTTAATAGTACTGGGCCGTTCGTTTCATAGTAGGTAGGTTGCTTGATTAGTTCTGCAATTTCTGCAAAGTAAATACTTTTTATAATGGTTTTACCTCTACCTGACACTTTGTATTGTCCTATATATTGAATTGATGAGACGTGGCCACCTGTCTCTTCTTTCACTTCTCGTATTGCAGCCTCTTCGGCTGTTTCTCCTTTTTCTACTTTACCTCCAGGAAACTCTAGTCCTCTTCTTGAATGTGCGGTTAAAAGCCATTTATCTTGATATCTACAAATAACCCAAACGTGTTTCGGTTCAGACGAGAAAGGATGTATGGTAAAAGAGAGATTAACCTCGTTTTGATAATGATCGGTAAACGTATGCATAGTATCTAACTCCAATTTTTGCATTTGTTACATGATAACATAAGTATGTAAATAAATCATTGATATACAAAAAGTAATCTTGTCATAGTGCTCTATTTCAAATTCATAAAAAAAGGCCACGTTAGTGACCCTAATTTCTCTTATAATTTAGTAAACCCTGCTCTTCGATATGTTTTTTTGCTTCTTCGTCACCTAATTGATGAATAAGACCAAACACTTGCTGCATCGTATTGTCAATTGCATCATTATCTGGATCATAATGATATTGTACATACGGCGTATGCGCTCGATAGAACCCTTGCCAGTCTGATGAATAAATTTGATCAAAATGTTCACGTAGTTGGACAATTTCTTCATCGGTTGCTTCAATTTTATAGTTCCAGCTCGATGCTGTACTACTTTGAGAGATTTCCCCATCTGCTAAGGAAATATAATACGTTTTTTTCAACATTCACAGCTCCTTACGGTGAAATTTACTTGTTTTACTTTTCCCCTTAACATCACCACTTTATTCTTGATTAAAGATCTGTTAATAAATTGAGCAACTAATGGAGCATCATAGACAAGCCTTCACCATATACTATTCGAAATAGCTAATATTGAATGGGTAAAGAAAGTGAGAATTGAGCAAGGTATAAAAAAGAAGGGTAAAGAGGTGATATATGATGAAGCTTGTTGATGAACTGTATGAAATGTATAAGCATCATTTTACAGGAGACGAAGAAGATATTGATATTATCGCATTCTCCGTATTGGAACAGTTGAATCGCAAAACGATGTTTAATTTACTTAGCGAACTGGATGATCAAGAACTTCTTGATTTAGTGGGATTATATTTAATTGAGGGACTAAAAGGAAAGCTAGCAAAGGAAGGATTATTACCTTTGGGAGACGAAGGTGTTGAGAAAAGGACAATACATTAACATACTTATATAACATAAGTAAAATACTTAAAGGTTGTTTATTCAGACTGTCTAGAATCATCGAGTTTTAAAATAAAAAAGCTTCTTCTCGTCAAAGAAAAGGAGTCTAGAATTTTAAAATAGAAACTTTCTAAATTAAAAAACCACTATCGAAATAGTGGTTTCTTCCATGAGCTATTTTGAAAAACGATTCGATAGTTTTTCTATTACTTCTTCAATGTGCTCTCTGTTCACGTCAAAATGTGTGGTGAAGCGAATTGTTGTTGGTCCGAAAGCTACCGCTAATATCCCTTCTCCTTTTAAAATTTCTAAAAATTCCCCAGTCGACATGTTTAATTGTGAAATATCAACAAGAACGATATTCGTTTCAACGTGACCTGCAATTGATATCGTTGGAATTTGACTTAATCCTTCTGCTAAAAACTTAGCGTTTTCATGATCTTCTGCTAACCGTTCGACCATTTCTGTTAATGCAATATAACCTGGTGCAGCAAGCACCCCCACTTGTCTTAGTCCACCACCAAGGCGCTTTCTCCATTTTCTCGCTCTCTTTATGAAGTCCTCATTCCCCGCTAAAATTGAACCTACTGGAGCACCTAATCCTTTAGATAAGCAAATTTGAACCGTTGTTGTATACTTCGTAAACTCTGAAACGGGTTTATTTAACGCAACTGCAGCATTGAACAATCTAGCTCCATCTAAATGAACAGGTATATTATGTTTTATAGCTACTTCGTAAATGGCTTTCATATTTTGGGTAGGAACAATGGCTCCACCTGCACGATTGTGTGTATTTTCAATACAAATTAGTCCAGTTTCCGGAGCGTGTATGTCCTCATCTCGTATTGCTGCTTCTACTTCCAGGGGATTCATTGCCCCTCTCATTCCTTTTATAGTACGTGGTTGCACGCCAGCAAAGGCAGAAATCGCGGCACCTTCATAATAAAAAAGATGGGCATCACTTTCTAATATAATTTCATTTCCTGGTTGACAATGACTTAAAACGGCAATTTGATTACCTTGTGTTCCACTTGTGACAAATAGCGCTGCTTCTTTTCCGAGTAGTTCTGCAGCCTTTCTTTCTAATTCATTAACTGAAGGGTCCTCTCTGTATACATCATCCCCTAACTCAGCTTCGAAGCTCGCTTTCCTCATCTTTTCTGTCGGTTTTGTGACTGTATCACTTCTTAAGTCAATAAACACGTGCAAGACCCCCTTATACACTTCATAGCAACATTATATCACGCATGTAAACTATTTCAGAGAACGAAATACCAAATCCTGAATATGGTATTTTATGTTAATATATAGAAAAATAGTTCACTAGATAGGAGCCTCTTTCTTTATGCTTCAAAATTTAGATACATTGCATATTCCTTTTTGATCCACCATAAAGGAAAAACGGTTTATGATTATTATCGCAATCGGAAAATGCAGGATCGATTACATAAAGTAAACTCTATCACGAAAAGTGTACTTTCTATATTAGTCGGTATTGCCATTGATCGAAAAGAAATTAAGAGTGTTTATGATCCTGTGTACCCCTATTTTACAGAGATCAATACGATTTCAGAAGAGCTTACAATTGAACACTTATTAACGATGTCACCTGGAATCGATTGGCCAGAATTCGGTTCTTGGAACGCTCAACCTTTTCCTATGATAAATAGCAAAGACTGGGTGAAATTTGTGTTTAACAGAGATCGTACCGATGCTCCTGGACAAACGATGATTTACAATTCTGGCTGCTCTCACGTATTGAGTGCAATTGTTCAAAAGGCAACAGGCGAAATGCTACAGGAATACGCAAAGAAACACTTATTTGATCCGTTACAAATCCGTGATACAAGGTGGCATTCAGACTCAAAAGGAATCGCAATCGGTGGCTTCGGCTTATGCCTAAGCACAGAGGATATGATGAAAATTGGAACACTGATGCTACAAAACGGAGTGTGGAACGGAGAAACCGTTGTTTCTGAAGGTTGGGTCAAGGAATCTACTTCTCCAAGACTGAACACTTACAATGACATCGGCTCGTACGGCTACCATTGGTGGATTCTTACGGATGAAACTAAACAAACTGTCAACCCATTTACTTACTTTGCGCTTGGATACAGAGGTCAATATATAATTTTGATTCCCGAGTATGATTTAATCACCACCATTACAAGTGATTTAGATCGATCATTATTACGGTTAAAATTATTCAAAGAAAATATTCTCTCACAAATAAATCATACAACAACCCAATCTTAAAAGGATTGGGCTGTCGTTTCTTTGCTATTTTTTTTATTTTCTCGTTTTTGTACGATGGCCATTGGAATATATGTGATTGCAAATACAACAAGTGCAACTATTTCAAGATTGATATAGTACATGATTCCGCTGCCGAAAAAATTTAATAATGTTTCAGTTTCTGTTGGATTTGCTAAATAGAAAAAGTTCGTGCCTAATAGGTAATTGAGAGTAAATATAGGGACAGCTATTATGTTTACAATAACAAAGCTATTTATAATAGCTTTCCTTGGGACTCTATATCCTTCAAACAATATGAAATATAAAACGGCAATAGGAATTACGGAATGATGAAGAAAATATTTGATAAATCGAAAGTGAGGAAAATGATAGACCATATCAGGAGTAATCATCGATAATATAGGAGGTATTATTCCAATAAAATACAACAAGTTAAAAGCTTTCTCTTTTTTGTTTACCAATAAGTACAAAGCAATAAATGTACTGAGGGAACAAAGGTGTAATGGAAGATCACCGATGTCCCATTGGTGAGTTAAAACTAACCACACATGCATCGAGATTTCGCAAGCAACTAACGAAATAAAAATAAACCATTTTAGTATTGGCTTGTAATTAATAAGTTTTCTTCTAAAAAGCACCATAACTAAACAAGTTAAAAAGAAGACTGCTAATGTAACATTGTGTTCTAGATTAAACATCTGAAAGCCTTGCATTCCTGTAACAGAAAACATGATGTCATCACACCTCTCACTGTACATTGAAATGCTTTTTTCTAATACCTATACAGTTCCGTACTACTTTATGAGTGAGTACGAGGTGTTTATTTACGTATGAATATTTGCACAAAAAAAGTCAGTGCACACTTGTAGCACCGACTCCATTTTCCGATTACTTACCTAAAAAAGACGATAACATCCACACATGCTTTTCTAAGCTTTGGTGAATGGAAAGGAGCATATCTCCTGTCGTTTCATCTCCTACTTCTTCAGCTAATGACATTCCTTCTTTTAGCTCTCCGGTAATAATTCGGAAGTCTTGGATAATACTTTGAACCATTTCCTCTGCTTCTTCCTGTCCGTTTGCCTCTTGAACGGAAGATTGTTCAAGTATTTCTCTCATTGTTGCTACAGGTTGTCCACCAATAGCAAGTAAACGCTCTGCTAACTCATCAATGTGTAAGGCTGCTTCATTATAAAACTCTTCAAATTTCGCATGCAAGGTAAAAAACTGTGAACCTTTTACATACCAGTGATAATTATGTAATTTTACATATAGAACACTCCAGTTTGCAACTTGCTTATTCACGGTCGTGACTAATCGTTCTGACATAAATAACACTCCCTCTTCTCTATTTACTCTTTTAAATTCCCCATATATTTAGGCAATAAACATATTTTTTTGCTCATCTTATCAAGCAGTAGTCTTGCATGGTAAAATAATTGTAGGGAGGTGCAACCTTGTATACTATTTTGATTATTTCTATTATTGTCGTCATTATTATTTTACTTCTAAGTGTAATTACCATTAATAAAGGTTATGCCTATAAACAAACAATCGACCAACTAGATGATAACCCCTATCTAAAGGAACAAACCGAACTGACAGAGTCAGGAGAAAAGAAACGAGTGGAGGAAGAATAGATGAAAAATCCAAAACTAGCTAAGCTAAAAGAAGAATGGATACTAGAGGTTTCAATCGATGAAATTCAAACCGCGATGGAAGCGGAAGAAATTACAGCTAAGGAACTTGTATTACTTTACCTTGACCGAATTGCGAGTTTTAATAAAAATGGGATATCCATCAATGCTGTTCTTGAAGTGAATCCTGATGTACTTCAAATTGCAGAAGCACTAGATACTGAGCGAAAAATATCAGGTCCAAGAGGTCCGATGCACGGTATTCCTGTCCTTTTAAAAGACAATATTGATACAGGTGACAAACTACATACAAGCGCAGGCTCACTAGCTCTTAAAAATTCTTACGCTTCCCAAGATTCATCAATTGCTGAGTTGTTACGAGAAGCAGGAGCCATCATACTAGGAAAGACGAATATGACGGAATGGGCCAACTTCATGGCTGAAGATATGCCAACTGGGTATAGCTCAAGAGGTGGACAAGTGCTCAATCCATATGGACCTGGTAAGTTCGAAGTTGGTGGATCTAGTTCTGGTTCAGGAGCTGCAATTGCTGCAAATTTTGCGACAGTCGCAATTGGAACAGAAACATCCGGATCAATCCTGAGTCCTGCCAGTCGAAACTCATTAGTTGGAATAAAACCAACAGTTGGTCTTATAAGCAGAACTGGAATTATTCCCATTGCACATACACAAGACACAGCAGGGCCAATGACGAGAACTGTGAAAGATGCAGCCATATTATTGAATGCAATCACTGGAAAAGATGATACAGACCCAGCAACCTTTAAGAACATGATTGATTATGATTATACAGAGTTTCTTGTTCAAGATGGATTACAAGGGAAACGAATCGGAATCGCACGTGATCGTTACTTCGATTATTTATCGGATGAAGAAAAATCTTGTATGGAAGAGGCCATCGCTGTTCTTAAAGAAAAAGGTGCTACAATCATCGATTCAGTTGAAATTCCATCAACAAAAGAGAAATGGGATTACAACGTACTCGTATACGAATTTAAGACAGATTTAAATGCATATCTTCAAAATGTAGACCCTCGGATAGGAATTCAGTCCCTAGCAGATGTAATTCGATTTAATAATAAGAATGCGGATGCTACGTTAAAATACGGACAAAAGGTATTACTAGAGTCTGAGGCTACTAGCGGAACATTAACTGAGCCAGAATATATTAACAGCCTTGAGCAAGATCAGTACCTTTCTACTGAACAAGGAATTGACTACACATTACATGAACATAATCTTGATGCTATCGTTTTCCCTAACAATTACGGCGCAGGTATCCCAGCGAAAGCAGGCTACCCGTCCATTACAGTTCCTGCAGGCTATTCGTCTGATAATGGTCCAGTCGGAATTACCTTTACTGGAACAGCCTTCACTGAACCAGTATTAATTGAGATTGCCTATGCTTATGAACAAGCAACAAAAGTAAGAAAACCTCCTATTATGAAGTAATAATAATGGTGCCTGTCTTTTACTCAAAAGATTGGCACCCTCTTTATTTATTCTTCCTCCAGATGCAAATCACTAGGCAGGTCTTCTTCAATTCCAAACATCTGATCTAGCTGTTTGATGAATTCCTCTTTGCTCCCTCCAAGTATAGGCGTAACATTGGAAAACACTAAACCTACAACAATTGTACTCACAAAAGCTCCATATAAAATAATGGATCGATACTTCGCGCTTGCCACTTGTTTTTCTTGGTCCTTAGCTCCACTTTGCCAAACGTGTATGATGCCTAATGATAGTAGTAATGCACTTGTCACATATATGAGCGGCAGCATCCCAGTTGATATGTATGAAATTATCGTACCTGTCACGATTATTTTTAGTAAAAACAACGCCAAGCCTATTAAGATAATTCCTCGTAAAAAATAATGAAAGCCTATATCTTTTTGCAAAGTTTTTTCTTCCTTCCTATTCTTAAACTAATAAGACAAAACATATTACACCAATGAAAAGAATGCTACCAACATTTACAATAAATCGTACTTGAAATAACTTACTTAATATAGCTACGTTCCTCAAATTAAACATTGCTCCGAACAATAAAAAGGCAAGGATTGAGTTTGTTGGTAAAGTCCCCTCGAACGATGAAGCAATAAATGAATCCACTACTGGACTAATTGATAAAACAAAAGATAATGTCATGAGAAGAACAGAAGAAAGTAATTCATTTGAACCGATTTCCACCAACTTTTCTCCAATAAGTGTTTGCATAACACTGACAAAACCAGCACCTATCAAGACATATTTTCCGACCTCAAAAAACTTATCACTAACTGCTTGTAACCATTTTCTTGGTTTGTGGTCATTTTCTTCTGCATCCATTGTAAAAAGGTTCTTATTTTGAAATATCAAATATACCATCACACCTAAAAACAAGCTCAATACCAGCGAAAGTCCAATTCTCACGTACATTATTTCCGGTGTATTCGAAAAAGCAACATATGTGGATGCTAATACAACTGGATTTAGTACTGGTGCCACAAATAATAGTACAATTCCTATATAGGTAGGCATCCCTTTATTCATGTATCTACTAGCTATCGGTAGAAGTCTTTCTCCAGAGCACAACATTATCAACAACCATCCCAAAACTGGATGACTAGTTATTACACGTTCAATCTTTTTTTCGGAAACGTAGATTGAAAGAATCGCTGAAACTACCGCACCTAACAAAACAAACGGAATCGCCTTAATGATTATGCTGAAAAATATGGAAAATATAGTTATTATGGTTACTGACTCCGATAATGTTTGGAAGAAACTCGTTGTGATATGACTAAAGAAAAACAAGAAGATAAACAAAGCAATGAGTCCAAAGCCAATGAAATCTTTATGAAATGTTAGTTTTTCATTCATTTTACTTCCCCTATCTATTAATCTACTAACGTTTCTACTATTACTACTATATGGCTTGTCTTCACGTTCTATGCAATAATTAATAATGTCAAAACCATAGAAAAAACACCCTGCTTTCGCAAGGTGTTCTTAAATATTTTATCCAAATACTTTATGAAGGTCTTCCTTTGATTGCTGTAACCAGAAGTTCATTAAGCGTTTTGCTCCATCAAGGTCATGTAACTTCGCTTGGCCACATTGTTTTTCATTTGCAGCCGGAATTTCTGTAAT
The DNA here is from genome assembly GCF_016890225.1 of Bacillus suaedaesalsae. GTDB lineage: Bacteria > Bacillota > Bacilli > Bacillales > SA4 > Bacillus_BS > Bacillus_BS suaedaesalsae. The sequence continues at coordinate 12,067 of NZ_JAFELM010000012.1, read as the reverse complement.
TTCAACTGCGTCTTTCATTGTGTCTTCAAGAACATCAATAATTTCTGTAACAGTTGGTGAACCACTTACCACTAGATAGAAACCAGTTTGGCAGCCCATAGGGGAAATATCGATAATATCAAAGTGATCATATTGCTCAGAATGCTTTCGAATATTGAACGCTAGTAAGTGTTCTAATGTGTGAATGCTATCTGGCTTCATCGCTTGTTTATTTGGTTGGCAGAAACGAATATCAAATTTATTTACAACGCCGTCGCTTCCTACCTTATGAACACCGCAATGTCTTACATATGGTGCAACGACTGCATCATGATCTAATTCAAAACTTTCTACTGAAGGCATGTTTATCACTCCTAATAAGTCTTCTATACTTATAATAATAGAAAAACGAACATTTTACCACAATTTAAATCGGAATACTGTGAATTAAATTTTCCCAATGGAGGATTTCCCAAAGATGAAGAAACTGTTTATATTATTTATACGTGTTTATCAAAAATTTATTTCTCCCTTAACACCACCGTCATGTCGATTTTATCCAACATGCTCACATTATGGTGTCGAAGCCATTGAACGTTTTGGTCCAATAAAAGGAACATGGCTGACCATTAAACGTATTGTTAAATGTCAGCCATTTCATCCAGGTGGATTTGATCCTGTTCCAGAAAAGAAAAAGAAATAGATTATTGATAGTTTTTTACGATTTCTTGTAATTTAAGAGCTAGGCCAAGTTTTCCCTCTACCTTTAGGCCACCGGTCATGAATGCCAATGTTGTGTTTAGGTCGTCTTTTAAAAGCTTTGAAAAGTTTTGCTCAGAAAGCTTTAATGTGACTTCAGCTTCATGCGGTGCTCCTTCTTTCACTTCAACAATTCCGTTTTGCAACACAATTTGCAATTCATCCCCGCTATCAAGATTTACTTGGAAAACACGGTCCTTTTCCCCTTCAATATGTACTGGATTATCGTTCATCTTTTTCACTAGCTCGTGTAATTCATTCAACACTGACATGTACTGCCCCTCCTAAAAATATTTTTGTACTATATAATTCTCTACCTCATATACATTTTCCTTTTATCCTATGAAACGAATAGTTATTGCATGTTCTTCGTGACCATGTTTATCTAAGATTTTCAAAGAAAAAATAATAAACTTTTAGTTTAATATCCATAATTATTACGATATATGCTAAAGGACATGTAAAGCGAAGTGATTTGGATTAAGTGAGGGAAAAGTATGAAAGCTTTATATAAAATGATAATCATAATGATATGGTAGCAAGCTTATTAGCTAGATGTGGTACAGATGAAGGAACTTCTAAAGCAACAAAGGACACGTTAACAATATACACAACGATTTTTCCTTTAGAAGACTTTGTGAAGAAAATTGATGGGGATTTTGTAGAAGTTAAAAGCATTTTCCCACCCGGTGTAGATGCACACAAGTATGAACCAACTGCTAAAATAATGGTCGACATCGAGAAGCTATTGCATTAATCTACAACGTCATTCGTCTTGAAGGACTAGAGGACAGTGAGCATAATCAAGAAGAAGAGGAACATAACCATGGTGATGAAGATCCGCATATCTGATTAGACCTTGCTAGCTCTTGAGATGGCGGATACCATTTATCATGAATTATCTGAGTTAAAGCCAGAAGGTGAAGATTCATTTGAATAAAACTTGACCAAATTAAAGAATGAATTAGAAATATTGGATAAAGAGTTTTTTGATGTCGTTCAAAACTCTAAAAAAAGAAATTTTAGTGTCCCATGCAGCTTATGGCTATTGAGAAAAACGATATGGTATTGAACAAATAAGTTTAAAAAATGCGCATTGAATTAGGAAAAAGCATAGAATCTTCTCTATGCTTTTCTCTTTTTCGTGAATAATAATGATAATTATTTTCAATACTAGTAGTAAGAACAATCAACGTTAACTACAGATCACTTGGTTCAAATGTTTTGCAATCTGTTTCACTACTTGATGCAGCATCTTTTTCACGATGGTTCACAACGTAAATTTGAGTAGCCGCACACTTCTCACCTCGTACGTTGTGGACACAACTACTTACCTCACATAAAACATCTTGTGCCATTATACAACACCTCCTTCTTCAAGTAGTTTTACCTGCATAATAAGAGTTATACAATTTAACATTTCTCGGATAGTTCTACCTTTCATCGTAAATAATACCCATATAATGTAAAAAACAGTAGGTGAAGCAGTGAATGCTATTTATGCATTAGTGTGGTTTGTGGCGCTTTGGAAATGGGGAGATTGGAAAAACTGGGAAAAGTATTATCCGACAATTTTATTTTTCTTTTTAGGAGATTTACTTTATCAATACTTTCTTTCCGATTTATATCCTATGTGGAAATATAATCCACAAGGAGTGGATGAAAATATTGGACTTACACATACTCATGTATTTATTTCTATTATGCTTATTAAATATCCCGCTACAATACTGATTTATTTATCTAAATTCCCAAGCAAACGTTTAAAACAGCTCGGTTGGATTTTGCTTTGGCTGTTAATTTATCTGGTAAATGAATTAGGAGATCGGAGTTTACATTTAATTACGTACCATAATGGATGGGGATTTAGTTGGTCCATTCTATTTAATATCGTGATGTTCTCCTTGTTAAAACTACATTTTCATCGACCAATTTTAACATGGTTGTTTTCCATTGTTTTCATTATTCTCTTATGGAATATCTTTGATGTACCAACCTCTGTTTTTCGATAATAAGTTCATTTGTAATGATAAAATTTTTAAAATTGAACATACTATGTCACGAATCAAAATTTTATCTTTGAGGTGTTGAAAACATGAGTGATTTTCCAATCTACACTGATTCTTTATCAAACATTTGGTACCACGACCTTTCACCAGATAACATATATACATATAACGATTCTATCGATCATTTTGATCAAGACAACCTAGATGAATTTGACGAAGCCATTACATTCCGCTTTTAGATGTATGACAGAAGAGAGTGCTAAACCAATTATTTAATCCGTACTTAAACATATGAATTATAGCCTACGAATTTTCAAGTTAATTCGTAGGCTATTTATTTATCTAAAACGACATTATTGAATTTTTGGAATTACATTCCTTCATCTAAAACATTGTAGAAATAAAAAAAGCCATAACGGATTCTACATCCATTATGGCCAACCTTTATATAAAGTGCTTCTTAAACTATTGCCCCCGTTAGTTTCTGTAGTGCTTATCAAAGAAAAGTTGCTAGTATAAAGCTTTTCATTTATAAGTTTTTAACAATAAGATTAATAATGTCTCCTGATAGAAACGTGCACTTTATTTGGAGAGGCGGGCATGATAGCCTGTTTGGGCTTAGCCAGGAACTTTTATAAATCTGGCTTTCTATGGCTTAGGATCATGTCCGCAGAGGCTCCAAGTAAAGTGACAATTTGCCTTTACTTACTTAAAGCAATAGGGGTTTATAATATATAAAAATAATTTCAATTTGATTGATTTTCTTAGTAAAGCACTACACTACATTTAAGTAGCAATCTTCACAATCTTTTCTTTACCCTAACAAGATCTAACCTCTTAAATGTGTTGGGGCATTACAAATAGACGCCCTCTAATTGAAGAAAAGCGCACTTTTATGGATTAATAAAACCAATTATTTCTTCTTTTCAGAGCACCGGTACTTCAATAAGTGAAAGGCGACAGCTTTGAATTAGCTATCGCACTTTTTATCGACATTTAGATTTTTGACTTTAAATGCTTAAGAATTTGAAATGACTAGTTTCCTTTATAAATTATTACTAATGTTGCATTACTTAGAATCCTGCTATCGTGGGTTCTACCATATCCTTTCTTCGATAAACATTTAAAATGAGTCCTAAAACAGCGGCGTAAAAGAGGATCGCGCTTCCTCCATAACTAATAAACGGCAGGGAAACTTCCATGATTGGCACGATTCCAAAGCCCATCAAGATGTTCCAAGTAGTAGGAACGGCAAATATTGCAGCACCACCAATTACGATCAACCTCCCATAAAGGTCCCTTGTTTTAAACGCATTTTTGGAGATTCTTGAAATAAATATCAGTAGGATAAAACAAAGAACGATTCCGAATGCCCAACCAAGGGAATAGACGAGGAATGGGAAAGCAAAATCTGTATGTGATTCTGGTAACAATTGAAAGTTCAAATCATTATAAAGTCCGTTACCGAACCATCCCGCTTCTGCAAGGACACTCCTAACCGCCATATACATATACCCTGCTCCATTTGGGTCGGAATTTGAATTTATAAAATCAGATAATCTAGTAAACAAATAACTTTGGCGTGAGGTCATGATGATCATAATTACGAAGATGGCACCAGCCATTAGATTTGTTACGACAAGTTTGATAGCTAATTTCTTATGGACTCGGGCAAAGGTAAACATTCCTAGTAAACAGAAGAAGTAAATGATACCAACCATAAAGTTTGGAACCATCATGTAGAGCAAAATGGGAATCCAAAATAAAACAAGAAGAAAACCTTGTTTTTTCCAACTACGAAACTCATTAATTTTGTTAAAAATTCCCGCCCAAGCAAGAAAAAAGAAAAATAAACTCATTATAGTGGCATCGACCGTTAGGCCTGAAAGTGAAACCCACTTTTTTGCTCCGTTGACCATATATCCAAATAAATGGAGATCTAAATGGATCAACAAGCCGATAGCATAAAAGTACAACCACCAATTCATTAATTTTTGGTAATCAAAGAAAAGGAACACAATAATTACAGGAACAGCCAGGCAGTACCAGATAGCCTGTCGCTCCATAAAATAGGTGCTTGATAAGGAAACTTCGGGAATTCCACCAACTAACGGAAGAAAACTAATACTAGCAAAAATAACAAATAAAACAATAAGAACCCAATCCATTTTTGGCTTATGAAGGGGATTTAATTTCTCTCCGATGGTAAAAGGATTTCCCATTTCTTGAATGGCCTTTTCATCTGAATCTTCCTCACAAAATCCTCTTTTTTTGTAAGATTGACTTAACTCTTGCAGATGATGAGTAAGCTCTTTTTTTATCATGTTGTGTGCTTCCTTAGATTTTACTTTGGAAGTGACTTTACTTAAAAATTCTTCAAATTTTGGAGAACTCATAAGGACGCCTCCTCTAGTAAATGTTTAAGGGATACTTGTTTTGAGTTATCTTGTTTATAGGCAGCTAAGTATTTTTTTCCTTTGGAATTTAAGGTGTACCATTTCTTATTATTCATCCAATTAGAAGTAAGAATTTCTTTATTTTCTAATAGATGTAGAAGTGTATAAAGCTGCCCTTCATTTTTTTGGAAAGTACGTTCGTTTTTTTGAAAAAGTTGAATGGAAATATGGTAGCCATCCTTTGATACATGCTGAACAGATTCTAATATAGCTATAATGGTTTCACTGTTCCAATTATCAAATTGTGATTGTTGATTCGTACGAATGGCTTCTCGCACAGCACTTTTTCTTTCATTTGAAAAAGAAAGATCCTCAAAAATTGATTTTTTCATCGAACTCTTCAGATTCATAAATGGATCATTCATCTCCTAAACCTCCTCTATCATCTTGTCCTTTAATAATTCTTTCGCACGCTTTAATCTCGTTTTTAATGTATTTATATTTACTGTAGTAATCTTGCTTATTTCTCTTAAAGACAGTTCTTCATAATAATGCAGAAATACGACTTCTCTGTACTTTAGAGGTAAATTCATGACAGCATTAGTTAAGATATCTTCTTCACTATTTTTGATAATTTCCTCTTCAACCTGTTTTGATTTTGGAGGGATATAATCCAAAATTTTATCGCTAAGCGTTATTTTTCGATAATGCCAGCTTCTTAAATAATCCTTACAATGATTACTAGCAATACGATATACCCAAGTCTTTATTGTTGCCTGCTGATTAAACTGATTTAACTTTTCATAGCACTTTATAAATATCTCTTGCGTTAAATCTTCTGCTGTAGCTCGGTTTTTAACATATGTATATACGAGATGCAGGATATCATCGCTATATTCATGCATTAATTGATCAATTATCTGCTCTCTCTCGTCTAGCATACTTTCGTCTGTCACCGCCAATTGTTTTAGTCCATTCATAGTTTTCACCCTCTCACATATTTTAGACGAAGCTAACCTTCATCCGGTTTGAAGAAATAAAAGATTTTTTATGAGCATCTGTAATCTAGAGTGTAAATAAAAAGGAACAACCTCTTATCAGATTGTTCCGGAATGTTGAAGGTAGGTTAAACGGCTTATAAAACTACTTATTCGACTATTGTTTCCTTATTTCTCAGAAGGAACTGAAATTACAACAACTCCTAAATTCAGAATTGCTTACCGTTGTAAACCTTCACAAGATCTACTTTGCACATAAAAATAGTTATTAAACAATATGGCCCGAATGTTTAATAAGAGCTAATGACAATTTCCCCACTAAACTGCCCCGTTACTTCAATAAAGTGGTGAAAAAATCCTTCATGGACTATGTCATCAGTAGATAATCATTAATCGTTAGATTGTTATTACTCTTGCTTTATTGCGATATAAAATAGTAACCCGAAAATTCCTCACTCATAATTATCTGTACAATATCAATATTGCCGAAGTATGATACTAAACCTATTGCCAAAATTACTCCAAGTATAATAAACAATATGATTATTATATAATTCATTTCTACTCTCCAATCTCTATCCTATTATTTACTAAACTGTCCTTATCGAAAAAGGTAAATGATATCAACCGAAAGTCTTTAAAAGATAAGATAAGACTGGTAGTAATATGAGTATAATAATACTTTGAATAAAAGATATAATAATATCTCTTTTCCAACTGTTTTTTTGAGGGAAACGGTTAAGCAGCCTCTGTACTAAAAGCAATATTACCCACCAAAATATTAATGTTAAGATAGCTGAACTAAAATCTTGATAAAACAAATTAAACTCTCTCCTTCTCATAAACTTACTTTTACTTATTCAATAAACTCAACAAAAAAGTGCATTAATCCTTTTCTGTATCAATGCACAGTAAGAAAGTTGTTATTCAACTCCCTCAGTTTGATACGATTATCTCTTAAATGCTCACTTATTCGCAGGATTTCATCCCCTTTGAAATTACATCAACGAGTGTATGGAATGATTTAAGATCCTTTTGGCTTCGTGAAGGCATAGTTAAATAAAGGAGTTGTATAATACTCCAAATTCTTCCATATAATGTACATCTCCACGCCGCCCCTGGAGGCTTTCCCTCCCATGTCTCAACGGGTCAATTGCCCTTTCATTCCTTCGTCATGCCTATCCAAGGGGTGGAGGCCAGTTATGCTATCCTGATGGGTCACAGTGCCCTTTTGTTGAAAAAACCTGGTACTCTCGTACATATTTGAAATCCTACGAATAAGACAACATTCAAAATTAATTACTACTTTTATAAAGACTGTTTGTTTTTATTTCTATGCTGCTAAAGGCATTGTTTCTTGCAATTTACTTGGGCAGTAAGCTTCATTACGCTTAGCTATACCTACAAAAATTCTTGCTAATTTACCTATCAACTTCATAATAGATTTCATTTTCTTCATCTTTTTAACCTTCACATTATGTGCATGAATTGCTTTAAACTCTGGATTGTTACTCACAAGGCTAACTGTTGCTAGGAAGAGGAAACGCCGTAGTCGAGATCTCCCTCGTTTGGAGATCACAATCTGTCCTTTCCATTTTCCTGAGCTTGCTTCCGCTAAATGTAGACCTGCATGACGTAAAAGAGAGTTCCCGTGTGAGAAACCACTTAGATCCCCAGCTTCTCCTAAAATTCCAGCCAAAGAAATCTCACTAATTCCTTTAATCATAAGTAGTTTCTTTGCGAAAGGTATTTTGTAGAGGACTTCTCTAATTTGTTGTTCAACTCTATCGAGTTGTTTAATAGTAAGGTCGTATTCTTCTAGTAATTGTTCTAAATGAAACTTATAAGCATCTAATGCTTGAGCTGTTCCTATTGATGATTTTGCCAATTGAATGATTAGTTGAGCTTTTTTTGGACCAGGTTGTCGCTTCATTAGTGACTTCCATCCCCTCATGACATCTAGAGGTTCCAGTAAAGCTATTTCAGATGGAGTTGGAAACAAGCGAAGTGTTGCAATCGCCCCTTTACACGTTATATCTTTAAACACTTGTCTGAGTTCAGGGAAGACAATATCTACACATCTATGTATCTGATTAGTTGAGCTTACTATTCGTTTTACAATCACATCTCGATTGGAGATTAGAACCCTAAGCTTTTCAAAGGACTCAGAAGAAGTTGAAATAAACGAATAATAACCGTTCTTCGCCATATCAGCGATTACGAGAGCGTCTTTCTTATCACTCTTTGATTGAGTGTTATCACGATTCTCTTTATTCCTTTTAACTAGGTGTGGATTTACAGTTACTACTTCAATGGCTTGTTCAGCTAGCTATTTCGATATGTTCTTCCAATAGTGACCTGTTGGTTCCATTCCAACGATGGCTGCATTTAAATTTTTCATTTCTTGTAGACTACGAATCCAATTTAATAATCTTTTGAAACCAACTTCACTATTTTCAAATGTAAGAGGATCTCCGACAATAATTCCACGGTAATTTATAGCTCGTGCAACATGAAACTGTTGGGCAATATCCACACCAACAATTAAATGTTTATCGGAAATTCTTTCTATTAGTTGATTTTGTTTGTCTTGCATTTTAAAATTCATAGTAGAGCTCCTTTTTTAAGAATTTGAGTTTGATTGGTCTCTTACTCATATCTTACTGAGGCGCTCTTTTTATTTCAAACCTGATATTTAACGATCTACAGGAATGCTAACCTGCCCAATAGTAAAACTGATTTACGATTGGGTTCTGAATTTTTATAACAATAATTTAACAATCATAAATGGGGTAATATAATTTATTATCCATTTGTTGAATTATAAACAAGCAAAATTGAAATACTAGTTTTAAAAAATGGAGATGGACTATGGATGAGACTGTAAAGGAGTTAGCTGAATTACAAGAAAGATACGCTACATTAGCAATCGAAAATTGGTTATCAGATTCTGTATTTACTTGGAGTTGGTGGTTTCTTGTATTCTTTTTGATAGTACCTTGGTTGATATTCAATAAGCTCCTTGATAGAGATCGTACTCTTCAAATTTGGAGCTTTGGACTAATTGTCATCATTATCACCAGTTTTACTGACGATTTAGGTAGTGAATTGAGAGCATGGATCTATCCTATTAAATTTGTTCCTGCTGGACTACTTGCATTACCATTTGACTTTTCGATAATTCCCGTATCGTGTATGTTGATATATCAATATTTTAATACTTGGAAAACATTTATTATTGCTCTTGTTAGCCAAGCTACAATTTTTGCATTTGTTGGAGAGCCTATTTCAGTTATGCTTGAAACTGTTACATATCTAAAATGGAATTATATATATTCATTTGTTTTTTATATAGTTACTGGGCTTGTAGCTAGGTTTATTGTACAGAAATGGACATCATAAATTGGTTTAATTACTCTTTTCCTTCTTCAACTAAACTTCCCCTTTACTTGAAGAACCAGGTTCTAGGTTTTTCTTTCTCAAAGAATATTCCATAACGACCAGAAATAGTTTTATCAAATCCCTTTGGAAGTGAGTCATATAACCTCAAAGTTGGTAAACCTCTAATGCAAAAACCAGTATAAAAAACCTGACCACAGGAGCAACTAAAATAATGATCAATGGTATATAAATCTTCAGTTTCAATATGTTCTTCAAGATTATCTAATGGGCAACTTCCAGCAACAAAAGTTAAGTTACCTTGTTTCGCGTGTTCCCTCATTAATTGAAAGGCTTCAAGGTAATTCCTTTTTTTAAAATCTAATCCTATTGAGTTACATCTCTCACATTTGCTGTTTTTCATTATGTATCTTCCAATCATTAATAGATGCGAAATCTTTAAAGGCCGTTATGCATTCCCCAACTAGCTGCAGACCATATAATAAAGTAAATTAATAAAAATGCGGCTGAAATAATTTTCCTTTTTTTGATTAAGTAAATAGAAAAACTCAATGCAGATATACATAAAAGTAAATTTTTTATATCAAATGCCTTAGTATACATTTCAGGTTCAATTCGAATAAAGAGAATTAGATAATGTATAATTGTTATTAACCCATATTTGAATTTAAATTTAAAGTGACTACTAAAAAAGAAGAGCATAAAAACTAACAATGGCGAAAGATTTATTAATAGTTCAATCCAGTCATTAATATTGTCTTTAATCATTTGTTATAATTTCCCCTCTTTAAACATGCATCTTCTAGATTTTTCTACAACTAAGCTACTAATTTCTATATATTAGTATTCATTAAAAAGGAATTAATCTTCCTGGATCAATGCTCCAAATGAATATCTTATTCAACTATACTTCCCTTTAGCCATCCATGAAGCGCAAAAACCAGCGCTTCACCACAGAGAATGAAAATGGTTTTTTACTGTCAATACTGATTCTACGGCTGGGAGAGGAAGGTCGTTTGTGTTTGGTGCGTTAGAGCCCATCCTTTAGTCTGACTCCACCGACCACGGTGCACCACTGATTGTCGCTCCCTTACGGGAAGCACACATGGTAGATTAATCCTATTCTGGTTGATGCACCAGCCTCTAATTCTAACAATCGCCGTAGAAAGGAAAAATTTCAATGGATGTAATTATTGAAAGAGCCTGTGGTATGGATGTCCATAAGGACAACATTACTGCATGTATTATCACACCACAAGGGAAGGAGATTCAAACTTTTTCAACTAAGACTGTGTTTTTGATCCAACTAGTTGACTGGATTAAACAGTACAAATGCACACATGTTGCCATGGAAAGCACAAGTGTTTACTGGAAGCCTATTGTGAATTTACTAGAAGCTGAGGATATTGAGTTTTTAGTTGTCAATGCACAGCATATGAAGGCAGTTCCAGGACGTAAAACTGATGTTAAGGATGCTGAATGGATAGCTAAGCTTCTGCGGCACGGACTGATTAAAGCTAGTTATATTCCTGATCGAAATCAACGTGAATTACGTGAGCTCGTTCGTTATCGTCGAAGCATTATTGAAGAACGTGCCAGGCAACACAATCGCATTCAAAAAGTGTTGGAAGGAGCGAATATTAAGTTAGGATCAGTTGTGTCAGATATTATGGGAGTATCAGCTAGAGATATGCTTAACGCAATCGCAGATGGTGAAGATAATCCCGAAATACTTGCAAACTTCGCTCGTCGATCAATGAAAAAGAAAAAGGAAGAGTTAGAATTAGCGCTAAAAGGATACGTTAGCTCACATCAGCGACTAATGCTGAAAACTATTTTAAAACATATTGATTTTTTAACAGATCAAATAGATATGCTTGATTCTGAGATTGCAGAAAGAATGAACACTTATCAAGAAGATATTGAACGATTAGATTCTATTCCTGGTATAGCAAGAAGAATGGCTGAGCAAATCATGTCTGAAGTAGGAACTGACGTTAAAAATCAATTTCCAACTGCACCACATATGTGTTCATGGGCTGGTTTAGTACCAGGTCATAACGAGAGTGCTGGGAAAAGAAAATCAGCAAAAACAAAAAAGGGCAACAAATATTTAAGATCAGCATTAACAGAAGCAGCTCATTCAGTAAAAGGTTCGAAGAACTATCTAGGAGCATTGTATAGGCGAACAGCCTCGAGAAAAGGCAGGAAACGCGCTGGTATTGTAGTTGCACATGCCATGATGAGAATAGCCTATTACCTTTTAACTCGTAAAGAAATGTATGTAGATCTAGGCGAAGACTATTTTGACAAACAGAGACAGCAATCAATTGTAAATCATTCACTTCGGAGACTCGAAGGATTGGGATACATCGTCTCTATACAAGAACCTAAAGTATCTTAAACTAGTCAACTATCATCAGATAAAACACTATGTCGGCGCTCTCGTTTTAAAAAAATTGACTGAGCTGCGTCTAATTTAGTAATGCCTTTTTTTGATATTACAGCGATTAATTTTCATGGTAGC
>NZ_JAFELM010000011.1 GCF_016890225.1 Bacillus suaedaesalsae | reverse complement strand
TTCCCTTTAGTTCAACAACCATTGTTTCCTGTAGCTTAAGTGGTAACAACTCCTCCTTATTCCCACCCCTAGAAACAATCTGTTGAATAGCAAGTAAGATTAAAATGCTGATAAATTCTAAGAATCGAAGAATAGGATAAAGGTCAGGATTTCATAGATTTCAATCATTACTATAACAGTGATTATTATTTCAGCAATAGCAATAAAATACATTGATTTATTTAATCTTTTCTTATGAACCAAGTACAATAGAAAAGCAATCAATACTGAAATTATAAGTGAAACAATTGACGGAAAAATTAGAAACTTACCAAATTGTAAACTAAAATTTAAATTACCAATTAGAAAAAAATAAAAGAAGATATAATTTACAAAAGAAATAAATACTATAAATTTCATCTTAAAAAAATTATCTAATATTTTCATCTGTTCCCCTCCTTTTAAATAAAAAATAATAAACTGCCTTTTTTATATAATCTTAGAAAATTGACCAGTAGAATAACTGGCCAACTAGAAAAAGCTATATTTAATAAACGACCTCTCTAATCTTAACCTTGTTCAACTATCCTTCCCCTTTAGTCAAAAATTGTGCCTAATTCCAATGATTCCTTATCTCTTCAATAACAACAGTAGGGTTGTCCCAATGTAATAAATGTGAAGCATTACGAACTACTTTTACCTTACCACCTGTATTCTGTTGGAACGTGGTAGCTGTTTTGTTCCTATATGCCTCTAAAGATTCAGGTAATGTTGCCCTGAGTAAGATTACATTAGACTTATACTTTGATAGATTTCTTCAGTTTCATCTTTGTGCATAGCTCTGATAATATGTGCAGCTACTTCTCCTCTAGCATGCCAATGTACCTTATTTTCTCTATTTACACCAAGGTAATTTACAGCAACTTCTAATAGTGAGGACCATCTAGAATAAGTGTTCTTTTCACTTCTGAAGAATTCATCCCAATCTTCAAAAACATATTCCTCAAAGTCGTTATAATAGAAGGTTGCCTCTTCATCCACAGTTAGGTCATCTAATCTCTTTGTTTGATAACCACCATCAATTAGAATAGAACCTCTTACTCTTGATTGGTACTTCCTAAGATAGAATAATGCAACAAAGCTTCCCCAAGAGTGAGATAAAAAATAAAAATGATCAATACCTATAAGATCAATTACTTTATTCAACCAATCAGCGATAAAATACATTTCATATTCTTTTTCATTATTAAAAGCAGATGTTTTTCCATGTCCTGGTGCATCAATAGCTATTATTCTATACTCCCCTTTAAGATGTTCAGCTATTTCTATAAAACTAAGACTAGTACTTCCCAATCCGTGTAAACAAAAAATCACTGGTTTATCTATTTCTCCCCATTCAGTTACATGGATTTGGGTATCTTCATTGTATAAAAAGTATCTTTTCAAAAATACTAAACCTCCATTAAAACTACTAAAGTTTATTGCTCTTTATTTAAGTTCAACGAAAAAGCCTTACTTCCTCCTAGATAGTAAGGCTTGTCTTCTTGAGCTATTCTTACCCTATAGTTGATTTTTCATTTTGCCCATTCTTGTCTAGTTACCGAAAAGTACAGTTCTTTAAATTCACTAATTACCTTTTTAAAAGGCTCCAGCTCATTGATAAATTCTTTCTCAACTTCATTAATTTCAAAATGAACTCCGTTACAAGCTAAGTCGTAGCTATCATCAAATGAATATAAATTATAATATCTACTTTCCCATGATAGTCCAGTATGCACTAATAGTCTTGAAGTGCTCCTAATAGCTCTTTCAATGGTAATGTGCTTTAGTTCAAGCATTTCAGCAATAATAGATAAGACAATCTGCACGGAGTGTTCTTCATCATCTATCTTGCTTAACTCGAATAATTTATTCTCTATATCATCAATTTTGGATTTTGACATCATAGAAACTTCAAGTAACTCAAGAGGAGGATTATCAATTGTTACAATTACTTTATCACTCCAGTCAATTACTTCTTCTTTATTCCATAATCCACAACCTAATCCTAAATAATAAATTCCAGTAAGTGATTTTAAATGTTCCATGAATTACTCCCCAAAATTTTCTACTGGATCAACGCACCAATTTAAAACTAGTTCATAAATAATTCATCATTATATATCTTATAAACCTTCAATTTGTTTTTTTAATGGAAGAATATCTCCTTTTTTACCATATTCAATAATTCTTAAGTATTGACCCCATACCCGTTTACGACCTGTTTCGGAATTAAACCAATTATCCCTTGCCACAGTCGTTCCATTAAATTTTGCATCAAATGAAAAATTAACAAATTCAAGATGGCCAGGTAAATGTTGAACCAAAGTTCGATACTGACTACCTGCCGCATAACTCTTACAAATAAAGAGAACTGTATTTATTGCTCCAAAGTTAAAGACTTCTTTGGCAAATAGAACGTTCTCTAGAGTATTTGAGGATTTATCTTCAAATACAATATCCCTTTTCGGAATCCCTGCCTCAACCAAATATTTTACAATTTCACGGGACTCATATAATTTCACCTTCGGATTGAAACCACCTGTAACTATGAGCTTATTACCTAAGCCATTAAAATATGCTTCAATTGCTTTTTCCCAATGACCCGAATGAGTTCCTCCAAAAACAAATATAACATCACAAGGGGATGGCAGCTTTTCTTCAAGAAAAACAATATCTGTTAGTTCCCTAATTTGATCATCTGAAAAATTAGGTGTATTGGGTTCCTTGGCAATCATTGAAATCCTCCATTCCAGCATTCTTTCCTAAAAATATTCTCCAAGGTTTTCCTACACTCCTTCTTCAGCTAAGCTTACCCTTTACTTCAACAAGAACTGTAACTAATCCTGCATTCATCAGGATTTAGCAAACACCTGTAATCAATTAATTTTAAAGCACCATAATAGGTTTACTATATAATGATTGTTGGGCTATTATATATATAGAAATTCTATGTATTAAATGGAGGAAGTAATGAGGGTTAGATTTTTCTTTTATTTTATCGCATCTAATAAATTTACTTTATTAACTGTTTCAGTTACTGGAAAAACGTTCAATAGCCAAAGAGAACTTGATTATGCTAGAAGCCTCTCCAGAGAGGTGGATGGAGGCCATATTAATTTAGGATTACCAATTCCATATATTAAGCAGAGTATACAGAATATTGATCCTCCTCTGCCATATAAATTTGGATTTGATTTTGAGTCAGTTTTCTCTTTTAATATCTTTATTTATCTATTAAACGTAATGATAATTTTATTTGTCGTGTTTCTTGTTCCTAAGTCGATAGCTAAAGCATTGAATGGCCAAAGATAAATGAATAAATTAAACAGGAAGTCCCCAAACAATGAGGGAACTAAGCTTTTTAAGAAATAGGTAAGGATAAAGAATTCTTGTTCAACTAAACTTACCCTTTAGTGCAAGAATAAAATGTCAAAATTGTTATGTTTATTGTCATTTTATAAAGAAGATATCTTTAAGTTAAACTTATCTTCGTAAGCAGCAGTTAAAGCTGTATGCAACAATTCGAATAAGTCCCTTCCATCACTAGTCTTAAAATAATTTGATAAATTCGTTATTTCTGAACTAATGTTATCTCCCCACGGTGGCTTTGAATTTAAATTATCAATATCCCAAACTACTTGAGAAGGTAGATAATCAACAAGTTTTTTTCTAATAACTTCTGTCTCTTCTATGGCTTTAGGTATATCATTACAACTTAGTTCTTTGTAGTACAAGTCATTTAATAGTTTAGGGTAGCTAGTTCCCCAGCCATCAGGTTCTAGGTGATAGCTAATTGTTGAAAAAAAAGAATGAAGGAAATCCCCATGTCCTACTTGATAAAAGAAACAATCAAATTGAAAGCCCACCACCATTATGTGTATCCTCATTTCTAAATTTTATATAAGCTGTTATTTAACTAGTCGAGTAGAAGGGAACCTCTCTACCTCTCGGTAGATTGCGTTCCTCTCCCCTCACAGAACCGTGCTTGCGCTATTCACGCACACGGCTCCTCCTAGTTACCATTCACAAAAGGCAGCTTGTCTCTTTCAAGTATAACTTGCTACTCCTGCTATCTTTACTAGTTTTGTTTCCATTTATTAATCCCTACCTCTGAGTGTAGGCCTACCTCTGTGTGTAGTAAATGTATCCCTAGCAAAGGTGGTAACTTGGTAGCAGCCTTTCCTCCATCGGCATTACCCAACTTCATAGGTACTACGCTGCTATCCGACTCCCTAATCGGCGTTTAGCTTCCTTGCTTTGTATCGCTTGTACACCATACTCTTCTAAACTAGAAAAGACCGATTAGGGCCTCCCGAGTTGCCGTATCATATCAATGTGTAACGTGCCAAGGTCTCTGACCCCAGAGAGGTTTCATTCTTCTCGCCATATACGAAAAATGAAATATTGCTTTCTGCTGAAGGTAAAGCATCAGCCCTCTCGATTTACTAACATTATGGAGCTCAATCCCTTCAACCATTTGGCTTTCGGCCCGTCACCTAACTGTCTACGCTTAAAGACCAAAGTTACCTTTAGCCCTCCAAGACTCGCTACGAGTGAATGGCTAATTCTTACTCGACGGGAATCCCACCCGTTATATGATACGACCTAGGCTCGGCCGCACACCTTCCCCTTTAGCCATCCATGAAGCGCAAAAACCAGCGCTTCACCACAGAGAATGAAAATGGTTTTTTACTGTCAATACTGATTCTACGGCTGGGAGAGGAAGGTCGTTTGTGTTTGGTGCGTTAGAGCCCATCCTTTAGTCTGACTCCACCGACCACGGTGCACCACTGATTGTCGCTCCCTTACGGGAAGCACACATGGTAGATTAATCCTATTCTGGTTGATGCACCAGCCTCTAATTCTAACAATCGCCGTAGAAAGGAAAAATTTCAATGGATGTAATTATTGAAAGAGCCTGTGGTATGGATGTCCATAAGGACAACATTACTGCATGTATTATCACACCACAAGGGAAGGAGATTCAAACTTTTTCAACTAAGACTGTGTTTTTGATCCAACTAGTTGACTGGATTAAACAGTACAAATGCACACATGTTGCCATGGAAAGCACAAGTGTTTACTGGAAGCCTATTGTGAATTTACTAGAAGCTGAGGATATTGAGTTTTTAGTTGTCAATGCACAGCATATGAAGGCAGTTCCAGGACGTAAAACTGATGTTAAGGATGCTGAATGGATAGCTAAGCTTCTGCGGCACGGACTGATTAAAGCTAGTTATATTCCTGATCGAAATCAACGTGAATTACGTGAGCTCGTTCGTTATCGTCGAAGCATTATTGAAGAACGTGCCAGGCAACACAATCGCATTCAAAAAGTGTTGGAAGGAGCGAATATTAAGTTAGGATCAGTTGTGTCAGATATTATGGGAGTATCAGCTAGAGATATGCTTAACGCAATCGCAGATGGTGAAGATAATCCCGAAATACTTGCAAACTTCGCTCGTCGATCAATGAAAAAGAAAAAGGAAGAGTTAGAATTAGCGCTAAAAGGATACGTTAGCTCACATCAGCGACTAATGCTGAAAACTATTTTAAAACATATTGATTTTTTAACAGATCAAATAGATATGCTTGATTCTGAGATTGCAGAAAGAATGAACACTTATCAAGAAGATATTGAACGATTAGATTCTATTCCTGGTATAGCAAGAAGAATGGCTGAGCAAATCATGTCTGAAGTAGGAACTGACGTTAAAAATCAATTTCCAACTGCACCACATATGTGTTCATGGGCTGGTTTAGTACCAGGTCATAACGAGAGTGCTGGGAAAAGAAAATCAGCAAAAACAAAAAAGGGCAACAAATATTTAAGATCAGCATTAACAGAAGCAGCTCATTCAGTAAAAGGTTCGAAGAACTATCTAGGAGCATTGTATAGGCGAACAGCCTCGAGAAAAGGCAGGAAACGCGCTGGTATTGTAGTTGCACATGCCATGATGAGAATAGCCTATTACCTTTTAACTCGTAAAGAAATGTATGTAGATCTAGGCGAAGACTATTTTGACAAACAGAGACAGCAATCAATTGTAAATCATTCACTTCGGAGACTCGAAGGATTGGGATACATCGTCTCTATACAAGAACCTAAAGTATCTTAAACTAGTCAACTATCATCAGATAAAACACTATGTCGGCGCTCTCGTTTTAAAAAAATTGACTGAGCTGCGTCTAATTTAGTAATGCCTTTTTTTGATATTACAGCGATTAATTTTCATGGTAGC
>NZ_JAFELM010000010.1 GCF_016890225.1 Bacillus suaedaesalsae | reverse complement strand
GGAAGCATTCCTGTAATGATTAAAAATGGCATTTGAACATAAAAATAACCTCTTGGTATGATATAAGTGTCCTAAGCTTGCCGGCAAAAAGGACAAATCATATATTCCAGGAGGCTTTCAAAATGAATTATAACCAAAATAATAAGATTGCTCAAATTACTTCTCAAACACTAATTATAGGTGTTGATATTGCGAAATTCAAGCACGTAGCTCGTGCGCAGGACTATAGAGGTTTGGAGTTTGGTAAACCTCTATACTTTGGAAATGCGAGAGATAGTTTTGATAGATTTGTTGAATGGATTAAAGAGATACAGGATCAACAAAACATGAATAAAGTAATCATTGGTGTTGAACCTACTGGACACTACTGGCTAAATTTAGCCCATTATCTAAAGGGTACTGACTTCAAGTTAGTAGTTGTCAATCCAGCTCATGTTAAGAAGACAAAGGAATTAGATGATAATTCCCCAACTAAGAATGATGTGAAAGATGCAAAGGTCATTGCCCAATTAGTGAAAGACGGAAGATACGCTGAACCTAATATTCCAGAAGGAATATATGCCGATCTTAGAATCGCTAGAAAAATACGCGATCAATTATCCGTCGACCTACAAGCGGTACAAGGGCAAATTCACAATTGGATTGACCGATATTTCCCTGAATTCCTAACAGTCTTTAAAGATTGGGAGGGGCTTTCTGCTCTACAAATATTAAAGCTAAATCTACTACCACATGAGTTAGCTGAACTCCCTGATCAAGAGTTATTAGCTCATATTAGGAAAGCTGCAAAACGTGCAGTGGGTATAAGTAGAATAAAAGAATTAAAGAAGGTGGCCGGCGTTTCAATCGGAATCCGTGAGGGTTCAGATTTGGCCAAATTAGAGTTAAGCACGTTGTTAGATAAGTATGAACTCATTACTAAAAAGTTTGAACAACTAGAGGTTAAAAGGGACGAGCTATTAGAACAAATACCAGGAGTGCACCAAATGCTAGCGATTACTGGGATAGGAAAAGATACGATAGCTGGGTTCTTTGCAGAGATTGGAGATTTACGTTATTACTCACATCCAAGGCAAATCATTAAACTTGCAGGATTAAGCTTGATGGAACACACATCAGGAAAACATAAGGGACAAACCAGAATAACCAAAAGAGGCAGGAGAAACCTAAGAGCCCTTTTGTTTAGAGTCATTATGCCCCTTGTAGCTAAGAATTCTGCTTTTAAAGCCTTACATGAATACTATACAAAGCGACCTGATAATCCATTAAAAAAGATGCAGTCACTGATCGCTTTATGTAATAAATTGATACGAGTGTTATTTGCAATAGGTAAGAAACAATTTGTGTTTAGTGAAGAAAGAATGTTGAAGGATATTCCTCATATGGCTGAATTGCCAAAAGTAGCTTAGAATTCTCGATATAACGTATAAATCATGCTTTTATAGTAGTTAATCTCAATAATTAATAGACATTTGAAGCACGGATTAGTCAGTAAAACAACTAAAATACGGACATAGATCCTGTCGGGAAGCATAACTGACATCTACCTCATGGAAAGGTTGGACGAAGGAATTTTGGAGCATAGACTCTGTGAGATATGGGAGGGTTGACCTCCATGAGAAATGTAGACATCCACCAGTGCGACCATACTTTAACTGGATTTCCACCTTTTGGATTAAGGTGGCTTGGGTACCTACAGTCTTTTTTGCTTCTCAACTCCAAAATTTAACTAAAATACAACTTTATCCCATGTTATTAAAGTCTATTAAATATGGATGACTATGAAATCGTGAGAAAAAACGAGAAATCGAGAGATTTACCTTTCTATATAGAGGGAGTTTAGTGAAAGAAGGATTAATAGTAAAGAAGGTTAAGTAATGATTAAAGAAATGGATATTCGATGTAAAGTTATTGTGATTTATTAGGAAGAAGTGATTTTATTGACAGAAATTGAAGAATTAAAAAAAGAAAAGGCATTATTAGTTGAACAAAGATCTAATTTATTCACTCCATTATTTATTAAGTTCTTTTCGTTTTTTGGAGTTGTTATTGTTAATGTATTAATTTATAACTTTCTTGAACCACTAGATAATATATGGGAAAAAGTTATTAATTATTGTTTAATATTTATTGTATTTTTAGTTTGGGTACGCTTTGCTAACCAATGCTTAAAATTATTTCGTATAGAATTAAAAATTGATTTAATTAGACTAAAAATTTTAAAGGGAAAGTTTATCAATAAAAAGTTATGAAATTCAATACTTATTTTAAAATGAATTATAAACGATTTTTCATTAACGGGTAAGATTAGTGGAAGAGGAAGCGATGAAATATATTGTAGTTAAGTGGACGAAGGTGAATTTAAATGATAGAGAAAAAAAGTGGAAAGATTAACGAGATAGTATACAATAACACTGTTTACTATAACGGAAAATATATTTATTACCCAACGATTACAGGTTTAAAGAGTATGTTAGATGAGATAATTAGTTCTAAATCAACTACCGATTATTTAAGAATTACTCCATTTTATATAAATGAATTATTGGATATGCAAATTGAGTTTGAAGAATATATGTTTTTTATAGAATGTAGAGACTGTTTTGACAAGGAAGTTCAGGAGAATCACATTAAAGAGTATCTTGATGTTCCAGATACACCAAGAACACTTAATGATTTAAGATTAGGCACAAAATTATATCCTCTATGTAAAAATGATGATGTAGTCTCTTTTCAAATTGCTCTTGAAAAATATAAGGATAGTTTAAAAGAAATTCTACCCAAATTGATGGAAATAGCAAAAACAGAAATGGGTTTAAAAGAGGTCCATTTACCTTTCGGATACTTTTGCTTTGAAGTTCATAGTGGATAGTAAAAAATATCAGGCCACCATTTAGAGGTGGTTTTCTTATTAAAGTAACGGGGAAGTTTAGTTATAGAAGGGAATTTCACGTAATTAAACAGAATATAATGAGTACAAAGGTGAAAATTTTTAAGGGGGTATTCGTTTGACAAAGGACAAAGATAAGAGCCAGATAGAAACCAATGATAAGTGGAACAGAACTCTTTACGGCAGCCCTACTATTGGTGGTTTTATTGTAATTGGTATAATTATAGCTTTTATTATTTATAACGTTTTCTCTAAGTAGGTATGAACGATGCTTCTTGTGTGAAGGATTGTTTTTTTATTCTTTAACAAACGGAGAAGGTTAGTTGAAGTAGGAAGGGGAATTTAATGAATCCAAAAGAGTTACTATTAAGAAATATAGAATCTTTCTTAGAGAATGAACTCAAGCAACTTGGTTTTAAATATTCCAGAAATGTTCCTAGGTTCACCAGGAGAATTGGAGATCTTGAACTGAATATTAGTTTCTCGCAAAGTAAATGGAATACTGAAGATTATTGTGAATTTTGGACTATGTGGAGTGTTACATCTAATACATACAGCAAGTGGTATTTAGAACAATGGGGTAATAAGCCAGCAAATAAAACAATTGTAGGAGATGCAGAATGGAATATACCAGGATGGACAAGAAATGCTAGTAACCACTTTATCCTTACTAATTCACCTAATGACATGAACCAAATGATTGAATTAAAAACAAACATAGAAAATATAGGTATACCCTTTTACGAAAAAATTAAGGATTGGAATACTGCAGCGGAGTATGCTTCCAAATCCATTATTGTACTATATAATAAAGTATGTGATTTTTACCTACTTGCTGATGAACCTGAGAAAGCCAAAGAAATACTAGAACAAGGTATTAAAGAAATCGAGCAAAGAGGTAATGACCAACTTATGCAACTACCTGAAATTGAAAAGAGATCACAGAAATATTTCAAGTCAGTCAAATAGTGCGTTGATCTATTGGAAGATTAACGCACATTTTGTTTAGCTTTCTTGTTGAAGTAAAGGGGAAGGTTAGATTAATAAACATTTAATGAACCACAATGAAGAAATCCATAAAAAGATTAATCTTGCGAAGTTATCGGGCAAGTATATAGATAGAATAAAAGGAGATATAAATTGAAAAAGAAAATAGTAAATAGCTTAATAATATTTATTTATATATTACCTTGGTCTTATCTTAATGATTTCCCCTTTGATGGTTATAGCACTACAATGGATATTATAAGGTTTACGCTTTCGTTGATTGGATGGATTATATTTGTCTACTTCCTTAAAAAGAGAAGATATGTAGCAATGAGTATAATGTTTATACTCTCACTTTTCTTTTCCCTTGGTTCTTGGGGGACATTCAATGGTTTGTAAAAAAGTCTTCTTTCACTAAAGGAAAGTTTAGTGAAAAAAGTTTTTAGTAGGTGAGATTTAATTGTTAAATTTACAAGAGATATATTCAAAGGATAAAAGATATAAAGCTGTAATTTTAAAGGAAAGAACTTATTTTAGAATTGAGTTATTCTAGTTCTATCCAGAAACTGTTGATGAAGACGGTGATGTATTAGAAGAGTTTTGGCAAGACATTACTAAGTCTAATACTATTACCGATTCAATAGAAAATGCTATTAAATTGGCACAGGAACAGCTTTCCTTATTCGACTAAAGGGGAAGGTTAGTTCAAAAAGGACATTTAAGATTATTAATAGATGGAGGATAAGTTTGACTAAAACAATAGCTTTTTTCCTAACTAATATAACTATTTTATTTATACTGACTTCTTGTGAGACTACCGAGATTACCTATTTATATCATAAGGATACTTATTCAGTAGGGGTACCAGTAGAAGAAATAAACTTTTCGGATGTGAAATTAAAAAAATATACAATTAACGAAATTTTGTTCTATCCTGTAATTAGACACAACAGTTCTAATAGTAATCCTGAGACATATTCACTAGCACTTAAGGTGTTTAAACCCAAAGAAGTTACTGATAATAGCGTTATTATCAACAATGTAAAATTAGAGGGTTCTAAAGCTATTACGTTTAAGCCCATTTCAACCGAAATTAATAAAAATATAGAGTTCATTAATGATGGTAATCAATTAGGTGTTAAGACAAGCGAAAACGACTTAATTGATGAAATAAACGATTATGATATGAATCTTAAAGATAACAAAAGTGAACTTAAGGTTTTAATTAATGTAAGTGTGATAAGTGGAAAACAAATCATTACTAAAGAATTAGAATATATTTTCAAGGCTGAAACTGAAGAGTATTCGACCTTTCTTCAATAGGTAATTCTTTTCAAGTATAGCTAAAGGACAGAAATAATCATGAAAATTACAGGAACTTCTTCTTATGTAAAGATCGAGTATGACGGAAAAATTGTGAAAGCATCAGGAGAAATGATTGTTGGTGGTTTTGTTGTTTTCAAAGACTCAATGAAAGCAGGGGAAGAACCACACTCAACAGAAGAATTTAATAATGAAATTAGAGGGAAAGTCATAAGAGATGTGATTGAGTATTGCAAGGATAAAGACTTCAAAGTCGAATTTGAGTAATCTTAATCCATTATAACCTCACATGTATCAATGGTATTTTAGGCTATATTAAAACTTCTTACTTCACTAACGGGAAAGGATAGTTAAATAAGGAATTGGTTTTGGTAATAAAGCAATATATGAGGTAGTAGCTATATGTGGGGGGATATGATGAATGAAAATGATTTGTTGGAGTTCCTAATATATATTGCTGAGGAAGATGCCCAAATCAGCACTATTGTTGGATTTTTCGCTAACCAATTAGGATATGAAGTAAATACTTTAAAAAGTATTGTTGATTATGGTGTGAAGATTGATATATTACAAGTAATTAAAAATGACGAAGACTCAGAAAACTATATAGTACTAAAGGGAAATGAGTTAAACGAAATTGATTGGTCTACTTCAAATGTTTGTAATGAAATATTCTATAAGGACTTTGGTTTTTATAGAAAAAAATTATTTGTTTCTAATCCTAGTATACCTGATGAATTTAGGGGCTTTATTAAAGAAGTTTCAAAACAGTGCAAGTACACCATGGGATTCGAGCTGGATTAGTGACCGTTGATGTTGAAGTAAAGGGAAGGTTATTTGAAGAAGGTTTTTGTTTTGAGCATTGATCAAGAAGGATTAATGCTTTTTTAATTGAATACTAATACTTAACTAAAATTTAGAATTGTATCTAGAGAATATAAGTTAGGTGTGAAATATGAAGATACGAAGTGCACTTCTCCAAACAACAAAAAATTTAGAACCTATATTTGAGTTGGAGAAAATTGATAATGAAGTAATATTGCAATGTCTTACTGATACATTTATAACGATACGTGGATTTAGTAAGAACATAAATAAGGAAGCTACTAATTATTATGAGGAACTCTTAGAAAATATTTATTATGAAGATATACCAATAACAGATAAGATGTTGAGAGAAGCAAAATATATTTGGAAAATTACTAGAAGAAAAAGAAGTGAAATCATATATAAATAATTACTTTTGGTTATTAAAGACTCTATTAATTTTTAATAATCCTTTTGATGAAGGGTGTAATGTTTGTGAAGGTGTGTTATTTTACTTCTTTGATGAAGAGGAAAAAGATTTAATTAAAATATGTAACACATGTAGCATGATATTTACTTATTCAAATAATGAAGTCGCTGCATCAAATTTAACAAGAAGATTACGCCCAGCTAGGAAGAATGAAATTAAATTTCAGTAAATTTTACTGTGAGCATACGATCTTCTTTAACTATCGGGAAGGGCTCAAAGGCACCATAGTTTATCGACCTTCTTCTCCCAGCCTTAGAAGCAGTATGGACGGATTCAATACATTTTCATTCTTTGTGGTGAAGCGCTGATCTTGCGCTTCATGGGTGGCTATCGGGAAGTTTAGTTTAATAAACTACTTTTAAAATTAAAGGAGAAAACATTGAAAAGAATCTTCTCTATATTATCAATTATTGTGGTTCTTATTATTATAATTACAATATATCTGAGTATGAGTCAGAAGTTAGATTACAATGTCCTAAACATACAGGAACTTCCTATAAAAGTACAAAATAAAGTATCAAAAAAACCCGAAATAAATGGTTTCTCTGTATACAATGATGAGATATACACTTATGTATTATATAGAGCAAATCATACAGAAAATGAGTATATTTCAACTGATCTTTCTGCATATAGGGAGAACGGGGAGATTATCATAAGTTGTTTCATAGATTTCGCAAATGATGATAGTCAAATATCGCACGAAAAAGTAATTAGATTAGATAAGATTGACAGAGATGATATTGTTCTAATTGAACATGACAAGAGGTAAACCATCTAAGATGGGTACCTTATTGTTGATATTCTTATTGTGCTAACGGGGAAGAATAGTTTAAGAATAACTAGTTCAATGATCCAGCAGGATTATTGAACTTTTTTATTGAAATAAAAAAGGAAAATTAACATTATTTCATGGGAGATACAAAGAATCTTTGAACAAGAATATAATCCACTTTATTAATTGGGCTAGAGATAATTGCTGGTATATAACTACTGAAGAAAAAACAAGTTTAAATGTTAGTGCATTTTTTTAGATACATTGAAATACCAAGTGAATATCTTGATATTTTAAGGTTGGTCAAACAGTGTATTACAACAGATGAGAAAAAATGGTTTATATGTGAGGATGAGTTTAATAATAAATCGGATATAGCATTTAATTAAAGTGGCAATGTGATAATTGCATTATTGCAAAATTTTTATCATTAGTAAAAGATTACATTTTTATAAGAAAATGTGTAAATTGTGGAATGATGAAAAGTATTGTTTTGAAGGATGGAGGAAATAGTGTTGCAAGAGACTCTTGTAAATGCAAATAAAGAAGGGCAAGATGGTGGCGCGGCCATCCTAACCAAATTAGGTGATTATGTAGAGGTTAGATACAACGATAAGAAAAAGTTAGTGGAATTCTATCGTGAAAATAGATACTTAGGCTCCTTACGTTCTGAGCAGAAAAAAGAAGGTTACGCAAAGGTAATAAGGAAAGAAAGACTGATTAGAGGCTATCACTTCACTCTGGAATTCTACCAAGGGATGACTAGGGAAGAAGGGGAAATAAAACAAGAACTTCATGAGAAAAGACAACAAGAAATTATAGAAGAGATTAAAGCTGAGAACTTAAAGAGAGAACAAGATAGGCAAGCAAAATTATATCCACCCAAAGAGCCGATTACGGATGATAAGGTAATAAATAGTCATTCTTTTAGGAATTTAGTATCCCGTTTTTATTTAGTTACAAATGGGAAAGGAACATTTGAACCTACTTTTATAAGTATAATTTCAACCTTTTTCGGTGATACCACACAAAATGTAGAAGAAAAAAATCGTGAATGGTGGAAAAAGCATTTACCTAATATAGATAACACTGAGATTGAAGAGTACTG
This sequence comes from Bacillus suaedaesalsae, assembly GCF_016890225.1. GTDB lineage: Bacteria > Bacillota > Bacilli > Bacillales > SA4 > Bacillus_BS > Bacillus_BS suaedaesalsae. The sequence goes on along the minus strand of NZ_JAFELM010000010.1, from coordinate 3,056 downwards.
CCATCAATTAAATGAAAATGACAGATTGTTATCTCTTGTCACACGTTGCCGGGCTGATATGATACGAGTAAAAGAGCAACAATGGAATGAAAGAGAAAGATATATTTCTAGAGGATATACAAGACATACTCATTGTTGGAGATGTCGAACTAGACTAAACTCGCAAAGCCATAACAAGTGTTCAAGATGTAATTGGTTGATCTGTTCATGTGGAGCGTGTCAACAAGGATGTTCTGGTCATTAAAATTCTGAAAAAAAGAGAAGTATAACTTAAAGACCTAAAATTCAATAATGGAAGTTTATTGGCTTGCTTTATCTATAAAGGGTGTAGATAAGTTAAGAATAATGTTCTATGGTCGAGGCAGGAAAAAGTAGTTTGGAAGAAATAGAGGTGGAAATTATTGAAACATAGGATTACACATATTATAAAATACTTAATGATGGTGTAAGTGGGTTTATTGAGTGATTAAATCGCTATATATTATATATGGAAAGGCGGAGAAACCCCTTACTTAACTAACGGGTAAGTTTAGTTCAATAAGCTATTTGGTAAAGGAGTTATATTTATGAAATCCTTATATAATAAAATTATAGATAACCCTGAAATTGCAGAAGTTCTAACAGACTACTTTGATTTCGAAATACTAGGAGTTCCTAGCTATAATACAGAATCATATTATTTTAATGTTGAAGATACTGTAAAAGTAATTGCCCAAGATGCTGCCGGTGGAGTATTTGCTTTTGTAGGAAGTGATGACGAGGAAAATCTACCTATAATTTATATAAGTTCTGAGGGACAGGCTGGGAAGGTTGGGCGTAACTTTAAAGAATTTATTTCTTTGATGGTTTCTTGCCCAAATTGGCAGGACTTATTGAAGTTCTCAGGGAATGGTCAATTATCGGAAATGGTAAAGGCACTATCATTCTTAGAAGACGAACTTCTTGAAGATTTTCCAAATATAGAGGATGTAAAAAAAACTGTCAGATCCGAACTTTCTATAGACATAATATTCAATCCAGCTGATGTTCTATTTATGACAATGAAATCAGAACCAAAAATAGTTGTAATTGATAACGATGGAGACGAGTTAGAGTCACTATTTAACTCCTTTACAGTAATGGATAATCCTGAATGGAGAAATAAGTTAAATAACATATTTTAACTAACGGGGAAGTTTAGTTTAACGAGTAAAATAGCTTATTAGAAGAATAGTTGAGGTAAAAAAATGATTTCAAACATAATTATGGGATTACCCATATGTATTATAGGTGTTGGGATATTAATATTTGGTTATTACTATCACAGCGAAGTAATTAGACAGGATTTAAGGATATATGAAAATAGATCAAGATTATCACTTATCTTACACTTTATAGTTTTGTTTATGTATGAGAGTTGGTTATTCTTCCTGGGAGGCATTATTGTAATCTTACTAGGAATTGCATTTTTATTTGGATTCAGATTATAAACTTATTGTGCTACCATGAAAATTAATCGCTGTAATATCAAAAAAAGGCATTACTAAATTAGACGCAGCTCAGTCAATTTTTTTAAAACGAGAGCGCCGACATAGTGTTTTATCTGATGATAGTTGACTAGTTTAAGATACTTTAGGTTCTTGTATAGAGACGATGTATCCCAATCCTTCGAGTCTCCGAAGTGAATGATTTACAATTGATTGCTGTCTCTGTTTGTCAAAATAGTCTTCGCCTAGATCTACATACATTTCTTTACGAGTTAAAAGGTAATAGGCTATTCTCATCATGGCATGTGCAACTACAATACCAGCGCGTTTCCTGCCTTTTCTCGAGGCTGTTCGCCTATACAATGCTCCTAGATAGTTCTTCGAACCTTTTACTGAATGAGCTGCTTCTGTTAATGCTGATCTTAAATATTTGTTGCCCTTTTTTGTTTTTGCTGATTTTCTTTTCCCAGCACTCTCGTTATGACCTGGTACTAAACCAGCCCATGAACACATATGTGGTGCAGTTGGAAATTGATTTTTAACGTCAGTTCCTACTTCAGACATGATTTGCTCAGCCATTCTTCTTGCTATACCAGGAATAGAATCTAATCGTTCAATATCTTCTTGATAAGTGTTCATTCTTTCTGCAATCTCAGAATCAAGCATATCTATTTGATCTGTTAAAAAATCAATATGTTTTAAAATAGTTTTCAGCATTAGTCGCTGATGTGAGCTAACGTATCCTTTTAGCGCTAATTCTAACTCTTCCTTTTTCTTTTTCATTGATCGACGAGCGAAGTTTGCAAGTATTTCGGGATTATCTTCACCATCTGCGATTGCGTTAAGCATATCTCTAGCTGATACTCCCATAATATCTGACACAACTGATCCTAACTTAATATTCGCTCCTTCCAACACTTTTTGAATGCGATTGTGTTGCCTGGCACGTTCTTCAATAATGCTTCGACGATAACGAACGAGCTCACGTAATTCACGTTGATTTCGATCAGGAATATAACTAGCTTTAATCAGTCCGTGCCGCAGAAGCTTAGCTATCCATTCAGCATCCTTAACATCAGTTTTACGTCCTGGAACTGCCTTCATATGCTGTGCATTGACAACTAAAAACTCAATATCCTCAGCTTCTAGTAAATTCACAATAGGCTTCCAGTAAACACTTGTGCTTTCCATGGCAACATGTGTGCATTTGTACTGTTTAATCCAGTCAACTAGTTGGATCAAAAACACAGTCTTAGTTGAAAAAGTTTGAATCTCCTTCCCTTGTGGTGTGATAATACATGCAGTAATGTTGTCCTTATGGACATCCATACCACAGGCTCTTTCAATAATTACATCCATTGAAATTTTTCCTTTCTACGGCGATTGTTAGAATTAGAGGCTGGTGCATCAACCAGAATAGGATTAATCTACCATGTGTGCTTCCCGTAAGGGAGCGACAATCAGTGGTGCACCGTGGTCGGTGGAGTCAGACTAAAGGATGGGCTCTAACGCACCAAACACAAACGACCTTCCTCTCCCAGCCGTAGAATCAGTATTGACAGTAAAAAACCATTTTCATTCTCTGTGGTG
>NZ_JAFELM010000009.1 GCF_016890225.1 Bacillus suaedaesalsae | reverse complement strand
GGTCTAGCAATCTCTGAAAAAATGCGTGGACAAATCCGCGGATTAGATCAAGCTTCTCGTAACGCACAAGATGGTATCTCTTTAATTCAAACGGCTGAAGGTGCATTAAACGAAACACACTCTATCCTTCAACGTATGCGCGAATTAGCGGTTCAATCTTCTAACGATACAAATACTGCTACTGATCGTGCAGCTTTACAAGGTGAAGTTGACGAACTAGCAAAAGAAATTACACGTATTTCTAACACGACAGAATTCAATACGAAGAAACTTCTTGATGGTCAAGGAGCATCTGCATTAACATTCCAAATTGGTGCTAACGAAGGCCAAACAATGAACTTAGCTATTAATGCAATGGACGCTTCTACTTTATTAGTTGGAACAGGTACTGCAGCAACAACAGCTGGTGGCGATGCAACAGTTACAGCTGGAATTGATATCTCTACAACTGCAGCAGCAGCAACAGGAGCTATTACAACAATCAATGATGCAATTGAAACTGTTTCTGCAGAGCGTTCAAAGCTTGGTGCAAACCAAAATCGTCTAGAGCACACAATCAACAACTTAGGTACTTCTTCTGAAAACCTAACAGCTGCTGAGTCTCGTGTACGTGACGTTGACATGGCGAAAGAGATGATGGAATCTACTAAAAACGGAATCCTTTCTCAAGCTGCACAAGCAATGTTAGCTCAATCTAATCAAATGCCTCAAGGAGTATTACAACTTCTGAGATAATGATTACAGGGCGTCTAGTTTGGTAACGAACTAGAGTATAACTGGGTGAATTGCTGGAACTTCCTAAAGCTTCTTCAACCACAACATAACCGGAAACGGTCAGTGTGATGGTTCGAAAATGGAGAAGATACTACAATGGATAATCAGCAGCCAAGCTCCTGTCCCGAAAGGGTGGAGAAGGTTCAACGACTAGGATATTCGGTCTAAGGCAATGGCTATGACTATGAAATCCGTAGGATGACAAACTGTCATTCGAAGTGCCCAGCCCCTATATAAAACTAGGGTGAAGATATAGTCTATTCTATGATCGAAAGACATAGTCGCAAAGCAAGCGAACCAACAACCACAAGGAGTTCTTCAACTTCTTCGTTAATTATCATTAATTAAAAATGGTCTTCCTTTTATAAAAGGAGACCATTTTTTCTTAGTTCCTTAACTTTGTTTACAACAGACCAATAGGAACGGTTTAACTTTAAGGCAATTTCTTGATCAGTACTTCCTTGTCTCTTTAAGTTTATTAAAAGAGTTACTTCCCCGTCAGAATAATTTTAAATCGATCAGGACTGGTTGCTACAACTTCATACTCTTCATGGCTTTTTAAAAATTTTTCACATTCATAATTAAATCTCCATTCCCAGTCTGTTTTATAGTACATGCTAGGGCAGGATTTCGTTACATCTTTAATCTAGTTGAGGAAGTCATATGTGTTTTGGGTGGAGGTTAAACGTAGGATGTACCCGTTCCCATCCTTTCTCTTACTTAGAGAAAATGCAATACCAAACTTTTGATGAATGTGAATTTGTAAGATTTGAAGTTCATTTTTTGTGTAATTTTGTAGGTATAATGAAATGTGAGGAGTTAGGTATATTTTCTTTTTGTTGTGATTGATTCTTTTGGAAATCGTTAATGATCCATCATCCATATAAAGTATGGCTAAAAAGTTAATCAACTGGCAATATTTTAAAAGCTTTACTGGTAACACCTTTCCTTTCTCTATTTGATAAAAATGGGGAAATAATTCCGTGAACAGTTAACTTGATTTAGATAAAATGGTGTTGTTTTTAGGATTTAAATAAAGGATTTCTGGTAAGAAAGATATCTTCCATAGCCGCTATTCCAGTTGTTGAACCCCAAAATGCCCGCGGTAACTATTATATTTCCTTCTAGAGTTTTTATAGATCTTTGTAATTTCGCCATCTCCCATGATGCTTGCAATGAGTATATTCTTTTGTATATCAGTTAGTTTAAATATGTGCATTTCCCATTACTCCTCCCAAAACGGAACATGCGTTCCTTTTATTATAGCATTTTTCGAAAAAATATGTAAAAGTATTGGATATTTCTTAATAACTAAAAATTATTGTCGATATAACAAGTAGACAATATTAGGTGAAGGAGAGAAGAAATATGTCAATCGACCGCATTTCTTCAAATACAAGTAAGCTTATACAGGCTGAATTAACAAACCGCACAATTTCAACAAAACCTGAATCAAAAAATGATAACGGTAATAGTAGATTACAAGAGGAAGTTCCGAAGCTTCCAAAGGATAAAGTTGAGGAAATTGTTAAAGGAATGAATGATTTCCTGCAACCCTCTAACACTTCCTTGAAGTTTGAAATGCATGAGGAACTAAAGGAGTACTATGTGAAAATCATAGACAGTTCTACTCAAGAGGTAGTGAAAGAGATTCCCTCTAAAAAAATATTAGACTTTTACGCAGAAATGACAAAGTTTGTTGGTTTATTAGTTGATAAAAAGATATAAAGGGGTGATTTGAAGTGGTAAGAATAGGTGGACTTGCAAGTGGAATGGATATCGACACTCTTGTAAAAGACTTAATGAAGGCTGAACGTATGCCTCTGGATAAGCTAGTTCAAAAAAAGCAAATATTAGAATGGCAAAGAGACGATTATCGTTCCATGAATACTCTATTGAAGGAACTTGATACCTTTACGTTTGATGGGGTATTGCGTCAAGCGACGTTTACTAAGAAACATATGACTAGTTCTAATGAAAGTGATGTTTCTGTTAAAAACATTAACTCCACATCGAATATGGATACAACGATTAAGGTGGAGCAATTAGCGAAGGCAGCATATATTAATAGTTCAACTTCTATTAAAAATTCTACTGGTACATTTGATCCGAATGGAAAGCTAGTAGACCAACGCGCAAATCTTGCTACTGACTATACTTCCAATACATTTTCTATCCAATCTGTACAGAGTGATGGAAGCATGGGAGAAGCAGTTAGTTTTACGATTGACCCTGCAGTTGACTCTCTAAATTCAATTATAAGTAAAATTAATCAGTCATCAGCAGGTGTAAATGCATTTTTTGATAGCCAGACAGGGAAAGTATCCTTAACAGCGAAGAATAGTGGAGATGCAAAAAGTGGAACAACAGATCTACCTGAAATCGTTTTATCTGGTGATTTCTTAACAGGTTCATTAAATCTTGCAGCAGATAATCAACTAGCAGGAGCAAATGGACAGGTTGGACAAGATGCTAAGGTGACAATTAATGGCTTATCAACAACAAGATCTTCTAATACATTCCAAATTAATGGTTTTGAATATACATTAAAAGCCGCCTCTAATACAGATATTATGATTAGTTCATCTACTGATGTTAATGGAATCTTTGATTCAATTAAAGGGTTTGTTGATAAATATAATGAAATCATTGGCAAGATTAATGCTAAAACATCTGAAGAGCGTTATCGTACTTATAAGCCATTAACTTCTGAACAGAAAGAATCAATGGAAGACCGCGAAATTGAGCTTTGGGAAGAAAGAGCTAAAAGTGGTATGTTAAGAGGGGACACGACTCTATCTAGTGGTTTAAATAAACTCAGAATGGATTTATATGGTTCTGTGAATACAGGAAGTACTTTTAACCAATTAGCTGAAATAGGCATAAAGACATCACCAAACTATCTAGATAAGGGTAAACTTATCATTGATGAAGCTAAATTAAGGGATGCGATAAGTAAAGACCCTAATGCTGTTTACAATTTGTTTTCTAACGATGGTCCTACACAGGAGGACAAAGGAGTAGCACGGCGCCTTAGAGCCACCATTTCAACTACGATCAAGAACATTGAGCAGAAAGCTGGAAACTCACTAAGAACTAATAGTCAGTTTTCTATCGGTAAGCTAATTATGTCAACGGATAGCAGTATTAATGCATTCGAAGATCGACTTATAAAAATCGAAGATCGCTACTGGCGTCAATTCACAGCAATGGAGAAAGCAATCCAACGTTCAAATGAACAATCTGCATTCCTTATGAATTCATTTACTGGCGGAATGTAATATTATAGTAAAGGAGTGTTAGAAAATGGCTATACCAAACCCATATCAATCCTACCAACAAAACTCAGTTAACACAGCAACACCTGGTGAGTTAACGTTAATGTTATATAACGGTTGCCTTAAATTTATCCATATAGCTAAAAAAGGTATAGAGGATAAAAACATTGAACTAAAGAATACAAATATCCAAAAAGCACAAAAAATTATTCAAGAACTAATGGTTACTCTTAACCTGGAATCAGAAATCTCAAAACAACTACTTCCTATGTACGACTACATCAACCGACGTTTAATGGATGCTAACATCAAAAATGATACTGCTATTCTAGATGAAGTAGAAGGATTCGTCACTGAATTCCGTGACACGTGGAAGCAAGTAATTCAAGTAAATCGTCAAAAGCAATATGGAAATACTGGGTCAATTTAATGAGTATTGTCGGGCAGGTTTATGCGGTAACATCAAAGCTTCACCAGTTGCTTATTACTGAAGAGCCAGACTCAGAAAAACGTGATGATGTTATTGAACAAATCGAACAACTGTTAGAGGACCGTCAGTGCCTTCTTGATGAGATGAAGGGTCCATACTCAGATGAAGAAAAGCAACTCGGCAATCAAATCATCGAATACAATAAAGTCATTGATGTTAAGCTGGCGAAGTTAAGACTCGTGGTCCAAGCTGATATGAATAAATTAAAGAAACAAAAAAACACAAACGAAAAATACGTAAATCCATATAAAAACGTCAATTTTGACGGAATGTTTTTCGACAAAAAGAAATAGAAGATATGAAAATCTTGTAGAAAAAACCTACAGGATTTTCTTTGTTTTATGGTATATAAAAACTTTGTCGAAATGCCTAAAATTCACTCGAAAAGTAAAAATTGACTAATTTTTTTTCATTCGGTATCATCAAATTGTGGACGTAAAACGCCTACAGTATATGATTTGAAGGGAATGTTGTGTCAATGCAAGGTAAAGTAAAATGGTTTAACGCAGAAAAAGGTTTTGGATTCATCGAGCGCGAAGACGGAGACGATGTATTCGTACATTTCTCAGCAATCCAAACTGATGGATTCAAGACATTAGAAGAAGGTCAAACTGTTGAATTCGAAATCGTTGATGGAAACCGTGGACCACAAGCTTCTAACGTAACTAAGCTTTAATTTCTATTATAAATAACCGCTGAAGGACTTATTGTTTTTCATCGCTTATATAGCACGAAATTAAAAGCAACAGAGAGAACTCACCCATTTGCGGTGGGTTTTTCTTTATTCATTAGGGAAATTCTAACTTACAATCTCCTAGCTTCTTACACCGATCCCCAGAACAACCCACAAAGAAATATCCAATAACATCCAGTATTTTTGTCATGAACCCATTTTTCCTCACATACAATAATTCACAAAAAATTCTAACTTTTTTATAGGTTTAAGGAGGATAGGACTAGGGTAACGTAGAATAATGTAAGGGAGCTTGTACTAAAAGGAGGAGTTCATGTATGGATTTTAACATTCGTGGTGAAAACATTGAGGTAACTCCAGCGATACGTGATTATGTGGAGCAAAAGGTTGGAAAGCTTGATAAGTATTTTAGCGAAGGCCTTAACTCACAAGTTAACGTAAACTTAAAGGTTTATCATAACAAGCAAAAGATTGAAGTGACGATCCCAATGTCCAATATGACACTACGTGCAGAAGAATCACACAACGATTTGTATGCAGCGATTGATTTAGTGGTGGATAAGCTGGAGAGACAAATTCGTAAGCATAAGACGAAGGTGAATCGAAAGTTTCGTGATCAAGGATCCGTAAAATTAAATTTTGTTAATGGTGTGGAACCAAAAGGTACATACCAGGATGAGGACGATGACGAGCTAGAGGTTGTTCGTACGAAGCGATTTGATTTAAAACCGATGGATAATGAGGAAGCAATTCTTCAAATGAATCTACTTGGTCATAATTTCTTCGTTTACACAAATGCTTCGACAAACAATACAAATGTCGTCTATAAACGTAAAGATGGAAAATACGCGGTTATTGAGCCGAGTTAAATATGACAAATCTCGCAGTCACTTTTAAGTGACTGCGATTTTGCATGTCCTTGATATTGTTGGCAAGGATTATAAGATAATGGTAAAATTATAGTAATCAAAACTAAGATTCAGACAAAGAGGAGCGTTTTCGATGCTTGGAATGTTAAAAAAGGTGTTCGATGGTAATCAACGCCAAGTAAATAAATATGAAAAGATTGCCCATCAAGTGGATGCTCTTGGAGCGGATATTGGTAAGTTATCGGATGATCAATTACGTGAAAAAACAGAAGAATTTAAAGGCCGTATTGCAAAAGGAGAATCACTAGATTCAATTTTGCCAGAAGCGTTTGCAGTAGTACGTGAAGCTTCAACTCGTGTCTTTGAAAAGCGTCCATTCCTTGTGCAAATAATGGGGGGTATTGCCCTTCATGAAGGAAATATCGCAGAGATGAAAACAGGGGAAGGGAAAACGTTAACGTCTACCATGCCTGTTTATCTGAATGCTCTTTCTGGAAAAGGTGTTCACGTTGTAACAGTAAACGAATATTTAGCAAATCGTGATGCAACTGAAATGGGAGAGTTATATAACTTCTTAGGATTAACAGTTGGTTTAAACTTAACTGGAATGTCACGCGAGGAAAAGATAGAAGCTTATGCGAAGGATATTACATATAGCACGAACAATGAATTAGGATTTGATTACTTACGTGATAACATGGTTCTTTACAAGGAACATATGGTACAGCGTCCGTTAAACTTTGCGGTAATCGATGAGGTTGACTCGATTTTAGTTGATGAAGCGCGTACACCATTAATTATTTCAGGGTCTGCTCGTAAATCGACGACTTTATATATTCAGGCGAACGGTTTTGTTCGTAATTTAACGGTCGAAGAAGATTACACGTATGATGTGAAAACAAAGGCTGTTCAGTTGACAGAAGAGGGAATTACAAAAGCAGAGAAAGCTTTTGGGTTTGAAAATCTTTTTGATCTGCAAAACGTGACGATCCTTCATCACATCAACCAAGCGCTAAAAGCGCATGCAAGTATGTTCCGTGATACAGACTATGTTGTACAAGACGGAGAAGTTGTTATCGTTGACTCATTTACGGGTCGTTTAATGAAGGGGCGTCGTTATAGTGACGGTCTTCATCAAGCAATCGAGGCAAAAGAAGGTCTAGAAATTCAAAACGAAAGTATGACACTTGCAACGATTACGTTCCAAAACTATTTCCGTATGTACAAGACACTGTCAGGTATGACGGGTACAGCGAAAACGGAAGAAGAGGAATTCCGTAATATTTATAACATGAGTGTTGTGGCGATTCCAACGAATTTACCGATTGCTCGTGATGATAAGCCGGATTTAATTTTTAAATCGATTGATGGCAAGTTCCGTGCCGTTGGAGAACGTATTGCTGAGCTTCATGCGAACGGACAGCCAGTACTTGTTGGTACAGTAGCGGTTGAAACGTCTGAATTGATTTCGAAATATTTAACGAAAAAGGGCATTAAGCACAATGTGTTAAATGCAAAGAATCATGAACGTGAAGCAGATATTATCGCAGAAGCAGGTCAACGTGGAGCGGTAACCATCGCAACAAATATGGCCGGTCGTGGTACGGACATTAAGCTTGGTGAAGGAGTTAAAGAGCTTGGTGGACTTGCAGTTGTTGGTACAGAACGTCATGAAAGTCGTCGTATTGACAATCAGTTGCGTGGTCGTTCGGGTCGTCAAGGTGACCCAGGTATGACTCAATTCTATTTATCAATGGAAGATGAGTTAATGCGCCGATTTGGCTCTGATAATATGCGAGCAATGATGGAACGTCTAGGAATGGACGATACACAACCGATTGAAAGTAAAATGGTTTCTCGTGCAGTTGAATCTGCTCAAAAGCGTGTTGAAGGAAATAACTTTGATGCTCGTAAGCAACTCCTGCAATATGACGATGTTCTGCGTCAACAACGTGAAGTCATTTATGGACAACGTTATGACGTACTTGCTTCAGAGAACCTACGTGAAGTGGTTGAAGCGATGATTAAGTCAACGATTGACCGTACGGTTGAAGCACATTGCCCAGCTAGTGATGAGCCAGAAGAGTGGAACTTAAAAGCAATTGCTGACTTTGTAGAGGCGAACTTACTTCGTGAAGGTGAGCTGCTAGAAACAGAATTAACAGGTAAAGAAGCAGAGGAAATCTCTGAATATATTTATACAAAAGTACGTACGCGTTATGATGAGAAAGAGGCTGAACTTGAGCCTGAGCAAATGCGTGAGTTTGAGAAGGTTATCGTTCTTCGTGCTGTAGATAGTAAATGGATGGATCATATTGATGCGATGGATCAATTACGTCAAGGTATTCATTTACGCGCATATGGCCAGATTGATCCACTTCGTGAATACCAAATGGAAGGCTTCGCGATGTTCGAAAGCATGATTTCGGCAATTGAAGAAGAAGTGGCGACGTATGTCATGAAGGCACAAATCCGCAATAACTTAGAGCGTCAAGAGGTTGCAAAGGGTCAGGCTGTTATCCCGAATGCTGAAGGTGAAGCACCTAAGAAAAAGCCAGTTACGAAAAGTGTAGATATTGGTCGTAATGACGCTTGTATTTGTGGTAGTGGGAAAAAGTATAAGCAATGCTGTGGAGCGAATGCATAGATTTGTTTTTCTTGAGCACTATTGGTTATAGGATGGATATACTAAAAGGTAGATGAAAGCTTATGCCCCTTTTCGGGTGCATAGGCTTTTTAATGAAATTGAATTTTTTCATGAGGTGAACGGATATGGAATTATCAGAAATTAGACATGAATTAGAGAAAATGAAACAACGCTTAGAAGACTTTAGGGGGTCTCTTTGACTTAGAAGAGAAGGAAGCACGAATCAGGGAGTTAGATGAGGTCATGAGTGAGCCAAGCTTTTGGGATAACCAGCAGGCTGCTCAGTCCACCATCAATGAGGCAAACGGGTTAAAGGATCATGTTAACCAGTTTAATGAACTTCAAGAGTCGTATGAAAACCTTGATGTCACTTATGAGCTTTTAAAAGAAGAGAATGACGCTGATTTACTGGAAGAGTTAATTAGTGAAGTGAAAACTGTGACGAAATCATTCAACGATTTTGAGCTACAGCTACTATTAAGTGAGCCGTATGATAAAAACAATGCAATTTTAGAATTACACCCAGGTGCTGGTGGAACGGAATCACAAGACTGGGGTTCGATGCTGCTTCGTATGTACACGCGTTGGGGAGAAAGAAAAGGGTTTAAAGTAGAAACTCTTGATTACTTACCAGGAGATGAAGCAGGGATTAAATCGGTAACATTACTGATTCAAGGACATAATGCTTATGGATATTTAAAGGCAGAAAAAGGTGTACATCGTTTAGTACGTATTTCTCCATTTGACTCATCAGGTCGCCGTCATACGTCTTTCGTATCGTGTGATGTTATGCCAGAGTTTAATGAGGAAATTGATATTGATATTCGTACGGAAGATTTGAAGATTGATACGTATCGTGCAAGTGGCGCGGGTGGACAGCATATTAATACGACCGACTCTGCGGTACGTATTACGCATACACCAACTAATACAGTTGTCACGTGTCAAACAGAACGTTCTCAAATTAAAAACCGTGAACGTGCGATGAAGATGTTACAAGCGAAGCTCTATCAACGGAAAATTGAAGAGCAGCAAGCACAGCTTGATGAAATTCGCGGAGAGAAAAATGATATTAGTTGGGGAAGCCAAATTCGCTCCTATGTCTTCCATCCATACTCAATGGTGAAAGACCATCGTACGAACTACGAAATCGGAAACACACAAAGCGTCATGGATGGAGATCTTGACGGATTTATCGACGCGTACCTTCGCTCTAAGCTACAATAATAGAATTCGAACCTCTTATCAAAAGATAAGGGGTTTATTTTTGCCTAAATTCTCATTCAATGAAGCAAACTAAAGAAAAGGCTTTATTGTTTAACGATTTACCCCTTTAACACGTCAAACGACTGCCATTCACAAAACAAAACGGTCATGATATACTCACTACCGGCAAATATACATATTCACACACTAACGCTTTAAAGAAGTGGGGGCCTGTCCCCCACTCCTTTAAAGGGCTAAAGTCTATAATTATATAAAAGGTTTTTTGGGAGGTTTCAGCATGGGAAATAGGCAGAAGAGGTTGGCAATTGGAGAGCCGTTTGGTTGGATATTAGAGTACATATATGTATTAGTTGGTTCTGCGATTGTTGCATTGGCGTTTAATTTATTTTTATTACCGAATCGAATTGCGTCTGGTGGGGTAAGTGGGATTAGTACGATCCTGGATGCAACATTGGGCTGGGAGCCTGCGTTTGTTCAATTAGCGTTAAACGTTCCCCTTTTCTTTGCAGGGATTATTATCATTGGACGAGCATTTGGTATGAAGAGTTTGTTAGGAACTCTATTTTTACCATGGGTCGTGTATCTTACAAATGACATGGCACCAGCGACAACAGATCCTCTACTTGCCGCCTTATTTGGAGGTATTGGAGTCGGTCTTGGTCTTGGAATTGTATTCAGAGGGAAAGCATCTACTGGTGGAGTAGACTTGGCCGCTCAAATCGTGAACAAATACACGGGTTTCTCACTCGGTACGTGTGTAGCAATGATTGACGGATTGATTGTATTAACTGCGGCTATTGTGTTTGATATCGAGCTTGGATTATATGCTCTAATCGCCTTATTTGTAACAAGTAAAACGATTGACCTTGTACAAGTTGGTTTTGGTTATTCAAAGATGGCAATTATCATTACAAATAAGGAAGCTGAAGTTAGACAAGCGATTTTCACTGAAGTAAATCGTGGAGTGACAAGACTGTCTGCTTATGGTGGCTATACAGATGATGAACGTCCGATCTTAATGTGTGTCGTTCAACAGTCAGAGTTCACGAAATTGAAACAAACGGTAAAACGTGTTGATGCTTCTGCATTTGTAATTGTTACGAATGCTTCAGAAGTGCTCGGAGAAGGATTTAAAAATACATAAAAAAATACTTTTAAGATAAAATAATCACGACATGATACCTAGGGGGATTTATTAAATGAAGAAGACGTTCATGGTCATTTTATTTGGTGCAATGTTAACGCTCGCAGCTTGTGGTGGCGGAGATGAAGAAGCATCGCCGAACGAATCAGCTGGTGGAGAAACATCAGGAGCTGAAACAACAGCTGCAGAACCAATCTACCAAAAGAGCTGTGCAGGATGTCACGGTGGGGACTTGCAAGGTGGAATGGGTCCTGGTTTAACAAAGGTAGGTAGCAAGTATTCAGAAGAAGAAATCCTAAACATTATTCATAACGGTCAAGGAAACATGCCAAAAGGAGTTATCCAAGGTGCAGAGGCCGAAGCCGTTGCCGCTTGGTTAGCTGGCAAAAAATAAGGTTAAAGAGAGTGTTGTCTATAGGGCAGCACTCTTTCTTTTTTTGAACAAAGCCAACTATTATATACAAAAATATACAAAATATGCATGTTGAAATATAAATGTAATATTTTTTAGCTAAAAATGACGATTTTTGGTGTTATAATAAAAACAGATGTAAAGTGTACTGGTAAATTTACGTGAATTTCTAATTTTTGTCGAATGATGTCACGTTTTGAAATATAATAGGAATTATGTTTTGTTTCTTCTAGGTTTCTAAGAACCTTATTACAATTCCAAAAAGTCAGGTGATATAACAAATGATCGAAATGATAGATGTATATAAAACGTATCCTAACGGTGTACTTGCCGTTAACGGTATAAATGTAAAAATCAATCCAGGGGAATTTGTGTATGTCGTTGGTCCGAGTGGTGCGGGTAAATCTACGTTCATTAAAATGATGTACCGTGAAGAAAAGCCGACAAAAGGAACGATTAGAATTAATGATATCAACCTTGGAAAGTTAAAGGAAAGCAAGGTTCCATTATTACGCCGTAACATTGGGGTTGTGTTCCAGGACTTTAAGCTTTTACCGAAATTAACGGTATATGAAAATGTGGCATTTGCCCTTGAAGTTATTGAAGAGAGCCCAAAGAATATTAAAAGACGAGTGATGGATGTTTTAGATCTAGTTCGTTTAAAGCATAAAGCACGCTTCTTACCAGATGAATTATCTGGTGGAGAGCAGCAGCGTGTATCAATTGCCAGATCGATCGTGAACAATCCAAAGGTCATGATAGCGGACGAGCCTACAGGTAACCTTGACCCTGAAACATCATGGGAAATTATGAACATCTTTGAAGAAATTAATACTAGGGGTACAACGATTGTCATGGCAACGCATAACCGAGAAATTGTAAACACGATTCGAAAGCGTGTTATTGCCATTGAAAACGGTAAAATTGCCCGAGACGAAGTGCGAGGTGATTACGGTTATGAATCCTAGAACGTTAGTGCGCCATATGCGTGAAGGTGTAAAAAACATCTTTCGAAATGGCTGGATGACATTTGCATCAGTAAGTGCGGTAACCGTGACGCTACTATTAGTTGGTAGCTTTCTTGCCATTATGATGAACTTAAATCAATTTTCAAAAACAATTGAATCTGATGTTGAGATTAGTGTTCACATTGATGTTAGTGCAAACGAAGATGACATCAAGTTATTACAACAAAGAATTGAACGATTACCTGAAGTAAAAAAAGTTACGTTTTCTTCTAAAGATGCTCAATTGGATAAATTAATTGAAAGCATGGGAGAAGAAGGACAAGCTTATGAGTTGTTTGAGCAGGACAACCCTCTTAATGACGTATACATTGTAAAAACAGAAGAACCGACACAGGTGATGAAGGTTGCAAAACAAATTGAAACATTCGATCACACAGAGAAGGTTCTTTACGGAAAAGGCACTGTAGAGAAGCTATTTAAAGGATTTGAAATCGCAAGAAATATTGGGGTTGCGATTATTGTAGGTCTGCTTTTCACTGCCATGTTCCTTATTTCAAATACAATTAAAATTACGATTATAGCGAGAAGAAGAGAAATTGAGATTATGAAGCTTGTGGGAGCGACGAACGGTTTCATTCGCTGGCCATTTTTTATTGAAGGTTTGTTACTTGGTGTAATCGGATCAATCATTCCGATCATTATTACCGTTTGGAGTTATAGCTATATATTCACAACAGCTAATCCAAAGTTAGAAGGAACATTCTTCACATTACTTCCAGTCTCTCCATTTATATTCCAATTAAGTGGTTTACTTATCGCACTTGGAGCGTTCATTGGAGTATGGGGAAGCTTAGTTTCGATTCGTAAGTTTCTTAAAGTATAGGCCCTGTTAAAGTACAGTGTGGATTTTTAGCTGTATGTTGATTGTAGTGGAAGGTGCGAGACTCCTGCGGGAGAAGTTGGACAGGTGAGACTCATGCAGGAGCATAGCGACGAGGAGGCTCACCGCCAACCCCGCGGAAAGCGAGTGCCGCACGCGGAGATCAACATTATTGTTTAACATAGCCAAAGTATAAGAATGATAGATAAATAGAAAAAGCTTATCTCGGGGAGGATTTTGACGTTGAGGAGAAAATTATTAACATTCGTTGTTGCCATTGTAACAGTTAGTACGATGTCTTTAGCAAGCTATAGTGAAGTAGCAGCAAGTACAAAGTCAGACTTAAACAATCAGAAAAAAGAATTAGAAAAAAAACAATCCGAAGTAAAATCCGAATTGAATGAGAAAAAAGGTGAATTTGAGCAGGTAGAAGCTCAAATTGATAAATTAAATCAAGACATTAAGCAGTTAGATTTAGCACAAGCTGAAACGGGTAACAATATCCGAACACAAGAAGCTGAAATTATTAAAACAGAAGAAGGCATCGTTCAAACACAAGAAGAAATTAAAGTAGTGGAAGCACGTATTGCTGAGCGTAACGAACTATTAAAGGAACGTGTAAAAACACTGCAAGCCACTGGTGGTATGGTTCAATATTTAGAAGTTTTACTAGGCTCGAAGAGTTTCAGTGACTTCATTGACCGTGCAACAGCTGTTTCTACGATCTATAAAGCGGATAAAGATATCATTAAACAACATGAAGAAGACAAAGCTCTAGTTGAGAAAAAGAAGAATGAACTAGAAGAATTACTTCAAAGTTTAGAAACTCGTTTAGGTGAGTTAGAAAACCTACTAGTTACACAAAAAGCACAAGCAAAGCAAAAGCAGAGCTTAATGGGTACACTTGAAGCGAAGCAAGAAGAAATGCAACATGAAATCCATGATATTGAAGATGAGGCTGCAATTATTGCCGCTGAAAAAGCAGCTATAGTGAAAGAACTTGCCCGTATTAAGCGCGCTGAAGAAGAAGCAAAAAAGCAGAAACAAGCAGGACAAACCGTAACAAATCCTTCACCATCTAGTACTGGATTCATCCGCCCGGCGGCAGGCCCTGTAACATCTGAATTCGGACCAAGATGGGGACGTATGCATAACGGAATTGATATCGGAAAACGTGGTGGTAGTGTACCAATCGTAGCCGCTGCAGCAGGTACAGTAAGTACGTCTAAATACTCTTCAAGCTATGGGAATGTTGTATACGTTGTTCATAGTATGAATGGCAAAATTTATACGACTGTATATGCCCATATGGAAAGCCGCAGTGTTTCTGTAGGACAAGCCGTTGGGCAAGGTCAAACTCTTGGATACATGGGGAACACTGGCCGTTCAACGGGGCCTCACTTACATTTCGAAATCCATGTAGGTGGATGGAGTAAGTCAAATGCACGAAACCCAAGAAATTATGTGAACTTTTAAGAAAAGAGCTAACTTCGGTTGGCTCTTTTTTTATGCAATGAAAGACTTTTTGACAAATGCTCAACCAAATGTGCGAGGTAAATAGTGTAATTTCCCTATACTGGTTTTTTATCTTAATACTTTGAATACATAATTTCCCAAACTACTAATTCTATCGTCACGGTTGCTCAAGTTATTCCTCAAAAGATAGTTTTATTCTACTTTTTCGCTCTGTTTTTCCCAATACACAACTTCCAAGTTCGTTGCTATGATGTTGTAGAAATATTTCAAAAACTTTTTTCAAGGAGGAATACTAGATGAAAAAGCAAGCAGCAATATTATTAGCTCTTGGATTAACGCTGAGTACAACTGCTCCAGCCATTGCACAAAGTGCTGATTCAGAACCACAAAAGAAAGTAAAAGAAAACAACAAGAAGGCAGTAGAAGCTAAGATTAAAAATCTAGCAAAAGATCATGTAAACATTACGTGGAAGGCTGATCAAGATGTACCGATGTTTGTGAGCGGTAAGGTTTCTGAAAAGGGGATTAAAACTGAGAAGGAAATTAAGCAATATCTTAAGGCAAACCAAGATATTTACAAGCTTGATCCACATCTTGACCTAGTGTTAATAAGCCAGGAGACTGATGAATTAGGAATGACTCACTATAAGTATGAACAGCAATATAAAAATGTACCAGTTGATGGTACAAGCTTTATGGTACATACAGACAAAAATGGTGTAATTTCAGCCATCAATGGAGATATCCAACCAGAAGTCATGTTCGACTATAAAGGGAAGGCAACTTCTAATCTATCGAAAGATGAAGCAACAAAACTAGCATGGAAATCTATTAACGTTAAGCCTGAAGAGACAGAGGTAGAGGACCCAAGTGCAGCTCAAGAGCCAGATTTTCATTCACATGTTGATAACACAACAACTTCTTCTGAGACTGTCTTATATCAATTCGAAGGGAACTACTATCTTGCTGAAAAAGTAACTCTTCAATTTATCCATCCATATCCAGCAAACTGGAAGGTATATATCAATACAGAAGATGGTAGTGTGATAGATTCCTATAACGCAGCAGCAGAGTATGCAACAACAGGATCTGGAACAGGGGTATTAGGAGATTCAAAAACACTAAACACGTATTATTCAAACGGCACGTATTATTTATTTGATACAACGAAAGCAATGAACGGAGTAATTGAGACTTTTACAGCTAGAAATGGGTCAAGCTTACCAGGTTCATACTCGGTAGATGCAGATAATAAATTTACAAGCACAACTCAACGTGCAGATGTAGATGCACATGCCTATGCAGGTAAGGTATATGACTACTTCAAAAATAAACATAACCGAAACAGCTTTAACAATGCAGGTGCAACGATTCGTTCAACCGTTCACTATGGTTCTAACTATAACAATGCTTTCTGGAATGGTCAGCAAATGGTATATGGGGATGGCGATGGTTCTCAATTCCGCTCACTATCTGGTGCGCTTGATGTAGTGGCACATGAATTAACTCACGCCGTAACAGAGTACACGGCAGGACTTGAGTACAGAAATCAATCTGGTGCACTAAATGAATCAATGTCTGACCTTTTTGCTGTATTCGTAGAACCGGATTATTTAATTGGAGAAGATGTTTATACACCTTCTATCTCCGGAGATGCTCTGCGTAGCGTATCCGACCCAACTCGCTA
Source organism: Bacillus suaedaesalsae (assembly GCF_016890225.1). GTDB lineage: Bacteria > Bacillota > Bacilli > Bacillales > SA4 > Bacillus_BS > Bacillus_BS suaedaesalsae. Next base: position 32,658 of record NZ_JAFELM010000009.1, on the reverse strand, counting down.
TGGACAACCTGCACATATGAATAACTATAACAACACAACAGCAGATAATGGTGGAGTTCATATTAACAGTGGTATTCCAAACAAAGCTGGTTACTACGTGATTAGTAGTTTAGGTACTACAAAAGCTGAAAAAATTTACTACCGTGCACTTACTCGTTACTTAGGTCCAACTAGTAACTTTAGTGCAGCCCGTGCTGCAACACTTCAAGCAGCAGCCGATTTATATGGAAGTACTTCAACAGAATACAATGTGGTAAAGTCTGCTTGGAACAATGTAGGAGTTTACTAGAATCAAAGCACTGCCCTTTAGGGTGGTGTTTTTTTTATTTGCTAAAATATTTTTAACTTTTATTGATAAATTTAGACAAAAAACTACTTTTCTTACGAAATTTATAGATAGAAAGTAATGTGCAGAGAAATAGGCTTTAGGTATATTCTACCAAAAATAACGTATTTTACAAATTCTTAATATCTATCTCTCTTTTAATTTGCTATATTACTAGAGGAGATTTCTCTCCTCAATAAACTAAAAGGATGGATCAATCATGAAAAAGCGCAGCAAAATCAATGCAAAAAAGATTTTGTCCAGTACACTTGCATTCAGTATTTTAGCAACTCCATTCATGACTAGCTATGTTAGTGCTGCAAAGCCGACAGCAAGTAACAAGAAAGCTTCTTCAATAGTCGAGCTTCGTATTTTAGAGACTACAGATATTCACACGAACTTAGTAGACTTTGATTATTACAAAAATGCAACTGCTCCTAAGCTTGGATTAGCTAAGACTGCAACATTAGTAAAACAAGCAAAACAAGAAGTAGAAAACTCTGTTTTAGTTGACAACGGAGACTTAATACAAGGTACTCCACTTGGCACTTACAAAGCAAAGATTGATCCACTAGAAGAGGGAGAAGTACATCCAGCTATCAAGGCAATGAATATGATGGGCTACGATATGGCCACTCTAGGAAATCATGAGTTTAACTATGGCCTTGACTATTTAGATGAAGTATATGATGATGCAAACTTCTCATTTGTAAATGCTAACGTATATGTAGATGACAAAGATAACAATCCAAAAAATGATAGAAATCAATTTTCTCCATATAAAATTGTAAACAAAAAGGTAACAGATGAAAGTGGAAAAACAAAAGTAATTAAAGTAGGATTTATTGGTTTTGTACCACCACAAGTGAATGAGTGGGACAAGGCTCATTTAGATGGAAAAGTAATTACAAAAGGCATTGTTGAAACCGCTAACAAATTTGTACCGCAAATGCTTGAAGAAGGAGCAGATGTGATTATTGCACAAGCTCACTCTGGTTTCAATGGAAACGTATCAAATACAGAGGATGCTGTTTATGCATTAAGTAAAGTAGAGGGAATTGACGCAATTACGTTTTCTCATACTCATAAAGTATTCCCTGCAAAAGATTTAAAATCACTAGATTCACTATTCAAAGATGCTGACGGTCAACCGTTACCTGGCGTTGATTATTTAAAAGGAACAATAAATGGAGTACCTGCTGTTCAGGCTGGTTACGGTGGAGGAGCTCTTGGTCTTATTGATTTAACTCTGGAGAAGGTAAGAGGCAAGTGGGAAGTTGCTGAATCACAATCTTCAACTCGAGCAATTGACACTGTCCAACCTGATGCAGCCATTCTAAAAGCTGTTCAAGCTGATCATGAAGCAACAATTAAGTACGTAAATACACCGATTGGTAAAACAACAGATGATATTTACAGCTACTTTGCTTTAGTGCAAGATGATCCATCTGTTCAGGTTGTGACAAGTGCGCAAAAGTGGTTTGTTGAAAAGTATGTTGCATTAAATAAACCTGAATATAAAGATCTACCTATATTATCTGTAGGTGCTCCGTTCAAAGCTGGTCGTAATGGTGTTGAGGAATATACAGAAATTAAAGTAGGTGACTTAACGATTCGTAGTGCAGGTGACTTATACCTGTATGACAACACATTAAAAGCAATTAAAGTAAAAGGATCTGTCGTTAAAGAATGGATTGAAATGTCTGCAGGGAAATTCAACACAATTGATCCTACTATCACAACGGAACAACCTTTATTAAATGATAGTTTCCCAGTTTATAATTTTGATATCATTGATGGTGTAACGTATCAAATCGATGTAACAAAAGCACCTAAATATTCACCAACTGGTGCAGTCATTAACCCTGATTCAAGCCGTGTTGTAAACTTAGAGTACAACGGTGAAACAGTAGATCCAAACCAAGACTTTATTGTTGTTACAAACAACTACCGTGCTGGTGGTGGAGGTAACTTCCCTGGAGTTAAAGGAAGCGAAATGGTTGTTGACTCTGCAGATGAAAACCGTCAAATCTTGATGGATTACATTTCTGAAATGAAGGAAATCACACCAACAGCTGACCAAAACTGGTCTATTGCTCCGATTTCTGAAGATGTAAATGTAACATTCACTTCTTCACCAAAAGCAGAGCAATATGCTGGTGGAGATATCACGTATACTGGAAGAACTGATTTAAAAGGTTTCGGTATCTTCAATTTAGATTTAAACCGCGGAGTACAAGTGCAATTACTAGGAGTAAATGATTTACACGGTCAATTAGATACCATTACTAAAGTAGGAACTTCTTTTGCAGGACAGGCTGAATATTTAGCTGCTGCACTCAAGCAAGAAGAAGCAACAAATCCAAATACATTTATGGTCCATGCAGGTGATATGATTGGGGGCAGCCCGTTAATCTCTGCTTTATTCCAAGACGAGCCGACAATTGAAGTACTTGAAGCAATAGGCTTTGATGCAGGTACGTTAGGTAACCATGAATTTGATGAAGGTATCGATGAGTTAAACCGTATGATTAATGGTGGAGACCATCCAAACGGTACAACAGGTTATGACGGAATGGATTTTCCGGTTGTAGCTTCCAATGCCTATGACACTAGAAATGGTCAATTAATTACAGAACCATATACAGTTGAAGAAATCGGTGGTCAAAAGGTTGGAATCATTGGAGTAGTTACTCAAGAAACTCCTGATATGATTGTAAGAAAAGGTAATGAATCATTAAAGATTACAGATGAAGTAGAAGCCATTAATAAATATACGGCTGAGCTTAAGAGTCAGGGTGTAGAAGCAATTGTCGTTCTAGCTCATAATCCAGCAGCACAAACAGGATATACAGATGCATTTGACGTAAGTGAAATTGCAGAAAAAGTAAATGATGAGGTTGATGTGATTTTTGCAGCACATAATCACGTGAAGGTAAATAGATTAGTAGACAACAAGTTAATTGTACAAGCATACTCTTATGGATCTGCATTTTCAGATGTTGATTTAGAAATTGATCCATATACTGGGGATATCTTTAAGAAAACGGCTGAAATTGTAACTGTATTTCAAGATCAATACACTCCAGATCCAGCAGTAGCTGCGATTATGCAAAAGTATGCAGCAAAAGTAGAACCAATAAAGGCTGAGGTTGTTGGAAAAACCCTAACAGCTCTTGAAAAAGGGTACCCAACTGTTAGTCGTCAGTTTGGTGACCTAAACCTAGGTAACTTACTTGCAGATGGCATGAAGTATGTGATGAATGCAGATATGGCTTTAATGAATGGTGGAGGAGTACGTTCTGCTGTTGATGTTGGTGACGTAACATTTGGAGAGTTATTCGCTGTTCAACCGTTTGGTAACACATTAGTTAAGTTGAACTTAAGTGGTGAAGACTTACTGTACATTATGAACGATCAAATTACAGCAAAAGGTTTAGACTATCACATTGCTGGCTTCACTTATACGTACGTTTATGAGGATACAACGAAAACAGGGCAAGTTGTGGATATGTTCCTTCCTGATGGAAGCAAGATAGATCCAAATCAAGAATACAGTGTTGTTGTTAACAACTATATGTCAGGAAAAGAAGTTTTCAGTTCTAGAGCTACAAATATTGAAGTTGGGCCAAGTGATCTTGAAGCTACAATGGAATATGTCAAATCACTTCCAAAGCCATTTGAATACAAGGCTGAAGGTCGTATTCAAAGATTGAATTAACTAAAATTAGCACTGTCCATTTGGGCAGTGCCTTTTTTATTGGTAAATGTTTGAGTTCTATGAAAAGTTTCTGCTGTGGACCGATAATAATCGTAGACTTCTTTTTATAAATAGTTCAGAAGTCAATAGTTTATAAAGAGGAGGTAGAAGGAAAAATAGTAAAATAATCATAAATATAGGTATATAGGTCTATTCACAGGATGTGATTATTAACAGTATCATAGAGTTAAAGTCACATAACTCTAGTGAAAAAGGCAAATCATAGGAAACTATGAGACGCAAAGCCAAGGGCCTGACCCATGAAAATGGAAGGTAGCCGGTTACCACAAGGAAACATAGCTCATAAACTATGAACCTTGTCGGGGTTCTTTTTTTATTGTCTTTTTCCTAATTTGAAAGGGGATTATTTATGAGTAAAAGGATGTTGAATTTACCAACCTTCCTAGTTGCGCTAATGCTTATGTACCAACTAGTACTACCGTTTAGTAGTGCATTTGCAGCAGAATCAAACTCAGTTTTACTTCCTCCCAGTAATCTAACTTATCAAGAGCTTACTCCTGATGATATAAAGCTTACTTGGAGTGCGGTAGTTGGGGCAACAGGATACAATGTATATGAAATCAAAGAAGGTCAATTATTACTAGTAGGGACTTCTAAGACAAATAGCTTTACCTTTAATAACCTCGCGGAAGGTTCGTATAGTTATGTTGTCACAACACTATTAAATGACGAAGAGTCAGGTCCGAATGCACCAGTTACGTTTAATATATCTTATCCAGATATGACTGCTCCAACGTCACTGACATATGTAATGAAAAATGGAAATGACATAACTCTTAACTGGACTGCAGCTCCTTATGTTGAGAAATACAATGTTTATGAAGTAAACACAGATGGGGAAAAAACGTTAGTAACATCCACTTCTGCTAGAACGTATACAATTACAAATGCAGTTGAAGGAAAATATCATTACGAAATTACAGCTTTTCATTCGTTATATGGTGAATCACCTTTTTCACAAGGAGTACAAGTTGATGTTGTGCATCCAGTAATGGTTAATCCTTTAAATTTAAGCTACAACATTACAAATGGTAACGACATAGAACTTAAATGGCAATCAGTAAGCTATGCTACTGGATATAACGTCTATCAATTAATTGATGGAGAAAAGAAGTCTATCAATAAAGTTACTTCCACTAACTTTAAGCTAACAAATCAACCAGCTGGTGACTATAGTTATCAAGTATACTCTGTAAGTGATCGTTTTGGTGAGTCACTTGAGGGTAGTGCGATTACATTTACAATTCAAGATATTAAATTAGAGACTCCTAATGTTACAGTTGAAACGTCCAATATTAACGACGTTACAGTGAAGTGGGACGCTGTACCTTATGCTACTGGTTATTATGTTTATGAAGTAGTGAATGGTGAGAAGATTTTAAAGGGTACGGTTACTAGCACTTCAGTAAAATATACAAACCAATCAGGCGGAAGCTACACTTTTATCGTTAAAGCTTACAGTTCTCGTTTTGGGGAATCAGAAGACAGTGCTAGTGTGACCGTTAATGTTGAAACGGTTGTGATGGAGAAGCCTAATAATCTTAACTATAAGATACAAAACGGTAATGATGTTACTTTATCTTGGGATCCAGTAACTAACGCGACAAATTATAAAGTGTATCAAATCATTGGCGGGCAAAAAGTTTTTAAAACGGCAGTGACTGGAACATCAGTAGCATACACGAACTCAGCTGAGGGAGATTATGTGTATGAAGTTCACTCAAATAGTACTCGATTTGGTGAATCAGATGAAGGTAGTAAACTAGAATTTGCATTAGCGCATCCAGAGATGGTTGCTCCTCCAAATGTTACAAATGAAATTAATAATCCAACACAGTTTACGTTAAGTTGGGGTGCTGTAGAATACGCAACGCAGTATAGAGTTTATGAGATTGTAAATGGACAGAAGAAGTTATTGAGAAATCTGGCAGGAACCCAAACTACTTATACTTCAATGATGGCTGGTACGTACACGTATGAAATTTATTCTTATTCTCCACGTTTCGGTGAATCTGCTGAAGGTACTAAAATTGAAGTTACGTTAAATGGGGAATCATTAGCAACACCTACTAACTTTACGTATTCTTTAGCGAATATAAACGATATTAGATTACAGTGGGATTCTGTACAATATGCAAAAGAATATAAGCTATATCAGATTGTAGATGGTGAGAAAATATTAAAGAAAACTCAAAGTGGAACGTTCTTTACATTGGCTAATATGCCTGAGGGAGACTACACATTTGAAGTTTATGCGTATTCGTCTTTACTAGGAGAATCACCTGAAGGTTCACAAGTACAAGTTTCTATCGTACACCCTGAAATGGAAAGCCCGGAAGATGTAACGTATAAAGTTCAAAATGGTAATGATGTAGTGTTAAGTTGGGGCACAGCTACTTATGCTACTAGTTATAAAGTTTACGAGCTTATTAATGGTGAGGAAGTATTAAAAAGCACAGTTACTACTAAATCTGTAACATACGCAAACCAACCAGAAGGTGATCACTCTTACATTATTCGTTCTGTAAGTAACCGTTTTGGGGAGTCTGTGGATGGAACTGAATTAAAGTTAACTTTAGTTCATCCAAAGATGGAAGCACCAATAGGATTAACCCAAACTGTTCTACTTGGAAACGATATAAAGTTAAGTTGGAATGCATCTTCTTATGCAACAGGATATAACGTTTATCAGATAACGGAGGAAGGTAAAGTTCTTCTTAGAAACTTACCTAATGCCACTACAACAACCTTTGTGAACATGCCGGAAGGAAATTACCAATATGAGGTGCATTCATATAGTAATAGATTTGGTGAATCAGAAGAGAGTAGTGAAATTAGCTTAGACTTAGTGCATCCAACAATGCAAGCTCCTGAAAACTTGGTGAAAAGCATTGTGAATGGAAATGATATTAAATTGCAGTGGAGTGCATCAAGCTATGCTTCTGGATATAAAATCTATCAGGTTGTTGATGGAGAAAAAATCCTGAAGACAACAGTTACTGGTACATTTTATACATTTGTCAATATGCCAGAAGGTGATTATCACTATGAAGTGAAATCATTTAGTTCTCGCTTTGGAGAATCAGCAGAAGGTAGTGACCTTAGTTTTGAATTAATTCATCCAATCATGCAAGCACCTAAAACGGTGGTAAACAGTATTGTGAATGGAAATGACATCAAACTGAGTTGGACAGCATCAACGTATGCAAATGGATATCATATTTATCAAGTTGTAGACGGAGAAAAGATTTTTAAAAGAACTGTTAACAACACAACAACTACTACATTCACAAATATGCCAGAAGGTGATTACACATATGAGGTAAACTCATTTAGTACACGTTTTGGAGAATCACCTGAATCTAGTAAATTAATATTTAATTTAACTTGGCCGATTGTTCAACCGCCAGTTGTAACGAGTACTGTTTTTAATGCAAATAACATTACACTTGCCTGGAAAGGTGTACCATGGGCAAACGAATATAAAGTGTACAAGGTAACCCAGGAAGGGAAAGAGCAGATTTATAAAGGAACAGCTCTAACCTACAAGGTTTACAATTTATCAGAAGACACTCACTCTTTTGAGGTAGTTGCATCCAGTACAAGATTTGTTGATTCTGTTCCTTCTAACAAAGTAACAGAAACCATTGTGTATCCGGTAATGCAAGCTCCAGAGGCAAACCTAACGCTGTTAAGTGATACTAGTGCACGCGTTGTGTGGAATTTTGTCACGTATGCAAATGGTTATAATTTATATGAGATAATTGATGGTGAAAAAGTGTTAGTTGCAGAGAAAATTAACAATCTTTCTTATACAATTCAAAACTTGTCTTATGCAAACCATGAATATGTGGTGACATCCTATAGTAATTCATTCGGTGAATCCACGCCATCTAATGTTGTACTTGCAAAGCTAATTATTGATACTACAGCTCCTGTAACTACGACAGTGGAGAACGAGAAGTGGGTCAATAGCGACCAGACAATCACATTGCAAGCAACAGATGATGAAACGGGAGTTGCTAAGACGTTCTATTCTGTAAATGAAGGACCATTTGTTGAAGGAACAACTATTACTGTAACAGCAGAAGGTTCAAATAAAGTTCAGTTCTACTCAATCGACAAAGTAGGAAACAAAGAAGAAGTTAAAACAATTTATAGCAAGATTGACAAAACTGCTCCAACCACTGTAACGAACGAGATCACTACTGCATTCAGTCAATCACATACAGTGACACTAACAGCATCAGATGAATTAAGTGGAGTATCGAGCACATTCTATTCTATCAACGGTTCAGCTTACCAAGAGGGGACAAGCATTACGGTTGATCAAGAAGGAACAAATGAAGTCTCTTACTATTCTATTGATCATGCAGGTAACAAGGAAGAAGCTAAAACACTTTCAGTAAAAGTGGATCGTACGGCTCCAACTACTGCATCAAATGTTTCGGAAAACTGGTATACAGATGATGTACCTGTGACTCTTACAGCCCTTGATGTACTAAGTGGAGTAGAAGCAACGTATTATTCGATCAATGGTTCTGAATTGAAAAAGGGATCAACTTTTACTGTTAATCAAGAAGGTTTAAATGAAGTTGTATTTTATTCAATTGATAAAGCAGGTAATAGAGAAGATATCCAAACGGTAATCGTGAAGATTGATAAATCATCACCTGTGACACAATCAACTATCACAGAGGCATGGACGAATGAAGATGTACAAGTTACGCTAACTGCAGAAGATGCACATAGTGGTATCTCAAAAACATTCTATTCAATTAATGAATCTAATTTCCAAGAAGGAACTAGCTTTACGGTTTCACAAGAAGGTATAAGCAAAGTTTCGTATTACTCAGTAGATAAAGCGGGTAATATTGAACAAGCTCAAACTTCAAATGTGATGATCGATAAAACCGCTCCCGTTACAGTTTCAAATGTAACAGAAGAATGGTCTAAGGATGATGTACAGGTTACATTAACAACAACTGATGAACATAGTGGTTCAGCTTTGACTTACTATTCAATCAATGGATCTGATTATCAGGAAGGAACTGCTTTTACAGTTAACCAAGAAGATGTAAATGAAATCTCTTACTTCTCAATAGATCATGTTGGGAACTGGGAAGCAGTTCGAACTGTTGAAGTCAAAATTGATAAAACAGCTCCGGAACTTTCAATGAATGTAAATGAACTATATGAATTAGGAAGCTCTGTAACGTTAACTTACAAGGCTGCGGACAAGCTTTCTGGAATGGCATCAGAAGTTATGACAGTTAATGATTTAGAAGTAGAAAATGGGTCAACTTTATCTCTAAACAAGCCGGGTACTTACACGATCAATGTAACTGCAATTGATAAAGTAGGAAACCAATCAACGATTTCTAAAACGTTCAACGTATATATTCCTGCTACTATTGAAGTAACTCCAAAAGTTATTAAAGGAAACAAAGGAGTCTTCACAGTTCGTGTTGATGTACCAGCTGAATTTAAAGGGAAAATCAACCTAGATTCAGCGACACTAAACGGTGTTAGTGCTCTAAATAGTAACAACGGTTACTACAACCAAGCTAAAAATGGCCAATTCAAATTTGAGAGATCTGATTTTACTTGGACACCATCCGAGGTATTGGTAGAGTTTGAAGGTTACGTTGATGGCTATTTAGTAAAAGGTCATACGACAGTCATCGTTAAGAAATAATGATACAAAAGCAGTCCTCTACTTTTCGGGGGACTGCTTTGTTGTTTAGGAACAAGATGGTTTATCACTTATTACTTGCAAAGGCAGAGGGAGGAAACTATCATTAACTAGTAGAAAATATTTACTATTGTATTTCAATCAGAAGTTATTCATATTATGTACAAGCACTGCATAAGATTGACTAGAAAGCATCACACTTTAGTTCGTTGTGGTGTTTTTTTAAACAAAAAAGTGTAATTTGGATAAGAAAGCTTTAAAATAGTACATAACTTGAACTTGGAGCTTGGGTGAGGAGGATGTTTTATGAACCAGAAAGTCACAGCACTATTGATGGCAGTTTCTTTACTTGTTGGTAGCGGTGGAACGTACTTAGTTATGAATCAGTTTGGTCATGAATCAGCTAGTAACGAAACAAAGGTAGAGTCAGGATCGAATAAAACAGAAGAAGGCGATGCGCAAGATCCTGTTGGCTTCGAGAAAGTGATGCAAGCTTATGAGCTTATCTCAACGAACTATGTAGAGGAAATTAAAGGTGAAGAACTGATAGAGGGTGCAATCGAAGGGATGATTGGCAAGCTGAAAGACCCTTATTCAGTATATATGGATAAAGAAACGGCAGATCAATTTTCATCAAACCTTGAATCTTCCTTTGAAGGAATTGGTGCTGAGGTTAGTATGGTGGACGGGAAGGTAACAATTGTTGCACCATTTAAAGATTCACCTGCAGAAAAAGCGGGTTTGAAACCAAATGACCAAGTTGTGAAGGTGGATGGCGAGAGTATTGAAGGGCTTGACTTATATGAAGCCGTTTTAAAAATTCGCGGCGAAAAGGGCAGTACAGTGAAGTTGGATATTATGCGTCCAGGTGTGAATGAAGTCATGACGATTCCTGTTGTACGTGATGAAATTCCGCTTGAGACAGTTTATCCTGAAATGAAAAAGGTAGACGGGAAAAATGTTGGCTACATTGAAGTGACATCTTTCTCTGAAGATACAGCACAAGATTTCGAAAAAGCAGTGAAGGATTTAGAAGATAAAGGTATGAAGGGGCTTGTGATCGACGTTCGTGGAAACCCAGGCGGTTACTTAGAAAGTGTTGAGCAAATGTTAAAGCTATTCATTCCAAAGGATAAGCCTTATGTGCAAATTGAGGATCGTAAAGGTGAAAAGCAGCGTTATTTCTCTTCAATTACAGAGAAGAAGCCATATCCAATTACAGTTCTAATCGATGAAGGAAGCGCATCTGCTTCAGAAATTATGGCTGCTGCCATGAAAGAAGCGGGTGGCTATGAGTTAGTTGGGAAGAAATCATTCGGTAAAGGTACCGTTCAAAACGCTGTGCCAATGGGTGATGGAAGTAACATCAAGTTAACGTTCTTTAAATGGTTAACATCTGATGGAAACTGGATTCATGAAAAAGGTGTGGAACCAACAATCCCAGTTAATCAGCCTGCATACTTCTATGCAAATCCATTGAACATTGAAAAAGACTTAGTAGTAGATGCAAACAACGAACAAGTGAAAAACGCTCAAATCATGTTAAAAGGATTAGGCTTTGACCCAGGACGTGTCGATGGCTACTTCAGTAAGGAAACAGAAGAAGCGGTAAAAGCGTTCCAAAAGTCAGCTAAGCTTGAAGAGACTGGAAAAGTCACAAAAGAAACAGCTGGTAAGCTGCAACAACTTCTCATTGAAAAAGTGCGCGATCCGAAAAACGATGCACAGCTAGATGAGGCGATGAAGGCGTTATTTAAATAAAGTGTGAGAGGTACATCCTTTAGGGGGTGTGCCTTTTTTTGTATGTGGGAGAAGATGCATGTTCTTCGCAGAATTAAGGTGGATTTGCCGAAACGGTTGTGGGTTCGCCGAATAAATGAAAAATCGCCGAAACAACTATCATTTTCGCCGATATATCATAGAATATCGCCGGAAAATGTGCAAAAATCGCCGATAAACTGCTCATTTTCGCCGATAAGGGCCACCTTCGCCGAAAACCATCTAAACCCGCTGATAAAAATCCCCCAAACTTTTCCCAAATACATCAACTCCATCCCAAAACCAGCACAAACTCACCAAAGAATCTACTAAACCCCACCTCAACCAACGCAAACGGGCCAAGAAACTACTAAACTCTACCCAAACACCAGAACAAAACTAGCGGAAATCTACCCAAAAGACCCCAAAACAACAAAAACCAACAAAATATCAGGCACATTTTCACTTTTCCATTAAAAAACAATTACGAATGAAGAAGGATTTGGTAAAATAGAGATAATAATTATCGGAAGTTTGAAAACTAGTAGTTGAATTCTAGTTTTAGAGGTGGTGAGCGAGTATGGATAGTTGGTTTTTTGAATTATTAATGGGGATAGGTCGCTTTTTTGTTCATCCATTGTTTTATTTTTTCATTATCTTGTCGATTGTGATGGGGATGTATCGAGTCAAGCAGGAGAGGAAGTTTTTCCACGTTCGTATTTTTGATATGATTAGTGAGACGAAGGCGATGCTGACACAAGGGTTGCTTCCAGGCTTGATTGTATCATTAGTGACAATCGCACTTGGGCTAGTTGTTCCATTCGGTGCTCTTGTCCTCTTGGCGGCACTTACGCTAGTACTTGGGTTGACATTCAAGACACGTTTACTGTCACCGGCTTATGTTGTCGGCTTGACTCTATTATTCTCTCTATTTGCAAGTCATCTAACAACCGGGGTAGCAACAATCGACACGATGGTAGCAGATATTGCAGCGATGAATCCGTTAGCGCTTAGTAGTTTACTAGCTTTGCTGCTACTTGCAGAGGGATACCTCATTATGAAGGATGGCAAGCGATTTAGCTCTCCTCGTTTGGAAACTAGTAAACGAGGTAGAATGATAGGCTTGCATGTATCGAATCGACTTTGGATGCTTCCTGTATTCGTTTTACTACCTGGAGAAGCAGTGACGTCTTTCTTTCCTTGGTGGCCGCTTTTAGCAATTGGTCAAGAAGCGTATGCGTTATGTTTAGTTCCGTTTGGGATAGGATTTTTCCAACGAACACGCAGTGGATTACCGAGTGAAGCAACTCATTTTACAGGGCGCCGTGTGATGGCATTAGCTATTTTTATGACATTGTTAGCAGTGTCAACGTACTGGATTCCACTAATGGGACTAGCAGTTGCGTTACTAGCTATTATCGGAAGAGAGCTCATGTCTCTGCAGCAACGTATTCAGGATGACGACCATTTATTTTTTTCTCGCCGTGATCAAGGTCTTGTGATACTAGGAATTATCCCAAAGTCTCCAGCCGAAAAAATGGCATTAAAAGTTGGAGAATTAATCACAAAAGTAAATGGGAATTCAATAAGTAGTGTAGAAGAGTTTTATTATTCATTGCAAAAAAATGCAGCGTTTGTGAAGTTAGAAGTGAAAGATCATAATGGTGAGTTGCGTTTAGTGCAGCGGGCACTTTATGATGGAGAGCATCATGAATTAGGTATGCTTTTTGTTCATGATGAAAAACTGGCGATACAAGAACATGTAGGATGAAAAGGAGCTTCTAACGAGGCTCCTTTTTTTGATAGAAAAATCCTTCTTCCTCGATCCAATCTGCGAATAAAACATCTTCTGCTCGATTTATTCCATTTTCAATAAGTTGGTCTCGCAACCACTGTTCATCATATCCAGAGGTCTTTAAATTATCATAGTCAATGACACCATCGTTGATTAGAGAGATGGGCAAAAATACTTTTTTCTGCTGTAGACCGAGATCTTGAACGGTAGGGTTTACGTATCTTGGTTTCTTCATTGCACTTATTTGTCCATTTGGTTCGAGGATAGCAAATTCTACTTCGCGGAGAGAGAAGATATCTTTTTCCTGCCTAAGAAGTTGCTGAAGTTCATTAATATCCAATTTGTTTAATCTTAACTGTTCTCGGTCGATGACTCCATTTCGAATTAGAATTGCCGGGTTGCCTTCGAGAAACGTGCGGGTACTTCTGAATTTTTGTGTGATGATCAGAATGATATAAATTAATAAAGTCCACATGGCAATGGCATACAAAATGCTCCAAACATGAATTTTAGAATCGTAGAGAGCATTGCCGACTAACTCGCCCAAAACAATTGCTGAAATAAAATCAAAGGGAGTTAGCTGTGAAATTTGTGTTTTACCTACAATTTTAGTAGCAACTAACAACGCAAGAAGTCCCACGACAAGCTCAACTGTGATCTGTCCGATATATCCCATATAATGCCCACCCATCAATGCTATACTTCCTCACTCTAGCATCTCCAAGTCCTGGCTTGAATATGAATGTTAAAATACATCACGCAGTTCTGTATCTGAATATACGGAAATAAGCACGATTGCCTTCTCATCACTGATGTTTTTTACATAATGAGGTACACTAGCATTCCAACTGAATGAATCGCCTTCTTCTAATAAAAATGAATCTTCACCTTGCTCGGCTAAAATTTTCCCTTGTATCACCAGGTGGCATTCTTCTCCTTCGTGAGCATGAGGCTTGCCAATTGAACCTCCTGGAGGTACTTCTACAATCATCGTTCGTAAGCCACCTCTAGATGTTAAATGCTCAATGGTTAAACCATTAAACGTTGTAGTCGTTCGTTCTTCTTTTCGAACGACATTCATGTGCTGGTTCTTTTCTAGTAATAAATAGGGGAGTGGAACGTCTAGAAAAGTAGCGATGGTTTGTAATGTAGAGATAGAAGGGGAGGTGTTGTTGTTTTCAACATTACTAATGAATCCCTTCGATAATCCCGTTCCTTCACACATTTGGGCAATTGTAATTTTCTTTCTATTGCGTATTGCGCGTACTTTCGTACCAATATCCATGTTATCACCTCAGGGGTTTTCTAATAAAAAACTTATTTCTATAATAGCAAATTTACCGTTGACAATCTACATAGTTTCTTGTTAACTTATAAATAACAAATATCTATATTAAGATACAACATTATGTACTCAATATGCATTTTGTATAAGCCATTTGCTTTAGCTTAGATAGTTAATACAGTAGTGAGGTGAAGAGCATGAACGAACCAATGATATATGAAGTACGTAAACCAAATCATATCGATCCTATTAAAAGATATCCTGCCATATTCCTTATGCACGGAATGGGTAGTAATGAAAGAAATATGCTCTCCTTACTAGACGGATTAGAAGAACAATTTTATATATTTAGCATTCGTGGCCACTTAAATCAGCCTCCGGGGTATGCTTATTTTACGATTCAAGGGTACGGGAAGCCACACCGTGACGTGTTCGATGAGGCGATTACAAGGCTTTCAAGTTTCATTGACTATACGATTGAACAGTATAATATAGACACAAATAATCTATTCTTACTTGGATTTAGCCAAGGTGCTATTCTCTCAGAAACACTAGCATTAACACTCGTCAATAAGATCAAGGGAATTGTTGCATTAAGTGGTTATATTCCAGCCTTTGTAAAAGAGGAATATACAATTAAGAAAGTAACAGATCTCTCTGTTTTCATTTCTCATGGTAAGCATGATCAAGTGTTACCATATGAGTGGGGAGTTGAAAGTAAAGAGTATTTTGAACAGTTAGGTGCACGCGTTACATTCAGAAGCTATGAAGAACCACATGCGGTTTCATTACAAAATCAACAGGATTTAATAAATTGGATAGTAAAATTAAAGGAGGAATAAACATGTTACCATCTTTATTTGTTGCACATGGTGCACCGTTATTAGCGATTGAGGATAATGAATATACACAATTCTTGCAGTCTTTAGGGAAGACATTGCCGAAGCCGAAAGCAATTGTACTATTTTCGGCACATTGGGAAGCGCCTGTTCAAATGGTGAGTGAGGTAGCAGAGTATTCCACGATTTATGATTTCGGTGGCTTTCCAGAAGCATTATATCGTATTATGTATCCTGCGAAAGGTCATCTTGACACGGCAAAAGAAATGGAGCAGATGTTTACGGATGCAGGCGTTTCGTTTCAAGTGGACACGAAGCGCGGCTTAGATCATGGAGCATGGGTTGTACTGAAAATGATGTACCCGGATATAGATGTTCCAGTTGTGTCAATGTCGGTAAACCCTAACCTTACACCAGAAGAACAGTATAAGATTGGGAAGTCAATCGAATCACTGAGGGAAAAAGATGTGTTAGTAATCGCAAGTGGTGGTACGGTCCATAATTTACGAGCTGTAAAAATGATGGCGGACAATGGAAGTACGGATCAATGGGCACTTGATTTTGATAATTGGTTAGCAGAGCATTTTGAAAAATGGGATACAAACTCCTTATTTCAATACGAAAAGTTAGCTCCAGCTGCGGAACTTGCGGTACCTCCTTACGGGAACGAGCACTTTATTCCAATTTTCTATGCGATGGGGGCAGCTGATACTAGCAAGAAAGCAAGCTTACTTCACCGTAGTTATCGTTATGGAAACTTAAGTCACAGTGTTTGGCAGTTCGGGGAACTCTAATAGTTTATACTTACATTACTTCTTTGTGGAGTAATGTTTTTTTTGTTCTCCATTTTCTGAAAAGTTTGTCATATTCCATTGTAGGAACAATTTACCGGTGATATAATTTTCTTAGGGAAAAATGACTATGTTTTCGGAAAGTGGGAGACAACATGAGAATGGTAGCTATTGAAAGTGTAGAAGAAGGATTAATCTTAGCAAGACCTATTTATGATGAAAATGCTAGAATTCTTCTTAATGTAGGTACTTCATTAACGACTTCCCACATAAACAGACTAAAAAAGCGCATTACTTTCATTTATGTAAAGTCTGACGTTACAGATGATATAGAGATGATGGATGATAATATTCCTTTTGAGTTAAGGTTAAAGACCACATCTACACTCTCATCTATTTTTTCGTCAATGACAAACAAAAGCTCACAAAAAAACAATTTATCATCGCGGATCAACGGGATAAATGAACTGAAAAGTGTGTTAGATCAATTATTAATAGAATTGCATCATTCAAGTAATCTTATTAATCTTCTATCACATCTTCAAATCAAAAATGATAATACCATGTTTGAACATTCACTCAACACGAGTTTATATTCTATTTCCATAGGAAAGGCACTTGGAATTGATGAAAAATCTCTCCATATACTAGGGATTGGCGCTTTATTTCATGACATTGGAAAATTACAGCTTCCAAAAGAATTACTTGAAAAAGAGGAAAAATCAGAGGAAGAGAAAGATTTAGTAAAAAAACATACTGAATTTGGATTCGATATGCTTAGAAGAGAATCGGAGTTACATCTTTTGGTTGCACACTGTGCATACCAACATCATGAAAATATCGATGGTAGTGGCTATCCACGAGGGTTAAAAGGAGATGACATTCACCTATTTGCCAGGATTATTGGTGTAGCCGAGAAATTCGATTTTCTAATAAACAGGAAAGCACTTCTTCCTCATGAAGCAATGGAAATTCTATATGGATATTGCTACACAAGATATGATATTTCTGTTATAGAAGCATTTAAGAAAGCGGTTACTATCTTCCCGGTAGGAATAACCGTTACATTAAATACTGGGGAAAAAGGTGTTATTGTAGGTAATGACCCGAAATATCCCCAGAGACCTAAGGTAAGAGTCTATCAGGATAAAGAAGGTAGAAGATTATCAATAAAGGAGTTCTTTGATATCGATTTAATGAATGAGCTTTCAACTATGATCATCAAGTGCGATGCAATCATTGAAAGAAAAGTTTCGGTATAAAATAAAACCCAAGTAAATTTTTACTTGGGCTAAGTGTTAATATTGTTACTCCGTTAATCATCATCTTCTTCATCATCATCTTTTTCGTCCTCATCATCATCGTCTTTTTTCTTGCCCTTTCCTTTTCCATTATTTTCTCCTTCTTTATCTCGTCCTTTACCTTTCCCCTTATCTTTCTCTTTCCTATGTTTCTGTTTCTCTTCTTGTTCCTTTTTCTTTTCGTACTCTTTCGCATATTTTGCTACAGCGGTAAAGTTAAAATTTTCATTTTCAATCTCAGCTTTTGAGCCTTCGAGAATCTTTTGAAAAAGGACCGTGGCAGTTTGGCTGCTGGAAGAAGTTAAGTAGTTGTTTTTGTTCGTATCGTCATAGCCTAGCCATACTGCACCGACAATTGTAGGGGTGTATCCGATAAACCAGTGATCTTTTGAACCACCGTTGGTCCCTTCAAAAGGAACTTCGGTAGTGCCAGTTTTTCCGGCTACGTCAAATCCTGCAACTTGTGCTTTTCGTCCGGTTCCTTTATCTACAACACCTTTTAGCATGTAATTCATCTTTTGTGCAACACGTTCATCGGTCACTTTCGTAGCTGTTTCCTTCCAACTTGCGATGAGCTGTCCTTCTACGTTTTCGATTTTTGTGATTGCATGTGCTTCAATCATTTCCCCTTCGTTTGGAAATGTGGAGAATGCTTGTGCCATAGCAAGGGGAGATGTTCCTTCGTTCATTCCTCCAAGTGCAATTCCTGGCCCGCGATCTTTCTCCACAAGCGGAATACCAAATCGTTCCACTGATATCATAGCTTGATCTAATCCTACTTGATACATTAACCAGACAGCGGGAATGTTGTAAGAGTTTACAACTGCGTCATACATGGAAACTTCACCACGATACTGCCCATCGTAATTTTTAGGTTCGTGGGTGCCAATACGAATGGGGCGATCAAGTAATGAATCATATAGTTCATAGCCTTTTTCCAGTGCGGGTGTATACACAGCAAGTGGCTTCATTGTAGACCCTGGCTGACGGACTAAATCAGTAGCTCGGTTGAAGCCTCCGTATGAAAATTCACCGCGTCCTCCGACTAAGGCGACAATGCCTCCTGTTTTCGGATTTATAAATACAGACCCACTTTGAACGATCTGATCAGAAGTGCTTTGTGGGAAATTATTTTCTTCTCTGTACACTTGCTCTGCAACTTTTTGGATGCTTGCATTCATTTCTGTGTAGATACGCAAGCCTCCGGATAGAATCTCTGTTTCTGATATGTTATATTTCTCAACTGCTTCCTCAATAATTTTGTCAACATAATAAGGATAACGTCCTTTGTAATCTTCTACCTCTTTTTCAGATAAAGCGATTGGTTCACGTTTTGCTTTTTCCATTTCTGCTTGAGAAATATAGCCTTCTTCCTTCATTAACCCAAGTACAATATCTCTACGTTTTTGCGATAATTCCATGTTTTTATACGGTGAATAATGGGTGGGTGCCTTTAGTAGACCCGCGAGTGTTGCCGCTTCATTGATGTTTAAATCAGAAGGTGCTTTACCAAAGTAAACTTGCGAAGCACGGCCAATTCCCCACGAACCTTCGCCAAAGTAAATTTGATTTAAATATCTTTCTAAAATTTCGTCTTTTGAGTAGGTGCGTTCAATTTTTTTCGTGATGAACACTTCTTTGAATTTTCGAGTGTACGTTTGCTCGTGAGTTAAAAATGCATTTTTCGATAGCTGTTGTGTAATGGTGCTTCCACCTCCTACGATTTCACCACTTGTCACGTTGTTAAAAAGTGCACGAGCGATTCCGACATAGTTAAGTCCGTTATGCTTGTAAAAGCGTTGATCCTCTGTTGCAATAACGGCATGAATTAAATGTGGAGATATTTGCTCTAGCTTTACTCCTTCAATTTTTGAATTGGAAATGGAGCTGGCAATTTCTCCATCTTTATCAAATATCAGTGTAGGTATTGGTTCGGGATTCTCTAATTTACTAACATCCGAGAACTGAATCAGAAGATTTAGTACAAGAATCCCAATTAAACCTAGTGCTACTACAGCGAATAACACTTGATTTTTGAGTTTTAATTGAGTGAATTTTGAATTCGTTAAACGTTTTTTTCGCTCTATTCTAGACATTACAATTCATCCTTTTATCAATATACGTTTCAATGATTGTTACTCCATATAGTTCGCTGGAATTTCATGTTTGTGGGGATAAACAAAGTAGTAGAAAACAACAGGATGGGGGAAGATAAGTAAAAAAAGTTTGGATGATGTAGATGGCACTTACCATTTATGTAATATTATGCTGGTTGTTGGTTGCTTTACTTATATTTGAAAAAAATTTACTTGGAAAGAAAGGTCAAGTACTTCTTTTAATGTTTGGAGTATTTATAAATACTCATGCTTATTTAATTATTTCTGATCCTATAAAATTGATTCATGTTTCCACGGAACCAACTAAGTATATAGGCTTTGTTCTTTATCGAAGCTTCGTTCTTCCGTTGTTATTAACAATTATTGTTAATAGGTTTATATATTATCGGTCGGTTGGAAAAATCCTCAGCTTGTTGGTAATCTCAATCGGATTATTTTGGGTAATTGAAGTGGTGAATATAAAGCTTCAGTTATTTCAGTATAAAAACTGGTCTGTTTTTGCCTCTATCTTCTATTTAACCAGTCTTTTGCTTGTGGAGTTAACAATAATGCAACTGGTAAGAAAGCGAGGGTGGACATAGATGGGTTCTATTCAATTCGTTGAGAAAAGCTTTAATGGAAATGACTTTTACATTCTAACTGTTATTATCTTGTCCTACACCATGATTTATTTTCTCCCAAGACTGTTTAAGAATCGATTTATAACTTTTCTTCTTCTCTTTTATGGAATTACAGTAGCGAGCTTATTTGATAATACGATAGGGGCTACTCCTTTTGATTATTACGATATTTTAGATGGTCCCAAATACACAGTAATGGATATTGTCGCATATTTAATATATGGCCCCTATGGGTATCTGTTTATTTATTTTCACGAGAAATTTCATGTGCGAGGAAAAAGAAATATTGTCTATATTATAGTTTGGACTTGTATCGGAGTTCTAATAGAATTACTAAATGTTAAATTTGGTGTATTTACCTATAAGAATGGATATCGTTGGCTTTATTCAATTCCAATCTATCTTTATATTCAATCAGTACTTCTATTTATGTATAAATATATAAAACATTAAAGAATGAAGGGAAAGAACCGATATAAATACAATAGGATAATTTTTTATCCACCGATAATGGCAAAGCTATCGAAAGGTAGTGACGCAAAGCTACGGGTCTAATGCATGCAAATGCGATGATCGCCGGGCCGCCGAAGGGATGGACAATGATAAGCCACCTTAAAAGGTGGTTTTATTGTTTTCACTAGAAGAATAAGCAAGTTTCTATTCCACCCTTAATGTAATTCACAACACGAGAGAGGTAGATAAGGATGGAAAAGTTAATGATGGAGATTCAGCAATGGGAAAAAGAAAAGTGTTTATTGCACATAAAAGTAGTGTTGAAAAAGAAAGGAAGACACATACTAGTAGGTAGAATCGTTAATTTTAACCAAAATGATATGAGTCTTTTAGTTTATTTAGATGATGCGAAAATAGTCGAGCATTATAACTTTAGTGAAATTGATGATATAGTACCTGCAAGATAACTCGAACACTAGGAGTTTTCAGTATTGGGGGGTGAACTGGTGGTATATTGGATTGTCATTGGACTTCTTGCCATTATTATTACTTATATAATTTTACATGTTAGAACGGAGAGAAAACTGAACTTCGACCTAAAAACAGGGGAATTTTACGAATCGTTATTCAAGAACAATCCAGATACGATCATTACATTTGACTTAGAAGGTAAAATGTTAAGTGCAAACGATGTAGTTGGTAATTACGGATATACAGTAGAAGAGTTATTAAATAAGTCGTTTTTACCGTTCATCGTAGAAGAAAAATTGGAAATTACGCTTGAAAGCTTTAAGAAAGCGACAGAAGGTATACCTACTACATACGATACCGCGGTCTATAATAAAAAGGGCCAGCCAATCGAGATGAACATCACCAATCTACCGATCATCGTTAATAATAAGGTAGAAGGGGTATTTTCAATTCTTAAGGATGTTACGTCATATAAAGAAACTCAAAATGCTTTAGTAGAAGCAGAGTCACAATATCGTAATTTGACAGAGGATTCGATTGTCAGTATATATATGATTCAAGATAGTAAGTACGTGTTTGTGAATCAAAAGCTTGTAGAATTATCGGGATACGAAAAGGAAGAGCTAATTGGCATGGATGCCATTGAACTCATTCACCCTGATGACCGCTCCTATGTGTTGAAAAAAATGAAGAAGCGGTTATACAAAGATGGTGCAAATTTCCGAGATGAATATCGCGCCATGAAAAAAGACCGTTCTACTGTATATATTGAAGTTCATGGAGCTCGAGCATTATATAAGGGAAAACCTGCAATCATTGGTACTGTCATTGATATTACCGAGCGCAAAAAAAATGAAGAAACCATTAAATTTATGGCGTACCATGACTCCTTAACAGGACTATACAATCGTAATTATATTTACGATCAGTTGAAGGCTGAGATCGAACAAAATGGTGACGAACCGTTAGCCGTGTTCTTTTTTGATCTTGATCGATTTAAACACGTCAATGATTCGCTTGGGCATTCAACAGGAGATATATTATTAAAAGCTGTTGCACTAAGGTTGAAGAATCGGTTGTTTCAGGATAGGAATTTAGCTAGAAATGGTGGAGATGAGTTTACAGTTTTTCAAAAAGTAAAGGATCGAAAGGAAGCGGAGGAAGTAGCGAAACGAATTCTCCAATGCTTCGAAACACCTTTTTCACTTGAACATTATGAGCTTTATGTTACGCCAAGTATCGGAATTAGTCTTTACCCTGAGGATGGAAAAGACGTGGATACGTTAATTAAAAAGGCAGATTCAGCAATGTATCAAGCGAAACAAAATGGAAAGAACATGTTTCATTTCTACTGTTCAAACAATGAAGATACAACGTTTGAAAAATTAAAATATGAGACAAGTTTACGGAAAGCAATTGAAGCAAAAGAATTTATCCTTTATTATCAGCCGAAGCTTGATTTAACAACTGGGAAGATTTCAGGAGTAGAAGCGTTAGTACGTTGGAATCATCCTACGAAAGGGTTTATTCCACCTCTTGACTTTATTCCTCTTGCAGAAGAAACAGGACTCATCATTCCACTGGGTGAATGGATATTACGGGAAGCATGTGAGCAAAATGTTAAATGGCAAAAACAAGGTCTTCCTCCGTTCGTCATGTCGGTAAATTTATCTGTAAGACAGCTATACCAACCGAATCTTATCGAGACGATTCGTCAAGTGCTAGAGGAAACAGGACTATCACCAGAGTGTCTAGAAGTTGAAATTACGGAAAGTATGTTATTAGATAAAGTGCATGGAATTAAAGTACTAAAGGAGCTAGAAAGTTTAGGAATTCAAATCAGTTTAGACGATTTTGGTACAGGCTATAGCTCCTTACACTATTTAAAGGAAGTTCCAATTCATAAACTAAAGGTAGATCAATCGTTCGTAAGGAACAGTACGAGTGATTCAAATGATAGAGCCATTGTTAAAACGATTATTGGAATGGCACATCAGCTCAAACTGACGGTTATCGCAGAAGGTGTGGAAACGAGAGAGCACTTAATTTTCCTGCAACGCAACTTATGTGATGTAGCACAAGGTTATTTATTTAGTCGACCGATTCCTCCAGATGAATTCGTTCAACAATTTGAAAATCTTGAAAAAATGGTACAACAAAATGGTGTACCACAAGATTCCTATCACAATGAACGAATGGAAGAAACCTTGCATTTAGCTCGTCAGGAATTAGTGGATATGATTAGCCAGCAGCAAGGGATGATTTTTAAATTTGAGAAGAAAGGCAATACATTCATCCATACATTATGTAATGGGGAATTATTGTATAGTATTGGGTTAATTCCCGAGGATGTAGTGGGAAAGGAACTTAAAGAGTTTTATCCACTGCATGAAGTTGAGCAGAAGACAACTTATTATGAAAGAGCCTGGAAAGGTGAAAAAGTGACGTATGAAGGTAGAGTAGGAGATCTTGTCTATTTAGCTTCATTACGTCCTGTCAAAAAAGGTGGAAGAATTGTTGAGGTAATCGCATCGTGTATCGATATTTCGGAACGAAAGAAAATCGAAAAGGCACTAAAGGAAAGTGAGACAAAATACCGATTAATTACCGAAAATATGTTAGACCTCATTGGGATTGTTGATCAAAATGGAGTATTGACATACGCTTCACCTTCACATGAAACAATACTTGGCCACTCGCCTTCATATTTTGAAGGGAAAAATATACTAGAGCTTTGTCATCCAGATGATGTACAACTAGTGGATGAACACTTTCAAACGATGATAAAAGATAAGACATCAAGTAAAATCAATTTCCGTTTGAAACATGTTAATGGAGAATGGCTTCATCTAGAAATGACAGTTAATCCGGTGAAAGATACGAACGGTGAAGTTAAACATTACATTGTAGTCGGACGCGATATAACTGAACTAAAGAGGTTAGAAAGTTTGATTGAAAAGTATGATGATTGATTTATGTAACAAATTAGGAGAATTTCTAACTGATTCCAATTCGAGGTGCAAAACGTAAATCACAATAAGATTTTCAGCGTGAATTCATATACGAATTCACGTTTTTTATTTTTGTTGTTAAAACCTATGTGTTAGAGCTTTAAGTTAAATAACTAAGTGGAATGGAGTGGAGGACACTTGACTCCTGCGGGAAGTAGAGGAAAGGCTGAGACCCCGCAGGCGAAGACGAGGCGGCTCAGCTTCCTCCCCGCGGAAAGCAAGTGTCTGGAGCGAAATGGAACGAACTGATTTTTTACGTATCACTACAAAAAATTAGAAACATACTTCTTTTAGATTGTTTGTACCTACCCGTTAGAAAATTACTTAAACTCTCTTTCTACGTGCATATAGACTCTTGTTTATTGGCACCTTTTCGCAATATGACCTTCAATTCATTCTCATTCAACTAACATCATAACAAAATTTAAAGGAATAGAAAAACTTGACGAGAGTAGTTTTCTTCACATGTAATAGAGATAAGAGAAATAGTCAGGAGGAGAGGAATTGGAAAAGTATATTTTGTCATTAGACCAAGGAACGACGAGTTCACGTGCAATTTTGTTTAATCAGGGCAGAGAAATTGTTCATACAGCACAAAAAGAATTTACTCAACATTTTCCGAAACCAGGCTGGGTTGAACATAATGCGAATGAAATATGGGGTTCAATTGTTTCTGTTATTTCCTCTTGTTTAGCAGAAGCAAATGTCCGTCCAGAACAAATTGCGGGGATAGGCATCACAAATCAACGTGAAACGACGGTTGTGTGGGACAAAGCAACGGGGCAACCTATCTACCATGCAATTGTTTGGCAATCCAGACAATCAGTTTCGGTTTGTGAGGAATTAAAGGAAAGCGGATACAACTCCTTATTCCGTGAGAAAACAGGTTTACTCATTGATGCCTATTTTTCTGGAACAAAGGTGAAGTGGATTTTAGACAATGTTGAAGGAGCACGTGATAAGGCAGAAAGAGGCGAGTTGTTGTTCGGAACGATTGATACATGGCTCATCTGGAAGTTAACAGGTGGACGTGTTCATGTGACGGATTATTCGAATGCATCTCGTACGCTTATGTACAACATCTACGAGTTAAAGTGGGATGACGAGTTACTAGAGATATTAAACATACCGAAGTCTTTATTACCAGAAGTTCGTCCTTCATCAGAAGTATATGGTCATACAGACACAGCTGTTTTCTTCGGACAACAAATTCCAATTGCAGGAGCAGCGGGAGATCAGCAGGCAGCGCTATTTGGCCAAGGCTGCTTTGAACGAGGGATGGCAAAGAACACGTACGGAACAGGTTGTTTCATGTTAATGAATACAGGAGAGCAAGCGATCAAAAACGATCAAGGCCTGTTAACAACAATTGCATGGGGAATTGACGGAAAAGTAGAGTACGCGCTAGAAGGTAGTATTTTTGTAGCAGGTTCTGCGATTCAATGGCTTCGTGATGGACTTCGAATGTTACGTCATGCTAAGGATAGCGAAGAATATGCCACAAGGGTAACATCGTCGGATGGTGTGTATGTTGTTCCGGCATTCGTTGGGCTTGGCACACCATATTGGGAAACGGACGTAAAGGGTGCAGTATTCGGGTTAACTCGAGGTACGTCGAAGGAGCATTTCATTCGTGCGACACTGGAATCATTAGCGTATCAAACAAAGGATGTCCTTCACGAAATGGAAGTTCATTCAGGCATTCCTTTACAGAGACTTCGAGTAGATGGAGGAGCAGTCACAAATAACTTCCTGATGCAATTCCAAAGCGATATTCTAAATGTACCAGTAGAACGTCCGGTTATTAATGAATCCACTGCGTTAGGCGCAGCTTATTTAGCTGGTCTTGCAGTAGGGTATTGGAATAACCAGGATGAAATTGCTAACGGTTGGGCACTGGATAGGTGCTTTAGTCCTGCGATGGATGAGGAAACAAGAGATGCTTTGTATAGTGGGTGGACGAAAGCGATTCGTGCGACGATTACGTTTAAGTAAAAGTAAGCGAATTATTTGGGAAAAGGAGGATATAACATCCTCCTTTTGTCATGTTTTCAAATAACGAAGTTAGGTAATTATGCTCAATTTAGTTGTAATATTTTGAAAGTTATTGCAGGTTAATGGCGAAATTTGTAAACTTATGAAGTAGTCTAATAGTCTTATTACTAATTAATTAAATAGATCAACGATACTAGCAAACCCGGTCGAAAGTCGGGGACGCAAAGCCTCGGGTCTAATGCATAGAAATGCGAAGACGGCTGGGTTGCCGAATTGATGAGAATATTTGGAAGCTCCTTTCTGTCAACAAAGCTATGACTTTTTACCGAGGTCAGTTTTTAATCGTTGAGGGAAAGGAGTTTTTATTTTTGTCTAGGTTTCGTTTTAACAAAGCAATTATTTATCTATTAATCTTTTTATTAATCGGAAGTTCTGTACTACCAGGGTTTGCAAATAAAGTACAGGCAGCAACACCAGAACTGTTTTTGGATCCCCTTTTAGAGGAGTGGTTACCACAGCCAGGAGCAGTACCAAACCAATCTCAAAACTTTTTAGGATTACAAAACCAAGGAGCTGCTCAAGGTGAACCCGAGATTCCTAGCTTAATAGGTAATCAATCTGGACAACTTCCAGTTGAAAATCCGTCTCAGGAATCCCCAGTAGAGCTTCCAAAAGGAGAGCTTCTCCTGCAGAGGAATGATTTTGTTCTTCCTTCTTACGGGTTCCCAATTACAGCTCAGCGTCTATATAAGACCTCTCAAAAGGAAAAGCTCTCACCATTTGGCTATGGATGGAGTTTTCCGTATGAGCATTCGATTCAAATGTTTGCCGATTTCAATATTGCAGAATTCAAATCTGATGGGTCACAAGTCAACTATACTTTCCATAAGAAGGATGAAAGTTTACTTGTTGATGAATATGACGAGGATACAGCGATTTATTATCCACTTGATCAAGGAAGCTATACAACAGAGGGAGAAGCAAAATCATCACTTGCTCGTGTGTCAAAGGATGAGTATCGAATTACGCACCCACATGGGATGACATACATTTTCAAGGGGTATAAAGCTCCATGGCGTGAAAACGCTGATCCTGTAGCAGGAAAGCTGATTGCAGTTGAAAATAAGAAAGGCGATCGAATGACACTTTCTTATGACTCCGCAGGACGTTTAACAGAAATTAAAATCCAGGACGGGCGTACTGTTTCATTTAGTTACAATGGCGATCTTATCTCTTCCATGACAGACTCAATTGGTCGAGTGACAAGCTATTCATATGAAAACAAAGAACTACGAAAAGTAACCTATCCAGATGGAACGACTGAATCCTTTACGTATGATAGTAATCACCGAATCCTTACTATATCTCATTCTACAACTGGAACGAAAACATATGGTTATTCAGGAGAGAAAGTTACAAGTATTCATCATGAAGGTACTCTACTAAATAACTATATTTATGAAGAGAGTAAAGTTACAGAAAAGGATGCATTAGGGAAGGCGACTACTTATTGGTACAATGGTGACTTTAATGTCACGAAGAAGGTAGATGCGTTAAATAATACGTATACGTATGAATATGATGGCGAAAAACGTCTCTCGAAAATTATTAATGCAAAAGAGACGATTTCGATTCAATATGATGCAAACGATAACGTTACACTTGAGCAGTCCTCTCTAGGAGTGACATCCAGGGTTACTTATCATCCAGAACACCAGCTTCCTACAACCATTACGGATGGAGAAGGACGTGTTTGGAAGCATAACTATGATGCAAAGGGGAATCTTCTTTCAAGTGAATATCCGTTAGGAGAAAAAGAAGAATTCACAAATGATTCAAGGGGATTAGCTTTACAAGTAAAAGGTATTGATAACAAAATTACTAAATTTACGTATGATTCCTATGGACAGCTTGATACAGTAACAAATGCTAAAAGTGAAACAACTAACTATGATTACGATAAAGCTGGTCGCCTAAAAATCGTGACACTTCCTGATAACACAACGACATCTTACACGTATGATGCAGGAAATCGAATAAAAACGGTTAAGGATGCTAAGAACCAAACGATTACGTATAACTATGATGGTAAAGGTAGATTAGTATCCACTAGTTTACCAAATGGAGCTGTATATTCATTCGGGTATAATTCAAAAGGACAAGTGACTTCAAAGGAAGAACCGAATGGAGCCGTAACTACTTATTCATATAATGCAAGAGGACAGGTAGATAAGATTCAAGGACCATCTGGGGCTACGATTACGTATACGTACGATGACCTAGGGCGCTTAGCTTCCCAATCGGGTCCAATGGTGGATAATGAATCCTATGAGTATGATGTATTAAATCGTCCTACAAAAACGGTCACACCTTATGGAACGTGGAGGTATCAATACAATGCAGATGGACAGACAGAAAAGGTTTTCTTAAACGGAGAGCTTCATACGTCGTACTCTTATGATGCAAATGGTTTTGCGGATGCAGTAACAAATGCAGATGGAAAAACATTCATCATGACAAATGACAAAATGGGACGTGTTTTATCCGTAAAAGATCCAAAAGGGGCCGTCACTTCCTATCAGTACAATGTATTTGGTAATGTAACGAAAACCATCGATCCTCTTGAACGCGAAACAAAGTTCGAGTACGATGACTTACAGCAAGTAGTGAAAGTGATTGATCCTTTACTGAATGAGACGCAATATTCCTATAATAATGTCGGTCAATTAGTGAAGGTTGTAGATCCTTTATTACAAGAAACGAAGTATGAATATGATGATATTGGTCAGCTTGTAAAAGAAATAGATACAAATGGACATGCTACAACTTATTCCTATAACGGTTTAGGATTCATGACATCTGTGACAAATGCAAGAAATGCGACATATGAATTCAGCTATGATTCATTAGGACAGATGAAAAAAATCATCAATCCATTAAAGCATGAATCCTCGTTCGAGTACGACAAGTTAGGTAGATTAACGAAATATGTCAATGAAGAAGGAAAAGCAACGACGTATGAGTACGATTTAGCTGGAAAATCCGTAACGGTAAAAATGCCGAATGAAGCCACTTATACGTATCTTTATACGGATAAACAGCAGCTTCACAAGGTAATTGATCCAAAAGGAAATGCCACGGAATATGGGTATGATGCATTTGGTCAGGTAACCTCTGTTAAGGATGCAAAAGGCTACACAACAAGCTTTGTGTATGACAAGTTACAACGACTAAAAGAAGAAATAGATCCAAAAGGCCAAAAAGTGCAATATGGCTATGATGCATTGAATCAATTAACTTCCATCATTGATAAAGATGGTGCAACTACTCAATATGAATACAATCTAGCTGGTGAGTTAACAGGTGAAATCAATGCGTTACTAAAGAAAACAGAATATACGTACACTAAAGCAGGGTTACTAGAAACAAGTAAAAACCCTTTAGGTGAAATCACAAACTATCAATATGATAAATTGCAACGTCTAACACAAGTAACAGACCCAATAGGGAATGTGACAAAGGTATCTTATGATAAGGTTGGAAATATTCTCGAAATGGTGGATCAAGAAGGCTATAAAACAAGCATGGCTTATGATGCAGCAGGGAATATGACGAGCTATACGGATCAAAAGAATCAGAAGTGGGAGTATAAGTACGACTTAAACGACCAACTGACAGAAATGCTTGACCCGTTGAAGAATTCAACTAGCTTTACCTATACAAAGCTAGGAAACATTCAATCTGTAAAAGACAAGCGAGGATTTGTCACATCAATGGCCTATGATTCAATGGGTAACGTGACAAAAGTAACGGATCCATTAGGATACAGTATTTCGTATGGTTATGACTTAGTTGGAAATGTAACGAAAATTAACAACCAAGAAAAGCATGTAACTTCTTATGAATACGATGCATTATCTCGTCTAACGAAGGAAATTGATCCGAAGGGTTACACAACAACCTATGCTTATGACGAACTAGGTAACATGATTAGCAAGAAGGATGCAAACAGTCATGTAACAGACTACGGCTATGATGCAGTAGGGAACATGACATCTATTACGGATTCGATTGGAAACAAGACCACTCATTTATTTGACAAGTTAGGTCAGTTAACCAAAACAGTGGATGCCAATGGAAATCCTACTGAATGGCAGTACGATTCAGTGGGACAACTAATTAAAGAAATCAACGCGCTTGGGGAAACTCGTTCATACTACTATGACAAAGTAGGAAATCTGTCAAAAGAAGTAGATCCAAAGGGTCAAACGATTTCTTATACGTACAACAAGCGCCAAGAATTAACGGGTGTGAACTTAGGAAACGAACAACATGCTTATGAATACGACGCATTAGGTAACATGACGAAGGCAGCAAGTGCTGCCACTACTGAAGTCTATACGTATGATGCGCTAAGCCAAGTAACGTCCATCACGAATAAGAAGCTCGGAAAAACGACTCAGTTTACGTATGACGCAGAAGGGAATCGTACACAAATTAAGGATCCAGAAGACCGCATCATTTCTTATTCATACAACGAACGAAATGAAATGACGTCACTAACAGATCCAGATGAATACATTACCTCTTTCTCATATAAGCCTGATGGACAATTAGCAGAAGTAAATCGTTCTAACGGAGTGAAAACGACGTATTCTTACGATGAAAAGGATCAAGTTACTTCTATTAAACACAAGGGTGACGGAGATCGTGTAAATGTATCATTTGATTACACATACGATAATCTAGGAAACAGACTGACTCAAGTGGAAGAAGACGGAGCTAAAACGACCTTTGAATACGATGAGCTATCTCGTCTAACGAAAGCAACGTATCCAAAGGAGAAAATCGAAGGCATTCGAAATGCTTCTTACACACCACCGAACAACAAGAAAGAAAATAAGGCTGAAACAGAATCAAGTGATTCTAATGAAGATTCATTCTTTAATCGTGTGAAAACGTTGGTGACAGGCTCTAAGAAAACATCTACTAATGAAAATGAAGCTGTTTCTGAGACAGAAACTGTAGAAGATGATGAAGTATTAGAGGAAGCAAAGGGAAGTTCGGCAGATAAAGAAACCAAGGCTGAAAAGGAAGACAAGAAATCCGAAGAAAAAGGTGGATTCATTTCGTCAATTGCCAAAACTTTCAATGCTGCAGTTGAAGCAGTTGTAAACTTCTTTAAAGGAGTTTGGAACTCCATAGCGGAATTCTTTGGTGGATCAAAGGCTAATGCCATGGTTGTACAGGAGTATTCAGCACTAGGCAAACCTGAAGATAAACCGACTGGAAAGCCTGATCAATCTGAAAAGCCAGCTGATTCAGAGAAAGAAAAAGGTAAGCCAGACAACAAGGATACAGGCAAACCTTCTGATGGGGAAAAAGGCAAACCAGACAAAGAGACTGGTAAACCAGAAGATAAGCCAAACAATGGTAAGGGCAAAGAAGAACGTTACCATGGTAACGGAAAAGGTCCAAAAACATGGACAGAGTTCTATCAAGAAGGTCCAAAGGAATTCCCAGAGGTACCAGATTACTTCAAGGATCCAATTCATCAAGTAACTTACAGTTATGACAAAGTTGGAAACCGTACCAAACAGGTTGAGGACGGAAAAGAAACAAACTACGTCTACAATGAAAACAATGAACTTGTACAAGAAGGAAACGATCACTTCTACTACGATGCGAACGGAAACCTTGTCCAAAAAGAAACAAAAGAAGGATTCGTCAAATACGACTACACCACAGACAACCGTCTAAAAGGTGTCTACTACCCAGACGGATCGCAAGTGGAATTCAAGTACGATGCATTAGGCCGAAAAGTAAGCCGTGAACAATCTTACTATGATGTAAACCTACCTGGAAAAGGAAAAGGCCCTGAACATGCATTAGAAAATGGGAACGGTGAAAAGAACGGACTGAAGAAAAAGTTCGGAGAAGCATTATACACTGAAACCACCCAATATATGTACGATGGCATGAACGTATTCAAGGAATACGGTGAAAACGGACAACCATTAGCCCAGTACTACATGGGTAATGATCAAGTCATCGCCCGTAAGATGTTTGGCTACCATGGCCGTAAACAAGAAGGCTATGAAGGCAACATCCGTACACGTGGTGGATTACTGTACTACCACCAAGATGCGCAAGGAAACATTATGGATGTATCCGACCGAATTGGTGAACAAATCACGAAATACCGTTATGATGCATTTGGAAACCTATTTACGCATATGGCAGCACCATACAACGCAGTTGGTTTCACTGGAAAGTCCTACGACGCAAAAGCTAGCTTGATAGACTTCAGTGCAAGATGGTATAGTCCGAATGAAGGGCGTTTTATCACTGAGGATACGTTTGGTGGTTGGAGTGATATTCCAGCAAGCTTGAATGGTTATAGCTACGCGCATAACAATCC
>NZ_JAFELM010000008.1 GCF_016890225.1 Bacillus suaedaesalsae | reverse complement strand
GTACGCAAACTTGAAGTGGCAATTGATTTTTCTTTCATTTATCCTCTTGTTAAAGATATGTACTCTGAAGTTGGTCGCCCAAGTATTGACCCAATTATCTTAGTAAAAATGGCATTTATCCAATACATATTCGGTATTCGATCAATGCGTAAGACTATAGACGAAATAGAAACAAATATGGCAAATCGTTGGTTTTTAGGTTATGGGTTTCATGATAAGATCCCTCACTTCTCTACCTTCGGTAAAAATTATGAAAGACGTTTTAAAGATACAGACTTATTTGAACAAATCTTTTATCGAATCTTAAAAGAAGCAGCTGATAAGAAATTGATTAGTGCTGAACACGTCTTTGTTGATTCAACACATGTAAAAGCTAGTGCTAATAAGCGGAAATTCGAAAAGAAAGTTGTGCGGAAAGAAACTCGAGCTTACCAGGAGCGACTACAAGAAGAAATTAATAAAGATCGTGAAGACCATGATAAACCACCTTTTCCACCTGATAAATTTGACCAAGAAGAGATGAAAGAGATCAAAGAAAGTACAACAGATCCGGAAAGTGGATACTATGTTAAGGATGAACGCACGAAACAGTTCGCTTACTCCTTTCATGCAGATGCAGACAGAAAAGGTTTTGTATTAGGTTCAACAGTTACAGCTGGAAATGTTCATGATAGTAATCTTCTTGAGTCTTTAGTAGAGAAAGTGAAAGAGTCAATTGGTAAACCAAAAGCAGTTGCGGCTGATACAGCTTATAAAACACCTGCCATTGCACAATATCTAATAGAAAATGACATTACACCGGCATTTCCATATACACGCCCACGAACAAAAGAAGGATACTTTAGGAAACATGATTACGTATACGATGAGCACTATGACTGCTATATATGTCCGAAAGGACAGATACTAAACTATTCAACCACCACTAAGGAAGGTTATCGTCAATACAAGTCTGACCCACATTACTGTTCGACTTGTCCTTTACTTGCTCAATGTACACAGAGTAGAATCATCAAAAGCTTATACAACGTCATGTGTGGGAAGCGTATGTGGAGGAAGCAGAACATCTTCGTCATCACGAGGAAGTTAAAGAGATATATGCAAGACGAAAAGAAACTATTGAAAGAGTATTCGCAGATGCAAAAGAGAAGCATGGTATGCGTTGGACAACTTTAAGGGGACTTAAAAAATTGTCTATGCAGGCGATGCTTACTTTTGCTGCCATGAATTTAAAGAAGATGGCAACCTGGACATGGAAAAGTCCAGAAATGGTATAAAAACAGTCCTCGGAGAGGTCTGGAAACAATTAAATAATACATAAATATTAAAAGGCCACTCGAACATCCCTTTCGAGTGGCCTTTTGTCTACAATCTGAAACTACGAGCTTATTGCTCGTAGTTTTTTATATATTTACATGATGACTTAGGTTAGCCTCTTTCTTCATTTCTAATTTTAATACCAGAAATGTAATAAAGGAGATACCAATTAAAAAAAGATCGTAAGCTACTAAGCTCACGATCTATTTATTAATCTATTATTTCACTTCCTCAGGTACACCTAAACCTAGACCTTCAGCAATACGAGTTCCATATTCAGGATCTGCTTTGAAGAAGTGACCAATTTGACGTAGTTTAATTTCATCACTTTCAACAGGCTTCATTGCCCCAACAATTGTGTTTACTAGGCGAGTACGCTCTTCTTCACTCATTAATCGGTATAAGTCACCAGCTTGAGTGTAGTGATCGTTATGATCATACGCTACACTATCAGCTACACCAGATACAGCAAATGGTTCAATCTTAGCTTCTGGAGATTCTTTTGGCCCTCCAAAACTGTTTGGCTCGTAGTATACAGAGCTTCCACCATTGTTATCAAAGCGCATTTGACCATCACGTTGGTAGTTGTTTACTTCAGCGCGTGCACGGTTAATCGGTAACGCTTGGTGGTTTGCACCAACACGGTAACGATGTGCATCATGATAAGCAAATAGACGACCTTGTAACATCTTATCAGGAGATACATCTACACCTGGTACTAGTGTTCCTGGAGAGAATGTAGCCTGCTCTACTTCTGCAAAGTAGTTTTCTGGATTGCGGTCTAATACCATACGCCCTACTTCAATAAGTGGGTAGTCCTTTTGAGACCATGTTTTCGTTACATCGAATGGATCGAAGCGATATGAGTTCGCATCTTCTAGTGGCATGATTTGAACATATAGCTTCCATGCCGGGAAGTCACCGTTAGCAATCGCGTTGAAAAGATCTTCAGTATGATAATCAGGATTTTCACCTGCAATTTTCGCAGCTACATCTGGATCTAAGTTTTTCACACCTTGTTCTGTTCTGAAGTGGTACTTAATCCATACTCCCGCACCCTCAGCATTTACCCATTTAAATGTATGACTGCCATATCCATGCATATGGCGAAGTGTGGCAGGAATACCACGGTCACCCATTAGGTATGTAACCTGGTGTAATGATTCTGGAGAAAGTGACCAGAAGTCCCAAACTGCATTTGGATTCTTTAAGTGTGTTTGTGGATGACGCTTTTGTGTATGAATGAAATCAGGGAACTTAATTGCATCACGAATAAAGAAAATTGGTGTATTGTTACCAACGATGTCATAGTTTCCTTCTTCGGTGTAAAACTTCACTGCAAATCCACGTGGGTCACGTACTGTATCTGCTGAACCATTTTCCCCCGCAACTGTTGAGAAACGAATGAATAATGGAGTGCGCTTTCCAACCCCGTTGAATACCTTTGCCTTTGTATACTTAGAAATATCATTTGTTACTTCAAAATAACCGTGTGCTCCAGCACCTTTCGCATGAACTACACGCTCAGGAACACGTTCTCTATTAAAATGCGCTAATTTTTCAAGTAGGTGTACATCTTGAATTAAGGTAGGTCCACGATGGCCAGCTGTAATTGAATTCTGGTTGTCCCCAACAGGAGCACCCCAGCTAGTAGTAAGTTTTTGATTAGTCATTAAAATCACCTCTTATATTTTTTGGACTTGTATCACTTTTATAATGATAACACTTATAACTAAAAAATCAATACTATTTTATAATAATTCTAAAATAGATATCAATTAAAATAACCGAATATTCCAACCTAATAGCGTGTATGTATTATCCAATACCCACATGTCCACATAATAAACTATTAATACTCCCTTCTTTTTATGACAAAAAAATAGAGCTGTTTTTAACAGCTCTCAATACTCAATATTCCATCCATCCTCCTCTAGAGGCACTCCTTTTTTGATATACTCCAGTGAAATATATCCATGCTTAAGCTCAGCTTCGTTTTTTACATAGGCAACAATCTCATTAAACAATTCCTCATCACCTTTTTCCCTCTTCCTCGGAATAAAGATATTGATTGAAGCACTGGCGTCTTTGTTTTTATAGGAGTCTGGTTTGTTTTGATCTACTGAATATTCGAAACCTATACGATCATCATAAAAAATCCATAGCTCATCTAACTGGCCTAGTTTACCCTGAAGATAGGGACGAATCTCATTCTCTAACTCATTTTCCCATTTATCTGCAATGTAACTATCTTCTGTTTGTTCTGTTTCCTCATTATAGAAAACTAAAAATTCTGTTCCATCTCTACTATGTCGTGCCATTGCAGCATATTCAAAATACGGAAAGTTTCCCATATTATCATATAACGCATCGTAAATGATAATATGATCCTGAAAATTAGATTCTACATATGTGGCTGCTAATTGTTTTACTTTCTCTTCTTCATCTTTATCCGGCTTCATTTCTTGTATAAAAATTAAGACTAGAATTCCTATTGCAAGTAGGACGAAGCCGATGATAAACAGGAGGATTTTCAAAAACCTCTTCATACTGCCACCCCTTTAATATTTATCTGTCGTTGCCCCTATCGTTGCCCCCTTAATCATTAGTTGATTGTTATACTTTTTCAATTCACTTGGCGAGCCGGTAACGACTACCCCGATAATCTTTAAGTCCTCCTTCTTAAGTTCGCTCTTACCTTTTGCAATATTACGGTATAACTCTTCTGCTCCTTGTTGATAATCACCGTCGTCGGACTTTAGCCAGTTTAGTGTAGATATAAAATTCGATGCTGTGTCTGCTTCAGGGTAGTGTAGAA
This sequence comes from Bacillus suaedaesalsae, assembly GCF_016890225.1. GTDB lineage: Bacteria > Bacillota > Bacilli > Bacillales > SA4 > Bacillus_BS > Bacillus_BS suaedaesalsae. The sequence continues at coordinate 14,568 of NZ_JAFELM010000008.1, read as the reverse complement.
ATCCATATGCACTTGAACCAATGGTTGTATGATCTGTTCGTGCAAGTTCCTTATTTTTGTTTTGATCTGAATGGTCTTTTATTTCCTCATCACTGAATGTGTCAACCCAATACCAAGCCAAATGCTCTTTAAATACCTGTTGTACTTCATCAAGTGTGTAACCCCTATCGAAGGAAAATGCAAACTCGACTAATGTGCTCTCATTCATTTCATTTAATAGTTGCCTATCATCGAATACATTCTTGTAATACACTTTGGGGTGGTAAAATTCCACTTCCCGTTCACCTTGAAAGTATATTGGAATGCGTTCATCTTCAATGTACCCCGATCCACTTGCACCATCAGTGGTCAATAGTCTTGATGTACCTATTATCGTAAACATTCTTTCCCGCTTACCCCACGGAACTGGAACACCGGCAACTTTTTTAACAAATGTTGTCGTTCCAATGGCAGATACTGGAGTATAGTTATAGCTGGTTCCCTGGCTTTCAATATTCGCACCATGTAGTGAGTTCCATGCATCGTCTATTTGTGCTTTTTGATTTATCTTCGCCTGCATAACAAAAGAACCTAACGCATACAAACCAAATAATACTAAAGAAGTTACAATAAATGAGACGATTACATTTTTAAGGATAGATTTTCTTTTTGCCTTTTTAACAAGATTCATAAACTCTTTATCATTCTTATGAAAGTCCTTTTCATTCTCCATCATTCAACCTCCGATATTCTTTTATAAATAAGTTTCTAGCACGATGTAAAATAGTTTTCACAGAGCCTTCACTCATGTTATACAATGAGGCAATTTCACTCATTTTCAGCCCTGTACTATACTTTAAGATTAGAAATTCACGATACTTTGGTTTTAATTCATTCAATAAATCATCTAACTCTTGTTTGATCTCATGTTGAACAGCTGCCAATTCTGGCGTAAATTCTTCAAATAACTGCGTGTAATCAAATTTGAGTAAGATAGTTTTATGTCTTGCTTTTTTTCGGTAAAAATCATAATACTGATTCGTTGCAACTCTAAATAACCAACCTTCTACATTTCGAATGTCAACGGAATCTATATAGAGTAAGAACTTATACGCTGTATCTTGTGCAATGTCTTCTGCCTCTTCCTTTGTAGCTCCCATTTTTAACAGGTAGGATTGTACAATCTTTAACTGATTGTATAATTTTTTCTCAATTGTAGAATCATTCATTTCATACCTCCCACCTATACGACGTCTCTGTATGGAAAAGGTTAACACTTCCTTTGAAGTTTTTGGTATGTAATTGGAATAATTTTGTTCCAAAAACCACAAAATAAGCATAATTCGCAATAGAAAGGAGCGTTATAAGATGAATGCAAAGTATTTAGTATCTCTACTATCCATTCTTTTATCTGTTGGTTTCTTATTCGGCTGTAACAATGATGAAGATGTTGTAGATCCAGCTCCAGAAACTCCAGAAGTGCAAACTCCTGGTATGGATGAAGAAGAACCAGACTTAGATGAAGAGCCGACGGAAGAAGGCAATGAGCAGCCGGGTATGGATGAAGAAGAGCCAGATCTAGATGAAGAACCTTCAGAAGAAGGCATGAATCAATAAGTCAGAGAACGGAAACCACCTCTCCCTGTGGTTTCTTTTTTTGTGGTTTAATCAAATATTTTTGATTAAATTGTTGCAAATGGTTTTAATTGGTAATATACTTAAATTAATCAAAAATATTTGATGTAAAGGATGTGCACATATGACCGTCAATCATTCGAGTACATTAACTGTAGAATACTTTTTGGCATACTTCAGACTCGTTACACTATCTAAGGAAGTGAATGTACTAGAAGCTAAACAATATATTGACTCCACTTTTTTTAAAGGTGATCCCTCTATTTACGGTACTAACACCTATCAGAATTTTTTACATGCTCATCAAGCTCTTATGTCTTTGAATAACAAAACTTTGGAGGTAGAGTAAAATGTTAAATCATTATTATATTCAACATGAAATAGACCATAGAAAGGACGAACTTTCTAGAAAACTGGCACATACACCGATTCATCATCGAAAAAGTCAATTTAATATTGGTTGGAACCGCTTATTTCAAAACCATAATAAGTCACGTAATTGCACTACCTGTGTATGTTAACCTTTTTAATGGTTAATAAATCAAAAAAAACTGATTTAGATGTTTCTTAAAAGGGGGATTTTTCCCCTCTTACTTTTCAATTCAACATCGCTACCGTACATACCCGATTTCGTCCATTTTGTTTCGCTAAATACAAAGCATCATCTGCTTCTTGGAAAAGCAAGTCTGGTTTTTCGATAGGATCTCTATTTGCAGCAATTCCTACCGAAACCGTAAGATGAAGGAAGCTATTATCAGGTAATATAAATTCCTTCTCATCTATTGTTTTTCTTATTCGATCTGCAATTTCTTTCGCCTGTTCCATTGAAGTATTTGGGAAAAGGACAGAAAATTCTTCTCCACCATTTCTTGAAACAATGTCTCCTTCTCTTGTTAGTTTTCTAAGTTGATTAGCAACCTGCTTTAATACCTCATCCCCAGCAGGGTGGCCATACGTATCATTTATTTTTTTAAAGTGATCAATATCAACTAAACAAACTGCACATTGTCCTTTATCCTCAATTGCTTTAGAAACCATTAGGTTATAAAAATGGTCAAAGGAACGAACATTATACAACCCTGTCATAGGATCTCTTTGTGAGTTTTCCTTATAAAGAATATACAATTCACTATTTTTTCTAATATACAAAACAAAATAAAAAACAAGGATACCGCCAACAAATGTACTCAAAATATGATTAGATGCGAAATCTAATACGCTTTGAAAGTCTTCAACAACAATATATAAAGCTATTGAAAAGATAAACTGACTATAAACTAACAGTAAAATCCACTTTTTCCATGGTGTTAACTTTACATAATGACTAATAATACTAGCTCCTATTGCAATAAAGAGCATCATTGGAAGTGAAATGATCGATGAGAAATTATAGGCAATCATAAAACGTCCTATAGAAATAATAATGGCTGCAATAATGGCTGGTATAACCCCTCCATAAAAAGCTACTAGGATAACTGGAATGTGTCTCAAATCGAGAATCGTTATATCATTTACTTTGATGCTATAGTGCATCAAGATAATACCTAAAATCCCTGCAATAATTCCATCCAACATTTTTATTTTCATCGGCGATTCCAATGTCAGCCGATTGTTTCGAAAGAGCTGGTGCCAAATAAATGTGAAGGAAATTAATATTGATATATTAACCACTAAATCACTTAACATAAAAGATCATCCTTCTCGTAACTTATATACTATTATTAATAGTAGCATATTGAATAAAATTCCATAAACAAATTCTTGAAGTCCTTTAGTGTAGCATTGTGCTAATATACTAAAATTTACCAAATCCATTGACACTCACTGCTACGACATATAAAATTTAATTAGTTATTAGTCAAGAGGGAATATTCAGAAAAAGAGGTTTGAAATGAGTCAAAAGAAAGCCATTGGAAAAGTAGCGATTTTGCTTGCGACCTTAACAGAGGAAGAGTTAGAGAACTTTAGTCCTTTGTTACAAGATATTAAGTACTGCTTGGGTAAGGTTGGTTCGATGAATATGCAAAAGGTAATTTCAGCAGTTGAGACAGCAGCAAAACGTAACGGTATTATTCATGAAAGCTACTATCGTGAAACTCACGCTCTATACCATGCGATCGTAGAGGCACTCGAGGGAGTGACTAGAGGAAAATCAGCAATAGGGGATATGAGTAGAACTGTTGGACTTAGATTTGCAATTGTGAGAGGAACTCCTTTTGCTAACAATGGTGAAGGTGAATGGATTGCGATTGCGTTTTATGGAACCATTGGCGCACCTGTTAAGGGATCTGAGCACGAGACGATTGGATTAGGAATTAATCACATATAAAGAAACATTGCCTATAGTCCTTTAGTTAATAGGAGGCGATGATGGTATTACTATGCCATTGTCGCCTCTTTTAATTTTCAAATGGAGGGAATTATAATGGTTGAATTAACCGGAAATACACTTACGTTAGAAGATGTAAAGAGAGTTTGTTATGAAGGTGAGCTTGTTTCAATTAGCAAAGATAGCTTGAAAAAAGTAAAAGGAAGTAGAGATGCCGTTGATAAAATCGTTTCAGAAAAAAGAACCATTTACGGCATCAATACTGGTTTTGGAAAATTCAGTGATGTCGTGATCGATGAAAGTGATGTTAACGACCTACAAAAAAACTTAATTCGCTCTCACGCTTGTGGTGTTGGCGATCCTTTTCCCGAAGTTGTATCTAGAGCAATGATTCTGCTTCGACTTAATGCTTTATTAAAAGGGTTTTCAGGTGTGCGACCAGTAATAGTTGAACGTCTTGTTACATTATTAAACTCTAACATTCATCCTGTCATTCCTCAGCAAGGGTCACTAGGGGCATCAGGTGATTTAGCACCTCTATCCCATCTAGCCCTTGTATTAATGGGAGAAGGAAAAGTGCAGTATAATGGCACTATTTATGCAACTGAGGAAGTCTATAAAAAAGAAGGACTCACACCGATTGAGTTACAAGCAAAAGAAGGTCTAGCGTTAATCAATGGCACTCAAGCAATGACTGCAATGGGTGTTGTAAATTGGATTGAAGCGAATGATATAGCGATTCAAAGTGAATGGATCGCTGCACTCACAATGGAAGGGTTAGAAGGAATTATTGATGCGTTTCATCCTGCCATTCACGAAGCTAGAGGCTATCCCGAACAAATGGAAGTTGCAGAAAGGATGCGAAATTTGTTAGCTGGCAGTCAATTAATTACGAAGCAAGGTGATAAACGTGTCCAAGATGCGTACTCCCTTCGCTGTATCCCACAAGTTCATGGTGCATCGTGGCAATCATTAAACTATGTAAAGGAAAAGTTGGAAATAGAGATGAATGCTGCTACCGATAATCCACTTATTTTTGATGGCGGTGAGACGGTCATTTCAGGCGGGAACTTCCACGGTCAACCTATTGCCATTGCAATGGACTTTATGAAAATCGGAGTTGCCGAGTTTGCGAGTATTTCAGAACGCCGTATTGAAAGATTAGTAAATCCGCAGTTAAATGACTTACCACCGTTTTTAAGTGCGAAGCCAGGCTTACAATCAGGTGCAATGATTATGCAGTACTGTGCAGCATCTCTTGTATCTGAAAACAAGACACTTGCACATCCAGCTAGTGTGGACTCTATCCCTTCTTCAGCTAACCAAGAAGATCATGTAAGTATGGGAACGATTGCTTCACGTCATGCACACATGATTATTCAAAACGTGCGTCGTGTTCTTGCAATTGAATGTATCTGTGCCCTACAAGCAGTTCAATACCGAGGCGTTGAAAAAATGTCTCCTCAAACTTTTGCATTTTATGAAGAAGCACGAAAAATTGTCCCTTCCATTACAGAAGACCGTGTATTCTCAGAGGATATCGAAAACCTGACTGACTGGTTAAAAAAAAATAAACGGCAGTGGACAACGCAGTTAAATGAACTTATTTTTCAATAATAAAATTGAGTAATCCCGAAAAACACGATAGAAACTCGTCGCATTTAGGCGAGTTTTTATCGTGTTTTTGCTTCTCAGATAAAATGAAGTTTTCTTACTGTGTCCTATTAAACTCACCCAAACGGCTGCTGAATATCCAATTTGAAAATCATCTAAGGAATATCCTATTAATGCTGACCAGATACGAAAGGTAACAGCGACGAATGTTACTGCATAACTTCTATACATCCATTGTTCATGTTTTTGAATGTGTTTCGCTCTTATGTATTTAAACGCCAAATATGTTCACTACATATACGAAAGCCATAATGATACTGGCGATTCCTATTAATAGGGTATATTGATTTTGTAGTTAGCCTGAAATAGATGTAAACGGGGCACAGGTTAAAAGAGACCCTATCATAATGAAAAGTGTGCTCGAATACTGTTCTTTTCCATACTACTCTCATTTAAAATGGTCTTTTGCATTCTTATAGATTTATTAATATGGATCCAAAATAAAATAAACTCATCGCTAAAAATACTACTCCAAACGTTATGATCGGCCTAGGTAACTTTCCTCTTAATTGAAAGATTGCGATCCCAATTAGCAAATGAATCAATATAAAGATACTCAATGAACACACCTCTTCCTCAATTTTATCGTTTCTTTTTCACATAAAGAAAAATCCCAACTACAATTAGAATAGCTGAAACTACTAACGCATTTCCAACACCGACAGGAGTTAAAAAGCTTAATAATACCATGATAATGCCTAAAATAATGAGACCTATTGGCATGGAACACCTCTTAATCTATTTATTTTTCCCCTTCATTATCTCGACTAAATATACGAGTAAAGTAATGATAACTGACAGTAATATAACGATGATTGTCCCTATAGAATAAATTGCTGTCTCATAGGGAAGATCGCTGGAGAAGAAATCACCTAAGATGAAGAAAAGTACAACATTAATTACCATCGTTAGTATGAAAACACCAATGACATCTGACTTTGACATTAGAACACTCCTATCATAAACATATTAAGTTCTTCTATTCCATTTAAAGAGCAATATTCCCTCTAAATTAAGGTAATTTCACCTCTAAAAAGAAAAAAAGAGCAACACATTGAATGTGCCACTCTTCTTCCGCTATTATCGCTGTTTATACCCTGTCAAAAAAGATAACATCGTATGAACGGCAGTTTTTATCGTAATTTCATTTTGATCTTTATAGGAATCGATACAAACCATATCCATTACTTTTACTTTTGGATGTTTGCCTGCCATATACACAGCTTCAAATAATTCATCTCGATACATCCCGCCAGGTGTAGATGCAGGTACACCAGGTCCAAAGCTAATATCAAGTACATCCATATCTACCGTTAAATAGATGGTATCAACCTTTTGGCTAAGCTCTTCAAGTGCAAGAGTAATCGTATTCTCTATTCCTTGCTTTCTTGTTTGCCTCATTGTTGTATAGTTGACGCCTGCTTGATCAGCATATTCCTTTAATGATTTCGCATTAAAGAAACCATGGAGACCGATATTATATACATCTTCTCCCTTAATAGTCTCTGATTCTATTAAGTTACGAATCGGTGTCCCGTTACTTGGCCCGTTATCGGACAAATCTCTTAAATCAAAGTGTGTATCTAGTTGTAAGATTCCGATCCGTTCAGTTGAATGGATTTCCTTCCACCCTTTGATAAGCATTGCGGTAATGGAATGATCCCCACCGAGTACAACTGGTAGCACACCTGGATGATATTGCTGCATGCTTTTCATTGCCTCACGAATGTTTTCATGACATTTCGCAATGTCTGTTACATGCTGCTTCACATCTCCGAGATCTACGACACGTAACTCAGATAAATCCACATCTTCATCCAAGTTATAGGTGGAGAAATACTTCCAAGCTCTTCGAATGGCATCAGGTGTTTCACTTGCCGCAGAAGCTGAAATGGAAGAACGTGATAACGGAACACCTAGTACGACTGCATCTACCTTTTGGATGTCCACATTCGAATTCATCGGTTCAATCCATTCATGCACTTTCAATTCTGCACCCGCTTCAGGTTTTCTCCAAGAAAACGCAGGTGGATTTAGTTGTGGATATGGGTATTGTTCCAAACTAACTTCCCTCCATCCACTACAAGTTTCCCTGCTTTTATAACGGAATCTACATGATTCACGCCATATTTATATTGCAGCACCATGTAATTAGGCACATCAAAAATTGTAATGTCTGCTTTCTTTCCTTTTTCAAGGCTACCCACTTCATGACCACGATTAATGGCATGTGCAGCATTAATTGTCGCAGCAGTGAGTACTTCTGCTGGGCTCATCCCCATCTTTAAACAACCTAAATTCATAATAAATGGTAATGATACTGTTGGAGATGATCCCGGGTTACAGTCTGTCGATAAAGCTACCGGTACACCTGCATCAATCATTCTCCTTCCATCTGCTGAATCTGCCATTAAGAAAAAGGCCGTACCAGGGAGCAACACTGCAATGACACCTTTTTCAGCCATCATGGAGATCCCCTTTTCTGATGCTCTTAATAGATGATCAGCTGAAATTGCCCCTATTGATGCAGAAAGTTCTGCTCCTTCATAAGGTTCAATTTCATCAGCATGAATCTTTGGAATTAAACCGTACTCTTTTCCAGCCTCAAGAATTCGTCTTGTTTGCTCTGGAGTAAACACTCCTCTTTCACAAAACACATCATTAAACTCCGCAAGCTTTCTTTTTGCTATTTCAGGAATCATTTCATTGATTACGATATCTACAAATTCATCTGGGTTCTCTTTATACTGTCTTGGAACTGCGTGTGCTCCCATAAACGTATGAACAAGGTCAATCGGGTGCTTGGCACTTAATTCATGCGCAACTTCAAGCTGTTTAATTTCATGCTCAAGTGTTAAACCATACCCGCTTTTTGCTTCAACTGTGGTCACACCGTGCAAGAGAAAACGCTGAAGTCTTTCAAAGCTTTCCTCGAAAAGCTGTTCGTGAGTAGCTTGCTGTGTTGCTCTCGTTGAAGCGTGAATGCCACCACCGTTATTCATTATTTCCATATATGTGGCACCACGAAGTCTCATATTAAACTCGTTTTCTCTCGTTCCACTGTGTACTAAATGAGTATGCGGATCAACCAATCCTGGTGTGACAAGCTTCCCTGTTGCATCCACAATCCGTGCCTCATGAAGTCGTGATTCATAAGCCTGCAGAACCTCTTCATGGGTTCCAACCATTGCAATCAAACCATTTTCTACCCACACACTACCGTTTTCGATTATATTTAACTCTCCCATTTGCTTTCCTGTACGAGGAGAATCAGAGCTTCCACTTAACGTGACTAATTGACTGGCATTTCGAATGAAGATCGGTTTCATCACTGCACCGCCTTTCATTTATTTTTTCAACATTGGAATATCAATACCGTGGTTTCGAGCTGTTTCTTCAGCAAGCTCATAGCCAGCATCAACGTGCCTTACAACACCCATTCCAGGGTCTGTCGTTAATACTCGCTCTAACCTCCTCTCTGCTTCCTTTGTTCCGTCTGCCACGATTACCATTCCTGCATGCAGAGAATAGCCCATACCTACACCCCCGCCATGATGAACAGATACCCAGCTTGCACCACCTACACTGTTGATTAACGCATTTAAAATCGGCCAATCGGAAACTGCGTCACTTCCGTCTTTCATACTTTCTGTTTCACGGTTTGGAGATGCAACGGAACCTGAATCTAAATGATCACGTCCGATAACAATTGGTGCTTTTAACTCACCACTTGCCACCATATCATTAATGATTTTTCCAAAACGTGCTCTCTCCCCGTATCCAAGCCAACAAATACGTGCAGGTAAGCCTTGGAATTGAATTCGTTCACGCGCCATTTTAATCCAATTGCAAAGATGTGTATTGTAGCTAAATTCTTTTAAAATGACTTCATCCAGTTTATAGATATCTTCTGGATCACCAGACAATGCTACCCAACGGAATGGACCTTTGCCTTCGCAAAATTGTGGCCTGATGAATGCCGGTACAAAACCTGGGAAGTTGAAAGCATCTTCTACTCCTTCGTCCTTTGCCACCTGACGTATGTTGTTTCCATAGTCAAATGCAATCGCTCCAAGCTGTTGCATTTTTAACATGGCACGGACATGTGCTGCGATGCTCGCCTTTGATTTAACTTCATAGGCTTTCGAATCTCTTGCTCTCAGCTCTGCTGCTTCTTCTAAAGTAAATCCAACTGGAATATAACCGTTTAACGGATCATGAGAAGACGTTTGGTCTGTTAATACGTCTGGAATGAATCCTCTGGAAATCATGTTGTTCAGAACTTCAGGCGCATTTCCAAGAAGACCAATGGAAATTCCCTTTCCCTCATTCTTAGCTTCAAGTGCCATTGAAATTGCTTCGTCCAAACTTACTGTCATCACATCAAGATATTTCGTATCAAGTCTTCTTTGAATCCGTGTCTCATCTACTTCAATGTTAATGCTGACACCACCGTTTAACGAAACAGCTAAAGGCTGAGCTCCACCCATTCCTCCTAAACCAGCAGTAACGGTAATTGTCCCTTTTAATGAACCATTGAAATGCTGTCTGGCACATTCGGCAAATGTTTCATACGTTCCTTGAACAATTCCTTGTGTACCGATATAAATCCAGCTACCAGCTGTCATTTGCCCGTACATCATCAATCCCTTTTTATCAAGCTCATGGAAATGTTCCCAGTTTGCCCATGCTGGTACTAAGTTAGAGTTTGCAATTAACACCTTTGGAGCATCGGTATGACTTTTAAAAACAGCAACAGGCTTACCTGATTGAATTAATAACGTTTCATCATTATCTAAACGTTTTAGTGTAGCAACAATTGCATCAAAGCTTTCCCAGTTTCGTGCTGCCTTTCCAATTCCACCATATACGACTAAGTCTTCTGGTCGCTCTGCTACCTCTTGATTAAGGTTGTTAAATAACATTCTTAATGCCGCTTCTTGAATCCAGCCCTTCGTGTGGAGCTCTGTTCCTGTGTAATTGTGTACGACTCTTTTTTCCGATTGATTCGTTGTCATCCTAACACCCGCTTTTTGTAGATTTATTACTTTCATTTTAGGAATCTACTCCGTTGAAAAACAGATGATATTCTTTCAAATTTCTCAACATTTTAAAGGTGATCGTGACTGATTAAATTCATTAGGTTCAATTAATGAAACTTTTTTACAATTTTAGTGATTTCTTTCGATTTTTGTACATTCTAGGAGTTATTCCAATTCGTTCTTTAAAGATTTTACTAAAATAATTCGCATGTTCAAATCCACTTTTTCTAGCAATCTCCTGAATAGGTAAATTCGTTTCTAAAAGAAGCTTTTCTGCTGCACGGATTCTAAGTTCGGTCAATTTTCCCTTAAAAGAAATACCCTGACTTTTTGTAAAAAGTGAACTTAAGTACGCTGGACTTCGATCAACAAATTCAGCTACATCTTCTAATGTGATCTCTGGATGACTGTAGTTTCCCTCCATAAACTGGATCGCTTGCTCCACCAAATCCTTACGCAATGTCTGGTTTTGTTTTGTAGCTAAATCAAGTACTTCATAAATAAACAACAAAAACTCTTGAACAATTCGATACAAAATAGGGTTATATAAAATGACATTAAAAATGTGTAAGTAATTGTTTTGGATTGAATCTCCCGTGATACCATGTGATTTCATATACCTGCTTACTTGAGCTAAAATACTTGTTAATCGGATTCGTTGTAAGCCAGGGTCAGAAAACGGTTCTTCTTGTTGTAAAAATTCATTGTACATCCACTCTTTAAGCTGCTCTCTTTTCCCTTGTCCAAGCATTTCAATCCATAGCCTTTGTTCGACAGGTGTTAAGAATGGATCACGTCCTAGCCATTCTATTTTTTCAGTGATGTAAAACAATTTTCTCGTACCTTTATAGAAACGAGTCTCGAGTAATTGCTTTGCGTGTATATATTTTTCATGTAGTGATAGACTTGTTTCAGGGTCATAAATAATAATTGAAAGAGCTTCAGAATAAGACTCCTCCCATTCTCGGAGAATTTGATTACCAATATTGGAGAGCATATGTTTTTTACTAGGCCCTGTTATTGAAAAAATACAAACAATCATATCACTTAATGGCAATATGACCGGTGGATTCGTAAAGGGATAATTATGAATAAACGAAAGTAAGCTATGTTGCTTAGATTCTTCCTCAAGCTTAATGAGCATGATTTGATGTTGTCCAATTGTACTTTCTTGGTAATGAAAAATAGATTGATAGGATAACTGCGGTGTTTCCTTTTTAGGTATTGTTTTACCCTTTTCTCCTAGTTGCTCTGCATTTATACAACTCTTCGATAACACACGCTTTACCACATCTGGTGATAACGGCTTTACCCATAAATCTATCACACCAAGTTGAATGCCTTGAAATGCTCGTTCATATGTAGCTTCTGTTGTCATGGCAATGACTTGCATGTTGTATCTATTTTTTAATTCTTTTATCAACGGTAGCTTTTCTATTGGAATCATATCTAATTCAAGACAAAGTACATCAGGAATCTCTGACTCTATTAACTGAATGACTTCTTTTACAGAGCCTGAGAGAAGCACTTTTTCAAACGGAATGGCATATGAGTTTACGAGCCAGTTTATGCCTGTTCGTTCATTTCGATCTCGGTCTGCTATTAGTAGTTTTGTCATTATTCCATGCCCCTTCGTCTTGTAAGTTCATTCAAATAAAAAAAGAAGTAATCTATTATTGATTACTTCTTTTCATCTGGACATAATCCTTCTTTTATAGGCTTTTTTCGTAAACATTGTAGCTATTAACCTAATTCAATTACATTTAAGTCGTCAATCATTTGTCATATTCATTACTACTTACTAAATAAGTGTTCTTGACTTGTTCGGAAAACATCAATCTATGAAAAAAAGCATTTATATAATTAATAGCCTGACGTAATAATTGGTGTTCCGATTGCAATATTTATCTTTCCTGCTTTTTCATCTACTCGTAAACCAACTTGAAGATTAAATACCTCTCCGTCTTTCGTCGGAATGTTTGTATCCCATTTATCATGAAAAGCAGAAATAGAATGGAATCCCTCTTCCTTCATTTCCTCTACAGGCTTTGCAGAAAAGGCATGTAAAATTTTGTTCGTTTCACTTTCTATATTCAGAGACTGATCGTAATCCTTCGACCCATAGATGGAATAAAACACATGATTATCTTTTAACTCTTGCTTGAAAGTAGCTTGTATATAATCAAGGGTTTCTTTAGTTAAAATTTGGCCGGTAAGCTCATGAGATACTGTCATTTTATAGCCTGTATCGTATTGATACACTGTCATAATGATCTGTTCCTTGCCACTTTTATTTCTCTTTTCACCAATGTATTTAACATGATTTTCTTGCTCGTCTTCAACATTATTCCATTTATATGTGTCATGCCTTTTCATCAACTTGGATAACTCTTTCTTCACTTCATTTTCCGAAGACACTCTCTTGTTTTCAACTTTTATATACACTTTCCAATCCGACACTTCAATTTCTTGTTTCGTTGCAACCTCTTCCATCTCAGCAAGTGGACTCTCATCTATTAAAGTAGGGAAAAGTTGAAACCCTATAACAATACTCATCAATAAACTAACTAATTTCATCTCCATTCACCTCTGACAACATCTTTGCCAGATTTCAGAGAGAATATACTAACCTAGTAAAATAAAAAACTAGTTTAGATTTTTCGACAAAATTCGGGTGGTGCCTGGCACCACCCGAACCTACTTCACATATGGTGCAGCTGGTGCTTCAATTTTTTCTATGCTTTCCACGAGGAGGAAAGGGACTTCACTCATAATGAAAGTGGATTTTGTTAGTTCTCCTGTGGCTTTTACCCACTCGCCATCTGGGAAGCGGTTTGCATTTAAGACGGTTGATAAAATTCCGTATATGGCTTCAGGCTCATCGGTACAGCAAGGGTCTTCTTGTCTTCCGATTACAAACTGATTTTCCATAAAGGCTGGATCACGATAGATAAAACCGATTAATTCAATTCCTTTCCCTTCAAATTCTGCTGGGTATTTATCGATGAGATTCATTAAAACAATGTAATTTTCATCTGTTAAAAGGAGTTTTTCTTCTTGTAAATATTTTTCCTTTTGTTGTTCGTAAAAGGCTACTTGTTCTTCAGATAATTCTTCATGTGAATGATCATGGTCATGACCCTTCTCAGTTTCATGTTCATCAGCTTCGTACTTTTCCTTTAACTCATCCATGTATGACTCTGGATCTTCCAAGTATTCCTTTGATTTTTCCAAAGCTATTTCATTCTCATTATCACGATTCATGCTTATAATAAAGACAATCACAATAGCAATCACGAGCACAGCACCTATGCTATATAAATAACCTTTCTTCATTGCTCAAACGTTCCTTTCATTAAAGACAAGTTTAACCTACTATACCAAATACCACATTTCGTATTCAAATAAAGTTAAACTTAAATCAAGAGGAATTTTTATCATCCTAACAGATAAGGCACTTAGATTATCCCACACCCAGTTCGCCCGGACCAACCTTATCTCTCACTGACGCTTTCCCCTCTTAAACTACTCTGGAATTTCTAAAGTTTTTAGGTAGGCGTATTAAAAATAAAAAAAATGTGTATATTCCATATTGACACCGCTCAAACTGTATCCTATAATCAAAAACAATAATTACCATTTTTAAAAAAATAAGCATCGATAAGGACATGAATCAATCATATCTTTCTTTTCCAGAGATCGGGGCCATAGGCTGAAAGCTTCGAAGAAAGCAGTTTGATTTACCACCTTGGAGCTATTATGGGGATAATCCATAATCGGGAGACCGTTATCATATAGAGAGAAGTGTTTTTTTACTTCGAAATTAGGGTGGAACCACGGCCACACTCGTCCCTTGTTACGGACAGAGTGTGGCCTTTTTTATTTTTATATCGTTTGCGTTGATAAGGA
>NZ_JAFELM010000007.1 GCF_016890225.1 Bacillus suaedaesalsae | reverse complement strand
GCATATATCTCTTTAACTTCCTCGTGATGACGAAGATGTTCTGCTTCCTCCACATACGCTTCCCACACATGACGTTGTATAAGCTTTTGATGATTCTACTCTGTGTACATTGAGCAAGTAAAGGACAAGTCGAACAGTAATGTGGGTCAGACTTGTATTGACGATAACCTTCCTTAGTGGTGGTTGAATAGTTTAGTATCTGTCCTTTCGGACATATATAGCAGTCATAGTGCTCATCGTATACGTAATCATGTTTCCTAAAGTATCCTTCTTTTGTTCGTGGGCGTGTATATGGAAATGCCGGTGTAATGTCATTTTCTATTAGATATTGTGCAATGGCAGGTGTTTTATAAGCTGTATCAGCCGCAACTGCTTTTGGTTTACCAATTGACTCTTTCACTTTCTCTACTAAAGACTCAAGAAGATTACTATCATGAACATTTCCAGCTGTAACTGTTGAACCTAATACAAAACCTTTTCTGTCTGCATCTGCATGAAAGGAGTAAGCGAACTGTTTCGTGCGTTCATCCTTAACATAGTATCCACTTTCCGGATCTGTTGTACTTTCTTTGATCTCTTTCATCTCTTCTTGGTCAAATTTATCAGGTGGAAAAGGTGGTTTATCATGGTCTTCACGATCTTTATTAATTTCTTCTTGTAGTCGCTCCTGGTAAGCTCGAGTTTCTTTCCGCACAACTTTCTTTTCGAATTTCCGCTTATTAGCACTAGCTTTTACATGTGTTGAATCAACAAAGACGTGTTCAGCACTAATCAATTTCTTATCAGCTGCTTCTTTTAAGATTCGATAAAAGATTTGTTCAAATAAGTCTGTATCTTTAAAACGTCTTTCATAATTTTTACCGAAGGTAGAGAAGTGAGGGATCTTATCATGAAACCCATAACCTAAAAACCAACGATTTGCCATATTTGTTTCTATTTCGTCTATAGTCTTACGCATTGATCGAATACCGAATATGTATTGGATAAATGCCATTTTTACTAAGATAATTGGGTCAATACTTGGGCGACCAACTTCAGAGTACATATCTTTAACAAGAGGATAAATGAAAGAAAAATCAATTGCCACTTCAAGTTTGCGTACTAGATGATTGGCAGGAACAAGTTCATCTAAAGCTATCATTTCGATTTGATCTCTTTGTATAGAATTATGTTTCGTTAGCATAATGTCACCTCAATTATTATTCTTTTTTTATTTTAAAATAAGAAGATATTATAGAACAGAATGAATTTAATAACCGATTGAAGTGGAATGGCACTCGACTCCTGCGGGAGGCAGTGGGACAGGTGAGACCCCACAGGCGGAACGGAGAGGAGGCTCACCGCCCACCCCGCGGAAAGCGAGTGCCATGGAGCGGAAATCACCTTGTCTTACAGAGAACTTCATAAAAATAGAAAAAAGACTGCAGACAACTCGATATTATCGAGTTTGTCTACAGTCTGAAGATGCCTAGTGTAGGCATCTTAACTATTTATTCTTTTATATTTCCACATCATATAACGATAACGAATCGTACATCCTATACAGTAACCACATAAAGCTAAGCCTGCAGCAAAAATCACCATACCACCAAAAACATAACCAACGATTGATGCTCCAAGGAAAAAGCTGATTACTGCGATAGCCAGACAGATTGTCGCAATCCACTGGTTAAACAATTGCTGATCTTTGTCTTCCTGAACATATGAATCAGACGATTTTTTTAACAAGCCTCTACTCATTTTAATCACTGGGTTTTGCTTTGTTGCAAGTGTGATAATTCCATTCATTAGGGGGAGAAATAATATATATGGACTAATAAGTAGCCCTACTAACGCTGTTACTACGATAAAAAGCTGATTGATTTGAACCAACGGCTTGGGTATTCCCATTTTTAAAACTCCTTTTTATTACATACTATACATATAGTATTGGTTGGTTATACGTTATATGTCAATTATTTTGTATTTTCTGCAAAGGGGAAGTTCATCAATGAAGGAAATAGAGGAGAACTTTAAAAGGTGGAAGGAAAACAATGAGCTTATCTACGTAGATATGATGAAACAAAAGAAAGGCCGCCAGCGTTTATATGGCAGATTACTTGATTATGATGTGAAAAAGCAATTCATACAGGTATATAATGACGATGAGAAATCCGTTTACAATTTTTCCTTTGAAGAAGTTGATGATATCGGATCTACGAAGAGGTATAACTGAGTGCTGAATTTTTCAGTACTCTTTTTCTTTTTAGAGGAGGATTTGAAGGTTATGGAGAAATACTCTGTAACCTTTTTCATTTACCCTGTCAGAGAAGAGCATTTCATGACAGGTTTTCTTTATAGAACGCTAGTAGTATGTAATTAAGGAGTGAGTGACATGGCATGGGTGGAATCAATCCAAAAGGCAATTGACTATATTGAAGATCATTTGCAGGAAGACTTAACAATGGCAGTTATCGCGAAGCAAGCGAACTCATCGGAATTTCACTTTCAACGAACATTTATGATTTTGACTGATTTGTCCGTAGGAGAGTATATTAGGCGCCGCCGGTTGACGTTAGCTGCAAAAGAGATAACGACAACGAATTGCAAGGTGATTGATGTCGCCTACAAGTATGGATACGACACTCCTGAAGCTTTTTCAAAGGCATTTCGAAGACAGCATGGTGTATCTCCAAGTGAAGCACGGAAGTATGTAGGAAAACTAACATTTTATGAACGCCTGAAAATTCAGGTGATTCTGAAGGGAGCAGAACCTGTGAAGTACAATGTGATTGAACGTGAAGCATTTAAAATCATCGGTGTAAAAAAAGAGTTTTCATATGCAAATGGGGAGAACTTAATCGGTATTCCTAAGATGTGGGATGAAGCGAATGATAACGGAACGAGCAGTACTTTATTTAAGGCAAATAACGGGCAAATTAAAGGCGTACTGGGGGTATGTGCAGCGACTAACCAAACTCAGATGGATTATTGGATTGCAGCAGAGCGAGAAGGTGATACACCTGAAGGGTATAGTAGTTTAGAAATCCCAGCTTCTAAATGGGTTGTATTCGAAGTTAACGGTGCCATGCCGGATGCGATGCAAAAGGTATGGAAGGAAATTTTCTCAGAGTGGTTCCCGACTAGTGGCTACAAGCATGCAGGTACACCCGAGTTAGAAGTTTATCCCGATGGAGACCCGTTCTCTCCTAACTACTATTCTGAGATTTGGATTCCAGTACTGTAAAAGGCAAGGTATATTAGTATCGTAAGCTTCTTTCTCCGTTATCGGAGGAATCATTACTTGAAGTTGAGATGGAGAGTTATATACCGATTGTTTCATAGAAAACGAACCTTAAGCCCGAGTTATCTAATTATATTAGTATATACTCGGGCTGTTCATATATTGGTAGTGTAATCGTAAAGGTTGTCCCTTTATTTCTTTCACTTTCTACTTTTACGGTTCCTTGATGATTTTGAATGATGTTAAAGCTCACCATAAGACCAAGCCCTGTACCTTCTTCTTTTGTTGAATAAAAAGGCTGTCCAATTTGATTTATCTTTTCTAAAGGAATCCCTACACCATTATCTTTCACAGAAATCTCTATGTAGTTTCCAGCTACTTTTACTCCCACCTCAACGACCCCACCAGTTGGGAGAGCCTCGACCGAATTTTTGACAAGGTTAATAAACACCTGTTTCATTTGGTTACTATCACAGTTGATAAAGAGATTTTCCTCTTGGATGTCGAGTAAGAGTTGCGTATTATTCATATTTGCCTGTGTTTCTAAAATAGAGATGACATCCGTTATGATTAATCCAACTAGTTCAGGTTTAAAATTCACATCTTGTGGCTTTGCTAAAAGAAGTAATTCACTAACAATTGATTCAATTCGAATTAGCTCATCACTCATAATCTGAATATACGTTTCTTTTTCGTACCCGTCTCCAATTAATTGCAGAAAGCCTTTAATTGAAGTTAACGGATTTCGAATTTCATGTGCAATTCCTGCCGCTAATTGACCTGCAAGTGAGAGTTTTTCAGATTTAAGAATAATGTCTTCTGAATTTCTTCGCTCGGTAATATCAATAAATGTAACAACCCCTCCTGTGATTCTTCCTTTTTCCAAGATTGCATTTGCACGGTATTCTACCGGGAAATGATGTCCATCTTTGGAATAAAAAGATTCATGAGAAATAGACCTTGTTTTTCCGTCTATTAATGTCAGTAGCAATTCAGATTTATCCTCATTATTAAGAAATGTTGAAGTAGGAGTCTTCCCTATTAATTCTTTTTCTTCATAATTTAATAAGTTGGTAGTTGCCGGATTACAGAATGTAATACTCCCGTTTATATCCAAGCCAAATACACCTTCAGATAATGAATTTAAAATTAATTCACTCTCATGTGATAGGCGATCTAGATCTTTTTCAATTTGAAATTTCGATGTCTCCAATTCAACGACATATGTTAGAAAGGTAGACATCGTTTGAAGAAGCTTAATATCTTCTTCTGTAAAAGAATATGTTTCTGTATCAAAACAACATAAGTTTCCATACAAACTACCATCCTGTTTGAAGATAGGAACACCAAGGAAGCTCTTTATTTTTAAGTCCTTCGTTATGTCCATGCTACATGCTTGATCATGTAATGATGTATCATTTATGAGTAGTGGTTCCCGACCACTTTGAAATAAGAGGTGTCAGTAGGCATCATAAACAGAAATCTTGATTCCCGCTTCTGCAAGTATTTCTTTTTGATTAAGAACACTTATAAAATAACTGCTTGTCTCATCAATACTCGTGATACAGAATGTATTAACATGAACCATCCGGCTAATTAACTGCAAAATGTTATCTCCAGCCTCTTCTAAACTGTTATAAATCACTGGTAAATGCACTATATCCCTCCACCCCATATTTACTTACCATAACATAAGTTGTGACAATTTTGTTGAAATATCAGAAAACTTAACTAATACTGAGGTTACTTTCTTCCCTTTTCTTCTCTCTGGAACATTTGACTCAGGCGGGATGGGTGCTGAAGATGGATTAAGAATACAAAACTACAAAAGATACACTCAAAATTTTATGCTTACTTAAACTGCAAGAAAAAAGCACCATTCCTTTGAATGGTGCTTCACATTACCTTTTATTCATTTCATCTAAAAGAATTTTATTGACTAACGGCGGGTTGGCCTGCCCCTTCGTTTGCTTCATCACTTGACCAACTAGGAAGCCGATTGCACGGTCTTTTCCGTTTTTGTAGTCATCGATGGATTGTGGATTTTTATCCAACAGCTCCACGATCATTGTACGAAGTGTACCTTCGTCTGAGATTTGAACTAAGCCTTGATCCTTCACGATTTGTTCTGGATCTCCACCTTGTTCTACAAGCTCTTTGAATATTTTCTTCGCAATCTTTGATGAAATGGTGCCATCTTGGATAAGCTTGATCATTTTCGCTAAGCTTTCTGGAGTTAATGCTAAATCTTGTAACTCCTTTTGCTCTGCATTCATGTAAGCCGACACTTCTCCCATTAACCAGTTTGATGCAAGCTTTGCATCTCCTCCGGCTTGAACGGTTGCTTCAAAGTAGTCAGACATTTCCTTTGTAAAAGTTAAAACATTTGCATCGTATGCAGGTAAGCCTAATTCTTCGACGTACCGCTTTTTACGGGCATCTGGAAGCTCAGGGATTTCAGCACGAATGCGCGCTTTCCAGTCATCATCAATGTAAAGGTGAACTAAGTCTGGCTCCGGGAAATAACGGTAGTCATCTGAACCTTCCTTAACACGCATCAGTATTGTTTCTTTCGTCGCTTCATCATAGCGACGAGTTTCCTGACGAATGACTCCACCAGACAGAAGTACCTTTGCTTGACGCTTCTCTTCAAATTCAAGTCCTTTTTGAACGAAAGCAAATGAGTTTAAGTTCTTAAGCTCTGCTTTTGTTCCAAACTGTTCTTGCCCCATTGGACGAAGAGAGATGTTCGCGTCACAACGAAGTGAACCTTCTTCCATTTTACAATCTGAAACGCCTGTATATTGAATGATTGATTTTAACTTTTCAAGGTATGCATACGCTTCTTCAGGTGTACGAATATCCGGCTCTGATACGATTTCAATAAGTGGTGTACCTTGACGGTTGAAATCAACTAACGAGTAGCCGTCTCCTGTATGTGTCAGCTTCCCTGCATCTTCTTCTAAGTGAAGACGTGTGATCCCAATACGCTTCTTTTTTCCGTTTACTTCGATCTCAATCCAGCCGTTTTCTCCGATTGGCTTATCAAATTGAGAAATTTGGTATGCCTTCGGGTTATCAGGATAGAAATAATTTTTCCGGTCGAACTTCGTGTCTGTTGCAACTTCACAATTCAGCGCCATCGCAGCCTTCATTGCGAATTCAACAGCTTTTTTATTCAAAACTGGTAACACTCCTGGGTACCCTAGCTCGATTACACTCGTCTGTGTATTAGGGGCCGCACCGAAATGGTTCGGACTGTTCGAGAAAATTTTTGATTCGGTTTTTAATTCAACGTGGACTTCAAGCCCGATTATCGTTTCAAAATTCATACTATAGCCCCCTTACAACGCTGGCTTTTGCTTATGATGGTCTGTTGCTTGCTCGAATGCATGCGCAACACGGTATAACGTTGACTCATCAAAATGCTTGCCGATAATTTGTAATCCTAATGGTAATCCGTTCGAGAATCCGCATGGAACTGAAATAGCCGGTACTCCAGCAAGGTTTACTGGAATTGTTAAAATGTCGTTAGCATACATCGTCATTGGGTCTTTAGTCTTTTCACCAATTTTGAAGGCCGGTGATGGAGTAGTTGGTCCAATGATAACGTCGTACTTCTCAAATACTTTTTCAAAATCTTGTTTAATTAATGTACGTACTTTTTGCGCCTTTATATAGTAAGCATCATAGTAACCTGAGCTTAGAGCGAATGTTCCAAGCATGATACGACGCTTTACTTCGTCACCAAAGCCTTCGCTGCGAGTTTGCTTGTATAGATCGATTAAGTTTTTCGCATTGTCAGAACGAATTCCATAGCGAACACCGTCAAAGCGTGCTAGATTTGCAGAAGCTTCGGATGAAGACAATAAGTAATACGTTGCAAGAGCATATTTAGAGTGAGGCAGTGATACTTCTTCCCACGTTGCTCCGAGGCTCTCTAATACTTTTAAGGCAGCAAGAACGGACCCTCGAACCTCCTCTTGAACACCTTCTGCTAAGTATTCTTTTGGAACAGCAATCTTTAAGCCTTTTACATCTCCTGTAAAAGATGAAAGAAAGTCTGGTACTTCTACGTTTGCAGAAGTTGAATCCATTGGGTCGAGACCTGAGATTGTTTGCAGTAGATAAGCATTGTCTTCTACGTTACGAGTTATCGGTCCAATTTGATCTAGTGAAGAAGCGAATGCGACTAGTCCAAAACGAGATACACGACCGTATGTAGGTTTTAATCCAACTACACCGCAATAGGCAGCAGGCTGACGGATGGAACCTCCTGTATCAGAACCTAGGGAGAAAAGTACTTCTCCAGCTGCTACTGACGCTGCAGATCCACCACTAGAACCACCTGGAACATACTCTGTATTCCAAGGGTTTCTCGTCGGGAAGAAGCCCGAGTTTTCGTTCGAAGAACCCATTGCGAATTCGTCCATGTTTAATTTCCCAATTGTGATGGCTTCAGCAGCCTTTAGCTTGTCCACTACTGTTGCATCATAAATCGGGTCAAAGTTTGCTAGAATTTTACTCGAACATGTCGTACGAAGGTTTTTCGTTACGATGTTGTCCTTTACACCGATTGGTAATCCGAAAAGAAGACCACGTTCAGTTTTTGCAGCGTTATCGAGCTCTTTGGCCTCGGCTCTTGCTGCTTCTTCGTTCAGTGTAACGAACGCTTTCACCTTATCTTCAACTGCATTGATTCTGTTATACGAAGCATCAATCACGTCAGTTACTGAGATTTCTTTTTTATGTAGTAGTTTATGTAATTCTGAAATTTTATGATCTAATAACGACATTATGGAACCCCCTCTACTCTAGAATTGCCGGAACGCGAACTTGTCCATCTTTGTGATCTGGTGCATTTTTTAATACTTCTTCGACAGGTAGGCCCTTTCCTGGCTTGTCCTCTCTCATGACGTTCTTCAAATGCAAGACATGAGTAGTTGGTTGTACGTTGTCTGTATCAAGTTCATTCAACTGCTCTGCAAACGTAATAATTGCATCCAGTTGCTTTTGGAATTGCTCTGCCTCTTCTTCTGTTATCGCTAAACGTGCTAAATGAGCAACGTGCTTAACTTCTTCTCTGGAAATGCGTGACATTTTCCCTTCACCTCCGAATGAATCATCACCAATAATATACTGATAATAACAAAGTTCTTCTGCTTTAATCAACTTGCGTGGATGCTTTAATTCTCTAAAGTAACGGGGGCCTGTCCCCCACCGCTTTAAAGCGATGGGGGACAGGCCCCCGTTACGGTAGTGCGTTAAAGTCTTTGCTCATAAAAATACCACGCTCAAAAAGGAGCGTGGTATTTTTACTTCATTATTATATTTATGCTCTCGCTGCTTCATCAAATTCTGCTTTTATTTCTTCACTAGGCTCTCTGTCTAGTAAACTGAATACCATGATCGCAATCCAAGCCAGGATGAAGCCTGGTACGATTTCGTATAGACTGAATGGAATTACTGCTTCCTTAATAACTTCTCCTGCTTCATTAAGCTCAGGAGTGGATAGTATTTTCCAAACAACAACTGTTACTGCCCCTACAATCATACCGGCAAGAGCTCCTCTACCTGTCATGCGCTTCCAGAATAATGCTAGAATGATAACCGGTCCGAAGGCTGCTCCAAAGCCTGCCCAAGCATAACTTACTAATGATAGTACTGAACTATCTGGATTTCCTGCTAACGCTATTGCAATAAGCGCAATTACGATTACAGCAGCACGACCGATCCATACTAGTTCCTTTTCACTTGCTTCTTTGCGGAAGACTGCACGATAAATGTCTTCTGCAACAGCACTTGAAGAAACAAGCAACTGTGAATCAATGGTACTCATAATCGCTGCTAGAATTGCCGCAAGTAGAATTCCTGACACCCACGGATTAAATAAAACGTCCGCAAATTGGATAAACACTTGCTCTCCATCTGGTAACGGATTACCTGAGAAGTAAGCAATTCCGGCAAAACCTGTGAAGATCGCTCCAAATAACCCAAAGACCATCCATGTCATTCCAATAAAACGTGCCTTTGGAACATCCTTCACTGATTTAATTGCCATAAAACGAGTTATGATATGCGGTTGACCGAAATAACCTAGTCCCCATGCTAAAAGCGAGATAATCCCCAGTGCAGTCATTCCTGAAAATGCATCTAAGTACATTGGATCAATTTCTCCTACTTGCCTTACCGTTTCACTGTATCCACCAAGCTGAGTAAACGCAACAATTGGTACGATAATTAAGGCCAAGAACATTAAAATACCTTGGATAAAATCTGTCCAACTTACTGCTAAAAATCCACCTAAGAACGTGTAAGAAATAATAACAATAGCACCAATCCATAATGATTGTGAATAACTTAAACCGAATGATGCTTCAAACAGTTTTGCTCCCCCAACCATTCCTGAAGCTGTGTAAAAAGTAAAGAATAATAGAATAACTAACGCTGAGATCATACGAAGAATTTTTTTGTGATCGCGGAAACGATTTTCTAAGAAGTCTGGTATGGTAATAGAGTCGTTTGCTTTTTCAGTATAACTACGAAGTCTCTTCGCAACAAACTGCCAGTTTAAGTAAGCTCCAATTGTTAAACCAACTGCAATCCATATTTGGTTCATTCCTCCTGCAGCATAAACTGCACCTGGTAAACCAAGTAATAACCAACTACTCATATCCGATGCACCTGCACTAAGTGCCGCTACACCTGGTCCTAATCTTCTTCCCCCTAAAACATAGTCCGATAGATTACTAGTTAGCTTGTAGGCTGCAATCCCTATTGCAAGCATCCCAATTAAATACACAATAAAAGTTATTAACGTTGCCGTGTCCATCTACTCTCTCCCCTCTTTTACATATGAAATGGTTGATAATACAACAGTGGCTAACATCGGTACAAAAAGCCAAAATAATGTGCCTGCTGAAATCGACAAGCATATCACCTCCCCTATCATTCGTATGCGTCTCTATGCACCCGTATTCATTACCCAGAATTTTTAGGAAATAAACAGAACTGAGTGAACGCAAAATAAACACTTAGATTTATCAAGGTTTTTAGTATAACACACCAGATTGCATAGGTCATATTTCACCGTGTTATGAATTTACTTGTTATGTATAATTATTCATTAATTTCATCTTTTTATAACTCTCAGGCACGATATAGGCTATATCTATACATTTAAATTTATAAAATTAATGTTCGGATTTTGGTGATTTCAGGGGACGTTTGAGGACAATTTGACTATGATTTTAGAGGTGATTTTTATGATAGTTAACAGAAAAAATATTGTTTTTTTTGGAGAAACACAAGCTGATTTTTAACAATATGTGTAATTTTCCACTTACAAAAAGTCTGTCTTTAATTTTATGAGCCGATCACTATCACTTTTGAGCCCAAATGATCATTATATGAGCCTAGCTTTAAATTTATGAGCCCAAATGAAATTTTATGAGCCTTCCCCTAAAAACTGGAAAAACTATATTTTCTACTACAAAACAAATGCGACCCCGTTTTACCTAAATTGGTAGTAACGAAGTCGCCTATACTATCTCAATATCCACTTTTTCCATCCTTTCTAAGTAATTCGGAAAGAGAACTTATGTTATCCCGGCATCATGCGCTATGCCTGCCTTCGCCTTTCTCTATACATTGGAATCACCTTTTCTTAACGTTTTGCCATACCGATAGATACATAGTTTTTAACTTCTTGTTTTAAATCAATCGCATCACCCTTTCTTGGTAAGTAGTTGTGGTAGATCCCCATGTACCATTTGTACATTTCGCCTTTCACTCTGTCACTGGAATCACTTCCTTTCTTTTTGTTCATTTATGGTTTACCGTATTGTGTATGCTTCAATTTGCATCACCCTTTCTGTTTGGCTTGGTTTTATATTATTATATATTCTGTTTATTGTAAATATTCGAAATATTTAATTTTTAACTATTTTAGTCGCTTTTTGACGTGTAAGCTTCAATTTTCTCTATTTTTCTAACTTTCTTGGGCCTTTTCAAAGAAAATTCGGGTGGTGCCAGGCACCACCCGAATTTTGTCGAAAAGAGTACTTCCCTCCCAGCACTCTAAAAAGTTCTCACCATAACTTGTCCAATCAACATAAAAATGATTGTGATTAGTAGTGTCCTCGCTAATTTCAACGGGATCTTCGGTAATGCAGCTAAACCAACTTGTGTACCGAGTGCGGATCCAATCGCCAGGGCAATTGCATAATGCCAATCAACAAAACCTGTGTGATAAAAGAGAATAAATGCACCCGCACAGCTTCCGAAATTCATTACCCTTGATAGCTGTGCAGCTTTTACATACGAAAACTGCTGACGCATGAAGTGTATGATTCCAAAAGTAGAGGACCCCGGACCAAAGCCACCATCATAAATCGCAATAAAAAACGGAATAACCTTACTAAATGGGGTTTGATTCTTCAGAGTCTCTTTAGCATCAGAAACCCATTGTTTATTTTTCATGGTAACGAATAAAGAAAAAACTAAGAGCACTAATGCGGTAATGTTCATCGTTTGCTCACTGACACTCGTTGTAATGAGCGCACCGATTATTCCACCCACAAATGCACTAGCAACCAGTGCAATAAGTGCCTTTAGCGTAAATAATTTATATTTTATTAAATACAGGACACTCGTAAACGATGCCACTCCTGAGGAGAACTTATTCGTCGCGATTCCCACTTGAATCGGAATCCCCATTAACATCATTGCCGGCAACGTAATAATTCCCCCGCCTCCAGCTAATGTCCCAATAAACGCTGAAACTAAGCCTAATCCGACTAACAAGAGAAATGACGTCATTTAAACCATCCTAACCTACATTAAAATTCCCTTCCCCATCATACTGGAAAAGGGCGGATAATTCCAATCCACTCACTGGACATTAAATTACTAGAATATGGTAAAATTGATTCATCAATAGAAAAGGAGAATATGATGCTTACATTAATTGAACGAATAAATCATTTACAAGAGTCGCTTCAATTTTCAGGATCAGTTCTTGTCAAAAATCAAGAATCTATCTTATTTGAATCTAGTTATGGGTACGCGAATCGGTCTGAGCAGATTAAGAATCATCGTAACACACGTTTCGGAATTGCTTCTGGGTGTAAAGTATTTACGTCCATAGCGATATGTCAGCTTGTTGAGAAAGGAATTCTAACATTTGACACACCACTAATAGATTGCCTTGACGTAGATTTCCCTCTCTTTGACAAGGAGATTACGATTCATCATTTGCTCACACATACATCAGGAATACCAGATTACTTTGATGAAGAAGTAATGAGTGATTTTGAAGAGTTATGGGTAAGTAAACCGATGTATCATATTAGAAGATTGAAAGACTTCTTACCTTTATTTCAAAATGAAAAAATGAAGTATCAGGTAGGAGATCGTTTTCACTATAATAATGCAGGATATATCGTACTAGGCTTGATTGTGGAACAAGCTACTAATCTGGAGTTTACTGAGTATGTGGAACAGCACATTTTTCAGGTTACGGGAATGATAGATTCAGGGTATTTTTCGTTTGATTGCTTACCGACTAGGACTGCAACTGGATATATCGACCTTGAAGATGGATCGTGGAAAACAAATATCTACTCATTACCTGTAAAAGGTGGTTCTGATGGTGGTGCATTTGTTACGACACTGGATATGACGAAGTTTTGGGAGTCATTATTTTATGGTCGTTTATTAAGGGAAGAAACGTTAGAAAAACTTCTAATACCTCATGCAGAATCTAGTGAAGGTGAGTGTTATGGGTATGGTATTTGGATTCATACCACAAGTAATAAAGTTGTGAAGTATCATGTAATGGGCTATGATCCCGGTGTAAGCTTTCACTCCGCCTATTATCCTCATGATGAAACAATCATAACTGTCTGCTCGAACCAGTCGTCAGGCGCTTATAGAATGACGAAGGAAATCGAAGATACGTTAACTCTACTAAAATAACATGTTCTTGCTTTTCACATGGGTCGGTGGTGATCTTCTCATCAGGAGTCAAGCACCCTCCATTAAAACAACGATTGCTTCAGGATCAAAACACATCAAAAATAAAAAAAATCTCCTCAAACATAGAGGAGATTTTTTCACTTTTATAGCATTTCTGAAGTTGTCTTTGCTTGCATGTGTAGTACTAGGTAGTCTGGTCCACCAGCTTTTGAGTCTGTACCTGACATGTTGAATCCGCCGAATGGTTGGTATCCAACGATTGCACCTGTACATCCACGGTTGAAGTATAAGTTACCAACGTGGAAATCTTCACGTGCTTTTTCGATGTTTGCACGGTTGTTAGAGATTACTGCACCTGTTAGGCCGTATTCTGTGTTGTTTGCGATTTCGATTGCGTGATCGAAGTCACGAGCTTTACAGAATGCGACCACTGGTCCGAAGATTTCCTCTTTCATTAGACGAGCATCTTCTGCAACGTCTGCGAAAATTGTAGGCTTTACGAACCAGCCTTTAGAGTCGTCTCCTTCTCCACCAGTCATTAGCTTACCTTCTTGCTTACCAATCTCAACGTAGCTCATAACTTTATCAAATGCTGCTTGGTCGTTTACTGGACCCATGTAAGTACCATAAACGCTAGCATCACCGATTGATAATTCGTTTGTTAATTCAACTGCACGAGCTAATACTTGATCATATACATCTTCATGGATAACTGCACGAGAACATGCTGAACATTTTTGTCCAGAGAAACCGAATGCAGATGTAACGATTGATTTAGCCGCTAATTCTAGATCAGCTTCCTTATCAACTACGATTGTATCTTTACCGCCCATTTCAGCGATTACACGCTTTAACCAAATTTGGCCTTCACTTAATTTAGAAGCACGCTCATAAATACGTAGACCTACGTCACGAGATCCTGTGAAGCTTACAAAACGAGTACGTGGGTGATCGACTAAGTAGTCTCCAACTTCTGCTCCGCTTCCTGGAATGAAGTTTACAACACCTGCAGGAAGTCCTGCTTCTTCTAGTACTTCCATGAATTTCGCTGCAACTACAGGAGTTGTACTAGCCGGCTTTAATAATACTGTGTTACCAGCTACTAAAGCAGCAGTCGTCATACCTGCCATGATTGCGAACGGGAAGTTCCATGGAGAAATAATTACACCTACACCAAGTGGTATGTAGTTAAAACGGTTATATTCAATTGGACGGCTTTCTACTGGCATGCCATCCTTTAATTTTAACATTTGACGGCCGTAGTACTCTAAGAAGTCAATTGCTTCTGCACATTCTACGTCAGCTTCCATCCATGATTTACCTGCTTCTTTTACTAAAATTGCAGAAAACTCATGCTTGCGGCGACGAATGATTGCAGCTGATTTGAAAAGAATATCAGCACGCACCTCAGGCTTTACTTTACGCCATGTTTTGAATGTTTCGTCTGCTACTTGCATTGCTTTTTCAGCTAGCTCTTGAGTAGCTTTTGAAACTGTACCAATTACTTGCTCATGATTTGCTGGGTTGACAGATACAATTTTCCCTTCAGTTGAGATGCGCTCTCCACCAATAATTAAATCGTAATCTTGTCCTAAATATGACTCAACAGTTGCAAGACCAACTTCAAAATCCTTCTTGTTTGCTTCTACTGAGAAATCTGTAAATGGTTCATGTTTGTAAGGTACTACCATTGATTCCTACCCCCTAAATTTTTCATTAGCTTTCAGAAAAATATGATACTTTTCCATTATGAAAAGCGTTTTCATCCTACTTCCTTATTCTAACTGAGTACTCTTATTCTTTCAAACCTTTCAGACTAAAAAGTTATTGATAAATATGAACATATGGTTCTTCCATATCAACTTCTCTTACGATCAACGCCTCTGGCCCATCAATAGATGAAATATAGCATTTTACTGTAAAGTAATTCGGGAAATGCTCCATAACAAGACCCGTCACATATTGTGTAAAGCCAACAACTTCCGCTTTCCCATAAAACTGCATCGGAATTTCGATTGTTAACTCAGTTAACTGTTCATCCAGGTAGTAGCCTCGTCCAATTACCCCTGTATAGTTCGGGAAATAATCGTCGATTTCAGATTTGAAATTCAACATTCTCGTGTTGTCATCACGGTAATCCTTTTGTGCATCTTTACCTGGTAATAAATAATAGGCTTCCTTCACGACATTCCACTTATCAATTGTGCTGTTCTTCCCTTTCACTTCTGTATAAGCAAAAAAGCTACCTGGAACGACTGATTGTTTTTCTTCAAGCATAAACAATCCAATTACGACAGGAACATTTTCTAACCCTTCAATCGCACGGATTCGCTTCAACACTTCATTTGCCAGTTCTTTTCCATACTGTTCTATTTTTGCCTCAGGAATAACATACTCTCTCGGATAACCATCTTCTTGCTCATAGTAATGAACAGAGTTCAATGCAAGACCTATTGAAATTCCACTTAACTCCGCTTTACCTTCCGCGTCTTTTTTCAGGTAGTTTTGTTCCATGATGTGAGATAAATAAATCGGCGCAGCTTCATTTTTGTCTTTAGCCGTGCCCTCTGTTACTTTGATTGGATTTAATCCTAAGTTCTTAACTTCTTTCTTCTTACCTTTCTGTTTCGCAAGCTCACTTTCAACTTCGGCATCTGACATTTTTCTTTGCAGCCAACTGCCTACCGTTTCCCCGTCTAAATACTGTCCATCTTGATATAAATAATCATCAGATGGAAACGTATTTTGTGAAAGACGCATTAATCCTGTTTCAAATTCATCAATATCGAGTCGGTTGTAAATTCCGCTTACAACTCTACCTCTCGCCTCACTTGGATTAAAAGGTAATACTGTTCGATAATATTGATCCGAAATTTTATATTTAGGAACAATCGCGGTTTCCTGTGAGTTTTCGGTCTCTTGAACAAGTTCTTCATCCTTTTCAAACTGAGGTACACAGCCACTCAATAAGAGAATTGTTCCGATGATGAATATCCCTAATCTCCTCATCCCTTTTCACCCCTTACTTTTTTAGTTCTTCAACTAATCTTGCCTCATCCCATATTTCCACGCCGTGCTTTTGAGCCGCTTCTAGCTTTGATCCTGCAGCTTCACCCGCAATTAATAAATCTGTTTTCTTACTCACACTTCCAGAAACCTTACCACCAAGAAGTTCAATTTTCTCCTTTGCTTCATTGCGTGATAAAATTTCAAGCTTACCTGTTAAAACAACCGTTTTACCTGCAAAATACGAATCAATGTCTGCAACATTCACCGCTTTCGGTCCGTTGTAGACAAGGTTAACACCTAGATCACGTAGTTCAGAAATAAGTTTTTGTACTTCCGGATTATTAAAATAAGTTGCAACCGATTCGGCCATTTTATCACCAATTTCATTAACCGCTACAAGCTCATCAACCGTTGCTTCTTGCAGTCGTTCAATTGTTTCAAACTGCTGAGCTAACGTCTTCGCTGCCTTCGCGCCAACATGTCTAATACCAAGACCGAATAAAAGCTTTTCAAGTGAGTTCGATTTAGATGCTTCTATCGAGTTAATTAAGTTTGTGGCCGATTTATCCCCCATTCTTTCTAGTTGAATGAGTTGATCTTTCTCAAGACGATAGATGTCTGCTACATCTGAAATTAACTTTTCTTCAAAAAGCTGACTAATTACACGTTCTCCAAGGCCGTCAATGTTCATCGCATCACGTGAGACGAAGTGAATGAGTCCTTCACGAATTTGTGCAGGACACATTGGATTAATACAACGCAGCGCCACCTCACCGTCAAGACGAACGAGTTCACTCTCACACTCCGGGCAATGTGAGGGCATAGAAAAGTCTATTTCTTCACCGGTTCTACGTTCTGTTAACACTCCTACCACTTCAGGAATGATGTCGCCAGCTTTCTTGACGATTACTGTATCTCCAAGCTTTATGTCTTTCTCACGAATTAAATCTTCATTATGTAGTGATGCTCTTTTTACAACTGTGCCTGCTACTCGTACCGGTTCTAAAAGTGCTGTAGGTGTGACTACACCTGTTCTTCCAACACTAAGTTCGATATCGATAAGCTTCGTAACGACTTCTTCAGCCGGGAACTTGTAGGCAATTGCCCACCTAGGACTTTTTGCTGTGAAACCTAGTTCATCTTGTTGCTCTAGTGAATCTACCTTAATGACAATTCCATCAATCTCATATGCTAAGTTAGGACGCTTTTCTTGCCATTTTTGAACATACTCAATTACTTCATCAATGCTTGCACATTTTTGACGCTCAGGGTTTGTTTTGAAACCTAGTTCATGAAGTAAGTCTAGACCTTGGCTATGTGAGGTTACACCAGTAGAACCAACGTTACCAATTCCATACACGAAAATATCTAGATTACGCTTAGCTGCAAGCTTCGGATCAAGTTGACGAAGAGAACCTGCTGCAACGTTTCGTGGATTTGCGAAAAGCTCTTCTCCTGCAAGCTTCTTTTGTTCATTTAGTGCTTCAAAAGACTTCTTCGGCATATACGCCTCACCGCGCACCTCTAAACTGTATGGTTTCGTTAATCGCAACGGAATCGAACGAATCGTTTTTAAATTTTGCGTAATATCTTCACCGATAGACCCGTCACCACGTGTAGCTCCTTGAACGAACAAGCCGTCCTCATAACGCAAAGAAACCGCTAGACCGTCGATCTTCAGCTCACACATGTATGAAACTTGATCACCGACACCTTGGCGCACTTTGCGATCAAAGTCACGTAAGTCTTCTTCATTAAAAGCATTTCCTAAACTTAACATTGCCGTACGATGTTCTACTTTTTCAAAAACAGATAATGCCGCTCCGCCAACACGCATAGAGGGAGAATCCGCTGTTAAAAGATCCGGATTCTCTGTTTCTAAACGGATCAACTCATGTAGGGCATTGTCATATTCACTATCTGGTACCGTAGGCTGATCGAGTACATGGTATTCATAGTTCCATTTATTTAAAAGATTTCGAAGCTCTTCAATCCTAGCATGCAGTTGCTCAGACATATTTTCATCTCCCTATATGTACACTTTTTCACTTTAAAGCACTGGGGGACAGGCCCCCGATGCTTTAAAGTGGTAAAGAGGTATTATACCTTTTCAATTGGAGCGAATTTCGCTAGTAATCTCTTGATACCGATCGGACTTGGGAATGCGATATCTAACTCTTTCGCTTCACCTTCACCCTTTACGCTTACTACTGTTCCTACGCCCCACTTCTTATGCTCTGCCTTATCGCCAACATTCCAGCCGATTGCTTCTCCACCTGTTGTTTTTGCAACTGGGCGCATAACCGGTTGACGTCGTTCAGCTGGACGAGAGAAGCTGCCAGAACCTGAGCCCCCGAACGGTGACTTCTTCTCTTCTTCTACATTTGCTGATTCTAATAAGTCAGTAGGAATCTCTGAAATAAAACGAGAGACTGGATTCATGTTCGTACGGCCGAATAATGTACGCATTTGAGCATTTGTAATATATAGGTTTTGCTCTGCACGTGTGATTCCTACATACGCTAATCGGCGTTCTTCTTCCATTTCTTCCTCATCGAATAATGAACGACTGTGCGGGAACACGCCTTCCTCCATCCCCATTAAGAACACGACAGGGAATTCTAGCCCTTTCGCCGCATGCAGTGTCATTAAAATCACGTTACCTTGATCTTTGTCCTCATCTTCGTCTAGTTTATCAATATCAGCAACTAATGCTAAATCTGTTAAGAATGCAATTAAACTTTTATCTTCTGTATTTGCTTCAAAGTTCTTCGTTACAGATAAAAATTCATCTAAGTTTTCTAAGCGTGCTTCTGCTTCAAGTGTTTTCTCATTTTTTAACATGTCACGGTAGCCTGTTTTCTGTAACACTTCTTCTACTAATTCAGTTACAGATAAAAACTCCTGCATGTTCACCCAGTTCCTCAACTGGTCACGGAATTCGACTAAAGCGTTTGTCACCTTCCCGCTTAGCCCAATTAACTCAACCATTTGGAGTGCTTCATAAATTGACATATCATGTAGAGCCGCATAGTTTACAATCTTATCAAGAGTTGTCGCACCAATTCCACGCTTCGGAACGTTAATAATACGCTCTAAACTAATATCGTCATTTGGGTTTGCAATTAGACGTAAATACGCAAGGATATCTTTTATTTCTTTACGATCATAGAACTTAGTTCCCCCGACAAT
Organism: Bacillus suaedaesalsae; assembly: GCF_016890225.1. Taxonomy (GTDB): domain Bacteria; phylum Bacillota; class Bacilli; order Bacillales; family SA4; genus Bacillus_BS; species Bacillus_BS suaedaesalsae. Next base: position 27,563 of record NZ_JAFELM010000007.1, on the reverse strand, counting down.
GTTATAGGAAATGTTCGACTTTAGCAGCACTTCCTCCATTACACGGGATTGTGCATTTGTTCTATAGAGAACGGCAAAATCAGAAGCTGTTCTTTGTCCTGAGTTCATCAATTGCTTAATGATTCCTGCGACGTAGTAACACTCGTCTTGCTCCGTTGAGCCTCGATAGTAAACAATCTTGTTTCCATCATCATTCTCAGTCCAAAGCTTTTTCGGTTTACGATTCCCGTTCTTCTCGATTACTTCGTTAGCCGCTTGCAAAATTCGCTTTGTGGAACGGTAGTTTTGCTCTAGTAAAATAACCTTTGCTCTAGGGTAGTCTTTCTCAAAAGATAAAATATTACTAATATCCGCACCACGCCAGCGGTAAATCGACTGGTCAGAGTCCCCTACTACACAAAGGTTTTGGAAACGACTAGCCATCTGCTTAACAAGCATATACTGCGCTCTGTTCGTATCTTGATACTCATCCACATGAATATATTGAAACTTACGTTGATAATATTCCAATACTTCTGGAACTCGCATAAATAACGTAATCGTAGTCATTATCAGGTCATCAAAGTCTAACGCCATATTTTTGCGTAATCTTTTTTGATAGTCTTGATACACACTAGAAACGATACTTTCATACGGACCTGCAGCCGTTTTCGCATATTCTTCTGGTGTAATAAGTTCATTTTTTGCGCTACTAATTGAACCTAGCATACTTCTAGGCTCAAATTTTTTCGTATCTATATTACGATCTTTCATAACATTTTTAATTACTGATAATTGATCAGTTGTGTCTAAGATTGTGAAGTTACGGCTATAACCTAAGCGATCAATGTCACGGCGAAGAATACGCACACACATGGAGTGAAACGTTGAAATCCAAATTTCCTCTGCTGCTCCGCCGACAATTTTTGAAACACGATCCTTCATCTCACGAGCTGCTTTATTCGTGAACGTGATCGCTAAGATGTTCCATGGTGCTACTTCCTTCTCAGCCATAAGGTACGCTATTCTATGAGTTAACACTCTTGTCTTACCACTACCTGCACCGGCCATAATCAGTAATGGACCGTCTGTCGCCTTTACTGCTTCTTGTTGCTCAGGATTTAACCCGGATAGTAGCTTATTTGATAAATATTGCATATTTACACCGCCCTACAATTATATAAAGTGAAACTATCAAATCAGTGGATATAACGAACATACGTTCCTTAATCATACATAATCTTACACTAGAAAGCTACCCTATTTCTTTTACAGCTGTTACTGTTTTAAGTGCTTCTGTTACATTTTCATATAGTAAGTTACCTACTACGACAGTGTGAGAAGCTTGTGCCATTTCTTTAGCCTGCTCTACAGATTGAATTCCTCCACCATAAAACAGTCTTGAATGCTCAAGCTCTTCCTTTACTTTCTTCACTAATTGAGGGTTTCCATAGACCCCGCTATATTCTAAATAAAAGATTGGTAAGCGAAATAGCTTGTCTGCTAGTCTAGCATACGCAATTACTTCATCGTCTGTTAAATGAGTGTTTGCGTTCGATAATTGCGCTACCTTCGAATCAGGATTTAATACACAGTATCCTTCTGCTACAATCTCATCAAAGTTCATGATGTCACCGTATTCGACTAGTGCTTCATGCTGCAGACCAACAATCCATTTACGATCTTCACTATTTAAAACAGATGGGACAAAATAATAATCAAATCCTGGTGTGATCGAATCGATGGTCGAAACCTCTAACGCGCACGGCACAGAATAACGTCTCACTCGAACTAACATATTCAACACATTATCTTCCGTAATTCCGTCACTGCCACCAACTATAATAGCATCTGTCCCGGATTCACAAATACGCTCTAACTCTTCGTCACTAATCTCTTTATTCGGATCTACTTTAAATACATGTTTCCATTCTTTTATATCGTACATGAGGTTTCCTCCAAAATTCATTTCCATTAGACCATTATAACAAATTGAACATAAAATCTCCCTCCTATATGACGGGAATTTGTTGGTAATTTTATTAGAAATTCAGTAGTGCTCAAGGGAGTCAGGAATAGCCATATGGTCCCTAGGTTTTTTTGACCCAGATAGCCTGTTTCTTGTGCTAGTGTTTTTTTATACGTTTCAGCAGCTTGCTTTCCGCAGGAGCAAGGAACCTTCCACTTCAATAATTACTTCAAAATCACGATGCCAATAAAAAAAGCAGCACCCATTAAGGTACTACTTCATCTTTTTCATTATCCCATCACGATCAATGGACATTGGGGGTTGTTCAAGCCATCCGTGTTCAATCGTTAACTTTGCTCCTTTTTCAGCAAATCTTCCAATTTGAGCACTTAACTTCCCATACAATGCGCCGAGGTCTAACCGTTGGCTAGCCGACATGCTAAGACCATAGTTTCCAACACCTGCAGCTGTTGCTAACCCTCCATGAAAAAGCATTAACTTATCCGAGAATGCCGGCTTCGCAGCATCCGTTACTTCTGGATTCCAAGTTGGCGGAAACGAAAGTGAATCCTTTGCCAGTATTTTAGTGAATGTTTCGAGATGACTAGTTGCAATTTGTAGCCCGTCTTTAAAGTAGTTTTTCAATTTCTTTTCCTCAGCAGTTTGACTAAAAGCAGTCATTAACGCCGAACCCAACAGGTTTGTCTCAATATTCATATAAATATTTGTGATTTCAATGGAGGATAAAGGACGCTCTTGTCCAAACCACTCTACTAAAAATTCTTTATTTGAAACAAAATCTACTTGTTTAGGTATCGGAACTTGAGGAGGGCGTTGAGCTAATCCCTTTTCGAGCATTAAATTAGTCGTCTTATTGAATAATTCTGTGTCTTCATGAAGTGCATGCATGAAGTAACTCCTAACATCTTCACGATGAGACATAGAGAACGCTAGCGTATAATTTGCCATTGCCCCGCGTAACGCTTGTTGTAAATAGTAGGTATAAAATTTATCCGAGAATAATCGTGGCCCATTTAAGTAAACATCTTGTGGTCCGAAACCCTTTGGAATAGGGAACTCTACTGACTCGAATAATTCCTTTGCCTGCTGTGTATGTCTTTCTGCTAACGCTAACCCTTGCTTAATAAGGTTTTCAATATCCGGGTCGTCAATGTGTTGTAGGAAATGTTTAAACATGCAGATAATTAATGTGTCACCTATGTAATTTTGCCATAAGAAAGACATTTCAGATGTTGATAAGGTTACGCTTTTATGTGAAATTTCCAATCCTGCTCCCACCTTTTAGGTCACTTTTTGTTTATATAGTGTCCTATTTCGGGAAATTTTATTTTTAAAAAATAAGATTTGATTAAAAAGTAATAAAAAGAAAGCAGAATGAACCTGCCTCCTATTCACTATATTATTTTATATTGAGGATCGACCATTTCCCCTTTAATCCACTCATCTATCTTCGCAATAGACACTTCACTTAAATGTATAAGCGCATGTTCCTTGTGCCCTGATGTTCGGTTATAAAACGGAGCTGTTATCGTATGAAGCATCCAATCTTTATAATGTGCAGTTAGAATCAAATCTGACTCACGAATTGAAAAATGTACACGCTTTATAATCGGATAGTTATCCCAGACAACTCCCTCAACCTTTCTAAACGTAAAGGGCATAACTTCCCACTTTTTCACCTTTAACTGTTCTTCAATATATCTCTTTTCCTCTTCATTGATTAAAAGATTAAATACTTTATTTGTAAGGAAAATTGAGACTTCAGACAACCTATTATTTTCGAACGAAAAAAATATCTCTTGATTTTGAGAGACGCTGTTGGAAATAAACATTCCACCTTCCGCATCATACTCAACCACTTTTTGAACTTTTACATATCGATTTTCCATATGTTATCCCCAATTTTCATGAATTTACTATCTAACAGTATGAAACTAATTTTTTGAACTTAATCAAATTACTTTTATACAAAATTCGACTTGTGCCTGGCACCGTGTCGAATTGTAAACATGAAAAAGCCCTCATTTCCCGTTAAAGGGAATGAAATTTCATTTTCGAAACGGGTTAAAACAAAGATGTTAATTCTATCGGGTGTTACTATTCAATTTTTTATATACCTTTGGCTAATAATGGACTTCTTTTATTATATTTGAAGTCAAAATGAATCCCTCATTCGGCGATAACACTTATAAATCAACGATTATATTCTAATTCGGCGATATTCAAACACTATTCGGCGAAAATCTGTAGTTATTCGACGATCTTCACATATATTTCGTCGATTTCCTCGTACGATTCGGCGACTATATTTATATTTCGGCGAAATCACTATCCTCAGGCTAAACAAACTACTATTTCAACATTTCAAGACTTTGAACCGTACAAAAAAACCAGCGAATATCCCGCTGGTTTCTGCACTTATTTATTCTCTTGCGTTTGTAAGCGATCAAGCGCCATTTGATAGGCATCGTTTCCGTAGTTTAAGCAGCGTTTTACTCTGGAGATTGTCGCTGTGCTTGCACCTGTTTCGGATTCGATTTTGTGGTAGGTTAAGCCATCACGTAGCATTCTGGCAACTTCTAAACGCTGAGCTAAAGATTGAATTTCGTTCACTGTACATAAATCATCAAAGAAACGATAACACTCTTCAATATCATTTAAAGACAAAATTGCTTCAAATAATTGATCTAGCTCTTTTCCACGTAATTTATCTATTTGCATATAAGTTCTCCTCAATCCTCTAATTTGTAGTTGGTTGTGATACTTTAGATAACGTCGGAACGATATTAATCCATGTTCTACCTGGTACCAGCTTCACTGCTTCTCCATTTACATATGGAAGAATGCGTCCATCATCATTTTTCCATTCTACTTCTTTCATTTTCCCCTTTTGAAGTAAGTATGCTTTTCCACCGGATGTTAAATCAATATCATTTCTTCCAGCATCATCAATTACTTTATGAGTTGTTTCTACGATAAATAGGTTATCAATCGAAACCGGCTCTTTCGTATCAAGGTCCTCTGTAATCACGCCCATACTATAACGATAATATGTTTGTTCTACTTCATCATACATGTACTCTGCCGTTGCATAATTCTTACTAGAATACGCAATTTTAATAGATTTCCCATCTTTACCTTCAATACCTGCTAACTCATCTTCTGTTAAAAACGGAAGTGGATTCACATCATGAGTAGTTGCAATATCATTCATTTCTGCACCCTTCACTATATTGTCATATGTGATATACGAGTTGTGAGGCGCTTTTCTGAAATCTGCACGTTCAAATAGTGTGCCGTCATATTCCATTCCGTTAATATTATCTACTACTTTTGCATCTAACATCTCTTTTGCATCAGGGCTAAATCCGTGAGCGATATAAAACGCATCATACCCTTTACTTAGTGTAATATAGTAGTCACGTGAACTTCTAACAGGTCCGATTTTTTTTGGAACTTGACTTTGGAAAATGGCTAGAAAACGTGTTACGTCGCCTTCGGCTAACACTTCATACACAATATCAGATTTGTGTAAGCCTGATTGTGGACGTGCCTTTGGGTGATTGTTCACCATAACAGCCACTGTTCGTCTATTAATATCTTCGTTTGTCTCAATCCCTGTCAGTGGATAGTTCGCCTCAAACGTTTCCTCTTCTACCGTCTCTTCCACTACTTCATCTTCTTCTGGCTCTGATACTGCCGGCTCAGCGACATCCTTCGAGCAACCGACAATAAGAGTAAGTAGTGCAATTAGTAGAGTATATAAGAGACTTCGCTTCATCGTTACACAACCTTTGCTTCAAAATTTTCTTCTATACGGTTTAGTTTTACAAAAATGTCTATAAATACTCTTATAGTTTAACGCATTATTGCGGGAAAGAGTACAGTTTTATTCATCACATCATAGATTCCTACTGGTGTAATGCGAATATACGGCAGGTGTGTGGATGATAGAAACAATAGCGTATACACTGGATCGATATAAGGATACCCTTTCTCTATCATGATTTCTTTGTATTTCTTTTCTTTTACGATCAGCTCTTCAAGTGGTAGTTTTGACATTCTACCTCCTAGAGGAAGGGACAATTCAAAGATAATTTCACCATTGTGGGCAAGAACAATGCCTCCGCCTATTTCCTTCATACGGTTAAACGCCAGAATCATGTCTTTCTTCCGTTTTCCAATGACAATATAATCCCCTGTATTGGAATATGAGCTTGCAAGTCCGTGAAGTTTCGTTGCGAACCCTTTTAACATCGTGTTAATACGCCATTTTCCATCTTTATCTAGTAGCAATAAAAAGTTTTCATCATGCTCTTCTGAAAGCTCTTCTACTGAAGGATCTACATTTACCGAATATGGCTTCATAATAACCGCATTTTCCATTTTCATACCGAGTGCCATGGAGAATTGCAGATCATCATTTGTTAATTCCCAGTCAACCTTTAATGGATCCATTCCGCTATTTGCCCATGAGAAAGGTGCGTTTTCATACATTGCTTTGCCGTCACGCTTCAGCCATTTACCCTTTGCTAAAACGCTGACAGGTGTTGGATGTTCTTTCGATGTAAGGAAATTAATATTCGCAATTCTACCAGTAGCAATTTGACCTAAAATACCATCAAGACGGAAGTGCTTTGCGGCGTTATAAGATCCCATATGATAGGCGTCAATGATTGGTATTCCACTCTCGATTGCCATTTTAATCATCACATCAATAAAACCTTGCTCATGGAAGGATGGCGTCGAACCATCTGTTGTAAATAGAAGCGAATCATAACTTTGAAGGCTTAGCTCCTTTAGTTCATCCAATAACAGTGGTAAATCCGGTCGAATGGACGAATATCTTAAAGCCACCGTGTATCCATGTAATAATCGGTAGTATATATCTTTTCCCGAAAGTGATTCATGATCTGAATCAGCGCCTAGAAGCTTCAATTTTACTAACGTCTTTTCAGATGCCCCAGGAAAGTGTCCCTCAATGAGTTTGTTCTTACGCTTCGCCTCCTGAATGAAGTGAAGCATCATATCATCACCTGCAAGTAACTTCGGCCATCCCGTTAACTCTCCACCTTGGATCACATCGTCTCGTTCAAGCCAGGCATTAATATTTTTTATTGAAAAGAGCTCCTCTTCATTTGTCATTTGTGATTGAGAGTCAAAACGACTCCACCAAAACAAACTTTGAGGTAAATCTTTCATATCATCCATTAAAGAAAACGCTTTCTTTTTTGGTAACTGTAAAAACAAGACAAGGTTATCGTTCACTAATGTAGTTGTGCCATATTGGGATGCATATTGAGCTAATGAGTGGGGATTATATAACTGAAATGGATGTGCATGTGGTTCAATATAACCTGGTACAAGGAACAAATTAGTACAGTCAATTTGTTCACTGTTTTCATCCTTTGCTGGTAATTGTTCGCCTATATATACAATCCGGTCCTCTTGAATCCAGATGTTCGCAGTAATCCATTGTTTAAAGCCAGAATGCAAAAAAGTGGCATTTTTCAATACCATCTGGGGTGAACGCTTTCCATCTATGATGTCTACAGCTTTACGTAATTGCAGACTTCTCCAGCGGTATTTTGACTCAACCATTCACGTTCCTCCGTTCATCATTCTTTTACTTATCCTATCATAATTAGTAGGGTAACGCATTAAAGATTTTAGAAAATTTGTGAAAACTGAGGTGACGATTATGAAACCGAATATCGGGATTATAAATGCATTAATTCGAATAACATGTGGGTTTACTTTACTTGCGATTGCAACGGCAAAGCTATCGAGACGTAATCCTCAAGAAAGCTATCTTCTTGTCGCAATTCTTGCTGCAATGAAGATTGGAGAAGGTATCGTTCGATTCTGCCCTCTGACGTATTTATATAATGAATACAAAGAGGATGACGAACAAAGAAAAGAACACGATACAGCAATTAATCCTACTTAAGTAAAAATAAAACATCCCCCTTGCTTCATGAGGGGGACGAGTTTAAGGAGCTGGTTACATGTTTTGGGAATATGTTCTTGATATGTCATTCGTACTTGCTGCTGCCATTGGTGGCATTATCGCAATCGCGTTCGCTTATATTAAACGGAAGCGTGTACGATAGCCTTTGACGCTATGTCTTTTCGATAAAATAGCTGCTCTACTTCAATATGCTTTAATTCTTCATAGACAACTTCTTGTGCTCGTTGAATCGTTTCACCAGATGAGGCTAACAACAATACACGCCCTCCATTTGTTACGAGTTTTTCATTAAGAATGGACGTACCCGCATGGAAAACTTGAGCTTTTTGTATCTTGTATAACCCTTCTATTACATGACCTTTTTCGTAACGATCTGGGTATCCTTTAGATGCTACGACTACTCCTACAACTGCTTGTTCCGACCATACTAGTGCCGGTTCTTTTCCAGCTATTATATCAATCATTACTTTTACTAGATCACTTTCTAATCTAGAGAGCACAACCTGTGTTTCCGGATCACCAAATCTGGCATTGAATTCAATGACCTTAGGACCAGTAGAAGTGAGCATTAACCCGGCATATAAAATTCCACTAAACGGTGTTCCATCTGCCAGCATTCCTTCTACCGTAGGATAAAGTATGGTTGTGATCGCTTCTTGAACAACTGCGTCTGATATTTGAGGTACCGGAGAGTAAGCTCCCATTCCACCAGTGTTTGGACCCTTATCTCCGTCAAAAGCACGCTTATGATCCTGTGCAATGACCATTGGGTATACTTTCTCTTCGTTAACAAACGCCATTAACGAAAACTCTTCACCTTCTAAATACTCTTCTATCAAAATTTGTCTGCTTGCATTTCCAAATGCACCGTCTACCATCATCGCTTCAATCGCATCTAATGCTTCTTTGAGGGTCATAGCCACTACAACACCTTTTCCAGCAGCTAAGCCATCAGCTTTTATCACAATGGGAGCACCAACTTCTTCAATATACGCACGTGCTGCTTCATAGCTAGAAAACGTCTCATAAGTTGCCGTTGGTATGCTATATTTCTTCATAAGATCCTTCGCAAATCCTTTACTGCCTTCAATCATTGCTGCAGCCTTTGTAGGACCGAAAATAGGAAGATTTTCTGCTTGGAACTCATCAACGATTCCATCCACTAACGGGCCTTCTGGGCCAACGATTGTTAATTGGATGTTATTTTCTTTTGCAAAGCAAATTAAGGATGTATGGTCATTTTCATCGATTGAAACGAGTGTTGCAACCTCTGCCATCCCTGGGTTACCAGGTGCTACAAATACTTGTTTCACTAGAGGGCTTAGCGAAGCCTTCCATGCTAATGTATGTTCACGTCCTCCACGACCAATAACGAGCACATTCATATGATTCCCTCCTAGTGTTTAAAATGACGAATTGCTGTGAATACCATCGTAATGCCGTATTCATCTGCTTTTTTGATTGAATCTTCATCACGAATGGAACCACCTGGCTGGATGATGGCTGTTACACCTGCTTTTGCAGCTGCCTCTACTGTGTCATCCATTGGGAAAAAAGCGTCAGAACCCAATGCTGAACTCGCTGCTTTTTCTCCTGCCTGTTTGATCGCAATGTTAGCTGATCCGACGCGATTCATTTGACCTGCACCAATTCCGATTGTCATGCCATCCTTTGCTAATACAATTGCATTTGACTTTACATGTTTTACAACTTGCCAAGCTAACTTTAAATCTTCCCACTCTTTTTCTGTAGGTTCACGCTTTGTTGGGATTGTGATAACTGCATCATCAAATGTTAAGTAATCACTTTCTTGAACTAGCAGACCACCACTAACTGTCGTTAATCTCTTTTCGTTTGTTTGACGATTTTCGATCTCAACTTGAAGCAGACGCAGGTTTTTCTTTGAAGTAAGAATCGTTAGCGCCTCTTCTGTGAATGCTGGTGCAATAATAATTTCAAGGAAGATCTCCTTTAGCTTTATGGCCGTTTCCTCATCGATTTCACGATTAGCTGCAACGATCCCGCCAAAGATGGAGACAGGATCTGCTTCGTACGCTTTGTCAAAAGCAGTTTGAATCGTTTCACCTACTCCTACTCCACAAGGATTCATATGTTTCACAGCCACAACAGCTGGTTCATTGAATTCTTTTACGATCGAAAGGGCTGCATCTGCATCGTTAATATTGTTATAGGAAAGCTCTTTTCCATGTAATTGCTGGGCTGTTGCAATTGTACCTGTCTCAACTAGTGGCTTTTGATAGAATGCTGCTTTTTGATGTGGATTTTCTCCATAACGTAAATCCTGCCTTTTTTCATATGTAACCGTTAATGACTCTGGCTTTTCTTCTCCCACTTGCTGGGTTAAATAGTCTGCAATAAGTGCATCATAAGCCGCAGTGTGACGGAACACTTTTGCTGCAAGGCGTTGTTTTGTTTCATATGAGATAGAATTACGTGTTTCAAGTTCTGTTAAAACTGTTTCATAGTCTGCCGGGTCTACGACAACTGTTACGAACTTGTGGTTTTTCGCTGCTGATCTCAGCATGGACGGACCGCCGATATCAATGTTTTCAATTGCTTCTTCATATGATACGTCTGCTTTTTGAATCGTTTGTTTGAATGGATATAAGTTCACAACTACTAAGTCGATAGGCTTGATATGATGTTGAGTCATCGTTTGAACATGCTCTTCATTGTCACGAAGTCCTAATAAACCGCCGTGAATCATCGGGTGAAGGGTCTTGACACGACCGTCCATCATTTCTGGAAAGTTCGTTACTTCTGAAATACCGATAACCTTGATTCCGTTTTCCTCGAGTAGTTTGTGAGTTCCACCTGTTGAAATAATTTCTACACCGCGTTCTGCTAGTTTTTGTACGAATGGAACGAGTTCTTCCTTGTTCGATACACTGATTAATGCACGTTTAATTGTCACGAATGATGCCCCCTTGTTACTAATGCTTGAATCGTTTTTGGATATAATACATGCTCAATCCGTTGAATCTTTGCTTGCAAGCTTTCATATGTTTCATGTTCGTCAATTCGGATTGATTCTTGATCAATAATTGGACCTGTGTCCATTCCTTCATCGACAAAGTGAACCGTTACGCCTGTAATTTTTACTTTTGCTTGGAACGCTTGCTGGATTGCATCTTTCCCTGGAAATGCGGGTAGCAACGAAGGATGGATGTTTACGATGTTTCCTTCGTATGCATGAAGTAGAGTTTCTCCAATTAAGCGCATATAGCCAGCTAATATAATCCAATCTACTTGTAGTTCTTTTAATTGTGTTAATATTGCTTCTTCGTATTCCTTTTTGGAAGGGAACTCTTTTGGCGTGAGAACGATGGCTGGAATACCTTCTGCTTTTGCACGTTCAATTACTTTTGCCTCTTTTTTATCACAAAATAGTACTTTGATCGTTGCTTGTAGTTCGCCTTTTTTCGTTGCGTTAACAATGGATTGAAAGTTCGTTCCTGAACCTGATGCAAACACAGCAAGGGAAATCATGTTAATGCTCCTCCTCCGAATGTGACACCAGTTCCACTTTTCACTCGTCCAATGATATAGGCTTTTTCACCTTGAGATTCTAATTCCTTGATGATGTTCACTAGATCTTCTTCAGCTACAGCTAGGACCATGCCGATTCCCATATTGAAAATGTTGAACATTTCTTCTTGTTTTAACGTGCTTTCGCGCCCGAGAACGTTGAATATGTTTGGAATTGGCCATGAACCGTGATCGACTTCTGCTCCGCAGCCTTTTGGAAGCATTCTAGGAATATTCTCGATAAAGCCACCACCTGTAATATGTGCCATACCTTTTATGTTGTAGGTTTTAAGTACATGCAGAATTGGTTTTACATAGATTTTTGTTGGCTTGAGAAGTTCTTCTCCTAACGTGCTGTCTAGTCCTTCTATTTGGTCAGTTAGAGCGTGGCCAGCTTTTTCAAGAAGGATTTTACGGACAAGGGAGAATCCGTTACTATGAAGACCGTTAGAAGCTAGTCCGATTAGGCAATCTCCAGGTTTGATTGTTTCGCCTGTTATGATTTTGGATTTTTCAACCGCACCGACAGCAAATCCAGCTAAGTCGTACTCATCTTCGTCATACATTCCTGGCATTTCAGCTGTTTCTCCGCCTACAAGCGCACATCCTGCTTGAACACAGCCTTCTGAAATTCCGTTTACGATGTCTTCAATTTTCTCTGGCTTTGCCTTTCCGCACGCGATGTAATCAAGGAAGAACAACGGCTCTGCACCTTGTACGACAATATCATTCACGCACATCGCGACAGCATCAATACCAATCGTGTCGTGCTGATCCATCATAAATGCCAGCATCAGCTTCGTGCCAACTCCATCCGTTCCAGAAACAAGCACAGGCTCCTTCAAGTTTAGACTGGAGAGATCGAACATCCCACCAAAGCCACCAATACTACTAAGGACACCATTACGCTTTGTCCGTTCGACATGCTTCTTCATTCTCGAAACCGCTTCATAACCCGCTTCAATATCAACGCCTGCATCCTTATACGAAATCGACATCGTCCTAACTCCCCCTCGTCACCTTCAAGACTTTAGTACTTTAAAGGAATGGGGGACAGGCCCCCATTCCTTTAAAGCGTTAAATTATTTTCGTTTATTTTGTGCTTAACATTTTAAGTATGGGTGCACGGTGTCTGGGTAGATTTCGGTTGGGTATTTTCCCGTAAAGCACGCCATACATTGTCCTTTATTTTCATCTGAATCTGGGCGACCTATTGCGCTTAGCATTCCTTCGTTGCTTAAAAACGACAGGGAGTCTGCCCCAATGATTTCTCTAATTTCCTCTACTGTCTTATCTGAAGCAATTAGCTCCTCACTTGTTGATGTATCGATACCGTAATAGCATGGATTTTTAATGGGTGGTGAACTGATTCGTACGTGCACTTCGCTCGCTCCCGCATCTCGAAGCATGTTCACAATGCGGCGGCTCGTCGTTCCACGCACGATGGAATCATCCACCATGACTACACGCTTTCCTTCTACAATCGCGCGTACTGGCGAAAGTTTCATCTTCACACCTTGCTCACGTAATGATTGAGAAGGTTGGATGAACGTTCTTCCAACATATCGATTTTTAATCAATCCAATTTCATAAGGAATGCTCATTGCTTCAGCATATCCAATTGCTGCTGAAATACTAGAATCTGGTACCCCTATGACAACATCTGCTTCAGATGGCGCTTCTAGTGCTAGCCATCTACCTAAATTCTTACGGGCACTGTGAACATTAATTTTATCAACGTTACTATCAGGTCTAGCGAAATAAACATATTCCATACTACAAATCGCGCGAGCCTGAACGCCGGCATACCGCTCTGTACGAATACCTTCATCTGAAATAATAATGAGCTCACCAGGCTCTACTTCTCTTTCAAATTTCGCCCCAACCACATCAAATGCACAAGTCTCAGAAGCTACTACAAAGGCATCTCCTAATCTACCAAGTGAAAGTGGCCGCATCCCTAGTGGATCTAGGGCAATCATCATTTCATTTTCTGTCATGATGAGAAAAGCAAATGCCCCCTTTACCATAGATAAAGCATTCTTCACACGCTCATTCAACGGTAAATTTCCACCTCGTTTAATTAAGTGAGCTAATACCTCCGTATCGGACGTTGTTTGAAAAATACTTCCTTGCCCTTCTAGTTGATGCTTTAACGCAGTCGCATTGACAAGATTTCCGTTATGAGCCAGTGCTAGACTGCCACTTTGCGAGTTAAATAGAAGTGGCTGTACATTTTCATACCCACCACCACCAGCAGTCGCATAGCGAACGTGACCGATTGCAGCTTTCCCGTAAAAATCCTTCATCTCTTCTTGCTTAAATACTTCCGTTACAAGTCCAAGACCTTTCACACCACGCATCACTTCACCATTGGTTGTTACAATTCCAGCACCCTCTTGTCCGCGGTGCTGCAAGCTATGCAATCCATAGTACGTAATTTGTGCAGCATCTGGATGTCCCCAAACTCCGAAAATTCCACACTCTTCATTCAAGCCTCTTATTTCAGCAAGCATGGAATTGCTCCCTTCCAAGCTTCTGTTAATCCTTCAACAGAAGTGGTGATGACAGGCTTCTCATTAACTCGAATCGTTAACATTGAATCGTTCGTAACATTCCCAACTAGGAATGCATCTGCAACTAATTGCTCGAACTTTTCCTTCTGTTCAGGCTTTACTGACACAACAAAACGTGATTGTGTTTCACTAAATAAAGCAACTGTAGCATCCTCACCTGTAAGATCAACATCCAATCCTAAACCTGTTCCAAACAGAGACTCTGCCAACGCCACTCCTAGCCCACCTTCTGATACATCATGCGCAGAAGCAACACTACCCGCACGAATTGCCCCAAGAAGTGCAGACTGACGCTCAGCTTCAACCTCTAAATCTAACTCTGGTGCTTTTCCAAAAATACGTCCATATGTTAACTTTTGAAGCTCACTTCCACCAAACTCTGGTTTTGTTTCTCCGATTACATACACTAAATCACCCGCTTGCTTAAAGCTTTGCGTTGTAATATGATCGATGTCCTCAATTAAGCCTACCATTCCAACTGTTGGTGTAGGATAGATTGCTGTCCCATTTGTTTCGTTATAAAGTGAAACGTTCCCGCTAATAACAGGTGCATTCAGCTTTTCACATGCTGCACTCATGCCATCAACTGCTTTTTCTAACTGCCAAAAAATTTCTGGTTTTTCCGGGTTACCAAAGTTCAAGCAGTCCGTAATCGCAATCGGTTCAGCACCTGAACAAACAACATTTCTTGCTGCTTCACTAACTGCAATTTTCCCGCCTACTTCTGGATCTAAATAAATGTAACGAGAATTACAGTCTGTCGTCATCGCTAACGCTTTTCTCGTACCGCGAATACGCACAACGGCAGCATCCGAACCAGGTGAAACAACCGTATTCGTACGAACCATATAATCATATTGGTTATAAACCCACTCTTTGCTTGCAATCGTTGGCTGAGATAAAAGTTTAACTAGCGTTTCTTGTACATCGTCCACTTCAGGAATATCATTTTCCATGGATTGAAACTCTCTATAATAAGCTGGTTCACTTGAAGGCTTATGATACACTGGTGCATCTTCTGCTAACGCATCAACTGGTACGTTGGCAACCACTTCACCTCGATGTACTAAACGTAGCATCTTATCATCTGTAACAATACCAACAGCCACTGCTTCTAAACCATACTTCACAACAATATCTTGAATTTCCTGTTCTCTACCTTTTTCCACAACGATTAGCATACGTTCTTGTGATTCAGACAACATCATTTCATAAGCAGTCATCCCTGTTTCACGCTGCGGTACTAAGTCTAAGTTCATTTCAATACCTGATCCTGCTTTACTTGCCATCTCTGCAGATGAGGATGTTAATCCTGCTGCACCCATGTCTTGAATTCCGACTAGTGCATCACATTTTACTAATTCTAAACATGCCTCAAGCAAAAGCTTCTCCATAAATGGATCTCCTACTTGAACAGCCGGACGCTTCTCCTCAGAGGCATCAGACAGTTCTTCAGAAGCAAACGTTGCACCGTGAATTCCATCACGACCCGTTTTCGCACCAACATACATCACCGTATTGCCGACACCTGAAGCTACACCTTTTTTAATGTCCTTATGATCAATTAAACCGACACACATCGCATTGACTAGAGGATTTCCATCATAAGAAGGGTCGAATTGAATCTCTCCACCAACCGTTGGAATCCCTACACAGTTTCCATAACCTGCAATTCCTGCTACAACATTTTCAAATAAATATTTCATTCTAGGAGATGTTAACTCCCCGAAACGAAGAGAGTTTAATAGCGCAACCGGACGAGCTCCCATTGAGAAAACGTCACGAATGATTCCACCAACTCCTGTTGCTGCTCCTTGATACGGCTCGATGGCAGACGGATGATTATGACTTTCCATCTTGAAAACAACGGCTTGTTCATCACCGATGTCTACAATTCCAGCCCCTTCTCCAGGACCTTGAAGTACGCGCTCTCCTTTTGTTGGGAACTTGCGAAGAACTGGCTTTGAGTTTTTATAGCTACAATGCTCTGACCACATAACCGAGAACAAGCCTAGCTCTGTATAGTTTGGCAAACGTCCTAAAGTTTTTTCAACTAAAGCAAACTCCTCGCTACTTAGACCCATTTCTTGATAGATTTTTTCATTTTTAATTTGCTCTGATGTTGGTTCAAGAAGTAACGACATGAGTTTCCCTCCATTGCTTTAAAATTGATTGAAATAATTTAAGCCCATCTGCACTGCCTAGTAAGGAATCTACAGCTCTCTCAGGGTGTGGCATCATCCCTAGTACATTTCCTTTTTCATTCACAATCCCGGCAATATTTTCTAAGCTTCCGTTAATATCTTCGTTGTAAGTGAATACGATTTGATTGTTCTCTTTCAAGGCAGCTAACGTTTGTTCGTCACAATAGTAATTTCCTTCACCATGTGCAACAGGAATGGATATCACCTCTCCCGCTTCATAACCAGCCGAAAACATCGTATTATTGTTTTCAACAACCAACTCAACATGCTTACATATAAACTTCAAATCTTTATTTCGGCGCATTGCACCTGGTAATAATCCCGCTTCTAGTAAAATTTGAAATCCATTACACACACCTAAGATTGGTTTACCAAGTTCAGCTGCCTTGATAACTTCACTCATGACATTCGAAAATCTCGCAATCGCTCCTGAACGTAAGTAATCGCCATACGAAAAACCACCTGGCAGTAAAATTCCGTCATACGAATCTAATGATTTTGTATCATGCCAAACATACTCAACCTCTTCACCTAGTTCATCCTTAATGGCGTGAAACATATCAACATCACAATTGGAACCTGGGAATACTACACATGCAAATTTCACTGAGGGACAACCTCCTCTAGCTCATAAGTAAAGTCTTCGATTACCGTATTCGCTAACAGGCGTTCACACATTTCTTTTACAAGCTCGTCAATCGGACGTTCACTCTTTTCAATCGTTAACTCTAGGAATTTGCCGATGCGCACATCTTGAACTTCTGTATACGATAAACTATGAAGTGATCCTTTTACTGCTGTTCCTTGTGGGTCTAACACACTTTCGCGTAATGTAACGAAAACCTTTACTTTGTACATGATGATCCCCCTAAGCGTTCTAATATTTGTTCGTATGCCTCTGTTAAGCTTCCTAATCCTCTTCTAAATACATCTTTATCAAGCTTCTCATTTGTTTCTTTATCCCATAAACGACACGTATCTGGGGAGATTTCATCAGCAAGTAGTACAGTGCCGTCTGTAGTAATTCCGAATTCTAACTTAAAGTCTATTAATCTCACATTCTTTTCATCAAAAAATGAAGTTAATACTGTGTTTATCTCCTGTGCCTTCTGCTTCATTTCATTTACCTGTAACATAGAAGCGAGGTGTAACAACTTAATATGATCTTCATTTATAAGAGGATCACCTAGCTCATCATTTTTGTAATAAAGTTCGATGATTGGAGAAGCTAGCGGAGACCCTTCCTCTAAGCCTAATCGCTTTGATAAGGAACCCGCTGCTACATTTCGAACAACGACTTCAAGTGGAATAATCGCAACTTTCTTCACAAGCTGCTCTATATCAGAAATCCGCTCCACTAAGTGCGTGTCAATTCCCTTTTCGTGAAGCATTTCAAATAGCAAGCAGGAAATCGTATTATTCAATCTCCCTTTCCCTGTAATCGTTGCCTTCTTTTCACCGTTAAAAGCTGTTGCAGAATCTTTATACTCAACCCAAACTATACCCTCATCATTTGTCGCATAAATTCGTTTTGCTTTTCCCTCATATAGCAAGCCCAGCTTCTCCATCCTTCTCCCCCTACAATCCTACTTGTTCAAAAATCGTATCTACCCCAGAAAGGTGGTAACTATAATCAAAGCAGTCATCAATTTGTGCAGGTGATAATCTTGATGTAATTTTCTCTTCTCCTAAAACAAGCTCTTTAAACGACATTTGCTTTTCCCAAGCCTCCATCGCCTTTGATTGCACTGTGTCATACGCTTCTTCTCTCGACATGCCAGCATCAATTAAAGCTAAAAGAACACGTTGTGAGTAAATTAAGCCAAAGGTGCGATCCATATTACGCTTCATGTTGTCTTCGAATACCGTTAAATTTTTCACGATGTTTCCGAAACGGTTAAGCATATAGTTCAGTAAAATCGTAGCATCCGGCAAAATAATACGTTCTGCAGATGAATGAGAAATATCACGTTCATGCCATAACGAAACATTTTCATATGCTGTTAACATATGACCACGGATGACACGAGCAAGACCTGTCATATTTTCAGAACCAATTGGATTACGCTTATGCGGCATTGCCGATGATCCCTTTTGACCCTTTGCAAAGAATTCTTCTACCTCACGCGTTTCACTCTTTTGCAATCCACGAACCTCTGTTGCAAACTTCTCAATCGACGTTGCAATTAAAGCAAGTGTGGAAATATAATGTGCATGACGGTCACGTTGCAAAGTTTGTGTTGAAATCGGTGCAGCTTTTAATCCAAGCTTTTCACACACATACTTCTCTACGAATGGGTTAATATTCGCATACGTTCCAACTGCACCAGACATTTTTCCAAATTCAATTCCTTCTGCTGCTGCTTCAAAACGTTCTAGATTTCGCTTCATCTCTTCATACCAAAGTGCCAACTTCAATCCAAATGTTGTTGGCTCAGCATGAACACCGTGCGTACGCCCCATCATCACTGTGTATTTATGCTCAAGTGCTTTATTTTTTAAAATCTCGATAAAGTTATGTAAATCTTTTCGCAGGATTTCATTTGCCTGCTTTAACAAATAAGATAGTGCTGTGTCCACAACGTCTGTTGACGTTAATCCATAATGCACCCATTTTTTCTCTTCGCCAAGAGTTTCTGACACCGCGCGAGTAAATGCAACAACGTCATGTCTCGTTTCTTCTTCAATTTCTAAAATACGATTCACGTTAAAAGATGCCTTTTGACGAATAAGTGCAACATCTTCCTTAGGAATGTCACCGAGTTCTGCCCAAGCCTCACACGCTAATATCTCTACTTCTAACCACGCATTATATTTATTTTCATCCGTCCAAATGGATCCCATTTCTTCTCTTGTGTAACGTTCAATCATGA
This sequence comes from Bacillus suaedaesalsae, assembly GCF_016890225.1. Classification (GTDB taxonomy): domain Bacteria; phylum Bacillota; class Bacilli; order Bacillales; family SA4; genus Bacillus_BS; species Bacillus_BS suaedaesalsae. The sequence goes on along the minus strand of NZ_JAFELM010000007.1, from coordinate 8,421 downwards.
TTGTACCTCCATCTTGTATTCATTCCATATTGGTAGTGCGTTAATGGTTTCAATTATGTTTTCCACACTTTCACCTATAAAGGTAATGTGCCCCATTTTCCGTTTCCTCTTCGCTTCTTTCTTGCCGTAAAGATGAAGCTTCCCTGATTTTAATAGCTCGATATTATCTAACGTAATTCCGACATGCTCACCTAATACATTCACCATCACTACAGGGGTTAACAGCCTTGTTCCTCCGAGTGGAAGATTGCAAATTGCGCGAATGTGCTGTTCAAACTGAGACGACTCACACGCTTCAATTGAATAGTGACCAGAGTTGTGAGGTCGTGGTGCAAGCTCGTTCACGTAAATGTCCCCGTTCACTAAAAACATTTCAACTGCTAACGTCCCAACTAGGTTTAGTCCTTCTGCAATTTGTTTTGCCCTTAAAATTGCTTTTTCAGTTACTGTTTCATCCACTCTAGCTGGAACGATTGTTTGATGTAGAATATTTTCCACATGAATATTTTCAGCTAAAGGCAGAAACGATACATCCCCTCTAGGACTTCTTGAAACAATGACAGACAGCTCTTTTTCAAATGAAACAAATCCTTCTACAATACATTTGTCACTTAGCAACAAATCATAGGCTTTTTCGATATCTCGGTAGTTTCGAACAACTACTTGCCCTTTTCCGTCATACCCGCCTAAACATGTTTTCACAACACATGGCAAACCAATCTGAACAACAGCTTCTTCTAATTCCATCTCTGTTTTGACAATTTGGTAAGGTGCAACTGGCACTCCTAATCTAACAATCTCTCTTTTTTCTATTTCACGGTCTTGTGTAATTCTTAATAATTCTGAGCCTTGAGGTAAATAAGTATTCTCCTGTAGCCACACTAACGCTTCATGATCGATATTTTCAAATTCATATGTAATTACATCACTGACTGAAGCAAGCTTTCGAATAGCTTCCATATCATGATAATGCGCTTTTATCTCAACATCAGCTACTTGGCCGCATGGACTATCTGTGGCTGGATCGAGTACAGCAATACGATACCCCATTTCCTTTGCAGCGATCGCCATCATTCTCCCTAACTGACCTCCGCCAATAATTCCAATAACACTTCCCGGTAAAATTGTTTTATACAAGCTGATCACTCATTTCTAGGGCTATTTGTTTCATACGTTCACGTCTAGACTCTAATCTTCTTTCTACTTCTATATCTTCTATACTTAGAATTTGTGCTGCTAAAAGCCCTGCATTCGTTGCCCCTGCTTTTCCTATTGCTACTGTTGCGACAGGAATTCCACCTGGCATTTGCACGATAGAGTATAAGGAGTCTACTCCATTTAACGCTTTTGATTGAACGGGCACACCAATCACAGGCAACGTTGTTTTTGCTGCGACCATTCCAGGTAAATGAGCAGCCCCACCAGCACCTGCTACAACCACTTTTAACCCTCTATTTCTTGCTGATTCTGCATATACAAACATTTCATCTGGAGTTCGATGTGCTGAAACCACTCTTTTTTCATACGGAATATCTAGTTCATCTAAAATGTCACAAGTATGTTTCATCGTCTCCCAATCAGAACTGCTCCCCATTATGACACCAACAACTGGATTCAAATTAATTCCTCCTTTTTTACATAAAAATGCCCGTGCAGAAGTCTCCCCTATTAAGAGAAAGCAACTACACGGGCAATCAAAGACAGGAACACCCATCACTTTCCCTCATAGTCCAGTAGTTTACGGTTACTGGGTAGAAACTTATGGGCCATATTCCCAAGATTATATGAGGCAAACAACTATCACGTATCTTATATTTCATCTACTATTATGATATCAGTATATGGTAATGGGTGCAACAACAAATTCGAACGTTCAAAAAATATACTTAATTAATGTTCGGATTTTACTAACTTTCCTTCAAATACAATCCTTCGTCCACACGGTTCCACATCTTTTACTCCATTTACGACAACCTCTTGAAAGATTGGCTCTTCCATTCTTCGTACAGGCGTATAGCCCTCTATTTTCATACGTTCCAGACAAGCTTCTATCGTTTCATTTTCCTCTACTCGAAATTTCATTTTACCTGGCTTTTTAGTCGGCATTCTCTAATTTTCCTTTCCTGACATTTTTAATCCAGAACCCTCCGTGTATCGACTTCGGTTCATATGAAATAATAAATGCACCTGGATCTAAATCTTTTATCGTTTTATATAGCATTAACTCATATTTCCTGGGTGTAAGGATTTGAAGAGACATTCTGTTTCCTTCAAGACCATGAGCTTCCCATGATGTTACCCCATATCCTTTTTCGCGTAACATCTTAGGCAAATCCTGATCATATTCCTTCGTAATCACATTGACTGTAATATACCCTAAAGCAAGTTTTTCCTCAAGCTTCATTCCTACTAAAACACCAATACCATAACCTACTGCATACGCAATTAAATTTTCAATCTCGTTTAAGTTATCCAGTACTAACCCGAGACCCACTACATAAATGACAACCTCAATCATACTTAAAAATGCAGCTAAATACCGTTGTCCTTTCAACGTTAAAATCATTCGAATTGTAAAAAATGAAACGTACACAATGTTAATTAATAAAATAATGACAATCATACTAAAACCTGTTGATACCATCTAATGCCTCCTTTATTTACTTTACTTACGTTTAGGCACAACCATTTACTTGTTTCATACACTATTACATATGTGTGGAATTTTTTATAAATGGAGGCGTCACAACATGAATAACCCCTACTTAAAGGACTTTTCCAAAATGAAAGATCAATTCAAAGGGTTCTTTGGTGATGAATTTTGGGGAAATTTCGATCATCTTCTTCAAAATCAATATACCCAACATAACCTATATCAATCAGAAAATGAATTACTTTGCGTGATTAACATACCCGGTATTACAAACATCGAATCATTGGACGTGTTTGTTCATCAGAATAAAATAGAAGTAGAAGGTAAGATTAATCTTACCTACAAAGGTTTTAAACTTCTTCATGAGGGGATTAAGAACGGCCCTTTTAAACGGGAAATCGATCTGCCCTTTAATGTACGAAGTGATAAGGTGTTCGCTCACTATGAGCACGGTCTACTTATCATCCACCTACATCGCCAAATTCCTGACGATCATAAAAAAAGTAAAGTCTCTGTTAAAATTCACGAGTAAAAAGGCTTGCCTATCATCCTACTACCACCGGAGACCACCTGCTAAACTAATAACCGTAATTAACTACTATTATTTGTAATTTTCCTTTGCACATACGTAACTTCCTCTCCTTCTTTACGTCTAAAACTTTAAAGGGGGAAATTACGTATGAAGAAACCAACTATACTTGTGATGTTATTAACCTTTCTCTTATCACTTACACTCCTCTCTCCTAGTCAATCCTTTGCCTGTTCGTGCATGGCACCTGGATCAGTTGAAGAAGAATTTAGTAAAGTGAATGCAGTTTTTTCAGGTAAGGTAATTCGAATAGAAGAAAGCAGCCCATCATCTCCAGACGACTTTATGCCTGTAAAGGTAGTATTTGAAGTGAAGAATACGTGGAAAGGTACCCAGGATTCAGAAGTAGCGGTTTTTACTGGCACCGATTCAGCAAGTTGCGGGTATTCCTTTGTTCAAGGAAAAAACTATTTAGTCTATGCAACTGAATCAGAAGGAAAGCTTATAACATCTCTATGCTCAATCACAAAGCCTCTCGCAGCCGCAGATAAGGATTTATCCATATTAAAAGACGGTGAACAACCAACTAAAATCACGAAAATCCCGGAACAATCGAACTCAGGCATCACTTGGATCATACTAGCCTGTCTGTTAATCGCTGCCATAAGCTATTCCATAATGAGAGTTATGAAGAAAGAGTAACCTCTATGAAGTTACTCTTTTTATACTATTTATAATAAGGTGGAATCTCTCCATTACCACCATGTGCCGATAAACTATTACGCTCAACTTTGTACGAGAAGGACCATGAACCTTTTACATCACCTTTTTCCCAGCTTTCTGTAAAGGTTACAAGATATATCTCCTTATCAATCTCTTCTGCAGACGTTTCTCGCTTAACTTCGAATCCTTCGACATTGCCTTTCCATACCCCGATTTCCCTCGGGAAGTACTCAGTCTCCATATCTTCACCTGAAGTTGCAAAGGCAACAGCATCGTCAGCAGTAAAAGGAGGCATAGGTGGAGATAGCAATTGTAACGTTCCCCATGTAATAAAAATGGCCACGACTGGTACAATGATAAACCATACGATACCCTTATCTTTTAACATCCTTCGATATATCCATTTATCGATCACAGCATACAATATAGCTGCAATCATACCTAATATAGCAAAGGATACCTCTTGAAATAAAAGTCCATTCGCCAAACCAAATACACCGAGTATGATGACATACAACCAATCTTGCTTACGAAACCATTTACTCTGCAAGTATTCAATACCGATCGAGACGAGGTTTCCGTAAATAAGCATGATTACGCCTATGTATAGAAAATAGATGAACGTCCATCCAATGAATTGATTACCTTGATTGTATTCCACTTGCTGAATAGCACCTTCAGAACCATAACCTAAAATAGCTGAAAAGATTACAGCAGCTACGAATGTAGTAACAACCTTTCTCCAAATAAGGCTTCCTGTCCCCACATAATTCCTCCTCATGCAATATCTCTTCTACTATTAATACTATATTTCTAGCTTAGAAAAATGCAAAGTAAGCTTATAAAGTTTCCTCACTATTCTCTTTTCTCCTCATTAAGAAATAGGCAGTAATCCAAGCGGTAATCGGTATAACAGTAGTTACTCCAATCCCAGAACAAAGAATCGTAATCATTTCTGCACTGAAAATCTTTGAATTTATGACTTCTCCAATCGAATATGACAAGTCTTTAAACCAGATTAACAACGCTAAATAGCCACCAAAGAATGCAAAAAACAGCGTATTCGTACTTGTTCCTAATATATCTCTCCCAATACTTAATCCAGAGAGAAATAATTCTTTTCGACTAATATGCGGATTATGAAAATGAATCTCTCGCATAGGCGAAGATATCGCCATAGCCGTATCTGTAATGGCACCAATCGTACTCATAATTATTACCGCCGAAGCAATTTTCACGAAATCAAGACCAATATAAAAAGAAAACATTCCAAGCTCTTCAATTTCTTCTTCACCAAATCCCTGGATCATTGCAGTATCTGTGAGGTAGAGGATAAAAATGAGTAAGATAACAGTTGAGACAATTGTTGCTAAAAAGGCAGGTTTTGTTTTAATATTCACTTCGTTTATAAAAAATAAATTAATACAACTAATGAATAAACACGCAATAATCGTTAGTATAACTGGAGCAAGGTTCGGATCATTCATTAATATGACTGTAAAAATGACCACACCAAAGTTTAGGAATATAGCCACAAATGACCTTACTCCCTTTCCCCCTCCAATAAGTGTCATTAGCAGAAAGAGTATCACTGCGAGTATCACTAGTACGTTCATAGTTTTGCCCTCTTTCTATTGATAAAAAATATAGTTATATAAAGACCAATTGGTATCGTTAACACAATTCCTATTCCTCCTGCTAAAGCTCTCGCCATTTCTAGTGAAAGATTTATGGAAAGAGTATAACCAAATGGAGAAGCATTCTTAAAATAGAGAAGGAGGATCGGAATCGAACCACTGACATAGGCAAAAAACAAAATATTGGTCATCGTTCCCATAATATCTCTTCCAATTTCCATTCCAGACTTAATAAGTGCTTTTATCGATATATCATTATTTTTCTCATATAAACTAAAAAGGGAAGATGACATGGTAATCGCTACGTCCATTACTGCTCCCAATGAACCAATAAATAGCCCTGCCATAAATACCACACGATATGGCCTCGTAATAAATTGTAACTCCTCATATCGCAGTCCTTTTTCATCTGTGAGCACTAATACTATGTAAGTAATCAATAAGGATATAAACGTCCCAAGTAGGGTTGCGATAATAGCTGCAAATGTTTTCTCATTAAAGCCGTTTACCAGCAATAAGGATATAACAGTAAATAAAATAACACTAATACAGCAAATCCAAATAAGACTCTGATCTGAATTCTGGAGATAAATATCCAATGCATACGATAAAATGATGGCATTTACAATTAAACTAATGATGGATAACAGCCCCTGCCTTTTCCCTACCAGAAGTAAAACAAAAATAAATACCCACGCTATCATCATCAAGTACTTATCACGTTTGACATCCAAAATGGTCCCCGTTAGTTTTGCACCTTCGTCAATATCTTGATCAATTTTAATGAATAACTCATTTCCAACATGAAATTCATTGTCAAACGCTTTGGATCGTGAATATTCATTTTCCAGATAAATCTCCTTTCCCTTTTCTTTACCATTTTTCACTTCTGCCACAATAGACTGCATATAAAGTTGATCTTCATTTTCGTTAGAATCTGTTACTTTCGTTGTTTCTTCAATATTTGTTTTTATGACCTTAGCAATGGGACGTTCATATAAAAAATGATTATTATGAACAAAATAAATGGAACCCACAAAACTTATTAATAGTAGAAAGACAAGCATTCTATTTTTATAGCTCATCTTTTTATAAAGACTTTTAACAAACATCAAGATTAGTTCCTCCAGTAATTTAACACCATGATTATAATATTAGTATAGATGTTTTAGAGATAGATTTAAAATCATATAAGAGAAAATTGGAATCAATGGCTTACTATTTCTTAAAACCTATTATTAGAATGCTTATTGTTTGTAATAGATGAGATGCAGATATTGTATAAAATAAATATAGGAGTTTAGTTAATTATAAAAAAGAGTAACTGATGAACAAAGTAGTTCAGGAAGTAGCTATGCTCTACTTAGGGTAGGGGGCTTAATTTAACTAATACATATTATAGGTAATTATTGGGGAAGGTATTTTTTAGTATATCTTTTTTGGAGGTAACTTATGGAGGATAAAAGTCAGATTAGGTTAACAGCAGGCGAGATTGGTCAACTTTGGCTTCAATACTTAAATGATAGCTCAAGCGTATGTGTTCTTACATATTTTTTAGAAAAAACTGAGGATATTGAAATTAAGCCCATTATTGAATTCGCTTTAGAATTGTCAAAGTCACATATTCAAAAGATTACAGCTATACTAACAGAAGAAAAAAATGCAGTTCCATGTGGTTTTAATATTGAAGAGGATGTTGATTTAACTGCTCCTAGACTTTATTCCGACAGTTTTTTCCTTAATTTTATAAATCAAATGTCTAAGGTTGGACTTACAACATATGCTGGCAGTGTTGGAACATCTGTAAGAAGTGATATTAGATCCTATTACATGGAATGTCTAACAGAAACAATGCAATTATATAATAGATCAACCGAATTATTATTATCTAAAGGATTATTTATCAGGTCTCCGAGCCTGCCCAATTTAGAAAAGGTTGAATTTGTAAAAAAGCAATGGTTTATGTTAGATGTATTCGGAGAAAAAAGACCTTTAGTTGCGGCCGAAGTAGATAATTTATTTGCGAATTTGCAAAGAAATGCCTTGGGAGTAGCTACACTTACTGGATTTAGTCAGGTTGCTAAGGAAAAGGATGTAAAACAATTCTTATTAAAAGGTCTAGAAGTTGGGAATAAACATATTAGATTATTTAGAGGTAAGCTAGAAGAAAGTAAACTTCCTGCACCTATGGGTTGGGATTCAGAAATAACAAATAGTACAGCTCATACCTTTTCTGATAAGCTGATGATGTTCTTTACAAGTGGCTTGATTTCTTTGAGTGTTGGCTATTACGGTACATCTGTTAGTCAAAGTCCTCGAGGAGATCTTAGTGCAATGTATAACAGGCTATCTCTAGAAATTCAGATGTATGCAGAAGATGGAGCTAATATCATGATTAAAAACGGATGGCTCGAACAGCCTCCAATGGCATCCGATAGAGACGAATTAATAAGAGAAAAGAATTAATAGTAAATTAAAGTCCTTCTGCATTTAGCAGGAAGGACTTTTTATATCGTTTGACTCATTTTTATTAATTTTAATAAATTTGGGGGAAATATCACTTAATCTAAAGGAACATTAAATCAAGAAAAGCTTACTTATCAATACGTTGACAAACATCTTGAACCTTTTCCTTGTTGTTTGATGACGTCCTACTCTCCACTGGACATGTACAGGATGTGTTCACTTTTGGTAAATGTTAGAAGTTCTTCTTTCCTAAAAACAATTGCACACATTTCATGAACACAAAAAAAGGTTAGCTGATTAGCAGCTAACCTTTTTTTCTTTGCTTGGCGACGTCCTACTCTCACAGGGACAAAGTCCCAACTACCATCGGCGCTGAAGAGCTTAACTTCCGTGTTCGGAATGGGAACGGGTGT
>NZ_JAFELM010000005.1 GCF_016890225.1 Bacillus suaedaesalsae | reverse complement strand
CCAGAGCGTACGACTGTACGTGAGGATCTGAGCGAATGAAGCTGACGAAGAGATTCGCCGCTCATTTTTATCCGAACCCGAACTCGGAAGTTATGATCGAGCGCCGATGGTAGTTAGGACGCAAGTCCATGTAAGAGTAGGACGTTGCCAAGCAAAAAGAGAAAGAGTAGATGTTGATCAGTTACTCTTTTTTGTATTTACTAAAATATGAGCAAAAGGTTGAGCATAAATCTTATTACGTTACTTGTATGTTGCATAATGTAGAATATAGCAGTAACCTGTATAAGTCCTATGAAGATAGGGTGTAGGAAGACTCTAAGAGTAGCGATATATAGCTACTCTTTTTTGTCTGTAGACATACCATTTTTATAGTTGAGTATATAACAGTATAACATCCCCGAAATTATATTAGAAGTTTCTGACAATTAAGTTATAATAATAATAGAAAAGAAAAAAGGGGAATTGGTATGAACACTATCAAGTTAAAACCAAAGAAACGTTCACAATTGCGTTTGTTATTAGGAAAAACATTTTATACGACAAGACGATGGATTGAATGGTATACAGATTCCAAGAAATATGCTGTTATAAAAGATAAAGAGCTATTACCCTATACGATAAATGCTCATAAAACTCCTTTGTTACGGAAGTTAAAGGATGTAGATATGTGGTATCAATATAATAAAATTACTAATCTTAAGATAGCAGTTGAAAGGATTAATGGTATCGTGTTACAACCAGGTGAAACCTTTTCATATTGGAGATTAATAGGAAAGCCCTCGAAGCAAAAAGGATATGTAGATGGAATGGTGCTTTATTATGGTTCCTTTAAACCTGGTGTTGGTGGAGGACTGTGTCAGCTATCGAATCTTATTTATTGGATTACTCTACACACACCCTTAACAGTCACTGAGCGTCACCGGCATAGTTATGATGTCTTTCCTGATTCTAATCGTAAGCAGCCATTTGGTAGTGGTGCCACTTGCTCTTATAATTATATGGATCTACAAATCACCAATCACACGAATCAGCCATACCAGCTTCACCTTAAGGTAACAGACCAACACTTAGAAGGAGAATGGTTAAGTGTAGAAGCACCTCTTTATACATATGAAATCTATGAAAAGGAACATAAAATTTCACATGAATATTGGGGGGCGTATATACGTCACAACCTAATTTTTCGAAGAGTTATCAATCGACAAAAGCAAGTTATAGATAATGAATATATTACAGAGAATCATGCCCTCATGATGTACGAACCATTCCTTGAACAAGGTAAAAGCGGCACATAAGTATTTTTATTCTAGGTATTCACCTATTTCTACATTCTGCATACAATGATGAATATTACGTAAATTTATAATTGTGTATACATTTATAAAAGTTGGGAATGATAGTAGTAGGAGGTGGAGTAGGTGAGTGCTATTACAAAGAGAGAGTATTATGGGGAAACATGTGTAATATGTGAAAAGGAAAAAGAGAAAGGAATTCATTTGTATACAACCTTTATCTGTACAGACTGTGAGACAGAAATGATCCATACTCAAACAAGCCATCCAAGCTATCAGTTTTATATAAAGCAATTACGAAAAATTACAACACCAAAAATCTTATCATAGAGATAATCCCTTTATAGGGATTTTTTTTTATTCGCTCTTAAGATATAGTAAGATGAGAGAAAATGCCCGAAAGTTTGCAGTGAGGGGAAAATATGAATCAAAAAAGTACACCATTGTTCGATTCGTTAAAAAGTCATGTAAAAAAAACACCAGTTTCATTTCATGTTCCAGGCCACAAATCTGGAAACCTTTTTTTAGAAAAAGGATTAGAATTTTATAAAGATATACTTTCTATTGATGTAACAGAATTAAGTGGACTAGATGACTTACATCAACCGGAAGAGGCAATTTTAAAAGCTGAGCTTTTATTATCAAATCATTATGGATCAAAAAAGTCATTTTTCTTAGTGAATGGCACAACAGTGGGAAATTTAGCGATGATTTTATCGGTTTGTTCAGTAAACGATACGGTTATCGTTTCAAGAAACTGTCATAAATCAATTATGAATGGTTTAATGTTGACTGGTGCCAAGCCGGTATTTGTTGGACCGAACTTTGATACTGACCTTCAGATTGCAACATATGTATCTGAACAAACATTCAAAGAAGCTATTAATCAATACCCAAAGGCAAAAGCTATTATCATAACAAATCCGAATTATTATGGACAAACGTTTGATTTAACAAATATTATTTCGTATGCACATGAAAAAGGAATTCCTGTATTAGTAGATGAGGCACATGGAGCACATTTTGGTATAGGAGAGCCATTCCCAAAGTCAGCTATTGCAAGTGGGGCAGATATCGTCGTACAATCTGCACATAAAACATTGCCAGCCATGACAATGGGGTCATATCTTCACTTTCAAAGTGATTTAGTTTCATTAGAACAGGTGAAGATGTATTTAAAAACCATGCAATCGAGTAGTCCTTCATATCCGATTATGGCATCTCTCGATTTAGCTAGAGCGTATATCGCCACATTTAAAAAAGAAAAAGTTGTAAAATTAGTAGACACAATTGAAAAGTGGAAGGATGAACTTAGTACGATTCCACAAATAAATATTGTAAACTCAAAGGATCCTAATATTACACAAGATCCTCTTAAAGTAATTATGCAGACCAAGACTTCATTATCAGGGTATGAGCTTCAGTCACTATTAGAAGAAGAGGGAATTTACACAGAATTAGCAGACCCATTAAATGTCCTTTGTATTTTACCTTTAGAAGTTAAGCAATTACATACTATAAGTGAGACAATAAAAGATGTTTTGTCCCATTTGCCTGTTATTCAAGATAAAAAGTCATTTCCTTTTCATCAAATCACATCTGATTTTCCGTACTCATATTGGGAATTAAAGCCGAAGAAGACAAAATGGGTTACAATAGAAGAAGGAATTGAAAAGCTTTCCGCAGAAACAATTATTCCATATCCACCGGGAATACCACTTTTGTTGTATGGAGAGAGAATTACACATGAACATATTAGACAAATGAAGAGGCTTAAGGAAATGGGAGCTAAATTTCAAGGGAGTAACATTATTGATAAATTAAACATCATTGAGTGAGAGTAAGGAGATTTGTATGAAAGGTATATTTATAACAGTTGAAGGCCCTGAGGGAGCTGGTAAAACAACCATTATTACAAAAATTGTAGATCAATTAAAAAAAGAAAATTATCCTGTTGTTTTCACGAGAGAACCAGGAGGAATAAAAATAGCTGAAAAAATCCGCTCAATCATCCTTGATCCAGAAAATACAGAGATGGATGGGCGAACAGAAGCCTTATTATATGCAGCAGCCAGAAGGCAGCATCTTGTAGAGAAGGTTTTGCCTTCGATTAATGAAGGGTATATTGTGTTATGTGACCGTTTCTTAGACAGCTCTTTGGCATATCAAGGTTTTGCTAGAGAGTTAGGGATGGATGAAGTATTGTCTATTAACGAATTTGCAATTGGTCACCTAATGCCAACAAAGACACTGTATTTTGATATTGAACCTGAAGAAGGGTTTAAACGAATTAATCAAAATAAAGATCGAGAAATAAACCGCTTAGATTTAGAAAAATTAGATTTCCACTATAAAGTAAGAGAAGGATATTCTCTTTTATTAGAGAAGTATAAAGAGAGAATGATAAAAATAGATGCCTCAAGATCAATTGAGGACGTTTATGATGAAACATTACAAGTGGTTAAGAACATTATTCATACTGCTGCACATAACGAATAAGACACTTCGCTTGGAGTGTTTTTCTTTTAATCAAGCGCAATGAAGGTTATAAAACAATCACTGCAAAAGGAACATTTACCAAATATCAGAAAATGAATACTATATAAAAACGTGATAAAATAAAGGGAGGCATAAGGATGAAATTAATTATGGCTGTGGTACAAGACAAGGATAGTAACCGATTGATGTCTGCTTTAATGGAATCGAACTTCCGTGCAACGAAATTAGCAAGTACGGGTGGTTTCTTAAAATCAGGGAATACTACCTTTTTAATTGGTACTGAAGAAATACGTGTACAAAAAGCACTTGATATAATAAAGGAAAATTGTAAGCACCGTGATCAACTTGTTGCACCAGTATCTCCGATGGGAGGAAATGCTGACTCTTACGTACCTTATCCAGTAGAGGTCGAAGTCGGCGGTGCTACGGTTTTCGTTCTTCCGGTAGATGAATTTCACCAATTTTAATGGGGGCAACAAGGGATGAAAATCAATCAAGAATTAAGACCAACGATTGAGAAAGCTAGAACAGAATCAAAACTTCAATCAACAAGTACACCTCGATTTGGGGAGCTTGTTCAGAAACAGGAAAATAAGCTTCATATGGAACAACTGCATAAGCTTATGTCCGAAATCCATGGCCAAGGAGATCGTCTGGCTAGGTCTCAAAATTTTAAAGACTTAGCGAAATACAAAGGGCTTGTTAAGAAATATGTGAAACAAGCTGTGGATTTTGGTATGAATTTGAAACAATCTCATAGTTGGACAGCTGACGGGCATAGTCGAACACTGAAAATAGTCGAACAAGTAGATAAGAAGTTAGTCGAGCTTACAGATGAAGTGGTAAAGAAAGAAAAAAATGCGATTGGTATATTGGGGAAAATCGGAGAAATTAAAGGTTTGTTAATTAATATATATACGTAAGTGAGTGATCAAGTTGAGTATGACGTGGGAAGAGTTATCTACAATACAACCAATTGTCGTCAAAATGTTAACGAATAGTTTAAAGAAAAATAGAGTAGCCCACGCATACCTTTTTGAAGGGGAAAAAGGGACAGGAAAGAAGAAATTTGCACTATTTCTTGCAAAATCACTCTTCTGTCAACATGTAGTGGATATAAATCCTTGTCATACTTGTTCGAATTGTAAGCGTATTGATTCAGGAAATCATCCTGATGTGCATGTCATTGAGCCAGATGGGTTATCCATCAAGAAGCAACAAATTCAGCACTTACAAGAGGAATTCTCAAAAACAGGTGTGGAATCCAAACAAAAGTATTATATTATTAATCAAGCAGATAAAATGACGCCTAATGCATCTAATAGTTTGTTAAAGTTCCTGGAGGAACCAAACGAACATACAACTGCAATTTTATTAACAGAGCAAGTAAATCAAATGCTCGATACAATCCTTTCACGCTGTCAAACACTATCATTTAAACCTATGCCTAAACAAATATTAATTTCGCAGTTAATAGAAGAAGGTATTTCACCGGAGGCGGCGAATGTAGTTGTACAGCTTACAAATAGTAAAGAGGAAGCATTACGGCTTTTGCAAGATGATTGGTTTGCAGAGGCGAGAAAAGTAGTGTTACAATTATGTGAAGTACTAGATTCTAAAACTCAGCATGGATTAATCTTTATTCAGGAAAAATGGCTTCCGCATTTTCATGATCGAGAGCAAACAGAACGAGGATTAGATCTATTTATGATATTTTATAGAGATATATTAACGGTATTAGTTGGAGAGGAAGAACAAGTCATCTTATGTGACCAACATCAATTGTTGAAAAAGATTGCCCTCCAAGTATCTCAAAAGCAGCTCATCCAGAGGATGAATGCTATTCTAGAGGCGAAAAAACGCCTTAGTGCTAATGTTCAATCTCAGTTATTAATGGAGCAATTAGTACTAAATTTGCAGGAGGGATCCTAGCTTTGTATGAAGTAGTAGGGGTACGCTTTAAAAAAGCGGGTAAAATATATTATTTTGATCCTGCAGAGTTCAACATCCCAGACGAGGAGTTTGTCATTGTTGAAACTGTTAGGGGAATTGAATACGGTAAAGTTGTGATTAGTAATAAAAAGGTAAGTGAAGATGATGTTGTATTACCTTTAAAGAAAGTAGTTCGAATTGCAGACCCAAAAGACAAGCTAACAGTTGAAGAAAATAAAATTGCTGCTAAAGAAGCATACGATGTTTGCGAGGCGAAAGTAATTGAGCATGGACTAGATATGAAACTAGTTGATGTTGAGTATACATTTGATCGTAACAAAGTAATTTTCTACTTCACCGCAGATGGTAGAGTTGACTTCAGAGAACTTGTAAAAGATTTAGCTGCCATATTTAGAACGAGAATAGAACTACGTCAAATTGGTGTAAGAGATGAAGCAAAAATGCTTGGTGGAATTGGACCTTGTGGTAGAATGCTATGCTGTTCAACATTTTTAGGTGATTTTGAACCTGTTTCTATTAAGATGGCAAAAGATCAAAATTTATCATTGAATCCTTCAAAGATATCAGGATTGTGTGGACGCTTAATGTGTTGCTTGAAGTATGAGAATGATGAATATGAATCGGCAAAGGAAGCATTACCTGACATTGGTGAACCAATTGATACACCTCATGGAACTGGGAAAGTCGTCGGTTTAAATATTTTAGAACGCTTAGTTCAAGTTGAATTGAAAGACATTGAGCGTACAGTAGAATTTACGATTGACGAGTTAGTCCAAGAAGGAGCCGTATCTATCCAAGCTACAGAATGAGGTGGTGCAAATGGATAAAAAAGAGATATTCGACTCTGTCAGTAGTATGGAAGAGCAAATCGGCCATTTGTATAAGCAACTAGGTGAGTTAAAGCAGCATTTAGCCGAGCTTTTAGAGGAAAATAATCATATTAAAATCGAGAATGAACATTTACGTAAACGTTTAAATCAAACGGTAAATGAAGAAGAGAAACAACTTGAAATACAAGAAGAACTAAAAGGATTAAAACCAGTGGACATTGGGGAAGGCTATGATAATCTAGCAAGAATTTATCAAGAGGGCTTTCACATATGTAATCTCCACTACGGAAGTATAAGAAAAGAAGGAGATTGTCTGTTTTGTTTATCCTTCTTGAATAAAAAGTAATCATGTATGGCCTTTCCTCATATAGGGAAGGCTGTTTTCTTAGTACAAAGCATAAAGTTGCCTTTCCATAGATTTTTTTTAGGTTTACGAAATGAGCCTAGTTCAAATACATATTGAAGCTTATCGTTAATAGAAATGTGAGGATCGTTATATGGTTGATTTATTAGATGATGAACGATTAGATTATTTACTGGCAGAGGACCTTAGAATAATCCAAAGTCCAGCTGTTTTTGCGTTCTCTTTAGATACGGTGCTACTTGCACGTTTTGTGTATGTTCCTATTCAAAAAGGAAACTTGATTGATTTATGTACAGGAAACGGTGTTATTCCTTTATTACTTAGCACCCGTTCCAAAGCACAAATAAAGGGTGTAGAAATACAAGAGAGAATCTTCAATATGGCGCAGCGTTCTGTTGAGTATAATAAGTTGTCTGAGCAAATTGAATTGATTCATGGTGATATTAAAGATATGCCAGAGAAATTAGGACATGGGAAATTTGATGTTGTGACGTGTAATCCTCCATATTTCCCTACTCCTTCTGACCGTGAAAGTGAAATGAATAATAATGAACATTTAGCCATTGCAAGACATGAAATATACTGTACTTTAGAAGATGTTGTACGAGTGAGTAGCCAGTTAGTAAAACAAGGTGGGAAAGTAGCATTCGTTCATCGGCCAGGTCGACTTCTAGATATTGTTACGTTAATGAGAATGTACAAACTTGAGCCAAAGCGTCTACAATTTGTGTATCCGAAAGTGGGTAAAGAAGCAAATACACTATTAATAGAAGGAATTAAAGATGGCAATCCAGATTTAAAAATTTTACCGCCACTTTATGTATATAACGAGAAGGGTGAATATACGAAAGAGCTACATTCAATTTTATATGGAGACAAATAATCATCATTTTTACGTCTTATAATGCTTGGATGAAGTTTTTATGCGGGATACACAAATGACTTACATAAACGAATTACGTTGCGTAATAACTGTAAAGGTGCAAAGTACACAAGATCCAAAAGACACGTCATATTGATCTATTATGAATCATTCACATCAAAGAATGAAGCGATGTCTAAAGAATATGCATTTAAGCAATTTTCAAGAAAACAAAAAGAACAACTTTTATATGAAAGAGGTGTGGACTTATGTGGCAGCAAAAGAGCTTCAGTAATGAAGATATAGGAGTCTTATATGTAGTAGCAACTCCAATTGGAAATCTAGAAGATATGACGTATCGTGCCATTCGTATTTTAAAGGAAGCAGATATCATTGCTGCAGAAGACACGCGTGTGTCAAAGAAGCTATGCAATTATTTTGAGATCCATACTCCAGTAGTTAGCTATCATGAACATAATAAAGTTAAAAGTGGAGATAAACTTTTAGCAGACTTGCAGCAGGGGAAAACGATCGCGCTTGTGAGTGATGCAGGTATGCCAACCATCTCCGACCCTGGCTATGAACTAGTATGTTTAGCACTTGAACACCGTATACCGGTTATCCCTTTACCTGGAGCGAATGCCGCATTAACTGCATTAGTTGCCTCAGGACTTCCACCTCAAAACTTTTACTTCTATGGATTTTTACCCAGACAAAAGAAAGAAAAGAAAGAGGAATTAGATAAATTGAAACGATATCCAGCAACAATCATGTTTTATGAATCACCACATCGATTAAAGGATACGTTAAAAGCAATGGCAGAAATATTAGGAAATCGAAATGTTGTCATTAGTAGAGAGCTAACAAAAAAGTTCGAAGAATTTATCAGGGGAACTGCAGAGGAATTAGCTGAATGGCTAGAAACAACAGAAGTAAAAGGAGAATGTTGTATTTTAGTTAAAGGAAGTGATCCTTCTGAAGTCGTAGCAGAAAATGATTGGTGGGAGAACTTATCAATCAATGACCATGTTGAGCATTATATGAATCAAGAAATGTCCTCGAAGGATGCGATTAAACAGGTGGCAGTTGAGCGAAAGTTGCCAAAGCGGGATGTTTATGAGAGTTATCATATAAAATAAATAGGCTGTTTCCGGATAGAATGTAGTTTTCTGAATAAGATCAGCAATTCGAATAAATATTTTATTTCGGAGTATCTATTCTTTTACATAATGAATATATCAGGCAATTGAGGACTTGAGTGTAATTGAAATAGGTAAATAAGCAACAACGGTTACGAAAAAATCAATTAAAAAGAGCACATCGCCATGTGCTCTTTTTTTACTATAATTATTATTTAGAAGTTGTAAGTGAATTTTGAAGTTCGTTTAGGATTTTTTCTGCACCTTCACGACTTAAAATAATTTTACCCTCAGCTAAAGAGATGTTGTTATCGCTAACTTCACCTGTAACTTGGCAAGTCATGTTTGGCTTATATTTCTTTAAGATGATTTTCTCATCGTCAACATAAATTTCAAGTGCATCCTTTTCTGCAATACCTAATGTACGTCTTAATTCAATTGGAATTACGACACGTCCTAACTCATCAACTTTACGAACAATACCTGTAGATTTCATTTTTTTGTTTCCCCTCTCGTAATGTTATATACATAATTCGTTAATTTTCGTCATTATTCGACACGCGCTTATAAACTTATAATACCAGTGATTCCCAAACCAGTCAATCCTTAATTTGTAAAAAGAAAGGAATAATATATGAACAAATCAACATTTTGACGAAAATAGTACAAAAGTGTTATACAAGATTTTACTTTTTTACTAATGAATTCATACTTAATTATAGTGAAGATTCGACAAAACTCAATAATAATTCGACAAAAACTAATTGGTATTTAATTCCTTTATACTAATACCCCGTAAAAAAATGGATAAACCTATATTTTTGTATATTTTTATTAAAAGTTAGAAATAGTTGTATATATTGACAGTAATTAAGATTTCTTAGTTTTTTGTTTTCGTAAGCTTTGATAAGATAATAGAAGGAATATGTTTCTTCTATACATAAGGGATTAGTTCAGGAGGTCATGTCAATGACAGAGAAAAAGACATTTTATATTACGACACCTATTTATTATCCAAGTGGAAAATTACATATTGGACATGCATACACCACAGTGGCCGGAGATGCAATGGCAAGATATAAAAGACTACGTGGATTTGACGTTCATTATTTAACAGGTACAGATGAACACGGACAAAAAATCCAACGAAATGCAGAGGATAAAGGTGTAACTCCTCAACAATATGTTGATGATATCGTTTCAGGTATTAAAGAGCTGTGGCAGAAGCTTGAGATTACCTATGATGATTTCATTCGTACAACAGAGGTCAGGCATAAGGATATTGTTGAAAAAGTATTTGCACAATTAGTAGAACAAGGTGATATTTATCTGGATCAATATGAGGGCTGGTATTGTACTCCTTGTGAATCTTTTTATACTGAAAGGCAACTAGAGGAAGGGAATTGCCCGGATTGTGGCCGTTCTGTAGAAAAAGTAAAAGAAGAATCTTACTTCTTTAAAATGAGTAAATATGCTGATCGACTGCTAAAATTTTACGAAGAGAACCCTACATTTATCCAACCTGAATCGAGAAAAAATGAAATGATTAACAATTTCATTAAACCTGGACTTGAGGACCTTGCTGTATCTAGAACGACCTTTGATTGGGGAGTAAAAGTTCCAGGAAATCCAAAGCATGTTATCTATGTATGGATCGATGCACTATCGAACTATATTACGGCTTTAGGATTCGGTACAGACAATGATGAAAACTATACAAAGTACTGGCCAGCTGATGTTCATCTAGTAGGGAAGGAAATTGTAAGATTCCATACAATATATTGGCCAATTATGCTGATGGCACTAGATCTGCCACTACCTAAAAAGGTGTTTGCACATGGCTGGCTATTAATGAAAGACGGTAAGATGTCGAAGTCAAAAGGAAATGTCGTTGATCCTTTGACACTTATAGATCGTTATGGTCTTGATGCATTGCGTTACTATTTGCTAAGAGAAGTACCATTTGGTGCAGATGGAGTATTCACACCGGAGGGGTTCGTTGAACGCATTAACTTTGATTTAGCCAATGATCTTGGTAACTTGCTTAATCGAACAGTAGCGATGATTCAAAAGTATTTTGAGGGAGAGATTCCTTCTTACCATGGAGTAAATACAGAGTTTGACGTTCAATTAGAAAGTATGATTAAGGAAACGAAAGAAAAGGTAGAAGACGCGATGGAGGAAATGCAATTTTCAGTTGCGCTTACCTCATTATGGCAGCTTGTATCACGGACCAATAAATATATTGATGAAACACAGCCGTGGGTGCTTGCAAAAGAAGAATCAAAACGTAAAGTATTAGGAACGGTAATGGCTCACTTAGCCGAATCGTTACGCCATGTTTCAATTATGCTACAACCATTCTTAACACAAACGCCAAAACAGATTTGGAAACAGCTTGGAATCGAGAACACAAAGTATACGTCTTGGGATAGTTTATCGGCAATCGGAGCAATACCTGAGGGAACAAAAGTGGTCCAAGAGGGACCAGTGTTTCCGAGACTTGATGTGAAAGAGGAAGTAGAATACATCAAGGATCAAATGAAAGCTCCTGCACCTGTTCAGTCAAAAGAAGAAGCACCGGAAATCACAATTGATGACTTTATGAAAGTGGAATTAAGGGTTGCAGAAGTTATCCAGGCAGAGCCAGTAAAAAAGGCTGATAAATTACTAAAAATACAACTGGATCTAGGTTTCGAGAAAAGACAAGTTGTTTCCGGTATTGCTAAGTTTTACAAGCCAGAAGAATTAGTTGGCAGAAAGGTGATTTGTGTAACAAATTTAATGCCAGTTACACTACGTGGTGAATTATCTCAAGGTATGATTCTAGCTGGGAGTCAGGATGGAGTACTCTCATTAGCAACAGTAGATCAAACATTACCAAATGGAGCAAAAGTTAAATAATAAGCAGTAAGATGTGATAAATAGGTATTCAGATTGAATACCTATTTATTCATTTTTTTGTTTCACTATAATAATAAAAGGAAAAACAGGAAAAAACTGTATCTATTTGTAATGAAATTGTAAGGTTACGGTAAGCCATGAAATATAAATACGTGATAAAATATAAAAAGGAGCTTGTCTATGTTATTTGATACACATGTTCATTTAAATGCAGATCAGTTTAATGAAGATTTAGAAGAAGTGATCCAAAGAGCTCTAGATAACAATGTGCAAAACATGGTTGTTGTCGGCTTTGATCGACCAACTATAATGAAAGCGATGGAACTGATTGAGAACTATTCCTTTCTTTATGCTGCGATTGGTTGGCATCCTGTAGATGCCATTGATATGACAGATGAAGATTTGAAATGGATTGAACAATTAGCCTCCCATCCGAAGGTTGTCGCTATTGGGGAAATGGGTCTTGATTATTATTGGGACAAATCTCCAAAAGAAATTCAGCAAGAAGTATTCCGTAAGCAAATACGTTTAGCAAAAAAGCTGAAAATGCCAATTGTTATTCATAATCGTGAAGCAACACAAGATATCATTGATATTTTAAGAGAAGAAGAAGCTTCTGAGGTTGGCGGTATTATGCACTGTTTTAGTGGAAGTTTAGAAGTAGCGAAAGCTTGTATAGATATGAATTTTTACATCTCTTTCGGTGGTCCAGTAACATTCAAAAATGCGAAAAAGCCAAAGGAAGTTGCAACAGAGATACCATTAGATCGACTTTTAATTGAGACAGATTGTCCATATTTAGCACCACATCCATATAGAGGAAAACGTAATGAGCCAAGTTATGTTACACTAGTTGCTCAAGAGATTGCTGGGCTAAAAGGTATTACTTATGAAGAGGTTGTCCAAAAAACGTACGACAATGCTCGGCAAATATTTAATATAAATGATGAGTGAATACTGTCGAATAAAATGAGTACTTGTCCTTTTTTAAAATAATTTAAAAAAGTTCTACACGTCTCCATCTTTTCATAGGATAACCTTGTCGACAAGTATTCCTTTTCAATTCATATGATCTTTTGCATAATAGGTTATACGGTCCGAGTAAGAGGTTGATTTGACAATTTTATTTTTACTCTATATAATCTCTCAAGGAGAGAAGGAGGCGTTTTTCATCGTGATAAAGAACATGAAAAAGCTGTTTTCCGAATCTATGACGACGAAGAGACTTGTTATGATCGTTAGTAGTTTCCTAGTTTTTGCAGGCCTAACTGGTTATGTAATATATGAGGGAACGAAGCAATCTGTTACGTTGACTTTAAATGGTGAGGAACAGATTGTAAAAACACATGCTAACACTGTTTCGGAATTATTATCAGAACAAGCCATTGAGTTACGTAAGGAAGATTATATTAAACCAAGTTTAAAAACCGTCATAAAAGATGATATGAATATCGTCTGGAAAGCTGCATTGCCAGTTAACCTGGTAATAGATCAAAAAGAAACGAAAATTTGGACGACATCTAATACTGTACAACAGTTTTTAGACGTACAAAAAGTAAAGGTAACAGAGCATGATAAGGTAGAACCTAAATTAGAGGCTTCAATCAAAGCGAATATGAAAGTTAAGATTGAAAGTGCATTTCAACTAACAATCAATGTCGGCGGAGAAGAAAAGCAAGTTTGGACCACTTCGACTACTGTCGCTGACTTTTTAAATCAGCAAAATGTAACACTAAATGAATTGGACCGTGTAGAACCAGCGCTAGAAGCAATGGTACAAAAAGACTCAGTTATTAATGTAACAAGAGTAGAAAAGGTCACCGATGTAGTGGAAGAGTCTGTAGATCATGCAGTTGTTACAAAGAAAGATTCCTCTTTGAATAAAGGTACTCAAAAGGTACTAGATCAAGGTCAAAAAGGAAAAGTTGCTAAGCATTTTGAAGTAGTGCTTGAGAATGGTAAAGAAGTTTCAAGAACTCTTCTTAAAACGGAAACGTTACAAGAAAGTAAAGATAAAGTTGTAGCTGTCGGCACAAAGGTACAACAAACCCAAGTATCCAGAGGTAGCGGGACTGTAGCAAATGAATTTTATGTTAGTTCAACAGCTTATACTGCTTACTGTAATGGTTGTTCAGGTATTACAAGTACCGGATTTAACTTAAGAGCAAACCCTAATGCGAAAATTATTGCAGTTGATCCTAGTGTAATCCCACTTGGAACGAAAGTTTACGTTGAAGGATACGGCTATGCTGTTGCTGCAGATACAGGTAGAGCAATTAAAGGTAATAAGATTGATGTATTCTTCGCTACAAAGGCTGAAGCCTATAGCTGGGGAAGAAAAACAGTTAAAATCAAAATACTAAAATAGTACAATTGTGACAGGGGATTATGTTCCCCTGTTTTTTTATGCTAAACTTACGTAATGCACTTAATTTTATCCATAAGGTATTATCTACTACATAAGACGTTACAATACATATAAAAGTTTCATGTTTCGGAGGCAAAATGAAAATTAAAGAAATAATTGTTGTAGAAGGCAAAGATGATACAGTTACCGTACAAAGAGCAGTTGAGGCAGACACAATTGAAACGAATGGTTCAGCAATAAATGCTGAAACGATAGAGAAAATAAAATTAGCACAGGAAAAGCGAGGAGTTATTATTTTTACTGATCCTGATTATCCAGGAGAAAAAATACGTAAAACAGTGGCAGAAAAAGTACCTGGCTGCAAGCACGCTTTCATTAAAAAGGAAGATGCTTTCGATAAACGCCATAAAAAAGTGGGAGTAGAGCATGCGTCTATTGAGATCATAAGGCAGGCTTTACAAGAGGTACAACAAGAATGGATTGATATTGATGAGGAGATCTCATTTGATGAGCTTATTCATTATGGTTTCATAGCAGGAGCTAAAGCAAAATCACGTAGAGAAAAGCTGGGTATACTTTTGCGTATAGGATATACAAACGGAAAACAGCTTCATAAACGATTAAAAATGTTTCAAATCACAAAAAATCAATTTGAACAAGCAGCAAAACAGGTACTTCAGGAGGAATTACATTGATAAAAGATATTGCAACCCCGACACGGACAAAAGAAATATTACAGAAATATGGCTTTTCATTTAAAAAAAGCTTAGGTCAAAACTTTTTAATCGATACAAACATCTTACAAAACATAGTAGACAACGCTAATTTAACTAACAATAGCTGTGTTATCGAGATAGGACCCGGAATAGGTGCCCTGACTGAACAAATTGCAAAACAAGCTAAAAAGGTCGTTGCATTTGAAATCGATCAACGACTATTGCCAATTTTATCTGATACACTGTCTTCCTATCCAAATGTAAAAATTATTCATCAAGATGTGTTAAAAGCAAATGTAAAAGAAATTATTGATGAAGAGTTTAAAGGATATGACGATTTAATGGTCGTTGCTAATCTCCCTTACTATGTGACAACACCTATATTAATGAAATTACTAGAGGAACGTTTACCTTTAAGGGGTATTGTTGTAATGCTTCAAAAAGAAGTAGCAGACCGCATGGCCGCTTCTCCAAACTCTAAAGAATATGGGTCACTTTCTATCGCGGTACAGTATTATACAGAGGCGAAAACTGTAATGATTGTACCGAAAACGGTATTTGTGCCACAGCCAAATGTTGATTCAGCCGTAATACGTTTAACAAAAAGGCAGGAACCTGCAGTAATAGTGAAGGATGAGGAGTTTTTCTTTGAAGTCGTACGCGCAAGCTTTGCCCAAAGAAGAAAAACGATTCTCAACAACCTGAATCATAATTTAACGAAATATCAATTAACGAAAGAAACAATTTTAGAGGCCCTCTCAGAAGCTAATATTAAGCCAGAGAGAAGAGGAGAATCTTTATCCATTGAAGAGTTTGGTAAGTTAAGTGATGTCTTATACGAGAGAAGAGCCTAGTAATAACTAGGTTCTTTTTTTACAGTTTAAGCAAGTTTAAAATTTTGAGTGTATCTTATGTATTTGTGTATCATTAATCCAGCACCCATCCTGCCTTAGGCTAAGCGGACGCACATAGCTTTTTGTTTACATATTCGCCTTCAACCTGTATGCACTTTTTTTTAGCTTTCTCATAGGCTATGAAGAGGGCTTAGGTAGTTTTTCCCCATCTTATATGGGAGGGTGTATTATGAGTAAATTTGGGATAGGAATGGCGGTAGCTCGTTTATCATATAATTGTGATTTATTATTTCGTATTATTGAATTAAAAAAAGATGAAACAGGTAGAGATATAGCTGTGCTATATGGTGAAGATTTTAGATTGATTGCGGATGCACCTTTTACTGATTTAAAAATGATTGATGACACAGAAAGAAATCGGTTTGTGGATTCAGAAAGAGAGAAACAAGAGCATTCTTTTTCTTTATTTAAACAAGATTATCACTTAATCAAAGAGAGAAACGAATATCAATCGACAAATGGCTACAGTGTTGATCAGGCTTTTTTTCAGATGCCAGGAAGGGTATTGCATTTAGATGGTGACCCTAACTATTTAAAAAAATGTTTAGCTTTATATGAGAAGATCGGGGTACCCGTATACGGTGTTCATTGTAAGGAGATTGAGATGCCTGAGAGAATAGGTCCACTAATTGAACAAATACGTCCTGATATTTTAGTCATAACAGGTCATGATGCCTATTCAAAATCAAAAGGGAAAGTATCCGAATTAAAAGCATATCGTCATTCAAAACAATTTGTTCAAACCGTGATAGAAGCTAGAAGGAAGGTTCCACATCTCGATCAGTTAGTGATATTTGCAGGTGCCTGTCAATCCCACTTTGAATCGTTAATTCGAGCAGGAGCCAACTTTGCAAGTTCCCCATCAAGAGTGAACATACATGCACTAGATCCGGTGTACATTGTAGCTAAAATCAGCTTTACACCGTTTATGGATCGAATTAATGTCTGGGACGTTGTTCGAAATACACTAACAGGCGAGAAGGGGCTAGGCGGTATAGAAACTAAAGGAGTGCTAAGAACAGGAATGCCATTTAATCGATTTGAAGAATGACCTCTAGTATTTAGTAGAGGTTATTTTTTTATGTTAAATAGCTGTGTTGATTTTTGAAAGGCGCAAGACTACCGCGAAAAGCGAGTGCCTCTCTCTACAATCAACTTCAGTGTTTAACAGAGACATGTTAATTTAAGATATATTTTAGTCTAGTTATCTTTAATCAATTTATTATTTCCATTGTAATCTTCAATCCAGGTGCTAGTATAAGAACCTAGTGCATGAGAAGCGGTTAAAGGCAGACTCATGCAGCTGTGAAGACGAGGGTGCTCTCTAATCCGAAAGTAACGTATTTTTCTAACTTGGACAATATTTTTTACAATTCGACATATATATACATAAAAAATCAAAAAATAGATAAAATAAATATGTTGGTCAAAAAAAATGTCTTAATTTATTAATTGACAACACTTCTAAATCACTGATATAATTTATAATTTATTTGACTTTCGAACGTGTCTGTGTTAGAATTAGTTATAGCGAGGTGGAGTGAAATGGGTAAAACATTGTCGGAAATTAAGCAAGCTCTTGATGGTAACCTAGGTAAACGCTTAACTCTTCGAGCGAACGGTGGTCGTAGAAAAACTATTGAACGTTCTGGTGTATTAGCTGAGACGTATCCATCTGTTTTTGTCATCGAACTAGACCAAGATGAGAATTCTTTTGAACGTGTTTCATACAGCTATGCGGATGTATTAACAGAAACGGTTGAATTAACTTTTTTTGACGATAAAACAAGTGGTAGTATCGCATTATCTGGACAATAATAAGTTCTGGATAAAGTTGGTGCAATAATATTAACGGCTCCTTTCCAATACTAAACATGTCGTAGTATTGGAAAGGAGCTGTTTTCGTTGGGAAGAAAAAGAGGAATGCTTTCAGAACAAGCTAAATACGAACTTGCCAAAGAGCTCGGATTCTACAATAAGGTTGAACAAGGTGGATGGGGGAATATCACCTCAAAGCAAGCGGGGAATATGGTTAAACGTGCTGTAGAAATTGCACAAAATGAACTAGCTAAAAGATAAATCCACATACATGCGACAGGCGCTGAATACAACTTCAGCGCTTTTTCTCATATATTTATTGCATTTTTGTATTTTCCAGAGTTTATATTTGCGAGAATTGAACCATACTTTTGTTAAAAGTTGTCGACAGGTTAGCTATTCCATATTACATTTATGGTACAATAACGTAATATATGGAAGTACGTAAAGTAGGTGACGGGAATGAAGATATTAGTAAAAGCACCGGCGAAGATTAATCTTTCGCTAGATGTATTACATAAAAGAGATGATGGCTTTCATGAAGTGAAGATGGTCATGACAACCATTGATTTAGCTGACCGTGTAGAATTAACCCTTTTAGATGCGGACCAAATTAAAATCGTTTCACATAATCGGTTTGTCCCGGATGATAATCGGAATTTAGCATATCAAGCCGCGATGTTATTAAAAAACAAATATAACGTCAAGAAGGGTGTCTCGATAACGATTACGAAAACTATACCTGTTGCTGCTGGTTTAGCAGGTGGTAGTAGTGATGCTGCTGCAACCTTAAGAGGATTAAATAAGTTGTGGGGATTAAACTTAACATTAGATGAGCTTGCAGAACTCGGTGCAGAAATTGGATCTGACGTTTCGTTTTGTGTATATGGTGGAACGGCACTAGCGACAGGCCGTGGTGAAAAAATACAGCATATCGATCCACCGCCACATTGTTGGGTTATATTAGCAAAGCCAACAGTGGGAGTCTCAACAGGAGAAGTATATGGACAGTTAGACTTAGCAAATGTTGAACATCCTGATGTCAACGGAATGGTTCAAGCTATACATAATAAAGATTACAATGGCATTTGTCAGTTAGTCGGAAATGTTCTAGAAGATGTTACACTAAAGCTTCACCCTGAAGTAGCACAAATTAAGGAACAGATGAAAAAGTTTGGTGCGGATGCAGTGTTAATGAGCGGAAGTGGTCCAACGGTATTCGGATTAGTACATCACGATTCTCGTATGCAGCGTATTTATAATGGGTTAAGGGGCTTTTGCGATCAAGTATTTGCCGTTCAGATGTTAGGTGAACAAAATCGTCTTGATTAAATCCGTATAAAGATGTTATATTTACTTAAAATATTCGGATTTATGGTGGTGAGAAAATGAAAATTAAACGAAGTGGTAGATTAGTCGATATGAGCTACTATCTTATGCAACATCCACATGAGCTAGTTCCCTTAACGTACTTTTCTGAACGCTATCAATCAGCTAAGTCTTCTATTAGCGAAGATTTAGGTATTATAAAGCATACATTTGAAGAATCTGGCATTGGTACGCTGCAAACGGTAGCCGGAGCGGCTGGTGGTGTTAGATATATTCCAATGGTATCTAAAGAAGAGGCAACCAAGTTTATAACTGAACTATGTGAGCTATTCGCAAAGCCGGAGCGTTTATTACCAGGTGGATATCTATATTTAACAGATATTTTAGGTAATCCAAGAATCGTAAAACAAATTGGTCTGTTATTTGCATCGATGTTTGCAAAACGCAAAATTGATGTTGTGATGACAGTGGCAACAAAAGGAATTCCTTTAGCCTATGCTGTAGCAGAATATTTACAAGTTCCAGTAGTTATTGTTAGAAGAGACAGTAAGGTAACGGAAGGATCGACTGTAAGTATTAATTATGTTTCTGGATCATCAAAAAGAATACAAACGATGCTACTTGCAAGACGAAGCTTAGAAGTAGGATCAAATGTATTAATCATTGACGATTTTATGAAGGCTGGAGGAACAATTAACGGAATGATTAGCCTTCTTGAAGAGTTTGATGCAAAGGTTGCTGGAATTGGTGTTCTAGTAGAATCTGAAGACATAGAGGAACGTTTAGTAGATGAATATTATTCATTGCTTCAATTGTCAGATGTTAATATAAAGGATAAAGCAATTAATGTTGTCGAAGGAAACTTCATTGTGCAGTACAACCCGATAATTGATTAATATATGGATGAGGTGGAACCCTTGAAAATCGTTCAAACAAGTAAAGCTCCTAGTGCAATAGGTCCATATTCACAAGGAATCATTGTTAATAACATGTTTTATAGTTCTGGACAAATTCCTTTAACAGCTGAAGGAGAACTAGTTACTGGAGATATCCAAACACAAACTCATCAAGTATTTTTAAATCTCCAGGCTGTTTTAGAAGCAGCAGGTGCGTCGCTGGAAACTGTCGTGAAAACAACTGTATTCTTAAAGGATATGAACGAGTTTGGTGTATTTAATGAAGTTTATGGTGAGTACTTTAGCACGAATAAACCAGCTAGGTCGACAGTTGAAGTAGCTAGACTACCGAAAGATGCTAGTGTAGAAATCGAAGTTATTGCATTAGTAAAATAAGGAAATTTTAGACTCTTCTCTCTTATGAGAAGGGTCTTTTTTATTGTGAAATTTAAGTTCAAGTTTAAATTTGTTAGACCTGATTCGTTGAGAGACTCTCTACTGAAATATCACTAAAATCACTATCGGAATATCACTAGTCATCTAGACCTATAAAAAAAACAAATAAAGTAAAATATTTTTGCCAAATTTTCAAAAAAGTTTTAAAAACAAGAAGGAAATAGTAAAAATTTGTTGAATTTAATAGTTAAGTTTTATCTAGGGAAAAGGTGGTGAACATAATGGAAGTGACAGATGTGAGATTACGCCGCGTTAATACCGAAGGACGTATGCGAGCTATCGCTTCAATCACACTTGATCATGAGTTTGTTGTACATGATATTCGTGTAATTGATGGAAATAATGGTTTGTTTGTAGCAATGCCAAGCAAACGTACTCCAGATGGAGAGTTCCGAGATATCGCTCATCCGATCAATTCATCTACTCGCGGGAAAATTCAAGATGCTGTTTTAGCTGAATATCATCGTATTGGTGAGCTAGAAGTTGAGCTTGAAGAAGCAGGTGCTTCATAAAAACAAATTCAAAGAGCCTTTGTCTAAATGGACAAGGCTCTTTCTTTTTGCATGAAAAACCTACCTAAAATTCCCTATAATATGTCAAAATTAAGTCATTTTCTTTTCATAACCTACTTACATTTTATGTTTCCTTGAAATAGGTCACTATTTAAGATATATTCGTAATGGATAATAAGGTTTAATATTTGAAAATAGATTTGCTAGTAAACAATCAAGCGCGTGATATTGGCGTAATGCGAATAAGCTTTTGAATTATAGGATATGGGAGGTTACTATGGGAAATCGATATGCTATTGTGTTAGCTGCAGGTCAAGGAACTCGAATGAAGTCAAAATTATATAAAGTTTTACATCCTGTATGTGGGAAACCAATGGTTGAACATGTAATAGACCAAGTATCATCACTCGGTTTACATAAGATTGTAACGATTATTGGCTTTGGAGCAGACCTTGTAAAATCTCAAATTGGGACTAGAAGTGAGTATGCTCTTCAAGAGGAACAACTAGGAACGGCACATGCGGTCATTCAAGCGAAAGATCTATTACAAAATGAAAAAGGTACAACACTAATTGTTTGTGGTGATACACCACTGATTACATCTGAAACATTTGAAAAGCTATTAAAGCATCATGAAGAAACAAAGGCAAAAGCAACAATTCTAACAGCTTATGCAGAAGATCCAACTGGTTACGGTAGAATCATTCGTAAGAATACTGGTGAAGTTGAAAAAATTGTTGAACATAAAGACGCGAGTGACGAAGAAAGAACAATTCAAGAAATTAATACCGGGACATATTGCTTCGATAATGAGTCACTTTTCAAAGCATTATCTTTAGTTTCAAATGATAACGTTCAGGGTGAATACTACCTACCTGATGTAATTGAAATCTTAAAAAATCAAGGTGAGATTGTAGCTGCTTATCAAACAGAACACTTTGAAGAGACACTTGGAGTCAATGACCGTGTTGCATTGTCACAAGCTGAAGAAACGATGAGAAAGCGAATCAATAAGAGACACATGATTAATGGTGTTACAATTATTGATCCGAATTCAACATACATTTCTGCAGAAAGCGTAATTGGTAGTGATACAATTATTCAACCAGGAACAGTCATTTCAGGAAAAACAACAATTGGTTCAGATTGTGAGATCGGACCTCATTCAGAGATTAAAAACTGCCAAATAGGAGACCATACTACAATTAGACAATCCGTTGCACATAATAGTGAAATTGGATCTCTTGTTGCGATTGGTCCATTTGCACATATTCGTCCAGAATCTCAAATATTAGACGAAGTTAAGATTGGAAACTTTGTTGAAATAAAGAAAGCAGTTTTTGGAAAGGGAAGCAAAGCTTCACATTTAAGCTACATCGGTGATGCGAAGGTTGGTTCCGATGTGAATTTAGGATGTGGCTCTATCACGGTTAACTATGATGGACAAAATAAGTTTTTAACGACAATTGAGGACGGGGCATTTGTCGGTTGTAACTCGAACTTAATTGCACCAGTTACTATTGGAAAAAATGCATATGTAGCAGCCGGATCTACGATTACGGATGATGTTCCATCAGAGTCATTATCAATTGCAAGAGCAAGACAGGTAAATAAAGAAAACTACGCAAATCGGTTAAAAAACAAAGAATAGCCTTAGGTGGAGGGGTTTTAATCTCATGAGTCAATATTCAGATTCAAAATTAAAGTTATTTGCACTAAATTCAAATTCAAAGCTTGCAGCAGAAATTGCTGAAGTAATTGGATTAAAGCTTGGTAAGAGCTCTGTCGCTCGTTTTAGCGATGGAGAAATTCAAATTAATATTGAGGAAAGTATTCGTGGTTGTGACGTGTATGTTGTTCAATCAACAAGTGCACCTGTAAACGAACACATTATGGAATTATTAATTATGATTGACGCACTTAAGCGTGCATCTGCAAGAACGATTAATATCGTAATGCCCTATTACGGCTATGCTAGACAAGATCGTAAAGCAAGATCTCGTGAGCCAATTACGGCAAAGTTAGTCGCAAACCTTTTGGAAACAGCTGGTGCAACACGTGTCATTACGCTGGATCTACATGCTCCACAAATTCAAGGTTTCTTTGATATCCCAATTGACCACCTAATGGGTGTACCGATCCTTGCGGATTACTTTGAAGGAAAGCAATTAAGCGATATTGTTATCGTTTCACCAGACCATGGTGGTGTGACACGTGCTAGGAAAATGGCCGATCGCTTAAAGGCACCAATTGCAATTATTGATAAGCGCCGCCCACGTCCAAATGTTGCGGAAGTTATGAATATTGTCGGTAACATTGAAGGTAAAACTGCTATCTTAATTGATGATATTATTGATACAGCTGGTACAATTACCCTTGCTGCTAATGCGTTAGTAGAAAATGGGGCGAAAGAAGTGTATGCTTGCTGCACACATCCTGTTCTTTCTGGACCTGCAATGGAACGCATTCAAAACTCAAAAATTAAAGAACTAGTCGTAACGAATACAATTGCACTAAATGAGGAGCAAAAATCAGAAAAGGTAACTGAATTATCAGTTGCACCACTGATTGGTGAGGCAATCATCCGTGTTCACGAACTTAAGTCTGTAAGTACTTTATTTGATTAATATTGATTATATTTTCCTCCATTGGGAAAAGGTATTATAGGACAACCTATTTTATCTATTCTTGAAATGGAGGAATTTTTTTATGAGTCAGACATTATTAAGAGTTGAAGAACGAGCAGATTCAAAAAAATCTACAAAAAAAAGCATTAGACAAGGCGGGGGCTTTCCTGCAGTAGTGTATGGGAGAAATAAGGATAGTAAAAATATAGCGGTTAATAGTGGAGAATTCACAAAAGTTATAAGAGAAGCAGGTAGAAACGGTATTCTTACGTTAGCCGGTACTGGAGAAAATGTTCAGGTTATGCTCCATGAACTACAGATGGATTCATTAAAAGGTGAAGTCATACATGCGGACTTTGTCGTGGTCGATATGAGTTCAGATGTAAATGTTGACGTAAATGTTCACTTAGTTGGTGAAGCAGTTGGGGTGAAGGATGGTGGTGTTTTACAACAAGCCATTCACCAGTTACCAATTACAGCTCTTCCGACAGATATCCCATCTGCAATTGAAGTAGATATTTCAAATCTTGAAGTAAGTGGAACGATTCATGTGAGTGATATTGCTACAGGAGGTAAATATAAAATTAATAGAGACAGTGAGGATGTCATTGCCTCAATTCTACCACCTAAAGTAGAAGACACAGTTGATGAAGGTGAAACGCAAAGCGGTAATGTAACAAATGAAGGAACTGAAGGAGACGAAGAAGAAAAGTAATTCGTCATAACAAGAAAGAGGCTGGGACATAAGTATTTCAGCCAATGATAAACCCGAACTATTAGGCAATATCTTGCACTTAATAGTTCGGGTCTTTATTTGTTGATTTCAATAGATTTGTTTGATTTCGTTACTATTTTTTAAGAACTAGTGGAATGGAGCGGAAGACACTCGACTCCTGCGGGAAGTAGAGGAAAGGCTGAGACCCCGCAGGCGTAGCTGAGGAGGCTCAGCTTCCTC
>NZ_JAFELM010000004.1 GCF_016890225.1 Bacillus suaedaesalsae | reverse complement strand
GGTTAAGTTATGAAGGGCGCACGGTGGATGCCTTGGCACTAGGAGCCGATGAAGGACGTGACTAACAACGATATGCTTCGGGGAGCTGTAAGTAAGCTTTGATCCGGAGATTTCCGAATGGGGAAACCCACTACTCGTAATGGAGTAGTATCTTAACCTGAATTCATAGGGTTATGATGGCAGACCCGGGGAACTGAAACATCTTAGTACCCGGAGGAAGAGAAAGCAATTGCGATTTCCTGAGTAGCGGCGAGCGAAACGGAATTAGCCCAAACCAAGAGGCTTGCCTCTTGGGGTTGTAGGACACTCTATACGGAGTTACAAAGGAACGAGGTAAGTGAAATGACCTGGAAAGGTCGGCCAAAGAAGGTAACAGCCCTGTAGCTGAAACTTCGTTCCCTCCAGAGTGGATCCTGAGTACGGCGGGACACGAGAAATCCCGTCGGAAGCAGGGAGGACCATCTCCCAAGGCTAAATACTCCCTAGTGACCGATAGTGAACCAGTACCGTGAGGGAAAGGTGAAAAGCACCCCGGAAGGGGAGTGAAAAAGATCCTGAAACCGTGTGCCTACAAGTAGTCAGAGCCCGTTAACGGGTGATGGCGTGCCTTTTGTAGAATGAACCGGCGAGTTACGATCCCGTGCAAGGTTAAGTTGAGAAGACGGAGCCGCAGCGAAAGCGAGTCTGAATAGGGCGAAATAGTACGTGGTCGTAGACCCGAAACCAGGTGATCTACCCATGTCCAGGGTGAAGTTCAGGTAACACTGAATGGAGGCCCGAACCCACGCACGTTGAAAAGTGCGGGGATGAGGTGTGGGTAGCGGAGAAATTCCAATCGAACCTGGAGATAGCTGGTTCTCTCCGAAATAGCTTTAGGGCTAGCCTCGAGGTAGAGAGTCTTGGAGGTAGAGCACTGATTGGACTAGGGGCCCTCATCGGGTTACCGAATTCAGTCAAACTCCGAATGCCAAAGACTTATACTCGGGAGTCAGACTGCGAGTGATAAGATCCGTAGTCGAAAGGGAAACAGCCCAGACCACCAGCTAAGGTCCCAAAGTATACGTTAAGTGGAAAAGGATGTGGAGTTGCCCAGACAACCAGGATGTTGGCTTAGAAGCAGCCACCATTTAAAGAGTGCGTAATAGCTCACTGGTCGAGTGACTCTGCGCCGAAAATGTACCGGGGCTAAACGTATCACCGAAGCTGTGGATTGTTCTTACGAACAATGGTAGGAGAGCGTTCTAAGTGCGTCGAAGTCAGACCGTAAGGACTGGTGGAGCGCTTAGAAGTGAGAATGCCGGTATGAGTAGCGAAAGACAAGTGAGAATCTTGTCCACCGAATGCCTAAGGTTTCCTGAGGAAGGCTCGTCCGCTCAGGGTTAGTCAGGACCTAAGCCGAGGCCGAAAGGCGTAGGCGATGGACAACAGGTTGATATTCCTGTACCACCTCCTCACCGTTTGAGCAATGGGGGGACGCAGGAGGATAGAGAATCGCGCTGCTGGATATGCGCGTCCAAGCAATTAGGCTGGTAAGTAGGCAAATCCGCTTACCGCAAAGGCTGAGTTGTGATGGGGAGGGAAATTTAGTACCGAACTTCTTGATTCCACACTGCCAAGAAAAGCCTCTAGCGAGGTGAGAGGTGCCTGTACCGCAAACCGACACAGGTAGGCGAGGAGAGAATCCTAAGGTGATCGAGAGAACTCTCGTTAAGGAACTCGGCAAAATGACCCCGTAACTTCGGGAGAAGGGGTGCTCTGGTAGGGTGCAAGCCCGAGAGAGCCGCAGTGAAAAGGCCCAAGCGACTGTTTAGCAAAAACACAGGTCTCTGCGAAGCCGCAAGGCGAAGTATAGGGGCTGACACCTGCCCGGTGCTGGAAGGTTAAGAGGAGGGGTTAGCGCAAGCGAAGCTCTGAATTGAAGCCCCAGTAAACGGCGGCCGTAACTATAACGGTCCTAAGGTAGCGAAATTCCTTGTCAGGTAAGTTCTGACCCGCACGAAAGGTGTAACGATTTGGGCACTGTCTCAACGAGAGACTCGGTGAAATTATAGTACCTGTGAAGATGCAGGTTACCCGCGACAGGACGGAAAGACCCCGTGGAGCTTTACTGTAGCCTGATATTGAATTTTGGTACAGCTTGTACAGGATAGGTAGGAGCCTGAGAAGCCGGAGCGCCAGCTTCGGTGGAGGCGTCGGTGGGATACTACCCTGGCTGTATTGAAATTCTAACCCTCGCCCCTTATCGGGGTGGGAGACAGTGTCAGGTGGGCAGTTTGACTGGGGCGGTCGCCTCCCAAAATGTAACGGAGGCGCCCAAAGGTTCCCTCAGAATGGTTGGAAATCATTCGTAGAGTGTAAAGGCACAAGGGAGCTTGACTGCGAGACCTACAAGTCGAGCAGGGACGAAAGTCGGGCTTAGTGATCCGGTGGTTCCGCATGGAAGGGCCATCGCTCAACGGATAAAAGCTACCCCGGGGATAACAGGCTTATCTCCCCCAAGAGTCCACATCGACGGGGAGGTTTGGCACCTCGATGTCGGCTCATCGCATCCTGGGGCTGTAGTCGGTCCCAAGGGTTGGGCTGTTCGCCCATTAAAGCGGTACGCGAGCTGGGTTCAGAACGTCGTGAGACAGTTCGGTCCCTATCCGTCGTGGGCGTAGGAAATTTGAGAGGAGCTGTCCTTAGTACGAGAGGACCGGGATGGACACACCGCTGGTGTACCAGTTGTTCTGCCAAGGGCATCGCTGGGTAGCTATGTGTGGACGGGATAAGTGCTGAAAGCATCTAAGCATGAAGCCCCCCTCAAGATGAGATTTCCCATTCTTTGAAGTAAGACCCCTGAAAGACGATCAGGTTGATAGGTCTGAGGTGGAAGCGTGGCGACACGTGGAGCTGACAGATACTAATAGGTCGAGGACTTAACCATA